>CAVZRF010000007.1:0-30157 GCA_963777685.1 uncultured Acidobacteriaceae bacterium | reverse complement strand
TTCATAATCAAGAACTTACGCGGCACTTTCTGGAAGTGCAAGAGGATTGCAAGAGAGCAATGCCCACTCTTTTGCAATGCACGAACTGAACACTGCTTTGCTCCGGCCTAAGACTCAAACTGTCTAGACGCCCCTTGGCAGGCGCCAGGAACGTTTTGGCGGTGTTATGAGCTCTTCCGGCCACCATCGATCCAACGGCTCGAACTAGCCTCCTAGCGACTAATCGCTCAGCAGGTCGTAGTTGTACGCGATTACCATTCCCTTCGGATTATCCTTCAGCTTCCCCAGCTTGATCGTCTGCTCGACTGTCTTGTTTCCCTTCATTACTGCTCGGCCTAAAAAGGAGTAATTCTTGCTGTCGTACTCCAAGTAGACCGGTACAAGCATCAGGAAGTCATCTGAAACGCCACTTTGCGTCACCACGAAATGAGCGGTCACTTCGTCGCCTTCTTTCATGAAATTCGACGTGATGGTGTACTTCGGAATCTCGGTGCCATAGACATACGCGTTAAAGAACCAGTCCAGCTTGTGATCTTTCGTAGCGTCTGCCCAGGGCGGCAGATGCCTTTCCAAGATTGCTTTGAAGTCCTCCGTCGTCGCTGCACGATTGGTATAGGTCTTCACAAAGTCGTGCATCGCTTCCTTGAACGGACCATCTTGATATTTTGGCGTCCAGTACAGCATCTCGATCATGTGCAAGATATACGCGCCCTTGTTGTAGATGAGTGACTGATACACTCCTCCGCCGGTTCTCGACGTGTTCACCCGCGTACCCATTACCACGGGACCCACATCCACTGGTCTCAGTCCGAACTCATTCTTCTCGAGCAAGCGCTTACGCAGTAGCGAGTAGAAGTCCCGGTACTCCTTCATGTCCTTGTTCGTCCGCATAAGGAAGATCGCGGCTGAGAAGTTCGCGAACCCTTCGCTCATCCACTGATCGCGATAACTTTCAAACCCGACTGTTTGGCCCCACCACTGGTGCGCCATCTCGTGCGCCGTGACCACCTTCCAGTAAGTCGGATCGCCGTCGAGAACACCGATCTGGTGTTGAATGGTTGAATCCCAGAAGTAGCAGATTGGTAGGTATACAAGTGTTGGCCAGCTCTGGCCATAGTTGCACGCTGTCTGCTGCGTTAGCGACACGTGATCATATGGCAGCGGGCCAAAGTAATCGGTATAGATTTCGACAGCAACATCGCCTTCAGAAGTGGCCCGCTTCAGCATTCCAACCGTACTCAGAGTTCCTACCGCCATTCCCGAGTTGGCGATCCCGCTATAGCGGTCGGCCAGTTCCTTGTTCGCATAGCTCACCACCTGCACATCCTTGTTTCGTTCACTGATGTCAGATCTGAACTCCCCCAGGTTGAATCCAGCGACCGGCATTGGCGTTAGGCTCTGCCACACGCTCGTCCGCATCTTTCCGTCCTCGTCCTCCTTCACACGGTCACCCGTGCCCACAACCTGCACGGACTTCGGTGTATGGAACGTCATCGTGTAGAACGCGTAGTTGCCGAAAGTCCCCCGCATATTCGGATACCAACTCTCTCGAGCTACCAGAAAGTAGTTGCCATTCCCTTCGGCGGTCACCGCATCTGTGCCACTGTACTTCGTTGTGATCCGCGAACCTTCACCTTTAGCGAGGGGCTTCTTCAAGACGACGGCAAAACTCGGCATCGCGATTCTTATCCTCCTGGATAAAATCCAGCGCTTCGCCGTTCGGCCCCCACACTCCACTTACCCGCAGCGTTGGAAACATCTGCAGAGGCAGCACTTCGACCCCGTCTTGCTTGGCCTCTACCTGCGTCACGGCGGTCGCTGTCAGCCTGCCGTTCTTCTCAATCGTCGCGTCGATCGTTTGCTGAGGAATGCGAAAGGTCTCATTTTGCGCGGACTGAGCCGTCCTGCGCTGGCCCGGCGACCGAAAACCCAAGGTCACGTCGAAACTCTCGTCCGACGAAGTCAACAACGCCACCTCCTCTGGTGCAACGGCAATCGCGCCATGTGGATCGACAACGTAAATCAGCCGTTTCGAGAACAGAGGACCTTTCACTTCGGCCAGAAAGAAGCCACCCGCATTCGGCGTCCCTGCATCTTCGAGCAGACGAGCTTCGAGGTTATATCGCAACACCTTGCGGAAGAGATCCTGAGCATCCTGCGCCGGTCCCATCGCGCTCGCAGTTGACGTTGCGGACGCACCTGCCCCCTTCTTCAACTCCGCAGCAGTCCCGTCCGTATACGCGAAGACCGCGGTTGTAAACCGCTGGTCCAGCACCTCGGTCTTCATCACAGCCTTCAGCTGCTTCCGCTCCATAGCATCGGGCGGGACCACATGCAGCGTACCCTCTCCAACGAAGACGGCTCCGGTCGACATGCCCGCCACATCGCTGTAGAGGTAGACCGTTCCACTCTTCAACAGGAACTCTCCAGCGTCGCGCTTCAACGTCAGATCTTTTACCTCAAATGCGGCCCCGTTTACCGAACGTTGCCGCAGCGCTTGATACGTCCCGTTTGAATTCGCAAGATGCGCCTGCTCAAGTGTTGAAGGTACAGTGAGAGGCGCTGGCAGTTGTGCGAGCGCAGCCTTGGCTGGCACCGATTCTCTTCGCGTGAGCTCCGTCTGCTGACACCAGGCAACGTACGCGCAAGACAGCACACAAAAACTCAGTATTCGCGATGTTCTCAACAGGGCCTCGGGACAAATATCTACTGTGGTTTGAACAGACTAAGTCACCGTCCCCAATACCGCAATAAACTTTTCAGTAAGCATTCCTTAGTCTCTATTAGCTCAGAGCGTCGGGAAAATTGAGGAATGCGGTACGGCACAACATTCCCGAGAAGTCGGATTTTCGGCAAGTTAGCTGAGCGATTAGCATTGGCCGCGACTCGAACGAAAGATCCCGCGAGACAACCCGTTTGCCATTCGGTTTTATAAATCCTTCGAGCAGCGCTGGGATACCCAGCGTAGATTTTTATTCTGCAAGGGAAAGTTCGTCATTTGTGCGAGCCGTCGTCATTCAGATCGCAAGAAGATAAGAAAGCAAGCGGAGGAGCAACGGCAATAAGGAGCAAGAGAGCGTTCAATGCTGTGCTGCCTGAGTGATCTCAGTCCATTGAAATAAGGAGTTGGCGTTAGATGAATTATCGTCTCCGCCGAAGCAGCCAGTTCGGATTCGGAGACAGCTATGCATGGTCGGTATCGTCTTTTACTGCACAATGACGCTGACGCTTGCCGAAGTTGTGATCTTCGAATTGATGGTATCGCTTCCAGCTACGGTGAAGGTGTAGCTGCCCGCTGTGGTTGCCTTGGTATTGGAGCCAGTGGCTGACGTGGTGCCTGAGCCCCCGCTCCCGCCGCAACCAATTGCTCCGGCAAAGGACAACAACAGATAAAAGAGCCAGCATTGGCAACCAACGGCGGCGGCGCGATGGCATGCCGAGCATCAGCACAGTGGCCAATACCGCGGCTTCGCCACCAAACTTCCACCGGTTCCATCGGAATGGCCGCACAAGCGCGGTAGTTGAAGCAGCAGTCGTATTCACGGTAGCGGTCAGCGTCACCACGTTTCCTGATACGACCGTCGTGACCATGCTGCCCCCTGAGGTTACCGTCAGCGATGTGCTGGTGCCCGGCGTACTAGCCCCAGACGCAGGCCCCGCCAGAAGCAAGGTGTTCAACAGAACCCCCCATGCAGCCGTTGCGGCGACGGTGTCCCCAAGTTGCATCGGCGAAAGCTCTCTGCAGCTCAGCAACGAAAGATAGTAAGAACGCCCACAGCAGTGCCCGAAGGGAAAGCCATAGATTTGCACCACACGCGATCAAAGGCATACATAGTTTCCATTGTGAACAGAGTCACAAACCGGCGCCATTCAGATTGATTCCGTTACTGCTTAGTGTCTTGCTCCGGCAATGGATTATAGCGTTGATCTTTTGAAAAGAACTCACAATCCATCTGGTACAGAAGTTGCAGGGGAGGAAAAGAGCATAAGGAGATCCATTGGATCTATCCGATCGCGGAGGAAATCATTCAAAGTATCGAAGAAGAATGATGCTGCGTGCCGCCACCATCAAAGGTGTGATAGCGAAGTTTACTGTCGCCCGAAGCGGTTCCATGCAAGATGTCGAGGTCGCGGGGGCTCCGAGCAAATCCCTCAGCGATGAGATCGCGCTGCAAATCTCTGTTTGGTTGGTCGCTCCATCTCATACAGGTTCGGTTACTGTCCCGAGTGAAAAGCGTATAGAGCTGAATATCCTCTGTCCGCCCCGATTCCCGGGCTTGATCGAGCCCCCGGGTGCAACATTGTCGCCGCAAGTGCTGTCTCAGGCCTGCGGTAGGCACTCTCCGATTTACGTGGATCGTTCTCGGGAAGTCGGGTTATCGGCGTATGCCATGGCAAACCTAAGGGCTTCTTTTCTCAAAGGTGTCTTGCCAACCCCGATCTTCGATCTTATTGTTGGGAGAGTTCTAGGCGTGTATTAGCAGCATGATCACATTCATCGGACGGCAAACTACCGATCGGAGTTAGGCCATGCCGCAACTCACCGACGTGAGCACGACGATCAACGGCGAGACAACTCAAGATGCAATGCGTGATCTGTTTCAAGCGCAACGCCTTGCGTCTCGAACTGTGCCAACGCTAACTATCAAGCAACGTGTGAAGTCCCTCAACACACTTCGTGCCCTGATCCTCGAAAATGGCGAGGCGATTCAAAAAAGTATTTGCAATGATTTCGGAAATCGGTCGACTGCCGAAACCGAGATGCTCGAAATGATTCCCGTCTTGAATGCGATCCGCCATACCCGTCGAAATTTGGCCGCGTGGATGCGTCCGGAGGCACGACCCGTTGACCTAGCGTTCCAGCCTGGACGTGCCTGGATCCGTTATGAACCGCTGGGAGTCATAGGCATCATCGCGCCGTGGAACTATCCGTTACTACTGAGCCTCTCACCGCTTGTCGACGCGATCGCCGCAGGGAACCGTGTCATGATCAAACCTTCTGAGCTCACGCCCTGCTTCTCAGAACTCCTCCACAAGCTCATCTCATCCCACTTCGATACCACAGAGGTAACGGTAATTACAGGTGGCCCATCTATCGCCCGCGAGTTCACACGCCTTCCCTTCGATCATCTTATTTTTACCGGGTCGACCTCTATAGGACGCGAGGTGATGAAGGCGGCAGCGGAAAACCTTACGCCTGTGACGCTCGAGCTTGGTGGAAAGTCACCCGCAATCGTTTGCGCCGATTACTCCTTGGAGAAGGCAGCCCGAAGTATCGCTTTCGGAAAGTTCCTGAACGCAGGACAGACTTGTATCGCGCCTGACTACGTTCTTGTTCCATCGGATCTGTGTCGCGAATTTGCCGAGGAGGTCATCAAGCGAGCAGAACGAGCTTATCCGACCATCCAGGAGAATCCTGATTACAGCACCATCATCAATGAGCGTCATCGGGCGCGGCTCCTCGATGCTTTAGCCGAAGCGAAGGCGGGGGGAGCAACCTTGCTCACGACAAAGCCAGAGCTCCAACAGGCTGCGATTGCCCCCACGGTCGTACTCGGTGCCCCCGCAGGCTGCTCGTTGTTGCAGGATGAGATATTTGGCCCAGTTCTGCCAATTGTTTCTTACGGAACGCTCGAAGAGGCGTTCGATTTCATAAACGAGCGACCAAAAGCACTGGCACTCTACTGTTTCAGCAATGAAAAAATTACGCAGAATAGGGTTCTAGAACGAGTCAGTTCGGGTGGCGTCACAATCAACGGAACTCTTCTCCATATTGCACAAGACGAGCTGCCGTTCGGTGGCGTCGGCACAAGCGGCATGGGTGCCTATCACGGGCGCGATGGGTTCCGACGGTTCAGCCACATGCGTTCGGTTTACAAGGTAGGAATGCTAAATGTCTTTGAACAGCTCGGGCCGCCCTGGGGAGGCCTCGCGAGACGAGTGGCCAGCGTACTGAAGCGTCGTTAGCATCGTCTTTGAGACCTATCGTCGCAATGATCTGCTGGGCTACGATGCCAGACGCCCTATCCTGTCACCTTCAGGCAACCGGTTCTCGTGCGTGTTGCAGGTGATTATCCCGATCTTCAAAGATTGAAATCAACTAGCCTGTTTTAACGCGAAGAAACATCAAGCCGGAATTGTTCCGGACCAGCTACTTCGACAATTTCATTCACCGGAAAATCGACAGCAGCCCGTCCCACGGCTGCAGCTACATCTTCTGCAGCCATGGGTTGGATCAACACCGGGGCCAGCCGGACCGTCGTACCGTCGCTCGAAGAATCGGCGATATTTTTGACAAACTCGCTCCTTCATTCGAACGGCAATTTCGATCTGCCACTCGTACTCACTAAGACCGGACCGCGCGGAGTTTTGTGACATGAGGTCGGCGGCACTGCGGATTTATCCAAGGCGCACAACCGCTCCACAGAAAACTATTGAAAAACAATTACTAAGGGAGACCCACGATAGGAGTGGAGGCCGCCGGGAATTAGCGAGGGTCTGCAACTGATCGTTCGTTTGCGAGCGAGGGAGTGTTACGAAGCACATCTCACGAAGTAATTCGTGTCTAGGAGACCAGTAACTCGCTAAGTGATTTCTTAGGACGCCATTCCTCGTGGCTCCGGCGGAAGGAAGTTGCATCTATATCGACGAGCCCAATCAATACTTCAGCTACGATCAGGCCACCCACTGGGCCGAGACGATGACCACCCGCGCAAACATCGGCTTCGCGCAAGATGTAGTACCACAGGGGCGTCTCGCCACGCCAACCCGTGGAAGCGATACCCACCTCGTCTGCGGTGAGTGGATTGATTCCCAGATGGCGTGCCACGACTTCGCCGGACGGCAGTCCAACGCCCTGTCCTCGTTGAAGGTCACGAACGGCGAGAGAATGATAGGCGTCGATTTCGGTTTCACCGGTGACAGCTACCGGCAGATCAATCAAAGCTTTTACAAGTTTTCCATCAATCTTCTTGGCTCGCTGTGCCGACGTTGTATCCGGTACGTCGAGGAATAGTTTCCAGTCCACCACATGTTGGCGCGGTACTGCACGGAATCCCAGGAGGTCAGGAAAGAGAGGAACCGGATCACTCAACAAGTTCAATTGGTAACTGTGACGAATCTGAGAGTGGCCGTATCGGTAAGCCGCATCCGCAAATTCGAGCGGTATAAATGTGTCACGACCTGGACGAAAATAATGAGGCCCGTCTTTGAGAACCTGATCAGCAAGGGCAGGTCCAACTAGGGTGGGCAGAAACTCGTGCAGAACGATCCACTGATAATGCCAGCGCAACTGCCGGGCAGCTTCGTCGAAGACGTGATCGCTCGATACTCCAGCCAGTCGGGCGTCATCGACAAACGCATTGTGAGCTTTCAACACGGCGAGATGCAATTGAGAGATCAGCATGTGCGAGTCATTGCGTGGGTCGCCGATAATCGCCGTGCCCTCGGCGTTCCGCTGTATGTCAGCTCCGTCCTGGCCAAGCAGGAATTTCGCGGGGTCGTCGCGTTGGTAGAGGAATGGATGGCCGGTCGGCCCGTCGCCATAGAGAGATTCGAGGTTGAGTTTGGGACTGCGGGCATTGTGTAATTCTGCCGTATCGGTATGAGCTCGCAGAGTGGATCGATCCGCCGTTATATCGTGAGCCACAAACTGACCAAAGATAGGCCACCCAGCCGCTGTATCAGCCAGGGAGTCGGGAGAGTCTTCGACATCGCCGCAATCGCAGAGACCGCCCGCGCGTCCGAGCGCGAGCAAAAATTCCTCGTCGGCTCGAAACGACGGAAGCTCAGGAAACATCCGCGCGTAGGTCGCTGGACCAAGCGGCGCGTCAATCGCTATTTTTGCTCGTGCGGGCGACAGGCAGTGACTTCGGGCCGGTGCCATCGATTGATTCATGAGTCCTTTCCCTTCTGTATCGCCCGTGTCACTGGGTCCAATTGCTAAACCACCAGACACGGCAAGACATTTTTCGAAGCGATGGTCCGGAATCAACCACATGAGCGCGGCGATCCCTAGAACCACCCGGGCAATCCACAATGAACGAAGTGTAGTGATCGCCGCCACTATATACAACACCGGCGATAACTTGCCTTCCCAATCGCGCCCGAGCGCTTCTTTCAGGATTGAACCCTCCCCCTGTGTACGAATGATTGCCTGCTGGAGGAGATAGATACGATCGCAGCCATCAATAGCACCACGCCATAAAGTGCGGTGGGCACGGCGGTGAAGTGGTTCTCCCATCCACCCCGCGGCGAACGGAAATAAGGACAGCCAGAAGAGCAGATGGAGATTGGCCCAAAGTATTGCACCCGTCACTGAGTTGCAGGCACGCAGCAGGTGATGGTGATTGGTCCATAAATCCCGACGTGAAAGAAGCTCAAGATGTAGCTGAGAAATACAGGCAGCAGCAGCCCAAGATCATTTAGGTCATCGCCATGCGGCACCTTCATCTCAAGCACCATAATCGCGATGATGATCGCGATCACACTGTCGCTGAACGCTGCCACTCGTCCCGTGGTCATCTTTCCTCCCGTGGACTCTTCTCTGAACAATAGGACCGATGCCTTCTTCATGTGCCAACCAATTCAGCGACTGCTGACTCTGCAATTGGACCAAACTTCGACTTGAAGCGAATTCCTGCGCTGCTCAGCGAGGTATCGATGTACGTCATAAATGACGATAGAGCTTAGCGGAGCGGGAGGCCGATCCCGTCTCTGGCCACCACTTAGAATCTGTAATTTACAGACATTGAAGCCTCCCTTCAGGAGGCTCATTATTCCAATAAAGTATTTATTTTCATAACGCGAGTGTGGCCGCTAAAGGCTGGCATCGCACAGTGGTAGCCGTAAACTTATGCTTCTAAAGCGAAGCGGTTTCAATGCCTGCGGTAACGTACCCGATCATTGAATATTAAGAGGCTTATTTTATGCACAAAACCCGTCTCGGGCTTATAGGATCCGTCTTTACCGGTCTCTTGTTAGTGATTCCAGGCCTATCTGCTTCTCGATGCCTCGCTCAACAGAAGAATCAGATGTTCGTCGATGCAAGCGAAGCCTATCCAGATCCCGGTCCCTCGTCATTTCAGACCGGAAGCGCGAAGAGCGCCGATGGAAGGGTGATAGGACTCAATGAGCGATTTTTGACCCTCGATGGAAGACCCTGGCTGCCGGTAATGGGCGAGTTTCATTACACGCGGGTACCGGAGGCAGAGTGGGAGGATGAGATCCTCAAGATGAAGGCTGCAGGCGTTCAGATCATTGCTACCTATGTGATCTGGCTGCACCATGAGGAGATCGAAGGACAGTTCGACTGGACAGGCGATCGTGATCTTAGGCGATTCGCTGAACTTTGCGGCAAACACGGAATGTATGTCTATGCGCGAATTGGGCCGTGGGCCCATGGGGAGGCGCGACACGGCGGATTCCCGGACTGGCTTCTAGACAAGGGGCCGACGCGGACGAATGACCCTGTTTATATGTCTTACGTTGCGAAGTACTATGCCGCGATTGGGCAACAACTCCATGGGCTTCTTTGGAAAGATGGCGGACCTGTCATTGGCGTTCAAGTTGAGAACGAGTACTCGGATCGCAAAAAGGGAGGCGGCGAGGAGTACATCCTTGCATTGAAGAAGCTTGCCATCGCAAGCGGCCTCGATGTTCCTCTCTACAGCGTCACTGGTTGGGATAATGCGGTGGTTCCGGCGGGCGCAGTCTTGCCCGTCTTTGGTGGATACCCTGACGCCCCATGGGATGCGTCGCTCAAAGATCTTGGCCCAGGCGAGGTCTACGCGTTTCGTTTCGGGAGCCGTGTTACCGGAAATATGGGCATGATGGGAGGCCGGGCAGCAACCGATCCGTCCATCAACAAACGCCCAGATACTCCTTTTATTACCGCAGAGATGGGTGGTGGCATTCAGGACACCTATCATCGCAGGCCCGTACTGAGCGCGGACGACATCGTCGCGATGTTTCCTGTGATGCTCGGCTCTGGAGTCAACCTTTACGGAACGTACATGTTTCAGGGCGGTGAAAACCCCAATGGAAAGCTCACGACGCTTCAGGAATCGCAGGCGACCGGCTATCCAACCGATGTGCCGGTAAAGTCCTATGACTTTCAAGCGCCACTTAGCGAATTCGGGGAAGAGCGCGAGTCCTTCCGCAAGCTGAAGGTAGTCAACTACTTTCTCCACGACTTTGGTGCAGAGCTTGCTCCCATGCTCCCTCACGCGCCTTCTATCATGCCGACGAGCCCTCAAGATCTCTCTGTGGCTCGCTTATCTGTGAGAACGCGAGATGAAAGCGGGTTCCTCTTTCTTAACAATTACATTCGCGGTGTGGCGACCCCGGCAAGACCGGCCCTGCAAATTAACGTTAAGCTGCCCGGCAGTACACTGCTTATCCCCGCGCACCCAGTCGATGTGCCTTCTGGCGCATATTTCATCTGGCCCATCAACTTGAATCTCGACGGCACGGTTCTGCGCTATAGTACGGCCCAACCTTTTACGAGAGTCAGGGCGAAAGGAGAAACGACTTACTTCTTCTTTTGCATTCCCGGAGTAAGGTGCGAGTTCGCCTTTGCCGAGGAACCTGGACTGACGATCGACGCGTCAAAGGCGAAGACCTCACATCAGGGAGGCATAACCTATGTAACCGACGTTACCCCTGACATCGACATGCATGTAGTCCTGAAAAGAAGGGATGGTTCGAGCACACGCCTCGTCGTACTCACACAAAAGCAGTCCGAGGATGCCTGGAAGGCGCGTGTAGGCGGAGAAGAGCGGCTTTTGATCACGAAGCAACAATTCTTTGCGAGCCAGGAGAAGATCACGTTGCACTCCAACGAAGATCCCGCCTTTAGCTTCATGCTTTATCCCGCGATCACTACTGCTTTGCACGCGAGTGCTCCGCTGAACCTCTCTCAAAGCAGCGCCGGCATGACAAACTTCTCTGCTCATCTGCCCGAAGTACGTGTGCAGGTAACTGAGACCAAGATTGAAGACGCAAAAGATGTTCCGCCAATCAAACTCGGACCGCCTATCTCATGGCGGCCACAAGGTGTCGCTGAAACGCCCGCAGAGAGCGTATTTGCCAACTCTGCGAAATGGAAGCTGAAGTTCGATAAGGATCCACTCAAAGGGGTAAGCAATATATTCCTGCATATCGACTACGTAGGCGATATCGCTCGTTTCAGCGATGATTCGTATCTGTTGGACGATAATTTTTTCAATGGCACTTCCTGGACGATCGGCATGAGACGATTTCTGCAACGGGATCAAAACCGCAATTTTCAACTGAGCATCCTGCCTCTACGGATCGATAGTCCCATCTTCCTCGAGGGTCCCGTTAGGAAGGCTCTTCCGTCGACTGGTCAAATAGATTGGCTTCGATCTATTAGGGCAACTCCTGAGTACGAACTCACGATCCAAACAACACCCTGAAGGCTTAAGCATTCTTTTATATAAAGGGCACAATCGATCGTCTCCTCGACGGCAGGGGACTGATTGGGTGGTCATTGGGGGTGCCAAACCGTTCTATAAAGCTTATTCCATCTCGATTCTGAAAAGCTGATCGATTAGCCCTGCAACCTGGCAGGGCTAACAGGACTTCTGGGTGCTGGTACTCACATTGTGCGCAATCGCCTGTTATGCCATGTCGCTGGCCCCAGTAACCTGGGTGATCAATACAGAGATCTTTCCCAATCGTGTTCGAGCTTCGGCAGTATCGCTCTCGGTAGCAGCGTTGTGGTCTCTTTCTCGTTCATCCGCGAGTAGCCGAGTATTACTCCTGGCCGCGAGGGCCGTGTCAGGAAGCAATGGGATATTCCGTAGACGCCAACTCCACGCGGGCAAGTATGGTGTCCTCGAAAGGCGGTTTCTGACCACAATACGATGTGCGCACGAGAGCCGTCACCAGCGCTCCGTAGACCGAGCGGGCTATGAGACAACCGGGATAGACCGATGCCCTTAGAAGGTCGACGGTTCGGCAAGTACGGTGCGAGAGCGAGCGCTCCGCGCACTGCGATTGGTGGTTCGGATAGGAAGGTCCATCGTAGCGCGATTCTCGGCAAAGAAGCTTCGAAGGCAGGCTGCGACATCCTTCGGTTTGTCGAGAGGAATAAAGTGTCCTGTGTCGAGCGTGACCACTCTTGAGTGCGGAATGAGCGAAGCCGCTCGCTCTGCGAAGGAGGCGGGCAAAACGTCGCGTGATACCGTGAAAGAGCAATGTGGGCATCAGTAACGCTGCGAGCTTTGCCGGAATTTCACCCAACATATCTTCAGGTTTGCCCCAACGAACCAGCCGCATGAGTCGCCAGGCGCCAGTCAGACCGGAGAATGGCTCGTAAAACGCGCGGAGCAGAGTGCCGTTCGATTCGCCGACAAGGGCTCGACGCATCGCAATCTGCCAGAAAGCAAAATGCAACAACGGAGCCAGCACTTCTCCCACCAACGGTTTGCGAAGTGCGTTGAGAAGATAAAATGGCTTGAGATCGGGAAAGATCGCCGGAGACATGAGCGCAAGACATGCCACATGTTGTGAAAAGCGGGCCGCGTACTGAACGGCGATGGCAGAGCCTGCGTCGTGCCCAACTACATGCCACTTCTTTACGCCATGCTGAATGCGAAGCAGCTCAATCTGCTTTGCCAGGCGATCAAGATAATCGGGGCTATAGGGAATGAATGGCGTTTCCCCCATGCCAGGCAGGTCGACCGCAAAGCATCGATGATGGCTGGAGAGTTGCTGGATGATGCCTTCCCACAGCATGTGGTTGGTAGGCATGCCGTGGATGAAGAGAATGGCATCGCCCTTACCTTGGTGTATGCAATGCACGGCGCTGCCCCCTTCTTCCATCGACAGTTTGGAGCGAGTTGCTGGATCGGGTGCCAACCAGGCGGCTGAGGTGAAACAGGCCCCATGCCATCGCCCTGATTGTGACCAGAGCAGAACAAAAGACCATAGTTCCGAAGAGGCGCCTTGGGCGCACCCGGGAATACACAAGATTGGTGAGCCACGCCGGTACGGTGTATGCCCGCGCCGTGCCAAACAAGCCCAGTCGGACGCGGAGGGGCGATTCGTAAAATAACTTCTCGATCAGGCTATTGAAATAGCGGCCGACACCGCTCACCCGCAGGTTATATGCACCTCTGGCAAGGACCGGAATGCTTTGTCGGTGCCGATATCTGCAGATGAGGGCGCTTGCCTCCGCGGCGTGCCGAAGAGCAGCCGTAACTCCGTTACCGGTAATCGGGTCAGACTGCGAAGCGGCTTCTCCGATGATGATCCAGTTTGGCCCGCAGACGCCCATGTAAGTACGGCAGAGAAACGACGTGACCGCAACCTGCTCGGGAGGAGCGTCTTTGGCGAGAGCTCTCAGGCGCGCGAACTTCTGCATCTGCTTTGAAAGCAGATCGAGATTCTTCAGGCCATGGGAGCGTTGGATCTTGACCTTCGATCCGGGTGCAATATATCCAATGCTGCTGACGCCGGGACGGATTGGGATCTCCCAAATCCATTCCATATATTCGCCAGCTGAGCTGAGCATGTAGAGAGTGGTTCCTTCGACCCAGTCTTCGGTAGGAAAGTGCGCCCAGAGTGCAACTTTGCGCGGTCCGTAAGCAGCGAACGGCAGGCTGAACTCTCTTCCGAGTACGCTGGCTGCAGCACCGGACGCGTCGATAATCCATGAGGCCCGAATGCGATGTCCTCCCGATGTCTCGACGGCCGAGATTCGTCGATCCCGAATCTCGAATCCAATGGCGCGCTCGTGAAGAATAACGACACCGTGAGCACACGCCGTCCGCTGCAACTGGTTGTGTACCTGCTGGCGATCCAGGTGCAGCGTGCGCACTTCTACATTCCATGGACGCTCAGTAAGCCAGGCGCCAGGAAGATATTCCTGCTGCGAACCGTCGGGGGCGGTAACGGTGATATGCCGCTTGAAGGTGGCCGCACCCGATGCCACCAGATCTTCCATGGTCAGGCCGAGTTGCGCAAACAGCTGCGGAGCCGACCAGTCGAGCGACTCGCCGACAATATTTTGGAAGGACTCGCGCGGCTCCAGGCATATTACCCGCATGCCGCCGCGAGCGAGATGGATCGCCGCCGCCTGACCTGCAAGACCTCCGCCGATGACGACAGCATCGGCCTGGAGTTCCGTTTTGTCGTCCTGCTTCCCGTCTTCCATAAGGACTTGAACTACTTATGCGCCGCGGAAGGCGCAGACCACCGCATGGGCAACGCTATAATAACGCGAATTAAAGAGACATCCATCAAAAGGTTGAGTCAACAGAAAACTTGATTGAGAAGCCACGATGGCTGGTCTAGACTTCGGTTTCACGCTTATGGATTGTGGGGTCGAAGGTTTCCGGCCGATATCGCCTCGACTGGCTCATCGCCCAATCGATCCAGCCGCACACCGCAAGGGTCGCGAGAGAAACCCAAAGCACTGGCCGCGACATCGGCACGAGAAGCAGAGTGCTGAAAAACTCCAGGGCGATGAGGAAGAGCAGGAGGAGCACGATGGAGTGCCTCTTCATGTGAGAGCAGATCAATGCACCCATCGGCGCTCCAACGGCAACAACAGGCACGGCTGCCAGCCAATAGCCCATCACGGTTGGCGTAAAGTCCCTCAGCACGAAAACATGCAAGAGAAAGCCCGGAATGGTCACCATGGTCATGAGAATGACAGTTGTGGGTGTTACGATCTTCTCGCTGAGGCGGAACAGCAGCACCATACCATGAAGACAACGGAGTTTTCGCCGGTCCAACCAGAGCACTGACGACTCCTCCGAGAAACCCGGCTGCGATGAGAATACTCTTCTCGCTGCCCGAAGATCGGTATCCGCTCATTGCGCAGCACTGTTTTCTCGCGGTTGATAAGCAGTAGAGCCACGCCCATGCTGCTCACAAGCACGGTAAACGACGTGCGCACGAATACCGGTGGAATGAGTGGCGCGACGAAGTACGAGCCGAAAACCACTCCAAAATACCAGGAACTCCAGCGAAGAGGAGCGCGCGTCGCTCGATTGGGATGCGGAGGTACAGGATGCTCAGGGAGGCTGCTCCCATGCCTACGCTTTGGATTGCGAGGGAGAAATTGCGGGCATCGCGCGGGGCGATGTGCAGCAGCTTCGTGAAGATCGGGAATGCGATTGCGCCCCGCCTTCGCTGGTGCCTCCGCCCACCAGGGAGCCGAAGACCATGGTGAGCGCGACCCTCCAATCCGCAAAGAGGTGGTAAATCGCGAGTTTGCCGCCGAAGGCCAGCCATAGCGCCCACACGAGCAGCGCAATGATGAGGTTGAAGCGGAGTGCGCTTCTCTTCGTATTTTCTGGGCCAGGCCTCTCCGTACGTTGCGGAGGGTTTGGGTGTGGGGCTCGACATGCGCGGCTGATCTCCGAGTTTTCTCGAATCATCGATCTGGAGAAGGTTTAACCTTCCCATCTTCTCGTGCGAGAATACATTGCGCATTCATCCGGAGTTGAAGTACTTAATCAACCGGGCGAATAAGTCGATATATAGTAGTCTTCGAGGGGAATCGCGGCTGCCGGAGTCATTATGCCCGGGTCGTGTGACTTTCGTTCCGGGCCGCGCCTCAAGAACAGGCTCTCGCTACGGCCGCAAAGGCCACCAAAGCCAGATACACCGATAGAACGAGGCTGATCCGAGCCTGCGCGATCGTACCAGTGTCCGATCGCCATGGGGCCGGTTGCGCCGCCGATGGCATATGCTGTCCAGGTCAATCCGTACAGTACCGAGAAATGCCGACGGCCAAAGTAGTGCGCGAGCAGATACGGCGAGACATCGGCTTCGCTGCCCAGACCCACGCCTAAGATCGCCGGCCCCTAACAGCGCGACGGGCGAAGTCCCCGCAAAAGCGAGAACAGGCGCCCACTGCCGACAGCGGGCAGGACGAATGTTGAATGCGCTGAGGCGAAAAACGATCGATGAGAAATCCAACGCACAGGCGGCCGATAATTCCGGCGCCACCGCGTACAGAGAGCGCGAGCGCAGCACTCTGCGCCGAGACCCTGTGTTCGGTAAGGATCGCGGCCAGGTTCGTTCTGCCAAGCCCATTCGCGCTGAACGCCGACAGCATGATGATGCAGGCCAGAATCCAGAACGGCCCACTACGGAGGGCGGCAGCGACTGTCACACCGGCGGCAGCTATGTCGTCTTCATGCACGAGAAGGGTATCGGCGGTTACGCACCAGTAGCGCAGTCAGAGGGCAAGCCCAGTAGGGCGATGCCGCCCAGCAGTAAGTAGGCTCTCGCCACCCGTGATTTGTGATTGTCCATTGGGTGAGCTGGGGGTGAGGATCGAGCCAACTCCGCTGCCAGTGAGAACCAGTGCGAGCGCCAACCCTCTTCGCTTGTGAAACCAGGAGAGCACGGTGCGCGCGTACGCAAACTGTGCGGTTCCGTTGGCGACGAGTCCCAGCACAAAAAATGTGAAATATAACTGCCTGATGTTTGGTCCGAGTTTGCTTAGGGAAGCAAGCGCGAACGCAAAAACAAGGATCGATAGGCAAGATGATGCGCCGGGGTGGGAAAGCGATCAAG
This sequence comes from uncultured Acidobacteriaceae bacterium, assembly GCA_963777685.1. GTDB lineage: Bacteria > Acidobacteriota > Terriglobia > Terriglobales > Acidobacteriaceae > Acidisarcina. The sequence continues at coordinate 13,597 of CAVZRF010000007.1, read as the reverse complement.
CAGGAGGCCTATGCCGGGTGAAACCAGTGCGACGGTAATTGCTGCAAGGGCGAATGTGCCGCCGATCGCTTCACGCTTCCAGCCGAACGCGCCGTGGAGCGGATTCAAGAAAAGGCTGAAGGTATACGGCACTATGGGCGCAAAGCTGACCATCACTCCTGTAAATGCGGCGGCCACCACGCCCCATCCGGCGTAGCGGCGGGAACTCTCGTCGACTGCTTCTGGAGTGATTGTCTCGCTCATTGTCCGGCCGCATCCTCCAGCTCATTGTTGATCAAATTTATCATGTCAACCGAAAGTATGCTTTTTGCTGCGGGTTTTGGCAAAAACGGGTGGTTGGACGTGTTTTTTTTGTGGTGAAGTTGTGGTGGATTGCTGGTGAAAAGGTGGTGGATTTAATGGTCGAAATTCGTGCTCAAAAAACACGCCACTTTTTCCGAATTTATTTTTTGAGGATTCCCATTTTGGGAATTCGGCCTTGAAGTCGGCTCCTCCCATTTAGCCGGAATGGTTGAGCTGGATGTCAATCGGCCGGAGGAGCCTTGGGCAGAAGTCAACGATCGACATTGGGCATATCGGATCGGGAGGCTTTCATCTTCAGCGGGCTCACCTGGCCAACAATGCACAGCCCGGCCCGGGACTGATTCAGCCGCGGTCGCCCGCATTTCGTTCTAAGCCAGGAAGTCTCATTCGGAGTGGAGTGTAGTGATTGGATCGAGGCGCATGGCGCGCAGCGCCGGGATATAGCTGGCGGCGAGCGCGACAGTGGTAAGTACAAGGGTGACGCCAGCGAAGGTGGGCAGATCGGTAGGCGACACGCCGTAGAGCAGTCCGGCCATGAGGTGAGAGACGATGAGCGCACCGGCCACACCCAGCCCGGCGCCGGCGGCGGCCAGACCGAGTCCCCGGCGCAGGACCATCTTGAGGATATTGCCTCTTTGAGCTCCCAGCGCGAGGCGAATGGCGATCTCACGTCTTTGTTCATTCACAACATAGGAAATCGTCCCGTAGATTCCAAGCCCGGCGAGCAGCAAGGCAGTGGCCGCAAAAAACGCCACCATTTCCATCGAGAATCGCCTGACGGAAAGCGAGGTGGAGAGCACGTCATCCAGGGTCTCCGCATGGAAGACGGGAAGTGTCGCATCGATGGACTGGACCTGCTCGCGCACTTGTGCGGAGATGGCGCTGGGATCGAGTTGTCCGCGAAGAAAGATGGCCAGGTCTTTGGCGGGGCGCTGGTACACGCTGCGGTAGATCTGCGGAATTGCCGCGTCCGCCAACGATTCCGTGCGGGCATCCGCAATCACGCCGACGATCGTGGTCCAGGCTGGCTTGGCAGAGCTCAACGGCTCGCGGGTATCCAGGTGCAAACGGACGCGTTTGCCAAGCGGGTCCTGGTTTGGCCAGTAGGTGCGAGCCGCGGCCTGATTGATGACCGCAACCTGGGGCGTATCCTCAAGGTCCTGGTCGCTGAAAAGGCGTCCGCGCAACAGCGGCATGCCCAACAGGTGGAAGTATTCGGGCGAAACGATGGGACTATCGATCACAGGAGCCTGATTGTCCATCGTCTCGATGCCTTCGCGGATCAACGGCAGCGGGCTGGGATGGCTGTGGCCCAGGGGAAGAGCGGCCTCGTCGCCGACGGCCGCTTCTTCTACGCCCGGCAGGGTTCGGCTGCGGCGAAGAATCTCGCGCAGCAAGACCGATTCCTGCGTGGCGGTTCGGTAGGTATCCGTACGTGGGATCGTTGGGCCCCGGCAGCCAGGTCTGAATGGCCATGACGCGGTCAGGATTGAAACCGGGCTGCACCTTGAACAAGTCCCAGAAACTGCGCAGCAGAAGGCCCGCGGCGACCATGAGCACCAGGGAGAGCGCCAATTCACTGATGACCAGAATCTGGCGGGCGCGCGAGCGTTCCCGTGAACCGCTGGAGCCGCGTCCTTCCTGCCGAAGCGTACCGATCAAATCGAAGCGGCTCATGAGCCAGGCGGGAGCAAGCCCAAAGACGGTTCCGGCTGCGACGGAGACGGCGAGAGCGAACACCAGCACGCCCCAGTTGATCGATATGTCGTTCAGGTGCGGGAGGCTCTCCGGAATCAACCGCAGCAGGAACTTCCTGGTGAAGAAGAGAATCGCAAAACCGGCGATCCCGCCAAGCAGGAAGAGCAGCAGACTCTCGGTGAGAAACTGGCGGATGAGGCGCGTTCTTTGCGCTCCCAGAGCCTGGCGAACCGCGATCTCACGACCTCGCACACTGGCCCTGGCAAGCAGGAGATTGGCGACGTTGACGCAACTGATCAGCAGGACCAATCCTACCGCGCCGAACAGCAGAATGAGAGATTGGCGAACGCTGCCGACCACGCTTTCGCTGAGCGGAATCAGGCGCACGGTCCATGCGGTCTGTGCCGGATACTCCGCCGGATATTGCTTTTTCAGCGATTCAACCAGCGCATCGAGGTGCCCCTGCGCGGCCGCAATCGAGAGACCGGGCTTCAGGCGCGCGATGACCGCGCGACTCTGCAGACGTGAACCGCGCAGCGGGGGCGGAAACGGCAGACCGGCAATGCCGGCCGCCAGCCACAGCTTCCGTATTCCGCTCCTCGCTGGTTGAGCCCTGATCGCGAAAACCGCGCGGCATGACGCCCACGACGTGATACACGTCGTTGTCCAGGCGCAGAGCTTTGCCGAGAATGTGCGGGTCGGCTCCGAATTCCCTCCTCCAGAGCCCGTCGCTGATCACGACCTCCAGGTTGAAGCCGGGAGTGGCATCGTGCGGATCGAATGTGCGGCCCAACTGCGCGTCGACACCGAGGACCGCGAAGTAATTCGGCGTGACCTGCTTGAAGCTGAGACGCTCGGGCTGTGCACTGCCGGTGAGGTTCACGTTTGCGCCGGTGCCGGAAATCGACACGGACTGGAATATCCCGGAACTCTCGAGGTCTCTCCACTCAGGGACGGAGATGCCGACGTCCTGCGCGCCTACGCCGGGAAGATCGTCCTGGATGCGCACCAGCTCGGCAGGGTTTGGATACGGCAAAGGGTGCAGCAGCGTGGCGTCGATCACGCTATAGATCGCGGTGGTGGCTCCGATGCCCAGCGCCATGGTGGCGATCGCAATGAAAGAGAATCCAGGAGATCTCAGAAGCATGCGAACCGCGTACCGCAGGTCGAAGAGCAGATTCTCGATGAAGGGAAGGCTTTGCTCGGCGTGGTGGCTGTTCCCGGATCGCCTCGGCCGCGCCAAGCTTGAGTGCGGCCTGCCGCCGCGCCTCGGCGGGCGACATACCGGCGCGCAGATTCTCCTCTGTCTGGAACGCGAGATGTTCGGCGATCTCTTCCTGCAGGCGTTGGTCGGCACTCCGCCCTGTGGCGAGATTCGACAGGCGTATGAAGAAGCGTCGCAGGAATTTCACGTCAGATCCTCCGCCTTGACTTTGAAAAAGCGCGCGATGATCGCCGCGGTTTGCTCCCATTCGCGGGTCTCTGCCTGCAGTTGCTTGCGGCCGGCCGCGGTAAGCCGATAGAAGCGCGCGCGGCGGTTGTTTTCCGATGCGCCCCACTCGGAAGCAATCGAGCCTTCATGCTCCAGCTTCAGCAGCAAGGGATAAAGCGTGCCCTGGTTGACAGCCAGAAGGTCTCCGCTGATCTGCTCGATGCGCCGGGCAATTCCCCAGCCGTGCTGCGGTCCCAGGACATCGAGTGTCTTGAGGACCATCAGCGCGAGCGTTCCTTGCAAGACGTCCGGCTTTTCCTTCATGGCGAATCAACCTTTAGGTTTCCAACAGGAATAATGGCATGCTTCCTTTTGGAAAGCAACAGGGAATTTTGAATTTTCTTTTCGACGCTTTGCTGGTCTTCATCTATGACGCGACTTGGGGGGAAGCTATACCAGTTATGCGACATCCGCGGATCGCGGCGCAGGGAAAGCTGAAGATCAAGGGAATGGATTGAATGAGTGCATTGCTCTGAATGCGCCAGACGTACTTCATTGACACCGATGCACAGACATCTATATAAAGACATCTAAATATGGCCAAGACCGATTGCCCTGCAAGGTTCACTCGATTTGCTCGTGCTCAAGATATTGTCGCGGCGCCCGCGGCTTCACGGATACGCCATCATGGCTGCCATCGCCAGCACATCCGGCGAAGTGCTGCGCGCAGAGGAGGGCTCGCTCTACCCCGCGCTGTATCGGATGGAGGAAGCGGGCTGGATTCGCGCGGAGTGGATCAAGAAGGACACCGGCCGCCGCGCCCGCGTCTACGAACTGACCGCCGCAGGCAAGAAGCAACTGGGCGCGGAAGAGTCGCGCTGGCAGTCAGTCAGCCTGGCCATCAATCGGGTTCTCCGGGAGGCATGACATGTCGTTGTGGTCGCGTATCTCGAATGCCGTGCGCGGCGAGCGCCTGAATCGCGAGATCGAGGAAGAGCTGCAGTCGCACATCGAAGAAGCCATTGCCTCGGGACGCGATCCCGAGGAAGCGCGCCGCGCTTTCGGCTCGATGCTGCGCCAGCGCGAGGCGAGCCACAGCATTCGTGTTGCCGGATGGCTTGAGTCGCTTCTCGCCGATGTAAGTTTCGGCTGGCGGCAGCTCTGCCGCAACAAGGTCACGTCCGCTGGCCGCTGTGCTTTCCCTCGCCCTCGGCATCGGCTCCTGTGTCGCCGCCTTCCGTCTTATCGACGCCCTGCTCTGGCGCCCGCTGCCCATCGCCAACGCCAGCAAGCTCTACGTCCTCTCCAGCAAGATGACCGGCCCCGACGGCAAGCCTATCGAGGACGACCACTGGGCCACGCCGGACTTCAAGCTCATGCGCGATGCCGTCCCTAAGGACCAGGCCGACCTCATCGCCATCAGCGACGCCGACCGCACGGACATCACCTGGTCCACCGACGACGACATGGAGAAGGCCCACGTCGTTTATGCCTCCGGCAACATGTTCCCGCTCTTCGGCCTGGAGCCCGCGCTCGGCCGCCTGCTCGCCCCCGCCGATGACCGCGCCCCCTATGCGGTCCTCTCCTGGGACTACTGGAATCACCGCTTCGGCCGCGATCCCCACGTCCTCGGCCGCTCGCTCCACATCGGCGACCAGAGCTTCGAAATCATCGGCGTCGGCCCTCGCGATTTCACCGGCACCGAAAAAGGAACTGTCACTGATATCTTTCTGCCCCTCGGCATGAACAGCTTCGCCACCCAGGACAGCATCACCTGGCACCGCACCTTCCTGATGTTGAAACCCGGCGTCAACCCCGCCACCGCCCTCGAGCCGCTCCGCCAGCATCTCGCCGCCGTCAGCCGCGCCTTCGAGCTCCAATGCTCAGAGTGCCTCCGCGGCATGACCCAGGCATCCGTCGACCGCTATCTCAAGAAGACCCTCGTCTTCTCTCCCGCCGGTGCCGGCATCTCCGATCTCCAGAAGGACTATCGCCGATCGCTCGGCATCCTCGGTCTCCTCGCCGCTCTCGTCCTGCTCATCGCCTGCGTCAACGTCGCCAACATGATGACCGCCCAGGCCGCCGCCCGCGCTCACGAAATGGCGCTCCGCATCTCAATCGGCGCCGGCCGTCGTCGCCTCGTCCAGCTCATCCTCTGCCAGAGCGCGCTGCTCGCCCTCTTCGCTTCCTTCCTAGGCGCAATCTTTGCGGCGTGGTCGGCGCCCTTTGTGCTCAGCCTCATCAATCCGCCCGACAACCCTGCGCGCCTCGCCCTTCCCGCCGACTGGCGTGTGCTCCTCTTCGGCTTCGCGCTCATTCTCCTCATCGTTCTCTTGCTCGGTTTGCTTCCCGCTCTCCGCGCCTCTGCCGTCCGGCCCGTCGCCGCCCTCAAAGGTGGTGAAGATCCGCACTCGCCACGCCGCCTCCTGCGCGGAGCCGTCGCTCTGCAGGTCGCTTTCTGCTGCCTCGTCCTCTTTCTGTCATCGCTCTTCGTCGCATCCTTCCAGCGCCTGCAGAATCGCCCGCTCGGCTTCTCCACCGACCGCCTGCTCCTGCTCGAAACCGTTGCCGGCAAAGGCCAGCTTCCCGTCGTCTGGAATCAAACAGCCGAAGCGCTCCGTGCCGTCCCCGGCGTCCACTCGGTCGCCATCTCGGGCTGGCCCCTGCTCGGTCGCATCCGCATCAACAGCGACATCTCCATCAACGGCGCGCCTCCCAGCCCCACTCCCGCCTTCTTCCTGAACATCTCCCCCGGCTGGCTCTCGACCATGAAGATCCCCCTCCTCTCCGGCCGCGACTTCCGCCCGCAGGACACCTCTCCCGGCAGCCGCCATCGTCAACCAAACCTTCGCCAAGACCTACTTCCCCGGACAGGACCCCATCGGCCGCACCTTTGAACGCGGCGCCAATCGACCCATCAACAAGATCGTCGGCGTCACCCCCGACATCCCTGACCACGACCTGCGCCAGCCCACCAGCCCCGTCTTCTACGTCCCCTTTTCCGGCATTGACGACAAATCCGCCCCCACGCCTCGAAACCTTCGCCACCTTCGTCATTCACACCGACGCCCGCAACCCGCTCGCCCTCGCCGGCGGGCTCCGCCAGCTCATCGCCGGGCGCCGCAACGGCCTTCGCGTCTCCAACATCACCACCCAGCTCGATCTCGTCCGCGACCAGACCATTCGCGAGCGCCTCATCGCCATGCTCGCCGCCTTCTTTGCCGCCGTCGCGCTGCTCCTCGCCGGCATCGGACTCTACGCCGTCCTCAACTACTCCGTCCTCCAGCGCCGCCGCGAGATCGGTATCCGCATGGCGATTGGCTCCACGCGTGCCGGCATCGTGCGCATCGTCACGCGCGATGTCTTCCTCATGATCGCGCTCGGAGGCTGCGCCGGCGTCGCGCTCGGATTCGGCGCAGCACGCTATGTCGCGTCGCTCTTCTACCAGGTCAAAGCCACCGACGCGGATATGATCGCGCTGCCGGCCTGTGCCATTCTGCTCACTGCCCTGATTGCGACACTCCCCGCCGTCCTGCGCGCGCTGCGCACCGACCCCACCGAGATCCTGCGCGCCGAGTGAGCGGGACACACTCCCCAGCCCTCGAAAGAGTCGTTCGAAATCGACAAAGTGAAAATCGAAAACGTGTAGGATTCGATTGTCTCTGCCATGACTCAGGTATCGACAACGACGAATGACAGCCCTGAGCAGACGAATAACAGCCGTGCGCAGAGGAATAACAGCCCTGCGCAACGGCTTCTGCCCGTCACCGGCCGCAAATTCTTCCTCTTATTTCTCTTTCTGCTCGCCTATCTCGCTCTCTACCCGTACATGGGCGATACCGGCGTGCGTTATTACCTCTTCCGCGTGGTGAGCGCCGCCCTCACCCTGATGTGCGTCTACGCGGTCAGCTTCCGCAAAGGCCTCATCTATGTTGCTCTGGCGCTTGCGATTCCTTCTATCGTGGAGCACGCAATCCTCTTTCGGCCCCGGCTGGAGCCTGCTTCGGCCGTCCCGGTCATTCTCAGCTTTGCCTTTGACGTCTTCACCATCGTGGTTATCTTTCGCCGCGTCTTTGTGCGCGAAAAGCCGGAGGCGGAGACCATCTTCGGCGCGGTCTGCATCTATCTCCTCATCGGATTTTCCTTCGCGCGGCTCTACGCCATCCTCGCCATCCTCCTGCCGCATGCCTTCTATCTCGATCCCGCGGTCAATCTGCATCCTGTTCCTAGAGGTTTCGATTTCATCTTCTTCAGCTTTGGCAGCATGACCACGGCCGGCGCAGCCGGCATTGTGGCAGCGTCGCCGCAGGTCCGCTCGGTCTCCATGATCGAATCCGTCCTGGCGGTCTTGTATATCGCGGTGATGATTGCAAGGCTGATGGGCGCCTACCGCCCAAACCCTCACGGCTCCCAGGAATCCCCATAAGGCCGGTTTTTGTACTCGAAAGCCGGCGCGCGCGAGCCAGACTCCGAGCTGGCCAACCTCGCCGCCCGCAAATTTGACGCGCGATAGAATTCCGGCCATGCCGACACTCTCCATCCCAACGCTCTCCCCGCCAACACTTTCTCTGTGGCTGGGCTCTGCACCGCCGCCTACGCCATCCACGTTCTGGAAGAGTTCGTCTTCAACTGGCAAAGCTGGGCGCGCAACGTGCTCCACCTCCCGGCGCGTTGGGAAGACTTCTACATCACCAATGCGCTGGTCGTCATCCTGGGCGTGGTCGCGGCGAACATCGCGCCCCGATGGCCGATCCTCGCGCTCGGCTTCGCAGGATTGATGTTGATCAACGCGACCTTCTTCCATGTCGCACCGTTTCTCTGGACGCGCGGACGATTCTCCCCGGGTCTCATCACGGCAGTGGTTCTCTTCTTCCCCTTGGGCATCGCGACCATGCGCGCCGGCCACCTCGATGCCATCGGCCTCGCAGAGGCTTTCGGCATCGGAGCACTGCTGATGGCCACGCCCATCGTCTTTCTAAAACTCAAAGACAAACCCTACTTCAACCAGGACCGCTAGGGGTCCACGCACGCTCCACCAGCACCTACGCCCAGACCCTCGGCGACAGGATTGAGCCTTTGCACTGTAAATTGGAGTCGCAGCTGTATCGGATGAGAGTCGACCATTCGATTCCACACGTACATCCACTGCCAGCCGCGATGTCGGCTGTTACGTTATTACTTGTCGCATAAACCCAGATTAGCGGCGAGACTCTAGACGTATTTGAATACGATAAACGCTGAGACAACAATGAGCCCCAAACTTCCTCTTTGTATCGATTCCTGCTGCTGCGGTGGCGCCAGAAAGCCCCGAAAAACTGTTTTTGACCCTGACGGGTCACGCATCCAGCCATGGTTATCTTCGGGGTCCGCAACAGGACATACTGCGCGCGTACCACGAGAAATTCGCTGAAGTGAGTAACGTAGGACTCGAACTGCCTACCGGAACAGGTAAAACAACCGTCGGGCTTCTAATCGGAGAATGGAAGCGACGCAAAGGACAGCGTGTTGCATATCTGTGTCTCACCAATCAATTAGTAGGTCAGGTTATCGACGAGGCACAGCGTCTCGGCATAGTATGTGCCGATCTCCGTGGCACAAAGAATACGCGGAATCCGGCGGAAGAAGCGAAATATAAGCAGCACTCCGCTATCGGCGTCACCACCTTTTCAAATTTGTGGAATATCAACCCGGTGGTGAAGGGAGCCGGCGTCTTGATCCTGGATGATGCTCACGGAGGGGAACAATTTGTGTCCAGCATGTGGACCGTCTCCGTCAAGCGATATCTTGATCCCGACCTATTCAATGATCTGTTGCAAGCACTGTCACCGGCCATGACTGAGGCACAGATAAAAGCGATTTTCGATAATACAGCGCCTTAGCTGCTTGCGGATCAAGCGGATGTTCACCACCATCCAGAGTGCATACCTTTGCTAGATAAGGTGCTTGGGCAGGCGGAACACCCGGCCAAGTTCGCGTGGCCGCTTCTCCGCCCACATCTCGATAGTTGCTTCTTTCTTGTATCGGCATATGAGATCGCAATCAGACCATTTATCTCACCGACACATACACACAATGCTTTCTCGCAGGCAAAGCAGCGTACTGTATATGTCCGCAACCATTGGTGATGGAAGCGATTTATTGCGTGCATACGGGGTCGGCAAGATAAAAATGTTCTGAAAAGCCCAAACCCTCAATTCGGTCGTCGCTATATCTTCGTCCCTGGGCTAAATAGAATGGAGTCCGATAGTTGAAGCCGCCGCCCTGGGTACTGTCTGGGAAGGCATCGCGCCCCAGCGAGCAGTCCTGCTGTCGCCCTCAGACAAGATCTTGAATGATGCCTTCGACGAATTCGCTAACGCCTCCGGTACAAATCCAGCACGTCTATCCAGCAGTGAGATCGCTGATCACGCTTTCGCCTTTCACTGGTGCCACAAATGCTGTTCTCACGCTAGCTGGACGGTACGACGGTCTCGATCTGCCAGATGACCATTGCCGTCTTCTCGTACTTGCCGGTTCACCAGTTGCCGTAAATCTCGATCCTGGTAGTCATTTGGCAGAGCGATGGAAGCTCATACCGCTATTTCGCCGCCGCGAACGAACTCGGCTCATCCAAGGAATGGGCGATGCACGCGAAATGCTACGGACTTCGCGCTGATCTTTCTGATGGGACAAGCACTAGCAGACGCAGTCACGTCGCAGGCGTTCATTGACGAATTTCCTCTTGAATTAGCAAGGGAAATTACATGGGGTCTTCAGCAGTGGAACTCGGCTGCATCTAGCCCCTCAGACTACATCGAAATGGCAAAGGGACTCCCGCATCAAATTCTGAATATCGGAAGGGTGCTGACCACATAATTGCGTCCGTTGAGGTTCAGCAAAATCCATCCCAGTTGAATAAATACGATAAGAGCGCCGTCGACGAAGTTAAGTTTTCTAAAGAAATGTGGGAGGGGGCCTACGAAAAAGCGCTCGAGACAGCCCGAGGGGTTGCGGACCAACTCGGTGGGCCAGAAATTGCAGGTTATCGGGCATGGTGGTGGTATTTGGCTTCGATTGCGGCCGAAAGAGCGGACAAAGTGAATGTAGCAACCGAAGCCTTAAATAGAGCGATCGGGACGGGCATCAATGCCTCATGGCTCTATCGTGTGCTTCGAAGAATCGTTGCGAACGCCGCTCCAACGATCGGAGGTGACCCTCGAGCTGAAGAGCTTTGGGACGCCATTGCCGACTGGGGTTGGACCGGTCCTGCGTTTTCTAAAAAAATGCAAGAGATGCGCGCTTTTTTGAATTCTACCGACCATCTCGATGCACACAGAGGCCTGGAAATACTTGGTCGTTGCTTTGGTTCTTGCGCACACTTAGACCAACGACACAGGGAGCACCGGACGTCGCTTGGCTCGATGTCCAACAAGGTCTAGCCCTCGAGGCCAAAACTGATAAGAAACCCACCGGGGCTCTATTCAAAAAAGACCTGCAAGAAGCCAAAGGTCATCCGGAATGGTTACGCCACTTTGAGAAGTTGGATGCGACTACGAGATCCCAGTCTCAATCGTCTGTCCAACGTCGACCCTCGATGATGCAGCCAAGCCGTTTGCCGCGAATCTTTATGTTGTGTCACCGCAGGCTGTGCGGGACTTGGCTGAATCTGCAATCAAAGGTGTGTCCGAGCTTAGAACTATGTTTCTGGGCCGGGAGTTCACAGAGGCGAGAGTGGAATTTGAACACGAGATGGGAGTAAAGAACCTCCTACGTGGAACGCCATCAATGACGTGTTCCTGTTGTCGAAACTCGAAGGCGGCAGCTAACTGCCGCCGAATTCCAAAACAGAACCACCGCCTAAAAACCTGCCAAATTACCCCACCCAATTCGCTACAATAGAAATAGAGCAAAGCAAACAAAACGCCACCAGCACGGTGGCGTTTCGCTTTGTGTTGACTCCCGATTTGCTGATTCACCGAACTGTTCGCCGGAAAATCGGCCCACAAGCCCTTACGTATGAGGAATTAAGCGATAACCCATTTAGAAAGACGAATTTGGCCCTCGGGAGGCCACCTATCTAACTGATCCAGCAGAAGTTACAAACCACTGTCCCGGGACGGGAGGGGGAGGGGGGGGCAGGTACCACTACTGCTCCGGCGGAGGCAGCGGAAACCTCTCCCGCACCACGCCATCGCCTCCTCGGCGTCGTGATGCCCCCTCCAGCTGCGCATCCTCCGCCGCCTCCAGCATCGCCTTGAACCCCGGCCCGGCCTGTAGCCCGCCGCGATCAGCTCTCGCCCCGTCACCAGCAGCCGCGGCCGCACCTCGTCCGCCGCCAGCGCCTCATACTGCGACTTCGCAAACTCATACAGCTCCAGCCTGCCGTTGGACTCGACGTCCACATCCAGCGGTGCAGCGCCAGGTGCTCCTCAAACGCGGCAGCCGCAAAAACCGCTTCAGCGTCGACTGCTTCATCTTCTTCACATCGCCGAACCGCATGTGGTTCTCGACCAGCGAGAGGATCTGCGCCGTCTCCTCATTCGAGAAGCGCAGCCGCCGTTCAGGATCGCCTCGCGCCATCCGCATCCCCACCTCCACATGCCCGTTGAACCGGATGCGGTCCCCGGCGCCGTCGGCGTAAACGTCGCCGGCTTGCCCACATCGTGCAGCAGCGTCCCCCAGGCCAGCGTCGGCCGCGCACCCCGCCGGCAGCTTCTCGAGCAGCATCAGCGTATGCACCCACACATCGCCCTCCGGGTGATACTCCGGCGGCTGCTCCACACCCTTCATCCGCGCCACCTCCGGCAGTACCTGCACCAGCAGCCCCGTCTCATCCAGCAGCTCAAACCCCCGCCGCGCGCCTGCCCTTCGGTCAGCATCTTCGTCAACTCCTCCCGCACCCGCTCGCCGACTCACCTGCCCGATCTCCGGCGCCAGCGCCTGCGATCGCCGCGAACGTCGCGCGCTCGATCGCAAACTCAACCGCGCCGCAAACCGCACCGCGCGCAGCATCCGCAGCTTGTCTTCCTCAAAGCGCCGCACCGGCTCCCCGATCGCCCGCACCACCCCCGCCTGCAGATCATCGCGCCCGCCCACGAAATCCAGCACGCGCCTCCAGCGTCGCCCTCGCCTCATACCGAGCGACATCCAGCAGCATCCCGTTGATCGTGAAGTCCCGCCGCAGCACATCCTCGCGCGGGTCCCTCGAAAACCGCACCGCATCCGGCCGCCGCCCATCGCAGTAAGCCCCATCATGCCGAAACGTCGCCACCTCGGTCGCGATCCCCTCGCCCGTCCACCGTCATCGAACACCAGCACCACGCCAAAGTGCGCCCCCACCGCAAGGTCTCGCGCGAAACATCCGCCAGCACCATCATCCGGAGGGCGCATCGTCGCCACATCAAAGTCCTTCGGCGCAACCCCCAGCAGCAGTCGCGCACGCACCCGCCGGCGAAGTACGCCAGATACCCCGCTCCGCGCAGCCGCACGCACAATCCGCCGAACGCCGCACCCATACCCGCTCGCTGAACCCATCATCTCGACTCCTCTAGTCCTGGTGCCAGTCGAATCGCCGCCACATACACCGGATACGATAGACCATCGTGCCCGGCAACCGGCCTCATCCTCGGCATCGAATGCTCCTGCGACGAGACCGCCGCCGCCGTCGTCCGCGCCGGCCGCGAAGTCCTCTCGAACGTCGTCGCCTCGCAGATCGCCATCCACGCCAACTACGGCGGCGTCGTCCCCGAACTCGCCTCCCGCGAGCACCTCCGCGACATCGTCCCCGTCGTCCGCGCCGCCATGCGCCGAGCCGGCGTCACCTACTGCAGCGACCTCGACGCCATCGCCGTCACCGACGGCCCCGGCCTCGCCGGCGCCCTCCTCGTCGGCATCACCTACGCCAAAGCCCTCGCCTTCGGCCTCGACAAGCCCCTCATCGCCGTCAACCACCTCGAAGGCCACATCCACGCCGTCCTGCATGGAAGCGCAGCCGCGCCGCGAACCCGACGGCCGCCCCCTCCTCGCCCTCGTCGTCTCCGGCGGCCACACCCACCTCTACCTCGCCAACCCGACCCAGGGCCACCTGGCACTACCGCAACGTCGGCCACACAGTCGACGACGCCGCCGGCGAGGCCTTCGACAAGGTAGCCAAACTCCTCGGTCTCGGCTACCCCGGCGGCCCCT
>CAVZRF010000006.1:0-707348 GCA_963777685.1 uncultured Acidobacteriaceae bacterium | reverse complement strand
CGAAGAAATCGGTCGCGAATACGGCCCCTTCGATCTCACCATGCTCTGAGATCGGCGCCTACAACCCTCTATGGGCCGACATCCACATGGGCCCCGACGGCGCAGCACGAACCTTTCAGGCACTCGGCGGAAAAGGCCTATTCATGCCCATCCATTGGGCCCTCTTCGACCTCGCGCTTCACGCCTGGAGGCAGCCCATCGAGCGAATCTTCTCGCTCGAAGAACTACCGCTCTTTTCCCCCGAACCAGGAGTGCCGACCGATATCCTACCCGACAAAGAATTGCGCTCCGAATGGTGGCGTTGAACAACTACCGAAGGCTCGCCGCCATCTCCGCAAGCTTGGCAACCGTGTTCATATTCCGAGCCGTGCCATTCTTAACAGCAGGAATCTTCAGCTTCGAGTCACCCATCCCATCCGGATAAAAAGCATAGATCTCGCGAAGCCCCAACCGAACCTCTTCCGTCGTCCGATGGGAAACCATGTCTAGAGCATCCGCTGCTGGAGTCCCATCCAAAAAGAAAGCCACCGTCCGGTTTCCAGGCATCTCCTGAAAAGGATTCTTCGCCAGCACCTCCGCCATCTCCGCCGCCGTCCGAACCATCACGCCAACCGGCTTTCCCGCATACGCCGCAAGGGCCTTCTCCAAAGCCGCCTTCACCTGCGCCTCGGTCTTCTTCGATTGAAAGACGACGTTGCCGCTCGCGATATACGTCTTCACCGAAGCAAATCCGGCCGCCTCGCACATAGTCTTCAACTCAACCATCGGCAGCTTACCGGTACCGCCAACATTCACTGCGCGCAGCAGAGCGACGAATGCGGTCACATCACTATCCTCAAAATCTGGGGCTGAAGTCTCGCGACTCTAGCCCCCAAAGTTTATAGCATTGCACCGCGCAAGCGACGAGACGCTAGAAGTGGAAACCGACCTCCGCCGTCAACGCTCGCGGAGTCACATAGTGCGTCCCGCTGAACGTCGACAGGAAGTTATACAGCGCATACTTGTTCGTCACGTTGATCGCCGTCAGCCGCAGACCCACTTGTATCCGTTCGCCTTGGAAGAGGTTGTCGTCCCCAAGCGATATATCGAACAGGTTTCGCGGCTGAATGCGCGGCGGATTGTGATCGTTATTCTCCGTGCCCGGCGCCGGAATCTTCACCAGCTTCGACGTCAACTCCGACGCCAGGCAGTGTCCGGCAACGGATTGCCCGGCGTCGCCTTCACTCCATCGCAAGCCAGCCCGCCTGGAACTCCTGATCCGCCGTCAAGCCGCTCAGGTCGATCGCCGGCTGCCCGTTCAGCGTCGTCGACGTGCCGCCGCAAGCGCTGTTCGGGTCATTCGACAGCGGTTATAGCAAGGCACCGAACCCGCCACCAGCCCGCTGTCATACCGCCAGTTGAACCCGAACCACGACTCCGTGCAGATGCGGGAACGGATACTGCACATGCGTCGTCTGGTTGAACCGCTCATCATGGTCGATGCGGAACGGAAAGCCGCCCTGCCCCACCGTCGCGCCCGCGCCCGCCACTTGCGGCGGAAAGAACCGCGCCGCCACCGACGACATCACGACGAACGCAGTGAGGTTGTGAAAGTTCGGCACATCCGCGCGCAGCGCATATCCCGGAATCTTCGAGTTGTGCCACTCGATCGGGAACGTGATCGGCGTATTGCCCAGCACGCTGAAGTCGAACGCATTGTGCGTGTACTTCCAGATGTACTCCCCGCTCACCACGAAGTGCTTGCCAAACGCCTGCTGCAGTCCCGCATGAAACTCATTCTTGAAACCCGGCTGCAAGCGTTCCCGCAACTCCCGGAGTACACGCCAGCAGCGGATTCAGCACCGCATTCGAGCAGCCCTGACTCGACAGCACCAGGTTCTCGTTGAACGGCGTCTCCAGCGTCCGCGCATACGAGACCCGCAGCACCGTGTCCGTCTTCTTCACGCTGTACGCAGCGCCCAGCCGCGGCTCCGCCTGCCGCGCAATCGCCAACCCGTTGTAGATGTCGCCGCGAATGCCCACATTGAACAGCCAGTTGCCCGGCCGTGATCTGGTCCTGCACATACAGCGCAAGCTCCTTCACGTCCGTATGGCCAAAGTAGTTATACAGCCCGCCGCCGCGCGTCAGGTCATACGGCAAAAGCACCGGCAGAAAGTCTGGATTGGCCTGGTCGCCGCTGCCGCGCACTGCGACGGATCGGTGAACCCGCTCAGCGGATTGCCGTCGGCATCCACGCATGGCGAATTGAACGTCGACGCGACAACCGCCAGATTGTCATGCTCGCGCAGAAACGTCTGCGCGTACACCGCGCCGATCTTGACGTTGTTGATGCCCTTCACATACGAAAAGTCCGCAATGCGTCCCAGCATTCGTCAGCGTCCGGCTCTGCCCGATCGCTCTGCTTCTGCAGATTGGGCGGCCCCAGATCGGCCAGCGGATTCCCGCTCGGATAGTAGTTGTAAGCGTCCTGCCGCATATACGGCACCAAAGTTGAACACCGCATCCGGCCCAATCAGCCGCGTGTAGGTCGGCGCGATGTTGAACGTCTCAATCTTCGAATGCTGGTCCGTATCGCCGACGTTGCCAAAGACCGGGTTTGCCGTGGTACCGCCCGCTATCACGTTCTAGCACGTTCAGGTTGTCGTAGGTGTTCGGCGTCTGGAACCACGACCGGCTGTAGTTCAGATTCAGATGGACCGAATCCTCTCGCGTGAACTTGTAATCGACGCGATCGAAGACGTTCTGCTCGTTGCCCTTGTCGTGGAACACCGTGAACTCCGGCGCATCCAGAAACCGCCCCGTGTTCAGCCCGTCCAGCTCAAAGAAGTTGCCCCAGTTCTCGCCGCCATAGGCCAGGTCGAAGCCCGCCCGCGCCGATCCGAAGCTGCCATACGAAGCCGTCACGCTCCCCGTCGGCTTCGTCACTCCCTGGCCCGAACGCGTCGTCACCTTGATCACCAGGCCGTCTTGTCGCCATACTCCGCCGGCGGCGCGCCCGAAATCACCTCCATCGACTGCACCGAATTCGACGGAATCTGGTTCGAAAACACCTTGCTCTGCTGGTCCGTGATCGGCTGCCCATCGACCGAGAACGAGTTCGACGCATGGTCGCCCAGCCCATGAAACAGCCGTTCGAATCCGCCGCCACGCCCGGCGACGACAGCGTCACCAGCGAGCTCAGCGACGACGACTGGCTCTCCAGCGGCAGCTTCTCGAACGCGCGCGGTCGATATCCGTGTGGAAGGTCGAGTCGTTTTCGACCAGGTCTCCGCCATTGCTTTACCTCAACCGTCGTCGACGCCGCCTCCACGTTCAGCGCTGATGTACCTTCACCGGCATTCCCGATCGCACCTCACGTCCTGCGCAATCGAGCCAAAGCCCGCCGCGATACCGTCAGGTGATACGGATTGAACGGCACATTCGGAAACTGATAGTCCCCTGTCGCGTCGGTCGTCGCGGTGCGTTTATAGCCGCTGACCGCGTTAAGAATAGTCACCGTCGCGCCCGGCACCACCGCGCCGCGTGAGTCGGCGACCGACCCGGAAATACTGCCCGAGTTCCCCGTCTGCGCCGGCAATTGTAGAACTGTGAACGAAAGAAAAATTGCGGATAAAGCAAAAACGACACGTCGCAAAGATGCGCGCATGCAACAACCTCCTGAAAGTCCCTGTATGAAATAAAAATGGCCCGAACGTTTAGGCGAATGCGGGCGCAACAGGAGGAGGGCGTATCGAAAGTCGGATATCTAGGGTGCGACGGCAGAAGAGCGGTTCCGGATCGGCCCACGTCGCCACCGGCCGCAACACCACGGCAGCCACCGTCGCCGCAGTCGCCTGCGCCGCAGAGTGTGCCGTAACGCAAAGAGAACAATCCGGGTGGATGCTGCCTGCGGCATGGGAGTGGACAAGCTCAGCGCTGCCCGCAAAAACCACCAGCAGAATGCAGAAGAGGCCAAGGAACCGCCTCCAACCACCATTCTTCTGTGAATGAAGCAGACTCCGACCCATGTATCTCAGTGTAGCGATTCGCGCTTGAGACCCGTTCGGACAGCGCATGTGCAAGTCTCGCCAAAATAGTTCCAGGCCAAAGCCACCGAAACCGCCTGCGGGCGAGTACTATTCACCAGTGGGAGAGGCGGCTCCCCCGGCTCGCATCTCCCACAAGCGGAGTGGCCTGGCCTTCCGTCAGCCGGCTCCGCCTCCTCACCAGTCCCGCTCGCGCACCTCAGTTCCCAGCTCTCCCCGCGGCGCGGACACTGGACCGATCCCCCACATTGATCCCCAGTCGCCAGTCCCCAGTCTCTCGATTCCTGTTCCCTGGATTCCCAGTCCCTAGTCCCTATTCCCTAGTCCCTCTCTTTTCTGCGATAATTGGAAGTGCACCCCACCCCGCACGTCCAACCAATCCCAACAAAATCAGGTGACGCGAACATGTCTGCAAAGTACATCTTTGTGACCGGCGGAGTTGTGTCTTCGCTCGGCAAAGGTCTTGCCGCCGCCTCCATCGGCGCTCTTCTCGAATCCCGCGGCCTCCGCGTCAACCTGATGAAGTTCGACCCCTACCTCAACGTCGACCCCGGCACCATGTCGCCCTTCCAGCATGGCGAAGTCTTCGTCACCGACGACGGCGCCGAGACCGACCTCGACCTCGGCCACTACGAACGCTTCACCCACGCCCATCTCTCCCGCGACAACAACCTCACCACCGGCCGCATCTACGAGTCCATCATCACCAAGGAACGCCGCGGCGACTATCTCGGCAAGACCGTCCAGGTCATCCCCCACGTCACCAACGAGATCAAGAACGCGATGCGCAAGGTCGCAGCCAACGTCGATGTCGCGATCGTCGAAATCGGCGGCAC
This sequence comes from uncultured Acidobacteriaceae bacterium, assembly GCA_963777685.1. Taxonomy (GTDB): domain Bacteria; phylum Acidobacteriota; class Terriglobia; order Terriglobales; family Acidobacteriaceae; genus Acidisarcina. The sequence goes on along the minus strand of CAVZRF010000006.1, from coordinate 702,486 downwards.
CGTCGGCGACATCGAATCTCTTCCCTTCCTCGAAGCCATCCGCCAGATGCGCCAGGAGCTCGGCCGCGAAAACACCGTCTTCGTCCACGTCACCCTCGTCCCCTGGATCGCCGCCGCGCAGGAACTCAAAACCAAGCCCACCCAGCACTCCGTCAAGGAGCTGCTCTCGATCGGCATCCAGGCCGACATCCTCCTCTGCCGCACCGACCGCTTCCTCTCCCGCGACGATGAAGTCCAAGATCGCCGCCTTCTGCAACGTCGAAGACCGCGCCGTCATCACCGCCAAAGACGTCGATTCCATCTACGAATGCCCGCTCGTCTTCCACCAGGAAGGCGTCGACGCCCTCGCGCTGAAGTATCTCCACATCGACGCCAAGGAAGCCGACCTGAGCAAGTGGCAGGATCTCGTCCACCGCGCCTACAACCCGCAAGACGAAGTCCGGATCGGCATCGTCGGCAAGTATGTCGAATACGAAGACAGTTATAAGTCGCTCAAAGAAGCTCTAACTCACGGAGCCCTCGCCAAGAACCTCAAACTAAGAGTTACCTGGATCGAAGCCGAAGGCCTCGAATCCAAGCATGAAGGCGACGAGAGTTATAAGTCCCAGTTACAAGGCTTCGACGGCATCCTGGTTCCCGGAGGCTTCGGCAAGCGCGGCATCGAAGGCATGCTCAACGCCATCCGCTACGCCCGCGAAAACAACATCCCTTATTTCGGAATCTGCCTCGGCATGCAGACCGCCTGCATCGAATTCGCCCGCAACGTCTGCGGCCTCGCCCACGCCAACTCCAGCGAATTCGACCCCGCCGCCCAGCACCGCATCATCTACAAACTCCGCGAGCTCACCGGAGTCGAAGAGATGGGCGGCACCATGAGACTAGGCGCCTGGACCTGCGTCCTTCAGCCAGAATCGATTGCCGCCGATGCCTACACGGAGTCCTCTCGAACCCCTCTGAATTGCCATCCCAAAATAACCCTGTCATCCTGAGCGGAGCGAAGGATCTGCGTTCAACGGACGCTCCGGAAAGCACGGCTCATGGCGAAGGACTAGGAACCGTAGGCGGAAGGGGCACGGCTTCAGCCGTGCCATCAGCCACCCGAAATGAAGGGGGCTTCAGCCCCGGAGGCTCCGGCCAAGCCAGCCGCGACGACCACCACCACCAGGTCCTCGAAATCAGCGAACGCCACCGCCACCGCTACGAATTCAACCGCGAATACGAAGCACTCCTCACCGGAGCCGGCCTAAGAATCACCGGAACCACCCCCGACGCCACATACGTCGAAATAGTAGAAATCCCCAGCCACCCCTTCTTCCTAGGCTGCCAATTCCACCCCGAATTCAAATCCAAACCCCTCGAACCACACCCGCTCTTCCGGGCGTTTATTGAGGCGAGCTATAAAAATCGAACAAGTCCTGTAAATAAAGAAGATTCGCAAGCAGAGGTAGCCCATCTTCGAGTCGATTAGTTGAAGGGGCACGCCTTCGGCCGTGCCATGAGTCCCATCAAAATGAATCCGTCGCTTCTCAAAGAACAAATGTCATCCTGACCCTGAGCACAGAGAAGGGGAAGGATCCCAACTTGCATTCCAACCCCACGCAAGCCTACCCTCAGAGCGTCGTTCGCATCGAACAGCTTAGAAGGGGCAAAGCACAATGATCGACCGCTGTTTCAATCAGGATTGCAGAAGAAAACTCCACTACCTCCGCGACGGACGCATCGTCCGAGTCATCACCGGCAAAGGCGAACAACAAGTCATCGAACACTTCTGGCTCTGCGGCCCCTGCTATGAGGAATACAACTTCGCCTTCCTCCCCACTGGAGAAGTCATCCTCGAGCACAAGGCAAAGATCAAGCAATCCGAAGAGTTCCACTTTGCAGAAGTAGTGATCGCCGCCGGAGATTAGTCCCGCACATCCTCGTCCGGCTATCCTTACAGCATGCCGTCGGCGCGAACCACTACCCGTCTCCCCGGAATCCTCTTCATCTGGCTGGCTATCGCGCTAACCGCGTGCCACACCTCATCCCCGATCGAGGCCAAATCCCAGCCCGACGCCCAATCCGCACTCGCCACACCCCGGCAACCCCCAGCCACCATCCTCATCATCCGCCACGCCGAAAAGCTCCCCGACAAAGACCCCGACCTCTCCCCGGAAGGCTACGCCCGCGCCCAGCTTCTTCTCAAAGACTTCGTCCCCCTCGCAGTGCGATCCGATCTCCCCACGCCGCAATACATCTTCGCCGCCGCCCCCAGTCACCACTCCGACCGCTCCGCGCTCACTGTCATTCCCCTGGCCGACGCGCTGCACCTGCCCGTCAACCAGGACTACAAAGACCACGACTACGCCGACCTTGCCGCCGAACTCCTCAGCGGCAAATACTCCGGAAAAGTCGTCCTCGTAAGCTGGCACCACGGAAAAATCCCCGAGCTCGCCACCGCCCTCGGAGCCACCCCACCCTACAACCCCTGGCCCGAAGACCAATTCGACCGCATCTGGCGCATCGACTACACCAACGGCAAAGCGACCTTGCAAGATCTCCCCTACGCGCCACCGTCACCCTCCCGGTAACGCAGCGGATTCCCCCTCCCGAGGCGCAACCGAACGATCTACGGGGATTGAGAGCTGATGGAAAAATTACCGGAAGAAGGCTGCAACGCAGAGGATGTGCATGGAAGCTCGATCCTACGGTAGCTCGATCCTAGGGAAGGTCGATCCTATGTTGCGGCGAGGCCAGCGATTCTATCGCCGGGCTTGTCATCACGTCTTGTCCAGACGCCTCGATTGCTAACTTGAGCGAAGCCATGGCCTTGATTCTGTAGCTCCTGCCCAAGGCTTCGTACTTTCTCTTGGAGTCGACGCTAACCGCAGCTTCGGCAGCTTTTCGGCCAGTGGCCGCAGCTAAATTCATGTACTTCAGTACCTCTTGATCCAAGCGGGCGCAGGCGGCATTGTCCATAGTTTGCGAAGGGACAAGCGGTCATCCCCCGTGACCATAAAGTATCACCCGCAGGAACCGTTCACCGCCCCGTACAGATAGCCGGCCCGGCCTGCCCATCCACCGAGGCTCCGGCGACAGCTCTTCGTCGTCCGGCTGGAGAAGCCCTCGCTTCGCTTGAGTAGGATCACGACTCACCCATTCAGCAACCGCCACTCATATAACAAATGTCATCCTGACCCTGAGCACAGAGAAGGAGAAGGATCTCGATTCACCGGATGAATCCGCCGCCTCTCAAACAGAAAATGTCATCCTGAGGCGAAGCCGAAGAGCCTGTCCTGAGCGAAGAGAAGGAACCTGCGGTTGGCACAAAGCGCGCCGAAGGCGCATCCGTGAAGCCCAAATCGCCGCAGGCGATCCGGTGGAAGCGGCGGCCTTTACGGGTATGAACATACTTGACGCACCATACCGAGCGAGAGACCATGGGAGCCAGCTAGACTGACAATGTACTTGCTGGAGAATTCCGCATCCTCATGACAAGCAGCCAAGGAACCTGCTAATGCTGACCGCTTACCTAGATGAGTGCGGCCAAGAGCAGGATGACTGGATGTTCATTGCCGGATTCATGGGCGATGATGCTGCATGGCAAAAGTTTGTCCCTCTGTGGGCAAAAGCTATAGGGCCGCAACGTACTCACCTGCATATAAAAGACTTGCGGTTCACAAAAATCTCTACCCAGAAATTACTGGCTAAAGCGGCCCCCGTTCCAAAGCAGTGCGGACTGATTCCAATTCTCGCGTCAATTCGGTTCAGTGATTACTCTGACCTTCTCACCATGGAAAAGGATAAGCGAATACACTCCGGCTACATGATGTGCTGCAAAGCGGCTGCGGTCTTCGCGATGAGAAAGACACCTAGAATGATGAGTGGATTGTCTTTGAACGCCAAGACCGATACGGAGATATAGCGGCGCAGGAACTTCATCGTCTCTCAAAAACCAGTGAGCACCCCGAACTCTTGATGGAAGACGGTAAGACTTCAAAGCTGGCCAATTGGAGATTTGTAAACAAAGACACTGTAATGTGTGAACCCGCCGACTACTTTGCGTGTGGAATGGTTCAGCATGCCCGAAATAAGAACTCTGTTAAACTCAATGGACACGGACGATATCGACTGCTTATGGGAATGAGAATGTGGGAGCAGCCCTAAGGGACACAGCAAGAGGAATTCTTCTTGGCCATAAAAAGGAAGAGGTGCAAGCGACCCTCGGGGATATAAAAGCAGTTCTTCACGGACGAAGAAGCCAAGAGACTCGCTGGTCATTTGTATACCGAAGAAGAAAAAGTCAGCGGGGCAGCCAAAGCGAAGGAATACGCGGCAACCTTGAAGGAAATATAATCTTTTTTACATCCGCTTCGAGTTCGGGACAGGCAATGAATGATGAACAGTCTTTTGTCTTTCCGTGAAAATAGCGGATTTTAATGCGCCGGCATCCAGGAGTGTTGAAGCGGTAGCGGTTCATTATATGCCACGGATATTGTTTCGCAGATCCCTCAGGTCTATTCGTCATCTTCCCGAAGGTCAAACAAGTCCTTCAGTAACTCCCGAATCTCGCCCGGAGCTTTGATCAGGCTATCGTGTCTCTGGTCTTGATATTTATCGAGGTCATTGATGGCTATTACTACATCATCAAGTGTTGCGGGTTCCGGGCCGACTCGGAAGGCAGTCACGTGGGCAAATTCCTTTCAACTTGTTGGCCCTTGTCGAGTGCGATGGCCGTTGCACATATTCGTATAGCACTGAACTAAGTCGGGGCGGGCCCAATTAGTGGCCCGCTTCATCTTGGCCGTGGCCTAAAATCCTCAGCAGCATCAGGTGCTCGAGTCGCCCTTGACGCCTCCGGCGGAGCCATGGTTGCCAAACGCCTCTTTACTCATCGGCCGACGAACCCGCCGCCAACACGTCGAAGGCAAAGCACCTCAACTCGAAGAACCACCGCCGCCGAGCACCTTAGGTCTCGCCTTTGAGAAGTAGGATTCCACGAAACGGCTGCCCACTAAGCCGCCGAAGCCTCAGTTCCAACACCGTCCTATCAATATTCTGGAGAATCGGCCACGATCTCAAACAAGTTCCGCGCCTGCGGATTCCCCTGAACGCTCAGCATCCGCATCAGGCTCTTCGGCGACTTAGAGAGCGCCTCGCCCAGCGCCGGAAACCCGAGGGTGCCGTTGATATATTCGCGCAGCGCCAGACTTGGCTGTATGTTGCGTTCGCCGGCGATCATGTTGCTCACCGCCTCGCGCAAGAACTCAGCGCCGGAAATCTTCCTTCGCCAGCTCCTCTTTGATCGTCTCCCGAAAACTCCGTGTCAGTGGCATCTATCCCTCTCGCTTTCTCCTCTTGCATTCAGCCCAGAGCGCATGGGCCACTTCAATGTCCGCCTGTTGCCTTTTCTTGGAGCCGCCGCCAAGCAGGATCACCAGCTCGTGCCCTCTCTGCCGAAATAGACTCGGTCCCCGGCCCAAAGTCCAGCCGCAGCTCCGATCTCCCGCGCGTCCACGTACTCGCGAACTTCCGCCATAGAGAATGGTAACCCCTAAGTTACCGCAAAGCAACGGACAGCGTGGCCCATATCTACCGCGCCCTTAGCTTGAGATGTGGTCGAACCCAACTCTCGTCTTCTCAATCCGCAGAAGTATACTAGTCGAATCGGAGGAACGATGAGCACCGTAACTATCCCCTCTCCCATCCACCGTGAACCGGAGCTCCTTGGGCAGACCGTTGTTGTGATCGGCGGTAGCGCCGGCATCGGATTCGAAACGGCACGCCGTGCACGTGCAGAAGGGGCCAAGGTGATCCTCACGGGCCGGAATGCCGAGCGCCTCCAGCACGCTGCCAGTGAGGTTGATGCCCTGAGTACCGCGGCCTTCGACGCCGCGGATCCTGTTGCTCTCGATCGGTTCTTCCGTGACCTCCCGACAATCGACCACGTGATGGTGACAGCCGGTCGGCCTTACTACGGACGCCTCGCCGATATGGACTTCGCGAAGATTCGCGATCTCATCGGCGAGCACCTCTTGCTGGCGCTTTACGTCGCGCGCAGCGCGGCCAACAAAGTGCGGCCGGGAGGAACACTGATCTTCATGGGCGGCACTGGTGGTCGACGCCCGGCGATCGGCATGAGCATCGCTGGCGCAATCACCGCTGCGCTCCCCGCCCTCACCGCTAACCTGGCGCTTGAAATCGCGCCCGTGCGAGTCAACCTCATCGCCGCGGGATTCGTGGACACGCCTTTGTCCGCAGAACTGCTGGGCGATCAGCTCGAAAAACGTCGCAACCAGCTTCGCGCCACGCTTCCCATCGGACGCGTGGTCGGACCGGCGGACGTGGCCGCGCTCGCCGTACACATTATGACCAATACCGCCCTCACCGGCGCAACCTATGACATCGACGGCGGACAGCAGTTCGTCGCCGCGTAGCGAAAGAAGGCCGGGTGGTGCCCCATCTCTACAGCCACTTTCGCGGGAGATGTGTGACGGACCACCCTCAACGCGAGACGAAACCTCTAAGCTCGTTCAGCGCCGGTTCCTCAGCAACTGTGTCGCAAACCCTAGCACCGCCGTGCCCAGGAAGCAGGCAGTCGCCCGCCATTCATGCAGATAAACAGAGAAAGATGCGGCGGCAATCAAAATGACAAACGAGGCGAAGCTGAAGAAGAGCCCCAGGAAGGCATAGCGCGCATTGCGGTCAAGCTCCAACTCCACCCGTGCCAGGATGCGGCCGGGAAGAGCGGGGTCAATAGCGTTATAACCAGCTAAGACCGAGGGAGTCGGAATTTGAGTGATGGCGGTGCGCTGCTGCGGCGCGGGCAAGTCAGGCTAACCTCGCGGGTGCGAGTGCAACTCCACTGAAGTCTGGACGGCCTCTTTGCCAAACACCAAACCTCGCTGTTCCTCGCTATCTTCCGGCGCAGCGAACATATCGGCCGTCGACTCGTCGTAAGCAAACAAACCCTGCGCCGTTCCCGGACGTGCGGCCCGTTCCTGGGTCAACAACAATCCCGGCCCAAAGCCATCTAAAAACCCATCCGCGAAGCTCGACAGAGTACCCATATCCACCTGACCCAACAGTATTCTTCAATCCCCGGGCGCGCAATGCGAAGACACTCGATAACAGAGCAGTCCTGTTTCAAAACGGGAATATGCGACCCACACTGGTCTCTCAAGCCAACAAACCGCTACAGAATTCGTGCGAACCGATCACCACGGCATCGCCTCAGTGAAAGAAAAGCCCCAGCCGCCAAGCTTCGCCACCATCTCATCGGAGGCCACCAGAAAGCCGTCAAGTACCTTTCTCGCCAACAGATCGCCCAAGGCGATGAAAACAATCGAGATAGAGTCGGAAAACGTTTGGCGTAGTGAAGCTATCCGGTTTGATAAAATAAGAATAGAGATCAAGCAAAAAATAGGCTATGCAAGCGGGAGCAGGGCGATTCGCATTTCTTCAATAGGAGAAACCGCGTCCACGGGTTCGAAAACGCCCCTAAGTCCTTTGTTTTCTGATCCCTGTCAATAAGTCGTTTAGAATGACATTGATGACGGTTGTATAGACAACTTAAACCGCTGAAAAGAAACGAGTTCCTTGCAGGGACGGAAGGCTGGGGGGTCTGCCCCGCTACTTCTTGCCCAGCGTCCTGACATACGAGACCATGTTCCACATATCGTCCGGTTTGCCTCGCTCCCCTTCAGAAGGCATCTCGCCCTTCCCCTTCTGGATGATGTAGAAGAGTTCCCCGTCCGACTTGGCCAGCACCGAAGGATCGCTGAAGTCCTTCATCGGAGTCTTCAGCGACGAGGCGATCTCACCCTTGCCGTCACCCGTCGCGCCATGGCAGATGGCGCAGTCGTACCCATAAGTCTTCTTCGCATGAGCCAACCCATCCGGAGTAGGCTTGACCGGATTGGCCTTCCCCACCAGGTCAGCCGGAACCACAAACGGCGCCGCTGCATCCTGAGCCCCCGACGCCACCCACACCGAAGACACCGTCCCACACAACAGCAAACCACGCACCATCCAAGCAATCTTCATAAATAACGATCTCCTCACAGGACGAAAACTGTGACGGAGGAAATATACTCTCGCGCACCTGCCACAAGCAGCCACAAACCATACATCCTGAAGGCAGTTACCTCTCTTGCCATCATTTGTGCTCTGATAGTCTCTGTGATTCCAGACTTCGAGATCGCCAACGTTCCCGTCGGCCGCGTCGACGGCAAGTCCAAACTCTTCCTCATCGCCGGCCCTTGCGTCATCGAGAGCGAAACCCACGTCCGCAAGATGGCAGACGCGATCCAGCGCATCACCGCCGACCTCGGAGTTCCCTACATCTTCAAGGCCTCCTACGACAAGGCAAACCGGACCTCGGTCCACAGCTTCCGCGGCCCCGGCCTGATCGAAGGGACCAAGATCCTCCGCCGCGTCGCCGAATCGACCGGACTTCCCGTCCTCACCGACGTCCACGAACCCGGCCACTGCGAGATCGCCGCCGAGGCCGTCGACGTCCTCCAGATCCCAGCCTTCCTCTGCCGCCAGACCGACCTGCTGGTCGCCGCCGGAAAGACCGGGCGCGCCATCAACGTGAAGAAAGGCCAGTTCGTCGCGCCCTGGGACTTAAAACACACCGTCGAGAAGGTCGAGTCAACCGGAAATCACCGCATCTTCCTGACCGAACGCGGAAGCACCTTCGGCTACAACAACCTGGTCGTCGACATGCGCTCGCTCGCCATCATGCGGCAGATGGCGCCGGTCGTCTTCGACGGCACCCACTCGGTCCAGACTCCTTCCGCAGCCAACGGAGTCTCCGGAGGCCAGCCGGAGTTCATTCCTCTATTAGCCCGGGCGGCGGTTGCGGCCGGTATCGACGGAATCTTCCTTGAGGTCCACGACGATCCGGCGAATGCCAAGTCGGACGGCGCGAATGCCCTCCGCCTTGATCTGCTACAGCCGCTGCTTGAGACTCTGCTGAGCATTCATCAGGCGGCCAACGGAGCCTAAAGCACGCGGATAAGCAATAGAGTCTGATCGTCGGTTTGTTTTCCAAAGCGTTTGACGGAATCGAGGATTTTGGCTGCCACAGCGGGAAGATCGCTGCGCCTCTCCGCTCGGGCAAGAGCCTCCAGCCGAGCCGAGCCGAACTCTTCTCCATTGGCGTTTTCGACCTCGAGCACGCCATCGGTGGCGATCACCAGCAGATCACCGGAGCGACAAGTGACTGTTTGGCTGCGATATTCAGCGCTGAGAAATAGCCCTAGCGGTAGCTGTTCGTCGAAGAGGTAGTCAGCGACATCTCCCGGATCGCTGATTCGCAAGATCGGCGGGTGCCCCGCAACGGCGTACTCCAGCTCTCGTGGGCCCCCGTTTGCACATGCAGGGAGGTGGAAGGCCGCGCAGGTAGCGTACATGTGCGCTTCTTTGACACCGGGCATGACGCGGTTGAGGCTCGCAAAAAGGGCCGCCGGGCCAGCGTCATCGAGCAGGCGCGTGCGCGCTGCTGTCTTCACCATGCCCATCAGAATTCCGGCCTGCAGCCCATGCCCGGCGACATCGGCGACATATGCAGCCACGCTCCCGTCCGCCAATACAACGACGTCAACTACGTCGCCGCCAACTTTATCGCTGGGCACCGAAATTCCGAAGATTTCGCACCCTGCTGCCGTAAGTTCCAGACGCGGCACCAAGGTTTGTTGAATGCTGTGGGCCATCGAGAGTTCCGCCTGGATACGGACCGCCTGCTTGCCTTCTCTCTCGATGAACGCCAGGAAGCACACATATCCGATGACCAGAGAGATAATTGCTGACACGACGAGGATAGCGAGCGCCGTGGGCTCCGGCGTAATCGGCAGCCACCGATGCTCGATCACTATGGAGGCGACCTTGGTATACCCAGTATTTACCAGCATTTGAAAAACAATCACCGCCAGGAAGAGGATTGGCTTCCGGGCAAAGACAAGGACGTAGCAGATCGAAGTTCCTCCTGTGACCAGCGCCCATCCAAACCCGATGGCTAAGGGCCGCTGCCCTGCAGAGAGAATGCTGCTGAGGAATCCAATAGTCGCAAAGGTGAAGAAGACCGCTAGTAGCAGAAACCTAAGCCGAGAGAGCGGGATGGTTCGCCAGTAGGCGCGCCTTTCAAGGGCGCCCTTACTCATTTTCGACGAATTGAAAAGGGCAAAAAAACTCATCGCAAGTGCCTGTGAGCATACCAGAGGAGCGCAGGCCACCTGAGGCAGAGGTGAAATATGCAGACCAAAAAAAGGGCCCCTCGGGTGAGGGGCCAATCTGCCTTGGTTCTCTCGTTGTGTGAGAGCTTGGTTGCGAACCTCTATCTAATTTTCGCTTTTGGCGAGGCCGCGAAACTTGGGAAGCCTTTCATGGAGAACGCTTCTTGCAATGTCTTATAGCACTTGGGTCGCCAAAGTTCTCTCGCACCCACGAACATCTCAGAAACCCAAGAGAAACAAGCACATCGCCGAGCTATTGAATTTCGTCGCTCGGAACAGCCTATAGGAGTGAGCCGAGAAAATGGGAACTATTGCGCGACTATCGAGCAATTTCTACGTGTCGTTAACGTTTACTTTGCAGGGGGCAATCCGGCAACCTGCACCACCCTCACTTCGGGATACTGCTGGTTCCAGTCAGGGGCTACGCCGTCGAAGATCAGGCGAAAGTCGCGCTGCTCGCCTGCTTTCAGCGGTGAGGCACTGACCGGCTCGATGTCGACATAAGGTTCACGGGTGCGGATTAAATTGAGCGGCAGCGTCTCCTTTTGGGCGATTTCCTTCAGGTCATTCCGGAACGCTACCTGTACCGTGATGCTGGTCAAAGTCTGGTTTCCCTGGTTGGCGATCTTTCCGTCCAGGTAGGTCACTTTGCCGCCTGCGAAATTGCTGGCCTCGCTCATTTTGACATCGGTGATCGGCAGGTTTGCAGCATAGGGGCTGGCCGGCGCGAGTCCAGGACCAGGGGCCAAAGAAGTAGAGGTCCGATGACCGCCGAATGCGATGGCCAGGCCTAGTCCGATCGCAATCGCTATGCCTGCGATTGCCCATGGCAGCCACGAAGTGGGCTCGGTCTGCGATTGCGTGAATTTGAGTTCGGTTCGGTCGTTGGGATCCAACTCAGCCATAGATTTCGATTCTAGTAGAAGGCCAACGGGACGCGGGAAATGATGGGCCAGTCGCTCGACGCCAGGGGTACCCCCTTACCGATGAGAGCCGAGGAATCACAATGGTCACGAACTTAGGCGGAATTTAACAGGAATCCCGTCATGAAAATGCCAGAATCAAAGAAGTAGCCCAAAACCAGCATCGGCATTTGGGTCGTTCTAGAAATAATTCCGGCCCGATTGTAGGCCGAGGAGCCCCTCCCGTGACCGCTCTATCGGACAACTCGCGTTTGGGCAATCGGCAACCGCGAACCCGGGCTGTTGCCGACTATGTATATCAAGGCGCGACGATTGTTGCCGCTTTGCTCCTGGTGCTCTCAGCCGCCGTCTAACGACGACCCGACCCGGCGTGGGTCAGGCCGGCTTCCTGATCTGCGATGCGCTCCCGATAGTCTTGTCCGCGCATCTTCACTTCCCTGCACATTTCCAGCAGTCTAGAGCGCATCCGGTCGCCAATGCGGTCACCAAGCGTCATGCCCGCACCCGCCGCACCCGCAGGCAGGTTCTCAAAGTTCGTGGTCACAATGGTGACTCGCTTGTTGTTATAACGGGTGTTCAAAACCATCGAAACCATGTCCCACACCCAGTCGGTAGGCTTCACGGAACCCAGATCGTCCAGCACAAGGACCTCGGCATTGAAAACAGGCTCGAGCACCTGCAGCTCAGTGGTCGCCGTCTGCGGGTTCCAGGAGTTCTGGATGTCCTTAAGCAGTTGCTGGTAGTAGCAGAAAAGACCGTCGCAGCCCTTCTCAAGAACGAGCACTTTCAGGATTCCCACGGCAAGATGCGTCTTCCCCAGACCGGATGAGCCGGAAAACATCAGGGCGCGCCCCGGAGTCATCATCGCCGGGTAGTCGTCGGCGAAACGTTTGGCGATCACCTGGGCCATCTGGAGCGAGGGGTCTGCGCCGGCGAAACGGCTGTCATAGTTCTCCAGCGTCGCCTCTTCATACTTAGGAGGAATTCTGCATTTACCGAAGGCATGAGACAACTTCCGGTTCTGCCGGCAGCCGCATTCTTCGGCAACTCGGCTCCCGTCAGGACGCTCGACCACCCGCATCCCCATCCCGTCGCATCTTGTACAGACTTCTGGCATCGAATCTATTGTCACGGTAAAGCATGAGGGAGCTGCGCGCCAGTCGCGCTACCGTTGCAAAGCGTGGAAAACGCAGATGGAGCAAGGCGGGCGTTTTCGCAGCGCGGCATTCTTGTTCGGCTTTTTCATCACGAAAAGCCTGCATAGCCTTTGGCCGCGACTTTACGCATACCCTGCTCTTGCTCTAAACTAAAAGCTCCGTCTAGAAAGGTTTTCGAGTCATGTCAAAAGAGGGAATTCACCCGACCTATAACGAAATTAACGTCATGTGCGCCTGCGGATCGACCTTTGCCACCCGCTCGACACACAAAGGCGACATCCACGTGGAAATCTGCTCCGCCTGCCACCCGTTCTTCACCGGCAAGCAGAAGCTGGTCGACACTGCGGGACGCGTCGAGCGCTTCCGCCGCAAGTACGCTGCCTCCGACGCCGGCAAGGCGACCCCGGCCAAGTAACACCGCTTCAGCGGATTGGGAAAGCCTCCGCTTCGGCGGAGGCTTTTTCGTGTTCCAGCCGAAGCTATCATGTGAAAAGAGATGGCGGAGTCGGGCCGAAGTGAACGAATGTCTAGAAGAAAAGTCTCGATGAAGAAGGACTGGGACAATCCGCGCGAACACGCCATGCCTGAGCACGCGCGCGTCCCGGCGTCTTTCGATATCGGCGGAATCGAGATCGCTCCGGCAACCGTTCTCGCACCCATGGCCGGCGTCACCGACACCGTCTTTCGCCGCTTCATTCGCAACGCGAGCCTGTTTGCAACGCCAGAGTCTGGGGTGCCCGAGATTCGCGAAGCCGGCGTGAACTCCAACACCACGGGCTCCGATGTCGCCGCCGAGATCAGCAACCAGCAGTCCGGTTGCGGCCTGATCATGACCGAGTTCACCTCGGCCGATGGCCTCGCGCGCATGCGCGAATCGAAGCGCAAACGCTACCTCACCTTCTACGATGACGAGCACCCGATCGCTGCGCAGCTCTTTGGCTCGAACCCGGCGACACTCGCCGATGCGGCGCGCATCGTTGAGGACACAGGCTTCGACCTCGTCGACCTGAACTTGGGCTGCCCGGCCAAACGCGTCGTCGCCTGCAATGGTGGCAGCGGCCTGCTCCGCGATCTTCCGCTGATCGGCAAGATCTTTGAGACGATCCGAGCAGCGGTGACGATTCCCTTCACCGTCAAGTTCCGCCTCGGCTGGGACGACCGCAACCTTGTTCACGTCGAGCTCGCTCGCCTTGCCCAGGAGTCCGGTCTCAATGCCGTTGCTCTCCACGCACGCACCCGCGAGCAGGGCTACTCCGGTCAAGCGCGCTGGGAGCATATTGCTGCTGTCAAAGACGCGGTGCATATTCCGGTCATCGGCAACGGAGACATCCGCACACCGGAAGACGCGGTCGCCATGGTCGCCCAGACCGATTGCGACGCGGTCATGATCGGCCGCGCCGCGCCGGCAAACCCGTGGATCTTCCGCCAGATCGCGCAGTACACGGCTCTCGGCCGCTACGATCAGCCGACGGAGATGGACCGCTATCGCATCATCCGCGCCTATTTCCAAATGCTGCTCGAGACCGCTTATGAAGCCGGTGAAGATGGCGAGGCGCAGGGCACCGGATACGAAGGCCGTAACTACGCCCAGGGCAAGATGAAGCAGTTCGCGTCGTGGTTCACCCACGGAGTTCCCGGAGGCGCCGGGCTTCGCAAGGCGATCTACGAATGCAAATCGGGGCCCGCGATTCTTGAGTCGGTGGAGAAGTTCTTTGAAGCACGGTTGACAGGTGACTTGTCCGAGGTCCCGGCCGAGCCCGTAGAGACCGAACCGGTGGCGTACTGCTATTAGCGTCGCAAAGGAAGCGACTGCGACGCTACCACGTATCCCCGCCGGACGGCGGAGGCCATTCTCCACTGATCTGTCGCATCAATACGATCCGTCCGAAGTGATACGCGTTGTGCGCGGCGAGGCTTTCGAGTTGTTCGCGTGCCGTCATGGTGCGGACCGGCGCTCCCGGCGCTGACGGGCAACTCACCACTCTTGCCAGCTTGGCCGGATCTTGAACGGTGGCCGCTGCCAACTCCAGCCCCCGCAGAAACCGTTGGCAAAGATCGGACCAGCTTTCCTTTTCGACATCCGCTGCAGTAGGGAATCCCTCCGAAGCATGCTCCGGATAAGGGGTTTCAATCCCGTCATTCCATTCGAGCGTGATCTGCAGCCAGAAGGCGATATGCCACAGCTCTTCGTAGATCGTGCGCGGAACTCCGGCGATCTTGCGATGAGCGAGCTCGTCGCTGATACCTTCCACAATTTGTGCGGCAGGCGCAGCAGCGCTGTTGCCGGTCAGGATTCGCTCCAGTTCATCCATCCTTGCTCCTCCGCGTAAGCATACTCGCTGTCGCGACCTCAGCGAATCGCGAAAAAATCCTGCCCCGTGTAGTATTACGCTGTTTCGATAAACCGATTTTTGAGGTGTCTTCGCTCTATGGTTTCCCACTCGCTAAGCCGTCGCCGCTTCATCGCCCTTTCCGCCGGAACCCTTGCCGCCACTAGACTTGCCCACGCCTATCCGCTTGGCCTCCCGCTCGGCATGCAGCTTTACTCGGTGCGCACGATGCTGCCCAAGGATTTTGCGGGCACGCTGAAACAGGTCGGCGCTCTCGGCTACAAGCAAGTTGAGGCTGCGGGCTTTTACGATCATTCCGTCGATGAGGTGAAAGCTGCAATGCAGGCGGCCGGATTAAGCTGCGTGAGTGCGCATTACCCCTTGGGTGTGTTGAAACCCAAACTAGATGACAGCATCGCCTATGCAAAGGCCCTCGGCCTCGAGTACATGGTGTGCAGTTCGGCGATGCATCGGGATCCCGCGGCGCGCGGGGAGCTGACTCTCGACGATTGGAAGTGGGTTGCAGACCAGTTCAACCAGATCGGCGAAAAGGTCAATGCGGCAGGGATGAAGTTCGCCTACCACAACCACACGCCTGAGTTCACGCCGATCGATGGCACGATGCCCTGGGAACTGCTCGAGAAGAACACCGACCCTGCAAAGGTCAACTTTGAAATGGATTGCGGATGGGTCATCGTTGCCGGCCAGAATCCCATTCCCTATCTCAAGAAATATGGAAAGCGGATCGTGATGCTGCACGTCAAGGACTTCAAAGGCAACAAACCTCCATCTGTTCCACTTGGAACAGGCGACATCGACTACAAGCCGATCTTCGCCGCCGCTAAGGGAGCGAGCGTTCGCCACATCTTTGTCGAGCAGGAAGAGACTCCGACAACGATGCTCGATTCGCTGGCTATCGACGCGAAATACATGGCCCAGTTCAGCTAAATGAAGCGAGCCGATTAAAGCAGATACGACTACTTGAGCCCCTCGACCAGATACAGGTCGGATAAAACTCGATGATAGCCGTAGATGTAGGACTTCCCGTCCGGGGTCATTACGATGGGGCCAATTTGGCTCACCCCGGCGGGATCGGCGGGCGACAGGCTCCGCCAAAGAGTTCGCTTACCCGCTGCCAGATCAAGGTTTGAGACTTTCGCCGGAAATTCACCGGGACGATAGACGTAGAGTGATTTGCCATCCGACGACCACTCGATCGGCTGCTCCCCTATCTGAAATCCTGGAACAAGCTTAGGCTGCCCTCCGGCCACGGGATAGAGATAGGCGAGTCCATCTGGACCAATCCCTGCAACCTGGCTTCCGTCGGGCGAGAGCGCCATCGCCAGAGAATCCACTCCCTCGGGAGAGATAGCATGAGCGGGCTCGGTGGTGGACTTTTGCAAATAGATTTGCGCGCCGTGGCCCTCGCGAGTTGCGGTGAAGACGAAGCCCTTGCTGTCTGGCAGCCACCGTGCCCAGCTGTGATAGAGATCGTCGTGAGTGATCTGCTGAGCGTCTCCCGCTCCGCTCGGCAAGAGCACAAGCTGCGCAGGAGAAGCCATGGTAAGAGCAAGCGCCCATTTGCCATCGGGAGACAGCGTCACCGCCTGCCCTTCGCCAAGACGCACTGCCGAATCCTCGGTCGTCTTGCGCAGATAGACGGAGTAGCTCGCGCCACCGCCGACGCCCTCTTCATCGAAGTAAAGACTTTTGCCGTCCACGGACAACTCCGCTGGGAAAGAATAATCCAGCCAGGAAAAGTCCTGTTCCTTCGCCATCCCGGCAATCAGCCCGCTTAATTCCCGCCTCGCGGTCTGGCGCGACAGCAGGGCCTTGCCGTCCTGCCAGATGTCTTCCAGTTGCAGATTCGCGGGCACGCGCGTGACGATCCGCTCGCTTCCCGTGAGCGTTACCGCGAGCAAGGCGCGGTCGTTGGCGCCGTTCTTGCTTCCCGTAAACCAAACCTCGCGCCCACCAGGCGGCCAGCTAAGGCCTTGCGCACTCAAGAAACCTCCGGAAAGCCTCTTGTCATTCCCGCTTCGGTCGACTACATGCACGCTACCTGCGTCGTCGCCCACCTGGGGATGCTCGATAAATGCGACTCGCTCTCCATCCGGCGAAACGCGCGGATGGCTGATCCAACCGGGAGTTTCGCGCAGAAGCTTGCCGATCGGATACTCCAGGCGGTTCTTCCCGTTGACATCGCGGACCACGGCGAGGTTTTTGCCATCCGGAGACCAGTCTGCCCACTGGACTTTTTCCAGGATGTCGCGAGGATTGCCGCCGTTGAGGGGCATCCGCGCCAGCGTGCCAACCTCCGTATATGTCCCGGTAGCATTCACGCTGGTGAGGAGCGCGATATCACCAGTCGACGAGATGCTCATCAGCTCCTCGCCATGCCGGTCGAGCGAACGCGATTGTGGGCTCTCCGGGCTGGTGATGAAAAGCTCCGTAGGCTTGCCCTCCCAGGCCGCTCCATAGACCACGGACTGCCCGTTGGGAGTAAAACGGGCGGAACGAATGGTTCCCCGGCGGAAGGTTAGTTGGTGGTAGAGCGGTGGGGTGATGTGGCTCCGCGCTGCATGGACAAACCAACCGATCGCCGCTCCTGCTACCAAAGCAGTGGCCGCGATTGCCGCGAGCCCTATTCGATTCGAAGAACCCGCAGGCGCCTTGCGGGCCAAGGCTCCGGATGGCTGTTCCGCCGACGCCGCGGCAGCGGCGATTCCCGTACCCGAGGACCGCGAAGCCGAGTGGGCGGCCGCGGAGCGCTGAGAATCCAGCGTCCGCTTGAGGATCTTCATCTCCGCGCGCATCTCCGCGGCGGATTGATACCGGAGCTCTCGGTCCTTCTCGAGCGCGCGATCGAGAATGCGCTCCAGTTGCGGCGGAAGATCAGGATTCAGTTCCAGAGACGGCACTGGCTGCCGATTCAGAATGCTCTCAAAGACGACCGCAGAAGTGGTGCCGTCAAAGGCCTGCTTCCCCGTCGCCATCTCGTAGAGTGACGCTCCGAGGGAAAATAGATCGGTTCGCCCGTCCAGTTCTTCGCCTCGCGCCTGCTCCGGCGACATATAGGCGATGGTGCCGATCGCGCTGCCCGGGCTGGTAAGGTCACGTGCGGTCTCGTTGCCGTCGGCTGTGACACCTGGATCGCGACGGTTATCGAACTTCGCCAGTCCGAAATCGAGCAGCTTCGCCTGCCGGTTCCGGGTGATAAAGATGTTGGCCGGCTTGATGTCGCGATGAACGATGCCCTTCGCATGGGCCGCATCGAGCGCATCGGCGATCTGGATTCCCAAGTCAAGCAGGAAGTCGATAGGCAACGGCTTGCCGTCGATGCGGTGCTTGAGCGTCTGTCCCTCGAGGAACTCCATCGCGAGGAAGGCGCGGCCATCATCTTCGCCGACATCGTAGATCGTGCAGATATTTGGATGATTCAGGGACGAGGCGGCGCGGGCTTCGCGGCGGAAACGCTCCAACACCGGCAGTTGACGCGCGATCTCGTCGGGCAGAAATTTGAGCGCAACAAAGCGGCCCAAGCGAGTGTCTTCGGCCTTGTAGACCACCCCCATCCCGCCACCGCCGATTTTTTCGAGCACCCGGTAGTGGGAGACAGTTTCGCCGATCATCGCTAGGCGATAGAGTAGGCGAGCCAGTTAGCCAAGTCAATAAAATTGGCGCCAGGCTGACCGTAGCTTTGGGAGTAATGCAATTAGGAGTACCGAATGAGCTGCGCAATCTGGACTCACGATAAATCGGTGTAAGCTGACCTTTGCGCAGTTTAGGAATTGTCTCGCGCGCTGACCGACCCGATTACTTCAGCCGATACAAACCTGACCCGTCCATCGCCCATATGGCAGGACATTCTTAAGGGAGATACATGTCTACATCAAGGCGAAATTTCTTGAAGAGTTCGATCATCGCGGGTGCCGGGGCAGCGCTCGCCAGGCCAACTGCTTCGGCGTCTGCCACCGCAGCCGAAACGGCGCCATTGGGAAATACATTCGCTGCGGTGATTGACGCTGCGACCGGAAGCAGCAGTTACACTCGCGGCATCGGGATCTATCCCGGATCGCCCGAGGAGAACTTCAGCCCCGAACTCGTCATCGACAGCACCACGTACCGCAATCTGGCGTTGATGCGGCCGGCATACCACTCCAGCAGCTACGACTACAACCTGACTGCGCAGCTGATTACTGACGGCATCAAAGATAGTCATCTTCCCGCCTGGGTCGCGACCTCGTCGAGCGGGCATGGTGTATTTCCCAAGACAGAGCGAGAGCTGTTGCTGGACCACTTCCATGACACGACCATCGACCTCCGCGGAAATCACGCGACCGCTCAGATTCGGCTCGGCGGCGCAGAGGTCCCAACCGTTGATCGAATCAAGGTCTTCGTGGTCATGCCCGCGCACACCGATCCGCAGACGTTCACCTTCGCAATTTCGACCTCTGACGATGGCCGTGTCTGGAAGGAGATGGGCAGAGCGACCGGCGGACAACCGGTCTCTCCCGACCCCTACCCTCCCGACCTGACCCGTGGGGCGCAGCTACTCTACCCGTCCATCGCCCTACAGCAACCATCCCAGAGCCGCTACTACCAACTGACGTGCTCGATGGCGAATGCCCCCGAGGGACCTTTCGGAGTCGGCTGGCGGATCGGCGAGATCGAGTTCTACGCAGGCGACAAGCGCGTCCAAATTGGTGGCCCCTACAACTTCACCAGCGCCTGGATGGCCGCCGGAATGGACGAGGAATGGGTCTACGTCGACCTCGGCGCTCGTTGCGAATTCGACAAGATCTCGCTCTACTGGATCGCCCGCGCCGCGGAGGGTGCGATTCAGATCTCCGATGACGCACAGACCTGGCGCGACCTGCAACGTCTGCCGATTAGCAATGGACTCGTCGACGACATCAAGCTTGGGCAAGCGGCTCAAGCTCGCTATGTGCGCGTGCTCATGACGCGGCCGGCCACTGCCGACGGCTATATCCTGAGCGAGATCGAAGTCTACGGCCGCGGAGGCCCGGTCGCGCGACCGAAGCCCGCTTTGAGCGCCACAGATGGCACGCTCACTCTGTCCGGCGGCGCCTGGCGTCTGCAGCGATCGAATCTCGTTCAAGGCGCGGGAGAAGCGCTTTCGAAACCCGGGTACAAAGCCGATGACTGGGTTGTCGCGACCGTCCCCGGCACCGTGCTTACTTCCTATTTCAATGTTGGCGCGATTCCCGATCCTAACTTCAGCCACAATCAGCTCTATATTTCTGACTCCTATTTCTACTCCGACTTCTGGTATCGCACCGAGTTCACCGCGCCGCCGGTCGCGCCCGCAGAAGTCGCCTGGCTCAACTTCGACGGAATTAACTGGAAGGCCGATGTCTTCCTCAATGGCGAGAAGCTCGGCCGCATCGAGGGCGGATTCATGCGGGGCCGCTTCAACGTCACCGGCAAGCTTCTGCCCGGCGCAGTCAACGCCCTCGCCGTCAGCGTGGAGAAAAATGCCACCCCCGGCAGTTGCAAGCAGAAGACGCTCGAGAACGTCGGCAAGAACGGAGGCGCGCTCGGCGCTGACAACCCTACGTACCATGGGTCGATCGGATGGGATTGGATTCCCACCATTCGCGGACGCAACACCGGCATTTGGGCCGACGTCTACGTGACCGTCACCGGCGCTGTAACCATCGAGAATCCCTTCGTCAACACCTCCCTGCCGCTGCGCGACAATTCACGCGCCGACGTGAGCGTGGAGGTCGATCTGGTCAATCATTCGGCCAAAGCCGTCAGCGGAACGCTTCGCGGCAAATTCGGCGATGTACCGTTCGAACAGCGCGTGACGATCCAACCCTCGGCAACCCAGAACGTGAAGCTCGATCCATCCACACATCCCGCGCTACGCCTGCAAAAGCCGGAGCTCTGGTGGCCTGTCGGCTACGGCGATCCGCATCTCTACGACGTCGAGTTATCCTTCGAGACCGCAACTCACAAGGTCCTCGACAAGAAGGCTTTCAAAGCCGGCGTACGTCAGTTCACTTACAACGAAGACGGCGACGCGCTACGCATCTTCATCAACGGCCGCCGCTTCGTCGCTCGCGGCGGCAACTGGGGATTCGGCGAATCGATGCTGCGCTATCGCGCGCGCGAATACGATGCCGCGGTCCGCTACCACCGCGAGATGAACTTCACGATGATCCGCAACTGGGTCGGCCAGATCGGCGAGCTGGCCTTCTACGACGCCTGCGACAAATATGGCGTCGTCGTCTGGCAGGATTTCTGGCTCGCCAATCCGTGGGACGGCCCGATCCCCAACGACAACGATCTCTTCATGAGCAACGTGAAAGATCTCATCCTGAGGATCCGCAACCACGCCAGCATCGGCCTCTACTGCGGGCGCAACGAATGGTTTCCGCCTGCGCCGCTCGAAGCCGGCATTCGTAAAGACCTCGCCGAACTCCATCCCGGCATTCACTACATTGGCAGCTCGGCCGACAAGGTCGTGAGCGGCCATGGCCCTTATCAGGCGCTGACGCCTGATACTTACTTCCGCATCACCGACCCCAAGTTTCACAGCGAGATGGGCATGCCCAACATTCCCTCGCTCGAGAGCGTGAAGCTGATCATGCCGGAGAGCGCGATGTGGCCGCAGAGTCTCGACTGGGGTATCCACGATTTCTGCCTCGACGGCGCACAGGGCGGCACCAGCTTCCGCAGCATCATTGACGAGAGCTACGGCGGCGCCGACAGCGCGGAAGAATGGATTTCGCTCGCCCAGTTCGTGAACTACGAGGGCTATCGCGCCATGTTCGAGGCGCAGAGCAAGTACCGCATGGGCCTGCTGTTGTGGATGAGCCATCCCTGCTGGCCGTCATTTGTCTGGCAGACCTACGACTACTACCTTGAACCAACCTCAGCCTACTTCGCCTGCAAGAAGGCGTCAGAGCCGCTGCACATCCAATGGAACCGCCTCACTGACACTATCGAGGTGATGAACTACAGCGGAGGCGACAGCACCGGCCTCAGTGCGAAGATTGAAGTGCTCAACATGGACGGATCGACGATGGCCGCAAAGACCGTCTCCGTTGATAGTCCCGAAGACAGCACGACCTCCGTCATGAAGATGGAGTATCCAACCGGGCTGAGCCCAGTGCACTTCATTCGCCTGACGCTCAATCGCGGAAGCAATGTCGTCTCAAGCAACAGTTACCTGCGCGGAGTCAACGATGGCGACTATCGCGCGATCCGTGCGCTGCCCAAGGCAAAGATTCAGGCAACGACAACGATGGAGCAGAAGGATAGCCGCTGGCTTCTCACCACGGAACTGCGCAATACCTCGGCCTATCCTTCGCTGATGACTCGCCTAATTGCGGTCCGGGAGAAAAGCGGTGATCGCATCCTGCCCGCCGTCTACGGCGACAACTACATTACGCTGATGCCCGGCGAACGTCAGACCATCCAAACAGAACTGCTTGACGCAGACACCCGCGGAGAGAAGCCGAAGATCATCATCGGTGGATTCAACGCAGAAAGCATCTCGTAATTCTTCGCAGCGCCCAAATGAAGAAGCCCGGCATCTCTGCCGGGCCTCTTCATTCTCGCCTGATTGACTTACTTCCATACCTTCAGCAACACTGCGCCGTGGCTGGGAACACTCGCGGTATAACTCCCTCCGCTCGCCATCACATCCTGGTCCGTCCAGAGATCATGCAGCTTTGCGCCGCTGCCAAACCCGACTGATTTCAGTTCGAGCGTGATCGGACTCGTGGACTCGCCGCGGTTGAAGAGCGCGACCGCCTTAGCTCCTCCGCTCAGCGGCTTCTCCCATATCTCGAGGGGCCCCACCTCCGAGACGCGATAGCCCTGCTTGCCGAGCTTATCCTGGTCGACCGCAATGACACTCTTGTTTAGCAGGATCGACTTGGCATCATCCGTCATCTTGCTCAGATCGTTGCCAGCTAGTAGCGGAGCGGCAAGGATCGCCCATAACGTCATGTGGGTGATGTACTCGTCATGGTTCATGCCGCCGTTGCCAACCTCAAGCATGTCAGGATCGTTCCAGTGCCCCGGCCCCGCGTATTTGCCCAGCCCTGATTGCTGAAAGCCGATCACCGACATGCGGTCGTAGTTATCGCTGATGTCGCCCGTGGTGCGCCACAGGTTTCCGCCCACCGACGGTCCCCACTCCCACACGTTCTGAAAACCGTACTGGCATAGGCTGAAGACGATCGGACGCCCGGTCGCTACGAGTGCCTTGTGCATCTTTTCATAGGCCGCCTTCTCCAGTTCGAAGTATTTCGCGGCGTCGCCGTTTGACTCCTTCTTGAGCACGTCGTTCATGCTGCACAAGTCATACTTCAGGTAGTCAAAGCCCCACTCCGCGTACATCTTCGCGTCCTGCTCTTCATGCTGATAGCTGCCCACATAGCCGCCGCAGGTCTTCGGACCGGGCCCGGAGTAAATGCCGATCTTCAGCCCTTTGGAATGGACGTAATCCGCCAGCGCCTTCATATCGGGGAATTTGCTGTTCGGATGCAGAATCCCTTGCGCGTCCCGCTCACCCTGCCAGGCGTCGTCAATGTTGACGTAGATGTATCCAGCATCGCGCATCCCGCTCGAGACAATGATGTCGGCGCTTGCGCGCACATCGGCGTCGGTGACCTTCTCGGCGAAATGGTTCCAACTGTTCCATCCCATCGGCGGTGTCGCGGCGAGTTGCGCCGATTGAGCGGCGAGTGGCCGCGTGCTCATACAGGCGGCCGTGATGCAAACGGTTACAGCGATAGATCTCAGAGAGTGCGTTACACGCATATTTTTTGGGGCTCCTTGGCTACCGAGCAAAGATACATTTGCGGAAGAGGAAAATCCAGCCCAGACAGACAGGCATGTTTACTGGACCTTCGCGTCAAAGACTCCGGTCTCGACGATCGCCCCATGCTTCATCTGAATGAAGATGCGGTAGGCACCTGGTTTAGGAAACCCGTAAGGAAACTCGACCGTGTTGGTGATCGGCGCGGAGGGCATGTTCATGCTGCTATCCATGCCGTTCGCCAGCATGATGGCCGGCATCGCCGCTGAGCCTTCGGGGTGGGTGTGCGCAAAGACCGTGCCATCGGTCTTCACAAAGGCCGCATGACCAGCCATCCCGAGATAGGGCTGCATATCGGTTGCAGGCGAGCCATCCGGCGCGAGCAGGTGGAAGCGGAAGGAATAGGCGGTATTCGCAGTGATCGTCGTGGGTTTGTCCCAGACCATGCTGTAGCCATCGGGCAGCTTAAATGTATTGCCCAGCGGCGCCGAACCGACCGCAACCGGATGCGCGGAGGCATCGTCCGGCCCGAGCGGCGCGCCAGTCATATCGGCCGGCACTTCCAGCTTCGCCACCAGTGTCTCCGGAAATCCGTTGGCATGGACTACATCGCCATACAGAGCGTACTCACCCGGCGGCATCGCGGGCAACGCCATGCTGAAGTCGGTAGGTGGATCAAACTCAGGATGCAGATGGTACGCCGCGTCCATCTGCGGCATGCGAATCGCGTAGAGGTGCATGATCTTGCCATGGTCGAGCACCAGGGCCGCGCTCGATCGGTCCTCCCAGCGATCGGCGCCGGCGATGTCCTTCACATGCAGCCTCAGATTGTTCCCATTGAGAGTGGCGCCCACAACAGGCGCCCGGTAGATGCTGGCGGCGTAATCAGTTGCCTCCGCATTCCACCAGTTTTTTCCACCCCACACGGCAAGCCCCAGCAGAACAACGGTGACCGCCATCGCAACAAGACCGCGCCTCCGCAGTTTAGGAGATGCCGTCTCGCCCGGCGGCAGCCGTGATTCCCGCACGGCGGCCGCGACCACGCCCGCCATGCTGATCACCAGAAAGAGTCCAAGAAAGGCAAGCGGGATGCCAAGGTTGCGCTGCATCTCCAGGGTTGCAATGGCCACCGCCGGAACCGGAACCGAAGCCGTTGCATCGCCGGCAGCGCCAGTGATCAAAATCCTCACCTGCATTGACCCGGAACTCATCATCCATACGCCGCCCGTATAGAAGTTGGGATCGGCCGTGGAGGCTTTCATCGCATCCGGCGTCGGCGGATGCTGCGACGCCTCGCCAGAGAGAGGCAGGGGCGCAATCTGCAGAGTCGTGACCTGGGCCCCCGTCGAGCGTATCTCGACGTTAGCGACGCCCGGAATTACATTTGGCATCCGTACAGTTACAAATAGTTTGTAGGGGCCGACCGTGACCTGTTGGAAGACATCTTTGCTACCCACATGCGCCAAAGCGAATTGTGGGACCGAGATCAGGAGCAGAATAATAAGGCGGAATGCCGTCAACGCTGGACCTTCCGCATCCATCCACCGAATCCTAGACCAATCCAGGTGCTGATCGAGCCGCAGATCGCGGCGATTGCGAGGCCACGAAAGAGCGCGAGTCCGTGCTGAGGTTCCCAGAACTGCCGCAGCCGGTCGACACCCCAGGAGGGTGAGTTGTAGTCGAAATAGATGGTCCCAAAGAAGCGGTTAGCCGCCGCAGGCGTCATCAAGAAGCTCGCGAAGGGCCACTCGACAGCAACCAGCACAGCGACGAAGACAAGCCCGGACAACAACGCGACTTGCCAACTCTTCCAGCTTCGTGTGCGCTTCCAGAGCAGGTCGAGCGCCAGCGCCGGCACTACAACCAGAATCGGAAATTTCCCCGGAACTAAATGGGTCACCGGAAAATAGACCGGCCCCAGTTTCGGCTGAGCCGGAAACAGCGGCAAGATCAGGATCTTCAGCGATGATGTAGATCGTGTACACGGAAGCGGCAATCGTCGCCGCCCAGCGATGTTGCGAGGCCCGTGAGATCATCGCCAGGGCAACCGGTATTGCTATCGACATCGCTACATACGCGGTAGCCTCCGTGCAGTGAAACGTCCCAGGTGTATTCCATCAAAAAGAACATCTGTCCCGAGATGACCAGTCCTCCCATATAGAGAAAGAGGCGCTGCAAACTGTGAAAGGCCCGCTCACCGTCCACGCCTGCCGCGTTGGCGCGATTCATCGCCGCCAGGATCAGGAAGAGAACACCAACCGAGACCGCGCGAATGCCGAGAATGAGCAGCGTATGCGGCGGGCTCACGATCTTTACATCGAGCCCATAGGCGTCGTGCCACCAGTTATCGAAGGGCGCGGAGGTGAGCATCGCGATGCCGCCCCAGGCGGCGACAAAGGCGCCCAGCGGCGCGCGAAAGCCGAGTACCTTCACCGAAATCCGCTTGAGCTATTGCCGATCTGCCAAAGGTGGTCGCAAAGATCAGATATCCGCAGGCAATCGCAGCCAGCACGCCGCAGGCATAGATCGCCATGTGCGCCGCCGTCCAGAAGGTGTCGCGACCGATGGACCGGTGCCAGGAGACGTCCCACACTCCGCCAATCGAGGCGGATGTAACAGCGGCCACGCCGCACCAGACGTACCATGGGACCGCTGCCGTGCTGCGAGCCGCAGTCTGTGGCATCGCGCCGGCTGTTGTGGGCATGCCGAGTGGGTGAAAGGATCCAGCACTGGTCGACATAGAGCCTCCGCAGGAACTAGCACCATTATCCTCGAAAGGCCGCTTTGCCGTAACCTCGCAATAACAATCTGGGAGTTTTGTCGACTACTCTGGAGCACAAGAAAAATTGGCAGCGTCGTTTGTGTCGCCCGTCCCTTTATACTTTGCAACCTGAGGATAAGGGCACAAAGGCCTCGTCATCGCTACCTTATTGGCTCCGTCGGAGCCGGGCGCGTACTTCGTTGCCACGACGCTCCCCGGTGGCGTGCTCTTCTCGACCCAGTCGACCAGCGAATCAAAGATCCCGTACTTCGACGCGCCGGTCGTTGGCAAGCCAAGCTGCCCGAAGAAGCTAGGCCCCGGTCCGCTGGCACAATGCTCGACACCGGGCGCCATATAGAGCCGCACCAGGGACGACGCCTTGTCGGCGCCCATCTGCTTTTGAACGCTCTCGTAATAGTGGATCGAGTTCCACGGCGAGATCGCCGGATCGTTCCAGCCGTGATAGATGATCAGCTTACCGCCGCGTGCGGCGAACTTGCTTAGATCGGGGTTCGTTGAATCGAGTTCGGCCCCCGTCTTCTCGGTCGCCTGCTTCAGCGAAGCATCGACGTTTGCCGTCAAGACATTCCATTTCGGATCGCCGCTCACCATGTAGCTGAAGTAATTCCGCACATAGCCGTCGCCGGACGCCGCTCCCGGCCCCTGACCGAGAATCCAATCGCGCCAGCCTGTTTCGTCGCCCAACATAAACCCTGGGAAGATCGACTTTCCCTGCGAATCGACGCCTCCCTGATAGAGCTTCTTTAGTGAATTCACTTCAGGCTGCGTCAGGCACTCGATCGAATCACCCGACTCGTCGCCCTTGCATAGCAAGACCTGCGGATCGAAATGGCATTTCGCCGGATCGTTGATGATGCCGTCCTTGACCCCATCCTGAGCGTCGCATGCGGCCAGCGAAGCGCGTTGGATTGCGGGCAGCTTCATGCTCGAGATGTACGCATGGGGATTACCTCTCGTCGCCTGGGCGACATCGACTCCCGAGCTGACCATATGCACCCAGTTATTAGCGGGCGCGCCGGCGAGGATGCCGTCGTAGTCCTCAGGAAAGCGCTGCGCCTCCATCAAGCGCCTCGCGGCCTCCATCGGAGCACGAATCGAAATATGCCTTTGACACTGGCTTGCCGTAGTAGGCGGCGACAATATCCTTCGCTCGCTCCGTCGTGAGATGAACGGCGCGCCAGCCAAAATCCTTCACCTTCTCCGGATGCCCGAAAGCCCAGGTCGCGTCCTCTGCCTCGGCGGTGTGGCCTGCATCGGAACCCGCTGTGGCAAAGCCCCGCTGTAGGTTCCCGCCGAGCTGCCGGTATCCGATTGAACCCGCGAAGCCGCCATTGCCCACGCCTAGAAATCGCCCGTTCCAGTCGTTCTCGGGAATCCACACTTCGAACTTGATCAAGGAATCTGAAGTCGGGCGCAGCACTCCGGTCACACGGCAGAACGCGGGCAGTCCATGAAGGGGTGTGTCGATGCCAGGCCCATCGAGATCGCCCGAGATCACGCGTTCGGCCATGGTGATGGTGGTATCAGCGAGCTTGAGGGTCTTGAGTGCGGCGCAGTCTGCTCCATGAAGCAGGCTCGCTGAAGAGCCAAGAACGCCCAGACTCAGCGCAGTTATCAAAGCAGTTCGCATCGTGATTCGATTGCCTTTCCTAATCTGAGATCAACTCGTAAGTCGGTCATCCGAAATGGGCTTCACGCTAGAGACGCTCATGCTCGTCAGAGCCGCAGCCGATCCAGTCCAGGCGACTTGAATATTGCCAGACGAAGGAGTGAAGTCTCGCCAGGTCAATGCTTCCCTGCTGTCGGCGAATATCTCAATGACCGATCCGTCGATCCATAGATGGACGGTACATATCCCGTCGTGGTCGGGTGTCAGCGCCAGCGCTTTCTTTCCAATCGACAGCGTGGGTTTCTCCCCTGTGCCGCTGTATGCAATGGAGAGAATCGGCGCGGCTCCTGACCCGGTGCGAAACTCTAGAGCGCAAGCTTCTGCCTGCGGTCTGAATTTGTAGAGCACTTCGCCGGCACGATTTGCGATCGTCATCTGGGCGAAACTTTCCTTCAGCTTTTCACCGCTTTGCGACCCATTCACCGTCTCAGTATGAAGGCGCAACGATTGAAACTCCGTCGGCACATCCATCCTCAACCGGTTGTCATCGCCCAGCGTCAAGACACGCGGCAGCGCCATCGACCCCGCCCAGCCGGCGGCGAGACACTCTTCGGCGGTGCGCGATTCCTCCACCCATCCCCAGAGAATCCGGCGGCCTTTCTCATCGAGCATGCTCTTCATTGCGTAGTAATAGCCTTGATCGAGCATGCCTTTGGTTTCCGAGTGGAACTTCAGATCGCTCTTGTCGAAAATGCCCACTTCCCAAAAGACCTTGCGCTCAACCGAATAAAGCAGCACGTGCTTGCCACCCAGAGGAAAGAAATCGGGACACTCCCACATCTCCCCGGTATCGACTGGATTGGTCATAGTTCCGCCGTTCCACGTCCCTTGCGCGAGAGGATGCAGATACTCCCAATTGCGGCCATCGTGGGAACGATAGAGCAGAACAGCTCCGCCGACTTTGGTGAACCCCGAACCGACGCCGAGATACCAGATGTCTCCATCCTTCCAGGGGCACGGATCGCGAAAGCCGGTGACACTCAATCCTGGCGGAGGCGCTTCAATCACCGGCTTGTCGAGCTTCTTCCATATGCGCAAATCGGGATCGGTTGAGGTCGCCATGCACTGCACCTCATGGATGCCTTCTCCACGAATCGTCTCAGGCGCCGCCTTTGTGACCCCCGTGTACAAAATCGTCGGCACGTCCGCGCCGGGGAGAACACTCCCGGTGAAACATCCGTACGCGTCATACGAGCCGGCGGTGGGAGACAGTGCCATCGGCTGATGCTTCCAGTGAATGAGATCCGGGCTTGTTGCATGGTTCCAATGCATATCGCCCCAGACAGCGGCGTGGGGGTTGTACTGAAAGAACATGTGGTACTGGCCGCGATGGAAGCGCGGCGCGCAGGGATCGTTCATCCAATTGGCGCGGGGCAGCAGATGAAACTGCGGCCGAAACGGATCGTGCATGAGCTTCTCGCGCAACTCCGGAGTGAGGTTTCCGCTCATGTTTGCTGATTGTTGCAGTACTCCCTCGACGGCGGCATGGGCTCGACGGGATAAGGCACAAACAGCCGACGACGCCAAGGAAGAAACGAGAAAATTGCGGCGATCCATAGATTGCTCCCAAGGCCGGGTTTCCGTCATGTCAGCTTCGACCGTGACGCGGTTCAGCGTGCCCGATCAGTTTACAGATTCGGAGCCGATACGTTTGTATGCTGAAGGGTCTCGGGCTGTATTCCAATTTCCAGTCATAGGATTTTGAGCGCGCCCAATTCGTTGAACCGCGTTAACTTGTGATTCCCGACAAGAACGCCTTCTGAATGCGGTTAAAGCTTCGTCCCCGTAGGACGGCAGCGACGATGGTGCGAGTCGCACGCGCATCACTGAGGCGCACATAGCGGCAGCCGGCGTTCCGGTCTATGGCCATTTCAGGAACGAGCGAGATGCCGATGCCAGCGGCGACCATTCCAAAGAGGCTGCTGAACTGGCCGCTTTCAAACGCGATACGCGGCGTAACGCGAGCGTGAGTGCAAGCCGCAATGCTGAGATCACGAAAGCAGTGGCCATCGCGCAGCATCACGAAGGACTCTCCACGGAGTTCCTTGAGGGCAAGCGACTTGGCGCCGGCGCGGGGATGACTCTCGGGAAGCACGACAAACAGTGGCTCGGTGCGAAGAGGAAATAGCTCCAGCTCTTTATGGCGCAGCGGCAGGGCAAGGATCGCAAGATCGATCGACAGGTCCCGCAGTCCTTCGACCAGGATCGGCGTTGTTTCTTCCACAATGCGCAGCTTCGCTTCGGGATATTTCTTCGCAAAAGCCGTCGTATAACGCGGCATCAGGTATGGCGCGATGGTCGGGATAACGCCTACTGCTACGCTGCCGCGAACGTCCGCGCACTTGTCCGTCACGCTGGATCGCGCCGTCTCCATCTGGCCCAGGATGGAACGCGCGTGGGGCAGAAAGGCGCGACCGGCTTCGGTGAGACGGACGCTGCGACCCAGGCGGTCGAAAAGCTTTGCGCCCAGGTCTTTCTCAAGCTTGAGAACCTGCTGCGAGAGCGAGGGCTGGGCAATCTGGCAACGCTCGGCGGCACGGCTGAAGCTGCCGGTTTCCGCGATGGCACAGACGTAGCGTAGTTGGTGAAACTCCATAGGTGATGCCTATACTTCGGATGTGAAATGCGTATTGGAGCTATCAGTCTCCATGATGCTACATTCGTAAGGTCGAGACAAACAGTAACTGGGCCCCGCGGCCCGGAAGTTGAGCTCAACCAGCAAAAAGGAGAACACGCATGACGACCGAAGCGAAGTGCCCATTCAACCACGCCGCAGGCGAAGGCACATCGAACCGTGACTGGTGGCCGAGCCAGTTGAAGCTGAACATTCTGCACCAGCACTCCCCCCTGTCCGATCCCATGGGCAAGGATTTCAACTATGCCGAAGCGTTCAAGAGCCTCGACCTGGCCGCAGTGAAAAAGGATCTGCTGGCGTTGATGACCACATCGCAGGACTGGTGGCCGGCGGACTTTGGTCACTACGGACCGCTCTTCATTCGCATGGCGTGGCACAGCGCAGGAACATACCGTACCGGGGACGGCCGCGGCGGCGCAGGATCCGGCCAGCAGCGTTTTGCTCCTCTCAATAGCTGGCCCGACAACGTCAGCCTCGACAAGGCGCGCCGGCTGATCTGGCCGATCAAGCAGAAGTATGGCAACAAGATTTCATGGGCCGACCTTATCGTGCTGACCGGTAACGTTGCCCTGGAATCGATGGGCTTCAAGACGTTCGGCTTCGCCGGCGGACGCGAAGACGTATGGGAGCCGGACACCGATGTCTACTGGGGCACGGAGACCACTTGGCTCGGCGGTGACCATCGCTACGGCAAGGGAAAAGAAAAGCCAAATGACGAAGGCGTTCTCGTAGCCGATGCAGCGTTGCACGGCACCGAAAAAGATCGTACGGCGGCTGGCACCGACGAGCGCCTCTTGGAGAATCCCCTCGCAGCTGTGCAGATGGGTCTGATCTATGTGAACCCGGAAGGCCCGGATGGCTACCCCGACCCTGTCGCCGCAGCACACGATATTCGTGAGACTTTCGGACGCATGGCAATGAATGATGAAGAAACCGTTGCGCTGATCGCAGGCGGCCACACCTTCGGCAAGACCCACGGCGCGGGCCCTTCGTCCAACGTTGGTCCTGAGCCCGAAGCCGCCGGCATTGAGCAGCAGGGCCTCGGCTGGAAGAGCACCTACGGCACCGGCGTTGGCGGCGACGCGATCACCAGCGGCCTCGAAGTCATCTGGACAACCAAGCCCACCCAATGGAGCAACGAGTTCTTTGATCATCTCTTCGGCTATGAATGGGAACTCACCAAGAGCCCGGCCGGGGCGAATCAGTGGAAGCCGAAGGGTGATGGCGGCAATGGCACGGTGCCTGATCCGTACGACCCATCCAAGCGTCGCACGCCCGCTATGTTGACTACGGATCTCGCCCTGCGCAATGATCCTGCCTATGAAGCGATCTCGCGGCGGTTCCACCAGAATCCGGACCAGTTCGCCGATGCCTTCGCCCGTGCGTGGTTCAAGCTCACCCACCGCGATATGGGTCCCCTTCCGCGCTATCTCGGCCCGGAAGTCCCTGCCGAAGTGCTCATCTGGCAAGACCCGATCCCCGCGGTCGATCACAAGCTCATTGAGGAGCAGGATATTGCCGCACTCAAGGGCAAGATTCTTTCCTCTGGCCTCAGCGTCTCGGAATTGGTCTCGACAGCATGGGCATCGGCGTCCACCTTCCGTGGCTCCGACAAACGTGGCGGCGCAAACGGCGCACGCATTCGCCTGACGCCGCAGAAGGACTGGGAGGTTAACCAGCCACAGCAACTTGCAAAGGTGCTGAAGACCCTCGAAGGCATTCAGGTCGAATTCAACACCGCGCAGTCTGGCGGGAAGAAGGTCTCGCTCGCCGATCTCATCGTCCTGGCCGGTAATGCAGGCGTCGAGCAGGCAGCAAAGAATGCCGGCCACACCGTGACTGTTCCGTTCACTCCGGGACGCACAGATGCCTCGCAGGATCAGACCGATGTTGAATCGTTCGCCGTGCTCGAGCCAATCGCAGACGGCTTCCGCAACTACCTCAAGGGCAAGTACACGATCCCCTCTGAGGCGTTGCTGATTGACAAAGCGCAATTGCTCACGCTGACCGCGCCAGAGCTCACCGTGCTCGTCGGCGGTCTGCGCGTCCTCAATGCGAACGTTGGAGGCGCAAAGCACGGTGTATTTACCACCAAGTCCGAGGCGCTTACCAACGACTTCTTCGTCAACCTGCTCGATATGGGCAATGCGTGGCAGCCAGTCTCAGACGCGCAGGATGTCTTTGAAGGCCGCGATCGCAAGACGGGGAAGATCAACTGGACGGGTACGCGTGTGGACCTCGTCTTCGGTTCCAATTCCCAGCTCAGGGCCTTGGCCGAGCTCTACGGAAGCTCGGACGCGCAAGAGAAGTTCGTCCATGACTTCGTAGCGGCATGGAGCAAAGTGATGAACCTTGATCGTTTCGACCTTGCCTGATCTCGCAAGATAGACCTGTTAAGCTTCGCGCCGCTGGACTTCGACTTGGCTTGGGTTTACCCCAGACCAGGTCGAGGTCCAGCGGTTCCTGCTTAGGAGAGGGTGAGAGGTATCAAGCCTCGACAAGCTTGGAACTCTCACCGCACCCCGTTATGGAACCACGGTGGCCGTCACCTGGGTGCTGGCGTTCGTGAATCCCGTCGGCGATGTGATCTTGATGAGTGTTGAGCCAGCGTGCAAAGGCTGGAAGGACGTTGTCTGCGCATTCGGATTATCGTCTCCCTGGAACGTCACCGGATTGAGAGTGATTTTCCCAACCGGGCTGGTTCCGCTCTGATCCGTTAGCGTAAGCGTCGCCTTGGTGTTCGGTTGATTGGGCCGCAGCTGCTGCACCGCGACAACGTTCAAGAACGTGGGATCAAGAGCAGCAGGAACGACCGTGAGCGTAGTCGGGTTATCGGTCAAGTGGGTCGTGAAATCGCTCGCTTGCAGAGCGAATCCCGAAGGATCGAGAGTCATGGTGCCTGTCCCGTTGGCGTACCCCGGTGCCGACATCGTGACGGTCGCCGTTCCCGAGCCAGCAAGCGCCTGGACGTAGAAGGTCGGTATGACCGTCTGTCCTGCAGCGATGTTAAACGTCAGCGATCCTGTTCCGGTGGTGGTACCCGTTGTCGACAGGAGTAGCTTGGTCGTATCGGAGCTGGTGACGGTAACCGTCCGGCCGCCGGTCGGTGCAGGTTGAGCGAGGTAACCATACGTCGTCGTCTGCAAATTCTTTCCGATCGTCGCCGCGACCACGGTGATCGCAGGTGCATTGACCGTATAAACTGCGGTCGCGTAGTTGCCAGGCACGGAATAACCGGTCGGTGTGCTACTGAAACCAATGGTAGCCACTCCACTCGCTGTACCCGTCGGTGTAAACGTCGTCTGCAGCTGCGAATTGCCCGGATTGAAAACAATGGAACTCGAACCGAGCACTCCAACCGCCGTGTTGCTGTTGCTCAGACCAACAGTGACCGCCGGTGCTCCCGGACGAAGCGTCAGGGCAGTGACGTAATCAGAGGTACTCGGATCGAGTTGTGAAAACGTCACATAAACCGGAGAGGCCGAAGAGAAGGTAGTTGTCGTGGTGTCCGACTGCACGATGAATCCTGACCGCTCGAATGTGACCGTCAATGTCGACGAGTTATAACCAAGCGTCGTCAGCGTCACAGTCGCGGTACCGCTCTGGGCCAATGCCTGGAGGTAGAACGACGAACCATATTGTGACCCAGCGGCAACGGGAACTGTGATGGTGCCCAACCCAACCCCGGTCGCCGATGTCGACACCAACAGCGCACTTGCATTGCTCGATTTCAGCGTTACTGTACGCCCTCCGCTCGGAGCCGGCGCCCCGAGAATGGGTTCGAACGTACAGCTTTGCCCATTCTTGCCGAGAGTGGTCGCGTAGGTGTTGTAAGCAGAACCATAACAAGAGGCGAAGCCGGTATTCGGCGAAGTTACGGTATAGATCGCGTTGGTATCGTTCGACGCAGCGGTATAGCCAGCAGGGGTGCCGCTGAACGTGATGGTGGCTGTGCCCGTCGCGATGGGCGCAAACGTAGTTTGGTGCTGATAGTCGCCGGGAACGAAAGCCAGCGAGGTCGCACCAAGCGTGCCGACCGTCGTCTTGTTATTGGCTAGTCCGACACTGACTCCTGCGGCGCCCGGCCGCAGGGTGATGTTTTGAACGTAGTTAAGCGTTGTCGGGTCCAGCTGTGCAAAGGTCACGTAGACGGGCGACGGATTGGCGAAGGTGGTCGTACTCGTCGTGCCCGACAGAACAAACCCAGATGGAGTCAGCGTGACTGTCAACGTAGCCGGATTGAATCCGGGGATGGTCTCGGTGATAGTGACAGTTCCACTGTTGGAAAGCGCCTGCAGGTAGAATGACGCTCCATACTGCTGCCCTGCCGGAGCGTTCACCGTGATGCTGCCACTTCCGACGCCGGTCGCGCTTGTCGACAATAGTAGTTTGCTGGCGTTGCCAGATGTAAGCGTGACGACTCGCCCTCCCGTAGGAGCCGGCGCTGCCAGCAGAGGCGCAAAAGCGCAACTCTGACCGTTCTTGCCCAGGCTCGTTGTATAGGTGGTGTAAGCCGAGCCGAAGCAGGAAGTGAAGCCGGAGCTTGGCGCTGTGACCGTGAAAACCGCACTGGTGTAGTTGGATGGAGCGGAGTACCCGGCTGGAGTGCTCGCGGTGATCGTCGACGTGCCAGCCGCCGTACCCGTAGGAGCGAACGTTGTCTGATTCTGGGAATCGCCGGGATTGAACACGATCGAGCTGGACCCCAGTGTCCCAACCGCCGTATTGCTGTTCTGCAAAGGAACCGTGACCGGAGGAAGCCCGGCGCGAAGCGAGGCACTCGTGGTGTAGGCGAGCGTGTTGGGGTCAAGTTGGGCAGAACGTCACATATACAGGTGAGGGCGTCGAGAAAGTTGTGGTCGACGTCGTGCCCTGAATGATGAATCCCGACCTGGTGAGTGTGACCGTGACTGTGGACGGGTTAAAGCCCGGCACTGTCTCTGTGATCGTCACTGTGCCCGAGAAGCTCAACGCCTGGATATAAAAGGAACTTCCATATTGCGATCCCGCTGCGACATTCGACGTGATCGTTCCAGTTCCAATGGCGGTGGCGCTCGTCGAGATCAGCACCTTGCTGGTGTCGCTGGACTTCAGCGTGACCACTCTTCCACCCGACGGTGCGTCATTGGCAAGCAGTGGAGCAAATGCGCAGCTTTGCGCATTCTTGCCGAGGGTAATTCCGTAATTGGTGTAGGCCTGTCCATAGCAGGCAGAAAAGCCAGAGTTCGGGGCAGTCACCGTAAAGACGGCGCTCGTGTAGTTAGAAGGCGCGGAGTACCCGGACGGCACTCCGTTGATGGTGATGCTGGCTGTGCCAGCCGCTGTCCCGGTAGGAGTGAATGTGGTCTGATTCTGCGAGTCTCCAGGATGAAAGACGATGGAACTCGCGGCCAGCGTTCCGACCGCCGTATTGCTGTTTTTCAGCGGGACTGTAATTGGAGCAACTCCGGGACGAAGCGTGAGCGAGCCCGTGTATGCCAGGGATGAAGGATCAAGTTGGGAGAACGTCACATAGACCGGCGAAGGAGAAGAAAAGCTATTGATTGACGCCGTTCCCTGAATAATAAATCCCGACGGCTCCAGGTTGACGGTGAGCGTCGACGGGTTGTAACCGGGAACCGTTTCGGTCACCGTCACCGCGCCCGAGAAACTCGTAGCCTGAACGTAGAAAGGCGCTCCATATTGAGTACCAGCTGGCACCTTGACCGTAATGCTGGCAGAACCCACCGCTGTGGCGCTCGTCGACAACAAGACCTTGCTCGAGTTGGAGGTCAGCGTGACCGTCCGTCCCCCATCGGGTGCGGGTGCGGCTAGAAGGGGCGAGAATGTGCAAGCCTGGGCATTTTTCCCAAGGGTGATGCTGTAAGTGGTGTAGGCCTGGCCATAGCAAGCAGAGAAGCCCGAGTTCGGCGTCGTTACCGTATAGACTGCGGTGTTGTAATTCGCAGGCGCGGAGTAACCCGATGGGGTCCCGTTAAAGCTGATCGTTGCAGCGCCGTTCGACAGCGGGTTGAAGGTTGTCTGCTTCGCGGAATCTCCAGGATTAAAGACAATCGAACTTGCGGTCAATGTCCCGACCGCGGTGTTGCTGTTCTTCAAGGCCACCGTAACTGCCGGCGCCCCGGCGCGCAAGGTGAGCGACGTTACGTAGTTCAACGTGGATGGATCCAACTGCGCAAACGTTACGTTGACCGGAGAGGGTGCGGCAAATGTCGTGGTGCTGGTATTCGACTGAACGATGAAGCCCGAGGGCGCCAGGGTTGCGGTCGCCGCTCCGCTTGAGTACCCGGTAGCCGTCGCGGTAATCGTCGCCGTTCCCGCAAACGAAAGCGCCTGTGCGTAGAAAGCTGGAATCGAGGTCGAACCTGCAGCAACCTGGATGGTAATGCTGCCTGCTCCGGCTCCGCCCACGGTCGTCGACAGCAAGAGCTTCGAAGTGTCACTCGATGTTAGCGTGACATTCAAGTTTCCCGCCGGCGCCGCGACTGCAACCGACCCATACATGTACGCCAAGCCGTTCTTGCCCAGCAAGAACGAGGGAGAGTTGTATGCGGCGGAAAGAATCGAGATGCCGGGCGTCGAGTTGACCGTGATCGCGGCTGAAGCAGCGACCGCGCCGGCTGCGGTGGCATGCAATGTCGTGGTGCCTGCCGCAACTCCGGTGATCGTGACGGTAGCCGTCGAAGATCCTGCCGGAATTGTAACCGTCGCCGGCACAGTTGCCTTGGAGGTGTCATCGATCGCCGTCGAAATAACGAAACCACCGGTTGGCGCGATCGAAGATGCGCTGAGCGTCAGGGTCGAGGTGTGGCCAATCTGAACGCTCTGGATCGACGGATTGAGCGTCAGGGTAATCGAAACACTGACGCTTTGAATGTCCGAAGCGTAGCCGGATGCGCTTCCCGTCACGTTGAGCGCGCCAAGCGTACCTCCCTTGATCGTTGGCTGAGTAGTGGGCGCGGTTTGCCCCGTCGGAATGATGACTGGATTTGGCGAAATGGTAGCCGTCCCCGGTCCCCCGCTCGTAGAGAAGGCGATGCTTACATTCGACGTGGCCGCTGCCCCAATGCTCACTGGATACGGCAGCGATTGTCCTGGAGCGACGGTCAGGTTGTGCGGTAGGTTGATCGCCTTGCCTGCGGGTACAACCGTTACGCCGATCGAGCTGGTTCCGTAGCCTCCTGCAGCCACACTCGCGCTCAACGTGGCAGTATTCACCGCAACGCCCGTTACGTTAAACGACGCAGTCGTGGAGCCGGCCGCAATTGCAACAGATGCAGGAGCAATGGTAGCGGTTCCGGCGGCGTTGGTTGCCAGCGCTACCGTGACCCCACCGGCTGGGGCCGGGTTCGCCAGCGTGAGCGTACCGGGAACAACGTGGCCAACGCCAATGCTGGTGAACGGCAAAGACATGGTCAACTGTCGAGGGCTGACGCTCACGCTCACAGTCCCGTTGGTATATCCGGTAGCGAAACCAGTCAGTGTCGCACTCCCACTGTTCTTAGTCGTGGTGACACTGAAGGATGCATCGGTTTGACCGGTGAGAATACAGACCGAAGTCGCCGGATTCTCCGCGGCCGTCGAGATCACCGCGATGGAAGGCACGCTAAACGCCAGTTGGATAATCTGACCGGCGCACGCCGAGCCGCCCGTATCCGTTGCCGCCGAATCAATGTGAACATCGCCCGTTGTATTGCTGTACGTCAACAAGCTGCTGTTGGTCAGGCTTACCGTAATACTTCCGGTCGTCAGCGGACCCACCGCGGAAGCGATCGCAATGGAGCTTGGCGCAGATCCTGTTGAATATGCGATTCCCGATTCAGGGTCTGGGGCGAGCGTCTTCGCATTGATCAGATAGCGAGTGACGCGATCGCCCGTGGGGCTAACAGCAAACAGGAATTTGCCCGAGGGCTCCGCCGCAAGCAGCAAGGAGCCTTCCGGCGCGTCTTCGTTCTGAGCGGCGAGAGTAAGCTGCCCTGTCACCGGTTCGACGGTAATGCGCGACAGGCTTTGCCGCACCGAGCCGCCAACGAAGACCGCGCTGCCATCGGCTGCAGAGACAATATCTCCAGGCGCAGCTACGCCCTCAAGCCGGGACAACGGCTCGCGCGACAAGCCGCCCGTGAGGGCGTCGAGACTATAGACCGCAACGGATTGCCCTGAACTGTCCCCGACGTAGAGACGCTCTCCCGACGAAGATATCGCCAACAGATCGGCCCGAGCGTCGATGCGGAAGGGCGAACCGGCGATTTCCTGAAGAACGTTTGTTGATGCGTGAATCGAATACGCTGCGACCGTGTTCGCACTGGAATCGCTCATGTAGACAAAATGGCCGTCTGGAGAAACCGCAATCCCCGAAGGGCTTCCGCCCATCACGATCGGTGAATTCTTCAGCGCATGGAGTTCGCCGGACTGCGGATCAATCGAGAAGGAAGAGAGCGACCCATCCGAATGATTTTCCGAAAAGAGATACTTGCCGGTCGGATCGATCGCTAACTTCGTCGGCCTGCCACCAGCTGCCAAGGGAGAACCAACCACCTCCAAGCCCCCGTCGGTCGCAATCTGATACTCCGAAATCGACGAAGAATCGCCACTGGCGACGTAAAGATGTTTCGCATCGGGACTCACGGCAACCGCGACCGGCCCTGTTTCCGTAGCAAATGGCGATCCGCTGATCGGCGCCATCGTGCCGGTGTTCGCGTCGATCGCGAAGGCGGAGATGTCGTTCGAGTCATGGTTCGTCACGTAAGCGAACCGCGGGCTCACACTCGCCGCGACGCCTCGTCCCTGCGCCGTACCTTGTGCGGAGATACCACGCTGGCTGATCGGTTGAGCTTCCGCTGCGGCCAAAGCTCCGTCCTGGACGGACTGCGCACCACTCAAAGCGGCGAACCACAAGGTGGCGGAAACTACACAAGCGGCGGCAAGCGCCCGGCGGCTACGCATAAGAACACCTCGAAACAACGTCTGATCCTACACAAAACTCAGAAGGGTAGTGATTCTCTGCGCCATTTCGTTTCGAGGATACCTGCGAATCGCTGAAATTCCGGCTTTCGAGCGATCCCACTCTGCGACGGGTGCAACGCCCTCGTCGCCACTTTTCACATCTCAACACGTCGAGATATTAGGCACGTAGCCGCCGAACCGGCTTGCCCAACAGCGCGGTCGCCAGTGGGCGAATCGTCGACGGCCCGATTGAGTGGTGAAAACGGCGGGATGGCTCAGCCTTCTATAGAAGTCGCGGTTGCCGGAGACATTCCGCCGGCATTCTGCGAGATCGACGTCCGGCCGCGACGCAGAAACAGGCTCAAGACCACCGCACCAAAGGCAACACAGGCCAGGTACACGATAAAGCGCGGTTCATAGAAGCCGGCCCGATCGTACCAATGCCCGATCGCCATGGGGCCAGTGGCGCCGCCGATCGCATATGCGGTCCACGTCAAGCCGTAAAGAACGGAGAAATGCCGTCGGCCAAAGTAGTGCGCGAGCAGATAGGGCGCAACGTCCGCTTCGCTGCCCAGGCCCACGCCTAAAATAGCGGCCCCGACGAGCGCGATGGGCGAAGTGCCTGCGAAGGCGAGTATGAGGACGCCTATTGCCGAAAGCAGAAGGACGAATGTCTGAATACGCTGCGGCGAGAAGCGGTCGATGAGGAACCCCACGCAGAGGCGGCCGATGATGCCAGCGCCGCCGCGTACAGAAAGCGCAAGCGCGGCGGTTTGCGCTGAGATTCTGTGCTCGGTGAGGATGGCTGCCAGGTTCGTAACCAGGCCATTCTCGCTGAACGCCGAAAGCATGATGATGCAGGCCAAAACCCAAAATGGTCCGCTGCGAAGTGCGCCAGCGACGGTCACGCCGCCAGCTGATAAGTGGTCATCGTGGAAGACGACGGTATCGGGCCGGTTGCGCACCAATAGCGCAGTAAGTGGCAAGCCGAGCAGAGCGATGCCGCCCAACAACAAATAGGCGCTACGCCATCCATGGTTCGTTATCGTCCATTGGACTAGTGGCGGGATGAGAATCGAGCCAACTCCGCTGCCGGTAAGAACGATTGCGAGCGCGAACCCTCTTCGCTTATGAAACCACGACAGCACCGTGCGAGCGTATGCAAACTGCGCGGTTCCATTAGCAACCAGTCCCAACACAAAGAATGTGAAATAGAACTGCTTGATGTTTGGTCCGAGCCTGCTGAGCGAAGCGAGGGCCAACGCGAAGACAAGAATCGAAGGCAGGATGATGCGCCTCGGTGGAAAGCGATCAAGCAGAAGGCCGATGCCTGGAGAGACCAGAGCGACGGTAATGGCCGCGAGTGCGAAAGTGCCGCCGATCGCTTCACGCTTCCAGCCAAACGCTGCATGCAGCGGATTCAGGAAAAGGCTGAACGTGTATGGCACGATGGGCGCAAAGCTCACCATCACGCCTGCGAATGCGGCAGCGACAACGGCCCAGCCGGCGTAGCGAAGGGAACTCTCGTTCGGTGCTTGCGGACTAGTTGTTTCGATCATTCTCGGGTCGTGTCTTTCGTCAACTTGTTGGCCATCCTATTGAGAGTTTTCAAGGCCGAGGCGTCGCGCCATCGTTGTGAGCAGTTTGGGCCGTGCATCCGGTCGCGTCCAGGGACACTCGGCGATACAGATGCCGCAAGACGCAGCCTCAGCGAAGTAGGGAATACACTTATCGAAATTCACATACCAGCGTTCAACGCCGCGCACCATTTGCTTCTGGTCGGCGATGGCTCCCGGAGGGCAGGCTCGAGTGCACACCTGGCAGGTCGCGCAAAACTCATCTGCGCCGAAACGATCGGGTGCTGTTGCGACCAATGGCATATCGGTAGTCACGCCGGCCAGACGCAGACCCGCGCCGAACTGCCGGTTAATGAGAGATCCATGCTTGCCCAGTTCTCCCAAGCCGGAGGCGACCGCAGGCGGAATCAACAACAAGGCGCTGGCTGAGGGTCCCGGATAAGCGTTCGCGTTGTATCCCTGCGCGCGTATCCAATTCGCAAGCGCATAGGACGCTCGAG
This sequence comes from uncultured Acidobacteriaceae bacterium, assembly GCA_963777685.1. GTDB lineage: Bacteria > Acidobacteriota > Terriglobia > Terriglobales > Acidobacteriaceae > Acidisarcina. The sequence continues at coordinate 660,950 of CAVZRF010000006.1, read as the reverse complement.
TTCCGCGCGCGTATTGTTCGCCGATGGCACAGACGCCGATGCCATTGGTCTCGTCGGAAGGAACTTCCTTGAGCTTTTCATAGTCGGGAGCGAGTGCGAGTACGATCACCCATGGTTCTTCGATCTTGTATCCCTCGAAGACGTAGAGCGGATCCATTGCAGCGATTCCTACCGCTCCGGCCTCGTGGGCAAGGGCAAAAGCAGTCGCCTCGGCCGCGAGTTGTTCGGCCGGAGCCGTGTTCCGAATCTCCGCGACCGGAGCCAGCTCCGGATGGTTGTAGGCCGACATGAAGACCTCGGCTGAGCCTGGACACTTGCGCGAGTTTCGGCGAGCAACGATCTGTAGTTCCTCATACGGATGCTGAGTTGGAGGATGCCAAAAGAACGGCGATGCCTGGCGCTCGACTGTTTCCCCAAGCCCATTGATCGCATTACCCGAAACCCTGAGCAGCGCAAGCGTCTCCGCCTGGGGCGTATAGCTGCCGCGTTTCGGGCGGCGCGGATTCGGCAGGGACATCGTGCTAATCGGCCGTTCTGGCATGGCTTGCTCGCTCGCTTGAGCACTCGACATGGTTTCTCTCCTTAGAACTGCACCTTCAGGGAAAGCTGAATCTGCCGCGCCGCTCCCGCATACGTTGGGCTTCCGAAAGTTGGATTGGCGGGGCTAGTGACGCCATCTCCATAGACCTTGGGGACCGGGCCCAGAAATACTCCCGAGCCGTAGACCTGATCCACATCCGTCACATTCACGCGGTTCAGAAGGTTCAGCACCTCAGCGCTGAGATTCACATTCACTCGTTCATGCACGCTCAACTGCTTTTGCAGGCGAATATCCGTATCGTAATACGCGTCGCCGCGATAGCTGTTACGACCTATGCCCCCGACGCGATCGTTAAACGGAAAACTATCGCCATTAATGTCAGACCCGGCGAGGATGCTGTAGTACTGGGGGCTCTGCAAGGTATTGAGTATCGAGAATTGAAAATTCCGCAAAGGCGCAACCCAGGTATTCGGCGACTGCGCCATAACAGTCAGCACCAGCCGGTGACGAACGTCGTTGTCGCTGACTGCGCGATCGAGCGCCGGATTGAGGTAATCCTGCGGTTCGTCCTGAAGCTGATTCTCCGTGGCTACATCAATGGACTTGCCATAGACATAGTTGGCCAGCACGCTGTAGTTTTTTGCAAAGTCCTTGCGAAGGCTGACAATTCCGGCGTTGTAAATCGACCAGCCCGAGGGCGTTGCATACAGGACAAATCCAAAGCGGGAATCGGCCGGCAGGAACTTTTGTACGCCATCGGCGAGGAAGCCATCGGGAACGCCGTTGATCGTATTGGAACTCAGCAGTCGGGACGCGTGTACGTACCGGTATCCCAGCGTTAGGATCCAGCCGCCACCCAGCTGATTTTCGATCTTCCAGAGTCCCGAGCTCTGAATAACTGAGCGGGAAGTTGCGTCTGGTAAACCCAAGGGGAAATTGCTTCAGGATCGAAGGGACCGGATAAGTGCCAGTGTGGGTGAAGTTGGAAAACGCCTTGCCCGCGAGAACCGGGCCGGCGGTCCCAACCATGCCTGCCGGTCCAAAGCCGACCAGGTCATTCGTCGGGTCGGCGAACTGTGGGATCAGAGGCTGGTTCATTGCCGTGAACGGGGCTGCGCCGTGCCATCCATTAACCAGGCTGCTGTATTCCAGCGAGCCGTTATACAAACCGAAGCTCGACCGCACTACCCCTTTTCCCTCGCGAAACGAGTAAGCCAGTCCCACGCGTGGCTGCACATTTCCAAAGCTCGTCGGGTTCATCTTGCCGATGATGCGAAGGTCGCTTGCCGACGGCAGAAAATCGATGTCATACCGCAGCCCGTAGGAGAGCGTCAGATTCGGGAGCGCTTTCCACTGATCTTGAAGATAGAAACCTAGCAGCTTGTGCCAGAATGCCACTTGATCGGCCGCCTGGTGGGCCGGCCCGTTCGGGCCGTCGTAGAAGCCGTTTTCAAAAGGCAGATTGCGTTGCGGAACTTGAGTGCCAAAATCGGCCCTGGTCTGCTGAAAGAGAAACTCCACCGCCGTCCCCGGACCAAACCCCGCAAACTGCCCCGCGCCAAAGAAACTCTGCGGACTAAAAATTCCGACACCCGGGGTAAAGTATGGCGTCTGCGCCGCGAACCAGATCGGCTCAAATACGCCCCCGAATTTGATGGAATGAGAGCCGTGTGTGTACGTCATTGCCTGCGTGACCGGGACGTAAATCTCGCGATAGTAGTCGACGCCGCCAAGAAATCCACCGCTGTAGAGAGTGTCTGCGACATCGATGGCCGGCTCGAACCCAGCGCCGACCGGGTTCATATAGAACACGCGCCGGCCGTAAGAAACGGCACTCTCCGAAGTCAATACTGGACTGAAGAGATGAAAGAAGTTTCCGTACGCCGTTTGGTCCTGGATCGGATTGTCGCGGTAGCTCGAAGGCAAACCCTGGCCTGGAGAGGCCGCGGGTGTGCCGTCATTCCTCAGATTTGAATATAGGTAACCGGCCGACAGAGTGCTCCGTTCGTTGAAAACATTGGTGAGCTTTCCGAAGGCCTTGTCGTAGTCGTTGATCAACAGAAGGGAGCCGAGGTTCTCAGGCGATAGGCCCAGGTCCTGTTTGATTTGATTGATGCTGGGTGTGCCCGGCCCAAGGCAGCCATCGGTGTTGATGCACTTCAAAATGAAATGAGAGTAAATGGGCGATTCGGCGCGGCGCTGTCCTTCGTAGCCGAGGAAGTAGAAGGTTTTGTCCTTCCGGATTGGGCCGCCAAGCGTCGCCCCAAACTGGTTGAATCGCAGCGTGTTGAAGCCCGGCGCGGAGAGCAAATTGTTCGCATCCATCGCGCTATTGCGAACGTAGTCATACAGCGAACCATGTAGATTGTTGGTTCCTGATTTGGTGATCGTGTTGACCGCCGCGCCGAGATTCAACGTACCGCTTGCTGCATCCGGGCCATTGACTACACGGAACTCCTGCACCCAGTCGAGTGACGGGCTTACCCGCTGAACTCCTGAGACTGTGGTCGTGTAATCGACCCCATCCAATCCATAGAGCACGCTGTGGGTCTCGCGTAGTCCTCCGAAGCTGACTTCCAGCACTGATTCTTGAAATGCCGATTGCGCTCCGGTGCTCGTATTGCGTCCGACCGTCGCGGTTGGCGTGAGCAAGACAAAATCGACAAAGTCGCGGTCTGAAATCGGAAGGTTGGATATTTGTCTGGGATTGATGACCTGGCTTCCCACAGTTCGCTCACTGTCTATCCCTTGCGTCGATTCACTCACCTCCACCTGTTCGGTCGCGCCGCGGATCTGCAACGGGACCTTCACGGCGGCGATTTGGCCAAGCGTCAGTACGAGAGGCACTGAGTAAGGAGCGAAAGTATTGGCGTCCACTGTCAACGTGTACTGCCCTGCCACGAGACCTGGAATGACAGCGGTTCCGGTTTTGTCGGAAACCCCGTCCCGAGTCACTCCGGTATCTGTGTTGCGGGCTGAGACCTTCGCCTGCGACACGGAGCTGCCGGAGGGATCGACGACGGTGACATTCAACGTTGCGAACTGCTGGCCGAACGACGAGGAGACCGCAACCACCACGAATAGCAGTAGGATGAGGACCCGAAGCGGGGAGAAACATACGCGGCGGAAGAGGATGCGTGGAGCGCACTGAACGGAAGAGTGGGTCGTGCGATCGTAAAGATCTGTCACTGGATGCCTCGAAGTCATTCATGGAGTCGTACAGATTGAAAGGTTTTCTGAACCTTTTCAAGCGGCATTATCCTGAATGCGAAGCGAACGCGCTACATCCTAAGGAAGGAGACAGGCGTCATCCCTATGGTGGATAGTTCGCTGCCTGCTAGTTGTCGAGAGGTTGGCTATGCGTCCGCGTGACGAGCGGCACCATGAAGCTTGCCGTGCGGAAGTCTACGAATGGCAAAGGAAAGGCCCGAGCGCAAGCTTGGGCCTGATCGAAGAAACCTTCGGTTGCTACTTGCGGCTATTGCGCGCCGCTTTGACATAGTCATGCGAATCCTGAATGTAAGCATATTGTGCGTCGAGAAGCTTTTTGATGGGGAGAGGAAATTCCTTCTCGAGCGCATTCTTGTATGTCTTCTTCGCCGCATCCTCGCGTTCTTGTTGATAGGAGCGGCATTTCTCGGCACAGTTGGAAGCAAACGTCCGCTTTCACCCGATATCCTGTGATCCGGCCGCTCCGAAGCAGGCGGCGGATGTGGACAGGACCACGGCCCAAAGCGTGCCGCGGCACGCCAATTCGCGGACCACGGTCGATGTCGAACCGGGTGATCAAGATTGTTTTTAGAGGCGGGAAGGAAGAAGCTCTCAGTACCCTCGCGGAGGGTTCTTAAATCATCACTTGCCATAAACCCACAATCCCATTGGGTTTGAATGGCGGGGACGACGGGGCTCGAACCCGCGACCTCTGCCGTGACAGGGCAGCGCTCTAACCAACTGAGCTACGTCCCCAAAAGCATGCTCACTTTTGCAACTCTTTGAGTGTACCAGAATTCAGTGGATCGCCAATGGCTTGATCGCTGTGATCGACCCGCTGTGGTTAGCGTTGGGAATGAAATATCAGGCTTCGACAATTGCGCGGGACGAACTGTGTCTCGCGCGTCGCAGGCTTCCATTCCGCAACGCCATGTACTCGTCCTGAAAAATGCCGCCCGAGATACTCTGCCTGGAGAAGCGGCATCCTGAGGCATGGCCTAGCCACCCGCCAACAGCTTCCGGTAGAGTTTGACCGTCTGCTCGGCTACCGACGTCCAACTGAAGACGTCTTCAACCCGCTTGCGGCCCGCCTTGCCGAAGCGCACACACTTCTCCGGATCGCCCAGGAGTTCGGTGACCTTGGCGCCGAGGTCTTTCGCGAATTGCCCGGGGTCGACTGGAAACCCGGTCACTGGATCGGGAGCAAATGGGACCAGATATCCGGTTTCGCCATCGACCACGACCTCCTTGATGCCGCCGGTTGCACTCGCGACGACCGCTGTCTCGCAGGCCATCGCCTCAAGATTGATAATTCCGAACGGCTCATAAACTGATGGGCAACAAAAGACCTGGGCATTCGAGTAAAGCTGGATCGCCTCTGCCTTGGTCACCATCTTCTCGATCCACACCACGCGAGGATTCTTCCTGTGCGCCTCGGCGAATTTCTGGCGCATCTCCTCAGCGATCTCCGGCGTATCGGGCGCACCGGCGCAGAGTACCACCTGTGTCTCTGGCGGCATATATTCGATCGCGTCGACGAGATGGGTCACACCTTTCTGCCGCGTGATTCGGCCAACAAATAGAACATAGGGCCGGGTAGGATCGACCCCATAGTCCGTCAACGCCTTCGTCTCTGAGGTCTTGCGATACTCCTGCAAAGCTATTCCGTTGTAGATGACATGGATCTTCGCCGCATCGATCTCCGGATAGGCGCGAAGGATATCTTCTCGCGTCCCTTCAGAAACTGCGATGACCGCATCGGCATCGAGAATCGCCGTCTTCTCCATCCACGAACTCATCGCGTAGCCCGAACCTAGCTGCTCGGCCTTCCACGCGCGCAGCGGCTCGAGGCTGTGAACCGTGAGCACAAACGGGATGCCATAAAGCTTCTTCGCCAGAAATCCAGCCATCGCCACATACCAGGTGTGCGTATGGACTATATCCACGCCGGAGAGCGCCTTGATCTGGGTAAGGTTGAGGCTGAGCGCCTCCAGCGCCCCCTTGAACTTCCCCGACGCTCCCTCGGTGATTTCGAGCCACGGCTCGGCGCCGATGACATGCAAGGTTGCGGTATCTGACTGCTGCGTGCCCCAACAATGGACTTCGACCTCAATCAGCCCCGCCAGTTCCCAACTCAGGTATTCCACGTGTACGCCGGCGCCACCGTAGACATTCGGCGGATATTCTCTCGTGAATAAAGCTGCTCTCATGGTTCTCCTCAGAATAGCGGGGCGCAAAAAACGCTCCTGCGCAACGCGGTCATTCTAGACGAAGAGCCGTCCAAAAGTGCTGCGTCCGGCAACGCGTTCACTTTTCAATGGAGGATGTGACGACGGCGTGACGGAGATGGGATAACCCCCGACCCCGATCCTCTAGACATTGATCGGACTCGAGGTTAGTACCTGCGGCTTCTGGAGTTCTCGGCGGCGAGGCAGGCTAATCGTCGAATTCGCTTTGGCCGGGTTCCTTTGCGCCGCGCCACAGAGCCTCGAGCTCCAAAACATCCCTGGCGGCGCCGAGGCGTCGGTTTTCTATTGGCCGCAACGCCCTCTCGACAGCGTCGAGACAAACTCTTCGACGCTCATCTCCCGCTCGTTGGCCGCGGCGGCCAGCCGAGCTTCATATTCGGTAGTGAACTGGATGTCCACGGTAATCGCTCTCTCAGAGGTTCTTCGGCTCAACCCTCGCTCGGCTTCAATTGCGCTTCAATATTTCAAATCGAAAAGTACAAGAATGGCTTTGCGAACCCTGCTCAAGCCCTCTCACCAAATGGTCGCAACCGCACCAGAACGCCGGATCGGTACATCGGCAGTGACCAGCGGCGTCCCGTGCACAAGCGCAGTAGCGGCGATGATCCTATCGAAAGGGTCTCGTGGAAAACCGTCCGGCATCTTCGCCGCCGCGAGTGCGATCTCGGGCGTGAGTGGCAGAATCACGAAATTCGCAGCCATCTCTTTGATCAACTCTTCGATGGGCAGGTTCGACCCAATCCGGTTGCGAGCCACCATCAGCGCAAATTCATACAGTGTGCCAGCTGAGATGGCGGAGGGCTCGCCTTTTTCTCGGGAGGCCCGGATAGCTGTCGTGGCAGGCGTGGATAACTTTTTTGGGTCGAGAGTCAACCAGGCGACAACGTGACTATCCAGAACGATCACTCCGCCGGCTCCCAGCTATCGCGCCAGTCTTCTTCTGGAACGATCGGTCCAACCAGATCCTCTGGATCGCCAATGATCCAGGCCTTGTCCCTCAGCAACCCAAATATAGGATCTTTGCCCATTTCCAGATCAATCGGAACCAGCTTAGCGACAGGTTTCCCCCGCTTAGTAATAACAACAGGCTCCCGCTTAGCCTGGACCTCGTCCATCACTGCCAGGCAGTGAGTTTTGAATTCCCCGGCTCCCATTTCACGCATCGCTTGTCCCTTATGACCATGGTCATCATACCATGGTCATAAGCGTCAAGAATTAGCTCACGGTGCGCTTCAATTGCCCGCAGGCCGCAAAAATATCCAGACCGCGAGGCTTCCGGATAAATGCCGGAATCCCCCGCTCCATCAACCGCTGTTGAAACGCTGACCACATCGCCCGCCTCAGGCTTATGAAACGTCAATCCCCGGCCCCGGATTCCACACGATCAAGTTCACCTTCGATGGCAGATTCGCGCGCCGCAGCAGCGTCGCAACCTCATCCGCATGTTCGCAGTCGGTCATTCACTCCGCCCAGCAGGACATACTCAAACGTCACCCGCTCCTTCGGCCGAGCGGCACCTGCCGGACCGCATCGAGCACGTCGCCAATGTCCCACTTCCGCGTGACCGGCATGATCCGCTCGCGGACCTCGTCGTTCGAGGCATTCAAAGAAATCGCCAGCTTCGGCCGGATTTTCTCCGCGCCGAATCGCAAAATCCCCGGAACAATCCCCGAAGTCGAAACCGTCATCCGCGACTCGGCGATCCCAACTTCGGTCACCAGCAGCCGCACCGCCGCCATGAACTCGTCATAGTTCAGGAACGGCTCGCCCATTCCCATGAACACCAGGTTGATGCGGTCCCGGCCGATCTTCACGCCGCTGCCGCTTCAAGCACCGCGACCACCTGACCGGCAATCTCCCCCGCCGACAGGTTGCGCTGAATCCCCAGCTTTGCCGTCAGGCAGAACTGGCAATTCACCGCGCAACCCACCTGGCTCGAAACGCAGATCGTCGCCCGATGATGTTCGTGCCGCACCTGCACGCCGACCTCTTCATACGCCCGCTTCCGACCCGTCGCCGGCCTCGCCATCGTCACCCTCCGGCATCCACACGGTCTCGACCGTCTTGTCATCGTTGCCGGCGATCAGGTAGCGCTCGGTGCCGTCCGCCGATCGAAACGTCTGCACAATCTCTGGCAAACCGACGATATACCCCTCAGCGGCGAGTCTCTCGCGCAGCGGCTTTCGGCCAAGTGGTGAACTCGCTCAAATCGCCGATCCACCCCCGGTAGAGCGCCTCGGCCAGCTGTTTTGCCCGATAGCGGCTGTGTGGCAATATCTCCACACAACGCGCTAAGCTGCTCAATCGAAAGGCCAAAAATCGAGCTGCGTCCGATACGATGCCCTTGGAGCGTCTAAAATAGAGAAGTCGCTGTCCTTGCCGCGACTAGCCCATTATGCCCGGTTGATTCGCTGGATTAGGCACTTCGAGTGGCATCCTTTCAGTCTGCATGGTGTCTTCGCCGCTGTACAGGCCCGGCTCGAAACGAGAGGCGACTCTTCATACCCCCGGCAAGGGTCTCCTAAGGTTCTACTCGACTAACGAACGCAATATTCGCCGTACCGTCCTGCCGAACGGCCTGACCATCCTTACCGAGCAAATGGAGCACGTCCGCTCCGTCGCCATGGGCGTCTGGGTCCGCGCCGGCTCACGCCATGAGCTCCCCGAAGTCAACGGCATCTCGCACTTCGTCGAACACATGGTCTTCAAAGGAACCAAGTCGCGCAGCGCCCAGCTCATCGCCCGCGAAGTCGACGCCATCGGCGGCAACCTCGACGCCTTCACCGGCAAGGAGACCGTCTGTTTCAACATCAAGGTGCTCGATGAGCACGTCCCGCCGGCGCTCGATGTGCTCTCCGACCTGGTGCTGAATCCCGTCTTCGCCAGCCGAAGACATCTCCCGCGAACGCGGCGTCATTCTCGAAGAGATCAAGATGGACGAAGACAACCCCGACTACCTCGTCCACGAAATCTTCACCCAGAATTTCTGGAAGGACCATCCCCTCGGCAAGCCCATCCTCGGCACCAAGGAGACCGTCCGCCACTTCGAGCAGGAGACGCTCTTCGACTACTACGGACAGCGCTTTCGTCGGCGGCAACATGATCTTCTCCGCCGCCGGCAATCTCGAACACGACTCCTTCGTCGAGAAGGTCGCCGCGCAGCTTCGAATCGGTCTCTGCCTGGCAGTCCATCAACGACGGCGAGCCCGCGCCCAAGCACCCACTCCCGCATCAGCCTGCGCAATAAGAAGTCTCTCGAACAGGTGCAGCTCTGCCTCGGCGTGCCCTCGCCGCCCATCGCCCACGCGCAGCGCTACGTCACCCTGGTGCTCAATACCGTGCTCGGCGGCGGCATGAGCTCCCGCCTCTTCCAGACCGTCCGCGAAGAGCGCGGCCTCGCCTACTCCATCTACAGCGACCTCAACCCCTATCGCGACACCGGCTCGCTCTGCGTCTACGCCGGCACGTCCTCGTCCAAGGCCGTCCAGGTCATCGAGCTCATCATGGCCGAGTTTCGCCGGCTCAAAGAAGAAGCCGCTCCCTGCCGACGAACTCCGCCGCGCCAAAGACCAGCTCAAAGGCAACATCCTTCTCTCCCTCGAAAGCTCCATGTCGCGGATGTCCAACCTCGCCCGCCAGGAGATGTACTTCCAATACTTCTTCGGCATGCAGGAGATCCTCGACAAAATCGAAGCGTCACCGCCGAACAAGTGATGGAGATGGCGCAGTCGATCTTCAAACCGGAAGAAGTCGCGGTGACGCTGCTAGGCCGGCTCGACGGCCTTAAAGTAACGCGGAAGGAACTAGCCTGCTAGCCAAGGAACCGAGAAGGAAGGGGCGATGCCGCTCTGAGCGCTCCCTTTCCCGTTTGCGTCTATATCAATTAGCATTGGCCTCGGAAGCTTCTCACAGGATCTCGCAACTATGAATCGCACTCTCTTGAATATTTACCTGAAGCGCTCTGCCGCGAAACGCCGCCAGCGCGAAGCCGGCTTCACATCTGATGGAACTGCTGATCGTGATCTCGATCATGCTCATCCTGATGCTCATCGCGATCCCGAACTTCTCCAACATGAAGAGTCAGGCCAACGAGACTTCGGCGATCCAGTCGCTGCGTGCGATTTATGAGGCGCAAATTCAATACCAGACGAATTATCCCGCGAACGGCTTTGCGCCTAACCTGACCATGCTGGGTGGCGCTGCTTCGTCGGGACCGCCGACCCCTCAGTCGGCGCAGGTGCTCGACACCAACCTGGCGACGGGGCAGAAGAGCGGATACACCTTCGCCATCGTCAACCCGACCAAGGTCACGGTGAACAATCAGGACATGTACACCGGGTACGAAGCGACCGCTGTTCCCCAGGCCGTTGGCAAGACGGGGCACCGCGGATTCTGCATCGACCAGGCGGGCGAGATCAAGGCCGATCCGACCGGCGGAACCAACTGCACCATTCCCTTGCAGTGAGCATCGTGTTCGGCCGGCAGTCATCCGGCGAGCCAAGAACCGCGAAGGATGGGGAGGCGCAACACTTCCCTTCTCTTCCTTCTGCTCCTCTGTGCTCTCTGCGCAACGCCCCGCGCTCACTCCCAGACTGCGACCGAGATCGCCGCGCGGGTCGACCATCACTACAACTCGCTGCATTCGCTCAGCGTGAACTTCGTCCAGCAATACAGCGGGCTTGGTCAGAACCTGCGCGAGAGCGGCGTGCTGCTGCTGAAGAAGCCGGGCCGGATGCGGTGGACTTACTCGCAGCCGCAGGGCAAGCTCTTCGTCCTTGACGGCAAGAACGCGTACTTCTATGCGCCGGGGCAGACCGAGGTGCAGCGGGTGCCGGCGAAGAAGCTGGACGACCTGCGCTCGCCGCTGCGCTTCCTGCTTGGCCACTCCGAACTCGCCAAGGAACTCACCGGCCTGACTCTGACTCCGCAGGGGGCGAACTACGATCTCTCCGGCGTTCCGAAGGACATGCGGCAGCGCGTCACCTCGCTTCGCTTCACCGTCTCGGGCAATGGCGTCATTCTTGGCATTCGGGTTGAGGAGGTGGATGGCTCTGTCTCCACCTTTAGCTTTACCGGAGAAGCTGCCAATCCACCCGCCAGCGACGGTGACTTCGTCTTCCACGCCCCGGCGGGGACGGAGATTGTGGACGGACTTCCTCCTGTTTGAGCGGGGGGAGAACGCGGCGGCGGAGACCCCCCGTCCGGTTAAGTCGTGTCTTTTCAATGCGATGCGGCATCTAACCGCAAGCTATTGAAAACAAGCCGCTTTCGCGCAAATAGGCGTGGTTCGTCGTCGCGCGGCGGGGAAGAAGTTGCGTTTCGCCGTTTTGGGGGCGAGCGTTACCGGGTTTGCGGGCGGGCGGCCGGTGGCGAAGATTTTCTCGAAGCCCAGGACGGGAGCGATCCTCAGCCGGCGGGGCGAGGCCTGCTCTGCCAGAGGCGTTCCCAGTTGTTTTCCTCGCGAGGCGAGTTGCAGGGCGTAGATCAGGCGTCCGGCGACCTTGCTGTCGATTTCTCCGCGGGGGACCGCCCAACTGACCTCGAAGAGTGCCGCCTGCATGGCCCGGCGATTCTCCAGTAGTGGAAGCTCGAGAAAGTACCGAACCTTGGCGGCCCTGGCGGTGAGCAGCCGGTTTGGATCGTGGAAGTAGCAATAGCTTTTCCCCTTGAGCGCAGCCGCGCCACAGTTGCCGCCTCCGGATTTTGTTTGGCTACATAGCTTGTACATGGCCTTCCTCCGTTTTTGGGCATGGAAAAAGGCGGCTTTCGCCGCCTTGGTTTGGTTATTTGATCTCTATCTCTAGTTTATCAGGTTGAGGGGTTTGACTACGCCAAGTTAGTTGGGATTTATGTTGTTGGATTGGTTGGAGTTAGTGGGCCTGTTTACCTTCTGGGCTACTTGACAGGTTTTGGGCGGACCTTCAGAACGCTGCTGTTGGGATGGGTTTCTTGCGTGCCACCACTGAACTTGACAGCTCCCGATCCCACATCCCAACCACAGGGATGTGGGGCGCCCGCTTTGGTTAGGAAATCGGAGCTGGGCTCACCCAGCCTGGATTACTCGTCCCAAGTCCGGTCAATCGACTTCGTCATCAGCCCGAATTTCCTGAATCAGCGCAAGTTCTACATTTTCGGGTGCCGAGGCAAAAAACCCTTCGAGTATTGTTCCCTCTAATATCGGTGCGTTACGGCACTGCTCTTTTGTGGCGTCGGCAGCTGTAACGTCGATTTCGGTGAATCGGTTTGCCAGTTTCCTGAGATTCGCATATGCCCCGATGTCGATCATGTACGCCGTGAAAGTACCCTGTTGCGATTTGTGCGTTAGCGCGGTCCCTACTGAGTGAATGATCCTGTAATCCAACAGTCGATTGAGCAAGTCCTAATTGCGCTTTTCTCTTGGAGGGTTTGATCCGGAACTAGAAATACATTTTTCTTCTTGTCCAAGCAGAATTTGCGAATCGCATATATTCCTCGGATAAGGACGTCGTGGTCTTTTGCCTCGGAGTCGGATTTCAGTTCCTCGATTCTGCGTTGGAAAGTTCCCAAGCTCAAACCTCTGACATCATCCTTGCCTATACGTTCGTCACCGGGGTCTTTTGCGGCGAGAGCTTCAAGAAGTAGCGACAGAAAATCTCGCGGTACGCCTTCCGAGGCTAAGACCAGCCGATTGAATCCGTCCCCCTTGAACAGAAAGTCAACCTCGTCTTGATTCATCCCAGCTTTGCCCGCGTACTCGCGCAGAATTTTCTTGGTCGCACGTTGAGGTTTTCTTAAAATCCGCAAGGGTGTAATCGATGTTAATTGGCTGATAGTCGTTTCGTTCTTGGGCGCCGATCGGTTGGCGATCGCGATCAGCGTACAGCGAAGATGCGTGTCTTAATGTTCCGATCTTAAAAAACAGCGGAACATCTTTGCACAGTCGGTGGACATCGTCTGCAACATACGGCTGTATCGGCCGCCGAAGCTGATAGAAGTCGTCAAGCTGCACGAAAAGTATCTGTACCTTAGTAGAAATGGAAAAGAACTTCTCGATCATTTTCTTGAGTCTGGGGAGCACCTGGTTGAGTTTCCGAACCTTGTCATCGAACTTTTGGTATTCGGCCTCTATGGACTCTTTCCTGGTACTGGAAAGCCCAGGATTTTATTTTGCCGTGGTGAACCCCGGCCCCGGCGTCTAGGGATGTTTTGTCGCCGACCTCCGTTTCTTTAACCGTGCTCGTGAGTTCATCCTGCTCTTCTCGCAGGCTCACTAGCTCTTTTCGCAGCTCTCCGATCAGTGCTTTCAGTTGCCGCTTTTTCCCAAACCACGCGTTCAGGTGCTGCTCAAGTTCTGAAAAGATGGCATCGAGAATCTCAATCAGAACGTTGGGGAACGTGTGGTGTTTATAGTCTTCGCAGTTTACGTACACTGCTCCAATAGTGGTCGGGAGTCCTTTCCGAACCTTCTCGACAGCAGACTCTTGCCGCAGCCTCGTCTTCCAAAAATGACATGGTTTTGACGAGTCAGGGCGTCTGCGAGCGCATGGGTCACATCGACGTAGTCAATTTCGATCGCTGCACCCTTCTGGATACGGGTGTTCTCTTGAATTAGCTTTCTTAGCGCTACAACCTTCTGTGACATAGCCGGCCTCGACTTAGAGCTTATAGCACAAAGGTTATCTCTCGCGAACGATAAGTGCTTGGCTGGGTGGCTCATATTCAGAGTTCCCCACAGGAATCGGGTGCCCCATGTCCCTTTTGTTGGGACATGGGATTCAGCGCTGCTTCCCTTCGCATTGCCGTCCAGTGAGATTCGATTTCGACCGTCCCTCGATCCCCGAGGGGGTTCTTGGGATGCGCCTGCGGCGCGCCTTTAGGCAAACCGCAGGTCCTTCCCTCTCGCGATGCTCAGGGTCAGGATGACATTTGTTCTTTGAGTGGCGATTGTTGAGTGGGCAGCTCACTGACGAGTAAGTGGACATGTTCCGGCATGACTACATACGCGGTAACATGGAAGCCGTGACGGCGGCGCATGGCTTCAAGGGAACGCTCAAAGGTCTCGCGCACCCCTTGTATCGGGATGGGGCTCCCTGCGATGGCAGGAGAAAGTCAGAAAGCGCCAATCCCCGGCTTGCTGGTAACAGACGAGGCCTTTCGTCATGCGACCATGGTCGCCCATGTCTCAAAAGCGAGACATGGGGCACCCGCATCTGTGCAGAATTTCAGACTTAGCCGCCCAGCCTATGCAGCCCCAGCGTTGGGTTGATGTTCTCTTTTCGATCATCCATCCACGGCTCTATTCAGGATGTCGGCCCGAGCACCATCCGACTACCAACCTGACTCAAGCCCGCACTGGAGGCTCAAATCCGTCGAGAAACACAAAACTCGCCTCGGAGCTCGCCTCATGGCGCAGATGCTTAAACGCCGCATACTCCGGGGAGGCATACCAGGATTCGACTGCGTCACGAGAGGGGAACTCGAGAATGGTCACGCGACGCACAGGAAGCGTGCCTTCCCGTACGTCAGGTTCGGCGGCGGCCACGAGGGCTTTGCCTCCGTGGGTGAGAATCGTGGCCGCGGCATTTTGACGGTAGAGGGCAAACTTCTCCGGATCGGTCAGGTTGAACTGGAGCAGCACGTACGCTTTCGGCATCGGTCGTACTCTTTCCTTCAAGTGGTCTTCGCAAGACGCTCGCTCCACCCTAATACAAAACGAATCGTCGTTGCTATTGGGATGCGCCTGCGGCGCGGCTTTGAGGCAAACCGCAGATCCTTCGCTGCGCTCCAGGATGACATTTGTTCCTGGAGTGGCGATGGTTCGCGTGAGTGGACTTGTGATCCTACTCAAGTCACCATTCGTTTGTGGTATCTGGTGAAAGGGATGCGAGGGATGGTGAGCTCGGTGGGATTCGAACCCACGACCCACGCATTAAAAGTGCGTTGCTCTACCGACTGAGCTACGAGCTCACAAAAAGAACCGCTACTTTCAAGTTAACACAGAGAAGAGGCCCCAAACCCGGCAGGCACGCCTTGCGGCGCGGCGATGGCGGGCCTGAACGCGGCGGCTCCGGAGTTCGTCTTACTGCTCAGGACGTTTAGGATAAGAGCTGTCTCATGAGCGCTTACGAAACCGAACTATCCCGGCTGGTCGACGAGCTGAACCGCTCCGCGCCGGCAAACAAGAGCGGTGAGCGAAAGCCGCTGGAACGGCCCGCGCCCGATGGATTGTCAATTGATCGATCCTCGACGGATCGATCGTCGCTCGATCGGTCTTCCATCGACCAGCTTCTGAGCTTCGCCTCGCAGCGCTTTGCCTCGGACATGATCCTCGTCGCCGGCTCCGCTGCGGCTTTTCGCATCAACGGGAATTTGTCTCTGGCGGCGGGCAAGCCGCTTACTTCGGAAGAGATTCGCGGCATCCTGCTGCCGCTGCTTACCGTCGAGCAGTCGGAGGAATTGCAGCGCAGCAAGTCACTGGATTTTTGCTTCGTGCGCGGCAATATGGGAAGGTTTCGCGCCAACTTTCACTATCAGCGCGGAACGCTTGCCGCGAGCATTCGCCTGCTGCCGGCGCAGATACCCACGCTTGAGGCGCTGCATCTTCCTCCGGCGCTCGCGCAGCTCACCGAGCGCCGCCAGGGATTGGTGCTGCTTACCGGCCCGACCGGCTCGGGGAAGACCTCGACGCTGGCCGCGCTGGTCGATCTGATCAACGCGCGCCGCCGCGACCACATCGTCACCATCGAAGACCCGATCGAATACCAGCACGCCAACCGGGGCTCGATCATCGAACAGATCGAGGTCGGCCACGATACGCCGAGTTTTGCGCTCTCGGTGCGCGCGGTGCTGCGGCAGTCTCCGGATGTGATCCTGGTCGGGGAGATGCGCGACAACGAAACCATGGCCGCCGCGCTGACCGCCGCCGAGACCGGCCACCTGGTGCTGTCGTCGCTGCATACCAACGACGCGGCGCAGACGATGTCGCGCATTCTCGACAGCTTTCCCACGCATCATCAGCCGCAGATTCGGCAGCAGTTGTCGCTGGCGCTGCTGGCGGTGATCTCGCAGCAACTGGTTCCCGGAGCCGACGGCGCGCGGCGCTTTCCCGCGGTCGAGATCATGATGGCCACGAATGGCATTCGCAACCTCATCCGCACCGGACAGGACCACCAGATTCGGCAGCATATTTCGACTGGCCGCTCCGAAGGCATGTTGACCATGGAGCAGTCTCTCGCCGAGCTCGTTCGCGCCGGACGCATCTCGCGCGACACCGCCTTTGCCCACTGCTACAACCCCAGCGAACTTCGGCAGTATCTCGACAATCCGCTGGCGTAGGCGAGGTTGCTAGATGGGTTCGAGATCCGCTTCGGGATCTCTGCGACTGCCATGGAGCGGTTCAATGTCGGGCAAGAGTCCGGTAAGAAGACCGATTGCCGGCAGGTATGCGCAGACGTGGTAGACGAAGACGATGCTGGTCATATCGGCCAGCTTGCCGAGCACCGCAGCGCCGATTCCACCCATGCCAAAGGCGAGCCCGAAGAATAATCCCGATATGAGCCCGATGCGGCCCGGAACCAGTTCCTGGGCGTAGACCAGGATCGCCGAGAATGCTGAAGCGATCACGAATCCGATGATGACGCTCAGCACTCCGGTCCAGAGGAGATTCGCATAAGGCAGTACCAGGGTGAACGGCAGAACGCCAAGGATCGATCCCCACATGACCCACTTGCGCCCGAAGCGGTCGCCGATCGGGCCGCCAAAGAAGGTGCCTGCGGCTGCCGCCCCCAGGAACGCGAAGAGATGCAGTTGCGAACTTTGCACGGAAAGATGAAAGCGGCTGATCAGGTAGAAGGTGTAGTAGCTGCTGAGGCTGGCGAGGTAGACGAACTTCGAGAAGACCAGCGCCATCAGCACGGCGAGCGCCACCATCACCTTCCGCTTGGGCAGCTCCGCGTGGGAGGACGGGCCGGCGTGGCTTAGCGACGGATGCGCCTTGCGGCGGTGTTTGGCCCAGTTGCTGATCTTGATCAGCACCACGATGCCGACCAGGGCGAAGACGCTGAACCACGCCATGCCGATCTGTCCGCGAGGCAGCACGATGAACGCCGCAAGCAGCGGACCGATGGCGGTGCCGGTGCTGCCGCCGACCTGGAAGAAAGACTGCGCAAAACCATGCTGGCCACCGGAGGCCATGCGCGCGACGCGGGATGACTCCGGATGAAAGACTGCGGAGCCAACGCCAACCAGCGCCGCCGCCGACCAGGAGCCACGCAAAAGTCGGCGCGAAGGCCAGGGTTAGCAAGCCTGTCAGCGTGACCGACATCCCGACGGGGAGAAAATACGGGGCCGCCGTGCGATCGGTATAGAGGCCGACGAAGGGCTGAAAGAGCGAAGCGGTGACCTGGTTGACGAAGGCGATCATTCCAATCTGGCCAAAGCTCAGATGGAACGCACCCTGAAAGATCGGATAGACCGAGGGAAGCAGCGACTGCACCAGGTCGTTCAGCATGTGGCAGAAGCTGACCGCAACCAGCACCTGAAACAGGGAGGATTCCCGTTCAGGCCGCAGAGCGGACGGCTTCTCCAAAATCGTGGCACTCATCTTTTTATTATGAAAGAAATCTCGACGCGCATGGGCGTCACCGCTGCCAAATACTTCGGTTCGCAAACGGGCGCGGACTATACTTGTTTTCGACACGGATGGAGAAGCGCATGCGCATGGTTCGGCCCAAGTCCGCGATCTATTCGTTGATTCTCGCTTCGGCCATTTCCGCGCCCACGAGTCTCCTGCTCGCGCAGGCTCCGGCGAGGACCAATGCAGCTACACCGGCCGATGGCGGCGTGCGGCAGGTGCTCGAGAGCATCTTCATCCCGCCCAAGCCAAACGCTCCTTTTACCCTCACCCTCGACACGGAGTGGACGCGCCCGCTCAACAACAGCGGCACCTACACGTTGGTCAACGAACGCCACATCGCGCGAGACACCGCCGGCCGCGTCTATGAGGAACGCTGGTATCTGGTTCCCAAGAATGGCAAAGTCGAGTCGACAATGAACTACATCCAGATCGCCGACCCCGCCCAACACACCCTCTACAACTGCCAGGTCGAGTTGAAGAAGTGCTTTCTGCTGGATTACACCGGATCGACGACGACCGTGTATCGGCCACCAGTGGGAGTTTCGGGACCACTGCCCAACGGCACTGGATTTCACACCCATGAGGAGCTGGGCAAGAACAGCTTGTTCGGCTTCGACACGGTCGGTTATCGCGAGAGCAACACTCTCAACCCGGGAGTTTTCGGCAACGATCAGCCGATGGTGACGACCCGCGAGTTCTGGTACTCGCCGCAACTGGCAATCAACCTGCTCTCTAAAGTCGACAGCCCCGCCGCCGGGAAACAGACCTTCACTGTCACCGTCATCAGCGCCGCCGAACCCGATCCACAGCTCTTCACGTTACCCGTGGGATTTGAAGTCGTCGACCAGCGCAAAGTCGAGCCGCCGAGCAACTAGATTTTGGGACGAATACCAGCCGCTTTGACCTCGGCGCCGATCCGCAGCACCGTCTCTGCGACTCGGTCCGCCGCGTGCCGCAGCACACCGCCCTCGGCGGAGAAATTTCCAGTAATGCACTTGATCCCCAGCGCCTCGATCCGGTCCACATCCGGTTCGATAACGATCGCGCCTTCGCTGGCGTAGCGCTCTCGCAGCTCGTCCGAGACCGGAGCCGTATTTACGATCGCGTAGTCGAAGATGGGTCCCCGCGCGTGCTCATAGATCTTCTCGATGTGTTGTGAGGCGGTCAGATTCAGGCTCTCGTTGGCCTGGGTCATCAGGTTGGAGATGTAAATTCGCACGCCGCGGGCCTCCGCCAGCGCCTCGGGAATTCCCTGGACCAGCAGATTGGTGATGAGGCTCGTATAGAGCGACCCGGGGCCGAGGGTGATCACATCGGCGCGCGAGATCGCCTCCAGCGTCTCCGGCAACGGATCGACCTTTTCGGGATCGATCATCAACTGGACAATGCGATGCTTCGTCGCGCTGATATTCGTCTCGCCGCGAACGATGGATCCATCGTCCATCCGCGCAATCAAGGTCACGTCGGTGGTGGTTGCGGGATAAATTTGCCCGCGCGTCGCCAGCACCTGTGACGAAAGCCGGATCGCCTGCGCGAAGTCGCCCGTCATCTCAGTCAGGGCGGCAACAAAGAGATTCCCAAAACTGTGCCCTTGCAGTCCTTCGCCGGCCTGAAATCTGTGCCGGAAGAGCCGCGAGATCAGGCCCTCATCCTCTGACAGAGCCACCATGCAGTTGCGCAAATCGCCCGGCGGCAGGATGTTAAAGTCTTTGCGCAGCCGCCCGCTCGACCCTCCATCGTCGGTGACGGTGACCACAGCAGCCAGATCGCTGATCAGGCAGGGGTCGCACTCCGCTGTGGTTTGGCCAGGAGTTGCGGTACCGCCCTGCGGCGACGCTACAAAATGGCGAAACCCTCGAAGAATGGTCGAAAGGCCGGTGCCACCGCCAATCGCAACCACGCGCAGTGAGGGAGCATGCGGAGTGGCTGCGGGAATGGGAGTCTCAACATCCAAGAGGGACTGCTCGATCGGGCGGGGTGAGGATAAGGAAGACAAAACTGTGCCGCTCACAGCATCTCAGCTTTCACAGAATCTCAGGATATAAAAGTTCCGTGAACCGCGGGTCTTCGATCATGTTGTGAAAATCGGTGTCGGTGCGGGCCTGGATGCGGTTGCGCGGGTTCAACTCGATGGCCTTCGACATGTGCTCCAGGCATTCTTCCACCTGGCCGGTCATGCTGTTCAGCGCCGCCATGCCGTAGTAGGCATAATCGGCTGAGGGATTGCTATCGAGGATGATCTCGAAGTGGTCCCGGGCTTCGTCATAGTCGCCCGTATTCAGCAGGGAGATCGCGTAGTCGTACTGTTCCTCATGGCTGCCAAAGTCCCGTGTCGATTCGGTGAGCTTGCTTTGGCACACCACTAAATACACCCGGCAGCGCTCCAGCACCTCGCCCGGGCCGGTGGCAATGAGTTTTTCAAAGACGGCACGCGCCTTCTCAAACTTCCCTTCCTGCATGAGCTGGATGCCGGTCTGGTAGGCCTGCAACGACTGATGATGGGTCGGGTTGGCCACTGGACTTACCTTCCCCTCCAGAATCCGAGGTGTGCGACGAGTGCTGTGAATTGGAGCTGCATCCTGCATACTACTCCGCTTTTGGGGTCAAAGTAAGAATTCCCCTCTGACTCGCTCTCTATCCAAGGTCTTATGATTCGGATTGCAGCCGACCGGAACCGAAAATCTCTATGAGAAGGTTTTTATACCCACAACATCCTCTCGCGTCAACCCGACCTCTCATTCGTGAAGCACTTTGACCCGAACCTTAACCGTGGTGCATGTAGAGCACCGGGTTCAGCGAGGCGTCGTTGTACATCTTCAACTGCCGGTATTGCTTAAACCGGCGCTCGCCGGCGAGCACCTGCTCCCACAGCCGTTCCAGCCCCTTCACGAGGTCGTCGCATTGCTCGATCAGAATGTGGTGCCGCTCCCGGTTGCGCTCGGCGTGGCCTGAAGGCGCATCGAGACGATAGACCTCCTCGGCAGTGTGAAAGAGCTTGAGCGAGAGAATCGACAGCCGGTCGATGATCAGCCCAGGCGTTTCGGTGTGCAGCTCCGCATCCGGGTTGGGCAGCGCATGGCGCTCCAAATAATCGAGCAGGATGGTGTCGCAGAGCTCGGCGAAATCGTTGCGCCGCTGGTTCTCCCGATCGATGGCACGCTTCGCTCGGGCGACGCGGTGGTCGCTCGCCTCGGGCAAGCGCGCCTCGTCCTCGGCGTGCCAGATATTGAAATTTGCAAGGTGGTTGGCAAAGACTGTTTGCAGAAAGTCGCTCCCCAACTCGTTCACCGCCTGCGGCAGGTCTGCGTGCCATTCTCCCGTCCAACGGTCGTGAAGAATCGCGATTTCAGTGGCGGACAGCATCGTTTGGCTTTCACAAAAGAGGTCCCGGTGGGCGCAAAGCCCATCGAACCTCTACCTCTCGACCCTTATGGTAGAACTATCCAGTAACAATCGTCGAGTCTTCGAGGTGGTTATCCCCATGACGGAAAAACTGGCCGACCCATCCGCGCCGCAGGCAGCCGACGGTTCGCCCGGCGAAATCGTTCTCTGTCTCACCTCCTATGAAAAGGGACAAGCTTTCATGCGCCAGGTTGCGGCCATGGGTTGCCGCGTGGTGCTGCTCACCGTCGACAAGCTCCGTCATGCCGACTGGCCTTTCGAGGTCCTGCATGAGTTCCACACGATGCCCGACAACCTCACCCGCGAGCAGATCACCAACACTGTCACCTACCTTGCGCGAAGACGAAGTTCGAGCGCATTGTCGCGCTTGACGAGTTCGACATGCACACCGCCGCGCATCTCCGCGAACACATGCGCCTTCCCGGCATGGGCCTCACGACTACCGCCTACTTCCGCGACAAGCTTGCCATGCGCCATCAGGCCAAGCGCGCCGGCATCCTGGTTCCTGAGTTCGCCGGAGTGCTGAACTACGACGAACTGCGCGCTTACATGGACAGCGTGCCCGCGCCGTGGGTGCTCAAGCCGCGTGCCGAAGCCTCGGCCATCGGCATCCGCAAAATCCATGAGCCGGAGCAGCTCTGGCGCACGCTCGACGAACTCGGCGACGAACAAAGCAATTTCCTCCTCGAGCGCTTCGTTCCCGGCGACATCTTCCACGTCGACGCCATCACCAGCGAACGCCATGTGGTCTTCTCCGAGGTCAGCCGCTATGGCAAGCCGCCGATGCAGGTCATGCATGAGGGCGGCGTCTTCACTACCCGCGTCCATCGATCGCGACTCCGACGACGCCAAAGGGCTGATTGCGCTCAACGACAAGCTCGTCCCCGCGCTGGGCATGGTGCGCGGCGTCAGTCACGCCGAATATATCAAGTCTCACCAGCCAGATGAAAAGGGGCACGGCCAGTACTACTTCCTCGAAGTCGCTGCGCGCGTCGGCGGCGCCTTCATCGCCGAGCTTGTCGAATATTCCACCGGCCTTAATCTCTGGGCGGAGTGGGCCCGCATCGAAGTCTCCAACCTGCGCGGCGTTCCTTACGTGCTGCCGGAGCGCAAATACTCCTACGCGGGCAGCGTGCTCTGCCTCGCCCGCACGCGAAGATCCCGACACCTCCGCCTTCGACGCGCCCGAGATCGTCTACCGCATGAAGAAGAAGCATCATGCCGGCCTGCTCGTCCAATCCCCCGACCCTCAGCGTGTCGCCGCGCTGCTCGAGGAATACAGCCATCGCTTCGCCGAGATGTACCTCGCCGTCGCTCCAGTCCCGATGAAGCCCACGAACTGAAAGCAAGTGAAAAGCCATGTCCGAAGCAGCATTTCAATCTCCGCATCGCCGCTATAATCCGCTACGCAAACAGTGGGTGCTCGTCTCTCCGCACCGCACCCAGCGCCCTTGGCAGGGCGAGGTCAATACTGCCTCCGGATTTTCCGACATTCATTACGACCCGGCCTGCTACCTCTGCCCCGGCAACGAGCGCGCCGGCGGCGCAAAGACTCCGGTCTATGAGAATGTCTACGTCTTCGACAATGACTACGCCGCGTTGCTGCCCGACTCCCCGGCGCCGGAACCGAAGGCTGGCCTTCGCTGCTCAAAGCCGAGCGCGAACGAGGACTCTGCCGCGTTCTCTGTTTTCATCCCGACCACAGCCTCACCCTCGCACGCATGAAGCCCGAGGACATCCGCCTGGTGGTCGACGCCTGGGCGACCCAGTACGCCTATCTCGGACGCATGCACGAGATCAGCCACGTCCAGATCTTCGAAAATCGCGGCGCGATGATGGGCGCGAGCAACCCTCACCCGCACGGCCAGATCTGGGCGACCGAACATGTCCCCGACGAACCCGCCATCGAAACCGCCGCTCAGCTCGAATACCACCAGCAGCACGGAAGCTGCCTGCTCTGCGACTACCTCAAGGTCGAGCAGGACGCGGCATCCGGCTCGACCTCGCGCGTCGTCTGCGAAAACGAAGGCTTCCTGGCGGTCGTTCCCTGGTGGGCGGTCTGGCCGTTTGAGACGCTGGTGCTGGCCAAGACGCACCTGCGTTCGCTGACCGACTTCAGCGACGAGCAGAGGACCCAGCTCGCGGACATCCTCAAGCAGACGACCACGCGCTACGACAATCTCTTCTCGACGAGCTTTCCCTACACCATGGGCTTCCACCAAAGCCCCACCGACGGCGAGGCGCATGACGAGTGGCACTTCCATGCGCACTTTTATCCGCCGCTGCTCAGGTCGGCGACGGTGCGGAAGTTTATGGTGGGCTTCGAGATGCTGGGAATGCCGCAACGCGATATCACCCCGGAAAGCGCAGCAGAAAGACTGCGTGCCGTGCCGGCGGAGCACTTCACGTCCAAAGGTTGAGAGCATTAGTTTGCTGTCCTGTAAGTCGCGAGATTCTCCAATTGGCCGAAAGTGCAGAGATCGTAAGCATCGTAGAACAAGATGGCAACGTGTTCCACGCGCTCGTTGAAACTCCAACAGGTGCGGTGGCGGTCATGGCAAATGTAATCAAAGAGCCTGGCCGACTTATTCTGAACCGGGTCCATGTGGAAGGCGGAGGGCTCACGCGAGCTATCATGAAACAAGCAGCGAAGGAGCTAGGGCTCAAAGAAGGGGTGGCCGAAGTTCTCCTACGAGGTGGCATCAGAACCTCTTGAGCAAACCCCGGCAGTATTCCCAGCCCAATTCTCGTCAAGGTGGACCAATGAAAACGCTAACCGTCTCAGGCTGGAAAACTGGTTTTCGAAAAGTGGCATTCACCGAGCTTTTGAAGAACGATCTCGGATATTCCCTTTCGGCGGCCAAAGCAGCAACCGATAGTGTGCTGGAGAACCAGTCACTTGAGATCAACATCCCCGCTGCGAAATATGAAGACATGCTGACGCGCCTCCTCGAAATAGGAGCGAATGTCGCCCTTGCATGAAGACCTCAAGCAGGAGTCTCCGCGGAACTGGAATTGAGCAAGCAATAGCCAACGAACGCGACTCCAGATATTAGCGAACGCATGGATGAGTCTTCCTCAGTCCGTCGAGCCAACGCCATGGCACGATTCCTGGTCATTGCAATTCTTTTTGCTTTACCGTCGAAGCTGGCGCCCAGCAAACCACCCCAGCCACAACCCAATCAATCCCCTGGCAACTCCAAAACTCCACCACCAAAGCCGGCCTCCGCGGCATCCACGCCGTCGGCAACGGAGTCGCCTGGGCCAGCGGAACCAACGGCACCATCCTCCGCACCGAAGACGGCGGATACATGTGGCAATCCTGCGCCATGCCTCCCGGAGCCGAAAAGCTCGACTTCCGCGGCATCTGGGCCTGGGACGCGAACACCGCCGTCGCCATGTCCTCCGGCCCGGGCGATCTTTCCCGGCTCTACAAAACGACCGACGGATGCTCCAGTTGGAAGCTGCTTTACACCAATCCCGACAAGGATGGTTTCTGGGATGCGATTGCGTTCTGGGATAAGGAGCGACGGTATTGATCCTGCTGGTAGACCCCGTCGACGGCTTACGTTCATCTTCGTACGGACCTATGACCTGGGAGCGCAATCGAACCGGGATCTGCATGCAAGCATCTATTCCGCCCTGAACCCCAGGTGGAGAAGCAGGCCGCCTTTGCCGCCAGCAACTCCTCAATGGTACTGGGACCAATGCCGAGAGCGTGCATTGCGATATGCGGTTCGGAATCGGCGGAACGGGAGGCCAGCCGTCAGCGTCTATCACTGGATGAGCCTGGGACACTGTGTTCGACTGGCTAAAGGTCGAATGCAGCAGCGATCCGTTCCTCTGGCGAGCGGAAATGACTCCTCCGGCGTCTTTTCACTAGCCTTTCGAGACCAGCACCACGGCATCGCCGTCGGCGGAGACTACAAGAAACCCAATGAATCCAACGGCACCGCCGCCTACACCACCGACGGAGGCAAAACCTGGACAGCCGCCACCAAACCACCCCACGGCTACCGCTCCGCCGTCGCCTGGGACGCAGCCGACAAAGCCTGGATCGCCGTCGGCACCAACGGCTCCGATGTCTCCTATGACGACGGCAAAACCTGGCAGCCGCTCGATAACGGAAACTGGAACGCCCTCAGCCTCCCTTGGGTCGTCGGCCCCGAAGGACGCATCGCCAAGCTGGTATCGTTGAAATCAGCGATAAATTCCGGGAAATAGGCATTTCGGTACCTTGGATTCTCAAAGCTAACCCGGCTTCCGATAAATGAATCAATGGCAGAATTCGTAGTCAAACTCGCCGACGAACGCGGACACATCCAGGAGCAGACCCAGACCGCCTCCTCGGCCGAAGAACTGCGCTCCAAGTTCACCACCGCCGGCTACTACGTCTACTCCGTCAAGCCGCGCGGTTTTTCGACCAAGCGCAAGAAGGCCAAGCTCGAAGCCTTCATCATCTTCAACGAGCAATTTCTGACCCTCGTCCGCGCCGGCCTGCCCATCCTCGGCTCGCTCGAGATGCTCGCCAAGCAGCAGAAAAACCCCAACTTCGCTGCGCAACTGCAAAACGTTGCCGCGCGGGTGCGCACCGGCGAGTCGATCTCCGCCGCATTTGAGGCCCAAGGCGGATTCCCCATCATCTACACCACCACCCTGCTCGCCGGCGAGCGCTCGGGCAACCTCGAAGAGGTGCTCAGCCGCTTTCTTTCGTTCCAGCGCATCTCGCTCAGCTTCCGCAAGAAACTCCAGGCCTCGCTGGTCTATCCGGCGCTGCTGATGGGCATGGTCGGCCTGCTCTTCGTCTTTCTCATCACCTTCGTCGTTCCCCAGTTCGCCAAACTTTACGACTCGGTCGGCACCAAGCTGCCGGCGATTACCCTCGGCGCTGCTCGCCGTCGGCACCGGGGCGCAGCACTACGCCATTTACGTTATCCCAGCATTGGCCGCCATCGTCTACCTCATCTTGAGGTGGAGCAAGACCGACGCCGGCTCGTCCCGAATCGACGCCATTCGCGTCCGGATGCCCATCTTTGGCACCATCTGGCTCAAGTACCAGGTCGCCCTTTTCGCAAGAACGCTCTCGACCCTGCTTACCGGCGGCCTGCCGCTGGTTCCGTCGCTCGAAACCGCCGCCCGCTCCATTTCGAGCAAAAGCATCGCCAAGGCCGTCTTTACATCGGTGGGGAGGGTGCGCGAGGGCAAAGGCCTCTCGGCCAGCCTCAAGCAGACCGGAATTTTCCCGGAACTGTCTACGGAGATGATCGAAGTCGGCGAATCGACCGGCGCGCTGCCCCAGATGCTGAACTCGGTTGCCGAGTTTTTTGAGGAAGATGTCCAAAACGCCCTGACCGCCTCGCTGGCCCTGATCGAGCCGGCGATCCTGATCATCATGGGCATTGTCGTCGTAACTATCCTGATTGCGCTGTACCTGCCGATCTTCTCTTTAGGGCAGGCCGGCGCGATGGGCGGTAGTGGACACTAAGTAAACTTGAGGGTTTCCTGAGGCTATGGCAGCAGATCTGGCAGTACTTCCGTTACCGACCGAGTTCGACGAGACCGCCAACGCGCAGTCGATGGCGCGGCGCTATCGCTGCGAGTTCATCGACCTCAAGAACTACAAGATCCAGCACGAGGTCGTCCGCGCCGTCCCTGTCGACCTGATGTTCCGCTACAACTTCGTGCCGCTCGAGCAGATGGACGACCGCCTGGTCATCGCCGTCGCCGACCCCAGCAAGCTGATGATGCTCGACGAGATCGCCGGGCTCCTCGGCCAGCGCATCATCACCAAGGTCGCGACCCTCACCCAGATCACCGACCTGCTCAAGAAGACCGAGCAGTCGCAGCGCGTCCTCGATGAAGCGACCGAGGGACTGACCTTCGACGTCATCCCCTCCGACGACAACCCCGACGAAAACATCTCGATCGAGAAGCTGACCTCCGAAGAAGACATCAGCCCGATCATCCGCCTCGTCGACACCACCATCTTCACCGCGCTCGAGCGCCGCGCCTCCGATATTCACATCGAGACCTACGACGACAGCCTGCATGTGAAGTACCGCATCGACGGCGTGCTACAGGCCGCCATGGCGCCCATCGCCCGCGAACATCACCAGACCATCCTCTCGCGCATCAAGGTCATGAGCGAGCTCGACATCGCCGAGCGCCGCGTCCCGCAGGACGGCCGTTTCCGCGTTCGCTACAAGGGCCGCCTCATCGACTTCCGCGTCTCCATCATGCCCACCGTGCATGGCGAAAACGCCGTCCTCCGCGTGCTCGACAAAGAATCGATGAGCGAGAAGTTCTCCAAGCTCACCCTCGACGTCGTCGGATTCGCCGAAGACGACCTCTACCGCTTCCGCCGCTACATTCGCGAGCCCTACGGCATGGTGCTGGTCACCGGCCCGACCGGCTCCGGCAAAACAACCACCCTCTACGCCGCGCTCAACGAGATCAAGTCCGACGAAGACAAGATCATCACCATCGAAGACCCGGTCGAGTACCAGATTCGCGGCATCACCCAGATTCCGGTCAACGAGAAAAAAGGCCTGACCTTTGCCCGCGGACTGCGCTCGATCCTCCGCCACGACCCCGACAAGATCCTCGTCGGCGAGATCCGCGACCAGGAGACCGCGCAGATCGCCATCAACTCGGCGCTCACCGGCCACCTCGTCTTCACCACCGTCCACGCCAACAACGTCGTCGACGTTCTCGGCCGCTTCCTCAACATGGGCGTCGAGGTCTACAACTTCGTCTCCGCGCTGAACTGCATCCTCGCCCAGCGCCTCGTTCGCCTCACCTGCGATTTCTGCGCGCGCTCCGTGAAGCACGACGAGGAGCTTCTCGTTCTGAGCGGTCTCGATCCCGCCGAGTGGCGCGACTTTGAATTCCGCGAGGGAGCTGGCTGCATCGAGTGTGGAGGCACCGGCTTCCGCGGCCGTACCGCGATCCACGAGCTGCTCGACCTCACCGACCCGATTCGCGAGATCATTCTGGAAAAGAAGCCTGCCTCCGAAGTCCGCCGTCTGGCCAAGGCCGAAGGCATGAGCTTCCTCCGCGAATCGGCGATCGACCGCGTCAAGCGCGGGCTCACCTCGCTGCGCGAGATCAACAAGGTGACCTTCATTGAGGCAAACCGCTAATGCTTCTTAAGGCCAACCGCTAATGAAACGGGATCGATAAATGGCGAAACGTCTCAGAATCTTCCCGCAACACTCGGCCGTCACCCTCCGGCCTCGGCTCGCCTGCGAGATCACGCTCGATGGCATCGTCGCGGCGCGCGAGGAGGGCTCGCTTGAGGGCTCGGCCATTACCGCCTTTGCGCCGCTCCTGCCCGGCTCCGTCGTGCCCTCCCTCATCGCGCCTAACTTTCCTCAACCCGCGCGCATCGTCGCCGCGCTGCGCCAGGCGCTCGATCAGGTCGTCGAACGCGACCGCAAGCTCACGCTGGTCATTCCCGACGCCTCCGTCCGCGTCCTGCTGCTGGACTTCGAGTCGCTCCCCGACAAGACTGCCGAAGTGTTGCCGATCATCCGTTTTCGCCTCCGCAAGCTGCTGCCTTTTGAGGTCGACGACGCGGCGATCAGCTACCAGGTCATGACCCGCGACTCCAACCTGGTGCGTGCGCTCGTCGCCGTCACTCCTCACGCCGTGCTCGCCGAATACGAAGCCGTCGTCCGCGAGGCCGGCTATGAGCCGGGCGCGGTCCTACCCAGCACGCTTTGCGCCATCGCCGCGATTCCCGACGACACCGACGCGCTGGTCGTCAACCAGAATGCGGCCTGCATCACGACGGCGATCACCAAACAAAATGAGGTCCTGCTGCACCGCACCCTCGATCTTCCCCAGGCGCTGCCCGAACACGAAGCCACGAACCTGCCCGACATCCAGCAAGCAGTCTCGGTGGCCATCGCCTATTTTGAAGATTCGCTCAAGCTGCCGCTCGAATCCCTCTTCTACGTCGGGCCCGGCGGCGCCGCAGCCTTCGGATCCATCGTGAACCCGCCCGACTCGGAAGCCAACTACATTCGTATTCGCGACCTTGTCGAACCCCCCGGAACCGGAATCACCAGCCCAGTCCCTGTGGGCATTCTCGCCGGAGTCACCGGCGCGCTCGCCAACTGATCAGCTAGTAAACTGAAGATTGCTGTAAACATTCATGCGCATCACCCTCAATCTCGCCTCCAAGCCCTTCATCGAACTCCGGCCGCTCTACGCCCGGCTGCGCTGGCTGATGGGGATCCTGCTTCTGGCGGCGATTCCGCTATGGTTCCTTGTCAGGACGGAGCAGCGCAAGGCCACCCTGGCGAATGCAAAGCTCCAGGCCGTCAGGGACAGCATTCAGCGCCTCCAGGACCAGCAGGCAAGCTATCAGGCGATGATGCGCCAGCCCCAAAACGCCGCCGTCCTCACCCAGGCCGCGTTTCTCAATCAGCTCTTCGCGCAGAAGGCTTTCTCGTGGACCGCGGTCATGATGGACCTCGAAACCGTGCTGCCTGCGCGGCGTCCAGGTCATGAACATCGATCCCGAGATCGATAAGACCGGCGACGTGACGATCCGCCTGCGCGTCAATGGCCAGCGCGACCGCGCCGTCGATCTGGTGCGGAACCTCGAGCACTCGCGCCGCTTCCTGCAGCCACGCCTGGCGAGCGAAGCGCTCGAAACCACCACTACGGGAAACCAGGCCAACTTCCAGAACGCCAACGGCCCCCTCAACGTAAATTTCGACGTGCTGGCCGAATACAACCCGCTGACCGCGCGCGAAGCCGCGAAGACAGCCGACAAGAAGTCGCCGGCCGATGGCGAGTCTCCTACCGCCAAGCCAGAAACAAAATCCACCACCCCAGGGCCGGCTGCTCGCCACAAGCGTGCGACGCAGCCCGCGCCGCTTGCTCCCGCTCGGCCACAGTCGCAGCCGAGGCAGTCTCCAAAGGGGGCGCAATGAAGCTTAACGACCCCATCAAGCTGCCCACCGGAGCCTTCAATCAGCTCAACCTGCACATCGCTGGAGTCGCGCTGCTGGCTATCGTGAACGTCGTGCTGCTGGTTCAGCTTGGTCTTGCCCTGCGCGATCTTGGCTCCGGCCGCGAAGACGAGCTACCAGCAGGCGCAACTGCAGCTTGCCCAGCTGCGCGTCCAGACCGCTCGCCTCAACGGACTTCCCGAGAAGGTCGATCTTTCGCGCAAAGATGCCGACAAGTTCTACTCCCAGCGCATTGCTCCGAACTACTCTTCGATCCTCGCCGAGCTCGGCACGCTGGCCCAGAAGAACAACATCCGCCTCACCCGCGCCGGCTACACGCAGACCTCGGCCATCGCCGGGCTCGCCGAACTGCGCATCGACGCCAACCTCGCCGGGGAGTATTCCGGCGTCATGCATTTCATGAACGGCCTCGAACGCGACAAGACATTCTTTGTCATCAGCGCGGTCACGCTCACCGGCCAACAGGGCGGCACTGGTGAACCTCCGGCTTCGCCTGAACACCTATCTTCACGCGGCCGACGCTAAGGATCTGCCGCCATCTTCCGAACCGGCGCCGAGCCAGGTGGCGACCAGACGGCTCCCAAGGCTGAAGGCGCGACCGATCAATCAGCTCTGCGGCCTTCCCCTCTCGGCCCTGTTCAACCTATTGCGGAGGTGCGCTGATGGCCCTCAAGCTAGGTACCGAAGATAAGAAAAAGGTTTACATCGCCGCGGCACTGGGCGTCTTAGTCCTTGGTCTGGTGGTCTATAACTTGAAGGACAGCTTCGGCGGAAGCTCGCCTGCCCCCGCGCCAGCAACATCGCAGCCAGTCGCCGCTCAAACTCCCTCACGGCCCGCAAATTCATCGACCCCGTCGAAGCCGTCGCACGACGCGACCAAGGTGGCCGCCCCCGTGAATCTCGACCCAACTCTGCATCCCGAACTGATGGCGCAGGCCGAGTCTCTCGAATACACCGGCAACGGGCGCAATATCTTCTCGCTGACCTCAGTGCCGATCGAGATTCCCAACGCCGGTGAAGACCGCGCGCAACGCGTCCACCCCCAGAAGTTGCCACCGGGCCGCCACCGCCCGCTCCGCCGCCGCCGATCGATCTGAAGTTCTTCGGCTTCTCTTCCCGGCAGAGCGGAACGCGCCGTGCCTTCCTGCTCAAGGGCGATGACGTCTTCATCGCCTCGGAAGGCGAAGTCGTCGACCATCGCTACAAGGTCGTCAAGATCGCTCCCACATCGGTACAGGTGGAAGACATTCCCTACGCCAACACCCAGAGCCTGCCGCTGATAGCGAACTAAGGCAGCGGAGAGCACCAATGCGAGCCAGCGCCAAGGCCACCGAGCAGCAGACAGCGTCTCCGAAGACGGCTTCGTCCTCATCGGCGTGCTCTTCCTGGTGGTCGTCGTGTTGATCATGCTGGCCGTAGCCGCGCCCAAAATTGCGACCCAGATCAAGCGCGACAAGGAGCTGGAGCTCTATCACCGCGGCATGCAATACACTCGCGCGATCAAGCTCTACTACAAGAAGTTCGGGCACTACCCGACCACTCTCGACCAGCTCGAAAACAGCAACAACATCCGCTTCCTGCGCAAGAAGTACAACGACCCCTTCACCGGCAAACCCGACTGGCGGCTTATCCACGTCGGCGAGGCCAAGGTTGCACAAACCGGGCTCTTTGGCCAGCCGCTCGGCGTAGCTGGTGCGGGAAACACCACCGGCGCTCCTGGAACCAACGGTCAAGCGGGGTCCGCCTTTGGCGGCAACAGCGGCAGCTCAGGTTTTGGCGGCAACAGCGGTTCAAGTTTCGGCAACAGTGGCAGTGGCTCGAGCTTTGGCGGCAGTAGCGGCTCGAGCTTCGGTGGCAGTAGCGGCTCGAGCTTCGGCAATAGTTTTGGTAGCGGAACGGGTAGCAATGGAATGGGGAGCAACGGCCAGACCGGTTCGCCGAGCACGAACGGGACGGGTACGGGGCAGTCCGGCTCCGGCTTTGGCAGCTCCAGCACGGGCGGGCCTTCCGGTCTCGGCAACAGTACCCTGACCTCCACCAACGGATCACCCATCGGCAGCGCGGGTCCGATCATCGGCGTATCGAGCATCGTCGCCAAAGAGTCGATCCGCGAGTACGAAAAGCAAAAGCATTACAACGAGTGGGAGTTTGTCTACAACCCGCAGACCGATCTTGGCGGTCTCGGCGGAAATACGGGCATGGGTGTCGCCGGACAAAGCGGCGCGGGCTTCGGCAGCAATTGCGGCACATCGGGCTCGACCTTCGGCAACTCCGCATCGACCTTTGGCGGCGGTTCGGGATCCGGCTTCGGTGGTAGCTCCGGCTCCAGCTTCGGCAGCAGCTCCGGTTCGAGCTTTGGCAGCAGTTCAGGATCTAGTTTTGGAAGCAGCTCTAATTCCGGCTGTGGCACGGGTTCGGGCAGCAGTTCAGGGAGTACCTCGGGCAACAACTCGAACACTGGGAACAACAACAACTCTGGGAACAACAACTCCGGAAACAACAATTCTGGAAACAACAACTCTGGATCAAATGGCACTTCAGGGACCAACGACAACTCTGGAAATGGAAATCCACCGCCAGCGAATCCCAATCCACCGGCTCCGCCCGTGCAGATGGATCCGCACAATCAGTAGCCCCTCGACGTAATGCCGAGGACCCTCCGCAACGGCTTTAGATTGCCTTCGCGAAATGCTGGCGGCGGGCCTCCCACTCCTCGGTGGGAAACATTGTGGGACCTGTTTCGACGAGTCTGGGCAGCATGTTGAAGACCGAGACCGCCGTCCAGCGCTTCCCTTCCCTGGTCCGATAACCCCTCTCATTCAGATCGCTGGCGACGTTGGTGAAGGGGAAGTCCTGGACGAGCAGTTCCATCATTTCCATGAGAATGCGGTTTTCTTCGGGGTCGATCTCGAGGCGCAGGCAATCCTCTGAGATGCGGAGGCCGTAGGGGATTTCGTCGGCCTGGCTCTCGATCGGCGCGTTGCCGGGGAGCTCCCGGCGCCACTCGATCGAGGCGACCTGCCATCCGGCGTCGGCGCGCTGGCGAAGGAGGTCGTTGCTGAGAGGTCCGTTGAGAATGTCGCGAGTTCTTTCAAAGTACGCCATGTCTGCCCTCCGGAAGTGACATGAAGGGAAGCAATTTGTGGGCCGTGGCGGAAGAGCTGTAAGTGATTCATTCCTCGCGAGTCCGTGTTAGAGGCTACCGAGCAGCCTGTCCGATCCTTGCAGCGAGATGTGCGGATTTGGACGGTCTTTCGGCGCCTACGGCGGTTACTTCGTTTCTTCCGGGGAGAGTCGGAGCGATTCGGGAATGAAGTCGGTGCTCAGGAGCTTTAAGCTTTCGGTGAGATAGTAGGTTGGGATCTCGGGATACTGCTCTTGCACGAGCAGCAGGGTGCGGAAGTCGAAGCTCTGCACGTCAGAACGCTCGACCATGTCGGCCTTGACGATCTCTCCACAGAGCGTTTTCACGAAGACGTCAGGGCCGACGGTGTGGTTGGTGAGTTCGGCAACCGGCACACTTGGGTCTCTGACTTCTTCC
Source organism: uncultured Acidobacteriaceae bacterium (assembly GCA_963777685.1). Classification (GTDB taxonomy): domain Bacteria; phylum Acidobacteriota; class Terriglobia; order Terriglobales; family Acidobacteriaceae; genus Acidisarcina. The sequence goes on along the minus strand of CAVZRF010000006.1, from coordinate 627,409 downwards.
GGGATATGTTCGGGCATGATCTTTGTTTCAAGGTTAAAGCGCACTTTTGCGCCAGCGGCGGCGTGCTCCTTTGCGCCGGGCGTGTTCTTGCCGGGGCCGCTCTTGTAGTAGGCCGTGTAGAAGCGGACAAATTCAAAGAGCTGCGCGGCGTTAGTCGGCACATATGGACTCGCCAGACCCTCTTTCGCGGCGAAGGCCTCTGCTACAGGCGATAGTGCGAGGTCGTTCTTTTGCGAGGGACCGAAGCGAAGCTTGTCGCAGATGAAGGTCTTCTGCGCGTCGGCCATCGAGATGTCTTTGATGTAGACGCGGTTTTCCATCGTGTAAGGCGCGCCATCCTGGCGGCGGCAGCTCAGGGGATTGAAGAACTGGTCGTGCCAGATCAGCGAGATGCCGTCGGTGGTGACTCCGGTGTCGGTCTCGAGAGTGGTGGCTCCCTGGTCGATGCCGCTCTCAAAGGATGGAAGCGTGTTTTCCGGGCGGAGACCGCGGCCTCCGCGATGGGCCTCGACGTCGAATCCGACGAGCTTATGCCCAGCGGCTCGCTCTTCGGCAACGACTTGCTGGAGCAGGTCCGGGCGGTCCGAGATGATCCCGTCGACTCCAAGCGCGATGAGCGCCTTCATCTTTTCGGGGTCATTCGTCGTCCAAGGGACGACTTTGAAGCCGGCGGCGTGCAGGGTTTTCACGTTGATGCTGGGGTTTGGGCCGAGCAATAGGGTGTCGTCCGGAGAAAGCGCGGGGGTGAATTTGTCGGCGTGGGCCGCAGCGTGTTTCTGGGCGCGCTTCATCAGCGCAAGAAACGGATCATTGGCTTGCTGGGCGAAGGCTGCCTGGGTTGCAAGGGCCGTCATGAGTACTACCGCGCTGACTGAAAACCTCATGCTTCCAGTATCGCCCAGGTGCATTCGAAATTCGCCTAGTGGTCTTGCGGTCTATCTGCCATGGAAGATCTGAACGAGTAGCCAGCCATTGAGCCCAGCGATCAGGACGGCGGTGGCCCATCCGGCGATGCGCAGCCATGCTGCGTTGACGAACACGCCCATCCGCTTGGGATCGCTGGTGAAAGCAACGAGCGGAAAGACAGCAAAACTTAATTGCATGCTGAGGATGACCTGGCTGAGCACGAGCAGCTTGGCGGTCCCGCTGCTGCCGTAGAGCGCGGTGACGATGACTGCCGGGATGATGGCGAGCAGACGAGTGATGAGGCGGCGCAGCCAGCCGGGTAGCCGGATTTCGAGAAAGCCTTCCATGACGACCTGGCCGGCGAGGGTGCCGGTGATGGTCGAGTTCTGCCCGGAGGCGAGCAGCGCGAGGGCAAACATGGTGCTGGCTCCGGTGAAGCCGAGCAGCGGGGTGAGCAGTTTGTAGGCATCGCCGATCTCGGCGACCTCGTAGTGCCCTTGCTTGTGGAAGACGGCGGCGGCGACGATGAGGATCGCGGCGTTGACGAACAGCGCCATCATGAGCGCGATGGCCGAGTCGAGGCTGGCCCAGCGGATGGCTTCGCGCTTGCCCTCGGTCGTTCGCGGATAAGAGCGCGTCTGCACGATCGAGGAGTGCAGATAGAGATTGTGCGGCATGACGGTCGCGCCGAGGATGCCGATGGCGATGTAGAGCATCATCGGGTCGGAGAAGATCTGTTTCGACGGGACGAAGAGGTGATAGCAGATTGGCGCCGAGTTCGGGCCTGGAGAGGACGATCTCGAACGCCGAAGAGCGCGGCGATCGTGCCGATGAGCACCATGACCAGGGCCTCGATATAGCGGAAGCCGCGCTTTTCAAGGAGCAGGATCGCGAGCACGTCGAGGCTGGTGATCGAGCACCCCGACGATGAGCGGAATGTGAAAGAGCAGCTGCAGGGCGATGGCCGAGCCGATGACCTCGGCAAGATCGCAGGCGACGATGGCGATCTCGGCGATCAGCCAGAGCGCGACGCTGACGCGGCTTTGAGTAGCTCTCGCGGCAGGCCTGGGCGAGGTCTCTTCCGGTGGCGATGCCGAGCTTGAGCGCCAGGGCCTGGAGCAGGATGGCCATCAGGTTCGACAACATGATGACGAAGAGCAGGGTGTAGCCGTAGCGCGAGCCGGCCTGGAGATCGGTGGCCCAGTTGCCGGGGTCCATGTAGCCGACAGAGATGAGGAAGCCGGGGCCGAGGAAGCCGAGAGCGCGACGCCACATTTGCGGCGACTGCGATACGGGGACAGAGGAAAAGATCTCCGCCATCGAGTCACGGCTGGGGGGCCGTTCGAGTTGTGGAGTTGAGGCGGACATGTTGAGCCGGACAAATTGCAACTTATTAGGGCTAGTATGACATGGATATTCTCTTGGATTGCTGATTTTTTGTTAATCATGGTTATTGTCTGTGAGTTATGGGAGGTTTTGATCTATCTTTTGGCTTTGGGAATCATGAGCTTACCGAATCCGTCCGATAAAAACCCACATCTCAATCCAGGCACCGCGCGCTGCGCGCCTCGTTAGAGATGACAGGCTAAAGATTTACCGGTAGGCGTCACAGGCGAACTCAGCGGGCGTTGCGGCGTTTGACCCAGATTTTTTCGGCGGCCATTTGGCCGAGAGTCGTCGCTCCCGCGGGGGTTTCGATGGAGAGTGTCTGGTCGTAGTTCTTTTTGAGGACCTTGACTCGACCGCCGGGGCGAAGCCGAGCTGGTGGAGGAAGACGAGCAGCTTGGGGTCGCGCTCATAGAAGCTGACCACGTTATATTCGAAGCCTTCCGCGGCTTCGGAGAGCAGGAGGTGGCCGCGTTTCGCGCGTTGAGCGGGCGTCTCCGGAAGGACGGTATTGCCGTGGGGGCAAAGTCCTTTGTCGCCGAGCCGCTCTATCAATTTGGCTTCAAAGGCCGGCGAGACAGCGTGCTCCAGGTGTTCGGCCTCGTCGTGGATCTGGTACCACTCCATGCCGAAGATTTCGGTGAGCATGCGCTCGACGAGATGATGGCGCAAGGCAGTATGGTGGCCGTTTCCCGGCCCTTGGGAGTAAGGCGCACGATGCCGTCGGCCTTGACCTCGACGTATCCGTCGCGCTTGAGGCGCTTGACCGCCATGGTGACGGCGGGGGCGGAGACCGAGAGCCAGTGCGCGAGCAGCGCCGGAATCACAGTCTTCCCCTCGCTCTCGCTCTCGAGAATTGCCTTGAGATAATCTTCTTTAGAAACTGTGATTAAGTCGTTCATTGAACACCAGTGTCAACAGACTACACTTGAAAGATGGCTTGGCGTAAGCGAAAGCTTCGAGATAACGGAGTTATACTCGGCGCTGTAATGGAAAGGGAATTCATGTTGGCAAGATTTCGTATTTTAGCCCCTGTGTCATTGATGATGATCGCGCTGCTGGCAGCGGCCCCAGGATGGAGCCAGTCGGCTGTGACAGGAATCAATACGATCCTGAACGCGACGGAGACGGCGAAGATACTTCCAGGTCCGGTGTTTTTTCGGGGACAATCGGCTCCCGTGCAGGGTCGTAACTCCGGCGGTATCAAGTTCGGCGACGGGATGCTGGTGCTGCGCGGCCCTGATCGATACTTCGGGCTATTCGTCGGCGGTGCAGCAGAAGTATCAGGCGTACTTCATCACCGAAGTCCCGCTTGAGATCAATGGCCATCCCCTGTCGCCGGGCGCTTATGGCGTCGGCTTTGTGAGCGGGGAACTTTGGCGTGATGGACATTGGCGCCCACGATCTCTTTTCGGTTGCCGCGACGCGTGACGCTGAAATGAAGCGGCCGACTCCACTGCAGATCGTCGCGGACGGAGCAGCGGGCAAGTATCGGCTCTATGAAGGCCGGGATTACGTGGTGATCTCAGCGCCGCACCCATAGCTCGGAAGATGCGGCGCGGGCTATACGGTCGGATCACTTTTTCGGCGAAGACATCTTTGAGCCGCCGAGTGCGACCACTTCCCCTTCGGCAATCGCTACGTCCTCGCTCGTCGGGTTTTGCGGAGCCTCTGCTTCTTCGAGCGGCACCTCCGGAGAAATCGGAGTCGTCACGGCAGCGGCCGGGGCGGTTTTCGACTCGGGCAGCTCGGCTTTCCGCTTAGTTCCGTTAAGCCGATAGTGGACACGCTCGGCCTTAAGCAATTCCGCGTCGACGGCTTTGGCGATTTTGGTGAGACGCTGCTTTTCAATGGCTGGGTCAAGGTCGACCTTGACCAGTTCGGGCAGCGTCGACCACCAAACCAGTTGCTGGTGGGATTCCTTATTGAAGTACCAGCCGTCGTCGGTTTCGTGGAGGCCAGTGAGCCAGCGGACGTCGGCGTCGCTCCACCACCCCTGAGTTTCGTCATGCTTGACGCTACGGCTTTCCAGGGCACCGGGAAGTAATGCGACGCGGATGCGGGCCGCGGCGCGCCAAGCGTCTTCACCCTCGACGCCGACGAAAGCGAAGGATTCGCCGAATGCAGTACGCAACCGGAGCTGATCGTAGAGCGCGATCGCGCGCTGATCAATTGCAGCAGGCGACGGCTTGGCGGCGGTAGCTGCAGCAGACGTCGTGGCGGTTGAGGCCTCCGGAGCATGCGCATCTTTGTTGGGAGCGGATGCGGACGGTTGGCTGCTCGTGGCGGATGGCTCGACGGCGTGGGCGAGTTCGTGGGTCTCGATCCATTCGGCGAGAACGTAGAAGGAGTGCCCATCCGAGCGCGGGCGCCCAAACGGCGGTCGAGTCAATGCGCGGGCTGCGGCTGGGCAGCACCCGGCGCGCCTCCACGGACCATGGCGCGAGCGCCTCACGTTGCTCCGGATAGAGACCGTCTTCCATTTGCGGTATGCGCATCACCTTGCGCAGGATGCTGCGCAGGTGCACGGCAAGCTCGGCCGACTCCTCGGGCTCGTTGATTGGGATGAAACCGGAAGCGGGCTTGCTCGCGTGACGGTAGGCCTGATGGAAAAAGACACAGCCACGGTCACAAATTGTTTCGAAAAACTCCTGACGTTTCTTCTGGATCGCGCTCGACTTGAGAACATGCGCGTCGCGCCCGGTAGTGACATCCTCGAGTTCGGAAAGTTCGGCCATGGTGCGAATGAGCGCGGGATCGAGCACGGCACGCAGCGCGTCGCTCACAGGTTTCAAGCGAAGTCTGACGAGCGCCTCGTTGAGATCGGGAACGCCAGCGCCATGGAGCGCATCGCAAAGCTTGTCCCACGGATGCTGCCTTATCGGCATGCAGCTCGCGCCAATCGAGGAGCACGCGATATTGATAGGCATGAAACGACAGGCTCAGGCCCTTGTCACGCAGGTCTCTGGCGCGATGGAGATATTCGAGGCCGCTCACTCTTTCGCGATAGGCGATGAAGGCGGAGTCGTCGGAAGGCAGTGCGATCGCGTCGTGCAGCGGCACCTGGCGAAGGGTTCCGGTGGTCTTGTCGGCGAAGGCGGCGGAGAGATGGATTGTGCCGCGGGTCTCGCCGTAGTGATTGTGGAAGACGACGATGGCGCGCTCGATCGCCGAGCCGGTTGGAGTAGGCGTAGACGTTCTCGTCGACCTCGCCGTTCTCTTTCCAGAAGTCGTAGAGCAGGAAGTTGCCGCTCTCGGCGAAGATCTTGCGGCGTTCCGCAGCAGCGGCGCAATCTCGCGCTGATGGCGTGCGACGAGGCCTTCGTTGGGCGTTTCGTTGTAGCGGGGCTGTAATACTCCATGCCGTATTTTTCGGTGAAGCCCTCGACCTGGCCGTGGCCGAACATGGGCAGGCCAGGCAGCGTGGCCATCATGGTGGCGACACCGAAATACTTATCGCCGGTGCCGAACTGGTCGATGGCGGTGCGCTCATCGGGATTGCTCATGAAGTTGACGTAGCGCTTCATGATGTCGGGATCGAACTCCAGGGTGTTCTTGAGGACCGAGCGATATTTGGCGTTGTCTTCGTCGCGGAGCATCACCATGAAGGCGCTGTTGTAGACGCGGTGCATGCCGAGGGTGCGGACGAAGTAGCCTTCCATCAGCCAGAATGCCTCGGCGAGCAGCAGCGTGCCGGGTACCTCGGCGGCGACGCGATCGACGACTTCGCGCCAGAACTCGTGCGGCATCAGCGAATCGAACTCGGCCTGGGTCATGCTGTATTCGGCGCGGGACGGGATGGCTCCGCCGCTGCCTGGTATCGGAAACCAGAGCCGCTGCACATGCCGCCGCGCGAGGGTCATCGCGGCGTCGAAGCGGATGATCGGAAAGAGCCGCGCGACTTTGAGGATGGTCTGGATGACCTGTTCGCGGACGGCGGCGCTCAAGTAGTTCAACTGCGCTGTGTCGTTCCAGGGAAAGCTGGTGCCATCGTTACCGTGGTAGATGTAATCGACCGATCCGTTGCGATGGTCGCGGCGGCGAAAGACGACGGCTGCGTCGGTTTGCTCGTAGTAATGGTCCTCGATCTTGATCTCGATGTTGTGGTCGTTGGAGAGATCGGGGCCTTCGAATTTATAAGCCGGATAGGGCGAATCTTCGCGCTTGAGAAACCACTCCGGGTGCTCGATGACCCAGGTCGAGTCGATGCCCATGTGGTTCGGCACCATGTCGCTGGCGAGGCGAATGCCGCGCGCCATGGCGCGATCGCGCAGGTTTCTGTAGGACTCTTCTCCACCGAGGTCGGCGGAGACATCGTAAGACGCGAGCGAATACGCCGAAGCTACCGCTTCGGGCTGGCCGCAGAGCCGCTTGATGGTCTGCGAGGCGCGGCTGCGCTCCCACAGGCCGATGAGCCAGAGGCCGTTCATGCCGCGGTCGCGCAGGGTGTCGAGCTCTTCGTCGGGAATCTGGTCGAGGCGCGTGATCGAATGGCCATATTGCAGCGAAAGCTGATGCAGCCAGACAAAGGTGCTCTTGGCGATGAGCACGACGTTGGGCATCCACTCGACATCGGGGCTGAAGCGCTCGTACTCGACATCGGAGGCGAGGAAGTGCGGCACGTCGGCGTGGCTGCCCATCTCGAACTGGTGCCATTGTTGACGCCGTTGACCGGCGCCTCCGCCGGAATGAGGATGAAAACGCATCCAGACAGCGGTCTCTTCTTCCTTGAGCACATCGACGGCGAGCAGCAGCCGGCGGAGATCAGTTCCGAGCACACCCGACCATTTTTCGCGGAGAAAGGCGAGCTGGCCGGTCAGCGAATCGGGCGCGGCGAGCATGGGGGCCTGGAGCAGATCGAGCAGGCGTGACCTTGGGGCTGCTGGGGTCGTCCTCATCGAGCTGGATTTTTGGGCGGCCGGCGAAATAGGTCTTTAACTCCGCAGTGACGGCGGGATAATCGGTCGACTTGCCGAGCTTTTGATCGTCGAAGAGCTCTTTGAATGGGCTGAAGGCGCGGTTTTGGTTGGCGAGCCAGAGCAGCAGGATCTCTTCGAGCGCGGCTTCGCGGTGGGGGATACCGTCGGTCGCCCCGGCAAGCCATTGTTCAGCGGTCTCGCGTCCGCGGTAGACCTCGGCGTTGGGGAATTCGGTGACAAAGGTGCTGCAGGAGCTTCTCGACGCCGTCAGCGCCGATCTTGCCCTCGAACCAGGTGAGGGCACGCTTCATGACTTCAGGATCGGTATTTTTGCGGTAGTGGGCGACGAGGGCGTGGCTGAGCTCGTCGATAAGACCCATGGCGAAGAGCGCCGCGGGGTTGACGGCCGACGCCGGATCGCTGGCCGCGCCGCGAACCTCGTTGATCTTGTTCGCCAAAGCGCGGCTGGCCGCCAAGTCGGCGAAGACCACGTTGCCGGTGTAGCTAAACAGAACATCTTCCACCTGATAGCGGCTGCGGGTGGCTTGCGAGATGTGGAACTCCATCATGGTGGCTTCCTTTGGACAGACTATTCTTAACTGTTTCTCGGCGTTTCGGCCAGTGGTGAGGCAAAGAGTCTCTGCTATGAGATGCAGCCGCGATGGAGAGATGTGGGCCGGGATGAGCGATCACCGGCCGGGCTGCGGTTGGCGCCTGGGCCTGCGCCAGGCGAAACTGTTTTGCCAAGAGTGGATGGGGTGGATTGATAGGCCCGCTTGCCTTTCAACTTCGAACACTATATTTGGAATGCTGGCCCCGGAATTCGATCGAATGCTCCTACGAAGCGGGTCGCTGACATTTTGAGACGACGCAAAAATCACATTGGAGATAGACTCATTCGGATGAGATTTATGAAAAAAACCGGGTTCCTCGCAATAAGCTTTCTCTCCTTTGGCGCTGCGGCGCTACTAACAACCGGTATCGCGACCTTGCGGGCGCAGGGACCGGGCGGCGGCCAGGCTGCTCAGGCGCTGTTTACCGCCCTCGATCCTGATAAGGATGGAACGCTGACAAAGGCCGAGCTCGAGTCCGGCTTCCAGTCCTGGTTTACCGCCTGGGACACGACTCATAGCGGCACCTTGACCCAGCCGCAAATTCTGGCTGGCCTCAGTACACTGCTGCCTGCGCCGCCCGCGGTCAAACCAGGGCAGGCCAACACTTTCAACCCGGCTGGAAATTCGACGCCGATCCCTGTTTCTCAAGCTGCTGTGGACGCCATGATGGCAGCCTTGCCGACGACCCCTGGCGCCAAGCCGATGCACCCGCGCAAGGTGCTGGTGATGGCGCATACGGGCGCGGGCGGCTTCGTACATGCCTCCATCCCGCTGGCGGCGAAGACCGTCGAAGCGCTGGGAAACCAGGGCGGTTTATGGACCACCACGGTCAGCTACGACGCGGCGGACATCAACACCGATAACCTCAAGAAATACGACGCCATCTTCCTGGACAGCACGACTGCGTGTTTCCTTGACGACCCAGACCCCGCCGTAACCGCCGCGCGGCGAGCGGCGTTCCTGGCTTTCGTGAGAGGCGGAAAGGGCATTGCCGGAATCCACGCAGCGACAGACTCCTACCACACCGATTGCCTGGCGAGTGAGGCGACTGCGGCGAAGGGCGGTCCCGGGCTTGAATCTAGGGGCGTTGATCTTAGCTTCCCGGCTTATGACAGCAGCCGATAAGGACGATGAGGGAACCGTCACCCAGCAGGAATGGACGGCGGTTGCCGACTCCTGGTTCCAGAAGCTGGATACAGGGAAAACGGGAAAGGTCTCCCGCGCCGATTTCGTGGAGCATTTCAATTCGCTGTTGCCGCCGCTGGAGATGCGGCGTTTAGGCCTGGACGCGAAACCGGTGCTGCAATGGCCGGAGTTCAACACCCTGATTGGCGGCTACTTCAAATTTCATTGGCCCGACCCGCAGCTGATTACGTCAAGATCGATGATCCGAACAGTCCTCTGACCGCCATGTTCCATGGCAAGGAGTTCGAGATTCATGATGAGACCTATACGTTCGAGCAGGATTCTTTTTCGCGCAAGAACGTGCATGTGTTGACGAGTATCGACTACGGCAAGATGAGCGCTGAAGACAAGGCAAAAGAAGGAAATCCGCGAACCGATGGCGATTATGCCTTGAGCTATATTCGCCGCGAGGGCGACGGGCGGGTCTTCTACGAAGGGCACGGCCACAGCGATCGTGTGTATGCCATGACGCCGATGCTGGAGCATCTTCGGGCCGGGATTCAATATGCCGTTGGCGATTTGAAAGCGGACGACAGCCCTTCGGTGAAATAGGCCGGAAACTCCATCATGGGCTTTCCTTTGGACGGCTATTCTTAGCGTTTCTCGGAGTTTCGATGAGTGGCCAAGGAGAAAGCTCATCTCTTCGAATCTACTGCAGACAGTCGAGCGCTGAGAAGAGCACAGGATTCGGGGTTTCTGTCCGCTCGTGCATGAGCGCGAAGTCTCGGTGTTTTAGAGCAATTCTTCGTCGGGAACATAGCCAATTGCCTTCACCGAAGCCCACCTGTGTTCTTGAGGTACATGCTCAACTTTCTCGGCACGACGTCAGCCTTTTCGTAATCTCCTGCCTGACGATCAGCCATGAGCACGCCGGGAAGATCGAGTTACGCCGTCACCTGAGGCGGCGCAATTCACTTGATTCGGGAACACACTTACGAGCTCTTGGAATTGGTGAAACATTCGAGCGCCCGTTGCCGGTTTTTGCTCGTGCCATGGTCCGTGGCGAAACGAGTAGGCGACATCTGTAACCCGCAGGGCGATGTGCGAGCTTCCAACACAGCTTCAGACTGTGGGAGACTCGTGAATGGACGAGATAGAACTGCACTGGCGTGTATATTCGGCGAGCAGGCTGTTGGCTGCTCGTCGACCTGCGAGAAGCCAAAGTTTCTTGCGTCTTCTAGTCCCTGGAGGTCTGCCTCTACCTTCGGCGCATTGCTGGATCTCAGCGAATCCGGACGAAGGTTTGTTCTCGATCACCCATAAGATGTGCTGTCGACGACTGGTCGTTCGTCTGGGGATAGTCCGTCAGGAGACGACTTCTTGAAACTATAGAAGTACAAAGCTGCATCCGCTCGGTGAAGCTTCTGGATGCCATAACGTTTCGCTCCAATCGATCTGCCTGCTGTTTCGTCGTCCCCACGGTGCGTGCCAACAGAAGGACGTGCTGTCGGCAACACTATCTGAAACCAAAAACGCTGATGCCGAGATTAGCAGTTGGGAAGCCAGCCGACTACTGCGCGATCTTTTTTCCCACTTCAATGCAAATCATCAATTCCGGGGAGATCGAAGGATCTGGGTAATCGACGTCCGGCAGGTTTCCATTGAGGCAGATTTAAGGGGTCGGCATCCCACTCCCATTCACGGATACTCCTGCCCTTCAACCTTGCAGAGATTCGCTGGTGACGATCTTGTGGGTGACGTAGTTATAAGGCGGGACATTCCGCCCGCGGAGCAGGCCGAGGCCGAGCTCGATGATGCGGGGGCCGTACTCGTTCACTTCGTGTGAGATGGAGCCGATGATCGGGCTGCCGGGCTTGCGCATCTCGTCGATGACCTCGGGAATGCAGTCCTGGCCGACGATGACGACCTGCTTGGCGCGCTTCAGCTCTTCGACGGCCTGGAGCGCCCCGAGAGCGCTGGTATCGCTGGCGGCGGCGATGAGGATGTGGCGATCTTTGGGGTGGCGTTTAAGAAAGTCGAGGACGAGCCGATAACTCTTATCGTGCATGCCGCGGCCATCGATGCGGACGAATAGCTCGGGAGGGACGTTGTCGAGCTTGGAGCGGATGCCTTCGAAGGCGCCGGTGATGCGGCTCTGGACGAGCGGCCCGGCTTCCTCGATATCCAGGCCGAGCGCCCAATCTACTTCACCGCGCCAATGGGTAAGAGAGTAGTCGGCGAGCATGAGGCCGGCGTCGTAGCCGACGCGGTAGTTATCGACTCCGAAGTAGATGGCGTGGGGGTGTGGAATATCAATCGCGATCAACGGAATGCCGGCGGCGGCGATACGGTCGGCGATGACCGGCGCCACCTGCTGCTCGACCTGGAACTCGATGACGAGGTCGATGCGGGAGCGAACGAATTCTTCGGCATTCTTAAGCGCGGTGGCGGCATCGTAGCGATTGTCGAGGACCATCAGATCGACACCCGAGGCGGCGGCAGCCGATTGCAGGCTTTGCGTGACGGCCTGGGAGAATGGCATTTCGGCGCTCTGGCCGGCGAAGCCGAAGCGCAGCTTCAGCGGAAGGCTGACGAGGCGGTAGAGGCCATCTCCGGCGCGGGCGACGTAGCCGCGATGGAGCAGCGTCTGGAGGATGCGGTAGACGCTGGTCTTGGAGAATTTGGTCCGCTGATAGACGGCCTCGAGCGACATGGGGGCCCGTTCGGCCTGGAGCAGTTCCATGACATCAAGGGCTTTGGAGAGGATCGGAATCAAATAGAGGCGCTTCGTCGTCTTATTAGGCAAGGCACTCTCCCGCGGATGGCTTCGCCGGAGTATATCAGCCTTGAAACGAGAAAGCCCCTAATGAAACTTTCCACTCCGGGCTTCGACTCGTCATCGACGACGGCCGGCGACTGAGGCGAACATGACTTTGCGGATTCCTGCTTCCGAACGTCCGATGAAAACATCTGATCTTCATATTTCCCATGCGCGGCGAAGCTATATTTCTGATGATGCCGCCGCCACGGAGCGCCATGACGCGATTTGAAGAGAAAGCTCGCAAGATCGCCTACCTGAGCGAACTGGTAGGGCAGTCGGCAACCACTCCGCTCGAAGGTGCAAGCCAGGTGCCGACCCTGGCCCGGGGTCCGGAGATGGGCGTCACGTTCATCGGGCATTCCTCATTTTTGATCCAGATTGGCGGCCAGACAGTGTTGGTCGATCCCGTGTTTGCCAAGTGGCTGATTGTGCTGCGGCGTCTGCGGCAACCGGGCGTACGCATCGACCGCCTGCCGGCGATTGATGCCGTGTTGCTCACGCACGCCCACATGGACCACCTGAATCGTCCCTCGCTGCGCAAGATCGTGGCGCATACGCGCAAGCTGACTGGAACGGCACCTGTGGCGATTGTTCCCTGGGGCGTCGAAGATTTGATTCAAGACATTGGTTTTTCCCGGATCGTCTCGCTGGAATGGTGGCAGTCGACTCAGCTGGGAGCCGTCGATGTGACTCTGACCCCCGCCAAGCACTGGGGAGCGCGGTTGTTTAACGACACCTATCGCGGCTTTGGGGGATATGTTCTGCGTGGCGGCGGCCACTCGCTCTATCACTCCGGCGATACGGCTTACTTCTCGGGGTTCGCGGAGATTGGCCGGCGTCTCGCGCCAGAGATCGCTCTATTGCCAATCGGGGCCTATAGTCCTGACAACTACCGCAGCGTGCATACCAGTCCCGAAGACGCCCTGCGAGGCTTTCTCGATCTGGGGGCGGAGTGGATGGTTCCGATGCACTTTGGGACATTTCGACTCTCTGCCGAACCGGTGAATGAGCCTTTGCCGCGCCTGCTTGCGGCGGCTCGTGCCGCTGGAGTCGAGCAGCGCGTCCTCGCTTTGGGCGAAGGTGAGACGCGGATTTTCGATGCCGAGGATGTGGTCGCGCGAGACGCTGCGCCTGAGTTGGTTGGGACGGTCTGATGACAGTCTTGGAAGTAGATCGGGGACCACGCAGATCTCTCCACTCCGCTGCGCTGGCCGGGACGATAATCCTTTGATCTGCTTTGAGCTTCGTCCCATCAATCGACTAGAGTAATGCTATGGCACGCCAATCCAGCTCGCATTCGGAAGTCTCGAATCTGCAGGTGCGGATCGGCCATGCCTTCGCGAAACCCGCACTGCTGGAACAGGCCTTGACGCACAGCTCCCTGGCCTTTGAGCAAGGCCCGTCGGCCGATGTCTTGGATAATGAGCAGCTTGAATTCCTCGGCGATGCCGTGGTTGGCCTGATTGCGGCCGATTCTCTCTACAGTCGCTATCCAGAACTGCAAGAAGGAGAGCTCACTCGGCTGCGGGCCGGTCTGGTCAGCCGTCAGCATCTGGCCCAGGTGGCGTTAAAGCTCGAGCTGGGCGCGAGCCTCATTCTGGGCAAGGGCGAAGAACGAAGCGGCGGACGCAAGAAGACAGCCTTGCTGGCCAACTGCCTGGAAGCGGTGATCGGAGCAATCTATCTCGATGGTGGGTTAGACGCGGCGCGCGTCTTCGTCGAGAAGTGGGTCGTCGAACCTGATGTGAGTGAGTTGCGCGGGGCGCTGGAACAAGGCGGGGGTATTGGCGACCATAAATCGGCGCTACAGGAGTTTCTACAGGCGCGCAAGGCCGGCCAGCCCCAGTATTTTGTCAAAGGCGAGAGCGGCCCTGACCATCGCAAGCGGTTTCTGGTCGAGGTGCGGACACGAACCGCGGACGCCGACGCCCGGGTGCTGGCGCGCGGTAGTGGGACGACCAAAAAACATGCCGAGCAGGAGGCTGCGCGGCGCGCTTACCAGAAGCTCTTGCGTGACAGCCAGAAGGCCGAGCCTGACTTGGCAGCGGTCGATGTCGAATCGGTGGCCGGGGAGATGACCTCGTGAGCATCCCCGCCAGCTTTCCCGCATCACCGAAGGCAATTGAGACAGCTGTGGCTGACGTTGAGCGAGTCGAGGTCACGTCAGATACTCCAGAAGCGCCGGCATCGGCGGGCGGCGGGACGCCGGCGATCGGCAGTGGAGCGCCGCACGCCGAGCATCCTGTGCGCCACATCATCTTCCCTCACCTGCTGGATACCGCGCGCTCGTTTCTGTCGGTGATCGTAATTGCTTTGTTCGTGCTGACCTTTATTGTGCAGCCGTTTCGCATTCCGTCGGAATCGATGGAGGGCACCCTGATGGTGGGCGACTTTCTGCTCGTCAACAAGATGGCCGAGGGTCCGCCGGGCAGTCTGTGGCTTTGGGCGCTTCCGTACCGCACGGTGCACCGCGGCGACATCGTCGTCTTCCACTTTCCGGTAAAGCCGTCGGAGTACCTGGTGAAGCGGGTAATTGGTGTGCCGGGTGACCATATTCGATTGATCGACGGCGTGGTGTACCTCAATGGCAAGCCGCGGCAGGAGCCATATGCGGTCTACCGCGGCAGCTATCCGGACAGCTTCCGTGACCAATTCCCCACCGGCGCTTACAGTGATCCAATTGTCGATGCGCGATGGTGGGTGCAGGTAAAAGAGAGCCTTGAGAATGGCGAACTGGTCGTGCCCGCGGACCGCTATTTTGTACTCGGCGACAACCGCAACAACAGCCGGGACAGCCGCTATTGGGGATTTGTGCCGAAAGAGAATATCGTCGGGCGGCCATTTGTCATTTATTTCTCAATCCGGGGAGTTTCGCCCCTGGATCCGACGCCGTTGCCGGGCGACCGACTCTCGCACGGCAACCGGTTGCTGAGCGCGCTGATCGATTTCGCACGCTGGGACCGGATGTTCCAGATCGTGCGCTGAAAGGGTTTGTTACTTGGCTCTCAATGCCTGGATCGGATCGATCGAAGCAGCGCTGGGTGCGGAGGAATCCTGCAACGGGCGCGCACAGCGCGAGCATCGATATTGAGAACAAGGGTCTTCCGAGGCGGAGATACCGAACATCTCGCAGCAGGGCAGCACACTCCCGAACTGTTGCTCCAACTCTTTAGTTGATTAGCAGGTTTTCGAATGGCACTGGTATCGCATTCCAGGCGGCGACGCAGTATCCAACCGATTGGTACTGAAAATCGAACACGACATTACGGTTCGAGTCCAGGCCGACCAGGCGCGCGTGTTGGAAGTTGTCTGCCACCGCGAAATCCACCAGATAACTCTTTCCGGGCCCTTCGTAACTACTTCCACAGATTGGTGAGTAGATACTTTGCCCGTAATTGAACCCCCATACCTGATGGGCCGTCATCGCAGCGGCATTTACAGAGTAAGCAGACACTTCGCTGTAGGTTCGAGTAAGGCCGGCGGGCTCCCCAGGGGGTTGATTTATGCTTCCGTACCCGTCATTCATGATCATGACGTAGCCATCTGAAGTAATGGAGACTGCATGCTGGCCGATCGGATAGTTCCCTCCCGCGTCCAAGGTCAAGGCTTTGGCTCTCAGTGACGGAAAGGTATACCAGTACTTGGTAGGGTCGCCTAAAATCCAAACGATCTCATGAGTCGAATAATTCAGCTTGATGAGAAAGTCTTCGCGGCTGGAAATTATCACCGTGTTATCGCTCGGATCATAGGTACTGGCGTTCACGTGAAACCAATCGGTGCCGGGTCGTACGAACGCGCTTGGATCGTCTCCGTTAGCGCGCATATAGGACGCTAATATGTCCGCCATGTCATACGTTTGATACGGCTGTTGGCCGGAGGATGGCGCGATTTCCGAGACGATATCGTCGATGCTGTCGCCGAGATCGTCCGTCCCATTGAATTCGGCCAGAACGCCGTTTGGACCTGGGTCGATGTTATGGGTAAACGAGTTCAGCATAGGTTGTGGAAGATTGGTGGGAAGCGTTGACTGCGTGCCGTCTAGTTGAAGCGAAGTCACGGTCGGAGCAGTTTGGCTCCCAGTTATAAACTGACCGTTCGCAAAATAGACAGCCTCAGTGGGTGTCGCTGGAACTACCCAACGCAGCTCTCCATCGGTGTCAGCGACCACCGGCGATCCCAACAAGGACTTCATAATGAAGAAATTGAACCCCAGAGTACTTCCCGGCGCCCTGGCTTTAATAATTGTCGGACTCAAAAAAACTCCGGTTGGATCTGCGTAGGACGCAGTTGTAATTGCGTACGGAAGCTGCTGCGTCGAGCCGTCATTGAACGTGAGCTGGAAGGTAACTTGATTCTGATAGGCCTGATAGAGGCCGAAGACCGGTAGATTCACAGCATTGCCAACGAGGTAGCCGCGACTAGAGAGGGCACTCGAACTCCAGGTTACGTTCACCGGTTGCGACACTGAGTTCGGCTTAGCGGCGATGGTGAATCCTACAGAGGCCAACTTTGGGACGCTTAACCCGAGAAGTTGAACGCTGGCTATGAAGGGCGTTGTGCCGGGCTGGCTCGACGTGATGATGATGTCGCTCTGTTGCGCCTGGGTGCCACTTTTAGTTGGCGAGGAATTTGATCCACTGCCGCATCCGGAGAAAACGATCAACAGTCCTATTGCTAATCCGCTGTGAACAACTCTTCCTATGGCTGTCTGGTTCAATGGTAGGCTCTCCGCAGGTAAGGAATTGAGATCAAACTGTCTTGCTTATTTGTCTGTTAACGAAAGGGTACATATTTACACATTTGTAACATGATTGGGCGTAAACACGCTCCACAATTGCGCGACGTTCGCTGGCTGTAGGCCATGTCGAAGCAATGATTTGCCTTGTTTTCAGCGTAGGCGTGGGCGGCCAGCGGGTTGTCTATCTCGATAACCAACCCGCTGACGATAGCCTCGACCGATTTGCGTCAAGTCGTAGAGACGGAGATTTCTCGCTCGACGTTGCATCGGCGTGAAAAATATTTAAATTTGTGGTCGAAGGGCTTCCTAGAACGCGGCCGCACCGGCCTGAGCGACGGCGTGGTCTTGTTCGCCGGAGCCTCCGCTAACGCCGATAGCGCCAACGACCTTGCCTTTCGCCTTAAGGGGGATGCCGCCGGCGAAGATCATGATCTTGCCATCGTTTGAGGCGTGGATGCCAAAAAACTGGCCGCCTGACTGCGAGTGCTCGGCGAGGTCTTTGGTGGCGATGTTGAAGGCGCGCGAGGTGAAGGCTTTCTTGATGGAAATATCGATGGAGCCGATCCACGCATTGTCCATGCGGACGTGGGCGACGAGGTTGCCGCCGGCGTCGGCGACGGCGATGTTCATGGGTTGGCCAATCTCGGCAGCCTTCTTTTCGGCGGCGGCGATGATGCGGCGGGCGTCTTCAAGTAGAACCTGACTGCTGGGCATTGCGATCCTCAATTCAATTGTGTCGGAGATGAGTGGCACGGCGGCCGATAGCCGCCGGGGCCACTGCTCAGAGTACAGGCAGCGGAGGATGTTGTCAGGAGTATGCCGGGCGGAACACAAATAAAGCGCTGCCGGCTTCGCGGATTTAGCGGGATCGGCAGCGCCATTTGTTGTCGCAGAGTTATTGTGCCGGTTCCAGCTTTGATCGGACTGGGCCCCCGATTGGTCCGCTGGTGACAGCCGAAGAGCTCTTGACCGTGATGGATTCACTTACGGTGCTTGCCGCATAGTTGCCGTCGCCGTTATAGGTTGCCGAGATTGTATGAGTCTTCACGGTCAAGCCGGTGAGATTGACCGAGGCGACCCCGGCTGACAGCGCTACTGCGCTGCCGAAGGTCGCGCCGTCAACTTGAAAGGTTACTTTGCCAGTCGGCGCAGAGCCAGTAGCTGAAGTGACGCTCACGGAGAACTTTACCGTGCTTCCCGAGGTAAAGCTCGCGCCTGAGGCCGGAGCGGTAATCTTCACCACGGCAGCGGGCAAAGTTCCCCTCCCCGTCAGGACCACGGTATTGAAGTTGGTCACGGTGTTGTCGAGCAGGACAAGGTTGGCCGATCGGTCACCCGCCGCGCCCGGCTTGAAAATGATCCCGATCTGGCAGCTCTGGCCGTTGGCGAGCGAGCCTCCGGCAGCCATGTTGCAGGTCGTGGTGGTGGAGTCAAGGCTGAAATCCGATGCGTTGGTTCCGGTGAACTTCACATTGGTGAGGTTGAGCGCGGAGTTTCCCGTATTCGCCATGTTGACGATCTTCGACAGGCTCGAGCCTTTCATTACCGACCCAAACGTGTCGATGCCGTTGGGGCCAAGTTTGCGGATCACCTGATTGGTGCCGGTGGAAGCGGAATTGCTCAGGACATAGACCTGCCCCTGCGAGTCCACCGCAACTCCGGAGGGGGAATGCAATGTAGCGCTGGTCGCTTGTCCGCCATCCCCTCCATTCCCGATTGTTCCGTTACCGGCGATCGTACGAATGATGCCGGTCGATGCGTCGATCCTACGGACGCGTTGATTGGAAGAATCCGCGAAGTACAAGTTGCCGGCGACATCAAAGGTCATTTGGGGAATGACACTTCCGATCTCGGCATTGCGGGCCTGACCTCCATCGCCGGAATAGCCACAGGTTTTTCCGCCGGCGACCTTTTTATAGACCTGATGGGAGTTCGCCGCGTCGCTAAAGTACTCGGAAAGAATCTGGCAGACGTTCGTGATCGACCATAGGGAGTAAATATTGTCATACGCGTCGACGGCGATGGTGCCCTGGTGAACATTCTGGAAGGTGAATGGGTCGTACAAGCGGGCAATCTGCGCGGGATACGGTTGAGCATACGCGACCATCGCGCCGCGCAATTGCTCGACCATAAAGATCGCATTGTTGGGATCGATCGACATCTGGCCGGGGAGATATATTTTCTCGCTATTGATGCTGCAGGTTGTGGTAGTTGTGCAGTTGTCGCTGCCTGCCCCTCCCAGCTGGAACTGCGATCCGTAGTCGAAGATCTCGAAGATCGCGTTTTGCGCGGGCTCATCGAAGAAGATTTCGCCGAAGTTGTCGGCGACCACCGAGTAGGGGGCGCTCAGGGTTCCGGAAGAGACCGTGCGAAATTTGCCGCTCGAATCGAGAGAGCGGATAAGGTTATTTCCAGTATCGGCCACATAGAGCGTGTCGCCGCCATCGACGGAGAGGCTTGAGGAGCCTTTAATCACGCCAGCGCCCCCGGAGACGCTCGCCGGTATTGTCGTGATCAGGGCTGGGGTAAAGCTGACTACCGGGGAGTAGCCGTTGCCGCCAAGGCCGACGTAAGCCGGGGTGACCGACGCGCTGTGAGAAATAGTCAGCTTGCCGAGGCGATGTCCAGCCCCTTGAGGAGTAAAGCGAACCAGCAATCTGCAAGTGTCATCGGCAGAGTAGACATTTCCCTCGACGCAACTGCTGCCCTGCTCCACAACGAAGTCGGGTGTGCTGGAAATGTTCGTCAATTTCGTCTCGGCTGAGAAACGCAATGTCAGAGCCTCGACGTTGGCGGGCTCGCCGACGGTTGCCTGGCCAAGATCGCGAAAGTTGGCCGGCGCCTGGGCCTTCAGGGCGCCGCGCATTGTGAGCGATTGCGCGGAGACATCCTGACCCACTGGGGGGTCGAGGGTGATGACTGGCTTATCTGTGGAGGCGTAACTGAAAGTGCAAGCGAATCCGGCGAGGATGACGGACAGCCCACGGCGAAAGATTCTTGTGAAGTCCTGGCGTATCATTTATGACAACTCCTGCGGGATAGGTTTACATATTGGTTAATAGTGATTTCTGAAATGAAATCATTACACCACGAAAAGCTAAAGCCGCAGAAAACATTTTCCGGCAACGGCAGCCGGGACGGTTCCCGCTGCTCGCGGGGGAGATGGTACTCAGCGCTTGCCAGGAGTATCAACGCTGAGCACGCCCTCCGAACCGCTCCGGACGGGTGGACTCCAATTCTTAACGCTTTGAGCGCTTACCGTGTCCCGGAGGGGCGTGAAGTGGTGCGTGGGATTGAAGAGCGCAAGGATATTTGCTACGTGAAAGTCGAACGGCGCAGGAGACTGAGTCCCCTGCGCCGTTATGTACTTCGAAAGGCTACTCCGCTTCTTTGCGGGCCTTTTTGCGATTCCGTTTCCGCGCCAGCGCTTCTTTCACGCGACGCTTCTCACCGGGCTTCAGATAGAAGGAGTGGCGCTTGACTTCCTTGATGATGTCTTCCTGCTGGACCTTCCGCTTGAACCGGCGCAATGCGTTTTCAAGGGGTTCACCCTCTTGAACTCGAACTTCCGCCAAAAGAAATACACCTCCAGACATCCCCACGTGGGCTCTTTGATTTTACTGCAAATGTGAGGGTTTGCGGGGAATTCAGCCGGAAGCGGACAGCGGAGACCAGGCGATGGAGAGCTGCGGCGGTGGCTGTACACTGCGAATTGGGCGATTTTGTGCCCCGAGGTTCCGCATGATCCGGACTTATCAGGGCCATACTCCGAACATTCCAAAAAGCTGCTATGTGGATGTATCCGCGCAACTTATCGGCGATGTCACGCTGGGCGAAAACGCCAGCGTTTGGATGAACGCGGTGCTGCGGGGCGACGTAAATTCAATCCGGGTTGGGGCGAACTCCAATGTTCAGGACTGCTCGGTCCTACACGGAATGCGCTACGAATATCCGGTGATTGTGGGCGATTGGGTCACGATCGGCCACAATGCGACCGTCCACGGCTGCGTGATCGAGGATGCCTGCCTGATCGGAATCGGCGCCACTATTCTGAACAACGCGAGGATCGGCGAGGGTTCGATTATCGCCGCCGGGGCGTTAATCCCGGAGCATACGGTGATCCCGCCAAACAGCCTTTGGGCTGGCGTGCCGGGCAAGGAACGGCGGCGGTTGGATCCGCAGGACCGGGAGATGATCCTGACGTTCGCGAAGAATTACCTGGACTATGTGGCGATTTATTTGAAGGAGCAGGAGGGTTGGTGATTCTGAAGAGGCTTAAAGTTGTTCCCCGTTCAATTTGGACGGCGAGTATGACGAGCCTCGGGTGATACCAAATCCAACGGTAGATATTTACGATATTGCTCGAAGTCTCTGTCTGTGGTCAGGATCTGCCAATCGCGCCGAATCGCCACCGCGCAAATGAGAAAATCTGTCGGGCTTCCTGCAATCCCGGCGCTTCTGCATTTGTTGCTTAGCTGCGCGGCGTCTTCATAGTCGCCAACGGCGAGAAATACGTCCTTGAAAGCGCGAAGGGCCTTCTTCACCCGCTCATACTGAGATTTGTCGCGGATGCCGATGAGCGTCTCTAGACGAACCACGCCGAGGATTTCAACTTGTTGGTTGATGATCGCAGATTCAAGCAAATCCACGAAGGAAAGATCGGTTGAGCTGAGGTGCGGCCTCTTTCGTCGAAAGGCCAACGAAAGAACGCAGCTATCTACCAGAATCACTTTTCGTTCCGTACTTGATCATTCTTCGTGCCGTGGTTGCGTGCTGCCTTGTAGTCGTAGGACTCATCGTAGTCGATGGTCCCGAAGAGCTTGATGATGCCCATCTGTTTTCGATGGCGGACGTATGCGTCCAGTGCCGCGTTCACCGCATCTTTCTTCGTCTTGTGGCCGCCAAGCTTCCGGGCTTCTTCGATCAGTGCATCGTCAAGGGCAAGATTCGTCGGCATCGAGTCCTCCTTGTGTAAAGTATTACACAAGACTGGAAAGAGTCGCGACGAGACTTCGAATACTCCCGCTGACCGAGCGGCGGACTATAATCCCGGTAACAGGGCTGAACCAGGCTGAGATGAATCTCCCTCCTTCCAACGCGGACAGTAATGGCGGCGCAGTCCTCACCCTCGTGCGCCTGCTCGTCTCGCAGAGATCGGGTACTTCCGACGCGGAAGTAGAAGAAGAAGTGTATTACTCCGATTGGGCACCGAAGAAGGCTAAGTCCTCAAGCGGCCTGCGCGGAGTACCGCGGTAGTCGGCGGACCGCCGTCGGTGATCTTTGTGCAGGGTGACGGCCAGCCTCCCCAGACGAGTCGCTGGATCAACCTGCCTTTTGCCTTCTTTTCTGTGGCGTTTTTTATCTATGCCATGCCGACTGCGTTTGAGCTGTTTGCGGTCCAACATTTCAGCCCGTGGATTGCAACGATTCTGCCCGGTGACGCCGCCGGCTGCGTATGGCTCGCTACCGTCTCCAGGATGCGCCTGCTGGGACTATTCCTTTACATTTTTCTGACCGCCTCGGAAAGCGGTCTGTATGCCTTCAACCTGGTCGATGTGGGAACTATGCCATGGCTGACCGATCTCGTACCCGCTCTGTTTGTGGCGGGAGTGATGAGTACCCGTTCGAAGCGGTGCTACGCCTGATTGCTGGCTCTTGCTCATGCGAGCCTGGGTCCCTACTTAATTCGGCAAACCCTGCCCACCAGTCAACTTCGTCTTCGATAGACTGAAGAAGATACAGAATCCAATCATGAGCACCTTGAAAGCCGTACGCGGCACACGCGATCTGCTGCCGCCTGAGACCGAACTTTGGAACCGCATTGAATCGACCGCTCGGGCGGTTTTTGGGCGATACAACTTCGGCGAGATTCGTACCCCAGTCTTTGAAGACACGCAGCTCTTCGCGCGAGGAGTCGGCGAAGAGACCGATATCGTCTCGAAAGAGATGTACACCTGGGAAGACCGTGCACGGGCGCAGTCGGAGAAGGCACAGTCCCTGACGCTTCGCCCGGAGAACACCGCAGGGGTGGTGCGCGCCTACATCGAGCACGGCCTGGGCGAGAGCGGAATGCTGCAGAAGCTCTTTTATATTGGGCCGCAGTTCCGTCGCGAGCGGCCGCAGAAGGGGCGCTACCGGCAGTTCTACCAAATTGGCGCTGAAGTGATTGGCCCAGTGAGCTCGGGCTCGGAGTCGCCGCTACGCGACGCCGAGGTGCTGGAGATGCTGGCGAGCTTCCTAGATGAGCTCGGCATCACCGGCTGGAAGCTGCTGATCAACTCTGTCGGGTCGGCAAGCGATCGCCCGCGCTATATCGCTGTGCTCAAAGAGGCGCTGCGAGCCGTAGCACCGCAGATGTGTGGCGATTGCCAGCGGCGGGCAGAGACGAATCCGCTGCGCGTGCTGGACTGCAAGGTCCCTGAAGACCAGCCGATTATTGAGACGCTGCCGCGGATTGCGGATTATCTCGACGACGAATCGAAGGCGCACTTTGCTGCTGTTTGCGCGGCGCTTGATGCTTGCGGGATTGCGTATGAGGTGAGCCACCGGCTGGTTCGCGGGCTGGACTATTACATGCGGACGACCTTCGAGTTCCAGCACGGCGGCCTGGGTGCGCAAAATGCCTTGCTCGGCGGCGGGCGATATGACGGGCTGTCGGAGATGATTGGCGGGCCGAAGGCTCCGGGGATCGGCTTTGCCATCGGCGCGGACCGGCTGGTGCTGACGCTGGAAGCACAGGCTGGGCAGGTTCATGCGACCCTCGCGGATGCTTATATCGCACCGATCGGAGAGGTATTGAATTCGGCTGCGCTCGTATTGGCTCGCGAACTGCGGAAGGCCGGCTTGCGGATTGAGGTTGGCGACGGCTCGTTCCGGATCAAGAAATCCTTTGAGACCGGAAACAAGCTTGCGCGGAATATTGTGCTGCTGGGCGAAGATGAGCTTCAGTCCGGTATCCTTACAGTGAAGAACTTTGCCAGCGGTGAGCAGACGAAGATCGCGCGTGGGGCGCTTGCCTCCGCACTGACCACGCCGCACGAATAGGAACCCCGGATTGCTCGACTTTTTAGGAACGCTTGAACGCACGCACAACTGCGGAGAACTTCGCGCGCCGTCGGCCGGCGAATCGGTCGTATTGATGGGCTGGGTCAACCGGCGTCGCGATCATGGAAATCTGATCTTCCTCGACCTGCGCGATCGCTATGGCATCACCCAGGTTGTCCTCGATGCCGAAACCAGCGCCGAAGCTCACGCCAAAGGCGAGCAGATTCGCCCCGAGTATGTCGTCGCGGCGATTGGCCGCGTGCGCCTGCGCGGCAAGGACGTGATCAATCCGAAGATGGAGACGGGCGAGATCGAGATCGTTGCCACGCAGTTGCTGGTGCTCAACGACGCGAAGCTCCCACCGTTTTCTCCTGCCGAAGATGCGATTGCCAACGAAGAGGTGCGGCTCAAGTACCGCTACCTCGACCTGCGCCGCACGGAGATGCAGCACAACCTCAAGGTGCGGCATGACATCGCGCTTGCGATTCGCCTCTATCTGTCGGGTCAGGGTTTTCTCGAGATTGAAACTCCGTACATGACTCGGTCGACCCCAGAGGGCGCGCGCGACTATCTCGTTCCGAGCCGTGTGCATGCCGGGCACTTCTATGCTTTGCCGCAGTCTCCGCAGCTCTTTAAGCAGATCCTGATGATCTCGGGCTGTGATCGCTATTTTCAGATTGCGCGCTGCTTCCGCGACGAGGATCTGCGCGCCGACCGCCAACCGGAGTTCACGCAGATCGATCTGGAGATATCGTTTCCGCAGCAAGAGACGGTCTTCGCAGTAGTCGAGGGCTTTCTGAACGCGGCGTTCTCCGTTGCGGGAACGGCACTGACGCCGCCATTTCCCCGGATGACCTTCGATGAGGCGATCCGCCGCTACGGCATCGACAAGCCGGATCTGCGTTTGCCGGAGCTGCGCGAGGTCCGCGAGGTCTTTGCAACAGGCGATCTCGAATCGCTCGGCGTGAACCCGGCGCTGCCCGTGGTTGCGGTCCATATTCCGGCTGTAGGGGAGCTTTCGCGCAAAGAGCGCGATGACCTGCGGTTGTTGTATCCGGCCAAGCTGGCGCAGCAAGGGACGAAGGTCTTCGACGATTTCAAGCGGCTGGAAAAGATGTTCCCCGAAGCCATGGCCAGAGTGCGCGAGCTCGCCGGCGGAGCTGACGGAGATTTGTTTGCTTTAGTCGCGGCCGCGAATACGGTCGAGGCGACGAGCGAGCAGCGCGGTCCCGGTGTGCTCTCGAGCCGCGAACGACAGGTGTTTGAGGCCGCTGGAGCAGTTCGGCTAGCCATTGCGCAGAAGTACGCAGACCGGCACAAACGCTTCGAGAAAAAAGGTAACAGCGACGATTACAAATTTCTTTGGGTGACGGATTTTCCGTTCTTCGAGTGGGATGAAGAGACGAAAACGTGGACCTTCGCGCACCATCCATTTACATCTCCGCATGAGGACGATCTGAAGGCGGGGCGACTGACGTCCGATCCCGGTTCGGTGCGTTCGCTGGCTTACGACATCGTGCTTGAACGGAACGGAGCTAGGCTCGGGCTCGATCCGTATTCATCGCCAGGATGTGCAGCAGCAGATCTTTAGCGCGCTGGGTATGAGCCCGGAAGAAGCGAAGGCGCGCTTTGGATTCTTCCTCGACGCGCTGGAATACGGCACGCCTCCACATGGCGGCATCGCGCTGGGGCTGGACCGGATTGCGATGATCCTCGCCGGGGCGCAGAGCCTGCGCGAAGTCATTGCCTTCCCCAAGACGGCGAAGGCGATCGACCTGATGGTCGATGCTCCGACGACGGTGAGCGACGCCCAGCTACGGGATCTGCATATTCGGGCTGTGCTGAAAAACTGAATGCTGAGGAATTGAACTCGGGCCCGGAGGAATCCGGGCCCCTACTGCAAGGAATCGCTGCTCAGTCGGCGATTCCCGGATTCGGCGGATCGATTCCGAGAGCGGTCGCCAGCGCGATCAGATGGTCCTGTTCCTGCACGACAATATTACGCAGGCTCTCCGCGATAGCGAATTCGTTCAACTCATCGGCCTGGCGGATGCGACGACGATAGTTGCGGATCGTCTCTTTCTCGTTCTCCAAATCGAAGCGGAGCATATCCTCCGCCTTCTCTGAAGTCTTGACCGACTTAGGCGTTACCGATGGCATTCCGCCGAGATAGTCAACGTGGTTGGCGATCTGCAGTGCGTGGTCAAGCTCCTCGGCGGCGTGGACCGCGAGCTCGTCAGCAATATTCATATACTGGGCGCCCTTGAGCACCTGGGAGTAGTTCACATAGGCGATGATTGCCTGATATTCGCGGGACAGGTCTTCGTTCAGGGCATCAATCAGTTTTTCACGGGTAAACGCTGGGGTTGCTTTGTCTTTCTTAGGCATGCTTTCTTTCTCCATCCGCTCGATCTTGCGGCGCAATCTTTAAGATGCAGAAAACGCTCCAAGGGTAGCCGGAATTGCGAAATGTAGGGCGCTTCCGGCGTGGTGAGAACAGATTTCCCGCTTTGCCACGTTTTTCTTCCGGCGACTAGCCGAGCGCCAATACCTTCTTTAAGGTCCACTCGCCTCTTCGGGTACTGACGGATCGTCTTCCTCGTCGATCCAGCGCGCCTCGCAGGCGTTGCAAATCCATGTTTCCTTCCCCAACGGAAGCGGTAGCGACAAGAGGTAGAGCGAGGCAAGCGCGGCGCTTCGCGACGAACCTTGAAAGGTGATGTCGGTCGAGCCGCACCGGGGACAGAGCGGCTGGGCAAACTCAGCCTGCTCGTCGAAAGGGACATGGTCAGGGATGGGCTGGCTCAATATCTCGGCAGCGGCAGTCTCGTCGGCCCGCTCAACCTGTAGCCGAATGCCTCCGATGAAATTGGAGATCTGCCATTCGAGGCGCACAAGATTCTCATCGCGGAGGTACGCGCGGATTCCCGCAGATTCCAGGAGCGAGCGGGCAACGATTGCCTCGGAGAGGTCGCGGTAGCGACGGACGGTGATGAAGCCGGGTTCCGATGCCTCGGGATTGTCGACCTCCTCGATCATTGGCGGATCCAAGTGCCGCCCGGCAAACTCCGCGCGCAATGCCGTCTGCGCTAACTCGGTCAACGAGTCGTAGGAGCGGGCCACTTCGACCAACTCAGACTCACTCATCTCCTCGTAGTTTCTGGCAAGTTCGTCGGGGCTTGGGTTCATTCGGCTAACAAGGGCGAACGCTCATTTTGCCGCGTAGGTTTTAGTCTGCTGCGTGCGCGGGTTGAAGACAGTGAAGCTGCCCGCTGGGCTGGCGGTGAGCTTGAGGTAGTTACCGGCGTCGGTGCCCCCGGAAAGATTCGCGATGTATTCCTCGGCGGTATTGTGTTCAGCGCCGCCCTCGTCAGAGTAATGAAGCTGCCATAGCGTCTCGAGGCCGGGAGCTTTGCGGACGGTGTCGAGGGCGGGCGTCGATCCGCCTTTTTTCTCACCGTTATCCATGATCGCGACCCGCGCGCCGATCGCATCGACCAGCGCCGGGCTCGAGCTTTGCATCCAGCCGTGATGCGAAACGATGAGGATGTCGATGTGGCCGAGCTTGTTGTTCGGGCACATCAGCTGCATCTCTTTGTCCCAGGTGAGGTCGCCGAGGTCGAGGATTCTGAGTTTGCCGAAAGTGATGAGCGTGCCAAGAGAGCGAGCATTCTCCGTCTGATCCGCAGGGCGAACTTCCGACGTGGCGCAGTACGGGTTGGGCTGCCCTGCTCCGGGGAGCGGCTTGTCGATCAGGTTTCCATCGGCGCTGATGACCTGCACCTTCATTCCCTTCACCGGAAGCACGTCGCCGGGTTTCGCGGTTACTCGGCTGACGTTTGCGGTGGCAAGTGCAGCCTTGTAGTTCTCGTAGTCTTTGGTCACCTGCGGCGTCAGTTCGCGGTTCTCCCCGTGGTCGAAAAATTCTCCGACGGGAATGCGTTGCAGAAGCTGGGGTACTCCGCCAACGTGATCGACGTGATAGTGAGTGATGAGCGCATAGTCGATCTTCGTCAGGCCGGCGCTCTTGGCGGTTGCCGCGATACGGTCAGCGTCACGACCATTGTTGCCCGACCAACCCGTATCGATCAGCAGGGACTTCCCTTCCGGGGTAACAAAGAGCGTCGATTGACCACCCTCCACGTCGATGAAGTAGACCTGGAGCTGGCTGGACTTTGTCTGCGCCTGGGCGATCGCGGCGGTAAGGATCAGGGCTAGAACTGCAACGAATTTGCGCATAGGTTTCCGCACCATTTTGTCACAAATGCAGGGCACCGAGCTTAGGGCACAGCTCTGTGGCCTGACCAAACCGTCATCGCGGAGAAAACTGGGATGGCACGCTTTGCGTTCTGGCGGCGCTCCATTTGAGCAGCGGTAACAACGAAGAATAATCGTCAGTCCACAGTCTCAGACCGGAAAGCTGCCGCAGCGGCTGAGCGGCATTGGCGATTTCGGGATGCTTGAGAAAGTCTGGGTCGGCAGTCATGAGCACCCAGTCAGCGGCGAAGATGCCTCGGGATTCGTCGACGTCCGAGTGGATCAGCACTGCGTGAAGCTCGGCGTTCTGGGCCTGGAGTGCTAGTTGCGGCGCGAGGTCGAGATACTGACTGGAGATGTGGATAGCGAGAATTCCATTGGGCTGGAGATGGTGACGAAATAGCGCGATGGCCTGCGCGGTCAGCAAGTGAATTGGGATCGCATCGCCGGAGAAGGCGTCCAGCACCAACACATCGTAAGGCGGCGAAGTCTGATCGTGAGCGATGGAGAGGCGAGCGTCGCCGGGACTAACTCGGATTTTTGCCTGCGAGTCACGCAGATAGGTGAAGAGCGCGCGGGCAAGGCGTTCGACGAGGGGATCAATTTCGTAGAAAGTGATGTCGTCTCCGGGCTTGCCGTAGGCAGCCAGGGTGCCGGCGCCGAGGCCGACAACGCCGATGCGGCGTGGCCGAGCTTCGCCATTTGGGCCCAGGCAGCAGAGATCGAGGGCGAGACCGACTCCAGAGTTGTGCGCGTAGTAGGTGGAGGGCTGAGTACGAAGGCCGTTGCCGAAGAGCTGGCTACCGTGCTGAATCTGCCCATGATAGAGAGTGCGGGTGGTCTCGGCTTCGGGCGGAAAGTGGGTCTCAGTGACACGGAGGGAGCCGTAGAAATTTCGCACTTGGGCGAGAGCATCTTCGTCGAGAATCCGGGCCTGGAAGAAAGCTACGTAGATGAGTGCGACGGAGGCAGAGGTCCAAACGAGCCGGGCGATCCAGCCGGATTGCCAGGTCGCGGCGAGGGCGGTCACAGCGAGCACGACGACGGCGATGGCAAGGTCATGATTGGCGTAGAAGATGTTGGGCGAGACGACACCCACCCAGATTGCGCCGAGCGCCGCTCCGAATGAGAGGAACAAGTAGTAGCGGGTGAGGGCCGCGGCTCCTGGGCGGAGACGGTAGAGCTCGGCATGGCAGAACAAGCAGGCGAAGAAGAGCCCGGCGGTATAGACGGGGATCGAGATCTGGAGAGGCAATGCCTTTCGGCTGGTATAGAGCAGGTGAGCGAAGACGGCAAGGGTGAAGGCGAGCATTCGGACGGAGAGGAAGCGAGGCCACGCGCGTTCGGAGGTGAAGGCCACGATGAAGCTGAGCAGATAGGCAGCGAGGGGAATGATCCAAAGCAGCGGGATCGCGGCGATGTTCTCGCCCAGATGGCTGGTGACCGCACAAAGCAGCATGGAGGAGCAGGCGGGCAGGAGTATCCAGAGGAGCGCGGTCTTTGATTCGACTGGTGGTTCCGGAGCGACAGGTTCGGTCAGGACTGGAGCCGTCACAGAACTCCGCCGATGCTGAAGGGCGAGCGCTCCGCACAGCGCCGCGAAGATGCAGAAGCCTGCGTCCCACAGCGCGACCTGAGAGCGAAGCGCGAGGCTCGGCTCAACGATCGACGGGTAGAGAAGAAGTGCGAGCAGCGAGCCTACGTTTGACAGAGCGTAGAGCCACCACGGTGAGAGGATTTCCCTCGCGAGTGCGCCAGGACTGCAGCAAGGGGCTGGTCGCCGCGAGCGTGAGAAACGGCAGGCCGATGGTCGCGGTAAGAATCCAAAGAAGTGTGCTGATCGGATGCCCGGTGATCGCTTCGGCATTCGGCTGGATGCGGACCTTCAGACTCAGCATCGCCGCGACGAGCAGGATGATGTGCGTCATCGCCTGGGCGCGCGGGTTGAGGCGCGTGGCGATCAGGTGGGCATAGAGGTATCCGGCGAGCAGAGCGCATTGGAAAAAGACGAGGCAGGTGGTCCAGACCGCGGCCGATCCACCGAAGAGCGGGAGCAACTGGCGGGCAGCGATGGGCTCCAGCAAAAAGAGCAAAAGCGCGGAGAGAAACGTGACGGTCGTGTAGAGGGCGGTGAGCAGCTTCATTCGAAAAGTGCGGCGAAACGCCGCCCGCCCAGCCTATATTTCGAAGCAATCCTCGTCTACAGCTTGTGCAAGATCTTCGCGGCTACTGAGGAAGATGCGGCGGCGTCTTGAGCGCGGAGTCGGGGATAAACCTGCTCGGAGGCTGCGGCAGATTCTGGATGAAACGACCGGCGGGTAGCGGCGGAGCGGGCTTGACGACCGGCGGCGGCGAAACGAACATGACGGACGGAGCCGGAGGCGCAGTGATAGCTGTCGGCGCAGATACGGCTGCTACCTCGGGAGCACTGGGAGGCACGGGCGGTTGAGGCGTAGATCCGGCTAGCCTCGGCGCTGGTGTCGGTACTACGGGCGCGGGCGGTGGCGGTGGCATCGCCATCGCAGGCGTCGCGGGAGCGACTGGCTCTACGGTCGATGCGACCGGAGCAGAAACAGGCGCCGTGAGCGGCTGGGCGGCCGGAGCCATATTTTCGGAAGGCGGTGGCAGCGTGTGCTGGGGCTCAGCCTCCACGACGGCAACAGACGGCGCGACGGGTGCCGGTGACTCAGCCGTTGACGGATTGGGCGGGGTCGCAGCTGGCGCTGTTTGAGCCACCGGCGGAGCGATTGCGACCGCAGAGGCGGTTGGTGGCTGGGCGGCCGGTGTCGGTGGCTGGGCGGATATCTGGGCGGCGCTGGATGGGATCGCAGTTTTGCTGGTAAAAGCCGCAGGGGCTCCGCCGTTGGTGGCGTTCAGCACGAGGGGCGTGCGGTCGATGGGGTGCTCTTGACGCGTAGCTGTGAGCAAGCTGCCGCCCGATTGGAAGGTCAGAGCCCATACCTGATACGAGCTTTGCTTGCTGCGGATGGATATCTGCTGGCGAATCTTCCCCTTGTTTTGAAAAACCAGGGTGGGAACGGGCGCATGTATGGTCGCCTGACTGGATGGAGGAGAACTGAGGGCCGCTGGTTCTTCTCCGACCATGGCGAGATAGCAGAGCCCGCGCACCAGGAGCGGTTGGTTCCCGGCCTGATTCGCCGCCAGGATCTCGGTAGCGCCAGGGGCTGGGGAGATTGCCGCGTTGAAGACTTCGATCGAATGCGGGTTGGCAATGGCGGGGATGAAGGGCACCAATCCGAAATGGAGTATGGGAATGATTTGAGCGGCGGCTGGACGGCCACCGGTTTCTGTCCGGGCCTCGCGGCCAATCACCGCGGTGAAGCGGGAGACCAAGCCGTTCGGTGAAGTCGCCTCGTAGGCGAGCAAGAGATGGTGCGGAGCAACCGGACAAGCGATCTCTCGATAGGTGTAGGAAGAATCCACGGTGTAGCCAAAAAACTCTGCCGAGCTGGCGATAACGGCCTGCCAGCTTTCGGCGGCCGTGCGGTCATCAGCAGTCATCTCCTGCGGAGAAACCAGCGGAACCGACAGTTGCGAGACTTCCTGCGGGTAGGCCAACGAGCCGGTTTTCCCTTCGGCGGACTCCACCACAAGGGGAACCGAGAGCGACAGAAGAGTCGCGGCGACAGCGATTCGGATTGGAGTGTGGCGCGACATTCGGCTGGAACGCAGGAAAGGCAGCCAAGCGGCTGCCTTTCCAGTGTTCCCCTTCATGTTACCTGACGACTAGTGGTGAGGGGCAGGCTTGTGAGCAGGCGCCTTCTTCGCTGCAGCCGGAACCGAACCGTCGCTCATGATGATCATGGGCGGGGTCTTGGTGTAGGAGTCGAAGGTGGCGTCATACTTCACGGTAGCGCCGACGGCGGGAACCTCGGTCAGGGGCTTGGTCAGGTTGACGGTGAAGTCAGCCACTTTTGGCGTCGCCTGTTGGTTGTCGGGTGAGACAGCCAACTGCACAGAGGTTGCGGTCGCCTGAACGACGATTCCGGGAACCTGTGTGACAACACCCTTCATCGTCGCCCACACCGCAGCGGCATCGGCGTCGTTGCCGTTGGCGAGAACGAACTCCTTGTCTCCCAGGGCCATGGTCTTAATGTCGGTCGGAGGACCGGACGGCGGATAGAGGGCCTGGTGCGCCAAAGTATCTGGCGAAGGCGGCGGCGGCGCTGCCGTTGGCTTGTAGGAGTCCGGCGGAGTGGCGTTGTCATGAGCTAGCTGCTTGATCGGTTCGAAGCCTTCCATGCTGCCGTGGTACTTCTTGTACCAATATTCGGCGGCCTGCTCGACGCTGTCCTTGGCTGCCGGAGGAGCGTATTGAGCGGCGCGTTCCAGGTAGAAGATGCCGGCGGGAAGATCCTTCGGGTCTTCCTGGACATATGCCTGGCCGAGCAGATAGGTCTCATTGACCGCCCCACCCTGCACCGCGGCCTGAGCGCTCAGATCGGGATACAACTTCAATTCCGCTTGATAATTGTCGATCGCGCCCTTGTAATCCTTCTTTCCCATATCGTCGGTGGCAATAGCGCTCTCGAAGATGGGGGTGGTGGCACTCTTCAGCTTGGCAAAATCCTCGGGAGAGATACCCGAGCAGGCTGCGGGCGCGGTAACCTTCAGCGCGGCGTCAGCGACCTTCGCCGCATCGTCGAGCATCGGCTGGGCGGCGGCGGGGTCAGTGGCCGCCTTGGCAGTTGCCTGCTGCTTGGTGAGATACACGTAGACAAGAGCCGCACGCAGGCTGGTGGGATCGGCGTCCAATATCCGCTTCGCCGTCTTGAGCATGTTGGGGGAGTCATTCGCCTGCTGGTAGGTCGTGAGCAAGGTAATCAGCGTAGTCGTCTTGACCACGGTATTGGGGTACTTGGTCAGGAAGTCTTCGATCGCGGCTGCCTTCGCGGCCGGGGTGGTTTGGCCAATGGCATTGGAATAGGTGTTGTACTCGGCCGGATCCTTGATCGTAAGCTGGTCCGTGCAGTTGGGGGCGGCGGCTTGCGCATAGGCGGCAGGCACCGTGCCGAGTGTGCTGGTGGCGATAGCCAACACGGAAGCTAAAGCGAACTTCTTCATCTAACGCTCCTGGGAACTTCTTGTTTCACAGCCGTATGCGCGGTACGCGATACCGGAGAAAACCTTAAAACATGAACCGACCGTCGGTAAACGTTCGACTCGGCAAGTTGATTGCTGGATTATATGAAGCACTGAAGTAAGTGACAAGCAAAGTGTTTGGGGCGTGCATCTACCAATATCGGTGAGATGAACGATTCTGGCAACGGGAGATTGCCGGGAAAGACTTTTTTCTCTCTCTTGAAGAGAAATTCGAAGGTGTCGATTTTTGGGACAACTCGCAGCGAAGGAAGGCAAATGAACAATGGCAGACGCGATTAGCATCGAATTGACCGATCAGATTGCGGTGGTCACCGGCGCAGGACGAGGCATTGGCCGCGCCGTCGCGCTGCGGCTGGCGAAAATGGGGGCGACGGTAGTGCTGGTGGGCCGTGATGCCGGCCTGTTGGAGACCCTCCGCATCGAGATTGCCGCTACCGGCGGCAAGGCGCAGACAATGCCCTGCGATCTGCGAAGTCCTGAAGCGGTGGCAGCGCTTGGGGAGCAGGTCGGAGCGGAGTTCGGCCGATGCGACATCCTGGTCAACAACGCCGGCATCGGGAACCAGGGACGACCGCTGCATGAGATGACGGTGGCCGCATGGGACGTGTTAATGGAGACCAACCTGCGCGCTCCGTTCTTAATGATCCGTGCCTTCGCGCCGTTCATGATTAAAGCGGCCGGCGGCCACATCGTGAACATTTCGTCACTCGCCGGGAAGAATCCGCTTCCGAATGGGGCAGCGTACTCGGCATCGAAGTGGGGGTTGAATGGGCTGACGTATTCGGTGGCCGAGGAACTGCGGCCCTACGGCATTCGGGTATCGGTGGTAGCGCCGGGATCGACAAACACGGGTTTTGGCAGAGGCGACGGCGGAAAAGATCCAGCGACGAAAATCCAACCTGAAGATGTGGCGGCGATTGTGGCGATGCTGGTGACGCAGGCTCCGCAAAGCTTTATCAGCGAGGTGCTGGTGCGGCCCACAAAGAAGTAGCCAGGCGAATCGTGTTGCAAGGCATTGAACTGCGACGGGCGTTGGGACGAAGTGGGATCGGCTAAAATGCGGAGATTTTGAATGAATCCGGCGTGATACCCGGATATATAGAGGCCGGGACGCCTTATCCACAAGATGTAGCGCTGCCCATGTTGACCCCGCCTATCACGGGCGATAGCATTTTCTCAGGGTATTCCCTCAGCGAAGCCCACCCATCCCCCTCAACGACGGGCTTTCGCGGAACAGGTTGTCGACGAATGTTGAAGCTGAAAAAAATCCAGATTCTCGGATTCAAGTCGTTTTGCGACCGCACCGAAGTCCAGGTTCCCGGCCATGGAATTGCCGTGGTCGTCGGGCCGAACGGCTGCGGCAAGTCGAACATTCTCGACGGCGTGAGCTGGGTGCTGGGCGAGCAGAGCGCCAAGACCCTGCGCGGCGGCAAGATGGAGGACGTCATCTTCGCCGGAACGCGCGATCGAAAGCCGCTGGGGATGGCGGAGGTTTCGCTGACGTTGGTCGACCCGGAGGCGTACGACGGTCCCCTGCCGTTGGTGCCCGAAGTCGAGATCCAGGACGAAATGCCAGCCGATATGGCAGCGGGCGGCGATTGGAACGAAGAGGAAGTTCGCGCAGCGAAAGCGGCCGAGGCCGACGAGATCATCGCCGAGGCGCAGCCCGGACAGACCTTTGAGGGCGAGGCTAAGAAATCGGACGCAAACTTGGCAGATCCAAACGCCGGGGCTGGCAACGACGTTGCGAACGAGGTGGTGCTGAAGATTCGCCGGCGGAAGTTTCAGAGCACTCCGCAACGGGGCGAGATTGTAATCTCGCGGCGGCTCTTCCGCACCGGCGACAGCGAATATCTGCTGAACGGCAAGCTCTGCCGGCTGCGCGATATTCAGGACATCTTCATGGGCACCGGACTGGGGCCGGAGTCCTACGCGATCATCGGCCAGGAGCGGATTGGGCAGCTGCTGAGCTCGAAGCCGCATGACCGGCGCGCGATCATCGAAGAGGCCGCCGGGATTACCCGCTTCAAAACGAAGAAGCGGCTTGCCGAGCTGCGGCTCGAGCAGTCGAAGCAAAACCTGGCTCGCGTCAACGACATCTTCGAGGAAGTTACGAAGCAGGTGACTTCGCTGAAGCGGCAGGCGGCGAAAGCAGAACGCTACGGCGCGCTGCGCGATGAGATGCGCGCGCGGCTGCGGGTCGTGCTGGCCAGCAAGATCGCGGCGATGGATGCGGAGCAGCTTTCGCTGGCGGAGGAGATCGC
This sequence comes from uncultured Acidobacteriaceae bacterium, assembly GCA_963777685.1. Taxonomy (GTDB): domain Bacteria; phylum Acidobacteriota; class Terriglobia; order Terriglobales; family Acidobacteriaceae; genus Acidisarcina. The sequence continues at coordinate 592,211 of CAVZRF010000006.1, read as the reverse complement.
CGCCCTGAGCACCGAGATCGAAGGACACAGTGCTCAGGTCGATTCGCTGCAAGGCGGAGTATTCGACTGGAACCGCTCGCGGTTATGCGCTGGATATCAGCGCGAAAGAAGCGTCTGCAAAGGCGAACCAAGCCGCGGTCGAGCTGGAACGCGCAGTCTCACGGCAGAGTTCGAACGAAGAGCGGATCGCGGAACTCGATTCGCGCACGACAGCCGGCTCGGCTGAGCTTGGCCAGGCCAAACAGCATCTGGATGGGCTTGACCGCGGAACGCGACGGACAGCGGACGTTCCTGGAGACCGCGGCGGCCGAGGCGGCGAATTTCCGCCAGCAGGCGCAGCAGAAACAGCAGCAGGTGCGCGATGCCGCGCAGGCGGTTGGGGTCGCTGAGCAGAAGCTGGAGTCCGGCCGCAGGCAGGCGATGCAGCTGCTGCAGCAGGCGGCGCAGGCGCGCAACCAGACCGCGCAGGCTGAAGAGTCGCTGGCCGCGCTGGAGCGCGAGGCCAGCCGGCTGGCGACGGAGATGGCTGCGGCGCACCGCGATCTCGATGCCCTGGGCGCAGAGCGCGGGCAGTTGTCGATGAACTTCGAATCGGTGACGGCGACGCTGGAGCGGCTGGAGCAGGAGATTGCCGAGCTGCGGACGGAGATTACAGCAAAGCGCAATGAAGAAGCGGAAGCAAAGCGGCGCGGCGATCAGCTTCGCGCCGAACACGCGACGCTGAGCGGGCGGCGGAATTCGATTGAGTCGCTGATTCGCGACCATAGCTATTCGACCGACACGGTAAGGAAGTTGCTGCGGCAAAATTCGATGGGAGGCGCGCTGGCTCCGGCGGGAACGCTCGCGGACTTCCTCGAAGTGGATGGGCAGTACGAAGAGGTCGTCGACGAATTCCTTCGCGACGAACTGAACTATGTCGTCGTGAAGAGCTGGGATTCGGCCAACGAAGGCATGCGGCTGCTGAAGCATGACGTCGATGGGCGCGCGACCTTCCTGGTGCATCCGGACGATTCGCAGGCAAAGTTTTCTTTCGCCGCTGGCGCGGCGGTCGGCAGCTACGCCGGAGCGGACATCCATGGCCAGCGCGGCGGCGTGGTGCGATTGAAGGACTGCATTCGGGTGCTGGATGGATTCGGTTCTTCGCTCGAAGTGATTCTGCCCAAGCTGCGCGAGGGATATGTGACTCCGGATGCGGATACGGCGCGGACTCTGGCGCTCGAAAATCCTCATGCGTTTTTCCTCGCGCCTTCCGGCGAATGCTTCCATAACGTCACGGTGACCGGCGGCAAGCCGAGCGTCGAAGGGCCTCTGGCGCTGAAGCGCGAACTCCGCGACACGCAGAAGAAGCTGGAAAAAGTTGAAGCCGAGTTGAGCGCGGCCGATGTGGCTGCGGCTTCGCTGGCGAAGACGATCGCCGAGCTGACGCGCGTCTCGGAAGCAAAGAGCGAAGAGCGTCGCAACGCCGAGCGCGAGAGCGCGAACCATACCGCGGCACTCCGCCAGATGGATGCCGAGGTGCGGCGACTCCAGGGTCGCGCGCAACAATGGACGATCGAGAACGAGCGCAACAAAGACGCGCGGCGCGCCAAAGACGAGTTCATTGCAAGCAAGCGGGAAGAGACGCAGCGGCTGGAAACGAATCACGAGGCGGCGGAGGCGGCGCTCGGCGAGTTGCAGCGGTCGGTCGAGGAGCTGCGCGGCGCGCGCGAGGCAGCACAGAACGACGCTTCGGCGGTTTCAGCGGAACTGGCTGGCCTCGAAGAGCGGCGGCGCGGCGCGGAGATGGCCTTCGCGCGCATCGATCGCATGTACGGCGATCTGGCGCAGCGTGTGCAGCAACTCGAGCAGCAGCTGAGCGCGGCGAATGCGGAACGCGAACAGCGCTCGCGGGAAAATGAACAGCTCGGTGCAACGCGCGAGCAGCTTTCGCAGACTCGCGAACAGGCTCTGGAAGAAGCCGCACGCTGGAGTGAAGAAGCGAAGACATTGCGGATTTCACTTGCCGAGATCGAAGACGCGCTCAAGGCTGCACGTGCCCATACGGATACATTGCGCGAGACGAAAAGCGATCGCAGTGCGCAGGCGGCGAAACTAACTTCCGATCTGCAGCATGTCGAAGAGGCGTGCGTAAACGATCTCGGCGTCGAAGCATCCGCGCTGCGCGAGGACACAGAGATTGCCCGCATCGAGGCGAGCGCGCTGCCTGAGGAAGAAGAAGCGTGCCGCGGCTTGAAACAAAAGCTCGAAGCGATGGGACCGGTCAACATGATGGCGCTCGAAGAGTACCAGGAAGCCGCGCAGCGGCATGAGTTCCTCGAGACGCAGCGCAAAGACCTGCTCGACTCGATCGAGAACACGCAGTCGACAATTAAGGAGATCGATCAGATTTCCCGGACGAAGTTCGACGAGGCCTTCGGCAAGATCAATGAGAACTTCGGCGTCACGTTCGCGCAGCTCTTCGGCGGCGGACAGGCCTTCATGAAGCTGACCGATGAAGAGACACTCGATCGATAGCGGCATCGACATCGTGGCCTCGCCTCCGGGCAAGAAGCTACAGAATGTGCTGCTGCTCTCCGGCGGCGAAAAAGCGCTGACCGCGTTGTCGCTGCTGATCGGGATCTTCCGCTATCAGCCAAGTCCGTTCTGCGTGCTCGACGAAGTCGATGCGCCGCTCGATGAAACCAACGTCGGCAGACTTGCGGAGATGATCAAATCCATGGCGGCGACGACACAGTTTGTGATCGTGACCCACTCCAAGCGCATGATGCAGGCGGCCGACATGATCTACGGCGTCACGATGCAGGAGCCGGGCGTGTCGAAGGTGGTCTCGGTACGCCTAGGCGGTGTTGAGAGCGAACGTAGTGCGCGGCGTGGGCGCGTCGAGCAGCCAACTGAGCGTTCCACTGAGGCGCAGTTGGCGACTGCATAATTCGAAGGTGCAAAACGATCGAAGGTGCAAAACGATCAGGCGCTCAGCGCACGAATGGAATGTAGCCGCGCACACGAGCGCGGTAGGCGACATAAGAATCCTGAAAATGCTCGGCGAGCAGACGTTCTTCGGAGTGGATTCGAATCTCAGTGCCAATCAAGAAGAAGATTAGCGCCGCAACAAACATGGGCCACCAGGTGTAGGCCGCGCCCGTGGCCAGCAGCATCCCCAGCATCGATGTGTAGATCGGATGCCGCACCAAACGATACGGACCAGTTGTGATCAGTTCGTGATCTTTTCTCACAGCTGCCGCGAATCGCCACTGCTTGCCAAGATGTCGAGTTGCCGCCCAGGCAAGCGCGACCGAGGGAGGGGCGATGATCATCGACGCGATCAAAGCGAGATTGGATTTTTCCAAACCCACCGGTCGAACATAAGTCCAGGCCAACGCGAAGCCAACCATCTCCAGAGCGATTCCCCATTTGGATGCGGGGGCTCCGGCCGCTTTCGTGGTTGAAGATGCCTGCTGACGAGGTTTCACGAAAGCCAGCCACCATGCGATCCAACAGGCTCCCAGCTCTACGAGCGCGACGATCTTGAGCATGCGTCCGATTATAGGTCCGAGGGGTTCCTGATCGGTTTGAGGCTTTAGATTCGCTCATTCTGCGGCGTTTTTTTCCTTCGTTGACAAAGTGCTCCGGCCACCGGACAATCGAATCTTCAGTTCATCCCCCGAGAGGCCTCATTCCTTGCCAGCTTTGCTCCAGACCGAACTAGCAGATTTGCATTTGCACGCCCGCGGAAAGGTACGCGACATTTATGCGGCGGGCGACTTTCTGCTGATGGTGGCAACGGACCGCATCTCGGCCTTCGATCATGTGCTGGCGAGCGGCATCCCCGGCAAAGGCAACGTGCTTACGCAACTCTCGCTGTTCTGGTTCGATTTTCTTGCGGACATCGTGCCCAACCATCTGATCACTGCCGACGTGGATGAGTATCCGGCAGATGTGGCGGCGCATGCCGATGAGCTACGCGGCCGCTCAATGCTGGTGGCCAAGGCGAACATGTTTCCGGTTGAGTGCGTTGTGCGCGGGTATCTCTCCGGTTCGGGATGGAAAGATTACCAGGCGACGGGTAAAGTTTGCGGCATCGCGCTGCCTGCTGGACTGCGCGAGTCAGACCGGTTGCCGGAGCCCATCTTCACTCCGGCGACGAAGAGCGTGGATGGAGAGCACGACGTCAATATTTCCTTTGAAGAGATGTCCGCACGCATCGGGAAGCTGCAGGCAGAGAACCTGCGCAAATTAAGCGTGGCGATTTACAACAAGGCTGCGGATTATGCGCTGACGCGAGGACTGATCCTGGCGGACACCAAGTTTGAGTTTGGCAAGACCTCAAGAGGTGTGATCCTTGCGGATGAAGCGCTGACTCCCGATTCTTCGCGCTACTGGCCGCTGGACAGCTATGCACCGGGAGGCCCGCAGAAATCCTTTGACAAACAGTACGTGAGGGACTATCTGGAAGAGATTCACTGGAACAAGAGATCGCCGGCTCCGGCGTTGCCTGAGGACGTAGTTGCGAGAACTCGCGAAAAGTATTTTGAGGCGTACAGATTGCTGACGGGGTCGCCTTTGCATGTTTGACACGCCGCGTCGGCGAGCGCCGCTGAGGTGTGGTCACGCATGGCGATAGTAGATTGGATCATCGCCGCGATCGTGATACTCGCAGTGCTTGGAGCGGCGAAAAATGGGTTTTTCGTCGAGGCGTTTTCGCTCGGCGGCGTGGTGTTGGGATTGCTGATCGCCAGCTGGAACTATCAGCGGCTGATGCCATCGTTGTTGCAAATGATTCACAGGCCCGCGATCGCGGAAATCATTGCGTTCCTGGTGATCGCATTGTCGATCATGGTCATCGCGGGTGTGGTGGGACGAGCTTTTGCATCGCACGGCGCACTCGATTGGGCTAGGCTGGCTTGACCGGTTGGTGGGCGCCGCATTTGGTTTTTTGAAGGGTTGTATTGTGGTGACGTTGGGCGTGATGGCGTTGGCGGCGTTTTATCCGCAGAGTGGCTGGCTTGATCATTCGCGATTCGCGCCGTATTTCCTCTCCGCGGCGCACACCACAACGGCGGTAACTCCCCAGCAGTTGGGGGAACGAATTCGAGACGGTGTGAAGATCATTCGGGATGCGCAGCCAGATTGGCTTAAGCCTCACGCGCAGAGCCGGACAAACGGCGCGATCGCCGGATGATCGATGGAATGTCCCGGCATTGAGCCGGGGAGAACGAAAAAGGCCGGGACAACACCGGCCAGAGAGAGGCTTCTTTTGAAGCGAGAGCTGGACAATCTGGTAGCACGCATGCAGGCGAGCGGCATCACTTATGCCGAAGGAGTTCGCGAGTTCAAAAAGCGCTTCCTTCTTGGAGGTGCTGGCGCGGCACCGCGGTAACCAATGTAAGGCGGCAGCCGAGCTGGGCATGCACCGCAACACGCTCAGCCGCACCATCGCCGAGCTGGATCTGAATCCGGCACAGATTCGCCATGGGCTGAAGCGTCCGCCGCGCAGCGAGCGTCCCGCCCTGGCACTCAAGCAGACCGTTGGGTCTTAGTGGGCTCGTGGTCCCGGCCTCACGGGCCTGAGACCACTCTCCACTGCCATTCTCCCCTAGAATGAGAAGAGCGGTGGGTGCGGCTGTTGTCGCGCCCCCTGCATTTGTCGCCAGGGAGAACTGCATCTTGATTTCGCCTACCGCCTCCTCGGGAGCTCAGGCCGTTACGTCCGGCATTGAGTCTGCAGAGGAACCGCGAGTATTTCTTCGTGAAGGCTTCCTTTGGGACGCCGAGCCGGCCTATCTCTTTGACATCGATGGGACCCTGCTGCGCAGCCAGGACCGCATCCACGTTACCGCATTCTTCTCCAGCGTAAAGAGCGTGATGGGACGGGACCTCAATCTCGATCCTGTGGTGCTGTCAGGCAATACCGATCCGGGAATCCTGCACGACGCCTTTCGCGCCGCAGAGTTGGAAGATTCTGAATGGCATCCCGTTTTAGAAGACATTCTCGAAGCAATGCGCAGCGATGTGCTTTCGCAACGCGAGACGATGCAGGTGCGAGTGATGCCCGGGGTCGAGGCAACGCTCGAGCACTTGCAGGCCAAGGGCGCGGCTCTGGGAGTGGCGACCGGCAACCTCGAGTCGATTGGCTGGCTCAAGATCGAGATCGCCGGGCTGCGGGAATGGTTCACGCTTCGGCGGATTCAGCGACCGGTTTATCGTTCGCTCCGAAATGATCGCCCACGCAGCGGATTTGGCGCGCGCGATTGTGGGTGCGGATGCGTCAGTCTGCGTAGTGGGCGACACACCGTTCGACATCTCCGCGGCCAAGGCCAATGATCTGCCGGTGATCGCGGTGGCGACTGGCCGTTACTCCTTCGACGAGCTGATGCAATGCAATCCAGACGTATGCGCGACCACTCTCGACGCCTTGTTGGAAGAAACACGGCGCAGCGCATGAGAATTTCGTTGATCTTTAGTTCTCGCAAGAGCGGCGACTCGCACAGGCGCGGGTGGCTGGCGATGGGAGCCTGCATTGCGGTTCTTGCTTCCCTACCCCTGTGCGGGTTTGCGCAGACCGCCTCGTCTGCACCCGCAGCCCCCTCACCTTCGAATGATCCGCCGGCTGGTCAGGTTCAGCATCTCAGCGAGACAAAGACCGAGACTCCACTCTCAGTTATCCTGGCGCAGAAAATCGCCGCGTCTGCGGCAGGGCAGACGAGCAACGCTACAGACGGAACGTCCGGGAGTTCTCAAGGGAATGCTTCAGCGGACGCCGCTGTGCCCGCAGACGATCCGCCACCTGGCCAGATGCAAAAGCTCTCCGAGACCAAGGTGGAAATCCCCCTTTCAACCGTCCTGGCTCAGTCGAGCGGCACCACGACCACAACGCAGGCAACTACCCAGGGCGCCGCCCCCGCGACGGCCGTGATCCCGGCGGAAACCCATGCCAGCGGGAAACAAGGGCGCAAGGCGGAAAAGCTCTATCTTCAGGGCGCAAAGCTGCTCGACCAGAACGATTGTCACGGCGCCTACCAGGCGTTCACGGCGGCAGCCGCGCTCGACCCGGGGAACCAGCAATATTCGACGGCGAGAGAGATCGCCCGCCAGCACCTGATCACTCAACTGGTGCAGGAGGCGGTCAAAGCACGGCTCAGCGGACATCCCGAGGTGTCGCGGCAGAAGCTCGAGGAAGCGCTGGTGCTCGACCCCAAGAATCCGGTGATTGCGCAACATGTCCAGGAACTGGCAAGCGACCAAAAGATGTCGGTCGATCAGGTTGACGAAAAGGGCGTAGACGCCGAGGGTCCAATCGAACTGACTCCGGCGAATGTGAAAAAGAGCTTTCACTTGAAGGGGACACAGCAGGAGGTTCTCAAGCAGGTCCTATCTGCCTACCAGCTCACGCCGGTGATGGATAGTTCCGTAGCCCAGGGCACGACCCGGCTGGATGCTGACGATGTCGATTACACGCAGGCCGCCCAGATGGTGAAGATGCTCACCGGAACGTTTTTTGTGCCGCTCGATCCCAAGCGCGTTCTGGTGGCGAAGGACTCGAAAGAGAACCGGCAGAAATACGAGCGCCTCTTGCTGGAGTCGGTCTACATCCCAGGCGTAACGACGGCTGAGATGACCGAGATCACCAACGTGGCGAAGAATGTCTTCGAGGTGCCGATCGCGGTAGCCCAGCCGACAAGCGGCATCCTGACCGTGCGCGCGCCAGAGAGCCGCATGAAGGCGCTCAACGCCACGCTCGAAGAGCTGCTCGACGGCAAAGCACAAGTGGTCGTCGAGGTGCGGTTGATCGACGTCACCAAGGTGCGCACGACCAATATCGGAGTCGAACTGCCCTCGCAGATGACCGTTTTCAACGTCGACTCAGAGATCAACAGCCTTGTGGCGGGCAACCAGGCGGCGATCAACCAAATCATCGCCAGCGGCCTGGCTGCGCCGGGAGACTACGGCGCAATTCTCGCGATCCTGATTGCCACGGGGCAAGTCGCCAGCTCGCTCCTCACTCAGGGCTTCGCGACCTTTGGCGGAGGGCTCACACAATTTGGCTTGGTGCCGGGAACTGCAACGGCGAACCTTTCACTCAACGCGAGCGACACCCAGGTGCTGGACGACATTAGTTTGCGCGTGCAGGACCAGGAGACGGCGACCTTCCGTATTGGCACGCGATACCCGATCGTTACCTCGACGGTTTCTTCCGGCGGCAGCGCGCTCAGCGCCTCCGGAATCAATACCGCCGGGCTCTCGAGCACGCTGGCTGGGCTAGGCTATAACGCATCGAGCCTGAGCGCTCAAACGACAATTCCGCAAATCCAATACCAGGACCTTGGTCTAACCATGAAGGCCACACCTTGGGTGCAGCATGGAGCCGAGGTATCGCTCAAGATGGAACTCGAGTTCACCGCGCTCGGTGGAACTACGCTCAACGACAACCCAATCCTCAACAACCGCAAGTACTCGGGGACGATTACTCTCAAGGACGGCGGCAGCGCAATGGTCGTCAGCAGCTTGTCGAAGCAAGAGACTCGGGCGGTCGTGGGCATTCCCGGCCTCAGCGAGCTTGCCCGGGCTGCGCTCGACGACCGACGACTCGAAGAACCTGAATACATCTACCTTGCTGGTGCTGGTCACGCCGCGCATCGTTCGCAGGACGCATACCGATGTCGCGGGGCGGCAGATTATCTTTCCGGTGCATCAGTAACGGCTTTCTCTATTGCCTTGTGCTCGCTTGGAGATCTCCGGCGTATGCTGTGAGGCATGACTTCAAAGCAATGGATTCGCACCACGGTCCCGGCGGTCTGTGCTCTACTCTTCTCCGCGCTCGCGGTAGCGCAGTCTCTTCCGATCGTGCCGCCGCTTCATACCAGCGGCCATGACATTCTCGACTCGGCCGGCCACAAGATACGGCTGACTTCGGTCAATTGGTATGGCTTCGACCAGAAAGAGTTTGTGGTTGGCGGACTCGACCATGCACCGCTGAGCACCATCGTGCAGCAGATCGTCGATCTGGGCGTGAATTCGGTGCGGCTGCCGTGGGCGAATGAGACGCTGGAGCACAATCCCCTGGTGCCGGATTATGCGGTGAAGGCCAACCCGCAGTTCAAAGGCAAGCACGCAATGGACGTGATGGATGCCGTGATCCACGCGCTCGGCGAAGCGCACATCATGGTGGTCCTCGACAACCATATGAGCCGCGCCGACTGGTGCTGCAGCGATACCGATGGCAACGGCCTTTGGTATAACGCCGAATATCCTGAGTCGAAGTGGCTCGCCGATTGGCAGACGATTGTGCGCCGCTATCAAGGCGAGCGTTGGGTAGTGGGCGCTGACCTGCGCAACGAGCTTCGCAGTGGTGCGGCCTGGGGAGGACCAGATCCGAAACTCGACTGGCATGCGGCAGCCGAACGTGGCGGCGATGCGGTCTTGGCGGCGAATCCGAAGCTGCTGATCATGGTGGAAGGTCCGGACTACTCGACGAATTTTGCGGGCTTCGACAAGCTCCCAGTGCGCCTCAAGGTGGCGAACCGGCTGGTCTATTCGCCTCATGCTTACAACATCGATCAACATCCGTTCGCCAGCTATGACGAGCTGAAGCAGGTCTACGACGCCCGTGCTGGATTCCTGCTGCATACCGAACCGGGCGTGCCGCTGTGGGTGGGTGAGTTCGGGACCTGTCAGGCTTTGAATTGCGGCGCGAACTCGGATTGGTTTGTGATGTATATCCGCTACATGAAAGAGAACAACCTGGCGTGGAGCTACTGGGCGCTCAATGGCACGCAGTCGAGCGGCGCGAGCCGGAAGTATGACACGGTCGAGGGCTATGGCTTGCTCTCAACGGACTACCAGCATATTGGGGCCCCGAAGATCGTGGAGTTGCTGCGAACAGTTGAAAGTCAGCCGAGCCGATAGGGCCCGAGGCGCAATGAACTTCCGAAACTGGATCTTGCTTTTGTTGATCGCAGTGTCTTGTCGGGGCCGCTGACTGCCCAACCGTGCAAGCAGACTTCGTTTACTGGCACGGTGACGTCAAAAGAGAACTACTCGCACCCATTCGCGACGGGTATAAATTTTCGGTTGAAGGCGATGAAAGACGATTGGGGATGGATCGTCTCAATCGGTGACGAGGATGGGGACGAAGACTGGACCTATCCCGTAACCTTCCCGATTCGCACCGGCGAGCAACAGGTGATCGGCACCGGATACGGCGAGACAGTGCAGGACAAAATGAAGCAATCGACGGTCGTCGAGTTCGTCTTGACCCATGCCGATTTTGTCGAGTATTCCGAAATGGCGGACCAGACTCTCGATTCGCCGCGTGCGGAGGCCGCGGGTGAATTCATCGAAAAGGCCGCCAAGGCGCCGCAGGGCCAGGTTACGGTGGCTCCGCTCAGCTACGGCAAGGGCGACACGCCGGAGACGATCCAGTGGATGAAGTTCAAGGTGTCTATCGTCGTCCCGGAGACGTTCCAGTCGACGTTGGTTTCCTGGTCTCGTGCCGCGTGCCCAGGACAATAGTCGGCAGTCATCCAACCGGGTGTACGCGCCACAATTGCGCAGGAACGTAATTCTTTCTGTGGGTCAGTCCTGCGTTTTATACATGAACTACGCGAAGGTCCAGATATTTTTCGAAGGGATCGAAGTCGCGGTCGCGATGAAGGAGTTCATGTCCGCCGAAGATGCAGAAGGTCGCAATGTAGCAATCGATTGTTTTTCGGACAGTATGGCCACCACGGCGAAGAAATCGATAGTTTCGAGCGGCGGCTATCGCCAAGTCTGTGCCTCCCGTGTCAAAGGTGGCAAATCTGGATAGCAACTCTTGCACCCGAACGAACTCGCTATCCTGCCTTATGCCCTGAAGTACCTCGCAAAGGATCAAATCGATCATCCCAAGGCGCTGTCGATCCGCTTCCCGGAGCAGCCAGACCGTCTCCTCATTGGGCGCTCCGGCCAGGAAATCAATCCAGACGGTGGTATCCACAATCACCATATTCCAGCTAGGCTACGTTCCGGCCCAAACGAGATTCCTCGAGATTACCTTCCCATGTGACCTTGCCATAGAGTTGGCGAATGTCAGCTTGCGCACGAATATCCAGCAGCGAGCGCAAGCCTGCCTCAACCACGGCCTTTTTGGTGCGGGAGCCCGTCTTCTGCATGGCTTCGTCCATCAACTGGTCGTCAATATCGATATTGGTTCGCATGAGCCACACTCCTTTCAATGTGTAATAATCTCACATTTATGTGTATAGATCAAAGTCGAGGAAAAACGTGCCCGTGATTTCACTCCAGATGTTCTCGCCAGAATTGAGCACGCCCACGTCAGACAACGAAAGGCCGACCTCCCTTGACGAATGTACGGCCAAGCTCGATCATCGGCTTCTCAATGCCGTAGTAGGTCAAAGTAGAAACCACAAGCGTTGCGGCAATCGTAAGCAAAAACATGGGACCGGGAGCGAGCCGGGTCTGGCGAAAGAGAAATCCGGCGATCGGATGCATGAGGTAGACGGAATAACTGATCCGGCCCAGCCACATCCCCGCTGACGGAAATTCACGGCCGCGCAACGCATAGACGGTGAAGAAGACGGCGAAGCCGGCCACCCACGATACAAAGATAGCGATATACGAAAACTCCGCTCCTGGCTTCTTGAGCAAAGCGTCATTGATGTAAACGCCGCCGGCGACCGAGACCAGCATCACCCCCATCAATGCTCCGATCTCCATCGTCGAGATTGTTCCTTTGAAATACCTGTAGACGGCGGCGCCCGCGAAGAGAGTCAGCCCATAGAAAAGACCGGCCATGTCTACCCGCCGATGCAGGAAGACGGGTCCGAATATCCAGACGACGGAAACTGCCAGCAACAACCCCCACGTCAGGGCATAGGAGTTGCGAAACTGATTGATCACCAAAAGTATCGTGCATGCAATGTAAAAGAAGAGCTCGATGGTCAGGGTGTAATACAGTCCAATTGCCTGCGGGAGCCCGAGCGCTCCCTGGAACATGGTGATGTTGCCTGCGACATTTCGCCACACATGCAACCGGAACGACGGCTCGAATATCGCCGTAAACCCAAGCAAATACAGGACCACAACAGTCAGTAAGCTGAACCAGTACAAAGGAAAAAGACGAAAGAATCGATGAATCCAAAAACGCTTCTGCGAACGGACACGTTCAATGCTGAGCGGAATCACAAATCCGCTCACTAGAAAGAAGACGATCAGGCCGCTTTGGCCGAGGTTGAAATATTGAAAGCTGAACTTTGCAAAGGACGCAAAGATAGATTCGCCGCAATGTTGAATTGCGACGGCCAATGCGGCAATGCCGCGCGCGAAGTCCATGAACTCCATGCGGCCCGCGCGGACCGTGCTTGTTGCGGTCGGCTGCCGCGGAAGCACAGACTCCACGGCGACATCCCGTATGCGTAGCGGAGACGAAACCATCATTCACCTGCTGTCTCAATCACGTTGTCGTGCGAGGGGTTATTGCAAGGCGGGATTGCGCCAGGTAATTCCCAGGGGAATTCACCAAAGCGCAGAAGAAATCCTTAACACGCACCAAGTCTTTCAAGTGCGCCGTGAGGCCTGAATCGCGAATGTGCGGTTTGCGCCTTTAGCGGCGGACCACTACCGCGCTGGCTCTCATTTAGTTAGAGAACGATTGGCCGTCGGGAGTTGTCCGTGGGGATTTAATTGTTGAAGGCGGCGAGCCGCAACCTGATCGCGAGGCGGCATGCCAGACTCTGCGGCAGACCGGGCGGTCTGCCGTGTGCGGGCGGGGATACTCAGTTGCCTGGAGACGCAGCGGCTGTGACTCCATCTTGAACAGCCTGGTATGAGACGATCGCCTTCAACTGGTCGTACTGGATTCCGCCGAGCGGAACGCCGCGGCCGTTGATGTAGATCCACGGGGTTTCGCGCACCTCGAGCTTGTGGGCGAAATCGAGCGAGGCTTTGACGCCGTCGACGCCAACTGGCGAGGCAGCGCACGCGGCAATCTTGGCGGGGTCGAGGCCGAGCTTGGTCACAACATCCTTAAGCGTCGCGTCGGAGGCCTCGGGTGTGAGGCCGGACTGATTGGCAAACACCGCGTCGACATATTTGAAGAAGGTCGCATCACCTGCGGCCTTTTGCACGCAGACTCCATAAGCGGCGGCCTTGGGTGCTTCGCTATGCTGCGGCAGCGGAAAGCTCTCGAAAACGAAGTGGGCGTTAGGAAAATCCTTCATCAGCTTTTCAACGGTAGGCTGCGCATCTTTGCAGTGCGGGCATTGAAAGTCGGCGAACTCCACGATGAGCAGGTCTTTGGAGGCGGCCCCGCGAGCCGGGCCAGTCGCTTCCGCTTGCAGGAGCTTCCGATTCGAGTCGAAAGGATGTGCGCCAAAGGGGATGATCTCATCCTGCGAGATGATGTGCTGGCCGTCAGGGAGCGCGAAGAAAACAAGCTGCCCACCCTGCGACGGATTGCTTTTCTGCCCGATGGCGACAGTTATCTTGCTGACGCCGGCGACGGGTGTCTTGGCGATGGCCATGGTCTGCCACGCCAGGTTGGGATCGTAACCCCAGGTCGCTTTGAGAAAAGCGTTGACGTCGTCGGGAGTAGGCTTGTCGGCGCTGAAATTCTTGGGATCGGGCGTGGGGAAAGTCAGCGTTGCCGGCGCTGCGGCGGCTGGTGTGGGCGCAGCGGGCGGCTCCTGTTGCGCGACAGCAACTGAGCCAGCAAAAAGCGCGACCGCGAAAGTTGAAGCCCCGAGAACGAGACCTAAGGTTTTGTGGAGCGACAAACTTCCTGACATTCAATCCTCTTTTTCTTGAAACTCTTTGGGTTCCGAACCAACACTTTTTTAGACTTGGAATTTGACCGCGATCGGGAAACGCCGACCCATGCCGAAGGCTTTCTCGGTGACTTTGAGCACCGGCGCCGCCTGCTGGCGTTTGTACTCGCTACGCTCCACCAGTTTGACGACCGAGCGCACCAAGTCGATATCGAAGCCGTGTTCGGCGACGATAGCCTCTGGGGTCTCGTAACGTTCGACGTAGGCCTCGAGAATTGGATCGAGCACCTCATAAGGCGGCAACGAATCGATATCTTTCTGGCCGGGGCGCAGCTCCGCCGACGGCGGCTTTTCGAGAATGGCGGCGGGAATGATCTCGCGGTCGCGATTGATGTAGCGGCAAAGGTCGTAGACCCGGGTCTTCATCACATCACCGATCACGGCAAGTGCCCCGACCATGTCGCCGTACAGGGTGCAGTAACCAACCGACATCTCCGATTTATTCCCCGTGGTAAGCACCAGCGCGCCCGTCTTGTTCGACATGGCCATAAGCAATGCGCCGCGGATGCGTGACTGGATGTTCTCTTCGGTGAGATCGGGTTTGGTTCCGGCGAAGAGCGGAGCAAGAGCATCTTCGTATTGCCGGAACAGTCCTTCAATCGCGATTGCATCGAGACGTATGCCGAGATTGTCGGCGAGGATTCGGCTGTCGTCCACCGATCCCGTCGACGAATACTGGCTCGGCATAGTGATGCCGCGAACGTTCTCCTTGCCGAGGGCGTCGACGGCGATGCAGGCGACGAGCGCCGAATCGATGCCTCCGCTAAGGCCGACAAGGGCTTTGGAGAAACCGCATTTGCGCACATAGTCGCGGGTGCCCAGCACCAGCGCTTCGTAGATGCCGGCGTCCTGCGTGTGGTCTTTGGGGCGAATATCGCCGGTCAGCGTCTTGGTGTCGACGAAGACCAGGTCCTCCTCAAAGGCGTGAGCACGGGCGAGAAGCTCTCCATCAGGCCCAATCGCGAGGCTCGACCCATCGAAGATGAGCGAGTCGTTGCCGCCTACCTGGTTGACCATGATCACCGGAACACGATGGCGCTTGGCGATGGCCGCGAGCATTTCGAAGCGGACCTTGCGTTTGTTGCGCCAGTAGGGCGAGGCGGAGATGTTAATGATGAGTGAACCAGGGCCCTCGCCGGCCTCGCGCATGAGTTCATCGACGGGGTCGACGGCGTAGAGTCGTTGCGGCCAGAAAGTTTTGTCGTTCCATGCGTCTTCGCAGATGGTAAGTGCGACACGCTCGCCGTCGAGACTGAACGGCTTTTGGCGTTCGGCAGGAGCGAAGTAACGCTGTTCGTCGAAGACATCGTAGAAGGGAAGCAGCATCTTCGACTGGGTAAACTCAATCTTCCCGTTGCGCAGCAGTGCGGCAGAGTTTTTGACGCGCTTGCCACTTCCCTTCTCTGCCGGCGTCACGAAGCCTGAAATCACAGCGATGGGCAGCGAGGCAGTTGCCGCAGCTACTTCCTGCATGGCCTCTCCAGCGCGAGCGACGAAGGAGGGTTTTTCGAGCAGATCAGCGGGAGGATAGCCGCAAATGGCGAGTTCGGAGAAGACGACGAGATCGGCGCTCGCCGCAGCCGCCTTTTGGGTGAACTCCACAATCTTGGCGGTGTTGCCGCGGAAATCCCCGACCGTGGGGTTGATCTGTGCCAGCGCGATCTTCACTGTTTTAGTTTAGCAATGCGCGCTCCCTTTGAAAGACCGTTACCACTCGTCACGACTCGGTCGGGCTAGAGACTTCTGGTCGAGCGAAAGCATTCATGGTTCGCGACTTGGAAGGCGTCTGCCGCTACAATTCGCATATGCACCGATCGACCATCTCTCTTGACCGAGCGTCAAGGCCATCGACTCCCATACCGCCGGAGAGCCGACCCGTGTGATCATAGCGGGTGGTCCAGACCTTGGCAGCGGCGATCTACGCGGCAGGCTCGAGATTTTCAGGGCGCAATATGACGATTTTCGGACTGCGACGATCTGTGAGCCTAGAGGGTCAGAAGTTGTAGTTGGCGCCTTGCTCTGCGAACCTTCGGATCCTTCAGCGGCTGCCGCAGTCATCTACTACAACGATGTTGGGTATCTCGGAATGTGTGGACATGGCACGATAGGCGTTGTTACCACGTTGGCGCATCTCGGACGGATCGGGCCGGGCGACCATACGATCGAAACGCCGGTGGGGCCAGTCCTAACAAGCCTTCACGCGGACGGAAGCGTTTCCTTACAGAATGTTCCGAGCTACCGCTATCGAGCGGCTGTGCCTGTGGAAGTGCCGGGCTACGGTTGCTTTCACGGCGACATCGCCTGGGGCGGGAATTGGTTTTTTCTTGTCTCGGACCACGGACTTGCTCTGCAAATCGAGAATCGCGCCGCGCTAGTGGCCGTTTCAACGGCGATTCGCGCTGCTCTCATCGCATCCGGTGTCACCGGAAAGGACAGCGCCCTCATCGATCATATTGAGCTTGTAGGACCGCCCATCGACCCGAACAACTCCGGCCGCAACTTTGTGCTCTGCCCGGGAGCGTCCTTCGACCGTTCCCCGTGCGGCACTGGCACGAGCGCGAAGCTGGCCTGCCTTCACGCTGCGGGCGAGTTGGCATTGAATGAAGTCTGGCGGCAGGAAGGGATACTCGGCACGGTCTTTGAAGGTTCCATTCTCAGCAGCGACGGCGTATGTATCACGCCGAGCATCACCGGGAGGGCGTGGATTACCGGCGAGTCCACGCTACATTTCGACCCCAGCGACCCGTTTCAAAGCGGTATTAGTTTCTAAGTATTGACCTCTCAGTGTCTGGAGTTGATTCTCTTCACGCAATGACTTACGACGTCATCATCATCGGAGCGGGAATCGTCGGTTGCGCCTGTGCGCGTGAATTCGCATTAGCCGGCTTGCGCGTCGCCATCATCGAACGCGACAGTCCTAATGGCGCGACAACTGCAGCCGGCATGGGTCACGTTGTGGTTATGGACGACTCGCCTGCCCAACTCGCGCTCACGCGCTACTCCAGATCGGTGTGGCGCGAGGTTGGTCCGCAATTGCCCGCAGCCGCCGAATATGAACCCCGAGGCACGATCTGGATCGCTGCCGATGATGAGGAGTTGGCGGAGGTCCGCGCCAAGCAAACAGCCTATGCTAGCGCGGGCATCCGCTCCTTCGTTCTGCGTGCAAAAGAGCTCGCCGAGACGGAGCCGAATCTGCGTTCCGGATTGGCCGGTGCACTGTTGGTTCCGGAAGACGTCGTACTCTCTCCTCCAGCAGCAGGCGCGTACTTCCTTGAGGAGGCGGTGAGGCGCGGCGCAGTGCTGCTGCAACATCAACCCGTCATTGAGGCGGCCAAAGGGGTAGTGCGATTTGGCGATGGCATCGAACTGCATAGCGACGCGATCGTGCTTGCTACGGGAGTAGAAACATCGCTCCTGCCATGGCTGCCGATCCAGAAGCGCAAAGGGCATCTAGTGCTCACTGGACATTGCCCCGGCTTTCTCAGCCATCAACTCGTCGAGCTTGGATATCTCAAGAGCGCCCACAAGGTCGCCGTCGATTCTGTCGCCTTTAACATGCAGCCGCGCCGCAGCGGAGAATTGCTCATCGGCTCCTCGCGGCAATATGGAAACGAAAATCCTGAGATCGATGAGCCAATCCTCCATGCCATGCTGGAGCGAGCCTACAGCTACATGCCGTCGCTAAGGCAGGTCGCGACTATTCGCGCCTGGACGGGCTTCCGCGCCGCCACTCCCGACAAGCTTCCGCTCTTGGGGCCAACCGAAGACCCAAGCTTGTTTCTCGCCGTCGGCTTCGAGGGGCTCGGAATTACCTCCTCGCCCGGGGCGGCCCGTTTGCTCGCCGACCACATCTTGCGCAGGCCCACCGCCATTCCTCTCGAACCCTACCTGCCCAACCGCTTTCAATTGAAGGAGACTCAATGAACTGGTCCGGAGTCATGCCCGCCATGACCACTGCCTTTGACGGCAATCTCGCCGTCGATCACAACTTTATGGCGCAACACGCACAGTGGCTTCTCGCGAACGGATGCAGCGGTCTCGTCATGCTCGGCTCGCTCGGCGAGGGAGCAACACTCGATGCCGCTGAAAAAGTTGCCATCCTCAAAAACACGGTGACGACCGTTGCCGGGAAAGCGCCGGTCGTGGCTGCGATCTCGTCACTCTCGACCAGCCACGCCGTGACGCTCGCCAAAGAGGCGGAGCAGGCTGGTTGCTCGGGGCTGATGGTGTTGCCGCCTTACATTTACTCCACTGACTGGCGAGAGATGAAACAGCACGTCTCCGCCATCATCGCGGCGACCCCGCTGTCGTGCATGCTCTATAACAACCCGGTCGCTTATACGACCGACTTTCTTCCCGAACAGATCGCTGAACTTGCGCAGCAGCATGCGAATCTCGCCGCAGTGAAAGAATCGAGTGCCGACGTAAGACGCGTCGCGGCCATTCGCGCCGTGCTTGCCGATCGCATCGAGATCCTCGTTGGCGTAGATGACGTGGTCGTGGAGGCTGCAGGCGCAGGAGCAAAAGGCTGGATCGCGGGGCTGGTGAATGCCTTTCCCGCCGAGTCGGTGCAACTTTTCAATGCGGCTCTTGCAAAGGATTTCGAGTCGGCATTCCCGCTGTATCGGTGGTTTCTCCCGCTGCTGCGCATGGACACGGTGCCCAAGTTCGTTCAGCTCATCAAGTGGGTCCAGGCAGAGGTTGGCGTTGGCTCCGCTCGTGTGCGCGGCCCGCGACTGGAGCTTGCGGGCACAGAATTAGCAGTAGCCCAGGAAATCCTGAAAACCGCTCTGCGCGATCGCGCAAAGATCGACGAAGTACCGTTCTCGCAATTTGCCAATGCTTAGTAGGCATTGAGAATTGCACCAGAATTCGAGTGAGACAATCTGTGACGGAGCCAAATTCAGTGAAACTCTACCGCACAAGCAATGGACCTTACGTGGAACAACACGGAAGGTTCTATCGCGTCCCTGAAACGTCCTGGGACGCGCTCGTCACGCACGAAGACCTGTACGCGTATCTCTCCACCATCGCAGCAAAGAGCGATCCTGCGGAGGACTTCTCTTCGGTTCAGGTCCTCGCTCCAATTGCGAACCAGGAAGTCTGGGCCTCCGGAGTCACCTATTACCGCAGCCGCAGCGCCCGCATGGAAGAGTCGAAGGACGCCGGCGGCGGTGACTTTTACGACCGTGTTTATTCCGCCGAGCGCCCCGAACTATTTTTCAAAGCAACCGCGAGCCGCGTAGCCGACCCCGGCAGTTTCGTTCGAATTCGCAGCGATGCCACATGGTCGGTGCCCGAACCGGAACTTACGCTACTGCTCAACCATCGCGGCGAGATCATCGGTTACACGGTTGGCAATGACATGAGCTCGCGCGACATCGAGGGCGAGAATCCTTTGTATCTCCCCCAGGCCAAGGTTTATGACCGCAGCTGCGCGCTCGGACCGTGCGTCCTCGTCAGCTCCGAATCGCTGCCGTCATCCACGGCGATCCAATTGGAGATTTTGCGCAGCGGCAAAGCCGAATTCACCGGAGCCACGACACTCGCTGAGCTGAAGCGCAAGCCTGCAACGCTTGCCGAATATCTCTTTCGCGATAACAGCTTTCCTAATGGCGCATTCCTGATGACCGGAACCGGGGTCGTCCCGCCAGACTCTTTCACGCTGCAAGCCGGCGACGAGATTCGCATCACCATCGAGCCAATCGGGACGCTCATCAACGAAGTCGCACCAAGAGGCTGGATTTCTAACTGACGGCGTCTTTGCTCAATACGCCATTCACCATCCGAGTAATCCCGAGAGGATTTCCATTCTGCAGCTCCGCAGGCAGCGCGGACTCTGGAAAATCCTGATAGCAGAAAGGCCGCGCGAAACGAAAGATTGCCTGCGTGCCAACGGAAGTCGAGCGCCCATCCGAAGTCGCCGGATACGGCCCCCCATGCACCATCGCATGGCAAACCTCGACTCCGGTTGGAAAGCCGTTGAAGAGCAGCCTGCCGACTTTCGACTCAAGCACGGCGATGAGGTCTCGGTGGGCAATGAGATCTTCTTCTGTTCCGTGGATGGTTGCGGTGAGGTGTCCCTCTAAAGCTTCGGCGGCAGCCAGCATCTCTTCTCGTCCGCTATAGGCCACGAGCAGCGTCGTCGGCCCGAAGATCTCTTCACCAAGACTCGGGTCGCTCAGCAAGGAACGCACTTCGGATGTAAAAAGCGTCACGGGCTGCCGCGTTACCAGGTCGCCTTCCGTAGCGGATTTTGCCGCCAGGTCAACGCCGATCTCTTCGCTGCGCCCCAGCACGGCTGCGGCGTATTTTTTCCCGATGTTCCCCGCCAGCATGGTCTGGGGCGTCATAGCCGTGACCCCAGTCTTCAGCGACTCTGTAAACGACTCGCTCTCCGCGCCTTCAGGAACAAAGACCAGCCCAGGCTTGGTGCAGAACTGACCCGACCCCAAAGTGAAAGAGTTCTGCAAGCCACTCGCGATCGCCGCAGAGCGTGTGTGCATCGCGCCGGGCAAAATGAACAGCGGATTGACGCTGCCCATCTCTGCATAACACGGAATCGGAACCGGTCGTGACGCGGCTAATTTCATCAGCGCTTTGCCACGGCGGCCGGCGAACCGGTGAACCCCACCGCCTTCACCAACGGATGCACGACCAACTGAGTGCCAACCTCGATCTGTGCGTCGAAGAGCAGCGAGAAGACGCCTTCGGGTAATCCGCAGGCTTGCACGCTCTCGCGAATCACCTGACCAACCAACTCGCTCGTTCCCGGATGCGCCGGATGGGCCTTCACAATCACCGGATTTCCCGCGGCCAGGGCCGAAGCCGTGTCTCCTCCGGCGACCGAAAATGCCAACGGAAAATTGCTCGCGCCAAAGACCACGACCGGCCCGAGCGGCTTGAGCATGGAACGGATGTCTGCGCGAGGAAGCGGCTTACGCTCAGGCTCGGCCGGGTCGATGCGTGCGGTGACCCACGATCCTTCTTCTACGACCGTGGCAAAGAGCCGAAGCTGGTTGGTGGTGCGCGCCAGTTCGCCGCGCAGCCGACCCTCGGGCAATCCTGTCTCGAGCCCGGCGCGGGTGACAATCTCCGTTGCTCGCTCCTCAATCCCTGTCGCAATCGAACGGAGAAACTCACCTTTCGTCCGCCCCAGAAAGATTTCCGTAGGCTGAGAACGCCGTCGCCGCCAACTTCGCCGCCTGCTCTACGTCGTCGCCACTGGCTGTATGAAATGCGGGTTCAAGCATCTCGCCAGTCGCCGGATTGGAGCCATAAAACACAGCTCCGCCAGCCACGCCAAGTTTCGATCCTATGAGCGAACAACCAGTAAGCGACAAGTTCAATCTCCCCGGGAAGTGACCGGTTTCCTGATCTCTCGAAAGCGCGGTCTTATCGCGATAGACGCGACCTTCTTAGCATCTCACGATGGATTTCCGTGCGTGGTTGACCTTCACTGGAAGTCGGATCACGCAAGCCAGGAAACGGCGAGGTTCTGCCTCGCCCATTCCAGGCAGCGGCGATTGTCTCGCTCCTCCAGAGCCAGTAACGCTTCATTGCTCAGACCCGCAGTTTGCGGCATCTCCTTCGAGGTGTGCTCGTCGACAATTTTAAGAATCGCTGGCTGCGCGGCTGCACGTCGCTCAGGGAAAGTGGCCCAATACTCATCTGTCTTAACGGGAACTTTCAGGGTATGGTCGGTGATCATCTCCAACAGTAAATGCACTTTGGGGTTCGCCCGGCGGCACAGCTCGACCATGCCCTTCACATCCAGAAATCCGTCGCCGCAAACGACCTCAGCCAGCAGAAAGCCTTCGGCGTAAGGCTGCACCGCCATGTCTTTCAAGTGCGTACTCTTTGCGTACGGTGCCAACTTAGCGACCACGCTCATCGGCTCTTCCGAGAGTGAAAGATTATTGCCAAAGTCAATCAAAGCCCCGTAGTACTCGCTTGAGATCTGCTTCAGCAGCGCCACAAATTCGTCGGCCGTGCGGTCTTTGTGATTTTCCATCGCCAAAATGACTTTCTGTTTCTCGGCGAGCGGCACGATCTTTTCCACGACCGCAGTAGTGCGCTTTTTCCAATCGAGATAAGCGTCCATCGTCTTGAAATTCTCATAACGCCGGCCGCTCAGGCTCACCACGCGCAGGCAACTCGCGCCGACGGCGTTTGCCTCCTTCAACGAATTCTCAAAGCCGGACATGTCGTCGTCCGCATGCTCCGGCAACCGGCTCTCGTACTCGACGAACATGTTGAGTTCTTCAGCTCGTTTACGAAATTTGGCGAGATCGCCCTTGACCGATGTCTGTACTCCGGCGGCGCCGATGCTGTGGCAATACTCCAGGAATGCGATCGAGTCGTTGCGCAGCGGCCCCGCCGGATGGTTATAGCCGCCCAGCCGGATCGCGAGACTGGTGGAAGCCAAACCCATCGCTCCACTGGTCCAAGGATCAGCGGTGGGATCAGCCTTCGCATCGCCCTTCGCCGATGAAGTCTCCTGCGCCCAGGACATAAAAGTCCCCCCACTCGCGGCGGAGGCAAGCCCCGCCGCCGCGCCTGCTGTTAGAAAATTTCGCCTGCTGATCAACATTCACTCCTGCGCTCTACTACTTGGCTGTCCAGCCGCCATCGATGAGGATGTCGGTGCCGGTGATGAACCCCGAAAACTCCGAGCAGAGATAGCAGGCCAAAGCGCCGATCTCTTCGACCTTGCCCCACCGCCCCACCGGCAGGCTCGCCAGAAACTGCGCATTCGCCTCTGGATTGTTCATGACGGCGGTATTCATCTCGGTCGCAAACGGGCCCGGACTGATGCCGTTCACCGTGATGCCCTCGCCCGCCAGCTCCAGCGCCAATGATCGCGTCAATCCGAGCAGCGCTGCCTTAGCCGACGAGTATGGCGTCCTTCCCGGCAATGAGACATGGCTCATGATCGAAGTCATATTGAGAATGCGACCATACCCGGTGCCCTTCATCCCTGGAACGAAGGCGCGGCACATCAGAAAAGTTGAGATCAGGCTGGAATCGACGACGCTGCGAAACTCGTCGAGCGAGTACTCGACGAGAGGCTTACGGATGTTCGTCCCGGCGTTGTTGATCAGGATCTGCGGATGGCCGAATCGCTCGGCGACCGCTTTCCCCACTGCGGCGACATCCTCTTCCCGCGTGACATCTCCGGTGAAGACATCTGCCGTGCCGCCCTTCCCAACAATCGCATCGCGAACGGCCTCCAGGCGCTGCACGTCGCGCGCCACCAGAGCGACCTGCGCCCCTGCCTCCGATAGCGAGTAGGCCATGGCCTCGCCAAGGCCTCGGCTTCCGCCAGTGATGACCGCAGTCTTGCCTGAGAGATCGATCTTCATCTGCACTTCCTGTTGAGCCGCGAGAGAATTACGAATCGCAACGCAACCGTAATAGTAAACCGGATTGGACTATCGATTTGTTCTGGCCGATCGCTCCGCGGGATCTATCGCCGCGACAGACTTGACATAGGGTCAGCGGACGCATAGGTTGACCATCATTCAGGTATTCGCTCGGATCTGTGCACATCGGCCATTCCATCTGGAGCAAGAGCTCGCCGCGGACAATAACAGCCGCCGCACGGTTGACTGCCTTCGGATTCACCGTGCTCGCATGCTGTCTTGCCTCACAGGCACAAGAGCAAGCTACCCCACCGGCGGCGACAACTGAGGCACAAGAGAGCGCCCGCGCAGTCCAGATGCGGCAGTTTCTGGGACTTGGGCGCGCACCGGACGCCAAAGTCGCCGCCGAGGGCGCGAAGCTCTTCGGACCCACCTGCGGTTTTTGTCACGGAGCCAACGCTCGCGGAGGCGTCGGTCCCGACCTGCTGCGCTCTTCCGTGGTTCTCGATGACAATCAAGGCGAGGTTCTAGGCCCGGTCATTCGCAAAGGATTTCCCGACAACGGCATGCCAGCCTTTCCCGGACTCACGGACGAGCAGGTTCGCGAGATAGCCGAGTTCCTCCACGAACAGGTCTACCTCGCGGCCAACCGTGGCACCTACCAGATCCAAAATATTGTGACGGGCGACGCTGCGCGCTGGCGAGGCCTACTTCAACGGCGAAGGCAAGTGCAACACCTGCCACTCGGCCTCAGGAGATCTCGCTCACATCGCCTCGAAGTTAAAACCCCTCGATGTCCAGAACGCTCTTCTCTACCCCGCGTCCGTCGGATCACATCCCCCTCCGCAAGTGACCGTGACTTTGAAGGACGGCACTGCGATCACTGGAACCCTGAAATACCTTGACGACTTCTACGTCTCCCTCGATGACTCGTCGGGAAATTACCATTCCATCGAGCTGACGCAAGGCGTCAAGGTAAACGTCGAAGACAAGCTCGTCTTTCATCGGAAGATGCTCGAGAAGTACACCGACGCACAGGTTCACAATCTCACTGCCTACCTGGTGACGCTGAAATGAGCCTTCGGCCGGCCGCCTCCTTCATCGCAATCTTGTGCACTCTCTTCACTGGTTCCTCGCAAGGGCAACTGCTCAGTCCTCAAAAGCAGTTCGAGGCACCGCCTACCGATACCTGGCCTACCTACAACGGCGACTACTCTGGCAAGAGGTTCAGTCCACTTACTCAGATTCAGTCCTCGAATCTTCGGATTCGCTGGCGATTGCGTGGCATATACCGCGTCACCGTTGCCGGCCCGATGCGCGGCGTCGGCACGCCGGACATCAAGTCCACGCCGCTCGATGGTCAACGGCGTTCTGTACTTCACCATTCCCGATCATGTCTGGGCCGTCGACGCGCGCACCGGCGAAGAGCTCTGGCATTACGACTGGGACGACAAGGGCGGCCACCTGATCGGAAATCGCGGCGTCGGCATGTATGGCAACTGGCTCTACTTCATGGCGCCCGATGGCTGGTTCATTTCGCTCGACGCGAAGGACGGCAAAGAGCGCTGGCGAAAGAAAGTCGCCGATGAGAAGATGCAGTACTTCACCACCCTGGCGCCGATCGTCTCGAGCAATCACGTCATCGTCGGCGTTGGCGGCGACGCCATCGATGTTCCCGGCTATCTCGAATCGCGCGATCCCGAAACCGGCGAGCTGCAGTGGCGCTGGAACACCGAACCCCAAAGCCGGCGAGCCGGGCGCCGAGACCTGGCCTAACGAGAGCAGCCATGGACCACGGCGGCGGCATGACATGGCTGCCCGGCACCTACGATCCGGAGTTGAATCTGCTCTATTGGGGCACGGGCAATCCCAATCCGGTCATGGCCGGTCAGGGCCGCAAGGGCAGACAATCTGTGGACCTGCTCGATCGTTGCGCTCAATCCCGACACCGGCAAGCTGCGTCTGGTATTTTCAGGCTTCGCCGCACGACACCCACGATTGGGACAACGTCGAGACCCCGGTTCTCTTCGACGGCGAGATCGACGGCAAGCCGCGCAAACTGCTGGCGCAGGCCGCGCGCAACGGCTACTTCTTCGTGCTCGATCGCACGAACGGCAAGAGCGTGTCTCGAAGCCATTCGTTCCGCTGAACTGGTCGAAGGGCGTCGACGCCAAAGGCGCAGCCGATCCCCGACGAGAGAAAGAGCCGACGGTCGATGGAGGTTGATCAGCATTACTGGTGGCGGCGGAACCAACTGGATGCCTCCCAGCTTCAGTCCCCAGACAGGCCTCTTTTACGTGAATGCGACGCGGGGATATCAGCCTGACTTACCTCACCGACCCCAGACGAGCGCCCGGAAGGATACGGTGGCTCTGGAGCGAACTCTGGTCGCAGAAACCGCTCGAAGCGATCGACTACAAAACCGGCGAGGTGAATGGAGTCACCCCTATACTAATTTCGGTGGCGCAGGCGGAGGCCTCGGCGGCCCGGGCATTTTGACCACCGCCGGCAATCTGCTCTTTACCGGCGACTACAGCGGCAATCTGATCGCCTTTGACGCCGCCAATGGAAATATCCTGTGGCACTTTCCCATGCTGCACTCGCTAAGCAATGGCCCGGAGACGTATCTGCTCGACGGAAAGCAATACCTCGTCGCCGGAGCGGGCGATACGCTGTATGTGTTCGCGCTTGCGCAGTAACTCTCAAGAGAATGAGGCCCGAATGAAACCGAGTCGAGCGCGATATGGAGTAGTCGGGCTGGCCATCGGGCTGGCCGTGCTCTCTTACGTGCAGCGCGTGGCGATGTCGCAAGCCGCGGGGCCGATATCCCACGATCTCCATCTCAGCAAAGCGCAAATGGGATTCGTTTTCGGCGCTTTCGGGCTATCCTATGCGCTCTTTGAGATTCCCATCGGCCTGCTCGGCGACCGCATCGGCGTCCGGCGCGTGCTGCTGCAGATTGTGGCAGCATGGTCTTTCTTCACCGCGCTCACCGGCGCTGCCTGGAGTGTCGCCTCCCTCTGCGTCATTCGCTTCCTCTTCGGAGCAGGCGAGGCCGGCTGCTTCCCAACCTCACGCGCATGCTCAGCGTGTGGCTGCCTGCGCGCGAACGCGTCACCGCCCAGGCCTTCATGTGGGCCTGCACACGCTGGGGTGGAGCGGCGACTCCGCCGATAGTGCTCGCCTGCATCGGCCTCTTCGGCTGGCGATGGGCTTTCGTCGCCTTCGCAAGCCTCGGCCTGGTGTGGTGCGCGATCTTCTTTCTCTGGTTCAAAGACGATCCCGCGCAGCACCCGTCCGTCGACCCCGCCGAACTACAGTTGCTCGAAAGCTCTCGCGCCTGATGAGCCACGGCGTCGCAAAGCGCCACTGGACCTCTCTTCTGCTAACGCCGCAGGTCTTCGTGCTAGTTCTGCAATATTTCTGCTTCTCGTTTGTCTGGTACTTCTACATCACCTGGCTGCCAACCTACCTCAGAGAAGCGCGAGGCCAAACGCCGGCACATGCCGCAGCTTTATCAGTGCTGCCGCTTCTCTTTGGAGGCTTCGGCTCCCTGCTCACCGGCCTCGCCCCCGCGAGTCTTCCCCATCGCAAGATTGCCTTCTGCGGATTTCTAGGAACCGCCATTCTGCTCTTCGCCTTCACCCGCATCCACGAGGTTCTGCCGGCGATGGTCTGCATGGGCCTGGCGAGTTTTTGCAGCGACCTCACCATGCCGATTTCCTGGAATGCCTGTGTCGAGATCGGTGGCCCCTATACCGCGACTGTCGCGGCGGCGATGAACATGCTCGCCAACCTGGGCGGCTTCGTCGCCCCGGTCGTCGGCGGCTTGATCCTGCAAAAGACCGGCTCGTGGAATCCGCTGATCTATCTCATGATCGGCGCCGCGACGATCTCTGCCTTGTGCTGGCTCTATCTCGACCCAAGAAATCCCAATACGAAGCGAGAAGGCGACTTGCAGACACTACGGGCACAAGTCAATGCCGAAGGCGCTTCGCTCTGAGCGCCTGCTTCATCCACTTCTACTTCGGAGCCGGCGCTGGCTGAGCGCCGGCGCTCGGGAATGACCTCGCCAGATAGCCAGAGATCTCATCGAACTCCTCGTCGGTCGCGACCGCTCCTCGACCAGCCATGGTCTGTACGAGACTGCGCCACTCCTGAGCGTTCATTCGCTTCGTGGCGGACACATTTGCCGAGTGGCATCCGGAGCACACCTTGAGCATCAGCTCCCGTCCAGGGCCGGGTGGAAAAAGAGATTGCGGCGCTGAACCAGGATGCGCGGAATCCGCATGTGCGGCAACATATCGCTCGCCGTCGGCACTGCCTGGAGGGGTCGCTTCGGCAGCAAGCGAACTGCCCTCCAAAACACTCGAAATGCTCTTCGTCCCGGAAAGCGAATACGCAATCACCACATCGCTCGCCAGCGGTGCGCCAATCAGGCCGCCGCCTGTAGCCACCACCGCCACATACTGTTTCCCGCCTGCGTCGGCATACGTGATCGGCGTGGACTCGGCCGACGCCGGCAGCTTCGCCGTCCAGATTTCCTTGCCACTCGCCTCATCGAAAGCGCGAAAGCGGGCATCGTCCGTGGCGCCGATAAAAATGAGTCCAGTTGCTGTGATGATCGCTCCGCCAAGCCCAGGGCGGCCTGTCTTCTGTTTGCCCTCAGGCAGGCTGTCAGTCACTCCGAGGGTGGACCTCCACGCGATCTTTCCAGTATTGACGTTCACCGCGACCAATTGCCCCCACGGAGTCGGCGTGCACGGCAGATGGTTCGCAGGATTCCAAAAGCGCTGCAAACCAGCAAGCGGACCGGAGTTGATGTAGCTCCCATCCGCCTGGCGAATGATCCGCATCGGCTGCGCTAGGTTGTTCACGTTGACGATGAAGAGGCTCGACTTCGGATCGAAGGCGCCGCCATAGTAATTGACGCCACCCTGAGTACCGGGCATCGGCACCGAATAGCGGTCGAGTGCGGTCGGCGTATATTGAATTTCCCCTAGCTGCAGATTGTTGTCGTCGACAAACTGCTCGCACCACGCCTTATGTTCCGGAGTGTCTTTGTAGAGATTCGCCCGGCTTAGCGTGACCTGAGAGAGCGGCTCGGGCATCACCGGAAAGGGCTGCGTCGGAGAGGTCTGCTCGCCGGGCACATTGCTCTTCGGCACCGGCCGTTCGACCACGTCGTAGATTGGCTTGCCTGTCACTCGATTCAAAATGAACATCAGCCCATTCTTGTTCACCGTCGCGACAGCAGGAATGATTTCGCTACCGTGCTTTACGTCGAACAGCGTCGGAGGCGACTCTGTATCGAGGTCCCAGATGTCGTGATGAACGACCTGGAAATACCACAACAACTTACCCGTATCCGCATTCACGGCGACAAGAGAGGAGCCGAACAAATTGTCGCCGGGGCGATCTACACCGACGCGATCGTTGTTCGGCGCTCCCAACGGCATATAGAGAATGCCGCGCGCCTCATCGACGGTCATGTACCCCCAGACGTTCACGCCCGAGCGGTTCTTCCAGCTATCTCCTGCCCAGGTCTCGTGGCCTGTTTCACCGGGAAGAGGCACGGAGTGAAACGTCCAGACAAGTTTGCCTGTTTTGGCGTCCCACGCACGCGTGTCGCCGGCCGGGCCCGCGCCGCCGTCTTTGCCGCCGGGCCCTTCGCCGGGACCAGCGCCAGTGATCACCAGATTCTTGTAAATCGTCGGCGGTGACGGCAGGATATAGCTCTTGTCCATACCGGTCTTCATCACTTCCGGCGTCTTCAGATCCACCATTCCATTGACGCCGAATTCCGTATTGAGCCGGCCGGTTGCTGCGCTGATGGAATACAACCGTCCGCGGCGCGTGCCGAAAATAATCGCCGCCGAAGCCGAGCTCCCATCACCCGGCCAGTACGATGCTCCACGCATCGAAGCGTTGTCGCCATCTGGAATCTCGAAGGCCCACTTCTCCTGGCCAGTCGACGAATCCAACGCAACCACGCGGCTGTAGGGCGTCACCACATACATCGTTCGCCCGATAACGAGCGGCTGATCCTCAGATTGATGGAAGCCCGCTCCGCTAGGATGGTCGCCCGCGCTCGAATTCGCAGCCGGCTTCATGTGATAAACCCAGGCGACTTTCAAGTTCTGAACATTCGCCGGCGTGATCTGACTCAGCGTCGAATAGCGCGTACCAGCGGGATCGCGCCCAGACATCGGCCAATCGGAAGGGTTGATCCCAGGCGTCGATGCTGATACCGGGCCGCCCTGGCCCCGCCCACTCGATGCCAGCAAAGGCAGAAACATCAGCAAGCTGACCAGGCTGATCGACAGCGCCTTGAGTCGCTCCGCATGGCGTCGCTGATTTCTCGCTCGAACCACGGTGTTGATAGATTTCGATTGTTTGATCACAGATATTTGATCGCTGCTATTCGTGCTCGAAGAGGAGCGTATGAAATTGTAACGGTCGCGATGCGGTTTATGCCTCGGCTCTCCGTAAATCGCACGGTCGATCTCTCCCCGCGTTACTCGATCACCTTGCACAGCTCGTCAAGCAATGGTTCCTGCTCTTCGCGAATGTATTCGCGGGCCTCATCGACGCTGAACCATCGACCGCGATCGATTTCGGAGATCTCAATCTTTTTTCCGGAACGTGGAGGCCATTCGATCTTGCATGTATTGCTGATTAGTTTGGCCGGATCGCAATCGCCACGAAATGCCCACGCCGTAACGATCTTTCCGCTCCTCTGGGTGATCGAGCCAAGCTCTAGGAACTCGCCTTCACTGTCGAAGCCGGTCTCCTCCTTAAACTCGCGTCGCGCCGCAGCGAGCGCATCTTCACTCTTCTTCTTGTATTCGCCCTTGGGGATCGTCCATGCACCCTTGTCTTTCTTGGCCCATAGCGGACCGCCCGGGTGAACCAGAAAGACTTCCAGCTGCCGGCTCGACCCGCGAAACATCATCAGACCCGCACTGCGCTTTGCCATCGCCCTCTCGCAGCCTCAATCAATGCTGATTCAAGGCCCAGATGTACGCAGCCACAGCCGACACCTGATCGGGAGTGAGTTGTGCGCCGCCCATCGCCGGCATCGTCGAGCGATAGTTCTTCGGCAAGGGCACTCCATCCTGAACGGTTTTGGCAATTCCCTTCCAGCTGCCGTCGCTCCACAACCATTTGCCATTCGTCAGGTCAGGGCCAAGCGGAGTTCCCTTGGCACTCGCGCCATGGCAGCCGGTGCAAGCGGCTCCGCCCACTTCGCCGTGATAGACGCGATCGCCGAGCGCAACCATCGCCTGCGTCGCTCCCGCAGGAACCGGAAGCCCGGCATCGGGATGCGTGCCCTCCGGTGGCTTGGCGTCTTCTCTGACGATCTCCCCGGCCGGCGCCGTCAAACTCGGACATGGAGTGTACTTCGCCTGTTGCCCTTCCGCTCCGGAGCCACCCTTATAGGTGATTCGGTAGATTCGCCCACCTACATCGTCAGCGACATAGAGCGCCCCGTCCGGAGCAACAGCTACGCCGGAAGGCCGATGCACGGCCTTATCCGGAGACTTCACGGGCCCGGCAAAACCGTCGGCAAAAATTTCGCATTCGCCCGCTGAGTGATCGCCGGCAAGGGGCTGGTAAACGATGTTGTACCCGCCCTGCGGATAAGGGGCGCGGTCCCACGATCCGTGAAAGGCGATGAAGAGGCCTTTCTGATAGCGGCTGGGAAACTGAGTCTGGTCGTAAAAAGCCATTCCGTTCGGGCCCCAATGCGCAGGAAAAGCCGCGACCGGAGCAGTCTTGCTCGCACAGACGCCAACCTTGTGCCCTCCGTCGCCGCCATACTCGGGCGCCAGAAGCAGCTTCTGCTGTGCCGGATCGTAATAGCACTCCGGCCATCCGTAGTCGCCGCCCTTCTTCATGAGCATCACCTCTTCCGAAGGCAGCGTCGCTTCTTCTTCAGGCTTGTAAAGGTCGGGCCAGTTCGCATGAAGCTGGTCCCGCCCATGCTGCGTGATGAAGATGTTGCCGTTCTTCGAGTCGTACCCGAAGCCCTCCGCATTACGAATCCCGGTCGCGTATCGCTCGGCGGGCGAGAACACCTGATTTGTTTTGTTAGCGTCAAATCGCCAAACCCCGCCGCGAGTTTCAAGCTCAACGCAAGGAACAGCGCCCGGCGATTTCAGTTGCCGGTTTTTCAGCTGGCAAGCATTCGTCGCCGTTGCTACATCGACGAACAGATTTCCTTTGCCGTCGATTAAGAACGGATGCATGGGATGATCACCGGTGAGCGGCAACCCGGAGACGACAGTCGTCGCCGACCCCTGCGGCACCAGTGAGCCCGCTGGGAGAGCATATTTCACGATGCGATCGTTCAGTTCGGCGTAGATCGATCCGTTGTAAAGGGCGATGCCAGATCCGCCCGCCGCACCCGTCTTCGCGGTCTCCCCGAAGCGCTCAATGACGTCCGCTTTTCCCGAGCCGCTCTTGTCCTGAAGAGCAACCAGAAAGCCGCCCTCATGCACCGCCTCGCCCGCCGGAAAGTAAGCGCCCGACCAGGTGTTGACGTAAACCACTCCATTCGGCGCTACCACCATATGCCGCGCGTGACCGATGTTGTCAGCAAAGACGGTCGCACAAAACCCTGGAGGCAGCTGCAATCCGCTGTCATCGCTGGAACAGGCACCGTCAGCTGCTGCATTCGCAATCGAGCCGCCGCCGGCAGCCGCAAAAGCCACCCCCGCCGACAGCGCCACGACCATCACTCTAAGCGGCAAAGATCTCGTCCACAGTCCAGGCAAGCGCATAGATTCTCCTCTGATCGACAAATCGAAGCTTAAACCATCTCAACCCCGGCGGCGGCACGCCAAAAGCCAGGAGTGTTCCCGCGTTTATTATCCCTGATGTCCATGAATCGCGAATGACTTCGCGAGTACGGCCTTCGCTCCGGCGCTCAAAGCAATGGCATTGAACCTCCCTACTCTCGCAGGCAAGGAAATGCATGGGAAAGAAGAGGCTCGCACGCAATCGTATGGCGGCGGTGAGGGACTCGAACCCCGACATCCTCTCTAAGGGGCGGGTGCGTTCGACACGCGGGACACGCACTTTCGCGGAATCGGGGTCAAGATCGGCTGGCGATGAAGAGCGAGGCCACGCCCGGCTACAGCACGGAGACCACCGTAAAGCCGGTGGAGCCGGAGATGCTTCCCGAGCTCGCCGAAAGTGTCCCCAACCCTAGCCCGAGCGGTGAGAAGACACCCGTCTGCGAAATGCTGCCGACCGCCAGACCACTGGTGATCGCCCAGTGGCAGGAATTCGTGATGTTTTGCGTGCTGCCATCGCTGAAGTGGCCGGTCGCAGTGTATTGCACGCTGTTGCCCAACAGATTCACGATGATGCTGTTCGCCGGTGTGACGGTGATCGACTGCAGCACCGCGCTCGTGACCGTCAAGGCCAGAGTTCCGGTCACGCCGCCGAAGCTCGCGCGAGCATTGAAGCTGCCAGTGGTCAGTCCGGTCGCAACGCCTGTCGCACTGACCACGCCCACCGCAGGCCCCTGCGATGACCACGTCACCTGGCTTGTGATGTTTTGGGTAACGGCGTGGGTTCTGCGCAGGTCTCGGCTGCCTTCGGTGGACAGAGCGCTTCGACCTCCAGTTTCCAGGTGACGCCCGCAACGCTGGTCTCGATCGCCTTCAGTCCGGCTATTCCCAGCGTTGCGGCCGGCTCGAGCGAGCAGGTGACGGTGACCGGAACCTTCTCCGACGGCAGCATGCAAAACCTCAGCGGTAGCGCGAGCTACAGCTCGTCGAATCCGGCTGCGGTCACGGTGAGCAGCAGTGGCGTGATCACCGGCGTTGCGCCCGGAGTCAGCACTGTCACTGTCTCCGTTGATGGCCTATCCAACACCTTCCTCGCCACGGTCACGAACGCCACTCTTGTGTCGATCACGATCTCGCCCGCGATTCCGCCAAGCTTTGCGAAGGGATCGAGCGAACAATTCACCGCCACCGGCCATTACTCCGATGGAAGCACGCAGGACCTGACAACGAGGTCAGTTGGAGCAGCTCAAATCCGGCCGTCTTTACTATCAATGCTCACGGTCTGGCGACGGGCACGGGGATAAGCGCAACCGGCAAGGTCACGGTGAGTCAGACTGGCAGCGCGACGATCACCACGGGCACCGTTCAGATATCGGCTTCCGTAAGCGGGGACAACGCGTCGACGCAAAACATCACTGTCACTCCGGCGACTCTCGTCTCGATGGCCATCACGCCTTCGACGCCAACCTTTGCAAAAGGCACGACGGAGCAGTTCACAGCCACCGGCACCTTCTCCGACGGCACGACGCAGAACTTATCCGGTGAGGTTGTGTGGGCGTCGAGCAATCCGCTGGCGGCGACGATCAATAATGACGGACTGGCGACCGGGGGTCTTCCCGGCTCGACACAGATTTCCGCGACCTTCGGACTCGTGACGGCGTCGAGCGGCACGGTGCAGGTGACCCCGCGCGACGCTCACCGCTCTCAGCATCACCCCGACGAGCGCGCAGATTGCCAAGGGTACAACGCAGCAGTTCATCGCGACGGGAAGTCCTGCAGGGTGCCATCGGAGAAGGTGCCGATGACCGACGCATTTTCGCTAACGCTCTGGACGACGGCCGGTGCGGGAACGCGGATCGTCGTGGCCACCAGCTGGGCGGAGAGTATCTGTAGGATCTTGGTCGTGGTCAGGCCGCCAAAGCTGGCCGTCAATGTTATCCGGCCCGCCTTGACGCCCGTGACCTTGCCGCTGCTGTCAATCGTCGCGATGCTGGTGTCTGAGCTCACCCAGTTCGCAGTCAGCGAAAGATCCTGCGCACTGCCATCGGAGAACCACCCGCCGAGATTGCACTGCTGGGTGGCCGCCACCGGGATCAGCAGGTCCGAGCAGCTGATGGCCATCGCCTGGATGGTAGCGTTCGTCACCAGCACCACGCTCTGCGACTGCATGGAACCAAAGCTTGCCTCAACATTGGCGGCGCCGGGTTGCTCGGCGTAGTCAATACCCGACTGATTGACGGAGATCACGCCGCCCGTGCCGCCGTCGCTCGGCCGCGGGGCGACGGTTGCGGCAGCGAGCTGCGGCTTCCGTGCTGCACCCCCGCTCGGGCTTGCGGCCGCGGTACTCCAGCTCGCCTGGCTGGTTACATCTTGCTGGGTGCCGTCAGAATAGTACGCAGTTGCGGTGTGCTGTTCGGCGGTGCCAGCGGCAATGCTGCTGCTCGTGGGGCGCACCTGGAGCGCGGTCATCGTGGCCACAGGCGTCACATTGACAGCGGCGCTCGCGCTCAACGCGCCTAGTTGTGCAGTTATCGTCGCCACCGTTGCGGTGGTGACACTGGCCGCTGTAGCCAATCCTGCTGCAGTAATGCTCAACACCGAAGTATTGCTGGAGATCCACGTAACCGCCGAGGTCACGTCCTTGGTCGAGCCGTCGTTGTAACTGCCCGTGGCCGTGAACTGCAGCGATGCGCCCGAAGCGATATTTGTGCTCGCCGGAGTAATCCCAATCGAGGCCAGCACCGGATCGGTCACCGAGCCCGCAGCCGTCCCTGTCACTTTGCCGCTCGTTGCCGTTACGGTGAAGCTCCCTGCCGAAACCGTCTGCAGCAGCCCGCTTGCGTTAATTGTCGCAACGGTGGCGGGTGTGACGCTCCAGGCGACCTGCCCGGTGACGTCCCCGGCGGTGCCATTGGAATAGGTTGCCGACGCAGAAAACTGTTGCTGGCCGCCGGTGAAGAGTGCGGCGCTTTGCGGGCTCACCGTAAGCGCCGTGACCGCAGCTGCGTTGATGCTGACGCTCAGCGATCCGGTCGCCTTCTTTGAAGCCGCGCTGACGGTCGCGCTGCCTGCACCAACTCCCTTGAGCAGGCCCGCCGCGGTTACTGTCGCTACAGAAGGATCGGAGGAAGTCCAGGTAACCGAGTTCGTAACGTTGCTCGGCCCAGTCACGGAATTCGTGTCTGTCGCGGTGAGCTGGGCAGTTCCGCCGACGGCGATCATTTGGTTCGAAATGGTGATGGAAATCGAGTCGGAAGTCTTACCGCCACCGCATCCTGCCGCCAAAACGACAAGGCAGGCCGTGAACAACGCAAAAAGCCATGAGGGCAAGCAAAAGGGTTTGCGCACGATGTCCGTCCTGCCCCGTCTATCGTCATGCTTGGGTACGAGGATGAGTAACATTCGGAACGTACGCCGCTAGTATCGAGCGCCAGTTTTGAATCGGTAACTTTCCGCTGTCGCCTTTCAATCGAACTTGTGCCAAGACGAAGACGGAATGGCTCACTCACCCACGCAAAACACGCAGCCCAACCCGCGCCCTGGGACAATCGGGCGTAAGAGACAAGTTTTAGAAGTCCGTAATTAGATTGGTGGGCAGTGAGGGACTCGAACCCCCGACATCCTGCTTGTAAGGCAGGCGCTCTAACCAACTGAGCTAACCGCCCCCGGAGCCGATGGAAGAGCTGCGACAAAGCGACCGAAAGGCCGCAAGATTCGCGCTCCTCCTACGACGGAAGGAGCTTTCAGTCTACCATTTCGCGGGAGTGCCGAGCACAGGCCGCACAGACTGGCTTGCTAAACTCAGAGCAGCGTGAAGCGCCTGATTATTAACGCAGACGACCTCGGCCTCACCTCGGGAATCAACCGGGCCGTCTTTGAATTGGAGCGCTCCGGAGTGCTTACTTCGGCGACGCTCATGGCCTCGGCGCCGGCGACGAACGAAGCCGCCCAGGCCGCGCTCGCGACAGCCTTCGTTAGGCGTCGGCTGCCATGTGGTGCTGGTCGACGGGCGACCGGTCATGCCTGCTGAGAAAATCCCCACGCTGATCGATCCTCGAAGCTCCGCAGACTCGCCGCGATTTCGCCCCACACTCGGTTCGCTGGTCGCCGATCTGCTGCGCGGTCGCGTGAGCGAGGCCGACATCGAGGCCGAGGCGGCGGCGCAGATTCGCCGCCTGCAGCAACTCGATCTTCAGGTCACGCACGTCGACACGCACAAGCATACTCACGCCTTTCCCCGAGTGCTGCGTCCGCTGTTGCGAGCGGCGGTGCTATGCGGTGTCGTCTTGCATTCGCAACCCCTTCGAACCAGAGTGGAGCGTCGCCGCGGCCGGCACCACTGGACTCAAACGCCGCCTACAAGTGCGCGCGCTCAATACGCAACGGGCATATTTCCTGAAGGCGACCGAGCACATCGGCATGGTCACGACCGATGGTTCGCTCGGCGTGTTGGCCACCGGCTCGATGACGGCGGAGACGCTGCGCCGAACGCTCCACGCCATCCCAGAGGGCGCCTGGGAGCTGGTCTGCCATCCCGGCTATTGCGACGAAGACCTGAAAGACGCAGGGACTCGCCTCCTTGAGTCGCGCGAAATTGAGCGCGAGGCTCTCCTGGAAGTCATCCCCGAAGTCGGCGCCGCAGGTGTCTCGCTCATTCACTTCGGCCAGCTGAAAACCGCGAGCTTTCGCAGCTGTCATTTAACTTAGCCAATCACGTATTCTGCATCCCTTTATGGTCAGTTGCGTCCAAGACTACTGCGGTCCACTATGAAAATCGGAATCACGTGTTATCCGACCTACGGCGGCAGCGGAGTCGTCGCCACCGAGCTCGGCATCGAACTCGCCGCGCTCGGCCACCAGGTTCACTTCATCACCTACTCGCAGCCCTTTCGGCTCACGGGCCGCGAAGAGGGCATCTTCTATCACGAAGTCCCGGTCTCGAATTACCCGCTCTTCGAATATCCGCCATACGATCTCGCGCTGGCGACGCGCATGTCTGAGGTCGCCGAATACTACGAGCTCGATCTGCTGCACGTCCACTACGCGATCCCGCACTCGGTGAGCGCGCTGCTGGCTCGACAGATGCTCGCAGCGCGAGGCCGCAAGCTGCCCTTCGTGACCACGCTGCATGGCACGGACATCACGCTCGTCGGCCTCGACCGCTCCTACCTGCCGATCACCCGCTTCGCGATTGAAGAGAGCGATGGCGTGACCGCGATCTCGCAATACCTGAAAGACAAGACGCTGGCGGAGTTCCATATCAAGAACCCCATCGAGGTCATTCCCAACTTCGTCAACTGCGATGTGTACAAGCCGCTTGACGATCGCGAGGCGGCACGCGCCAGGTACGCCGCCCCCGGCGAAAAGATCCTGATCCATCTCTCCAACTTCCGCCCGGTGAAGCGAGTCACCGATGTAGTGAAGGTCTTCGCGCGTATTGTGGCGCAGGTTCCCGCGCGGCTGTTGCTGGTGGGCGACGGCCCCGACCGCTCCTCGGCGGAATGGCTCGCGCACAGTCTCGGCATTCAGGATCGTGTGCCTTCCTCGGCAAGCAGGAAAGCGTCAACGAGCTATTGCCGGTCGCCGACCTGATGCTGATGCCCAGCGAGCTGGAATCTTTCGGTCTCGCGGCGCTCGAGGCAATGGCCTGCCGCGTTCCGACGATCGCGACGAATGTCGGCGGTGTTCCGGAGCTCATCGAAGATGGCGTAACCGGAAGACTCTTCCCCGTCGGCGAGACCGATGGGATGGCCGATGCAGCGATCGAGCTGCTCAGCGACCCCGAGCGGCTTGATGAAATGGGCCGCGCCGGACGCGCCTTCGCGCAGGCGCGATACTGCGCCTCGCGGATTATTCCCCTGTATGAGAAGTATTACGAGGAAGTGCTCACTCGAGCGGCTGGCTGATTTCGCAGGCCTGGTGTCGCTGCCAGCACTGGGTCACCGTTTTCATTCATCATCACAGGGATTTCGAGGCTCACCCGCGTACCCCGCCCGGGCCGGCTCGTCACGTCGAAGCGCGCCGTCTCGCCATAAAGCACTTCAAGACGCTCGCGCACATTTTTCATGCCGATGCCGGTGCCTTTGCGCAGGAACTCCGCCGGAAGGCGTGCGCGACTCGGCCATGCCGACGCCATCGTCCTCGACCTCGATCAACATGCTGGTCTCGCGCAGGCGGCTGCGCATGGTGATCGTGCCGCCGCTGATGCGCGGCTCGATGCCATGCTTGATGCTGTTCTCGATCAGCGGCTGCAGCAGCATGCTGGGCACGAGCATCTCCAGCGTCGCGGGATCGATCTCCTTCACGACATGCAGCTTGTCGGCGCCGAAGCGCACCACCTCGATGCCGAGATAATCTTCGGTGAAGTTCAGCTCTTCGCGGAGGGCGACGAAGGTGTCATGGTCCTTCAGCAGGGCGCGCAGAATATTCGCCAGCCGCACGATCATCTCGCGGGCCATCTCCGGCCGGAAGCGCACCAGCGAAGCAATCGAGTTCAGCGTGTTGAAGAGAAAATGCGGATTGATCTGCCGCTGCAGCGCATCGAACCGCGCCTCCAGCAGCAGCCGCTTCTGCTCCTCAAGCTTGTGCTCGATGCGGATCGCGTTCCAGATCTTCAGCGGAATGCCGACCACCATCGCCGCGCAAGCCCACACCGCCAGGCGGACCGGCCAGGTCGGCGCGACCAGCGCAAAAAGGCGGTCCGGGTAAGCCTCGGCTAGCGACTCGCGGCCGATCTCCATGCCCACGATCAGCATCAGCAGCAGTATCTGGCGATCGAAGCGCGGCTTGCGCAGGTTGCGCCGCACCCAGCGGTAAATGCTCAGATCGACAAAGGGCGAGAACGACCAGACCTCTTCCGCGGTTACAAGACGGCCATAGGTTCCGGCGATCAGCGCCACGGCGAGATTAAAGGGCAACGTCAGGTATTCATGGTGCAGCATCGCCGGCATCGCGAGCAATGTCGCGCCCGCCATCGCCGAGAGCGGCCCCAGCAGACACGCCGAGAATAATCACGGTCTCAAAGGCGATGTCCGCTGCGAAAAGTTGGACACGATGATCCGCACCCAGACGCCGAGGGTGAGCGGAATGCAAATCCAGGCAAGCAGACCGATCGTCTGTGTGCCGCTGCGGTCTTCCTTGAAGAGCAGGTTCTGGAAGCTGCGGGAACGCGCCAGCGCGCTCGATACCGAGGCGGCGACGCCCAGTTTCACCAACAGCGTGATCAGAATCAGCTTGGAATCGAACACACCCTTAAATGTACCGCTTTCGCTTAGCGGGCTCGCCCTTTTTATGGAGCGTTTCTGACCTGGCCACCATCTCTATTGCAAATGAATTTCACGAATTCCAATTTTCGCGAAACGCGTTACACGCTCGGCACACTATTAGTCATAAGCAGTATTAGCGGAAAGAGCAGGTGCACTCATGAATTCCAATTTCCCAGATCGAAGCAAGGCTACCGAGACCCCTCGTGATCGCGTTTTCGACGACTTGCGCCGAAGGCTCGCGCAGGAAGTTCCGAGTCGGAGACTCGGCGACCTGCTGGAGAGCGTGAATGCAATGGAAAGGGCCCGGAGCGTGCCCGACCAGTTCGACCTTCGCTTCGAAGAGTTCGTCTACCGCTCGGAAGACTACACGGCAGCCGTAAGACCCTTCTTTCCAGCGCTGGTCACCTTCCTGTCCTCGCGCGAGATCGCCGGTCGAATGGCTCCCCGTGGAGGCCAGGCCTCCGAAGAGGCTGGAGTTGCGGCCAGGGTCGCCTAGATTGATCTCCGCAGCAATGCACACGGTCGGGTCCCGCAGCCGCGAAAAGCGCTTCCGGTTGCGACCGAACCGGCCGCCGCGCATCCGTATACTGAAGAGATATGCCATTCGAGAGCGTTCATAAGGTAGCGGAAGCCGACTTCCCCACCCGCTGGGGTCATTTCCGTATTCTCGGCTATGAGGGGATGCTTGTAGGGCCAAAGCCCTGCTGCGAACACTCGGTCGCGCCAGCGACTCTCAAGGAAGAGATGGTTGCGGTGGTGATGGGCGATATTCACAGCGCCCCTCCGATCGTGCGCATCCACTCCCAGTGCCTCACCGGCGACGTCTTCGGCTCGCTGCGCTGCGATTGCCGGCTACAGCTGGAGTTAGCGCTCAAGGCGATTGGCGACGCGGGCGCAGGCATTTTGCTTTATGAAGAAAAGGAAGGCCGTGGCATCGGCCTGATGGCCAAGCTCAAGGCATACGAGCTGCAGGACCAGGGCATGGATACCGTCGAAGCGAACCTCGCTCTCGGCTTTCGCGCCGACTGCCGAGAATTCGAACTGCCCGCCGAAGTCCTGAGAGACATGGGCGTCACCGCCGTGCGGCTGATGACCAATAACCCCGAAAAAGTCGAGGCGTTGGAGCTCGCAGGCATCGAGGTAGTCGAACGCATCTCGGCCGACGTAGAGCCGCTCGAATCCTTCGAGCGATACCTTCAGACGAAGCACGAGAAGATGGGGCACATCCTCGACAGCCTCACCGAGCGCGCAGTAAGAACTTAGTTCCAGCCACACGCCACTCTACCTAGTTACCTAGTTCGCGTGTAACTTCTCCGAGTAGGATGCAACTTTTTCCGGTATTGCATCTATTACCTTCGGTGTGGTGCCAGGCAACTCTTCTCTTAGCAACAAAATCCTACAAGCGGCGTTAATAAGAACCATGCAAGGCTGGCCCGAACGGAGAGCTTCCGAGGGAAAGTCAGAGCAAAAGTACAGCTAGTGTGGTGTGAGGGTCCAGCCCGGCAGGCGTTTTTCCCCAGAAAAACGCCTACTGAGACAAAGTCCGTACTCGACACCAACTGTATTTTTGCTCTAGTAGCCGCCCCATCCGCGCAACCCGCTGCCACTTGGCAATCTCCGGGTGCCGAAGGATGGTCCGGAGAGGACATCCATGAAAAAAACATCTCGCTACCTTCGCGCGTTGCTGCTCGCAGCGGTCGTGCTCGCTATCCCGGTCGCATCTTTTGCCGGAGTTTTTATCTCGGTGGGTATTGCACCGCCACCGCTTCCTATCTACGCACAGCCTGCGATTCCAGCCCCCGGCTACATGTGGACGCCCGGCTACTGGGCATGGGGTGAGGGCGGCTACTATTGGGTGCCCGGCACTTGGGTGCAGCCTCCGCAAGTCGGCGTACTCTGGACCCCCGGCTACTGGGGATGGGGCGGTGGAGGTTATGCCTACCATGCCGGATATTGGGGCCCGCACATCGGCTTCTATGGCGGCGTCAACTACGGTTATGGCTATGGCGGAGTCGGCTATGAAGGCGGCTACTGGAACCACGGCCAATTCGCCTATAACCGCTCCGTAAACAACATCAGCAATGTTCACGTCACCAATGTCTACAACAAGACCGTGATCAATAACGTAACCGTGAACCGTACCAGCTTTAACGGTGGTAACGGAGGTATCCAGGCTCAGCCCACGGCACAAGAGCAAGCCGCGGTCCGCGAAAACCACTTCCAGCCCACCGCCGAGCAGGAGAGACACGTCAACCAGGCGCAGAGCAATCCTCAGTTACGCGCAGCGAATAACGGTGGCAAACCCGCCATCGCCGCCACCGCGAGGCCGGGCGATTTCAAGAGCGCAGTTCCCGCCCGCCAGGCAGGGGGCGAGGTCAATACGGCAGCCTATAAAGCGGCTGGGGAAAACGGCGGCAAGCTGCCTCCCAACATGAAGGACCCTGGGGGCAACACCCCGGCGGCAAATCATCCCGCCGGAACCACGACCGCCGCCGTAAGACCGGAAAGCCGTCCTGGCGTCAATGGAGAGACTGCGCGGCCAACAACGAGCAATCG
Organism: uncultured Acidobacteriaceae bacterium; assembly: GCA_963777685.1. GTDB lineage: Bacteria > Acidobacteriota > Terriglobia > Terriglobales > Acidobacteriaceae > Acidisarcina. Next base: position 550,404 of record CAVZRF010000006.1, on the reverse strand, counting down.
TCCTGAGACCGCTGCCAAGCCGGGAACAACCGAACAGCCCAGACCCGAGGCTAAGCCGGAAACTAACGAGCGGCCGCAGCCGGAAGCCAAACCCGAAACCAGCCAGCCCAGCCGGAGGCCAAACCGGAAACAACCGAGCAGCCCAGACCGGAAGCCAAGCCAGCGCCCACTGAGCGGCCGGCACCAGCGGTCAAACCAGAGGAGTCGCGACCCGAAGCGCAGCCCAAGGCTCACACCAACTCGGAGCCAAAACCTCATTCGCAGTCTGAACCGAAGCCCGAGTCTAAACCGAAGCCGGCGGCGAAACCGCAATCGCATCCACAACAGCACTCTCAGCCGAAGCACGAGAATTCGTCGCACGAAGAGAAGCCAAAAGGCTAACCGGAATGCGGGGATTCAAAACCAGACGGCCCACCGAAACTCGGTGGGCCGTTCTTTTTCTTGGTGCTCCAAGTGATGCCGGCGAGGTTTGCTACAGCAGCTTTCCTGCAGCCAAATCACGGATCAGGGTCCGGTCTGCAGCGAGAAAGTCGTAGCCCGGCAGGTCGGTTAGTTCGCACCAGCGCAGATCGTTGAAGATCCGGTTGGTGAGCTCTCCGGCAAACTCGTGCACCGCAAAAAACTGCAGATCGACCGAACTTCCGCTGCGGTAGGTATGCCGCATCCGCGTGATTCGCGTGCCGATCTTCGCCTCGATCCCGAGCTCTTCGTCCAACTCCCTGGCCAGGGCCTCTTCGGCGCTCTCGCCTGGCTCCATCTTGCCGCCGGGGAACTCCCACTTCAGCGCCATCGGCTGATCGGCGCGGCGCTGGCAGATCAGGACTTCGCGTCCGCGCAGAATCAGAGCAACCACCACCAGCTTGACCGACTTCTCTCCGGACTCCGGCTTTTGCCCGGATTCGGGAGCAGCGTCAATCTCGGTTTTGTCTACATTTGTCACTGTCATTCAGTTTAGACGTTTCGACAACGAAAAATCGGGACCGGCTGCACGCCGCCCTTCAGCGGACTTCAAAATCGGCGGCGGCGAATAATTCGGGATGGATCAATTTGGCCAGCGCGGAGAGACCCTCGACCAGGCTGGGCGCGGGCGTGTTGAGCAATTCATCAGGGATGCAGGCCACTCGTCCAGCCTGCGCCGCGCGAAGCCCATGCCACCCGCGCATCCCAATCACCCGCTCGACCGGAACACGATTCCCCGCCCCGCACCATGCCAGCGCAATCACCTCCGGATCGGCGGCTGCGACGGTCTCGGCGTCGGTGACCTTGCCGGCTTCTCCGAGAAAGTCGCCGCCTGCCGCTTCGACAAGCTCCCTCACCCAGTACTGCGAGTGAATCAGCGGCTTGCCCCACTCTTCGCAATAGACAAGCGGCCTGCGATCGGCTCGTGATGCGATGCGACGTACCTCATCAATGGCGCGCCGCATTTTGTGGACAACTTCGTCTGCCCGGGAATGTTCGTCAACCACGCTACCGATGAGCCGGATATCCGCATAAATGTCGGAGAGACGATGCGGCGCCAGCGCCAAAACCGGGACGCCGGCCTTGAGGATCGCCGCCAGCGATTCCTGCCGGTAAGGAACGGAAGCAATCACCAGATCCGGCTTTAACGCCACGATCTCGCCCGTCTCGCTCGACCACGAGTCGCGGAGGACCGGAAGTCCGCGCGAGCGGAGTTCCGGGACGGCGTCGAGGCAGTAGCGGGTGCAGCCGGCTAGCGTGTCCAGTCGCCCCAGCGATTGCAAAATCAGGCTGACGCTCGGCTGTAGGGAAAGAATTCTCATGGGCAACGGCAGTAGCCGACCAGGCTAGCGGAGCCTCGAAGACGGTCGCAGGAATTCATCGGCTCCCTCACTGCCACTGGTTCTTATGGTGTTCCAGCCACCAGCAGGGCAGGTTGGAATCGTGAGGAAAGATCGACTTCACGCACGGCTGATCGACCGCGCCAAGGTAGTCGTACTCTTCCTTCTGGCCTTTCAGTGGAGTTGCGAGGTACTGGCTGACATTAACGCTCCCCATCCCGGTATGGTGCGACAACTTGATCGCCAGCGCTGCCCAATCGACGAAGTAAAGGACGACCGCGCCGATCAGGATGTACTTCAGGGCGCGGGCTAGGGTTTTCGCCATCTCGAACCATCTTAGTTCCGTTTCAACCCGAGCGGGAGACTCCGAGGTTTTCTTGATGCCCGCCATTTCTTACGCTTCTGAGGCCACTCGGTCGATACTTGATACAGGAGCGTCACCTTTGTTATCCGATCCCGGCTTGACGGACGGCACGCCAACCTTTCGCGGAACGACAGTGCCAGTGCGAGCTCTCTTTCGATATCTTGCATCAGGGGCTTCATTGGCAGACTTCCTAAGGGATTTCCCTTCGGTCTCTCGAGAAATGGCCATTCAGTGTATTGAAGAAGCGAACAGCTCTTTTCTTGCCGCCGCGTTAGGGGACTCCGATGGGCAAGAAAGGCGCGCGGAAAGGCCTGCACCTCGGCCTGCGCAAAACCTGTTGGGTCTCCTGGAATTGAAAGGAATCGGCAAAGAGATGTTTGCCGAGTTAGGAGGCGGTGAGGAATTCCTACGCAGCGAGCGACGCGCTTTCGCGGAGGGGATTGAAAAGCAAGACAGGGAGCGTGGCTTGCTCTGAAACGCGGGCAGGCGGCGCAAACCAGGTCTATACTGACTTCAGAATTTCCCAACGGCCCCCGCCGGACGGGAGGCGTGACCGTGTTCCGCGAACTCGCCAAACTCGCTGCCCTGATCCTCAGCATCCTCTCGATCTATGCCCTGCTGGTGAGTGCCTTCTTCGTGCCCGGCAGCCCCTGGAATCAAAGGTTGCTCACTTCGGTCGAAACGCTGGCGATGACTGGCTGCGTCTGCTTCGCCAGCGGACTGCTCTTCCGCCTCACGACACAATCCGCCAGCGGCCAAAAGGAACCGGCAGTGACGCGGACCTTGCCGGTACAGCTGTTCTTCTGGTCGGTGGGCGCGACGGTGCTGATGTTCCTGCTGTCGCGGTATCTCGAGGTCTACTACATTCCAACTATCTGGAAGAACCAACCGTATTGATTGAATTGCGCACTAAATAGCTCGGTTGCGAGATAATGGCGCATGGGCAAGGCCATCCTCTGCGATCCCGAAATCATGCACGGCCAGGCGGTCTTTCGCGGGACAAGAGTCCCTGTGCAAACGCTCTTCGGCTATCTCGAAGCCGGCGACCCGCTAGAGGAGTTCCTTGAGGGCTTTCCAACCGTCTCTCGCGAGCTTGCAATCGAGGCCCTTGAAGAAGCGAAGCAGCTCTTACTTGCGACCGCCTGATGCGCGTTCTTCTGGATGAGTGTGTCGATGAGCGCTTCCGGCATGAACTCCCCAATCACGACTGCCAAACCGCCCGGTTCGCAAAATTAGCTGGACTCAAGAACGGACAACTGCTCTGCCACCGCGGAGTCGCTTGGGTTTCAGGTTTTGATCACTGTCGACCGCGGAATACCTTATCATCAGAACCTGACGGCGCGAGGAATGGCGGTCATCGTGCTTTGCGTCCCCACGACCCGTCTAGGTGACTTGAGGACATTGGTTCCCGCAACGCTTATAACACTCACCTCGATTATGCCGGGCCAGATCGTCCGGTTGCCTTAGCTGCAACCGCCAACTGATAAACTTCCCCCCAAGGAGTCCAGCCATGGTTGAAGTACTTCCATCCATCCTCTCCGCCGACTTCGCCAACCTCGGCCGCGATGTTGCCGCCGCCGAGCGGGGTGGCGCGAAGATCATCCACGTCGATGTGATGGACGGCCATTTTGTGCCCAACCTCTCGCTTGGCCTTCCGGTGCTCAAATCCCTTCGCAAGGCGACCAACCTCACCCTCGACTGCCACCTGATGATCGAGAACCCCGACATCTTCATCGCCGACTTCGCCGAGGCCGGGGCGAACTGGGTCAGCGTCCATTACGAAGCCTGCCGCCATCTGCACCGGACGCTTCAGCTCATTCGCGACCATGGCATGGAACCGGCGGTGGTCATCAATCCCGCGACGCCGAGTGGACTTCCTCATCGACATCCTGCCCATGGTCCACCATGTGCTGGTCATGAGCGTCAATCCCGGCTTTGGCGGACAGAAATTCATCCCCTTTGCCCTGGACAAGATCCGCCATCTGCGCCGCCTACGCGAGGAGCTTGCCCTGGATTTCCGTATCGAGGTCGATGGCGGCGTCGATCACGAAACCATCCAATCCGTAGTCCAAGCAGGAGCGGAGCTGCTCGTCGCCGGCAACGCCGTCTTTGGCAAGGGCGACGGCGAGAGCGCCACTCGCGAACTCACTCGGATGGCGCGCGAGGCGGCTGCGGAAACGACCGCAAAACAGCACGCCGCAGCCTGACCTGGACGGGAAATTTCGCTGCCGCAGATGGCTTCGGAGTCATGCAATGGGCTTTATGCAATAGACTAGGAATGCAGTCGTTTTGAGGTGCTATGCAGCGTTTTCTTCTTCGTGTCTCCAGTGCCGTGCTGCTCGCGGCGTTAGCGGTTCCCGCTCATGCGGCCCCCATCTTCGGCAAAAAGAAGTCCGGCAAGAAGCCCAACACGAGCAATCCGCTCGCCGGCCTCGACTCGAAGCAGCCCGATAAGGAGCTGTACGACAAGGCGATGACCGCCCTCAAGAAGGGCCACTACGACGTCTGCCGCCTCGACCTGCAGACCCTGCTGAACACCTACCCCGACTCCGAATTCCAGATGCGCGCCAAGCTCGCCATCGGCGATAGCTGGTTCAAAGAGGGTGGCTCTGCCGCCTACACCCAGGCCGAGACCGAATACAAGGACTTCATCACCTTCTTCCCCAATGTGCCCGAGGCCGCCGAGGCGCAGATGCGCGTCGCCGACATCTATTACATGCAGATGGAAAAGCCCGACCGCGACTACACCAACGTGCAGCGCGCCGAGCAGGAATACCGGCAGATGATCAACCAGTTCCCCGATTCCCCGCTCATTCCCCGCGCCCAGCAGCGTCTGCGCGACGTGCAGGAGGTTCTGGCCCAGCGGGAATACGAGATCGGCACCTTTTACGCCGCGCATGAGAACTGGGCCGCGAGCATTGCCCGTCTCCAGACGGTCGCCGACACCTATCCGCTCTTCAGCCACAGCGATCTGACCCTGATCGCCCTCGGCGACGACTATGCCGCCGAGGCGCGCGCCGTGGAGTTGCCGACCTTCCACGTTCCCCCGGCGGCAAAAGAGAAGCTGGTGCAGATCTACCAGGACCAGGCAGCTGCCGCCTATTCCAAAGTTGTGACCAAATACGCGATGGCGCCTCACGTCGAGGACGCCAAGGACCGCCTGATCGCCCTCGGCCGCCCGGTACCCGAGCCGACCGCGCAGGAACTGGCCGAGAGCCAGGCTGAGGAAGAGAGCCGCGTTCCGGTCAAGCTGACCCAGCGCGCTGTGCTGATGTTCTCCGGTCGCCCATCGACGGTAGAGGCCGCGCACGTTGGCGATCCGACGATGAAAGACCCGCCGCCCACCTACGCGACCCAGATCAGCAAGCAAACCCTGGCGTCCTACAACATCGCGATGGGCAGAACGCCGGCGCCGGCGGAGGCTCCGTCGGCGGCGATTGAGAACGGGACCGCGCCACCGCGCAGCGACCAGCCCGCTCCCGCACCTCGGCTTGAGAATGTGCCCGAGAGCGGCGGAGGCACCGGCGTAGGCGCCGAGATCATCACGCCCTCCACCAACGGAAGCGGCAGCGCAGAACCCGCTCCAGCACCGGCGGCCAATCCACCGGCAGCAGCTGCATCCCCGGCTCCGGCCCCTGGGACCCCGGCAACCGCAGTTCCCGATAACGGCGGCCTCAAAGCGGTCGGTCCTGCCGATGCAACCGCGCTTCCGGCAGTCGACAAGCCAGCCGAAGCGCCATCGCAGGTCAACGACGTCAAGTCTGCCCCTGCAACGGTCACCACCGGAACCACTTCCGCAGCGGCCGACAAGAGCAAGTACGACGCAAGCAAAGAGTCGTCCAGCAAGCACAAAAAGAAGAAGGGTCTTGACAAGCTCAACCCCTTCTAAACAGCAGGAAATCCTAAGCTGAAAAAGGCCGCGGATTGCGGCCTTTTTCTCGTTTGCGGCAGCAATCGACGACCGAATCGGCAACCGTTTGCTGTGCTATCGTCAGAAGTTGCCCTTCAGAAAGAAGTAGACAAAATGCCACGCGAACTGCCCAAAGCCTACGACCCCGCCGCCATCGAAGACCGCTGGGCGGAGTACTGGGTCAAGGAGCGGCTTTTCGATATCAAAGCCGAGCGTTTCGAGCCATCTCGTGAGTTCGCCTCCTCCGCGCCCCCCTTCACCATCCTGCTGCCGCCGCCCAACGTCACCGGCCGACTGCACATGGGCCACATGTTCGAGCAGACGGAGACGGACATTCTGATCCGCTGGCACCGGATGTCGGGCGATCTCGCGCTGTGGGTTCCGGGAACCGACCACGCCGGCATCGCCACGCAGATGATGGTCGAGCGCCAGCTTGCTACAGAAGGCACGAGCCGCCAGAAGCTGGGCCGCGAAGCCTTCCTCGAACGCGTCTGGCAGTGGAAGCAACTCTACGGCGGCGCGATCCTCGACCAGATGAAGCGCCTCGGCGCGAGCGTCGACTGGTCGCGCGAATACTTCACCATGGACGAGAACCTCTCGGTCGCGGTGAAAGAGGCCTTTGTCCGCCTGCATGAACAGGGGCTGATCTATCGCGGCGCATACATCGTGAACTGGTGTCCCGGCTGCCAGACCGCGATCTCCGATCTTGAGGTGGTCCACGAAGAGCAGAAGGGCAGCCTTTGGGAGATTCGGTACGAAGTAGTGGAAGAACCCGGTACCTACCTCACCATCGCAACCACGCGTCCCGAGACGATGCTGGGCGACACAGCCGTTGCCGTTCATCCCGAAGATGAACGCTATCTGCATCTGCACGGCAAACGCTTGCGCCTGCCGTTGGTGGGCCGCGAAATTCCCATCATCACTGACGACTGGGTAAGCCGCGACTTCGGCACCGGCGCAGTGAAGGTAACGCCTGCCCATGACCCGAACGACTTCGCTTTAGGGCAGCGCCACGGCCTGCCATCGATCAATGTGATGGACGAGACCGCCCATATCAATGCAGAGGGCGGAGTCTACGCCGGGCTCGACCGTTACGAGGCTCGCAAGCGCATCGTCGCCGACCTTGAAGTCGCAGGGCTTTCTCGTCGCCATCAAAGAGCATACCAACAGCGTCGGCCGCTGCGACCGCTCGAAAGATGTCGTCGAGCCGCGCCTGTCCACGCAATGGTTCGTGAAAATCCAGCCGCTCGCCGACAAGGCCATCGCCGCCGTCGAGCAGGGCTACATCAAGATCGGCCCGGATCAATACCGCAAGACCTACATGGAGTGGATGCGCAACATCCACGACTGGTGCATCTCGCGGCAGCTCTGGTGGGGCCATCGCATTCCCGCATGGCATTGCGCGACCTGCAAACAGATCACCGTCGCTCGCGATACGCCCAGCGTCTGCGCCCATTGCAACAGCGCCGACATCGCCCAGGAAACCGACGTTCTCGACACCTGGTTTTCTTCCGGCCTCTTGCCGTTTCACCTGTCTTCGGATGGCCGCAGGCGACCTCCGATCTCGCGACTTTTTATCCGACGCAGTTGCTGGTCACCGGCTTTGACATCCTCTTCTTCTGGGTCGCCAGGATGATCATGCTCGGCTGCCACTTCATGCTCGATGCGCCGATGCCTGATGGCTCCGAGCGCACCTTGCAGGATGCGGTTCCCTTCCGCGAGGTCTACATCCACGCGCTGGTGCGCGACGCCGACCGGCAAAAGATGTCGAAGACCAAAGGCAACGTCATCGATCCCATCGAGATCGTGAAGCGATTTGGCACCGACGCTGTCCGCTTCACCCTCGCCGCGATGGCCTCACCCGGCACCGACATCGCCTTCAGCGAAGCACGTACCGAGGGCTATCGCGCCTTTGCCAACAAAATCTGGAACGCCGCTCGCTTCATCTTCATGAACATGGAACGCGCGGCGGAAGTTGGCCTCACCGTCGACCCCGCAAAGCTGCTCGCCGATCCGGTGCTCAGCCCTTCAAGCCCCATCGAAGCACGCTGGATCGTCTCCCGCCTCAACACGACCGCCGCAGAAGTCAATCAGGCGCTCGCCGAGTATCGCTTCGACGAGGCGGCCAATATCATCTACCAGTTCTTCTGGGGAGACTTCTGCGACTGGTATCTCGAGATCGTGAAGCTGCGGCTGGACTTCAACGAGACCGCCGACAGAAACGCGGCTCAATCCGCACTCGCCACCCTGATCGGAGTCTTCGAGTCGGCCCTGCGCCTGCTCTCGCCGTTCATGCCGTTCATCACCGAAGAGATCTGGCACGCGCTCTACGATCAACGCGCGCCAGCGGCGTCGATCGCGTTGACGCGCTATCCGCAACCGGCGGCCGAACACATCGATACCGAATTCGAGCGCAACATGACGCTGCTGCAGGAATTGATCGTGACGCTTCGCGCTCTGCGTAAAGACCTCGACGTTCCCGAGAAGGAACATGTGCCTGCATACTTCCTGTCGTCCAACGGAGTTGACCGCTTCCTGAAGTCGAACGACGATATCGTGAAAAGGCTCGCGCGCATCTCATCGCTTGAGCCCGAGACTTCGTGGAGTCTCGCCTCGACAAATACCAGGACCACAGCAAGCTTCACGACGGGCCTGCTCTATAAGAAAGAGATCGACGTAGCCGCCGAACGAGAGCGGCTGACCAAAGAGCTCGCGAAGTATGAAAAAGAGCTGCAATCCAAACAGGGCCAGCTCAGCAATGAAGCTTTTCTGGCCAAGGCGCCCGCGAACATTGTGGAAGGCCTGCGAACACGCGCGGCTGAGTTGACCACATTGATAACCAAGACGCGTCAAGACCTTGACGACCTTTCTTCGGAACTGTAACCGTAACGGATACATATATGGATTGGAAGAGCAAACGCGTCACCGCACTTCTCGAACAAGCCCTGCGCGAAGACAAGGCCACCAAAGACGCGACCACAGCGATCACCATCAACCCCATGCTGCGCGCCTCGGGAACCATCATCGCCAAGCAGGACTGCGTTCTCGCCGGAGTCGGCTGCATCCCGCGCTTCCTGGACATCTTCGCGCAATATGACACCCATCAATCCGGGCGCTTCGAGGTCATCAGCCATCCGGAGATCTTCGACGGCGTCCGTCTAAAGGCCGGCCAGGCCATCGCCGTCATTCGTCACAATGCCCGTGTCATTCTCGCCTGCGAGCGCGTGATCCTCAATCTGCTCCAGCACATGAGCGGCGTCGCCACCGTGACTCGGCGTTACGTCGACGAGGTCAAGGGCACCAAGGTCAAAGTCCTCGACACCCGCAAGACCATGCCCGGCATGCGCGTCCTCGACAAGTACGCGGTCCGCTGCGGAGGCGGCGAGAACCATCGCCTCGATCTCTCCGACGGCATTCTGATCAAGAACAACCACATCTCGCTCGGCGGCGGCCTCGCCAAGGTGCTCGCCGCGGCCCTCGCCAATCGCGAGCCCGGTCGCAAAGTCGAGGTAGAGGTTCGTAACTTCGATGAGCTTCAACTCGCTCTCGACGGCGGCGCAGAGGCCATCCTGCTCGACAACATGACCCCTGCGGAAGTCAAAAAAGCCGTTGGCATCGTGCATGATCGCGGACTCGATATCCCGGTCGAGGCCTCGGGCGGAATCGTCCTTGAAAACATCCGCAAATACGCCCTCGCCGGAGTCGACTACATCTCCGTTGGGTCGCTGACCCACTCCGCCGCCGCCGTCGATCTCAGCATGAGGATCACCGCCGAGCTTTATTGACCCGGCATCGCAAGCCCTGAATCCGCCTCCCGCCTGGCGAGCCGTCGCACAGTTTGTGTCGGTTATGAAATACTTCCCCTATCGGTCAGAGCACCCCTCGCTCGAAGGTTAATCATCGGCATGAGATTTTCGAAACTCGCAGTCCTATTCGCCATCGGCGCGTCGCTCGCAAGCTGGGCTCCCACCGCAACCGCCCAAAACGTCACCACCGATCAACTGCTGCATCCGCCGGCCGACAGTTGGCCCGGATTTCACGGCGACTACTCCGGACGACGCCACAGTGCGCTCACCCAGATCACGCCGGCTAATGTTGGCGACCTCGGCCTGGCATGGGCCTTCCAGACCGGTCAGAATGCCGGCATCAAGGCGACGCCCATTATGGTCGACGGCATCGTCTATTTCACTGTGCCGGACAATATCTGGGCCATCGACGCGCGCTCGGCGCACCTGCTGTGGCACTACCAATATCCGCCCAACAAGGGCGACCATATCGGCCAGCGCGGCGTCGCGATCTATAAGAACTCGCTCTATTTCATGAGCCCGGACGCGCACCTGATCAGCCTCGACGCGAAAAATGGCACTGTGCGCTGGAAGGTCGAGGTTGCGGACGTCGAAAAGGGCTATTGGGCGACCAATGCGCCGCTGATCGTGGGCAATCACGTGATCACCGGCATGGGCGGCGACCTCGACAATCTCTCCATGTACATCAAGTCCTACGATCCCGAGACCGGCGCCTTGCAATGGACGTTCGACGTCGACCCACCGGAAGGCACGCCGAACCGCACCACTGGCGGAACAACCTGGATTACCGGCACCTATGATCCCGATCTCAACCTGCTGTATTGGGGAACAGGCAACCCCACCCCGGTGCTCGAGGGCAAGTCCCGTCCCGGCGACGATCTCTATACCTGCAGCATTGTGGCGCTCAATCCTGACACCGGAAAGCTCGCCTGGGCCTTCCAGATGTCTCCACACGACACCCACGACTGGGATGCGGTGGAAATTCCAGTGCTCGTCGATGGCGACTTTAAGGGCAAGCCGCGCAAGATGCTGATGCAGGCCTCGCGCAACGGCTACTACTCCGTGCTCGACCGCGCAACCGGAGAGAATCTTCTCACCACTCCCTTCGGCCCGGTCAACTGGGCAAGTGGCCTCGATAAAAAAGGCCAGCCAATCGCAGACCCGAAGAAAGATCCCGCTCCCGACGGACGCCTGATCTCGCCCGACGAAGGCGGCATGACCAACTACCGCTCGCCCAGCTTCGATCCCAAGACCGGGCTTTTCATCGTCAATGCGCGATCGGCGTACAGTCTCTACTTCTCGAAGCCCGCCGATGGAGATTACGGCTGGGCCGGCGCCGACTACGGCCTCTGGGGTAAGGCGGAGCTCAGGGCCATCGACTATCAAACAGGCAAGATCCGTTGGTCGCATGAACTCGGACCGGGCGGCGCAGGCGCAGGCGTCCTCACCACCGACTCCGGCGTAACCTTCACCGGAGACGCCCGCGGCAACATACTCGCTCTCAACACCAGCGACGGAAAAACCCTGTGGCACGCCGGACTCGGCGCCGGCATGCAAAGCTCTCCAATCACCTACATGTTGGACGGCCAACAATACGTACTTACCGGAGCCGGCAATGTGCTCTTTGCCTGGAGACTACCCGAGAGCGAAGCAGCTGTAACCGGAGCGGCAAAGGCTTCAGGGCGGTAAGAGAGAACGCCGCCGCCGTCATGCCACAGGTCATGAACTGATGGGCAAACGCGCAGACTTGGAGTCCGAGGAACACCTCGACCGCGTTCGCCGCATCTGCACCGGCCTTCCCGGCGTTTCCGAGAAGCTCTCTCATGGCGAGCCAACCTTCTTCGTCGGCAAGAAAGTCTTCACCATGTTCGCCAACAATCACCACAACGACGGACACATCGCCGTCTGGCTTCCCGCCGCTCCGGGCGATCAGCCCGCCCTCATCCAATCCGCGCCAAAGAAGTTCTTTAAACCACCCTACGTCGGAGTCAAAGGCTGGATCGGGATCGAGCTCGCTCACGTTGACGACGAGGAACTTGCTAGCCACATCCTGAGAGCATGGCAACTCATCGCTCCTAAGAAATTGGCGAAGACAACGCTCTAGTCGTTCCGCAAAGCCTCCATCGGCTCAACCCGCGCCGCACGCCGCGCAGGCAGCCAGGCCGCCACGACCGATAGCGCCGCAAACAGTAAAGGCACCAGCGCGTAAGTCAGCGGATCAGCCGAGCTCGTCTCAAACAAAAACCTCCGCATAAGCCGCGTCACAGCCAAAGCAGCCGCAATGCCGACGACCGATCCGGCAATGGTCAGACTCAGGCTCTGACGAATGATCAGCATTGCCACCTGCATCCGGTTCGCACCTAGAGCCAGCCGCAGTCCGAACTCCCGCGTACGCCAGCTCACCGTATAAGCGATCAGGCTGTAGACGCCAATCGAACCGACCCCAATCGCTAACACCGCAAAGGCCGTGAGCAGCATAGTGAGTGACCGCGGAGCCGAGGTCGACGCCGCGACCACCTCGTCCATCGTCCGGACCTTCGTGACCGGAATCGCGGGATCAATCTCGGCGACCATCCGCCGGAGGCTGCTCGCGACCTCGCCGGTGCCGGCGTTCGAGCGCACCACGAGATTCATCACCGGCTTTTCATTCCCCGGGCTCATGGGCAGATAGACCTCCCAGCCCGCACCTTTGTCGAGACTCTCATGCCGGGTATCGGCCACCACGCCGACGACCACGGACGCAGCGTTCATGTCCATCACCGCTGGAGACGGCTCCACGTCCACCGACATCATGTGCTTGCCGATCGGGTCTTGATTAGGCCAGAGTTGGTTCGCCAGCGACGAGTCCACAAGAATAGCCCGGCTCGTTCCCGCGGCATCAGACGGCTCGAAGAGCCTGCCGCGCACCAGCGAAATGCCCATCAGCTTCAGATAATCGGCGGAGACGATACGGCTCGAAGCCTCCATCGAGAGCTGGCGCGGGCTGCGCGGATGACCCTCCGCGTCGAAGACATACCAGGTATCGAAGCCGGTCAGCGGCAGCACATCAACAAGCGCGGTCCCGGTCACACCGGGCAACCCGTGCGCGCGGTCCAACAGCGTTTGATAGAAGGTCGCGCATGCGCCCTTCTTCGCACAGGCGTTGCGGTCGAGCGAAATCTGCGCGCTCACAACGCGGTCCGTGCGGAAGCCGGGGTCAGTGCTCGAGAGCCGCGACAAGCTGCGCAGCATCACTCCAGCTGCAGTGATCACCACTACCGCCAACGCAATCTGGCCGATGACCAGAAAGCGCGACACACGGAAGCGCCGCGCTGTGCCAAAAACATTCGTCTCGTTCAACTTGAGCGAGCCTTGCAAATCGGAGCTCGCCGCGTTCCATGCCGGAGCGAGGCCAGAGAGAACGCCCGCAAGAAGCGAGATCCCGGCGGCGAAAAGCAACACTTCACCATGCAACGAGATGCTGGCGAGCCTCGGAGTATCTGGCGGCAGCATCAACTTGAGCGCCTGCAATCCGGCTGCGGCAAAGACCATGCCCGCAACGCCCGAAAGAAAAGCCAGCAGTCCGCTCTCGGTAAGCAGCTGCCGCACCAGTCGGCGAGACTCGGCGCCAAGTGCGCTGCGCAAGGCCATCTCCCGTTGCCGCGTGGCCGCGCGCGCCAGCATCAGGTTGGCGACGTTGGCGCAAGCGATGAGCAACACCAACCCGACCGCGCCCAGCAGAAGCAACAGCTTGGGACGAGTGTCCCCAACAACCGCCTGCAGCATCGGTATGACGGCGACGTTCGCCGCCCAGTTGTCCGGCATTCTCCACGGAAACAACGTGAGCATCTGGGAGTGAAGCGAACGCAGCTCGGCCTGAGCAAGGCCCGGCTGCGCGTCATCTTTCAATCGCCCGATAGCGCGGAAGCCAAACACCGCCCAGGGATCGTAAAGGTCACCGGCCTTGAACGAGATCGGCATCCAGAACTGAGTTTCCGCGTCGGGAAACTGAATGCCCTTCGGAGCAACGCCAATAATTTGCCGATCAACCCCATCCAGCAGAATATTTTTGCCAATCACATTCCGATCGCCGCCAAAGTGTTGCTGCCAATAGCTGTGACTCAACACCACGACGCGGTCCTGTCCAAGCACTTCTTCCGGAGCGGTGAAGAAACGGCCCAGCAGCGGATGCACCCCGAGCGTGTCAAACAGATTGGTGCTGACCGAACTACCAAAGGCCCGGTCGGAGGCGCCAGCTCCCGCCACGTTGTATTCCGTGTTCAGCGTGTAGCCGGAGATCGAAGCGAAGGTCGTCGCGCGGCGCTGATATTCACGAATCCACCCCTTGGGGTAGCTCGCATAGTCGGAATTGGCATCCATCTCGACCAGCTTCCCCGCATGAGGAAATGGCAGCGGCTGCAGCAGGATCGAATCGATGACGCTAAAAATGGCGGTGTTGGCGCCGATGCCAAGGGCCAGGGTAAGAATCGCTACCGCGGCAAAACCGGGATTTCTGACCAATTGGCGAAACGCGTAGCGCAAATCCTGCACGAAACTCTGCATCCGGCTGACTCCTGTCATTGCCTGTAACTGCACACGCCTGACCAAACCTGGCCAACCCGCAAGTCTCTCTAAGAATGCAATTTAGGCCGATCGTTTGCCGCGAAAGAATGCTCGCTACCTGTCCAAAATCAGAGCGAGTGTTCAGTTTTGAACAGCGGCGATCTGTAGATTCTCGGTCGCAGAGAATGCGGCTAAAACCTGGATTTGGCCAGCGCTTCCATCTCCATCGGGATCTCGGGGATCGCATCCAGGCTGGGCAGAAAGACCATGAAGACAGTTCCAGATTTCTCTCCGTCCAGGGCGCTGCGACTGCGCACGCGAACGCTTCCCCGGTGTTTCAGAATGATCTCCGCGCTGACCCAAAGGCCGAGACCCGTGCCAGTCGCCTCTTTGGTCGTGTAGAACGGTTCGAAGATCCGCCGCCGCGTGGACGCGGTCATGCCGGAACCGGTGTCTGCGACGACGACGCGAATTCCCGGAATCGAAGGGTCGGCCCACGAACGCGAATGGCGCACCTCAACGATGAGGCGTCCCCCCTTGCTAGGAATGGCGTCAAGTGCGTTGCCGATCAGGTTGGCAAAGAGCTGACGCATTTCTCCAGAGAAACAGAAGAGATCCACATCCCCCCGGTAACGGCGCTCCACTTCTACCTGCAGGCCGCGGACTTTACCGCGATGCAACGAGAGCACCGAATCAAGGATTTCGTTGACGTTCGTGACCGTCGGCCGCGTCGACTGGCGATGAAAACGCAAGGTCTGCTGCACGATCTCAGACATGCGCGCGACTTCATGGCTGCAAAGCTCGATATAGGCTGTCGCCTGTTCGTCGAGACCCTCCATTTGGCGCAGCAGGTACAAGAGGTTGGTGATCGCTTCAAGCGGGTTGTTGATCTCATGGGCAATCGAGGACGAGAGGCGGCCGACCGCGGCCAGCTTCTCGGTACGGCGCAACGCGTCTTCTGAACGCTTGATTCCGGTGGTGTCCACAACGACAGCTCCGACCCAGCGAACGCCATGGGTCGCACTGCGTACCGGATAAATGTTGACCAGCCAGGTCGAGGCGCGACCGTCCTCTTGAGGTTCGCCCAGATTCACTTCGAGGTCCCGCACCGGCTCCGAGTTCGCAAAAACGGCCTGGATTCCCTCTTCGATCAGTCTTCCGGTCGGGCCCGGAAAGATCTCATTCACGGAACGTCCGATGTGGTTGCCGATCGAAACCCCGTTCATGGCCGCGAGAAATTCGTTCATCCGAATAAACCGGGTGTGCGTATCGAAGAAGGCGATGCCGATAGGAGCGTGGGCAAGCATGGAATCCAGCAGCCCCAGCGTGTCATTGAGCCCGGCGCGCTGTTCCTCGATCGACGCGACCATCAGATTGAAGGCCAGGGTGAGGTCGGCCACTTCAGTCGAATCACCCGGATCCGGCGGCAGTGTCGACGTATCCGCCGGATCGCGAATGATCCTGCGCGTGGCCTGCAACAGACGCGACAGTGGCCGTGTCGTCGATCTGGCCAAAAACTCGGCGAGAAGCACGCAGCATATAGCCCCCACGATGGCGAAGATCAGGGTCAGCCGTACTTGCGTGTTCATTTCCTCTTTTTGAGTCTGATCGCTGGGGTAAATCCACACCAGGGCCTTTGGGCTTCCGTCGATCATCACCGGTGCAACAACCTCTTGCTGCCCCTTGGCATCGTGAAAGACGGTGATGCCCTTTGCCGTGCTCAAATACGGCCTCTCCGCATCGGTAAGCCGATCGACGCCATTCAGATGCTGATCCGACTCAAGAATGGTCTGTCCCCGCATATCGGTGACCTGAACGGACCGAATGCTCGGCGCCTTCTTCATCTGCTCGATCCCGCGCTGCATGATCTCCGGGCGCCCTTCGGAGATCGCCAGCTCAGCCATCAACGTCACCATGTTCGCCTGGTACTCGAACCGGCGGCCCTCCCGGGCCTTTAGCTCCGCCGCATGTTCCTGGATGACAAAGAATGCGAAGAACGAAACCAGAAGGATTTCAAAGGCGATGAGCCCCGCAATCAACTGCCCGCGAATTGTGCGTGGTTTCAACACTGCATGCTGAGAAGGCCGCTCAAGGTCGTGAAACTATTCAGTTAGGATGCCGGAAATTGGCCAGCCGAGACTCAGCCAGTTTAAACCCGCGCCAACCGACCTTGCCGGGCCTTCAGGTCTTCGGCGATCTGGCGTCCATGAAAGCGGCCGTTCTCAATGAAAATCTCGTGAGTCCGGTCGCCGGCCACGATCACCCCGGCCAAATAAATTCCGGGGACATTGCTTTCGAGACTCTGCGGGTCAAAGACCGGCTGACGATCACGCCCTTCAATGCGCACACCGAGCGAAGTCAGAAAATCAAAATCCGGATGATACCCCGTCAAGGCGAAGACATAGCGGTTTGGAATCGTCACCTCGCCCCCGGGCGTTGCGAGAGTCACGGTATCCAGATCGATTCGGATCACCGTGGAGTCGAAATAAGCCGTCACTTCCCCGTTCTTGATCCGGTTCTGGATGTCCGGCAAAATCCAATACTTCACCTGCCGATGCATCGACGGGCCGCGATGCACAAGCGTCACCCGGGCGCCGTGCCTCCACAAATCCAGCGCAGCAATGGCCGCAGAATTCTTCCCACCGATCACCAGCACATCGATGTCGTAATAAGGGTGCGGATCGGTGTAGTAGTGATTGACCTTGAGCAGATCTTCTCCAGGAGCACCCAGCGGATTCGCAAGGTCGTAGTATCCCGTCGAGACAATCAGCTTCCGCGCGCGAAGCGAACTGTTCCGCCCAAACTGATCTTTCATGCTGACCTGAAAATCGCCATCCTCCCCGCTCACACCCTCCACCCTCTGATACTGCCGGACGTCCAGCTCATAGTGCTCGGCAACCTTGCGGTAATACTCCAGAGCCTCATTCCGGTTCGGCTTTTGGTTCGTAGTGGAGAAGGGAATGTCGCCAATCTCCAGCAGCTCCGGCGTGGTGAAAAACGTCATGTTCGACGGGTAGTGAAAGAGCGAGTTGCAGAGACAACCCTTGTCGACAGAAACGGTGCGAAAGCCGGCGCGCTTCGCCTCGATCGCGCACGCGAGGCCAGTCGGCCCCGCCCCGATGACCAATACATCGAAAATCGTGGAGTCCGACAGGTCGGGGCTCGTCCACTCTTCCTGATCGCTCATGATTTCAAGCATAGATGAAGCCAGCCGGTCGCTTTGGGGTGTCTCTTTTTCTAACGGTCTACGAAGAGCTGCTGCTGATGCCGCCGCCATCGCCTTTCGTCCTCGACGAAACCGCCACATTCCCTAGCTTTGGTGATTTTTTGGGTGTATTTGGGTGTATATATGGATATATGAGTGTTTATGGGTGACAATATGGTTTCATCTGACTCCTGGATCAACACCGACACGATTCAGATCACGTCCGACCTTTTAGCGCTCATCTCAGAGATCGACGAATTCAAGGGCGCCTGGCGCGCTTTGGGAACTCTTGCGCCGGAGCGGCTTGGAGCACTGCGCCGCGTGGCGACCATCGAGAGTATCGGCTCGTCCACTCGAATCGAGGGCAGTCGGCTCTCTGATCGCGAGGTAGAGCGACTTCTTGCCAACCTCGACATCAAGGCGTTTGCCAGCCGGGACGAGCAGGAGGTCGCCGGATACGCCGAAGCCATGGAGACTGTCTTCCATTCCTGGCCGGAGATCGCGATCACCGAAAATCACATCAAGCAGTTGCATCGCGACCTGCTGCGCTATTCCAGCAAAGACGAGCGGCATCGCGGAGAATACAAGAAGCTGCCCAACAACGTCGTCGCCTTCGACGAAGACGGCAGAGAGATCGGCACCGTCTTCGCGACGGCGTCACCATTCGAGACGCCTCAGCTCATGGCCGAATTCGTGGCGTGGCTGACGGAGGTACGCTCGGCTGGCCTCCTCCACCCGCTATTGATCATCGGGATCTTCACCGTCGTCTTCCTCGAAATCCATCCCTTCCAGGACGGTAACGGCCGCCTGAGCCGCATTCTGACCACGCTGCTTCTCTTGCAGTCCGGTTACGCCTACGCGCCCTACACTTCGCTCGAAAGTGTGATCGAGAACAGCAAAGAAGGCTACTACCTCGCGCTCCGGCAGACGCAACGCACGATCCGAACCGACCTGCCGGACTGGCAGCCATGGCTTCTTTACTTTCTGCGCTCGTTGCGGCAACAGAAAAGACGCCTCGAAACGAAAGTCGAGCGGGAACAGTTAATGCTTGCGGCATTGCCCGATCTCGCGGCCAAGATCGTCGACCAGGCACGACAGCATGGGCGCGTCACCATCGGCGAAATGATTCGTCTCACCGGAGCCAGCCGCAATACTCTAAAGGAGCATTTTCGGAATTTGACGGAGAAGCGGCACCTAGTCCGACACGGCGTGGGCAAAGGCTCTTGGTATAGCTTGCCGCTCTGATGTTTCTTAGCGACGAACCGCGCTTCGCCTGGCCGAATATACTGAAGTCAGTCATGACCGTGATCAAACAGGAAGACTTCATCCAGAGTGTGGCCGACGCGCTGCAATATATCTCGTACTATCACCCGGTCGACTACATCACCAATCTGGCCAAAGCCTACGAGCGCGAACAATCCCACGCCGCCAAAGACGCGATCGCGCAAATCCTGATCAACTCGCGCATGTGCGCCGAGGGCCACCGCCCCATCTGCCAGGACACCGGCATCGTCAACATCTTCCTCAAGATCGGCATGGATGTGCGCTGGGAAGGCGCGACGATGACCGTCGAAGATATGGCCAACGCGGGAGTCCGCCGCGCCTATCTCGACCCCGACAACCGTCTGCGTGCCTCGATCCTCGCCGACCCCGCCGGCAAGCGAAAGAATACTGGCGACAACACTCCCGTCCGTCGTCTCGATTTCGCTGGTTCAAGGCGGAGAAGTCTCCGTAGACGTCGCAGCCAAAGGCGGCGGCTCCGAGGCCAAATCGAAGTTCGTCATGCTCAACCCGTCGGACTCGGTCGTCGACTGGGTGCTCAAGACCGTCCCCACCATGGGCGCTGGATGGTGTCCGCCAGGAATGCTCGGCATCGGCATCGGCGGCACGTCCGAGAAAGCCATGCTGATGGCCAAGGAAGTCCTCATGGACCCGATCGACATGACCGAGCTGATCGCCCGCGGACCCTCAGATTTCTACGAAGAGATGCGCATCGAGCTCTTTCACAAGGTCAACGCACTCGGCATCGGTGCACAGGGTCTCGGCGGACTCACCACCGTACTCGACGTAAAGATCCGCCAGTTCCCCACCCACGCCGCCAACCTCCCGGTCGCCATGATCCCCAACTGCGCAGCCACCCGCCACGCCCACTTCGTCCTCGATGGCTCAGGCCCCGTGGCGCTCGACCCGCCCTCGCTCGCCGACTGGCCAAAGCTTGTCTACGACGTCTCCAAGGCCCGGCAGGTCAACCTCGACACCATCACCCGAGAAGAAGTCGGCACATGGAAGCCCGGCGAAGTGCTGCTGCTCAACGGCAAGCTACTCACCGGACGCGACGCCGCCCACAAGCGCATGACCGACATGCTCAAGCGTGGAGAAAAGCTCCCCGTCGACTTCACCAATCGCTTCATCTACTACGTCGGCCCCGTCGACCCGGTGCGCGAAGAGGTCGTCGGCCCTGCCGGCCCCACTACCGCCACCCGCATGGACGGCTTCACCCGCCAGATGCTCGAAGAGACCGGCCTGCTCGGCATGATCGGCAAAGCAGAACGCGGCCCCGTCGCCATCGAAGCCATCCGCGACAATAAGGCCGTCTATCTCATGGCTGTCGGCGGCGCTGCCTACCTCGTCTCCAAGGCCATCAAGAGCTCGCGCCTGCTCGCCTTCGAAGACCTGGGCATGGAAGCCATCTACGAGTTCGAGGTCAAAGACATGCCCGTAACGGTAGGAGTCGACTCCAAAGGAACCTCCGTCCACATCACCGGCCCCAAAGAGTGGCAATCCCGAATCGCCGGAATCCCGATTCTGACCTGAGGGTCGCCGTCCCGCACCTCAGCAAACCCGACTCTCGAAAGAATCCCCCAGCGTTTACTGACCCATTAACGGTCAAAGCGAAAGTATGTCGGAACGGCATACCCTAATTTTTAAGCCGATCCCCACCCAAAATGCGATAAACTCATCGGCGTCGGCATGCACGCTGCTCACTTGTCCCCGGAAACAAATCCAGGCATTTCTGATTGAGGACCACCTCAATGGGTTTAGAGATCGGTCAACGCGTTGGCGAATACGAAGTTCTCGCGCTGCTCGGCGCGGGCGGAATGGGCCAGGTCTATAGCGCCCGCAACATCATCTCCGGCCGCGTCGAGGCCATGAAGGTCTTGCTTCCGGATATCAACGCCGAGGCCGAAGTCGCCACACGCTTTACCGTCGAAATTCGCACTCTCGCCACCCTCGATCACCCCAACATCGCGCAACTCCGCACCGCCTTTGAATACGAGAAGCAGTTGGTCATGGTCATGGAGTTCGTCGAGGGCACGACTCTTGAGAAGCTCCCCGGCGCGCGCCCCATGCTGGTCAGCAACGCGATCAATTATTCGACCCAGGTCCTGGCCGCGCTCACCTACGCGCACAGCAAGGGAATTACCCACCGCGACATCAAGCCGGCCAACATCATGATCACCTCGCACGGCCTGGTCAAGCTCATGGACTTCGGCATCGCCAAGACCAACGATGACCACCAGCTCACGCGTCCCGGCACCACGGTTGGCTCCCTCTACTACATGTCGCCCGAGCAGGTGCGCGGAGACACGGTCGATGCGCGTTCCGATGTCTATTCCTTCGGCGTAACGCTCTATCAGATGCTCACCGGCCGTCGGCCCTTTCAAGGCGAAAGCGCCTATAGCGTACTCACCGCCCAATTGAACGAAGCTCCGGTGCCCCCGTTACAACTGAACCCCACTCTCCCGCCTGCCCTGAACGAAGTCGTGTTGCGCGCCATGTCCAAAGCGCCGGAAGCGCGCTTCCAGTCGGCGGAAGAGTTCCGCCAGGCCCTGCTCAAGGCGCAGCAAAGTTCGGAATCGACCGCATCGATGTCGATTCCGTCGATAGCGGCTGTCCCGCCGCCCGTCCAGCCGCTGCCCGTGCCGCCAATGCCGCCTCCGCCCCCGGCTTATGTGCCCGAAAAGTCTCGCCGCGGCCTCTGGCTGGGCCTGGGAGCGGCAGCCGCGATTGTTGCTATCGTCGCAGCGGCAACGCTGTTGCCTCACTTCTTTGCGACGCAGGCCAGCCAGAAATCGACCTCCTCTGTAACAGACGCGCCCGCTCCGTCACCATCTTCTGGAGGCGCTAAAGTAGGTGCAACCTCGCCGCCCCCGGCCGAGAGCCCTGCTCCTGCTCCTCCACCAAGAGATCCAGCCATAACAAAAACGGAGGCAGCACCAAGCCAACAGGATCAATCCTCGCAACCGCCCGCCGCGCCCAACCGGCCGGCATACATATCGAATGCGGCCAAGCCAACTCCGGTTGCGGCTGAACCAGCTCCGCCTCCAGGCCCGTCAAAGCAGGAAATCGCGCAGGCCCGGGAGCGGATGATCCAGCTCGACTCGAAGGCCGAAGCCGCGCGATCGAGTATCGAAGGACTACGCGCCCAGCAGCAGGCCCAAGGGCTGGGTTTGCGCGGTGATATAGCAAGTTCTTTGAACCGGATGAACGCCTACATCGCCGAGGCGAATCGCTCTCTCAACGAGGGCGACATAGAAAGCGCGAACGGCGACATGGATCGCGCGGAAAAAGAATTGTCCACATTGGAAAAATTTCTAGGTCGATAGGAGAAGGTCTGTAATGCGCAAACTTGGTTTCAGTATTCTTTCCGTTGCCCTCATGGTTTCGACGCTGGCAGCGCAAACGGCAGCTCCCGCCCCTCAAAAGCGCAAAGTCACCGTCATGGATTTTGGCTACGCCACCGTGAAGACGCAGGTCTCGGCTATTTTTGGGACCGACGTGGACGTGGGTCAAGGAATTTCAGATCAACTGGTGCAGCAGTTGGTCAACGCCGGCGACTACCGGGTAATCGAACGGCAGGCCCTCGAGAAGGTGCTGAAAGAGCAAAACTTCTCCAATAGCGACCGCGCCGATGCAGCGACCGCCGCGAAGATTGGCGGTATATTGGGTGTCGATGCGATCATCATCGGCGATGTCACCACCTTTGGGCGGGACGATAAACACGTCGGAGTTGGCGGCGGCGGCAACAGTGGCTGGGGAGGAAAGTTCGGTGTCGGCGCGGTGGGACAAAACACCAATAAAGCGGTGGTTGAGGTCACAGCGCGCGTAATTGATGTGAACACTGGCGAGATTCTCGCATCGGTAACCGGCCATGGCGAGGCGCAAAGAAAGGGCATGTCGCTCGGCGGCGGTGGCGGTAACAGTTGGTGGAACGGCGGAGGCGCTGGAGGCGGCAGCGTCGATTTTGGAAGCTCGAATTTCCAACAAACCATCATCGGTCAGGCAGTAAAAGGCGCTGTAACCGACGTTGCCACCAGCCTCGACACCAAGGCCGCAAGCTTGCCACCGCCCTCGGCTAAGCCTGTTCCAGCAGCCGCTCCGATCTCGGGCGTTGTCGCGGACGCATCGACGAAAGATGTCATCATCAATGTCGGCAGTCAGGCTGGAGTCAAAGTCGGCGACAAGCTGGCGGTTGCGCGTGTTGTTCGAGTCGTCAAGGATCCGACCACCGGCAAGCCGCTGCGTTCGATCGAAGATCCAGTTGGACAGCTGACAATCACCAGCGTAGACGCTTCCTCAGCGGTAGGCACCTTCAGCGGCACTGGCACACCGAAGGTCGGAGACAGCGTCAAGAACCCTTAAGACATCTCTTCACTCGAACCGAAACAAATCAGCCGACGCGTGGCTCCGTCCGTTTAGAGCTGTCACGCGTCGGCTGATTTGGAAAGACCCGCTACTCAGCTCTACCGCTTACCCCACCGGTAAACCACTCCTGCATTGAAGCCAAGGTTCTGCTGGCTGTCGCTGCCATAAGTTGTGAGCAGATACAGCGGAGTGACCCGAACGGCCAATTCAGGGCTCAGGTTGTAATCGAGAGGCGCTGCCAAGGTAAGGCTGAATGCCGTCCCATTGTTGTACAGACCGAGATAGGACGCCGGAAGACCGCCGGTCCCCGTATCGAAGTTCCCGTGGCCGAACCCAACCAGCGCCTGCGCGCTGACCGCCCACTTCGGCTTCATGTAGACCCGGTACTGCGGCCCAAACAGGAAAGAATACTGGCTGATGGCCGGCAGGAAGATGCCGTAGGGATTATTCCCAACATAAGCCGTGCCATAGTAGCCGCGGACATCGGCGGTGATGCCCAGCCTGGGCTTGATGTAGTCGGTGAAGCCGATGTTCCAAGCCGCTTCGTTAATATGCTGCTTCGTTTCGCCCGGATGGAAGCGCAGATAGCCCCCGCCAAAGTAGGCTTCATATTTGTGACCGTAAGTCTCGCGAATGATCTGCTGGATTCGCGCCTGGCGTCGCGCATTGATGCGGTCCTGCGCCTCGCGCAGAATGCGCGCTCGCTCCTCAGGAGTTTGCACCGGGGGCCGCGGGGCCGTTTGTGGTGGCGCGGCCGCCGGGCTCGGCGCGGTAGCCGCCGCCTGGGCAGAAGCAAGCGGGGAAAAACACTGGGAAATCGGGAAAAGGGAGAAAAACAGGAGACTTGCCTGGCACACCGGCCGCTTCACGCAGCCCATCAACTTGAAAGCTTCCACTACTCGATTACCTCGCACACCTATGAAAGAGCACTATCCCGGATTATTTGGGAACCAACTAGTATTAAATCATCTGGACGCCTGCAACGTCCGGTTTTGAGGCGATTTGGCCGCCGGATCAGCGAGACTCAGGCGTGAAATCCCCGTCTATCTTAGGGATGAACATGGTCTCGGTTGTGTAGACGGATTCAGGAAGGCAAGGAGAGCGGCGAATGAAGGGTTTCGTTTTCGGATTGATCCTTGGTGTGTTACTGGTACCGGCAACCATCATGCTGTATTTTCACCTCGGCCATCCCCCGGTTGCGGTGGCCGATCCCGGCTTCCCCATGGAAGAGCAGATCGTACACGTCCCCCTACATGCCCGAATCGATAAAGAAGCCCCGAAGAGCGCTCCCATCGAGGCTAGCCCGGTCAACCTTCAGGCCGGCGCCCTCATCTACCGCCAACAATGCGCCGCCTGCCATGGCCTCTATCCTGCCTCCTCATCTTTTGCGAGCGGCATGTATCCGGAAGCACCGCCATTGTGGAGGCCGCATGGGCAAGGGGTGGTCGGGGTGAGCGATGACCCACCTGGCGAAACATTTTGGAAGGTCGACAACGGCATCCGCCTGACCGGAATGCCTTCCTACCGCAAGATCCTGAACCCCACTCAGGAATGGCAGGTATCCCTGCTCCTGGCAAACGCGGACAAGCCCCTTCCCGCTGGCGTGATCGCGTTACTCCAGCAGCCTCTCTACGCCGAACCTGCAGCGACCGTCATTTCGCAGCCAACGCCAGCTGCGGCGCCGGCTCCTGCTGCACCCGGAGCCAATACGCAGTAGATCAAGCTCACAGCCCAAGGCGCCACCCCCTGGGGTCAGCGCATCTGCTTACGCAAATGCGCTCGGTGTAAGAGAAAGCTCGAAACGGCATCGCTCTCCGTGGAATTGCACCGTTTGTTATCACACTAGTTAGAGTCTCTCCAAAACATATGACACTAATAAGTGTCACACTTTTTAGTGTCATAATAAATAGTGTGATATAAAAGGCATATGCAAAGCCCCTTCGAGTTCGGCCGCGAGCTCGGTCTCGACGAACTCGTAGACCGGCAAAGCGAGGTCGAAAGCGTCCTCAACACCGTCCGCGAGGGCCGCAAGCTCTTTCTCATCGGTCCCCGGCGCTATGGCAAAACCTCGATCCTCAAAACGGCCGAAGACCGTCTGCTGGCGGAAAATGCGGTCGTCCTGCGCTTTGACGCCGAGAGCTATCCCTCGCTGGGTCTGTTGGTCGCCGAAATCATCGCCGAGTCCGCCAGACAGCTCAAGACCGGGGTCGAACGCGCCGGAGAGCAGGTTCGCAGGTTCTTTGCCCGGCTCCGCCCACAGCTCGATTTCAGCCTGAATGAAGGCACTTGGACGGCCAAGCTCGGCGTCGACCCGGCCATCGACGCGGACCATGTCCAGCTCTTGGTCGACGCGCTCGATGGGCTCGAATCTCTGGCCCGCGCGCAGCCGCCCAACCGCCCGGTTGGGCTCGTCATCGACGAGTTTCAAAAGATCGTTGAACTCGGAGGAGCCTCCGCAGAGGCGCAAATCAGGGCGGCGATCCAGCGCCACAAGCGGACTGGCTACGTCTTCGCCGGTTCCAAAACAAAGATCATGAGTGCGATGACTGGCGACGCTTCTCGCCCTTTTTACCGGCTGGGCAGCGTTTGCTTTGTCGGACCACTCCCCAGGGAGGACTTTTACGCCTTCCTGGCGGGAAAGTTCCACGAAGGCGGCTTCAGGGTAAGCGATCGGTCGGTGATCGACGAGATTCTCAATCTCGCCGAGGACGTCCCCTACAATGTGCAGATGCTCGCCAACTCCTGCTGGGAATCCCTGCGGGACCAGCCTGCCAGAAAGTCACATGGACTCACCGTAGACGTAGTCCGGCAATCCCTCATTCGCCTTGTGAGGCAGTACGACCCCTTCTATACGCAGCTGTGGACTTCTCTGACTTCGATCCAACAGAAGACTTTGCTTGCAGTGATCGCGGCAGGAGGGGTAAATCTCCAATCCATGAAGGTGGCCTATGCAACCGGAACCGGCCCATCAACCGTCCGCAAGTCCCTCGATGCCCTGGTGACGAAGAGTGTTCTCCGCGAGGAGCAGTATGACGGCAAAGTCAGAATGCGCTTTGAAGATCCTTTTTTCGCGCAGTGGGTAAGGCTCTTCACCGTCGGACCCTAGCAAAAGCAGAGCGGGGCGCAACATAACGTTGCGCCCCGCTCTGGTCATCATTGACCTGTGCTTTCTTACTTGAACGCGTAGGTGACGCCAGCAGTGAACTGGAACGAGTTCCGCTTCACTGGAGGCAACGCCGTGGCCGGATTGTTCAGATAAGAATCCAGCGTACCGAATGCCAGACTGAGGCGCTTATACGCTGGAATCGTGAAGGCATTCAGCTCGGTGACGGAGTAGGCGTGCAGGTTATTCCAGGCCGGTATGTAGGCGACCTGCTGCGTAAACACCATCCCTTTAGGAAGCTGACGGACGTAGGCGGCCGAGAAGGTCGAACCAATCAGGTTCTGATTTTCCCCCGGAAGAGCATCGATAAAGTCTTGGCGCTCGTACTGAATCAATGCCTTCAGATCGAGCGTTTGTTTCGGCTGCTTGATGATGGTGTAGCCGATGCCACCGCCGTAGATCTGCTGAAACTGCAGGCTCTGCGAGAAGTTGTGATCGTAGGCCAGGGCTCCGAGGTAATAGAGCCTATCGTTGAGGTACTCATCGCGCTCGAAGTCGCCATGATAGATCGAGGTCTTCACAACGTTTTCCGCTATGAAACCCTTCACCGGATCGATGTAGGAAGGATCGGTGATCTTGCCATAAGACGCGCTGAAGTTGCCCGTCGTGCGGTTGCGCGGCGTTAACCAGGTCACGTCAGGGACCACGCGAATCAGATTGACAGCGGCGTTAAACGTGTAGGTGTTTTGGGTCGCCTGCACGATGGTCGCGCCACCCGTGGCAGCTCCGTGCCACTCGCGGAAGAACCCCGGATCATGATCGACCTTGCTATGGTAAGTTCCATCCTCCACCAGAAAATCGACGTTCGCTACCGGGATCGGCGCAAGGGCCGCACCCGAATCCGGATGCACCTGGATACTCTGATCGGTAATCGTTACGGTACCCTGCGGAACCAGCGAGTCTGGGGTCTTCCGGCTCGGCTTCATGCCCTTTTCGAGCACCGCAAACTTCTGCCCGTGCGGATCTCTTTGACCTTCGCCCAATCCACGGTAAGGTCCCCTGCCATATCGCTATGGAAAGTGATGTTGGCGCCGGCCGAGCTCACCAGCTTGCCAGTCAGTTGATCGCCGTTGTTGAAGACCAGAACGTCAGTGCCTGCGGGTGCGTCGGCCGCCAGGCCGCGCATACTCGCGAACGGCAAGAGCGCAAACAGAACAGCGGCAGGCAGCAGGCGCCGACCGATCGAACTGGAAAATCGGAAAGATGAAATCATTGGACTGGCAATACTCCTCAAGATGTTGTGAGACAGCAGCGTAAGATACAGTTTCCGTTCAATCCCGCAAGCTCTCTTAGGATGATACCCCGGCTGAATACCCCCGATACGTTTCCCCGTAATAGTTCACGGGATATCACGTAGAAATACGTGACCCGCCCCCGACAATCGATGGCGAAATTTGCGCGATGTCGAGGGAGATTTACAATTATCCGTAGCGGAAGATTCTTGCAGATTCTAAGGATAGGAGCCGCTTCCCTCGCCCTCGAATCGGCACCCTGACACATCACGACGCACCGAATTCCACAACCCAGACGACAAAGGCTTAAGGATGTCCATGAAAATGCAGATTGATGCCGCCAGCCCGGCGGATTTGACCGCCGAGATCGCGGAATGGCTTGAGGCATTTGACGAAGTCGTTGTCGCCGAGGGACCGGAGCAGGGCGCGGAGCTTCTCGCGGCGTTGCGCCATCGCGCTCGCAGCGCCGGCATCTCGACCCGCGGCGAGCTGACCACGCCCTACATCAACAGCATCCCCAAGCATGAGGAACTTCCCTACCCCGGCGACCTGCATATCGAGCGCCGCATCAAGAGCCTGATCCGCTGGAACGCCATGGCCATGGTGCATAGCCAGAACAAGCACGATGCCGGCATCGGCGGCCACATCTCGACATATTCGTCGCTGGCGACACTTCTCGAAGTCGGCTTCAACCACTTCTTCCACGCCACCTACGGCGATCAGCCCGGAGATTTCATTTATTTCCAGGGCCATTCTTCGCCCGGCGTCTACGCCCGCTCGTTCCTCGAGGGACGCTTCGACGAGGCCCGTCTTGAGCATTTCCGCCACGAGCTGCGCGACGCCCCAGGACTTTCGTCCTATCCCGCACCCCTGGCTCATGCCCGACTTCTGGCGCTTCCCGACCGTCTCGATGGGCATCGGCCCGCTCAATGCCATCTACCAGGCGCGCTTCATGCGCTACCTCGAAAACCGCAACCTGATCCAGAAGACCCCCCGCAAGATCTGGGCCTTCGTCGGCGACGGCGAGACCGACGAAGTCGACACCCTCGGCGCCCTCGGCGTCGCCTCCCGCGAAAAGCTCGACAACCTGATCTTCGTCGTGAACTGCAACCTGCAGCGCCTCGACGGCCCGGTGCGCGGCAACAAGCGCATCATCGACGAACTCGAAGAGGTCTTCCTCGGCGTCGGCTGGAATGTCATCAAGGTCATCTGGGGTGGCGGCTGGGACAAACTCTTCGACCGCGATCACAAGGGCCTGCTTGCTCAAGCGCATGGAAGAGTGCGTCGACGGCGACTACCAGGCCTTCAAGGCCAAGGGCGGCGCGTACATCCGCAGCGAGTTCTTCGGCAAATATCCCGAGCTGCTCGAGACTGGTCAGCGACATGACCGACGACGAAATCTTCCACATGATGCGCGGCGGCCACGACCCAGTGAAGGTCTACAACGCCTACAAACAGGCGATCGAGCACACGGGGCGCCCCACCGTGATCCTCGCCAAAACGGTGAAGGGATACGGCCTCGCCAGCACCCAGGCCCGCAACGCCTCGCACCAGGAAAAGAAGCTCACTGACGACGCCCTCGAAGCCTTCGTCAACCGCTTCGACATTCCAGTCCCCCAAGAAGACGCCAAGAAGGGCAAGTTCTATCGGCCCGCCGCACGACAGCCCCGAGATCGTCTATCTTCAGGAACGCCGCAAAGAGCTCGGCGGCTACATGCCGCGTCCGCGACGCCAAACCGCAGCACAGCTTTAAGGCGCCTGAGCTGGACTCCTTCAGCGAATGGACCGCCGGCTCCAAAGGCCGCGAAGTCTCGACCACCATGGGCTTCGTCAGTATGCTCCGCCACCTCATGAAAGACCCTGAGATCGGCAAGCTGATCGTCCCCATCGTTCCCGACGAAGGCCGCACCTTCGGCCTCGAATCGGCCATCCGCCAGGTCGGCATCTACGCGCCCGAGGGGCAGAAATATAAGCCCCACGATGTCGACATGCTGCTCTTCTACCGCGAAGAAAAAGACGGCCAGATCCTCGAAGAAGGCATCACCGAGGCTGGCTCCATGGCTTCGTTTACCGCTGCCGGCACCGCTTACTCCAACTATCGCGTGCCCATGATTCCGTTCTACATGTACTACTCGATGTTCGGCTTCCAGCGCATCGGCGACATGATCTGGGCCTTCGCCGACTCCCGCGGCCGCGGCTTCCTCATGGGCGGCACCGCCGGCCGCACCACCATGCTCGGCGAGGGCCTGCAGCACCAGGACGGCCACAGCCACGTCCTCTCAAGCACCGTGCCCAACTGCCTCAGCTACGATCCGGCCTATGTCTACGAGCTCGCCGTCATCCTGCAGGATGGCATCCGCCGCATGTATCAGGAGGGCGAGAGTGTCTTCTACTACATCACCATGTACAACGAAGACTACGCCATGCCGCCAATGCCTGAAACGGCGGTAGAGACACCCGCGAAGGCATTCTGCGCGGAATCTACAAATTCAAGGCTGCGAAGAAAGGCAAAGCCGTCGCCCAGCTCTTCGGCAGCGGCCCGATCCTGAACGAAACCCTCAAAGCCCAGGAAATACTCGCCGAGAAATACGGCGTGCAGACCGATGTCTGGAGCGTGACCAGCTACAACGAACTCCGCCGCGACGCGCTGTCCGTCGAACGTTGGAATCGTCTGCATCCCAGCCGAAGCGGAGAAGACCCCCTATCTCGTCACCGCTCTGCAAGGCAGCAAGGGCCCCATCATCGCGGCCAGCGATTACATGAAGTCCCTCCCCGACCAGCTCGCACCCTGGCTCTCCGGCCGGCTGGTCGCTCTCGGAACCGACGGCTTCGGACGCAGCGACAATCGCGAACATCTCCGCCGCCACTTCGAGGTCAACGCCGAGTCGATCGCCGCCGCAACTCTGTCAAAGCTCGCCCGCGACGGCAAATTCGACGCCGCCAAAGCGCAACAGGCCTTCGCCGAACTGGGAGTCGACACCGAGAAGCGCGACCCAGCCGGAGCGTAAATCAACGCTTACCCTGTGTCCCACTCAAGCCTCTTGGCTTGAGTGGGAAGCGCGGGTCTAGAAGCCGGCGACGCTCTCCGAAGATCCCTTCCCACCCTGCAACAAGAATCTTTATATTGAAGGGGCACGACTTCAGTCGTGCCATGAGCGCGGCGGCGAGCAAGGATGACTTCGAAGCGATCGGCTATCTTTCTGAGCTTCGCAATCGCACTTACGACCACGCTCCGGGGATCGCCGCAAGCCGGTCCGGTCGCCACAAACCAAAATCTATCGGCTCCCCTCCGCACTGGCTACGCCGGAGACACCAGCTGCCTCAAGTGCCATCGCGAGCAAAGTCTCTCCTACGAACACACCGCGCACCATCTAACCTCGCAACCCGCAAATAAGCAGACGGTGCTGGGTACGCTGCATCCGCCAGGAAACATCCTGACCATCTCCGACCCGAAGAAGAACCCGGCCCAGCCGGCGCTCTTCTTCAAAACCGAGATCAAGGGCGACGCGATCCTCCAGTCCGCCGTCACCGGCTGGCCAGACCATCTCCTCACCCGCACCGAACAACTCGAAGTCGTCACCGGCTCAGGCGTCCGCGGACAGACCTATCTCTACTGGCAGGGCGACCGGCTCTTCGAGTTGCCGGCGAGCTATTGGACCGATGGCCACCGCTGGGTCAATAGTCCGGGCTACATCGACGGAACCGCCGACTTCGCGCGTCCAGTCAATCCCGGCTGTCTCGAATGCCACGCGACCTACATCCGTCCGCTCTCCTCCGACACCCTCACCAACAGCTACGACAAACCGACGCTGGTGACTGGAATCTCCTGCGAAACCTGCCACGGCCCCGGCGCCGAACACGCAACCAGGTACTCGAACAGCACGGCGCATCCAGCCGACAGCGCCATCCTGAACCCCGCGAAGTTCTCCCGCGATCGTCAGGTCGACGCTTGCGGCTATTGTCACAGCGGAATCCAGCGCCAGGCCCTCGCGCCTGCGTTTTCCTTTGTTCCGGGGAAGCCCTTGACCGACTTCTTCAAGCCGTTGCCGACCGAGGCGGCCGCACATCCGGACGTCCACGGAAACCAAGTCGGCCTGCTTAGAGCGAAGCCGCTGCTATCAGTCGTCTTCGGAGATGTCTTGTTCCACCTGCCACAACACCCACGCCCCCGAGAAAACCGCAGCCTCATACTCGACGGCATGTCTCAAGTGCCACCAGTGGACAAGTTGCGGCGAGTCCAAACGCCTTGGCCCCACGATCGCGAAGAACTGCATCGACTGCCACATGCCGGTTGAGCCAACGAACGTAATCGTCTCCGAGACCGCCGGCGAGCTCGTTCGCGCGCAAATGCGGAATCATTGGATCAAAGTCTATCCAGCATCCCAAAAAGCCGAAGTACAAACGCATTGATCCCGGCGTATATTGCTCTTGTACCTCTTCCAGATGCGCCGGCGCGCATTTCTTGAGCATCTGGACCCTTCAATCCCACTGACTGGAATCGCGAGGTGGCCAAGACGATGCGCATCGCCTCTTTGACGAGATATCTCTTGCCGCCGCGGCCGCTGGTTGTGGCCGCAGTGCTTCTCGCGCCCTTGGCGCATGCCCAGAACAACAACAAAACGCAGCAGGTGACTATAGTCGATCCAACGCCTCGCCCAATCGATCCGAGCCTGCGTTTGGGTGACAATTCCCAAGCCGGAACCGGAATCCAGCAGGCCACAGAACTGCGCAACCAGAAGCGTCGCGAATTGACGATATGGGCGGCCAACGAGTTAGTGACCCTCTCTCAGCATCTGCGGGCCGACGTCACCCAGCCGAAGACGAATGTCACCACGGC
Organism: uncultured Acidobacteriaceae bacterium; assembly: GCA_963777685.1. Taxonomy (GTDB): domain Bacteria; phylum Acidobacteriota; class Terriglobia; order Terriglobales; family Acidobacteriaceae; genus Acidisarcina. The sequence continues at coordinate 517,900 of CAVZRF010000006.1, read as the reverse complement.
GGATGCCGCAGCCAACGCCCAAAAGATTGAGCAACTGGCCAAGAACCTCGCCACCGCCCTGAGAGCGCCATGAGTACCCGACCCAACCCATCGTCGCGATGCAACGCAGTCCGCGCCCTCCGGCGTCTCTGGATGGGCGCTTGCTTGCTTCTGTCCATCCCGGTCGGAACTGTCGTAGCCCAGCAAAGCCCGGACACCCAGACCGTCAAGCCCGCTGCACCCTCAGCCCAGACCGATGCGAAAAAGGCCGCCGACACTCCCGCGGCTCCAGCCACGCCACCCGTTACTGATCCCCGCCAGGCGCAGCTCATCGCCGACACCCAGAAACTGGTGAAGCTAAGCGAGGAACTCAAAGCCGAAGTAGCCAAGAGCAGTAAAGACACTCTCTCGCTCAGCGTCATCAAAAAAGCTGAAGAGGTCGAGAAGCTGGCCAAGACCCTGAAAGACGAGCTGAACAAAGCTCACTGATCTGGAACTTACGGTTGCGCCTTTGGATGTTCCCCGCCAATCTCTTGGGTGAGCGGCCGGCTGTTCTGCTGGTTCATCGCGCTGGCGATCGCAAACTCGGCTTCGGCCTGCTCTTTCTTCCCCATCGACCGGTATAGCTTGCCCAGCCGCCAGTGCGGCGAGACATCTTTAGGATCGAGCGCAATCGCCTGCAGCAGCTCCTTAGCCGCATCCTCTTTGCGCCCGCCTCGGCATAAACCACACCCAGGTCGCGATGGACCATAGCCATCGTCGTCGTGGAAGAATCCTTGGCCGCCGTCTCCAGCTCCGGTTGCGCTTGCTGATATTGGTTCAGCTCAACCAACGAGTCTCCCAGATAGGCACGCGACCGCTGATCGGAGGAATCGTTGTCCAACTCCGCTTGGAACTCCTTCGCAGCTTCGTCGAAGTGGTGCTCTTTCCAAAGCAGGTAGCCGAGGCCGAAGTGGACACTTGGTTGTTTGGGATCGGCCTTCGCAGCATTGCGAAATTGCTCGATCGCGCCGGCGTCATCCCCTTTTTCATCCAGCGCCTCGCCAACCAGCATGTCCGCTTCGGCCGAGTCCGCATTCAGCGCCAGGATCTCCTTATCGACTGCCATCACGCAGTCGTACTGCTTGCTCCACAGGCAGCTATGCGCCAGCGTCAGCCGCAATTGCAGGCTTTGAGGATCGTCCTTCGCCGCTCGTTGCAGATAGGGGATGGCAACGAAATAATCGCCCATGCCATAGTGCGCCATGCCCAGCAGGATCGTGAGTCGCTGCGCTGCGGGACCGTTTTGTGGCTGTCGTTGTAACTCGGCAGAAAATATCTTGATCGCATCGGGAAACTCATTGGCTTTGAAATAAGCGAGGCCAAGATTCATTTCCAGCCCCGGCATGGCCGGCGCTAGCTTGAGAGCTTGGCGGTAGTTCTCAATCGCGGCAGTGTAGTTCTCTTGTCGCGCTTCCAGCAGGCCCATATGGGCGAACGGCTCTGGATTTCCCGGATTCGCCTCGGCAATGGTCTTCCAGACCTGCTCAGCCTGCGCGTTTTGGCCCTGTTGTTCGAGGGCGAGCGCCTCTGCGCGGGAATTGTCTTGTGCAAAGCCGAAGGTGCTCCAGGCCATGAAAGAAAGAAGCAGGAGTACGCAACGCTTAAGTCCCAAAAACACCGAATCTTTTCCTCTCGAGTGTCCTGCCATCAGGCTAGCCGCTTTACAGGGACATGGCAAAGGTGCCGCTGAAAACAAAAGCGCGGCGGAAACTATCCGCCGCGCCCTTAGTTTTCACGAAGGAGGGTTAGAAGTTCAGTTCGCCTCCCAACTCAAGCACGCGCGGATCATAGGTGCTGGTGATCTTCCCAAAGTTCCCGCTGCCGAGTTGATTGCCGATGCCCTGGTATTCCGCATTGTTAAACGTGTTGAAGGTCTCAATGCGGAGCTTGAAGTTCAGAGCTTCCTTGATTGGAAACGTCTTGTAGAAGGAGGTGTTGAAGTTGGTTTGACCAGGTCCGAGCACCGCATCCTTGCGCGCGTTGCCGAAGCCCTGGTTCAGACCGCCGGCCCAGGCTGGGATCGGGTTAGCGAAAGCAGCAGGGTTGAACCACTCATTTTGCTTCTTCGGATACGAGATCTTGCCAACAATGTCCGGGCGGTTGGTATAGCCGCCGCCCAATCCGATCGGATCATAGTTGATGTTCAGGCCAGGCCCTTGGTTAGAGACGAGCAAGCCGGCCTCCGAGACAAACGTTCCCGAAATCTGCCATCCATTTGCGATTTGCTGGATGAACTTGTTATCCCCGGGATACTTCGGGAAGGCGTAAATGTAGTTGATGCTGAGGATATTGCGCCGGTCGAGAGCACCCGAACCCTTATCGTATTTCAAGTTATAAGGGTTGCTGACCTGAGCTAGATCGTAGGTGGTGATGTCGATCTCATGCGACCAGGTGTAGTCGATTTCGCCGCTCAGGCCGTGCTTGTTCTGGGCGCGTAGTCCGGTTTGGAATCCGTTGTAGCTGCCGTTGGTGGAGTTCGTTTGGTTGGTAATGCCGGCGAAACCTGGGAAGTTACGGAGCAGATTCGGCGCCGTGGGCGATGCACCTCCAGGGTTTGTGCCAGAGTTGTTGCTCGGATCGCCGATATTAGCGCGAGTATATCCAGCAAGCCCAGGCGTGTTATTCACCAGTCAGCGGCGTATTGAGCGAGTAGTTGTTGATGTTTTGCTCGATGTTCTGATGCCAGGCCAGGTTGCCGACGTATTGCACCACCCAGATCAGTGAAGGCTGGATCTCACGCTGTACGCCAAGGCTGTATTGCACGACGCCAGGGGCGGGGTAGTAGGGGTTAAGAGCGGTAAGTCCCTGGGGCAGAATGGGGCTTACTGCTGCCGTACCCGTCGTCCAGCTCGTTGTCGGAGTGCTGAAGAGGGCGTTGGAGGCCTGAGGGTCGTTGAAAAACGGCGCGTTGGTTGCGGCGTTGTAGATATCGTTCCCCTGCAGCCTCTCGTAGAAGGAACCGATGCCGCCGCGCAAGACAGTCTTTCCATCGCCAAAGAGATCGTCCGAGAACCCGACGCGCGGTTGAAGAGTCTGGTAGTAGTTGGTAACCAGCCCCTTCGGGTAGCCGTTCGCGCCAGCCTGGTACAGGCCATTCAGATAAAACGGGCACCGGCGAGCCGGCAACCGGAACCAACCCTGGGCTGTCTGGCGTTGATTTGGCCGGTCGTCAGATTAAACGTCGCCGCTTGGCTTGGGATATAGAGGGCTGGGTTGAAGTTTGAGATCTGGTTGTTACGCTCCCAGGCATGCGGCAATGCGTCGTAACGCAAGCCGATCTGCACGGACAGACGCGGCGTCGCCTTCCAGTTATCCATGGCATAGGCAGACGTTGTATTGTTGACGTAATGACGGATCGGCAGCGCCTGCGCCTGGTCATAGTTGCTCGAAAGTCCGAGCACCATGTCCATGAAGGAATCGCCGGTCAGCGAGCCCCAGCTGAAATCGCCGCCCGGGTCGCCGAAGATCTGCTGGTTCTTGGTGTAGTGGTTCAAACCGCCGCCAAACTTCATCTGGTGCTTGCCGGTCGTGTACGAGACGCTGAAGTTCGGAGAGTAATCCTGTGCGGCGTTCTTCCAGGGTGCCGAACCGGGTTTCTCTTGCGTGCCATACGGTGCACCCCAACTCATTCCGGGCAGGTTCTTGGATCCGTTGTTGAAGAAGGGAGTAACACCCCAGCCGGCTGGGACGTTCCCGTTCGCGCTGTTGGTGATGTCGATAATATTGCCGTCGTAGTTGAAGGTCGCCTCAGCGAGCAGGTTGGGCTTCAACGTTGCGGTCAACTTGACCACCGCGCTGTAAGACGGGTTGTTCAGCACACTCGTGATCGTCGGATAGCTGTTGCCCGACCAGCCCAGCATCGGAGCCGCATAGGCTTGGTTCACGGCATCGTGCAGATAGTGGCCGAGCAGCTGATACTTGTCGTTGATCTTGTGATCGACGCGCAGTACATAGTCGGTCACATAGATCGGCTGGTTCGCCGAGGAGATGTTTTGCCCGTTCGCCAGATTCGGCTTGGGAATGACACCGGTGCCCAAATAGAGGGCTGCATTCGGGTTGATCAAGGCCGCCGGGATCGTTTGGTTCGGAAATGGCTCTCCCTGAACAAGACCAAGGGCTGCAAATTGCTCAGCGAGGGTGGGGTTGTTGGGAACCGTCGGCACTTTAATGATCGTGTTCGGCGCGAATGCTGGCGCCACGTAGTGTAGGTCCGAGCCGACGACCGGATAGTCGGCCGCAGCTAGTGTCTGCACCGAGTTCGGCGAACTGCCTTGAATGAGTCTGCGTTCTTCCAAGTCGAAGAAGAAGAAAGTCTTTGATTTGTCGACGTTGTAGTGGTTCGGGATCCAGATAGGACCGCCAATATTGCCGCCGAAGATGTTGTAGTTCAGCTTGGTGCGGGGCTGTACCGGGTCGGCCTGCTTGTTGAAGTAGTTATTCGCGTCATAGGCGGTGTTACGGTTGAACTCCCAAAGCTGACCATGAAAATTCTGGGTACCGCTCTTGATGCCCAGGGTGATCGTCGCGCCGGAGGAGATACCGTAGTCCGGCGGATAGTTGCTGGCCAAGGTCTCGAACTGCGCGATGGCGTCCTGCGAGGGCATGATGCTCATGCCGCCGGCGCCGCCGCGGTCATCAGCCTCGCCACCGTCGATCAGCCAGATGTTGTGGCTCTGGCGAAGACCGTTCACGCTGATGGTAAAGTTCGACGCCACCGAGGTCGGTGTGTTGTTGGAGGGAAGAGCCGAGCTGACGCCCAGGCCCAAAGCAGCGAGAGCGGCAAAGTTCCGGTTCTCAGTAGCCAGGTCGGCAATCTGGTCGGCATTGATCAGCGTGCTCACGACGTTGGAGTCGGCCTGCACCTGGATTGCATTCGCCGCAACCGTTACCGTCTCGCTCACCGCGCCAACGGTTAACTGCGCGTCCGCGCTCAGCGTCTGGGAAACGTTCAGTTGAAGCCCCTGCTGGACGTAGGTCTGAAACCCTGTGGCTACGATCTTGACGTTGTAGATGCCCACGTTCAAGCCCGGGAACGTATACAGACCCGACTCGTTGCTTACCGACTCTTTCACAAGACCAGTGGTGGGCTGGGTGAGCGTGATCTTCGCGCCCGAGACAACGGCGCCCTGTTTGTCGGTCACGGTGCCGACGATTTCGGAATTTTGCTGGGCGTGGGCGGCGACAGTCACTATCGCCAGCAGTAGCGGCAGCAATAACCACCTAAGATTGAGACGGTTTCTCAATATCATTGCGTTTTTACCTCCTGAGAGTGTTGCAACGGTACAACTGGTTTCGAGTCATTTTTGGTACCGCACATCCTGAATCCACAGACCCACTCACGGAACATCGCCGTTGGCGGGAATTCAGGCACGGATTCCTAATTGCGTTTCCTTGGTAGTAGAGCAATTTGCGCTAGTAAAACACTTTACTGGCTACGGACACGAATCCTAACCAGATGCTCTAGCGAGTGTCAATGGGTTTTTTTTGGATTTGTGTACTGACGTGGGGCGGGTTTCAACTCAAAAACCGTAGTAAGCGATAAAGTCCGTATCTTTCCGCCAATTTCGCTCCCTGGCCAGGGAAGAATTAATTTTTCTGCTCAGGCTGGTGTAAACGCTTTCCCTAAGAGGCAATTAGGAGGCAAGGATGAATGGATCTCCGGGCGACCCTCACGAATTAACGTGCAGGTTCGGCTCTACTAGCTACTCTAGTTGCATGCCGGTCGCCACTCTCCACAGCTATCGCTCCTACCAGGCGGGAGGTTGATCGAGGGTGCAAAGTGGCTGGACGATGCAAGACCTACCGCAATCCCAGGACAAGATGACTGACCGCCGGCCGTGCCTCTTCACGACAACCCTCGTCATCGCACTCGCCGTCTTGACCTCGCGAGCAGCGGGGCAAGCAACCCTGACCGTCACGCCAGCGACGAGCAGCTTCGCTCCCTCGTTACAGCCGCTCCTGGATTTCCGGAACTCCGACATCAAGTTCAACCTGCAAAGCCTGATGGGTCTTCTTCGCGATCGGAATCACGAAGACTGGGTGCTGGCCGCCTATTCGGATCCAAATACCGAACTTCCGCTCATCGGCGCAGGCTTCAGCCTCAACGTCGCCGCGACCGAGCATCTGCAGTGGGATCCGCTCAACCCCAATGAATTCCTTGAACCGTCGTCGGCACAACTATGGCAAGCCGCAGGCCTCGACCCGGAACTGTTGCACCAGATCCTCGACGAGTTCAACCACAACATGGATACCTGGGGAACAAAGGGCTATCGCCGCAGAATCCGCGCGCACACCTTGCGGCCCCAACTGACCGAGCAGCAGGCAAACCAGCTGCTCCGAATTTCGGCGATCCAGGCAATTGTCAACGCAAGGGCCTACTGCCGGAACTTCGACCACCTTAGCGGACCGGCACAGATGGCGCTAAGCCAGCTTGCCTTTCAAATGGGGATCAATCTAGAAAAGTTCGTCGAGTTCCTTAGCGAACTGAACGGCGACACCGCCCATCCCGATCTCTCCCAGCGGGACGGCGGCATGCTCACGGAAGCGCAACACTGGAAAAACGTTCAAGGCACGCTCATCGACAGCCAGTGGGCGAGGCGCTACACGGTCCGGGCCATCAGTGTGATTGCAATGTTCGATCCGCAGTATGCAAGCAGCCCGCATGCCGCGGAAGCAAGAGTGATGGCACTCCTCCCGCTTCCGGTCCAACACCGGCATGGGCATTCAACAGCGCATCGTTCGTCACACACCAAAGCCCATGCCAATCAATGATCCGGTGGCGGGGATCAACTACTTGGCTTTCACAGCCTCAGCTTCAAGCGCCGCCCACTCCTGATCACTCAGGTGAACCGCAGCCGAGGCAGTGTTCTCCTCCAGATGCTTCACTGAGGAAGTACCTGGAATTGGCAGCACGACCGGAGAATGGTGGAGCAGCCAAGCCAGCGCCAGTTGCGAAACCGTAGCACCGTGCTGCGCTGCCATCTTGTCCAGCGGGCCACCTGGACTGGCCAGCTTGCCCGCCGCCACCGGGAACCACGGAATGAATCCCAGCTTGTGCTTCGTGCAGTAGTCGACCGTGTCGTCATGCTTCCGGTCGCCAATATTGAACTGGTTCTGCACGCTCACGATATCGATCGTCTTGCGCGCCTGTTCAATCTCGGCAGGCTTCACCTCTGACAGCCCTACGTGCCGGATCTTCCCCTGCTCCTGAAGTTTCTTGATCGCGCCCAGCGACTCCTCAACTGGAACTTTGCCGTCAATACGATGCAGTTGCCACAGGTCGATCCGTTCCACCTTGAGACGGCGCAGCGACATCTCGACGCACTGGATCAGATACTCCGGTCGCCCAACCGGCAACCACTTATTCGGTCCCTGCCGCGTAAGACCACCCTTGGTAGCAATGACAAGGTCTTTGGGATAAGGGTGCAGCGCCTCCGCAATCAACCGTTCACTCACTTCGGGACCATAGGCATCGGCAGTATCGATCAGGTTGATGCCAAGATCGACAGCACGGCGTAGCACGCGGATTGCTTCGTCAGGGTTCTTCGGTTCGCCCCAGATGCCATCGCCGGTAATGCGCATCGCGCCAAATCCGAGCCGGTTGACGGTAAGGTCGCCGCCAAGCACAAACGTACCGCTCTGCGCGGCAACGTTTTCAAGATTGATTGTTGTTTGAGTAGCCATACCCGTTTGGATGCGGCAGCCAGGGCCGCGGCTGCGTGATTCTTAATGGAATCGATGCCGCTTCGCCGCTCTTACGCGCGAACCGCGACGCCGGTGAACGACATCACCGCAAGTCCACGCACCGGCTGGCCAAAGAACCGGGCCGGCTCAAAGACGCTGAAGAGCAGCAGGTTCTCAAGCGCAGAACGCGTATTCGCATCATTGGGCCCGGAGACAATGTGGTAGTCGTAAACCCGTCCTCCCCCGTTGATATATGCCTCAACAATCACGGGATTATCGCGGCCGCCGATCGGGACCGCCTCGGGTTCAACCGAAGAGTAAAGAAAATGGGGATTCGAAGCCATCCCCAGCGGAACGTCCCTCGCCGCCAATGGTTCCGGCCGCGCGAACATCCCGATCAGCATCGCCCCCGTACCCACCAGCAGCACCGTGCTGGCAAAACCCGCCGAGGCCTGCAGCAGGAATGGCGCAAGCGTATTCCGCCAATGCACCTTCAACGTCGGCAAAAGATTCCGCGGTGTGCGGGCACGCTCGTTTGAGATAGCGACTCGCAGCCGCAAGGCAAGATCGTCCGGAGCCTTCACCGGCGCCAACGACGCGAGCACCGCCTGGGTGGAACGCAGGCTCGAAAACTCCATGGAACAGGCCTCGCAACCGCGCAAATGCGAGGCAATCCGCTGCATGGCCACACCGGTCACCGCGCCATCCAGATAACTCGAGAACTGTGCCCGGATTTTCGTGCAGACCACGTCGCCGGCGTTCATCGCGCCTCCCCGATCTCAAGACCGTTGACCGCAAGTCCGTCAAAGCCCTGTAATCCGTTTTCCGTCTGTCGCGCGACCCGCGCGGGGGGCTTCGACGCTGCCTCCGCAAAAGGGGTCAGCAATGCCTTCAACTGCACCCGGCCGCGCATCAGCCTGGACTTAACCGTCCCGAGATTCAGATTCAAAATCTCGGCAATCTCTTCGTAGGTAAATCCTTCGATGTCCCGCAACACAACCACGGTGCGGAAGGGCTCCGAAACCAATCGCAGTTGCGCCTCCACATGATGGCGAATCTGTTCCTGCGCAGCGAAATCGAAGGGTGACGGTTGGCTATCGACCAGCGTTTCTTTGTAACTCAGCGGCTGCCCTTCGCTCGATTCATCGGACTCCGCCTCGATGGTCACCTCGCGGCGTTTGTGGCGGCGCCACCACCGGCGTCCATTTAAGCGCCTCATGCAGCGCGATCCGGTAGATCCAGGTGCGCAGGCTCGCGTCGCCATGAAAGCCACCAATCCCGCGGTAGATCTTGATAAAGATGTCCTGGGTAAGATCGGCGGCGTCGGCAGGATCGGGAATGGTGCGCGCCACCAGGCTATACAGCGGCTGGTGGTAGCTGGCGATCAGCCATGCGAACGCCTCCTCGGAGCCGGCTTTCAGCTCCGCGACAATCGCCGCATCTTCCGGTCTCGCGACCGCTATTCCTGCTACGTTTCCCAAAGCGATTCCCGCTTGCATGAAGGAACTCCCTTACATTAACAGGACATGAACACACCTGTCGCCGACGCGGATAAACGTTAGTTTCCACTCGCAGAAGCTGCGCCGCCGGCGGCCGAGTGTCTCGCTCACTCTATAACCTTAGACACCGGCAACAACCGATTTAGTTCCCTGAAAAGTAGAAACCCTCGATCACGCGTCATCGACCCCGACGCCAGAGGTATTGCCCGTCGGCAGCGCTATCGCGCTCAGGCGCCGCAGCCGGGGGATCGAACGGACGTAGGGTCTCAGTTTGAAAGACTGAGACACGCACCACGGACGCCGAAGTTTGACGAACCGCGCCGACTCAACGAGAATAGAAAAGTTGGTCATTGTGGGCCTGTGGCGCAGCTGGGAGCGCGCTTCCATGGCATGGAAGAGGTCATCGGTTCGATCCCGATCAGGTCCACCAAATCAACCGAGAGCTCTGTGACACCCCCCCTACGATCTTTTGTTACAGGTGTAATCCTCATAACCTTAAAATGATCCTGTACCCCCAGACAAAGCTAGACTTTGAGCGACAGCGCTATCCCGTTTTCCCACTCCTGAAGCATGCCCCCACCAATATCCTTAAAGTCTGGATGATCCTTCATATAGACGCGCACCTCTCCTGCGACGCTATGGATTGCTTCCGCGATGCGCTCCAGGATGGCCTTTATCTGTGAAGGTGTGCCACCCGAGCGCGTTTCTCCTAGTCGTTGAAGTTCTTTCGCAGTCGGCCAACGCGTACTCCCGTTGAGCGTCAACGCCATGCTGTCCTTGGGCAGGTAGACCGCTGTCGTCACAAGGTCATAGACCGGGGCCAGACGCGCTTCGCCCAGTACATCGTCATAAACGATCCCGAAATTCTTGAGATGGGCGTCTCCATTGCGTAGAGCGACGTTGAGCGCCATAAGAGTGAAGAGCTTCTCGAGATCGGCATAGACATGCGGCGAATTTGCGAACTGCTGGAACCGCTTAAGAATCGAAGTCTCGTAACTGCCGCTGTATTTCTGATCGGTGCGCTTCGCATTGAGCACGCAAAAATCCTCAAAGCCGCGATAGGTCCCATCGAGACGCAAATCAAAACGGTCGATGACCAACACGCTTGCATCCTCGGCGAGGGCAAAGTGGGGTACATCGAGCCCACATTGTTCGGCAACCTTGAGACAGAAATATTCGTTAGCCGCCAGTTGCGGATATTCATTCGGTTCCCAGAACTTCACAATATGCGTTGCGCCCCGATAGCTTTCCGAAAGCCGCGCACTTTTTCTATGGGCCGAGAAGGCGTCTTCATCACGGATCAGCACTTTGGGCTGGACGCCACTGATGCCTGAGAAAGTGGCGAAGCGCTCGATAAGGTAGCGGAAGAGATCGCCGCTACGCCGGCGCTCTAATATCTCATCAACGGATTGGAAGGGGACATCCTCTTCTAGCTTTTCCTTCTGTCCGGTATAGCGAATCCGACCGACCTGCGAGCGGCCAACGATGCCCAGCAGGTCGAATTCGTCAAATGTGCCTGTCGCCTTCGCAAAGGCGAGTCGCAACCGCTCGCGCAGAACGCCCTCAGGCAGATTCATCTCAAAGATCGGCGCAAGACCAAAACGCACATCCCACGATGCGAGACGCACCGGCATTGTGACGGAGATAGCACGGGCGCCGACCGCCTCCGGCAGGTACAGGAAGGTGCTCCCGCGATCTCCAGAGCGGTCGAGCAGTCCCGCCTCAGCTCCGTCGGTCCAGGCTCGGATCATCGTGGTCCTCTTCCATCAGTTCTTCCAGCGTCGGCCGCCGTCCAGCTGCTTGCTGAATTTTGAGCTCAAGTCCAAGCGCCGAGAGAAGTCTCATGATCTTTGAAAGACCCAATTCACCGAGACGGCCATTCTCCAAAGCATCCAGCGTGGAATGCCCAACTCCTGCTTGCTTCGCCAGCGCAGCCTGACTCAGCCGCAAGACTTTGCGACGGGCAGTGATCTCCTCGGCTATGGAGTTAAGCGTCAACATTTACCTAATATACAAGGTAAATACCAACAAATCAATTCAAATACCTAATATATCAGGTAATATTACCCGAGCGACCAACCTGGCGCGAAGTCCGATCCCAATGGGCAACTGCCCCTGGAGAGGCCGAACCCGGTATCGATCACTTCGCCGGCGAGACCGACTCCAGCGTCACGAAAGGCTCCCCCGCCCGGATATACTCAATCGGCACGCCAGGAAATACCCCCTTCAGCCACTCCGCGCAATAGCGCATTCCCGCCTCTTCGGAAATTTCGTGGCCGAGCAGAATAAGCGCCTTATGCCGCCCTTCCGCCGACGCATCCTGCGCATACTCCACGCCTTCCCATTCTGCGGATTCGCCCGCCACGAGAACTTGTACCTCATCGCTCTCGAGCATCTTCACTTGTTCCTTAAGGCCGGCTGCTCCGGGCAGCAGACCCACTTTCGTCACGGTCATCTTCGGATCGCCAACGATGCGTATAGAGCGCGAACCCGTCTTCGATCGAAGACTCGCAGCGAGTTGCGCCACCGTCGTCGGCGGAAGAGTGAAAAGGTTCGGGTCAACGCCGCTCTGATACGGCTTCCATCCCAACTCCTCGACAACCCCTACGAGAATTCCGTCCGGCTCTCGCATATGCCACGTGTCATGAAACCTGTAGACAACCAAGTGGTGCTGGCGAATGTACTCCAGCTTCTGCGCCTGCACCGCATCTCCAGCCAGGATCGAAGTGTCATCGCGGTGGTTATAGAACGTGGGCTCGTGGCTGATGATCAGGTTCTTCCCATCGGCTACCGCCTGCTCCAGAACCGCATAGGTATCCATAAAGGTGGTGACAATACCCGTGACCACCGTATTCGGATCGCCAGCCTTCAGCGTGTCGACTGTATCGGAGGGGACCGCAGCGCCCGTAGCCGCAAGAATACGGGTCATCGCCTCGCTGGCTGTGAGCGGAGCCTTTGTAGGCTGAGCTATTGCTGACATGCCAGAAACGCCTACGAGAAAAAGCAGAGCGATCGAAATCCTTCGCATCAACATAGGCTGATTCTAGCTTGCACGCGCCAGGCACTATGAATGAGGAATCAGCGATTTCGCAACCCACACAACGCTAAAGAGCATCGTCTGCCCCTGAGAACGATTCCGGGCTCCGAACTCCGGCTCATACCGCGCCAGCAACGTAAGCCGGGGCTTCGGAAGATACGCGTTAAATTCCGGGCCAAGCGCAAAGACGCGGTCTTTATATCCCTGTAGCACTGGCGGAATATCGGAACCACTATCGCCAGTGACTTTGAACTGAGAATAGCCCGCCACACCCAGGTTCATAATGATCGGGATCGGCCCGCTGGTCTTCTTGTAGAACTTCCTCCCCAGCCCACCCTCGATTGTCGCCATATCGCCGACATTGATATTCGTGCCGCTCTTATCGGTGTGGAACTCAAGCGCGAAGTTCCCTGCGGCGCTCCACATCTTCATCTTGTCGAGGTAGACAGTGCTGCCCAATGACAGCTCGTTGCCGACCATGCCCAGGCCGGTGTTGCCAGTCCCAGTCGCCGAGTATTTGCCCGTCGGAATGTAGATATTGTAAGCAGCCGTCACGTCCGCCTTCTTCAAGTGCCAGCCCAGCGAAACCGGAGTCACGATCATGTCGGTGAAAGCAAACCCGCTGTTTACGTCCAGAGACTCCACCTGCAAACGATTCTTGATGAACGGAATCACAACCGTCGCGCCATAGTTCGCGCCCAATATCTTGTAGTTCCCAACATAGCTGAGCAGAATGCCGTCAAGAACCGAGGTCAGGCTGCCCTGCTGATTGATCTGGTTTCCGTTGTTGTCCTTCACCGTGCTCGTCGGATAAACCCAGAGCAGATCACCTGCATAAATTCCAGGAGGCGCCTGCGTTCCGCTATCGAGCCCCAGAAAGCCGGGAAGATGATCGCCCTTGTATTGAGCAAATGCAGGAATGCTAAGGAAGATGCACGAGAAAAGAAATGCAACCAGCGCACGCACAGACATGGTTCCCACTCCGCGAAAGTTGAACGCATTACGTGCGTCGCGATCAAGCGAACTGAGAAGATTGTACCCCGCCAAATCGAGCGAGAGCGGCCTTCTCCAAGGCACGGAATCGGCATCCCTCCAGATGACTAGCGACTCCACTATAATTCGATCGAATCGGCATAGCGCCCGAGTACCGTGGCGAGCCTCTGCCGCGCCGACGATTGGAGATCTTCGTGACTTTTCGCGCCACCCGCTTCCAGACCCCAAAAACACCCTCCTTCTCCGCACTTCTCGCCTTCGCTTTTGCAGGAATGGTAACGGTTGCATCGACTTCGTCCCTCGCCCAATCCGCCAATGAAGTCACGGCGCTCACCAAAGCCCTACCCGCCGCCTCGCGCACCACCATCGACCGCCTCGCCGAGCTCAACACTCTGCCTGCTGACGGCTGGCGCTTCCATGCCGGAGACATCGCCCACGGCGAGTCCGTGAGCCTCGATGACAGCGCCTGGCCGATCCTCGCCCGTCAAAGGCAACGCCACCAAAGACGCCGTCTGGTTTCGCCGCACCATCGAGGTCCCCAAGACCCTCCACGGCTACGACCTCACCGGCACCCGCATCTGGTTCCAGTTCCACGCCAACGCCAACGGCCCCATGCCCGAGATCGTCTATTTCAATGGCCGCCGCGTCGCCCTCGGCGACGACCTCGAACCCATCGTCCTCTTCGACGACGCCAAGCCCGGCGACAAGGTCCTCGTCGCCGTCAAGCTCCTCCAGACCGTCGACGACAAGCGCTTCAACGGCGTCACCACCAAGATCGACTTCGCCGAAAACCGCCCCAGCCCCGACGACCTCCGCAACGAATTCCTCTCCGCCGCCGTCCTCGTCCCCTCGCTCGCGCCACGGCATCGTCCTCGCGACATCGACACCCTCGACCAAAGCCATCGCCGCCGTCGACCTCAACGCGCTCACCAACAGCGACCAGGCCGCCTTCGACGCCTCGCTCAAAGCCTCGCAATCCCAACTCGAAGCCCTCAAGCCCCTCCTCAGCAAGGGCACCTTCCACCTCACCGGCAACTCCCACATCGACGCCGCATGGCTCTGGCCGTGGACGGAAACCGTCGACGTCGTCAAGCGCACCTTCGGCACCGCCGCTGCAGTTGATGTACGAGTACCCCGACTACACCTACACCCAGTCCGCCGCCGCCTACAACGAGTGGATCGCCGACAAATATCCCGCAGATGAACGACCAGATCAAGCAGCGCATCGAGGAAGGCCGCTGGGAGATCGTCGGCGGCATGTGGGTCGAGCCCGACCTCAACATGCCCGACGGCGAATCGCTGGTCCGCTCAGTTGCTCGTCGGCAAGCGCTACCTTCAAGAACCTCTACGGCGTCGACGTCCGCATCGGCTGGAACCCCGACTCCTTCGGCTACAACTGGCAGCTCCCGCAGATCTACAAGCGCTCCGGCATCGACTACTTCGTCACCCAGAAGATGACCTGGAACGACACCAACCAGCTCCCCTTCAAACTCTTCTGGTGGGAGTCGCCCGACGGCAGCAAGGTGCTCGCCTACTTCCCCCACGACTACGCCAACAACAATCTCGACCCCGTCCGCCTCTCCGCCGACCTCGCCACCGCCCGCGAACGCTCGCCCGGCATGACCGAGATGATGGACCTCTACGGCATCGGCGACCACGGCGGCGGCCCCACCCGCGCCGTCCTCGACGAAGGCGATCACTGGAGCCAGCCCGACAAGGTCATCCCCAAAGTCCAGTTCGGCACTCGCCCAGCCCTTCTTCACCAGCGTCGAAAAGCAGATCGCCCCCGACTCGCCCACCTGGAACTACGCCGTCGATCGCCAAGGGCGATAACAAGCTGCCCACTCCGCCCGCCGGCAAGATGGCCATCCCCACCTGGAAAGACGAGCTCTACTTCGAATATCACCGCGGCGTCATGACCACCCAGGCCGACCACAAGCGCAACATGCGCGAGAGCGAAGAGTAGGCTGCTCAACGCCGAAAAATATTCGTCCCTCGCCTGGCTCGAGGGCAGCGACTATCCCGCCGCCAAGCTCACCGACGCCTGGAAGAAGGTTGCTCTTCAACCAGTTCCACGACCTCGCCGCCGGCTCCGGCATCGGCATCATCTATAAAGAAGCGCAGCGCGACTACGACCGCGTCCGCTGGACCAGCAACGAAGCCTCGCACAACGCGCTCGAAACCATCCAATCCAGAATCGACACGCGAACTGAAAGACGGCGTTCCCGTCCTCGTCTTCAACCCGCTCGCCTGGCAACGCTCCGGCGACGTCGCCGTCGATGTCGAGCTCCCGCAGAGCGCCGAATCCGTCTCCGTCCTCGACGCCAAAGGCAACGTCCTCCCCTCGAAGCTGCTCTCCCGCGAGCCTCACTCCAACATCTATCACCTGCTCGTCAACGCCGGCCCCGTGCCGTCGCTCGGCTACAAGCTCATCCACGTCGTCCCCGGCGACAAGACCTTCACCAACCGATCTCAAAGTCAGTCCGGAACCACCATCGAGAACGCCAACCTCCGCGTCACCGTCGATCCCACCACCGGATGCATCACTTCCCTCTTCAACAAGAAGGCCAACTTCGAAACCCTCGCACCCAACTCCTGCGGCAACGAGCTCCAGGCCTTCAAAGACACGCCCAAGGAATACGACGCCTGGAACATCGATCCCGGCACCCTCGACCAGCCGCCAACGCTGATCCACCAGGTCGACTCCGTCAAGCTCGTCGAGAACGGCCCCATGCGCGCCGGCATCCAAGTCACGCGCACCTGGCAAAGCTCCAAATTCGTCCAGGACATCTCCCTCGACGCCAACGCCGATCAAGTCCTCGTCACCAACGACATCGACTGGCACGAAACCCACGTCCTGCTCAAAGCCGCCTTCCCGCTCGCCGCAACCAGCGACAACGCCACCTACGAAATCCCCTACGGCACCATCAGCCGCCCCACCACCCGCAACAACAGCTGGGAGAAGGCCAAGTTCGAAGTCCCCGCCATGCGCTGGGCCGACCTCGGCGACGCCAAGCACGGCTTCACCCTCATCAACGAGTCGAAGTACGGCTACGACGCCGCCGGCAACGTGCTGCGCCTCTCCCTGCTCCGCTCCCCCACCTGGCCCGACCCCGACGCCGACCGCGAACACCACCACTTCGTCTTCGCCCTCTACCCCCACGCCGGCGACTGGAAGCAGGCGCTCAGCATGCGCCACGGCTACGAGCTCAACTACAGCCTGACGGCAATGCAAGTCGATCAGCACACCGGAGACTGGCCCACCGAACACTCCTTCGTCGGCATCGACGGCGACAACGTCGTCCTCACCGCCATCAAGAAAGCCGAAAACGCCGACGGCCTGCTCTTCCGCTTCTTCGAATGGGAAGGCAAAGCTGGCAACGTAACCCTCCACGTCCCCGAGGGAGCAACCTCAGCGACCATCACCAACCTGATGGAAACCCCGGAAGGCTCGCCGCTCCCGGTCACCGGCAATCAAGTGACGGTGCCAGTCACGCCGTACCAGATCCAGACGGTGAGGATCGACTATCCATCTACTGTCGCCAAACGCTAAGCGTTCTAACTGCGAAAATAATTCGGGCGGACCAAGTTTCACTCCCGTCGCCGTCTATTCGTTAGCGTGAGAGGATGGCAGCATGAAGAGGGCTGTTTGGCCATTGGCGGGTGCTCTGCTCGGGGCACTGGGTTGGTTTAGCTTTATCTATCTTCTGATGACATCTTTAAGCCAATACGAGATTGGAAAAGGGTGGAAGTCGGTTTTCATAATTCTGTGCCCCGCAGCGACAATCCCGAGAATCGGCGCCTGGTGGGTCTTGATCGTAAACTGCCTATTCTATGCGGCTGCTTTCGAGGGATTGCGGCGAATCGCTAAGAACCGGAGTTAATCAGTAGTTATTACCTACTGAAAGGCAGGATCACCTACTCCGCATCCTTCACACACCGAAAACCAACCCCACCCGACCTGTCATAACTCGGAGCCATCAGCAACAGCTTCCCATGCTGATCGTTCCGATAAGCCTGCGGAAAATACCAGATCGATCCCTGCGGCCGGTAATACTCGCCTCCACGCAGAATCGCCGCCCGAGTGTGCTCGTCACGAATACTCATCCGTCCACTGCCAGACATTCCCCACCATATCCATCACGCCGAACGGACTCGCCCCACCAGGATGCGCATCCACATCATCCGGCCCACGCATCTTCCGCCCCTTATCCGGCACAGGCACCGCGTCATCCTTCCACGAATCGCCCCACGGATACCGCCGCAGCTCAGCACCCTGCGCCGCATACTGCCACTCCCACTCCCGAGGCAACCGCTTCCCCGCCCACGCCGCATACGCCCGCGCATCTTCCAGCGAAACCCACGTCACCGGCTTCTTCCCCCATCCAGCCGGATAAGTCCCCCCGCTCCAGTCCTTCAGAAAATTCAATCTGTCTTTCGGCGCGTAGTGAGTCGCATCCAGAAATTTCTTGAACTCCTCATTCGTCACCGGATACTTATCGATAAAGAAGCTCGCCACCTGCACCGTATGTTCGTGATACCGCCGCGGAGTATCTTCCCACGGATACTGCACATCCACACCCGGATCATTCGAGCCCTCAATCTCGATCCCCTCCACCTTGAAGAGATAAGCCCCACCCGGAATCCGAACCATCCCCTCCGGTGCAGCGCTCGACTTTCGCAGTCGGCTTCACCTCAACCAGCGTCTGCGGAAGCGGCGTCCACTGATGCGAATAACTCGACAACGAAGCCGCAGTCATCCCCTTCATCTTCGCCATCAACTGCTGCATCTGCGGCGCTCGGCTCACCCGCCGTAGCCAACACCGCCCCATAACCATGCGCCTCAAACGGAAAGCTCAGCACCGACTGATCGCCCTCGCGAATCGGATGCAGCTCCACCCCGTGATACAGGTCGAAATACCGCATCCCCTCCTGATAAGGCAAGCTCATCTGCCGCCCATCCAGGTCATAGCCATTCCGATTCACAATCGTCCAAACCGTTTGCGAACCAAGCGGCCAACGGCTAGCAAACACCCCATACCGCAGCGTCGGAGAAAACGGCTCCCACTCCTGACTTACGAAGAAAGGCGCAACGGCCCGCTCAATCGTCGCCACCCGCCGCGTCGCCTCAGCGTCCCTCGGACGTGATCCCGTTCCAAATCCCCCAGACATTCTCCCAACTCTCCCACCCTTCGCCATTGAAGAAGGCGAACTGCAGATCGTCCGTCTTGTCATGGTTCCACCGGTCTGAGATATTGACCTCATGCCGCGGCTCAAGCCAGCGATACCGGTCCACCGTCGGCACAAACTGGAACTGATACTGCCCCCAAGTCAGCACATTCCACGCCAGCGCCTCATCCTGCGGCCCACCCTCCGGCTCAAAGGCCAGCGGATGCCCAATCTTGTCCGCCGCCAATGAAAACGCCAGCGGAACCCCATCCTGCGTATCGCCATTGATGCCGTCCGCATCGATCTCCTTCATCAACTCCGCAATCGCATCGGGCCAAGGCTTGCCGGGCATGAGTCCCGGTCTTCAGTTCCCTGGTCCCACATCATCATCGGAAACAGCACGCGCACGCCGCGCCGATGAAAGTCCGCCACCATCTGCCTCACGCCCGCCACGCCACCCGGCATCGAACGCACCATATCCAGCTGGTTCCGATCGTCGATCCCCATGTTCGGATAAGTCGCCCAGATCAGCACCGCATCGATGCCCGCCATACCGCTTGTCCAGGTCGTCCAGATAGCGATCGACCGTATACTTCCCCGCCACCGGATCATAAAAATACCGGTCCTGCACCATCATCTGCGGCTGGAAGAAGCTCGACTGCGTCCACTTCAGCGCCGGCAACTCATACCGCGCCGCATCATAGCCAACCCGAATCCGCCGCTCCATCCGCCAGTGCGAAACATCCGCCAGCCAGTCCCTATGCGCGTTCTCAGCGCACGGCGCCGATCCACCCTCCCACGGCGGATGCGCCACCAAACACCCCGGCCCGGGAATCTGCTGCCCCTTCGGCGCAAATTGCGTATCCTGAGCGCCAGCTCGCAGCGGCAACGCTCCCAGCAACGCCAGGCACCCCGCATAAACAAAGCCTTTGCCGAACCTCGCCGTCCTCGCAACCATCTTCATCCCAAACCCACGATCAAGCGCTTTCAAGACCACCTCCAAAGCAGGATAGAAGTGCAGTCTTTGTATCACGACGACAGGTCAGGAATCTGATTCCGGTCCTCCCGCCGCTCAACGGGTGCCTTTGAAATTGGAGCCAGTGAATGGAAAGACCAGCCTCCCGCGCTCGCCTCGCAGGAAATTTGGCACAGCCGAATCGGAGTAAACTTTCAGAAGAGTGACCACCCAACCTCAGCCTGGAACCACAGAAGCGCCACCCCAGCTTCGCCCGGTGCGACCGCTCTCGCTCGCCACCGCTCAGGGCGGAGGAGGCGGCAACCCGGTACTCAGAATCCTCGCCGCCGCGGTCATCGTGATCGTCTTGATTGGCGCGTATATTTACGTCAACGAAAAACCCCCGGTAGTCGCCGGCGAAATCCTGCACCTCACCGCCTATCCCATCCACCGTGAATCGAAGGCCAATCAGTTCGCCACCCAGTCGATCGCCCCGGTCGAAACCAAATTCGACGAGATCATCGTCATCGCCGACGTTCGCCTGCACAACCAGAGCGAGGGTCCAGTTTTCCTGGCCGATATGTCGGCGCTGCTCAAGCTGCCTACCGAAGAAGATCGCAGCATCGCCGCAGGCACAGTGGACTTCAACCGCGTCTTCGTCGCCTACCCCGCACTCGCGCCGATGAAGCAGCAGCAGTTGCTTCGCGACATCACCATCCCCGCCGGCGCAACCGCCGAGGGGCAGCTCGTCTTCAACTATCCCATCACCAAAGAACAGTGGGACCAGCGCCAATCGCTCGAAGTAACCCTGTCCTTCACCCACCGGAAAGATGTCGTGCTGCTGGCGCCGCAATAGTCGTCGCCTTCACTGAGCGACTCGGCGATTTCGCTCAGCTTGAGCCGCCCGGTACACGGGACTACCTCTGCCCTACTGCTATACTGGGCCACCATTCGTATTGAAGTGCACGGCAGAAGAATCATGCTGTTGCATTGGAACCCACAGAAGGACCTCTATGACGTCGCTTCGATTTCTTGCGGCTCTAATCCTACTGACCTTCTCGATGCGTCTCGTGGCACAGGATCGCTCTTACGGACGGTCGGTCGTTTCCACACCTTTCGGGATCGTTGCGACGAGCGAAGTCGCCGCCTCCCAGGCTGGTGCTCGCATACTCGAGCGCGGCGGTTCCGCCATTGATGCCGGTATCGCGGCGAATGCGGTGCTGGGAGTCATGGAGCCGATGATGAACGGCGTTGGCGGCGATCTCTTCGCCATCTACTACGACGCGAAGACTGGCAAGCTCACCGGGCTCAACGCCAGCGGCTGGGCTCCCCAAGGCCTCACCATCGAATACTTGAAAAGCAAAGGCCTGAGCGAGGTGCCTGGCGGTGGGATCGATTCTGTTACCGTCCCTGGGGTGGTCGATGGATGGACCAAGCTTCACGACCGCTACGGCAAACTGCCGTGGCGCGACCTCTTCCAGCCCGCCATCTCCTTTGCCAGCCAAGGCTTCGCCGTCTCGGAGATCATGGACGACTACTGGAAGCAGGGCAGCCGCGGGCCTGATGACGAATCCCGAGAGCCGGCGCGTCTTCCTTCCCAAAGACCAGGCTCCCGACCGGGGTCAGCTCTTCCGCAACCCCGACCTCGCCCACGCGCTCACGTTGATCGCCAGCGAAGGCGAGTCCGCTTACTACAAAGGCGCAATCGCCAAGGCAATTCTTAAGACCTCTTCGGATCTTGGCGGGACTATGACTGCCGCCGACCTCGCGGACTATTCCGCCGAATGGGTCGAGCCGATCTTTGTTACTTACCGAGGGTGGAACGTCTACGAACTTCCGCCCAACGGCGACGGCATGGCCGCGCTCGAGATGCTCAACATCATGGAGCAATCCAAAGCCGATCCCGCCGGGCCCTTGAGCCCGGGCGAACTCCACACACGTATCGAGGCGATGAAGCTTGCCTACGCCGATGTCAAGGCATATGACGGCGATCCGCACTTCGGAAAGATCCCCTCGGACGAGTTGCTATCCAAAGCTTTCGCGGCAAAGCGCGCGCAGCTCATCGATCCGGCCCGCGCGAACTGCAAGGTAGCTCCTGCAGCTCTTTCCAGGAGCGACACGACTTATTTCACGGTAGTCGATCGTGAAGGCAATGTCCTTTCCATGATTCAAAGTAATTCCGCTTCCTTCGGCTCTGGCATTACGGTGCAGGGCATGGGATTTCTGCTTCATAACCGCGGACGCGGCTTCTCCACGGACCCCAAATCGCCGAACGCGCTGCTTGGCCATAAACGGCCCTTCCACACCATCATCCCCGCATTCATGCAGAAGGGCGATCAGCACATCGGCTTCGGCATCATGGGCGGCATGAATCAACCCCTCGCGCACGCCCAGTTCGTCTCGAACATTGTCGACTACGGAATGAACATCCAGGCCGCGCTCGAAGAGGCCCGCTTTACGGTTACGCAGACACTGGGTTGCAACCTGCTGATCGAATCCCGTGTAAGCCCATCGACAATCGATGAGCTTACGAAAATGGGACACGTCTTCGACGTTCGCAAGGAGTACTCGGCAAACATGGGCCGAGGCAATGTTGTTGAACACGACAGCGCGACCGGGATGAACTTTGGAGCCTCCGACCCGCGAGGGGATGGGGCGGCCGTCCCGGAGTCGCCGACCGGTCCGGCATCTCCGGAGAAGGTGCCCTAATAGTCGGGCCTCCGCTGACCGCTGGGTTCAAGATAATCTCAAATGGGAGAACCGAAGAGAGCCACCGCAGTCGAAGAATCAGTTGCTACGGCCCGGCAAATGACCCGCCTGTCGATCTCGCAACTCGCTCGAGCCCACAGATTCGAAGGGCAAAGCCAGCATCGTTTTGACAATGCCCGAAAGACGGCGGATCTCCTTCGACAGGTCTTGTCCCAACGCCTTCCGGTCGAGTTCCGCGCCGCCCTCGGCTAGCAGGTACGCGGCATTGGTCATGCTTTGCAATGGATTGTTGATTTCATGCGCAAGTTCGTTCGCCAACTTCGCCGCAGCCGCGATACGCGCTTGTTCCATCAGCCGCGCTTGCTGCTTCTGTTGCTTAAAGCCCATCGCCGCGAAGTCGGCCAGCATGGTCATCAGCCGCGCGTCATTCTCGTCAAAGGCTTCCGTTCGGCCATGGGCCATTACAAAAATCGTGCCGCGGGTGTCTTCGGTCTTCCACGGAAGCAGGATGCCGTCCGTGACCAGCGGCGCTTCAACGCCAAGAATGTCGAAGAATCTCTTCGTGACCGTGAAGTGCTGCGCATGTCCCCGCTCCAGGCAAACGCCGCAAGCGCTCGGATACTGCGGCAAGATCGCATCCAGGAAACCTGAATACGCGCCGGCGGTAGCGATCCAGTGGTAGTACTCCTGCGCGCTTCCGTCTTCTCTCTCGATACTGATTCCCGCGCTGTCCGCGCCGCAGAGATCGACCGCGGCATCAACCAGCTCCTGCAGGATCGTCTCCGGTCGCTCCAGCAACGCGCAGGAGAGACGCTGCAACCCAGTCATCTGCGTCCCGATGTCGCGCACATGCAGACTCCGCGTCGCAAACGCAGCATCACACCGCAGGTCGAGGACCTCGAGCCCCGTTTGTTCGACGGTATTTTCCATGGAGCTTTCATTATGGACGCGGCTACAAGGCAAGTCCATAACGCATAGGGGATTTCTTACGTGTCCCACTTCACCTTGCTCCGGATTGCTACACTCCGTCCGGAGCAAAGTGATGACGTATCGAAAGCCGAGAGAAAAACCTACGGCGTAACCGGAGCGGGCGCATTTTTCGGAGTCGAAATATACCCAATCACCTGGTTCTTGTTCACCGTGTTCACGACCAGCTCAAAAAGCATGTTGTCCTTGCCGGTATAGAACTGCACCGGTTCGTTCGTGTCCTTGTTCTTCTTCTCGATCTGCTTGTCGTCGGCGACCACCACCAGCGTGTACTGGTTCTTCTTCGGGTTGGCGTTTTTCAACACCAGGCTCACCGTCGAAACCGGCTGCGGGTTCTTTTGCTTGTTCAGCGTGAACTCGTAATAGTTCCGGTCGCCCTTATGCTTCAGGATTTCCAGCTCGCTGTGGTTGGTCGCGATCAAACCGCTCTGCAGGCCAAGATCCCCCTTCATGCTCTGCATCTGCGCTTCGGCCGATTTCAACTCAGTCTTCGTCGCCGCAACGTCGGTCTTCACGCCACCCACGTCGGTCTGCACGCTCGACACCTGGCTCGAAACCGCTCCGATCTGCGCCGTCGCTGCTTCGCTCGCGGCTTTCTGCTCGCTCTCCAGCTTCCTCGCGGAGGCCTGTTGCTGACGCACTAGATCGGCCGCGCGGGTCTCAAGTTGCTTCTGCGTCATCCCCAGCGACTTGCCCAGCTCCTGCGTCTCCACCTTCAACTCGGCATTGGTCTGGTCGAGCGCCGCGCTCAGTTTTTCATTCTGCGCCTGCGCCGCAGTGAGCGCAGTCTCAGACTTCGTCAGCCGCGTCGAGAGTGTATAGCTCCAGATCAGTCCTCCGATCGCAGCCAGCAGGGCCACCACCACCATCGCCAGAAAGGCCCCAGAATAATTTCGTTCTCCTACCGGTTCGTCCAGCGAATCAGCCATCGATATCGTTTCCTTTCTTATTCATCAATCAAAATACCTGCCAAGTAAACTCTATCCCTCATAGACGGCAACTGTACGCTAAAGTCCCGTGCCGCCCCGTCATCAATTCGCGCATCATAAAATACACGAGTGGAAACTACAGGTGTTGTGATCGCCGGCGCAGGCATCATTGGACTATCGCTGGCCCTCGATCTCGCCTCTCAAGGACTCAGTGTCACCGTCCTTGAGCGCGGCAGTGCGATGTCTGAATCTTCCTGGGCCGCAGCCGGTATGTTGGCTGCTAGCGATCCCGAAAACCCTCGGCAACTTGCCGCTCTTGCTAACCTCAGCCTCGCGCTCTATCCAGACTTCCTCGCCTTGATAGAACAGCTCTCCGGCAAAAAAGTTCCGCTGCGCACCAAAGCCACCATCCAGGCCGTAACCGCTGATCATGCCGCCGAATCGAGCAGCTCCCGCAAGCTCACCCGCTCCGAACTCCAAACCCTCGTACCTGCTTTCGCACTTCAATACGAACACTTCCGCCTCATCGAAGAACTCAGCCTCGATCCCCGAGACCTCTGCGCCGCTCTTCCCGCAGCCGCTATCGCTGCGGGAGTCAAGCTCGTCGAAGACTCGCCCGTCCTCTCCATAGATGCCGAAACCACCCGCATCGTCGTCCAAACGCCAACCACCGCAATCGCCGCAACCCACTTCGTCAACTGCGCCGGAGCATGGGCCGAGTCCCCTGCCCTCGGTCGTCTCCCGTCAGGCCATCCCCGCATCGCCCCCGCCAAAGGCCAGATGACCACCGTCCGCCTCCGCGGCACAGCAACCCTCAACCACGTCCTCCGCACTCCCGAAATCTATCTCGTCCCCCGAGGAGACGGCCGCATCACCATCGGCGCCACCGTCGAGCGCGCCGGATTCGACAAGACCGTCGAACCCCACGCCATCGCTGCCCTGCTCAAAGCCGCCGCCGAAATCTTGCCCCCCATCGCCGAAGCCGAGATCCTCGAAAGCTGGGCCGGCCTCCGTCCCGGCTCCTCCGACGAACTGCCGCTCATCGGCCCAACGTCTAACCGAAATTGTTGGATCGCCACCGGACACTTCCGCAACGGAATCCTCCTCGCACCCGGAACCGCTCGCGTGCTCTCCCAGCTCATCCGCGGCGAAACCCCGGCCATCGACATCGCCCCGTTCGCGCCCAAGCGAAATGTCCAAGCAATTGACCGTCCACTCGACCGCATCGTCCCACCCTCAAGTGACAATCGCTCAACCGCTGCGCTATAAATCAAACATCGGACGATTGTTCGCAACGGTACGCCCACGCGAGACTTTCGCGGCACAATTCAAGTCTTTCCATTAGGTTGTCGACTCTAAAAGAGATGACCGCCCATTGCGACGGCAATATTTACACCATCAAGGGAGAAAACCACGCATGGCAACGGCGGCCCCAGTCAAGGTAGCGGGTAAGGGACTCGAAGGAATTGTCGCGGCAAACTCCGGCATCTGCTGGATCGACGGCGAAGCCGGCGTGCTCGCCTACCGCGGCATCGACATCCACGAGCTCGCGCCCAACTCCACCTTTGAGGAGACCGCCTACCTGCTCTGGTTCGGCACCCTTCCTACCAAAACCGAACTCGCCGACTTCACCAAACGCCTCGCCGAAGCCCGCACGCTCGACCCAGACATTATCGAACTCATGCGCAACGCCCCCAAATCGGCCACGCCGATGGAGGTCCTCCGCACCGCCGTCTCCGCGCTCAGCTTCTACGATCCCGACGAAAAAGCCGTCGACCGCGAATCCAATATCCGCAAGTCTTTCGCCCTGACCGCCCAGATCGCGATGATCGTCGCCTATTACGATCGAATCCGCAAGGGCCTCGACCTCCCCAAGCCCGACCCCTCGCTCTCCCACGCCGGCAACTTCGTCTGGATGCTCACCGGCGAAAAGCCCTCCGAGACCGCCACCCGCACCCTCGACGTCGCCCTCATCCTCCACGCCGACCACGAGCTCAACGCCTCCACCTTCGCCGCCCGCGTCATCGCCGCCACTCTCTCCGACGTCCACTCCGCCATCACCGGCGCCATCGGCGCCCTCAAAGGCCCTCTCCATGGCGGAGCCAACGAGAATGTCATGCGCCTCCTCTACGCCGCCGACAAAGAAGCCGCCGAGAAGGGCAAAGACCCCGTCGAATACGCCTCGAATTCGTCGCCAGCCATGCTCGCCCGCAAAGAGAAGGTGCCCGGCTGCGGCCACCGCGTCTACAAGACCGAAGACCCCCGCGCCACCCACCTCCGCAAGATGTCCGAAGACCTCGGCAACTCCAAAGGCGACGCCAAGTGGTACAACATGTCCCGCGCCATTGAGCTCTACGTCAAGAAGGAAAAGAAGCTCAACGCCAACGTCGACTTCTACTCCGCCTCGACCTACACGACGCTAGGGATCGACATCGACCTCTTCACCCCAATCTTCGCCGTAAGCCGAATCGCCGGATGGGCCGCCCACGTCATCGAACAACTCGACGACAACCGCCTGATCCGACCAAGGGCCGAATACATCGGCCCCGAATACCCAGCCCCCTACGTCCCGATAGGCCAGCGTTAATCAATCTTTCGTTCGGAAGGGCAGCAAACGCACCCGGCTTCGGGTTGGATCGATGGTGAGCAACGCGCCTGTCTCAAGATCAGGAGCTACCTGAAGCAGGGCCGTTACGACCTGAATTCCAATGAGTTCAGGACTGACTTCCGCGGAGCGGATTTGCGCTACACTCGGTCTGCTTTCGTTAGTGGAAGCGAGCATCGCACTGAAGTCCAGGTCTTGCGTCAGGACTACAAAGCCAAACTGAGAGGCAAAGGCCATGATCTCCGTATCCGGAGCGTTTGCTCTTCCCACATTTGACCAGTGAATCGCTTCAATTCCTGCTGCCTGGAGTCTTTGCACCCATCGTGGCGACAGGTTCATGTCGACAAGCAGCTTCATGCGCTCGCCAGGACAATCTCCCGTTCCTCGGCTCGCCACGCCGCATAGCGCAGCGCTTGCAAAATATCTTCGCGCTCTAGGTACGGATAATCGGCAAGCAGTTCCTCAATCGTATGACCGCTTCCGATCATCCCGACGATCATCCCGACGGTCACCCGCATGCCGCGAATGCACGCACGACCGCCCATAACTTCAGGTTGCTGCGTGATCCGGTCGAGCTGCTCCATGGGATTTCCCTTGCAATAAGGCTACAGCAAATTCCCTCGAACTTATCTGGGCCCCGGCTGAAAGTATTAAGGTAGAACCGGAGGCCACCATGGACTGGACACCAGGGGGACAAAGTTCCGATGTAGAAGATCGCCGCAGCTCCTCCGGCGGCGGTGGAGGCGGCTTCGGCGGCGGCCCCATCGGCATCATCGGCATCCTCATCCTGCTCGTCATCAGCCTCGTCACCGGCAAGAACTACATCGGCGCCTTCCTCTCCGGCGGAGGAGGCAGCGCCCACATCGCCCCACCCTCCGAAACCGCCCGCACCCCCAGCCCCACAGAAGATC
Organism: uncultured Acidobacteriaceae bacterium; assembly: GCA_963777685.1. GTDB lineage: Bacteria > Acidobacteriota > Terriglobia > Terriglobales > Acidobacteriaceae > Acidisarcina. The sequence continues at coordinate 490,402 of CAVZRF010000006.1, read as the reverse complement.
GCCAGGCCCAGCTCGTCAGCTTCGTCCTCGACGACGCGCAAAAGACCTGGTCGCAGATCTTCGCCTCCGAAGGCCTCCAATACCGCCACGCCAAGCTCGTCCTCTACCGCAACGCCACCTACTCCGGCTGCGGAACCGCCCAGGCCGCCACCGGCCCCTTCTATTGCCCCGCCGACGAAAAGATCTACATCGACCTCGGCTTCTGGGAAGACCTCAAGCGCATGGGCGGAGACTCCGGCGACTTCGCCCAGGCCTACGTCCTCGCCCACGAACTCGGCCACCACATCCAAAAGCTCGCCGGCATCGAGGGCAAAATGCGCCGTCTCTCCCAGCAAGACCCGCGCGCAGGCAACCACCTCTCCGTCGACCTCGAGCTCCAGGCCGACTGCTTCGCCGGCATCTGGGGACACTCCACCACCCAACGCAACATCGTCCACGAAAACGACATCGCCGGAGCCCTCCGCGCCGCAGCCGCCGTCGGCGACGACCACCTCCAGAAAATGAGCGGCCGCGCCGTAAGCCCCGAAAACTGGACCCACGGCTCCAGCGCCGAACGCACCGACTGGTTCCGCCGCGGCCTCACCACCGGAACCGTCAGCTCCTGCAAAACCTTCAACGGAAGCCTCGCCCCGTGACACAACCTACCTCGTCATCCTGAGCGAAGCGCAACGCAGTGGAGCGCAGTCGAAGAGCCTGTCCTGAGCGAAGCCGAAGGAACCTGCACAACCGCCGAGGTTCGAACCCCCTTTAACATTTGTCATCCCGACCGAAGCGCAGCGCGAGTCGAAGGACCCCGCAGTTCGCTCCAACATCCAACAATGAGCATGGTCATCCTGAGCGAAGCGTAACGCAGTGGAGCGCAGTCGAAGGACCGGCACAGCCCCTTCAAAAGCCACATAACTAGATTTGTCATCCTGAGGCAAAGCCGAAGAACCTGCAGTTCGTTCCGTCAGCCACAAAAATGGGTGCCCCATCCTTCCGCGCACTGTGCGGAAGGGTGGGCAGACCAAATCTCCAGACTTAGGATTGTCATCCTGACCCTGAGCGTAGCGAAGGGGAAGGACCTGCGGTTTGTCTAAATGTCGCGCCGAAGGCGCATCCGCATCTCACCAATCAATGAACAAAACCCACCCAACCCCCTGGGACACCAACCTCATCCTCGCCTGCCGCCGCTGCCAGAAGCGCCTCCGCAAAACCGAACACCCACCCACCTTCGCCAAACTCAAGAAGTGGCTAAAAGTCCCGCGCCCGCCACGAAGGCTCCAAAAAGAACCCCCTCCACCTCATCGAAATCCCCTGCCAAAAAATCTGCCCCAAAGACGGAGTCGTCGTCTTCAGCCAACCCCAACTCGCCACCCACCCAGCAACCTTCTCCATCATCCGCAACGAAGCACAAATGGAAAGCTTCTACCACCACGCGAAATAGCCGTAGGCCTGAGAAATTATTTTGGTCATCCTGAGCGAGCGCGCAGCGCGAGTCGAAGGACCTGCAGTGTGCTCCCCCTCCCACAAATGTCATCCTGAGGCGAAGCCGAAGGACCTGCGGTTGGCGACGATCGCATCGCCACGTAAACGGGTGCCCCATATCTGAGCGGGCGCAGCACGCCAGATGTGGGAGGGATCAAAGGCGTCGGCCGAATCGCCAAGGCATCCACCACCGCCGTTTATCTAACAAATCTCATCCTGGAGCGCAGCGAAGGATCTGCGGTTCGAATCAAGCCGCGCCGAAGGCCGGGCCCCCGGCGACAGGTCTTCGTCGCTGGGGTGGGAAGGCGCACCAGATTCCGGTGGAAGCGTGGGGCTTCAGCCCCACGACAAAACCAACCAACAAGGAGGCCTTTAGGCCCGGGCCCTTACACAATCGCCGGACACCAAACAACGACATTTATCAGAACAAATGTCATCCTGAGCGCAGCGAAGAAATTGCAGTTTTGACGATGTCCCGCACGACCACGTAGACGGTGCCCCATTCAAGCCTTCTTTGGCTTGAGTGGGATAGCAAATGCACCCTCCCACAAATGTCATCCTGAGGCGAAGCCGAAGGACCTGCGGTTGGCGACGATCGCATCGCCACGTAAACGGGTGCCCCATATCTGAGCGGGCGGAGCACGCCAGATGTGGGGGGATCAAAGGCGTCGGCCGAATCGCCAAGGCATCCACTACCGCCGTTTATCTAACAAATGTCATCCTGAGCGCAGCGAAGGACCTGCGGTTTGAATCAAGCCGCGCCGAAGGCCGGGCCCCCGGCGACAGGTCTTCGTCGCTGGGGTGGGAAGGCGCACCAGATTCCGGTGGAAGCGTGGGGCTCAGCCTCACGAAAAAACCGAGGCAACAAGGAGGCCTTTAGGCCCGGGCCCTTACACAATTGCCGGGGTGCCCCATTCAAGCCTTTTTCGGCTTGAGTGGGATAGCAAACGCACCCCTCCCACAAATGTCATCCTGAGGCGAAGCCGAAGGACCTGCGGTTTGTTCAAAGCCGCGCCGAAGGCGCAACCAAACTCCAGCGGGAGCATCAGTGCTTCTTATTGCCAACCGGTCATCCTGAACGAGAGCATCAACTTCGCGCGAACTCAATTTGTTCGTGCCCTTCTTCCTCTACTCCTCGCCAATAATCTTCAAGACCTCAGGCTCCGGAGCAGCCAGCCTCACATAATTCCGCAAGCTGAGCAGGACCGCCTTCGGTCTCCCGCCATCTTCAATGACCAGCGAACGCCGTTCCGCCTCCACCAATCCAAAAGCTTCCCAAAACTCGCCCGGCCGCGCGGCGCTGAAATAACAACGCTCTCGGTTTCGAAGTTCTCAGGCGAAAGCATACACTCTCCGAGCCGGAATAGACATCTAGAAACGCCGTTGATACTCGTTACTGATTCGAATGAGGGCTGCACCATAATCCATCGCCGTGTCTTTCTGATTCACCCACTCGAATGAATATGGTGGCTCGTTTCGTGCGCGATACTTCAAAATTAGAAACTCATCGTATTTATCCCTGACCGCCGCCAAACGATGCCGCGCCTGTTCGGCCTCCTGAATTGGGTGTTTATACTTCCCGCCGTCGGTTCGATAGCTGCGATTTTGCCGCTGATAGCTCGTGGTCACGTCGGCGTAATTGATCCCGACGATGCCAATGCAGATGGGCTGGCTTGAGCCGGCTCGGTGCCTGAACTGCTGGGCCTGATGAGCAAGATCACTCTGCACGCGATCAATCTGTTTGATCATGGCCTTCGCCAGAATCTTCACTTCGACGCCAATCTCGACGGTTGCGACCGGGCCTCTACCAACCTTGTAGCCAGGGTCGACAACTGGCTCTTCACCTACGATCAGTTCGCCAAATGTTCCGTCGCCCCGACGCACTTCGATACCCTTCCGCTTATTTTGAGCATTTAGAACGCTCGACATGTTCGATACTGAGATTTGATATTTCTCCGACTTCTTCACCGTCATCAAGTCTTCGTAAAGATGCATCGCGACGAAGTCGCCAAGGTTCGATCGCCGATGCTCGTACTTCACGCCATCGAAAAGGCGTCTAAACTCCATGAGCAACCGGTAATCAGCCAACGATAACCTCGGCCCGGGTCGCTCCCGCCATCCGTCCCACTCGTGCTACAGCATCCATCTTGTGCCGCGCCCCCTCCAGATAGCTCGGCTCTATCTCCACCCCAATCGAATTTCTACCGGCCCTTATCGCTGCGGCGGTCGTCGACGCCGTACCAACAAACGGGTCAAGAATGATATCGCCGGCAAACGAAAACAGCCTGATGAGGCGCTCGGCCACTTCAACGGGATAGGGGGCCGGATGCTTACTCTTTGTGGTTGAGGCGCCGGGGAGATCCGTCCAGCAAGACCGGAGCCACCCCTGCATTTCCTCCTTCGTGAGCATCGAAAGCGCCTTCTGCAACGGCTGCACAGAGCGATAACCGCCGCCTTTCCGCAGCATCAGGATATACTCCGTATCATTTTTTACGATGGAACCTGGTTGATAGGGCTTTCCGTAGAAACCAGCTCCGTTTCCCTCTGCCTCTGTTGCGCCATTCGCGATCTTTTGCCAGAGGATTGGCGTCAGGCAATCGAGTCCGATTTCTCTCGAGCGAACCTGTATATCCGCGTGCAGTGGCATCACGTAATGGCGGCCGGCCTTCTTTCTCGGCACGCAAACGTCACCGACAACACAGCATATTCTGCCGCCTGGAACTAAGACCCGAGCACAATGTTTCCAGACCTTATCCAACTCCGACAGGAACAACTCGTAGTCTGCAATGTCGCCAAGTTGGGATTTGTTGCCGCGCGCATACTCCTTGAGGTTCCAGTAAGGAGGAGACGTAACTATCAGATGTACGGACTCGTCCGGGATCCAAGAGAGGTCTCGGGCGTCCCCTAGCCTGAGCCTATGGGTCGTCTTGTCGAACGGAGACGGCCATGGAACAGTCCGAAAATGCTTGTTAGCCTCGCGAAAAGCCTCCAGCGCTTCGGGGGTGTTGTCATTGAGGGGTAGTCGGAACGATACCTTCGCGTTGCTGTGCACTTCCAAATAGGGCTTGTCGACCGAACGGGCGCGATCATACAAATCTCCGTTTACTGCGGCGCTTCTTCTCACCAGTTGCCTGCCTTCAATCCAAATCTGTTCGTGCTCGTCCAGTTCATCGTAATCGAGAAAGACGCTAAAACCGGGCGAAAGAATATCGAAAAGCTACTTATGGAAGACTGGCAATAAACTCGGGCCTTGTGGTCTTCTTTCGGGAATCGACGGCTCCCAGAGCTATCATTCTCCAAATGCTCACCCTCCTAACATCCCTAACCCACCACCAAGCCTGGGCGGACGCCACCCTCCTCACCGCCGTCCAGTCCCACCCGAACTCCCTCCACGACGAACAAATCCTCAAAACCCTCCACCACATCGTCATGGTGCAGCGACTCTACCCCGCCCGCATGGTTGGCCGGCCATTCGACAAGGAAAAGGAATCCCAGCGACGCGAAAGTTTCGACCAACTGGTCCAGCTCTATCGCGCAACCCACGAAGAGCTGTTGGCCTTCGTGACCAACCTGACCGAAGCCGACCTCGAGCGCAAATCCGAGCTGCCCGTCCTGAACTTCCACCCCACCCTCGCCGAAGGACTCACCCAGGTCTTCATGCACAGCCAGAACCATCGCGGACAGTGCCTCACCCGCCTCCGCGAAAACGGAGCCCAGCCGCCCACCCTCGACTACATCCTCTGGGCCAAAGACAAACACGCTCCCGCATGGCCGGAGCCTTCAGCGCCAACCCATCCCTAGTGCCGATTTTGCCGTCTTAAGAATTTGTCAAGACGCGTAGCCGAAAATACTTCGCAAACTGCTCATTTCATTGGGAAAAAAGCCGGGCAAGTTTGGCGTAGTGAAAGGGTCCAATTTGGTATTCTGGAAATAGAGGTAAAGAAGGGGCGGCCGCTGGCCGCCCTTTCTCGTTGCTGCAAAACTCTCAGAAAAGAGAATTATGATCCAACCATTGAAAACAAAGAACTTAGCCAATTTTTTTTCCAAGCCATTGAAAACAAAGAACTAAGCCAAAAATAGGAGGGGGAGGGGGACCCCTCCTAAAACGAAGGCCCGCCCGTCAGAGGCAAGCCTTTGTCAAAGCAGGCAAAAGCCAGAGCCAAACTTAGGCCTCCGCCCGCTCCCGTTCCCCTTTCGCCGTCAGCTCCGCGATCAGGTCCTGGATCAGCCGCGCGCACCGCGACGACACATGCATAAACTCGAGTCCCACCCCGCGAGCCTTGCTGTTCGATCGCACCCCAGCAGACACCCGGAAGTGGACGCGATTCACCACCAGCGTCACCTCGACCTGCGTTCCCCGCTCCAGCGTGAACATCACCTCGGTCGTCAGGCAGCAGCCGGAAGCGCTCAGGTCGCGCACCACCCCGGTGAACCGCAGCGCGCCGCCCAGCACGATCACCTCGCCCGTCCCCTCACAGGGAAAGCGCGGCGTCTTCCGCCGTTCCTGCGCGCCCAGAGATTGTCCGGCTGTGGATTGCCCCGCAGAAGCTTGGTTGGCTAAGGATTGGCCCTCGCTGCCCGCGTGAGCCCGTTCGATCGTAGCCTCTGTCTTCACGCCTGCCTCCCGATGTCGGAGCGCGGCGCCAGCCAAACCCCGGCGGCATCGGCAACCCGATGCTCCCAATATCGGCGGAAGGCCCGCTCAGATTGAGCCTCAGACCCCACGCTTTCGGCGAAGCCCCATTTCAGATCGGGCCGGAGCCCTTTTCCAGCAACTCCGAAAAATGACCAACCCACTGCGCCTGCAGCCAGGTGTCAGGAACCGTGAATCCACGAGCAGCGCTCAACCGCGCAAACGCCTCGTCCGCGCTAAGACCCTCCGCGCACAGCAAACCCGCCATCAGCATGCAAGACCGCCCAATTCCCGCGTAGCAATGGGCTCCAACACCTTTGCCCTCGCGAAGGTCCCGCTGCAGCTCCTCGACCAGCGCGCGAAACTCCTCCATTGACTCGGGAATCGAATGGTCCTTCACCGGAAACCACCGAAACCCAATCCCAATCTCCCGGCAGAGTCGCGCTTCCTCCTCCAGCCGCAATACCTTCACTTCCTCGTCGCTCAGCAGCGAAACCAGGCTCTCAATTCCCTGCTCCCGCAGCGCCCGCAACACCGCCCCCAGATGCCGCCCACCCTCCGGACAAGGCACCACCGCCATCCGCGGCGGAGCAGACTCCACCCCCGCCACCAATCCGTCAGTATCGATCCAATAGGGTACGGCCAGGGAATCCGCCATCGCGCAATCATCTCCGAGACGATTTTACGCAGGCTTCGCCATCCATGCGCCTATGAAAAATGGAATGTATCCTATGATCTCCGGTACTAGGCCTTTGGGCTACGATCGCCAATTCCCTCCTCCTGAGTCAGCGGCTGCGGGAAATGCGCGTATCTGCCCCAAAATGAGAGCTATACTCAGCAAAGAAGGCTCCGCGCGGCCCTCCCGAAGGCATGGCAGTCCAGTTGCAGTATCGGTGAGGTCGCTCCGCGTCCAGTGCGTATGGGGAAGTCTTTCCAAACTCGAGTCTCGGTTGTTCTGCTGGCCTTTTTCACTTTGGCCGCGATTGTTTTCGCCGGGATCAACCTCTCGCAGGAGACGAAAGAGCAGACCCCGATCGATGGAGTGACGTGGTTTGAGGGCGACGGGGGCCTTCGCGCCCACCGTGTGCTGCCCGGCGGCCCCGGCCAGAAAGCCGGCATCACAGTCGGCGATGTGCTCGTCGAAGCCAACGGGCACCCTACGAAGCATGTAGCCAGCCTCAATCGGGAGATGTTTCGCACCAAACCTTACGGAACGGCGACCTACACCATCGAGCGGGGTGGCATACGTGTTGAATACCCAGTCATTCTCGATGCGGCCGACCACAGCCTGAACCAGGGCTTCCGCCTTATCGCGCTGGTCTATCTCGGGATCGGGCTCTATGTCCTCTTCCGCCGCTGGACCGCGCCCCGCTCCACCCACTTCTATCTTTTCTGCCTGGCGTCGTTCGTCCTCTATTCCTTTAAATACACCGACCGGTTCACGGATTTCGACTGGGTCATCTATTGGGGCAATGTTGCGGCGACCGCCCTGCAGCCGGCGCTCTTTCTCCATTTCGCGCTCGCCTTTCCCCTCGATACTCCCGATGATCGCCGCATCGTCGGCATTCGCCGCTGGCTGATTGCGCTCACCTATCTGCCGGCTCTTGTCATCGTCGGGCTGCGCGTCATGGCGATCAACTTCTGGTCGGCGACCGCGCTGCTTGACGACCGGCTCAACAAGTTCGCCTACGCGTATCTTGCTACCTGCTGGGTGCTCGCGAGCATCATTTTCTACATCAGTTACCTGCGGACCGATCTGCCGCTTCGCCGCCAGCAACTCAAGTGGCTCACCCGCGGCACAATCCTCGCGATCGCGCCCTTCACGCTGCTATATATCGTTCCTTATCTCGCCGACCTGCCGGTTCCCGGCATCTTTGAAAAGCTCGCCGGCATCTCGCTGGTGATTCTGCCGCTTACCTTCAGCTGGGCGATCATTCGCTACCGCTTGATGGATGTCGATCTCATCTTCAAGCGCGGCGTCACTTATACGCTGGCGACTGCGACCGTTGTCGGACTCTATTTCCTGCTGATCTCAATCGCCGGCGATCTCGTCCAGAAGCGTTTGCCGGCCTTTGGTTCCGGCGGATTCATCACCGCGATCATCCTCGCTGCGCTGCTCTTCGATCCCCTCAAGCGCACCATCCAGGAACGCATCGACAAGCTCTTCGACCGCAAGCGCTACGACTACCGCCAGACGCTGATCGAGTTCGGCCGCGGACTCAGCTCGCAAACCGATCTCGACGCGCTTGCTCACCGCCATCGTCAACCGCCTCTCACAGACCCTATCGGTCGCCCAGGTTGCGGTCTTCCTCTCGGACGATCACGGCGGCTACACCCTGGCCGCCGCCTACGGCTTGCCGCAATCCTTACCCGTCAACGCAAAGAAAAATGGGCACGCCTTCGCCAGCGCCTCCGATCTCGGGGCCCTCAGCTCTGGCATCCTCGATCTGGGCTTTCTCGATTTCGACCAGCCTGGCGCCGGCTCGCACATCTTCCTCGAGAACACCCAGCATGCACTGCACCTGCCGGAGACGCAGCAGCGCACCGTCGCCGCGCTCGATCTGAACTACTACCTGCCCTGCCGCCTGCAGCAGCGCACCATCGCCGTCATCGGCCTGGGCCGCACCACCGACGCCGACTTCCTCTCGAGCGAAGATGTCGAGCTGCTCGAGTCGCTCGCCAGCTACATCGGCATCGCCCTGCAGAACGCCCGCCTCTACGCCAGCCTCGCAGCAGAAGGCCTCGGAGTATGAGCGGCTCAAGGAGTTCAACGAGAACATCGTCGAGTCGATCAACGTCGGCATCCTCGCCGTCGATCTCGAAGAGCGCATCGAGAGCTGGAACGCGCAGATGGAAGTGCTCTACGCGCTGCCCCGCGCCGAAGCCCTTGGCCGCAAGTTGAGCGAGGTCTTCCCTCCGTCCTTCGTGGACGAGTTCCACCGCGCAATGGGCGAAGAGGGATCAGTGCAGGCAGTGCACAATCTCTACAAGTTCCGCATCGAGACCCGCGCCGGCGAGCATCGCACCGCCAACATCGCCATCGCGCCGCTGGTCTCGCGCGACTTCACGACCGTCGGCCGGATCGTGCTGGTCGACGACATCACCGACCGCGTCGAGCTCGAGACCCAGCTGACGCAGGCGGAAAAGCTCTCCTCGATCGGCCTGCTCGCCGCCGGCGTCGCGCACGAAGTCAATACTCCCCTGGCCGTCATCTCTTCTTACGCGCAGATGCTGGCCAAGCAGGTGCGCGGCGACGAACGCGTCGGCCCGCTGCTCGACAAGATCACCCAGCAGACTTTCCGCGCCTCGGAGATCGTCAACGGCCTGCTTAATTTCTCCCGCACCAGCGGCACGGCGTTCACCGAGATCGATGTCAACACCGTGATTCGCGACACGCTCAACCTGCTCGAGCACCAGTTGAAGACCTCGAATGTGCGCCTCGAATCGGCGCTCGATGCCAGCGCTTGCCGCCCATCCTCGGCAATCCCGGCAAGCTGCAGCAGGTCTTTCTGAATCTCTTCCTCAACGCCAAGGACGCCATGGCCGGAGGCGGCACGCTGCGCGTCGCGACTGAGGTCAATGGGCACGTCGGCGTCTCCATCTCCGACACCGGCTCCGGCATCTCCCCCGAACACGTCAAGCGCATCTATGACCCGTTCTTCACCACCAAGAGCGCGCCTCGCGAAGGCCAGCGCCGCGGCACCGGCCTGGGACTGGCGGTGACCTACGGCATCATCCAGGAGCACGCCGGCAAGATCGACGTCGAAAGCCAGGCCGGCGCCGGCACCACTTTCCACCTGGAATTTCCGTTAGTAAGGAAACCTGTAAATGTCTGAAGCAACCCTGACTCTGACGCCAGAGTCGAGCACCACGACCACCGAAAACGCCTACCGCATCCTGATCATCGATGATGAAGCCGGCATCCGCGAATCGCTCGAAACCCTGCTCGGCCTCGAAGGCTATACCGTCGACACCGCGCCAGACGGCGAGGCCGGACTCAATACTATCGGCCAGCGCTCCTACGATCTTGTCCTGCTCGATCTTGCGCTGCCCGGCTTGAACGGCATCGAAGTCCTCGGCCAGATTCGCGAGCGCTACCCCGATCTGCCGGTCATCATGATCACCGCCTACGGCACGGTCAACAATGTCGTCGACGCCATCCGCGCCGGCGCGCAGAACTTCGTCCAGAAGCCCTGGGACAACGAAAAGCTGCTCGCCGACATTCGCGCCTCAATCGCGCGCTACCGCGCCGAAGAAGAGAACATCCAGCTCAAGCGCGCTCTCAAGCAGCGCTACAACTTCGAGAATATCGTCGGCAAGAGCGAGTCGATGCTGCGCATCTTCGACCTCGTCGCCCAGGTCGCGCCCAGCCGCTCGACGATTCTCATCCTCGGCGAAAGCGGCACCGGCAAAGAGCTGATCGCCAAGGCGCTCCACGCCAACTCGCCGCGCCGCGACAAGAACTTCGTCCCCGTCAACACCGGCTCCATGCCGACCGACCTGCTCGAGTCGACGCTCTTCGGCCACGTCAAAGGCGCCTTCACCTCGGCCATCGCCGCCAAGAAAGGCTATTTCGAAATCGCCAACGGCGGCACGCTCTTCCTCGACGAGATCGGCAACATGAGCATGGATACGCAGGCCAAAATCCTGCGCGTCATCCAGGACAAGCGCTTCATGCACCTCGGCGGCGTCCACGAGATCCAGGTCGACGTGCGCATCATCGCCGCCACCAACGTCGATCTGCGCCAGGCAGTCCGCGAAGGCCGCTTCCGCGAAGACCTCTACTACCGCCTCAACGTCATCTCGATCGACATGCCGCCGCTCCGCGCGCGCCGCGAAGACATTCCGCTGCTCGCCGCCCACTTCCTCAAACGCTTCTCCGAAGAGAACGAGCTGCCGCTGCGCACGCCTCGCGCCCGACGCTATCCGCGCGCTGCTGGACTATGACTGGCCCGGCAACGTCCGCGAACTCGAAAACGTCATCGAGCGCGGAGTCGTGCTTTCCTCCGGCCCGGTCATCAGCTCCGACCTGCTCCCCGGCCACCTTACCGGCCGCAGCTATTCCTCCAGCCTGCTCGAGCAGAACGGCGACGCCTCGCTCTTCGACATCCTCGAAGATATCGAACGCCGCATCATCATCGACAAGCTCGAACGCTGCCACTGGAACCAGACCGACACCGCCGAGCAGTTCCGCATTCCGCTCTCCACCCTCAACCAGAAGATCAAGCGCCTGAATATCGAGATCAAGAAGCGCGTCAAGGATTAACATCTAGCGTTCGTTCCTGCCCAATTCCTATCGGCACGCGCTGTTCTGTCGATTGCGCCTTAACGGCTTCATGGTTTCCTCCAAACCTGAAACCATATCGGCCCGAAAAATACCTTGACAACGGTCTTACCCGATGTAAGACTCCCCGGCGTAGCCGATGACCCAGGTTTCGGTCGCCCCACTGTTTGTCCTCTTTACAAAGTGGACTCACTCTTCGGGGAATGTCGGTCGTCATTCTTTAGTTTTTTCCTGAGTAAAGGTGCCTTATCTCAACCAGTATTCCCCACTGAATACATTTGACATGAGCGATCTCTAATGCGCGTAAACGTTTATCTGGAGATGAGGAAATATGCATACATCGTCTGTCGCAGCTTCGCGCGGTAACCGCATGGCGCTCCACAAACTCTGCGTCGGTCTGCTCGGCTGTCTCGTAATGTTCGGGTTTTCCTCCTCAGGTCGGGGACAAACCGTGACCCTGGCGTCCAGCGTAGCGAGCCCGCAGATGGTAGGTACGCCGGTGACCTGGACGGCGGCAGTAGCGAACCCGGCGAGCGGCCACACCTACGACTATCGCTTCAGTGTCACTCTTAATGGTGTCTCGCAGATCGTCAGCGACTTCAGCCCCGTGGCTACGTTTACCTGGGTGCCGCACACCGTCGAGGGATCCTACAAGTTCAGCGTTGCAGTCCGCGATACCACGACGAAACCCTACGTGAGATTTACCAGCAAGGCCGTTCCTTTTGAGCTGCTGCCCTACGTCACCGCTCCGCTAGCCCCCGGTGCGGTCAATCCGACGTCTCATCCTTTAGTCGCTTTGTTCAGTGGACCGCCGTGCGCAACGGGACATCAGCTGCTGGTTCGCTTTCATCCCGCCAGTTCCCAGGTCTCGATGACCACCAGCCCCACTGCCTGCTCATCCAGGAGTGCAAACTTCTATGTCGCGGGCATGTATCCGTCGACCCAATACCTTATGCACTGGGAAGAGTACGATGGCTCAACCCTCGTAAACACGGGCGCAGATTTGTCATACAAAAGCGGCCCTTTTGCCGCCGACTTCCCGACGAAACGCTATGTGGTGAACGTACCGCCCTCAGCGCACGACGCGGCGTATCCCGTGGTCCTGTTTCAGACCGGCCCATACGCGACCGACCTTCAGGGAAATGTGATCTGGTACGGCACCTACGGCGCCGCCGGTATCGGGATCGTCCGAATGGAAACCGGCGGATACTTCTATGCCTACCCCACAAATACCGACGTCGTGCTCTACGACATGGCGCTCAATGTGGTGATGCGAACCAATGTTGCAAGATTGAACGAGCAGTTGGCCGCGAAAGGCTATCCCCAGATTTCTCTCTTCAATGCCCACGAGGCCCGGAACCTGCCGGACGGCAAAATTGCCCTGCTTGGTTACAGGACGATTTCCTCCACTACCGCCCAAGGCGGCACACCCTCCAAGCCGGTCAACATCGTCGGCGACATGATTCTGGTTGTCGACAAGAATTTGCAGCTCACTTGGGCATGGGACTCGTTCGCCCACGAGGACATCAATCGCATGGCGACCGATGGGGACGTATGCGCAATGGCTGCCGGCTGCCCTGCGGCCGTCGGTCAGGACTGGTTGCACAGTAATGCCGCCCAGGGCACGGCGGATGGCAATATCGTCCTCTCTCAGCGCAGTCAGGATTGGGTCATCAAGATCAACTACGACAACGGCCGGGGCAACGGCGACGTCATCTGGAGGATGGGGCCAGGCGGCGACTTTACAATGAACAATCCGCCCAGCGGAAGCTGCGGCGACCCGAACCTCATTCCTTGGTTTACCCATCAGCACGACCCGGATTTTCAATTCCAGGACGCTGGAAGTGGCCTCTCGCTTATGACGGTTTTCGATGACGGAAACACCCGCCACGATAAATGCCCGGGCACTCAAAACAGCCGCGGCATGATCTTGCTGGTCGATGAACCGAATCGGAAAGTCTACCTCGAAACGGCGGCCGACCTTGGCTCTTACTCTGCGGCGGTCGGAGCAGCACAGTTGCTCGATCCGGGAGACGGGAATCTCTACGGCAGCTTCGACAGCGGTTTCTTGAACAACTACACCGAGACGCAGTTGAGTGAGACAACCCTCGGCGGCCAGATCAACTATCAGATCCAGTTGAGCCAGGGCTCTTACCGCGCCTATCGCATGAAAAACCTTGACACGCCCAGCGAGTTTGAGAGCGCGCCCGGCGTGAGCACCAACGTACTTCCTCCCGATCAGCCCTTCAACTTCAGCACCGGCTTCTCCCACGACCAGGATGCGCTGCAATTCAACGGCAACGCTGCGCTCTTAGGGGACACGTTGCGGCTAACCGACGGCGAAGGCGGCGAAATCAGCAGCGTCTTCTATGAGTCGCCCGTCGATGTCCATACGTTTACGACTGATTTCAAATTCGTGATCGGCAATCCAGACGCCGATGGCTTCACCTTCACAATCCAGAACAACGGCCCAAGCGCGCTCGGCACTGGGGGAGGATCGCTGGGATATGGAGGAATTGACCACAGCGTGGCGGTCAAATTTGACATCTTCCAGAATGAAGGCGAGACCTCCAGCGACTCTACCGGCGTATTCGTCAACGGAGCCGATCCCATTGGCGCTGGCACTATCGACCTCACGGGTAGCGGAATCGATCTTCATAGCCGCGACCAGATGGATGCCCGCCTCACTTATAACGGGACAACTCTCACCCTGATGCTCACCGACCTAGTGACCCAGGCCACTTGGTCGCACTCCTTCACCCTCGACATTCCGGGAACCATCGGCAGCGACACTGCCTACGTTGGTTTCACCGCGAGCACGGGCGGAGCTGCCTCTCTCCAGGACATTCTCAGCTGGAGTTATTCGGCGGCGCAGGTGCCTTACAACCCCAACGGCTTCGCAGGCGGCAGCAGCGTCTCCACCAATGGCAGCGCGGCAATCTCTGGGTCGATCCTGAATCTCACCGACGGCAAACCCAATGAAGCGGGAAGCTCCTTCTTTGTGTCCCCTGTGAATGTGCAGTCGTTCACCACCGATTTCGACTTCAAGCTTTCGAATGCGACTGGGGACGGCTTCACGTTCACGATTCAGGGTGATGGCCCAACCGCACTCGGCGCGCCCGGCGGCTCTCTGGGTTATCGGCACATCGATAAGAGCATCGCCATCAAGTTCGACCTCTTCGACAATGCCGGCGAAGGGTCTGACTCGACCGGTCTTTACTTCAACGGCGCCAATCCGACCCTGCCCGCGATCAATCTGAGCAACACCGTCATCGACCTGCACAGCGGCGATGCCATGAACGCTCACATGACCTATAGCGGGTCGACCCTCACACTGACCATTACCGACTTGGTGACAAATAAGAAATGGGCCCATCCATTCGTCGTCAACATCCCAGCAGTCGTGGGCGGCAATACAGCCTACGTCGGCTTCACCGCCGGTACCGGCGGATCGGCCGCCGTCCAGCAAATTCTCAATTGGACCTTTGAGTAAGTTCCTGAATACTCGACGGCCCATCTGTCCTCGAATCGAGGACAGATGGGCCACGGAATAAGACGATTCGGCTATCTGACAGTAAGAATGGCGTACTCTCTCAGAGAGCTTGCCGCGGTCACCGGTTCTCGCTGTAACGGCCAGGTCACCATGGAAACTTGGTGGCACTTTTTACGATCACCATACTCACAACCGTTGGATAACACCGCCCGCCTAAGACTTCATCTGCCGCTGGAAACAGGACATCCGCCACCCGGCGAACCCTCAAGTGGAACGCATGCAGACTTTCGGGAGTTTCTCGCGGTCGGCATTCTCTCGATCCGAAAAGCCCCCCTTCAGCTCCCTGACCCTCATTAAAAGCCAAAGAAAAGCAAAGTCCAGCCTTGACCTATAAATACGACTCAATTAGTCTCACTTAAGTCAGACTGAAGAAGTCGTATATATCGAACCACCCTGCTTTCTTTCTGGATACAGCGCTTTTCTTGGAGGTTCGACCGTTTTGTCCCTGCGTAAGCCTCGCCCCAAAGGGCCAAGAGTTCTCTGGCCTGCTCTTCTGGTCTTCCTCGTCTGCCTCTTGCTTCAGACCAGGTCGGCCCATGCGCAAGAGCCTCCCTATTTTGTGACTTACTCCTCGATGATGGAGGAGCCCGGCAACCTCGAGATCGAGAACCAGAACATCGCCGCCGCTCCGAAGAATGCCAACGCCTTCTTCGCGCCAACTATCGAGTTCGAATACGGCGTCAAAGCCTGGTGGACCGCCGAGGCCTACATCCAGGGTCAATCGACCGCCAACGATTCTTCGGTCTTCACCGGCTTCCGCTTTGAAAGCCGCTTCCGTCCTCTGCCTCACGAATATTGGATCAACCCCGTCTTCTACGTCGAGTACGAAGACGTCAATAAAGCCGACAAGAGCTTTCTCGAAATCACCGGGAACGGGAGCATTGCGATCCTCCAGGTGCCCAATGCGCAGCTCGTCAAAGAGGTCGAGCGCTCGATCGAGACTAAGCTCATCCTCTCCAGCAACTTCAAGGGATGGAATGTCTCCGAGAACTTCATCGCCGAGAAGGCGCTGAACGAATCCGAGCCCTGGGAGTTCGGCTACGCTCTCGCCGCTTCCCGGCCTCTGGCCCTCGCGGGGAGCGGAAACCGCTGTGTCTTTTGCCGCCAGAATATCTCCGCCGGCGCAGAATTATTCGGCGGCCTGGGAACAGCTGACGGATTTGGCGTCGCCAAAACCGAACAATACCTCGCGCCGACCGTGGCCCTCAACACGCCATCGGGCTTCACCTACAAGTTCTCACCCGAGTTCGGATTGAACGACAACTCCGCCGGTGTCTTGTGGCGCTTTGGCGTCACCTACGAAATCTCCCAAATCCGTGATTGGTTCCGGAGGTCAAAATGAAAGCCCGCCTCTTAGTTGTTTCGGCGTTCCTCACCTTGTCTTGGATGTGCTTCGCCAAAGCCGACGGTGCCTGGCTTAAGAAGGTCCCGGCAGCCGACCACGCGCGCGTCAATCCCTATGCCGGGGACCCGAATGCCATCGCGGCGGGAGCCAATCTCTTCAGCAACAACTGCGCGAAATGCCACGGCAAGAATGCCGAAGGCAAAAGCTCGCGGCCCAGCCTCAAGAGCGACCGCATCGCGCAGGCAACCGATGGCGACCTCGCCTGGCTGCTGAAAAACGGCGAGCCCTACAAAGGGATGCCAATCTGGGCTGGCCTGCCCGAACAGCAGCGTTGGCAGCTCGTCGCTTTCTTGCGCAACCTGAACACTTCCGGAGTCCAGCAATGAAGAACAAAAGTACCCGCCAAAATAGACGCCGAACCACGCGCCGAAATCTATTCACGACCCTCGCCTTGCTTACTTCCGCGCTGCTGACGGGAATCATGATTCAGGCCTGCGGAACATCGGGGAAGGCGCCCGACGCTCCTACCGAATCCGAGTCCACACCCGCCGCGGATCCTATCGGCGAAGCCCTCTTTCTCGATACGCGCTTTTCCGAATTCTTTGCCGCCAACATGACCGGCGTGAATGCCCCGCTGGCCAGCGGCGATCCGATCCTCAATCAGGTAGCAAACTCTGAACGGTCCGCTGCCCGGTCCCTTTGCCGGGCAGTCGATCAACTGTCGGTCCTGCCACTTTGTCACTGAATTCGAAGGCGTGAGCGGAGGTGGCAATCGCACCTACGCCGACTTCACCACGCGCAGCCCGATCCCTCTCTCGCAACCTCAGCCCAATGGCTTCGATCACACCCCGCGCAACTCCATGCAGATGGTCGATTCATTCACCCCCCGCTCTGGCCCGCTCTTCCTTCACTTCGACGGCGAGTTCGGCACCGCGGAGGACCTCGTCATCGGCACCATGACCGGGCGCAACTTCGGCTGGTTGCCAACGCAATATAACGATGCCATCGCCCACATCGCCAAAGTCATCCGCGAGGACGACGGCAGCAGCCAGCTCGCCGCCGACCGGCTCGATGGCTTGAGCTACGCGATCATCTTCAAGGGCACTGACCCTCGCATCACTCCCGATCTTCTCCTGCCACCCTCGCAACGCATCGACGTGGCCACCGCGACCGATGCTCAGGTGGTCAACGAAGTCGCTCTCTGTATCGGCCAGTACATGAAGGACCTGCTCTATCAGCGCGACTCCTTCGGACGCTACATCGGCACGCCGTATGACAATTTTCTTCGCGTCAATCATCTGCCGGCGGCGCCACTGGCCGGCCAGACAAAGGCAGCCTACAACCTCAGCCTGTATCAGCAGGTACTCGCACTCAAGAATCCCATCTACATCACCACCGCCGACGGCTCCTTCCTGTACCACGCCCAGCCCTACCAGTTTGGCGCGACCGAGTTCCAGGGCATGAAGATCTTCCTCGCCTCCGCAACCGCTGGCGCGGCGAACGCGCACGCCGGCAACTGCGCCGCCTGCCACCAGGCGCCAGACTTCTCCGACCTGGTCTTCCACAACAACGGCGTCTCCCAAGCCGAATACGACGCTGCGAATGGCGCGGGCGCATTCATGAAGCTTACGATTCCCGATAATGCCGATCGACTTGCCAATTACAACGCTTACCTCCCGGCGACTCCGACTCATCCCGATGCAAGCGAGTCATTCCGTCACGCTGCCGTCGCGGGCAACCTTGGCTATGCCGACCTCGGACTCTGGAACATCTACCTCAATCCCGACTATCCGAATCCACAGGCGAACCTGAAGCCAGTCGTCTGCGCCGCCACCGACTGTTCCGTCGACGGTGGTCTCCCATCGACGATCGCTCAATTCAAGACGCCTATCCTGCGCGATCTCGAAGACTCGGCGCCATACTTCCACAATGGCAGCGCGCCAAAATTCGACGACGTCATCAACCACTACATCGCGATGTCTGCTCTTGCGCATTCCGGCGCAATGCGCAACGCCCCTCCGGAGTTCGCCAACATGTCTCTCAGTCAGGACGATCTGGCCGCGTTAGTGGCCTTCCTGCAATCGTTGACCGAAGACTACGACGACGCCTAGAGCGTTGATGCCACACGGGGAGGGTGCGAGGCCGCACTCTTCCCCATGTGGTAATCTCGGCTTGAATGACCTCGAGTAGCGTCGCCATCGGCGCCCACGGCACCCATGTCCATAAATAAGGTCGAAGACGCCGCCAAGCAATCCGTCCTCGCGGTGCAAAACTACGCCCTGCTCTCGGGCCGCGCAGTCGGCACATTTCTTAAGCGGCCGCGCTATCTGGCCGATTTCCTGACCCAGGCGGACAGTATCGGCGTCGGCTCGCTGCCCATCGTCCTGCTCACCGGCTTCTTCACCGGCGCTGTGCTCGCTCTCCAGTCCGCTTCCACGCTGGCGCAGTTTGGCGCAGCCGCGATCACCGGAGAGCTCGTCAGCTTTTCCATGATCAAAGAGCTCGGCCCTGTGCTCACCAGCCTGATGGTCTCAGGCCGCAACGCCTCCGGCATGGCCTCGGAACTCGGCTCGATGCGCGTCACCGAACAGCTTGACGCGATGCGCGCCCTCGGCACTGACCCCGTCCGCAAACTTGTCGGCCCACGCATCTTCGCAACGGTCTTCGTGCTCTTTTTCCTGACCATCATCTCGGACGCAGTGGGTACCCTTGGCGGGGCCTGGGTCTCGATCACTCTCCTCGGACAAGACGCCTCGCAGTACTTCCACACCGCCTATCAGTCTCTGCGCTATCCCGACATTTTGCAGGGCCTGGTGAAGCCGATCATCTTCGGCTTTATCATCGCGACAATCGGCTGCTTCTACGGCATGAACACCAAAGGCGGAACCCAGGGCGTCGGCCGCTCCACCACGCAGGCCGTGGTCGTCTCTTCGGTGCTGATCATCGCCTCTGACTTTCTCATCAGCCAGTTCATGATCGGCATCTTCGGTCGCTAGTCCCTATGTCCCTAACTACTATGGCCACCACCGAACTAGCCCGCCCCGCGCCAACCCCTCAAGACCCAGACACGCCCATCGTCGTCTTCGAAGATGTTTCTATCTCCTTCGACGAGAACGAAGTCCTCAAGAACATCTCCTTTAAGCTGATGCCGGGAGAGACCCGCATCGTCCTCGGCCCCGCCGGAGTCGGCAAAAGCGTACTCCTCAAACTCGCCAACGGCCTCCTCTGCCCTGACTCGGGACGAATCCTCGTCTTCGGCCAAGACATCAATGCCATGCCCGAGAATGACCTCTTCGCTTTTCGCGATCGCATTGGGATGGTCTTTCAGGAGGGAGCGCTCTTCGACTCGATGACCGTGCGCGACAACGTCGCCTACCGGCTCATCGAGGAACACGCCTCCGCCGAAGAGATCGACAAGAGTGTCCTCAAAGTGCTTCGCTTCGTCGAGCTCGAACACACCATCGACAAGTTCCCTTCCCAGCTCTCCGGAGGCATGCGTCGCCGCGTCGCCATCGCCCGCGCCATCATCAGCAAGCCCGACCTGCTGCTCTATGACTCGCCCACCGGAGGCCTCGATCCCATCACCTCGACGACCATCATCGAGCTCGTCGTCAAACAGCGCGACGTCTTCCACACCAGTTCGCTGCTCGTGACGCATCGCCTCCAGGACGCCTTCACCATGGCAATGCACTATTTCGATCAGGAGCAAAACAAGATGGTGCCGCTACCCAAGGGCGAACTCGATCCCCAGACCACATTCCTGTTGCTCCACGATCGAAAGATCGTTTTCGACGGAACCACTGAAGAGTTAGTCCACTCTACCGATCCGTTTATCCGGAATTACCTCGAGTAGTCCAACGCCCCATCGCCCTACTCAATCCTCGTCGCGGGAATCCGGATGGAAGCCCGGTACCGGTCACCGCGATACCGCGAACAGGCCATCTCCAGAGGAACCTCTTCCGTAGTAATGATCACCCGCGTGATCGACAGAATGCTCGAGCGCCGAGGGATCGTCAGCAACTCGGCTTCCTCATTGGTCGCCGGTAGCGCCTCGATGACCTCGTCCGCCCAACCCACGCGGACGCCATAGCGATCGCGCAAGACCTCATACAGCGAGTGAGTCGAAAAATCGTATTCCTCCAGGCCAGGGTAAGCATTCAACGGAATGTGGGAAAGTTCCACCGCCATGGGAATGCCGTCCGCCAAGCGCAAGCGGCGAAGCCGCAACACCTTTCCCGTTGCCGACAATCGCAGCTTCTCGCACTGCTCGGCTGATGGCGAGACCACAGACTGCTCCAGCAGCCGCGAGGCGGGGTTCATTCCCCGCTGCCGCATGTCGACCGTGAACCCTTGCAGGTACATGATGTTTTTTTCCAGTTTAGGCTGGGTGACAAAGGTTCCCTTGCCCTTCTGGCTGACCGCGACGCCTCGCGATTTCAACCCATGCAGCGCCTGCCGGGCCGTCATTCGGCTGACTTGATAGCGGCGGGCCAGCTCTTCTTCGGAATCGAGCAGGTCGCCTGCCGCGAGCTCGCCCCGCTGGATCTTTTCTAGTAGCGCCTGCTGGATCTGGTAATACAGCGGGATAAATCCCTGCTTATCGAGCGCGATGAGTGGACGGTTATCTGGCAGTTGAGGTTTGGTCGTAGACATTGCGTAAACGCTTCCCGGAAACAAGATTAAAAGTGAAGATCAAATCGGGGCGAGCCGCCTCTAATCTGTCGACTCGCCATGTGGCGACCTCCTGCGGTCGCTTGTGGACTCGGCCTTAGTTATAGTCGAAGCTGTGCGAAGATCGGCAATAAATTTGCATAAGTGGAAGTTACAGTTTGTCTTTTCCAGAAGAACTTCGTAACGGCTTGATCGTTTCCTGCCAGGCAGCCGAAGGCGACCCGCTCGACGACACCGCTGCGCTCAGCCGGATCGCCGCCAGCGTCTTGCGCGGCGGTGCCCACGGCCTTCGTGCCGAGGGAATCGCGAATATTCGCGCCTTTCGCGAGCTGACCGGCAAACCGATCATCGGCATCAGCAAGCGCTACCACCACGACCAGGTCTTCATCACTCCCGACTTCGCCTCGGCGCAGGCCGTGGCCGCCGCCGGGGCCTCGATCATCGCGGTCGATTGCACCGACCGCGACGCCCCGTTTCGCGAACCGTGGCCGGTGCTTGTGCGGCGCATCCGCGGGCAGCTCGATTTGCCCGTGCTCGCCGACATCGCCACTGCCGCGGAGGCATGGCAAGCCATCGCCGCCGGGGCCGACGCAGTTGCCACCACGCTGGCTGGATATACTCCCGCGAGCAGCAGTCTGGTAGGCGTGGCCTGGGAACTGCTCGCGACATTGGTTCGCGACAGCCCGGTTCCGGTTGTTCTTGAGGGAAGAGTCGAAACTCCGGCAGATTTTCGCCGGGCGCTCGACATGGGGGCTTACGCTGTCGTCGTGGGAACGGCGATCACTCGGCCAGAAAAGATCACGGCCAGATTCGCCGCAGTCTCGTCCCAACGCTGAACTCGCTCCGCGCATCACCCGAATCACTCCTAAATACCTCCCGGCGAACTCGACAATCGCGCCCCCGCAGCCTCGCTCGCTCGACAGTACCGCGAGGCGCCCACATGAAATCGCTTACACGCGCCCTTGCCGCCTGGAGTGGGTCTCGGTTGAAGTGAACTTATCCGGCACTTTAAAAATTCAAGACATTTTGCACTTGAACATAGACGACTAGTTGTCTATACATATAGCAGATCATACAGGCTCGGCCACTGAAAAATTTCAGCCCCGCCGGCTCTGTGCTCCTTCCCCAAGGAACGATCCCTTCAGGAGGCAACATGAATATCCGACGCATGCGGGAACTGCTACTTCTCGTTCTTGCTTGTACGTTTGTTTCGTTCGGGCCCGCCAGCTTGGCCCAGACCATCACGGGATCGATCACCGGTACCGTCTCCGACGCAAGCGGAGCAGTCGTCAGCGGCGCCAAAGTCACGGCAGTCAACACCGGAACAGGTGTGACGTCAGACACGGTCGCCAACGGCAGCGGAATCTACAAATTTCCCTTCCTGCAGATTGGCCAATACAAGGTCACTGCCGAAGCCTCCGGCTTTTCTCCGCAGAGCTATGGCCCCTTCACTCTCGAGGTCTCCCAGGAAGCCAAAGTCGATATCAAGCTCGCCGTCGGCTCGGCTAGCCAGAGTGTCGTCGTGACCGAAGTCGCCCCGATTCTCAACACCGAGAATGCCACTACCGGAGACACCATCACCGCGGCCGCCGCGACCGAAGCGCCGATTAACAGCCGCAACTTCTCCAGCCTCACCGTTTTGGTTGCCGGCGCGATCAGCCCCAATCCGCAGGCCCTGAACAACGTTGGTCGCGGACAATACAACGGCGGCTTCTTCGTCAACGGCAATCGCGAACAGACCAACAACTACACCCTCGACGGCGCTGACATCAACGAAGCGATCGACAACTACATCGGCTATTCGCCCAACGTCGACGCTATCGGCGAGATGAGGATCATCACCGGCAACGGCACCGCTGAATACGGCAATGCCAACGGCGGCCAGGTCGTCATGGTCACCAAGAGCGGCACCAATAATTTCCACGGAAACGCCTTCTGGTTCCTCGAAAACGCCGACCTCAACGCAAACACCTGGGCAAACAAGCACGTCGCCGATCCGGCCGACATCGCTGGCCGCGGGAACTTCGACCGCAACATGTTCGGCGGAACACTGGGCGGCCCGGTGCTTCACAACAAACTCTTCTTCTTTATCGACTACCAAGGTGCGCGCGAGCACTCTGGCGGCGATCAGCTCCGCACCGTCGCCCCGGACAGCTACCGCGTCAACGGCTACGGCGGTGTGGCGATCACCAACCCGGTCGCGCAATATCTCTTTGCCAATCCATCGATCTATCCTCTGCCGACTCAAGCCGGAACCGGCCCACTCGGCATCACCAACAACTATGCGGGTTCCTATGGGACCTTTACCCAGAACGATCAGGGAGATTTCAAGATCGACTGGACGGTCAGCCCGAAGGACACCGTGTCCGGTCGTATGTCGATCGGTCGCGAGCGGGACGGTTTCTCTAAAGTCTCGCTGCCCACCGATATCCCCTCCAACAACTCCGACCCCTATACCGGCTTCATCGTTAACTGGGACCACGTCTTCTCGCCGAGTATCGTGAACGCAGCCCGCGCCGGATACGGCCGCACTCGCTATATTCAAACGCCGACCGACGTTGACGGCAGCTTCGGACTCACCGGCAACGCCAAGCTCGGCATCCCCGGCTTGCAACTCGTCCCCGGTATCTCGACCTTTGACGCCAGCGGCACCGAAGGAATCGACATCATCGGCGCTCCCCCGCAAGACGCTTACAACGGAGCCTACGGCGGAATCGATAGCGACTCCATCGTCAACGCCTTCACCTATGGCGACGTCCTGACCTGGCAGAAAGGCAGACAGACGATCAAGTTTGGCGCGCAGGTCATCCGCTACCAGGAGAACCGCTACTATTCCGGCAACGACGGAACACTCGGCTGGTTCATCTATGCCGGTGGCGGCGGCGATTCATGGGCAAACTTCCTGACCGACAGTGCATATCACGAAGGTCAAGGCGCATTGACCGGACGCTGGGGCCAGCGCCAGTATCGCGACGCCTTCTTCGTCCAGGACGACTACAAGGTTCTCCCCAACCTGACCGTAAACCTCGGCCTGCGCTGGGAATACGACCAGCCCCTCTACGAGGTCAACAACAAGCAGGCGAACGTCAACATCATCAGCGGTGCAATCAGCTATGCCGGTGTCGATGGCGCTAGCCGTGCCCTGTACAACTCCTTCAAGGGCGGCTTCATGCCCCGTATCGGATTCGCCTACACGCCTGACCGTTTCGCCGGCAAGCTAGTTCTGCGCGGCGGCTACGGCATCACCAACTTCCTCGAAGGCACCGGCGCCAACCTGCGTCTGACCCTGAATCCGCCCTTCTTTGTGGACGCCTCCTGCAACGTTGGCGACTCCTGCGCCAATGGCGAACTGCTGCATGCGGCAGATGGCTTCTACCGCCCCGTCGACGACACCACCTTCGCCGGCAACGTCCGCGCCTGGCAGCCCAATCTGAAGCCGGCACTCGTGCAGCAGTACAACCTGACCACCGAGTATCAGGTGAATAACAGCACCTCCCTGACCTTCGCCTATCTGGGTCAGGTCGGTAACCACCTTGTCGATCCTCGCGAAGGCAACCAGCGCCTCACGCCGACTTCGCCGCTGCCCGTATCGAGCCTCCCGAACCTGGATCAGGTTTCGGTGGTCAGCTATACGGAATCGGCCTCCAACATGAACTACAACGCTCTCCAGTTCACGGCTCGGAAGCGTTACTCACAAGGGCTCGAGTTCCTCGCCGACTACACTTACAGCAAGAGCCTCACCAACAACCTCGGCTACTACGGCGCGGGCGGCGGTGGATCGGCTTCGCAAAGCGCCTATTGGCAGGATGCTTACAACGGCGGAGCCGATTACGGCCCGGCCTTCTTCGACGCAACCAACAACGTCTCGATCTCCGGCTACTACAGCCTTCCCTTCGGTCAGGGGCGTCAGTTTGCGAGCAACGTCAACCGCCTCACCGATGAAGTCATCGGCGGATGGAAGCTGGGAACCATCATGAGCTTCCACACCGGCTTCCCCATCACCATCGTGGATTCCACCGCAACCTACTCCAACCTGGTCAATGCGCGCTATGCTCGCGGCAACCACTATCTCCCGCTCAAAATCCACGGTCAGTCCGCGAACAACTGGTTCGGCACCGATCCCTCGGCTACGCCGTGCGGCGTCGATGAGAACAACGGTCTTTGCGCCTATGGCGCTGAGAGCTCCACCGGCTTTGGCACTGCCAGCGTCGGCTCGGAACGCAACCCGTCCTACCACAACATCGACCTGGCCCTGTCGAAAGACTTCGCCATCACCGAAGGAACCCATTTCGAGTTCCGCAGTGACTTCTTCAACGTCCTCAACTGGACCAGTTACGCGCCCCCAACCAACGACGTGTCGTCAAGCGTCTTCGGCCAGATCACCAACACGGTATCGAACCCGCGCAACATCCAACTGGCATTGAAGCTGGTCTTTTAAGAAAGCTCACAAGACATAAGGGCGAAGTCTCCTTCGCCCCTTCCAGCCGCCGGACAACGTTCCGGCGGCTTTCTTTTTGTCCACGCACCATCATGACCGACAGTCTGGCTGAGTATTACCAACCGGCCCTTCGGGGGCAGATTTGCTGCCGCGCGGCAGCCACCAAAAACTCGGGCGCGGCTATGAGCCGCGCCCGAGCATAGGCAACCTCCGTTGGTTTATCGCCGCCCAGAATGAGACTGCGGATGCTCAGGGTGAGCCTCCGGGTGCTCGGCGGGAGCTGGCCGGGGCTCGGGCCTGGGTTCTGCAGGTTTCGGCTGTGCAGGTCTGGGCTCAGTTGGCCGCGGCTCAGCTGGCCTTGCCTGTTGCTGCGGCCTCGGTTGTTCCGCAGGCTTTGGCGCAGGCCTCGGCTCTGGTGCAGGTCGCTCCGTAGTAGGACGTGGCTGAGGTGCAGGCCGCTCTGTATTCGGACGCGGCTCGGGCGCGGGCCTCGTTTCCTGTGGACGCGGTTGCTCCTGAGGGCGAGTCTGCTCTTGGGGCCTCGGCGGCTGGGTTGGATGACTTGCTGGGGCCGGGTGCAGGGTATTTCCTGGCCGCGGCTCAGTAGCGTTCGGCTTCGGCTGCGGCGTGTTGGGCCGCGACTCCATAGTGTTATTCAGCTTCGGCTGCGGCGTATTGGGCTTCGGCTCCATAGCCGAATTGGGCCTAGGTTCGCCCGGCCTAGGTTCACCCGGCTTCGCTTCGATCGGCTTCGCTTCCCCCGGTCTCGCTTCCATGGTATTTCCCGGCCGTGGGCCCATTGTATCTGCGGGACGCGGACGAGTCGCTACCACTGGACGCATCACCGGGGCAGGCGCAATTCCGCGGTCTGCAGCCACGGGCCGCGGAGCCACAAACATCTGAGGCTTGCCGTGATTCTCTGCCGCAAACTGCGCACGATTGGCCTCAGCTTCGCGCTGTAACTGAAGCTGGCCGCTCATCGGCGGTGCGTGTGGAGCGCGATACGCCGCGACCTCCGCGGGAATAGGACGCAGCTGGACTCCATGCGGCCCGCCGTTATAGCTCGCACGGTTGTAGTTGTTGACCGTGATGTTGTTCACGATCGTGCGGTTGTAGACGTTGGTGATGTGAACGTTGCTGATGTTGTTCACCTTGCGGTTGTAGTAGAAATCGTTGCCGTGCCAGTAGCCGCCCTGGTAGCCGCGTCCGGTATAGCCATACCCATAGTTGACGCCGCCATAGAATCCGACGTAGCGGCCCCAGTATCCGTGGACGAAACCATATCTGCCGCCAAAAAATCCCCAATATGGCGGCGTCCACAATGCACCGTATACGGCGGCGCCGTCCATACTCCCGGTACCCAGTAATAGCCAGCGTTCGCCCAGCTCCAGTAGCCGGGCGTCCACACATAGCCTGGCCCGGGAATCGCCGGCTGCTCATACTCCGGCAGCGGAGGAGGCGGCTCCTGAGCATACTGCACCGGCTGAGGGTCGTAGGAAGCCTCGCTGTAATCGTCGTAGCCCTGATCAGTCTGGGCCGCCGGCGCGGGCTGCGCGTAGGAAGTCTGCGGCTCTGCCTGAGGTTGCGCTGGCTCGGTCTGTGTTTGCGCGGGGGCTGCCGGAGCGGAAGCGGGAGCTGCCGGTAGCGGGAGCTGATGCCCGTGTCGTTGCGCGTGGAGCGGGGGCTTCGTTACCCGAGCTTCCCTGTGCCGCTCCTGAAGAATCCCCGCCTGTATCGCTCACCGGAGCCATGTTGGCATTCGCCGGGTCACCCTGATCCTGGCCGGTCTGGTCTTGTACCGTGCTCTGGTCTGGCGTCTTATTGCATCCCGCAACGCCCAAAGTGAGAGCGAGCGCAAAGACCGGTGGTACCGCGTTTCTATATATCCATTTCATAGTCTTCTCTTCTCGGTTCTATTCCACTTAACTTTTCCCAACTACGTTAGGGATCGCAGCGATCTCATCTTTGGAGCGCCTTGGAAGGGATGCTCAATCAACTCCGGCGGATGTCCTGTGCCGCTGCATTGCATGTGTTGTATCAACCCCGAACAGCTTCGCAAGTTGTCCGGAGATGACGCTCAACGGGTTTGCGAACGCAACTCATCTTCTTTGTGTAACGAACCTAATCAACGCATCACTATCGGTATGAGAGCGAAATAGTTCGTTGGCGGAAGTCACGGGAAGCGGTGTCGATATGCATGCGCTGGTGGGGAATCTAGTACAGCTCGGGATGCTTGGGCTCGGCGTCTCGCTGCTGCTGGTCTGTATCAACTATCTGAAGCCAGGGGCCGTCCAGAAGTCGTATGACGAGTCGGATGGAGCCGATGCGGAAGCCCTCGCAGCTTCAGCCGCGAGAAGCCGTACCGGTCCTTAAATCGTCTGGTCTCCCCTTCGAGCGAGCGGCGATTGCTGACCTTCAACTCAATCGATCGAGAACCATGGCTGCGATCTGGGAAACGTTACCGGCTCCGAGCGTCAGGATGGCGTCGCCTTCCTGCGAGAGCAGAGCTGCGCCGCGTTGCGGCCTCTTCAAAAGAGGCCGCGTACGCCACGCCCTCACGACCGATCGCCTTCGGACCAATGCCTGTGCGTTCACGCCCTCGATCGGCTCTTCGCTGGCCGCGTAGATGTCCAGCATCTGCACCGAGTCCGCCTCGTCAAAGGCTCGTGCAAACTCAGCCAGCAGGTCGCGAGTGCGAGTGTAGCGATGCGGCTGAAAGATGACATGAAGCTTGCCATAGCCGCAATCGCGCGCAGCTTTGAGCGTGGCGACGAATCTCGGTCGGATGATGGCCGTAGTCATCGATCACCGCCACTCCGCGGACGCAGCCCTTGAGCTGGAAACGGCGATCGACTCCGCGAAAATCTCGCAGACCTTGCGGCGATCTGTTCGGCGGGTACTTCCAGCTGGGTGGCGATGGCCACGGCGGCGGTCGCGTTCAACACATTGTGCCGTCCGGGAACATGCAGCTCGAAGGGCCCCAGAACCTCGGCCGCCGAAGACGACCTCAAAGCGGGAACGGACAGTGCGCGCCGGCCGTCGCCGCTTCTGTCCAGCGCTGCGGGCAGCACGCGCAATACGAAGTCCGCCTTCGAGCGGTTCCATAAGTGAAGACGCGGCGGCGGACGCGCGGCAGCACCGCCGCAGCAGCGGATTGTCGAGGCAGGCCGTCGCTGCGCCGTAAAACGGCACCTTGTCCATGAACTCGACAAACGCGTCTTCGACGTCGGCCATGTCGCGGTAGCAGTCCATGTGTTCGCGATCGAGATTGGTGACGACGGCGAGGATGGGCGAGAGCTTGAGGAAGGAGCGGTCGCTCTCGTCGGCTTCGGCGACCAGATATTGCGACTTGCCGAGGCGCGCGTTCGAGCCGAGCGCGTCGACGCGGCCGCCGACGACGACCGTGGGTCGAGTCCGCCGGCGGCTAAGCACCGTTGCGATCATTGAGGTGGTGGTCGTCTTGCCGTGCATGCCGGCGACGGCGATGCCGTATTTCAGGCGCATCAGCTCGGCCAGCATTTCGGCGCGCTGGATGACGGGAATCTTGCGCGCGCGCGCCTCGACGACTTCAGGATTGCGCTCGTTGACGGCGGAGCTGGCCACCACCACGCCGGCTCCGACCACATTGGCCGCGGCGTGGCCCTCGAAGACGGTCGCGCCCAGGCTGGCCAGGCGCTCGGTGACGGCGCTGCGGCGCAGGTCGGAGCCGGAGACGGCATAGCCCAGGTTGAGCAGAATCTCGGCGATGCCGCTCATGCCGATGCCGCCGATGCCGATGAAATGAACTCGTTGCGACTTTACGAACATGGCTGCCAATCCGCTTCAGCTACTCTAGCAGCCCAAGCTGGAGAAATGCGGGAGCTGCGCGCCGGGACTGGCGTGAACACGGTATTGCAGCGCGCAACTTTCTGGCGCATCTTATGTTTATAAAGTTAGACTTCGTTAAGAGTGCTGAACCACTCCGAAGTCCCGTCACTCTCGGAAGCATTGCCAGAAACCGGCAACTGAGGAAGTGGCGAGGAGGTAAATCCAATGCGTGTTCTCAGGTCACTTTTACTGCTCAGTCTACTGGCTCTGGTCCCGGCGGCCTTTACGCATGCGAATGCGCAAGTGGCGGTCGGCATTGGGATCGGCCCGGTGGTAGCCCCAATCGGCTATTACGGCGATGGCGACGGCTACTATGGAGCGCCAGTCTGCTCTTACGGATATTACCCCTACTACCCTTACACTTGCGCGCCTTATGGCTACTATGGCGCTAGCTGGTTTACCGGCGGAATCTTCATCGGCGCCGGCCCGTGGTATCGCGGCGGCTACTATGGCCGTGGCCCCTGGTACGGCTATGGTCACGGCGGATGGTACGGCCACGGTGGATGGTATGGACATCCCGGATATGGAGCAGGCTATCACCCGATCCCGACTCCATATCACGGCGGCTACAACGGCTACAACGCTGGTCGCACAGCTTACGCCAGCAATGGATACCGAGGCGGCTATAACGGTGGAGCATACAACAACGGCGGCGCTTATAACGGCGGACATCCTGGGAACGGCTACGCTGGAGGCGGATACCACGCTCCCACGGGCGGCGGCTACGGCGGTGGGTACCATGCGGCTCCCTCGGGTGGTGGCTTCCACGCACCTTCGGGCGGCGGCGGATTCCACGCACCTTCGGGTGGCGGAGGATTCCACGGCGGTGGTGGCTTCGGCGGCGGCGGCGGTTTCCATGGCGGCGGCGGTGGCGGTGGATTCCACGGCGGTGGCGGCGGTCACCGGTAACCAGCTCTGCTAGGCCCAAAAAGGCCCGCTCCTCGGAGCGGGCCTTTCTCTTTGCCTTCTGGGTAACCTGCCTTCCGCCGAGCCAAACCGCGTGAGGCTCCGTTAGACCACCCTTGCTTCGCCCTGCTAGGCTGATAACTCTGATCGGAGTCACTTCAGCAATGGCATTCAAGTTCAAAGGCGTAGACTTTCTCGGATTCGACAACTTGCTCTCGGAAGATGAGCTCCTCGCCCGCGACACCGCCCGCGATTTCATCGAAGACAACCTCATTCCCATCATCGAGCAGTGCAACCGCGACGGCCGCTTCCCCCGCGAGCTGGTCAAGCCGATGGGCGAGCTGGGCTTCTTCGGCGCGACCCTCGACGGCTACGGCTGCGCCGGCATGTCCAATGTCGAGTACGGCCTGGTCACGCAGGAGCTCGAGCGCGGCGACTCCGGCGTTCGCAGCTTCGTCAGCGTGCAGTCGGCGCTGGTCATGTATCCGATCTACACCTTCGGCTCCGACGAGCAGAAGAACTTCTGGCTCCCCAGACTCGCGACCGGCGAAAAGCTCGGCTGCTTCGGCCTCACCGAACCCGACTTCGGCTCGAACCCCGGCGGCATGCGCACCCGCGCCCGCAAGGATCGGCGACGACTACATCCTGAACGGCGAAAAGATGTGGATCACCTCCGGCATCCATCGCCGACGTCGCCGTCATCTGGGCCAAGGTCGAAGACTCCGATGGCGAGGAGATCCGAAGCGGCAAGCGCGTCCGCGGCTTTCTCGTCGAAACCGATCGCCCCGGCTTCTCCGCCACGATGTTCACGGCAAATGGTCGCTCCGCGCCTCAGTCACTTCCGGCCTCTCCTGCAGGACGTGCGCATCCCCGCATCGAACCTGCTTCCCGGACCGGCGGCCTCAAGTCGCCGCTCATGTGCCTCAACCAGGCCCGCTACGGCATCAGCTGGGGAGCCATCGGCGCCGCCATGTCCTGCTACGACACCGCGCTGCAATATTCGCTGCTGCGCAAGCAGTTCCGCGACGAGCCCATCGCCAGCCACCAGCTCGTGCAGGAAAAACTCACCTGGATGATCACCGAGATCAGCAAGGCGCAGCTGCTCTCGCTCCACGTCGGCCGCCTCAAAGACGCAGGGCAAGGTCGGCCACGAACACATCTCCATGGCCAAGCGCAACAACGTCTGGATGGCCCTCGAATGCGCCCGCCTGTCCCGCGACATTCTCGGCGGCAACGGCATCACCGACGACTACCCCATCATGCGCCACATGATGAACCTCGAATCGGTGAAGACCTATGAAGGCACCCACGACATCCACACGCTGATCATCGGGCAGAGTGTGACGGGGTTGCCGGCTTACTCAGGATCCAGGAGAGAGTGAGGTATATCCTAATAATCAATGTCGAAGGCCGATCTAACTCGAAGGATGATCGTCTGGAGCAAAACGACCGACGAAGCTCTGCAATCGTTCCTCGGCCCTAAAGCGGCCAACATCAACGATGTGTCCGAGTTCGTTGAGGACTCCGTCCGCTGGCGTCTATTCGATCGCACGGTGCAAGCCGTGAAAGACCGCAACGCCGCTCTTGATCCGGAACAGGTTCAGGATGAGATCGATCAGGCGGTCCGCGAAGTTCGCGAAGAGATGGCGAGAGGAAGATCGCAGGGCACCGCCTCCTGACCCGTGCGCGTCATTCTCGATACCAACATTCTTGTATCGGCGCTCATACTTCAAACCACTCCGCCAGCCCTGATTTATCGCAATTGGCTCATGGGTTCATTCGACCTTCTCACTAGTCTCCAGCAGATTGAAGAACTGAAGAGAACGTTTGCGAAACCCAAAATCGTGCCTGCGCTCGTACTCAAGAGCGAAGCGGGAAAGATGATCAATCGCCTGCGAACCTCCGCGGCGTTCATCGACTCTATGCCGGTCGTCAAGCGATCTCCCGACCCAAACGACGACTTTCTGCTGGCGATGGCCGAGGCAGGCAACGCCGATTTTCTGATTACCGGCGACAAGAGTGGCTTGCTTTCGTTAATACGACACGGGAGTTGTCGCATCCTCCCCGCGCGACGCTTCGCGAACATGAAGCGCTATCTCTGAATACCAAATCTCCCAATCTGACCGAACGAAGAATTCCTTGGCGTACTGATCGCCCTCTTTGGCTTTGTTTATCCGTAACGGTCGAATGCTAGTCTCGACGCGCGATGTATGGCAACATTGATTTTCTACCGAGGACCTGACCGGTGAGCAGCACAGAACCCGCCCCACTCGAACTCGCTACCCGTCAATCCTGGTATCCGTGGCTGGTAGTCGGCATCACCTGCATTGGCGGATTCATCGGGCAGCTCGACGCCAGCATTGTTCAACTCGCGTTGCCCACCTTTGAACGAGAATTCGACGCGAATCTCGACGCAGTCAGCTGGGTCGCCATCGCCTATCTGCTCGCCTTCGCAGCAACGCTTCCGATCTTCGCTCGCCTCTCGGAAATCAAAGGCCGCAAGCTCCTCTATCTCGCCGGCTATGCCATTTTCACGCTGGCTTCCGGGCTTTGCAGTATGGCTCCAGACTTGCGCCTGTTGATCACCTTCCGAGTCATTCAGGGCATCGGTGGCGCTATGTTAGGGGCCAACAGCGTCACAATTCTCGTGAAAGCCGCAGGACCCGAGAGACGAGGGCGCGCCATGGGAATCATGGCGGCGGCACAGGCAGTAGGCATCAGCGCCGGCCCCGTGGTCGGCGGTCTGCTCCTGCAAAAACTCGGATGGCCATCGATCTTCCTCGTGTCGGTTCCATTCGGACTGGCAGGCGTCGTTCTCGGCTGGCTCGTACTGCCGCAAACGGCGCAGTCCACCGCCAGCCAGCGCTTCGATCTGTGGGGGCGCAATGCTGCTCACTCCCGCACTCACTTCGATCGTTCTCATGCTGAGTGAAGCGCAAGCCTGGGGGCTGAAGTCGACCGCAATGCTTTGCGCCTTCTTTGTGGCATTGCTCTTCATCCCGCTCTTCGTGCGAAGAGAGTTGCAATACCCTGACCCCTTGATCGATCTTCGCCTCTTTCGCTCTTCCGCCTTCTCCGGTGGATTGGTGGCCGTCAACCTCTCCTACGCTCTTCTCTATTCCATGTTCTTTCTGATGTCGTTTCTGTTCATTCACGGCTTCAATCAATCGCCGATATCTGCCGGCTTGCATCTGGCGCTTATTCCGATCGCTCTCGGGCTGGTCGCCCCGTTCAGCGGAAGTATCTATGCTCGCGTCGGAGCCAGAACCATGACCACCTCGGCCATGGCGCTCTGCGTCGCTGCGGTGGTGTGGATGTCGCGAAGTCTGGCTGGCGGCGCCGCGAATGATTTCTCTGATCATGGGCGCGCTCGCGTTGTTCGGCATTGGGCTCGGCATGTTCATCGCGCCCAACAACAGCGCGACTTTGGCGGCCGCGCCCGAGAACCACGCCGGGCAGGCAGGCGGCATGCTCAATCTTATGCGGGTGTTGGGATGCGCTCTCGGTATCGCTGCCACGTCGGCGGCGTTTTCATGGCGTCTGTCTATGTTGGAGGGTCTTGGCAACAGGACCGCCAACAAGACGACCCACGCGATACGTAACCGCCACGGTCGAAGTGCTATGGCTTCTCGGCGCATTTGCCGTCGCCGCGGCAGGCTGTGCTTTGTTGCGCGACGCGGTCGAGCGCAACGATGCAAACCAGGATCGTTGAAGTGCGAACCAAGTCAATCGGGTATGATTTTCACTCTATGAAAATGCCCACGCGATGCTCGCTGGTTCTGCTCTCTCTATTTGTAACAGTCGTTGATTTATCTCTCGCCCAGCCCATTCCGCCAACCCAAATCGACAACTTCGCCGGCCATCCCCGCGTCATCATCATCAGCGACATCGGCAATGAGCCCGACGACCAGATGTCCCTCGTTCGCCTGCTCCTGTACTCGAACGAGCTCGACATCGAAGCCCTCATCCCGACGACCTCCACATGGCAAAAGGCTGCAAGCCATCCCGAAACCATGCACGCGCTCATCAAGGCCTACGGGGAGGTCCGGCCGAATCTGCTTCTCCACGCGCAAGGCTGGCCCGAAGCCACCTATCTCGACCAACGCGTCGCTCCCGGCCAATCCGCCTACGGCATGGCCGCCACCGGCCCCGGCAAATCCTCCGCGGGTCGCGAAGGCCATCATCGCCACCGTCGAGCAAGGACGATCCCGCGCCCCGTATGGATCTGCCTCTGGGGCGGCGCCAATACCCTCGCCCAGGCGCTCATCGATGTTCGCGCCACGCGCTCGCCGGCCGAGGTTGACAAATTCGTCAGCAAGCTGCGCATCTCCTCCATCTCCGACCAGGACGACGCCGGCCCCTGGATCCGCCGCGAGTTCCCCAACCTCTTCTACATCGTCCAGCCCTCTCCGCCCGACCGGCGGCGAATACTACTACGCCACCTGGACCGGCATCAGCGGCGACGCCTACTACCGCAACGGCGCCGGCGCCGACTTCACTACCGTCACCAACGAGTGGCTCGAGACCAACATCCGCAGCAAAGGCCCGCTCGGCAAGCTCTATCCCCGCTTCCTGTTCATCATGGAAGGCGATACGCCGTCCTACCTCGGCCTTATCGACAACGGCTTGAACGCCTGGCGCCGGCCCGACTGGGGCGGCTGGGGCGGCCGCTACATCTATCGCCAGCCCTACGGAGAGACCCATCGCAATCTGGACCCAGGGCGGCGACGAATTTCTGCGCGATCACCTCGCAGGACACCGTCACCGGCGTCGACGGCGCGCAACACATCTCCGACCAGGCCACCATCTGGCGCTGGCGCGAAGCCTTCCAAAACGACTTCGCCGCGCGCATGGATTGGACCATTCAGGACTTCGCCCACGCCAACCACAACCCCGTCGTCGTCGTGGCCGACCCGTCGGGAAAAGCCTACTCAGGCACCGCGCCGATCTATCTCGACGCCGAAGTCGGCAAGCCGATCGCTCTCGACGCCAGCGCCAAGCACACGATCCCGACTCCGGCCAGAAACTCCATTACAACTGGTTCCACTATCACGAAGCAGGAATGACCGGAACCAATCTCTCCGCGGTCACGATTGACGGGGCCAACTCCGCCAAAGCCACCGTCACCGCGACCGCAGTCTGCCGCGAACCCTGGCTGCCCGGCTTCCTCAAATGCACAGGCAACGGCACCGCACACATCATCCTCGCCGTCACCGACGACGGATCGCCCCGGTTGACCTCGTATCGGCGAATCATTCTCACCGTACATCCGGCGGCAACGCCGTAACGGCCCAGAGCACGTTCGGTTCTAAAGAGCTTTCGTCTGTTCGTCTCGGATGTCCGCGATCACCACATCGATCTGGGCGCCCAACAGCAGAGAGAGTCCGCTCAGATAAAACCACAACAGCAGTACGATGACCGCGCCCAGCGAGCCGTAGGTCACCGAAAAGCTGTTGAAGAGATGCAGATAGAGTCTCAGCCCCAGTGATGCCGCAAGCCAAAGCAGAATACCCGTAAACGAGCCGGGAGTAATCCACCTCCACCTGGGTTCCCTCACGTCCGGCGCCGCGTAGTACATCAGCGCGAAGGCAACTGAGATCACCTCAAATGCGATCGGCCAGGAAAGAACCCGGCTCAGAATCGTGAACAGCAATGGCGCCCGGAGATGCCCGGTAAGGAAGCTCGCGATGACATCCCCGCCCAGCAACGCCGTAAGCGCCACGATCAAAAGTGTCCCCACCAGGATAGTGAGCCCGATCGCATCCAGCCGCGCCCTCCAGAAGGGCCGCCTCTCTTTCACTCGGTAGACGCAGTTCAACGCGTCCTGGATCGCGGCCGTCCCCGCGCTCGCCGACCACAGCGCAATCGCCACACCGAGAATCAGCTTTCCTCCGCTGCTGGCGACGGTAGTCTGATTGAAGGTATCCACCACCACCTGATAAGCCGATGCTGGTATCACCGATCCCAGATAGGCAAACAGGCGATCGGAAAATGCCTTGCCCGACGAAGCGAAGAGGCCCAGCATCGACGATGCGGCAACCAACCCCGGAAACAGCGAGAAGAAAAAATAATAAGCAAGCTGGGCCGCCCGCCCCGTCAGGTCGCCTTCCATCAGGCACGTCCAGCTCCGCTGCGCGACCAGCCGAACCATCGGCAGGTGGCCGCTCCAATGCGAGGCCCTCCCACTCGTTGTGTAAGTTGCCGCTCCCTTGGCCAACTCTGGACACATTGCCGCAACCCCGCCGGAACTAGCGTTGACTGAATTGAAGAACTTGCGCCCTTAGCCGGAGCGCAGACATTGGATGCAATCGCCCGTAACTCTTGCACTGCAATTCAGGAAGTAGTTCCGATTGCAAACGGATCAACACAACCCGGCCCTGAATTGCATCCTCCTACTCTCAGCCCCGTCATGTATTCAAGATGATGAAGTTCCCCAAGTTGCAACGCAAGCCCGAGCTGGACGCACTGCGAGGCCTCTTCCTCGTCTGGATGACGCTCACCCATCTGCCGACCCACTTCAGCGATCTGGTCAATCAACCTTTCGGCTTCGTCTCCTCGGCCGAGGGCTTTGTCTTTCTCTCCGCCCTGCTCGTCGCCCGGCTCTACATCCACCAGGCCATGCAGGATGAAGCCGGCCTGCGAATCAAGCTCTGGCGTCGTTCGCTCAAAATCTACGGCTACCACTTACTGATGCTTGCGCTGGCTTTTACTCGTAGCAGCCGGACTTGGCTGTTACCACGCACCGCGTCGCGCTCTACAACCTGCTCAACTTCTACATCGCCCATCCGTTCGTCGCGATCGCCGGGTCGTTACTGCTGATTTATTGCCCGCCACTGCTCGACATCTTGCCGATGTACGTGATCTTTCTCGCCGGTTCGCCGTTGATCCTCTCTGCCGCCGTCCGCTGGGGATGGAACCGGATTATAGCCTGTAGTCTCGCCATCTGGCTGTTGGCGCAATTCGGTTTACGCGAGCTCGTCCATAATGCAGTCGTCCACATCACCCACCTGCCAATTCCCTTGCAGGAAACCGGCGCTTTCAACCTCTTCTCCTGGCAGTGGATATGGATCGCCGGCATGTGGCTTGGGGCAAAATCCGCCGAGGGCGCTCTGCCTCTCGGCCGTGTTCCCGGCAAGGTCATCGCGGTCTGCGCTGTCGTCTGCGTCTTCTTCATCGGAGTCCGTCACGAGTGGTTCCACTGGCTCGATCGCGTCGACGGCCTTGGCGCACTCCTCACCCAACAGGGCTTCGGCCTGTCGCTCGATAAGTGGAGCATCGGCCGGCTACGCATGATCAACCTCGCCTGCTTCACCATCGTTCTCTACTGGCTGCGCAAACCCGTTTTGAAAATCGTCGCCATCGAGCCGTTCCTCACCCTCGGCAAGGCCTCGCTCGAGGTCTTCTGCGCCCACGTCTTCTTTGTCTTCTTTGGACTCGCGCTGCTTTATGGCGAAGTGACACAACTCCACGGCCGCGTAGCGGTCGCCCTGCTGATCTTCACCTTCTCCGGATTGATCCTGATCGCGCTCCGCGAAGTCCGGCGACGCCGGGATGAAAAGCAACGAACTGCCACTGCGAATAACGCCAGCGAACCTACCCTTCCCATTCCGCCAACCGTGAATCGGTTCGCGGAATGAGCGCTACTCCTAGCTCGTATTCAGCCAGCCTGTAACTTATAAGATACGGTCATTGAGTGAGAGATATCGCCAGCATTTCCCATGACGAAGCGACGATCCGCGAGCTTCGAGAAATCCGGAATTTGCGACTGAGTATCTACGTGCCGCGCTCGAAGACGAGGGAGAGCCTCGCGTTTTGTTGATCGCCCTGCGCCGTGTAGCTGAAGCACGCGGTGGCATCGCTCAAGTAGCAAAACTCGCCGGCATCGAGCGAGAGAGCCTCTATCGAGCACTCTCTCTCCGAAGGGCGATCCACGCTGGTCTACACTTGCTGCCGTGATCCGCGCGGTCGGATTAAGACTCACCGTAGAGACCGCGCCACAGCCCCGGTAGGGACTCGAACTCAACCCCCGGCGAAACCAACCCAGCCTCTAACCAGCTCTCGTTGTTCGACGCCATCCCGCATGCTACGCTGCAAAGCATGATTCTCGATCCCAACGAAATGCTCGCCGTCGCTCTGAAAGAAGCGCGCATCGGACTGGCGGAAGGCGGCGTTCCCGTCGGCGGAGCGGTCTTCCAAGTCGACGGCACCCTGCTCGGCGCCGGACACAACCGCCTGGTCCAGGAAGGCAACGGCTCTCTCCACGGAGAAACCGACGCCTTTCGCGCCGCCGGACGGCGTCCTACCTGGCGCGATACCATCCTCGTCACCACGCTGACGCCCTGCTGGTATTGCACCGGACTCATCTATCAGTTCCGATTCCGTCAGGTAATCGTCGGCGATAGCGTCAACGCGGTTGGAGGAGCTTCCTGGCTCCGCGAAAAGGGCTTTGACATCGTCGACCTACACTCACAAGAGTGCATCGACATGATCGCCAAATTCCAGGCCGACCGCCCCGACCTCTGGAAAGAATGCGTCGGCGAACCTTAAATTAAAGCGAGGCCGCGTCGAATTAGCTGAGTGAAACCAACCCAACCCCCAAAGCCTTAGGCCTCGGCTCCCACACCGGCCCGATCAGCTCCGGCATCGGCTTGGCCTGGAAGATCTTCCGCGTCTGCCGCGCAATCCACCGCGCCGAGCTCTTGGCCTTCTTCCGCCGTGCACTGTCAGTCGAGATCCCCGTCCCCGCATACATCTGCCGATAGAGTTTCGACAGCAACACAAACGCCACTCGCGCCCGCAGCGTCGGCGTGCAGGCCGATCGCTTCCAGACCGAACTCCAATCGTAGAAGCGGTCCCACACCCCCTGCGTCCGCTCCTTGATCTCTTCCGAACTCATCGTCGGGTGCGGCGTAAACATCTTCGGACGAATCTGCGTCGGAATCAGCCAGTAGCGCGTGATCGGCGTTCCCTCCACCATCGTCGGATTCACCGACTGCTCCTTCTCCCAGCGCCCGAAATCGACCGTACCCGGAAAAGGCGTCATCATCACAAACTGCGCAAATGTCACTCCCGCCTTCAACGCCATCTCGACCGTCGCCTCGAACGTGCTCGGCTGATCCGTCGGCAGCCCAAAGATGAACGACCCCAGCACATGCACGCCATGCTTCTTGAAAGTCTGCAGCTGCTTCGCCAGCGCCTCCCCGGAGTAGTTGAAGTCCTTGAAGACCGACTTCAAGCCCTCCGGCGTCACCGCCTCGACACCCACCAGCGCGCCCTTGATATTGGCCTTGCGCATCGCATCCAGGTATTCCGGATCTTCGCCGGCCTCCATCGTGATCTGCGTGAAGAAGACCATGTCCTTCGGCAGCTTCGCCAGCTCAGCCATCAAGGCATAGCGCTCGGCGCGCACCTGCTCCAGCGACTCCAGCTTGATCAGATCGTTCTGCTGCCGCGCCAGGCGAAGATCGGTCAGCGTCACCGGATAAAAATTGTCGTCCGCCAGCGCGATAAACCGGAATCCCTTCCGCCGCAGATCGACGATCTCGTCGATCACGCTTTGATAATTGCGCTGCCTCGGCTTCTGCCCATCGGTGCGCCACACCGAGCAGAACGAGCAATGCTTCGGGCATCCGCGAATCGTCTGCACCGAGGCCCACATATATTTGCTCGGATCCATCAGGTCCCAGCGCGCGGCGAGGAACTGCTCGCCCTCGATCTTGCCGCCCTCGTAGACCCGCTGCTGCTTGCCCGCCAGGCAGTCGTTCACCACTTGCCCCAGACAATGTCGCCGTCGCCTCGAACCACGCAATCGGCGGCTCCGCGTTCAAACGGCTCTTCCGGAAACAGCGTGGCATGAATGCCGCCATAGATCACCGTCGCTCCGCGCTCCTTGGCGATGCGGCCCACCTCGTAGCCGCGCAGCGCGTTCCCGGTATGCACGCTGATGCCGACGATGTCGCCGGCGTTAATCGTCTCCGCATCGATCGTCTCGATCGACTCGTCCACCAGAATCGGGTCGCCCATATGCCGCGGAGTCGCCGCCGCCAGCACGAACAGCCATCGCGGCGTAATCACCGCCGTACCAAAAGAATTGTCGCTCGGATTTACCAAATGCACGCGTATCGGAATAAAAAGCCTGCTTTCCTGTCGTGCTCGGATTCTGGGCACAATCCGCAATCGTTCGTAGATACCTCGAACATAGTTTCCGGAGGTCGCACAAGACTGTGCAATTTTGCTCAGACGCATCAAAATTGTAGGGATTGATGTGGCCTGATCATACAGAGTTCGGCACGGGAACGTGGCGACCACTTCCGTCCCGTCAAGAAAAGATGCCTTCAATGTTAGGCTCGGTCTGTTTATTTGCGTCGCAAACGAATTCCGCAGGCGGCCAGGGCAGGCCTGGCCACCTTTATTCCCCGCGCCCGGTCTGCTACCGTGAAAGCTGCGGCAAATGACACATATTTTCAGTCTTTTCACCATCATCCTGCTTCAGGCCGACCCCTCCGCCGCCCCGCCTCCAGCGGCCAGCGGAAGCGCCATCGTCGAAATGATCCAGAACAGCGGCCCGATCGCACTTTGCTGTGCTCGGCCCTCTTGGCAGTCTCGAGCCTCTTTTCCTGGGCGGTCATCTTCGCCAAGCTCTCCCGCTTCGGACGCGCCCGCACCCAGAGCCAGCGCTTCCTTCGCGCCTTCCGCAAAGCCACACGCCTGCAAGACATCGCCGCGGTCAGCGAGCAATTCAAGCCCAGCCCGCTGGTCAACGTCTTCGACGAAGTCTACGAGACCTACCGCCGCCAGACCGGAGGCTCCGGCCCGCCGCGCAACATCACCTCGCTCGAACGCTCCGCGCAGACCGCCGCCAGCGAAGCCCTCACCGTGCTCGAGAAGCGCATGACCTGGCTCGCCACCATCGCCGGCGTCTCGCCGTTCGTTGGCCTCTTCGGCACCATCATGGGTATCGTGGACGCCTTCCATGGCCTCGGCGCCGCTGGCTCGGCAACCCTGCGCGCCGTCGCTCCCGGAATCTCCGAGGCGCTCATCACCACCGCCGCCGGCCTGCTCGTCGCCGTTCCCGCTCTCGTCGCCTACAACCAGTTCACCGGCCGTCTCCGCGAGTTCGGCGCGCGCATGGACGACTTTGCCCGCGAACTGCTCAACAGCATGGAAGACGTCAACGTTCGCGCCCAGGAGCCGATCGCTCCCGGCCGCGGAGAAAGGTAGCGCCGTGGCCTTCACAACCAGCAACGGCCACACCCAGACCGCCCTCGCGGAGATCAACATCACCCCGCTGGTCGACGTCGTGCTCGTGCTGCTGGTCATCTTCATGATCTCCGCGCCGGTGCTGCAGTCCGGCATCGAAGTCGCCGTCCCCAAGACCAAAACCGTCCGCGAAATCACCGAGCAGCGCCTCGTCGTCACCATCGACCGCGAACAGCGCGTCTTCCTCGGCGACCAGCCCATCAACATCGCCGACCTGCCCTCGCCGCCTCAGGAAGCCCGGCAGCGACGATACCAAGCAGGTCATCTACCTCCGCGCCGACGAAAAAGTTCCCTTCGGCGCCTTCGCCTCCGTCATGGACGCCGTCAAACAAGCCGGCATCACCAACATCAGCATCGTCACCCAGCCGTTAGAAGCACGCAAGCAGTAGCTGACAGCAATGCCGGGGTAACACCAAACGGTGTACCCTGTTCGCGTGGCTAAGGATGAAGCAGCAGAGCTCCTCTCCATCGACGGCCACGAAGTCCGCGTCACCCATCCCGGCAAGCTCTACTTTTCGAAGCAAACCCAGCTCACCAAGCTCGACCTCGTCCGCTACTACCTTGCGGTCGCACCCGGCGCGCTGCTACGGCATCCGCGACCGCCCCATCGTCCTCAAGCGCTTCGTCAACGGCGCCGAAGGCGAGGCCTTCTATCAGAAGCGCGCCCCGGCTGACCGCCCCGCCTGGCTGCGCACCGTCACCCTGTCCTTCCCTTCCGGCCGCACCGCCGAAGAAGTCGTCGTCGACGACGCCGCCGGCCTCGCCTGGATCGTCGAACCTTGGCTGCATCGAGCTTCATCCGCATGCCGTCCGCACCGGCGACCTCGACCATCCCGACGAACTGCGCGTCGATCTCGATCCCGGCCCCGGCGTCGCCTGGGACGACGTCCGCCGCGTCGCCCTCGAAGTGCAAGCAGTTCTCGAAGAGGTGGGCCTGCGCGGCTGGCCCAAGACCAGCGGCTCCCGCGGCATGCACGTCAACGTGCGCATCCAGCCGCGCTGGACCTTCACCGAAGTCCGCCGCGCCGCCCTCGCACTCTCCCGCGCCGTCGAGCGCCGCGCTCCCAGCGCTGGCCAGCTCCAAGTGGTGGAAGGAAGAGCGCCACGGCGTCTTCCTCGACTACAACC
This sequence comes from uncultured Acidobacteriaceae bacterium, assembly GCA_963777685.1. GTDB lineage: Bacteria > Acidobacteriota > Terriglobia > Terriglobales > Acidobacteriaceae > Acidisarcina. The sequence goes on along the minus strand of CAVZRF010000006.1, from coordinate 447,851 downwards.
AGAACGCCAAGGACCGCACCACCTGCTCCGCCTACTCGGTGCGCCCGCTGCCCGATGCGCGCGTCTCCGCGCCGCTGCGACTGGGACGAGGTTCCCGACTGCGAGCCCGCCGACTTCACCGTCGCTGACCATGCCGGCGCGATTTGCAGACATCGGCGATCCGCACGCCGAGATGGACACGCACGCCTGGCTCGCTCGACAAGCTTCTCGAGCTCGCCGCGAACGACGAAGCCGAAGGGCTCGGCGACGCCCCGTGGCCGCCGCACTTCCGCAAGATGGAAGGCGAAGCCCCGCGCGTCGCGCCCTCGCGCGCCAAGGTCCGCTGAACGAAGCAGCGGCAAAGACAGCGCCGAAGAAGCCTCGCGACAAGATGCCGCTGCTTACCATCGCTAACTCGCCCAGCAAGAAGCCGCGCCCGGAAGGCCTGGAACGCTGGAAAAGCGAAGCATCCGGAAGCAGCGGAGTTGTTCGCCGTCGAGATGTTCTCGTCGATTCGCATGCGCGGACAAAACTCCACTTGGACGCGCATCCGCGTCAACCTCCGCCATGTTCCCGAAGACGCTTCGGCCGGCTCAGGAAACGCCTGATCCCGACGACGATCCTACGCGCGAATGGCGCAGTAGAAAGCAGTCGAAGACTCCAGGCTAATTGTCTCTTCTGAGACTGCTTGGGATGCCTTGAAGTTGCATGGCGCGTTATCGAAGACGTCGCGAACGAATATTTTCCATCGCAGCTGTCGATAACCCGAGAGCGGTAATTCCTTCAGTCAGCCCGGCAGGGTGAGGCAAGTAAACGACCGTCCGGTTGTCGCAAGCAATTAGCTGAACTTCTGTTCCATCCTTTTCTGGACGTAGGCGGATTGGAATCGATCCGCAGAGAGTTCCATAGTTGAGTGTTTTGTCTTGCCGGCAAGCCTCCACCAGCTATGGCCTGGCGAACAAGTACAGGAGCCTGATGACGATATCGCATTGCACAGTCGTTGGTCGACCGAAGACAGCCCGGCTCCCTCTTGGACTTGCAATGAACTATCTCAGCGAGAGTCGCGAAAGTCCACGTCCAGCGGATAGCGGTGCTCGCCGTCTGAGCAATTCCGCCGAACGATTTCGGATGCTTTTCGACCAATCCTCACCTGGCGCTCCGTAGCTAGCATCAAGATTTCGGGCCGATTTTCATCGCGAATGCCACATCCATCCTGCAAACCGCTCACTGAAAAAGTTCTGGACTAGATCGGTGAGTCGCCAGGAGCCCGTTGGATAGGCCCCGATTCTGCAGCTGATGCTTGGATTGGAACTCGAGCGAAGAGCGATCGCCAGAGCGGTTAAGATCGGTTTACCGCTCCAGAGGCTTCCGGGAGCTGGAAACTTCCCCAGATCTTGTCCCTGAGACGCAACGATGGCTGGCACACGCACTTTGGTCGGATTGGTTCTCAACTAGGCTGACGTGCCACTTCACAGTTCGCTATTTCGAAGCAGGAGTTGTCTCAGCAGTAGCATAGTTATCCTGCAAGCATTGTAGCTCCCACTGGAGCCCATCGTAAACCTGAAGGCTTCGAATCCTCTCCAATTTAACCAAGCTCCCAGAATGGTCGGCGCGGCAAGAAGGAACGGGTCCTCGTAAACGCGGCTTTCCGACACGCTCGTCTCACCGACCGCTCCGCGAAAATCTCCATCAACTCATGCGGAGGCACAACCTCAAGCTGCGCATAAGTGCATTCCTTTGGCGGCTTATCGAAGCGCCAGCGGCGAAAATGCGCAAGATGCCGGAACCGGCTGCCCTGCATGTGCTCATAAGCGACCTCGGCAACCAGCTCCGCGCGCAACGGCTGCCAGGACAAATCCTTGCCCTGACTCCAGCGGCTTTGGCCGCCGGGCATGCGCTGCTCGCCACCGCCTGCGTCTGGCGAAGCCCAGGAACTCCATGGATGATCGGTCATCGCATTTTCGCGATAAGGCGCGAGAAACTCGACCAGCTCCTTCCGCTTTTCCGCGGTGAAGCTCGAACAGACACCCACATGCTGCAGATTGCCGGAATCGTCGAAAAGGCCCAGCAGCAGCGAACCGACCATCGTCCCTTCGCCCTGCTTATGCCAGCGAAAGCCCGCGACCACGCAGTCGCAATCGCGCTCGTGTTTCACCTTGAGCATGACCCGTTTGTCGGGCTGATAAGTACCCGAAACCGGCTTCGCGATGACGCCGTCCAATCCCGCACCCTCAAAACGCTTGAACCAATCCAGCGCGAGTTCGCGATCGCTGGTCGCCGGAGTTATATGGATTGGCGGCCGCGCCGATGCGAGCAGAGTTTCCAGCCGCTTTCGTCGTTCTTGAAACGGTGTGCTGCGAAGATCTTCATCTCCCTCACAAAGCAGGTCGAAGAAGACGATCGAGGCGGGCGTCTGCTCCGCCAGCAGCTTCACCCTCGAGGCCGCCGGATGAATCCGCAGTTGCAGCCTTTCAAAATCGAGGCCACTCTTTTCCGCGATCACGATTTCGCCATCGAGTACGCATCGATCCGGCAGTTGCGCCTGCAAGGGCGCAATCAGCTCCGGGAAATAACGATTGAGCGGTTTCGTATCTCGGCTCTGGATCAGCACCTCGTCGCCATCGCGAAAGATCAGTGCGCGAAAACCGTCCCACTTCGGCTCAAATATCCACGAACCTTCCACAGGCAGCTCACCTGTTCGTTTCGCAAGCATCGGCAAGACCGGAGGTGTGACCGCAAGTTTCATGCTTCCAACTTATGCCTCAGGCGCGCTTATGGTCTATGCGACTGCAACTCTGCTGAAGTAGAGCGCTCTAGAACAGATCAGCGTGGGTTGCGGCAAGTTTCACATCGCGACGAAACTGCGTGACCTCAATGATTTCGCGCAAGTCAGATGCCTAAGTCCTCGAATAGCGCCTTCGGCAGAGCGAAAACGCTTGCCTTCCTTGCGATCGGCTGCCTGCATCGCTTTGACCGTTGTCGCATTGGGCACGCGTACCTCGAAGGGCAACGCCTCTTCGGCGGCAACTCGGACCAGCATCATCCGTACCGCATCGGAAACCGACATTCCCATCTTCTTCAGGGTCGCGGCCGCTTTCAGTTTCACCTTCTCATCCACTCGCACATGCACCATCGCCGAAGACATTGCAATCACTCCTCAAAGCATCTGAGATACATTGTATCTCAATCACCGACAAAGCCTGCACCGCGAGGAGCTAGTCTCCCAACGCGGCGAAGGCCGCCTCTTCTGGGTTTTTTGGATGGCACGGCTGAAGCGTTGCCCCTTCAGAATTCGGGGTTTGGTGCAGGCGAAATGCCCTGCGGTGAACTACCTGCCTTAAACTAAAAGAGCAGTGCCGCTCAGCGCCCAACTCGATCGTGACCCCGACAATTTCGGAAAATTCACCGCCCGTTCCCTCGCGCTCCATCTCGCCATCGTCGCCTCGATAAGCATCTACGCTTTCATCCAGGCACATATTCACCACAACAGTTGGGGATCAAACGAAACCCAGGGAGCCATCGCCGCCACGCTGGTCTCGAACGCACCCGCCATCCCGCTACCGCAAGACCTCCCGCCAACCCCCAGCGTCCTCGCGACGCCGACCCCCAGTGTCGCCCCCGCACCAGCCGCCGAGCAGCCAAAGGCCGTTCAGCAGCCCGAGCCCGACGCCATCCCCATCCCCGTCAAGCAGCCACCGAAACAGCAGCCGCAAAAGAAAGTGGCCGCGACTCCGCCTCCGCCCAAGCCTCAGCCGCGCCAGCCCAGTGATTCGCGCGCCAACCGCTATCCCAGCCCGGTGCAGACGCCGCGCGATCGCGCAACCTACGGCGAGGCCGCGCCTCAGACGCGCAATTCCATGAACACCAACCAGGGTCCCAATAATCCCGTCAACATCAAAGGCGGAGACTTTGGCTCGCAGTTCCCCTATTACGTCGACATCATCCGCCGCACCGTCGCTCGCAATTGGTACCAGGCCGAGGTTCAGCCCAGCACCGCCGCCGGAACCCGCGTCTTTCTCAACTTCACCGTCGCCCGCGACGGCTCCCCGAGCAATATTCACATCGAGGCCCCGAGCGGCAGCCCGACCCTCGATACCTCCTGCCTCCGTGCCGTTCAGCGGGTTGACACCTTCGGTCCCCTCCCCTCCGGATACGCGCAAAACAACATCAGCGTCGAATATTATTGCGAGTATTCGGGAGCCAACCACTAAGCGCGTTTTATCATCGAAAGTAATGCTCGGTCAGTTGACGAGAAGTAGCATTAGGTAGGCATGACAAAAATACGCAAGTGCAGCATTTCCCCTGTTTTCTTGTCCTTGGCTGTTTTGGTTGTGACCACCGCCGCGGTGCTCGGGGTTTCTCCCATCGCAAGCGCCCAGGACTGGGTGCGTACCGGCACCAACCTCGGTGCCACCAGAATTCGCATTGCCGCGGCTGATTTCGCACCCGGCTCGCAGGATCCACAGACGCCCGCGCTCAAAGCCACATTCGACGCGACCCTCTTCAGCGATCTCAATAACGCCGGCATATTCGACCTCGTCTCGAAGAGCATCGCGCCACCAGCAACGCCTGCGACGCCACAACAGATAATCCTGAGCAATTGGTCTACCCCGCCGGTCAACGCGGAGATGGTCGCCATGGGCTCGGTAGCCGTCAACGGCGGCCGCGTCGTCGTCTCCGGCTGGCTCCTCGACGCCAAGAACACCCAATCGCCCCAGGTCCTCGGCAAGCAATACAACGAGTCCGCCAGCGAAGACAACGCCCGCCTGATCGCCCACCGTTTCGCCGACGAGATCATCCTGCGTCTTGGTGGAGGCATTAACGGCATCGCCGAGACCCACATCTTCTACATCTCGTCCAAGACCGGCACCAAAGAGATCTGGCAAATGGACTACGACGGCCAGGGAGCGCAACAGGTCACGCACCTCGGCAGCATCTCCCTCTCGCCCCACGTCTCGCCCGACAACTCGCGCATCGCTTTCGCTTCTCTCGGTAAAGGCGGCTGGAGCATCCGGATGTATTCGCTGGTGCTCAACCGCCTGGTCGCCTTCCAATCACCCGGCGGCACCACCCAATCGCCCGCCTGGGCCGCCGACGGCACGAAACTCGCCTACTCCTCCAGCGTCTACGGCGATACGCAGATCTTTATCAGCAGCGCCGACGGCGCAGGCCCACACGCCGTCACCTCGTTCCGCGGACCAAACGTCTCGCCCTGCTTCAACCCCAAGACCGGCTCGCAGATCGCCTGGGCTGGGGGACGCACCAACCTGCCGCAGATTTACGTTGCCGACACCGATGGCGGCAACGTCCAACGCATGACCGACGGAGGCTACGCCACTTCGCCCTCATGGTCGCCCAACGGACAATTCCTCACCTTCGCCTGGGACCGCAAATACGGCCCCGGCGCACCCGGCGGACGCGACATCTATATCATGGACATCGCCAGCAAGCGCTGGACGCAGCTCACCCACGACGCCGGAAGCAACGACTTCCCGTCATGGGCGCCCGATGGCCGCCACATCGTCTATGAGCGCGAGGTCAACCACCGCACCGAGATCTGGAGCATGCTCGCCGACGGCACACAGCAGCAGCAACTCACCAAGGGCGGCAACAACTTTATGCCGAATTGGAGTTGGAAGTAATTAGTTTTCGAAATTAACGCATCGCAAAGGGGGACTACCTTGCAGAACCACCGACATTCCTATTTCACTTCTTTGGCCGCGTTGGCCGCACTCGCCATCGCGGGCGGCTGCAGCAAGAAGGCCGCGCCTCCTCCGCCGCCACCCCCGCCGGCCATGACCGCTCCCGCTCCCACTGCTTCCATCACCGCCACGCCAACCGTCGTCAATGCCGGCGACGGCGTTGCGCTCACCTGGCACACCACAAACGCCGGTGATGTCTCCATCGATGGCATCGGCAAGGTGCCTTCCTCGGGAACGCAGACCGTCAATCCGACTTCATCAACGAACTATCACCTCGTCGCCCGCGGCGATGGCGGTTCGGCCGACGCAACCACGCGAGTCACGGTGAATTCCGGCATGACGCCTTCCGCCGAAACCGCTCCCCCCATGTCCGACGACGCAGCGTTCCGGCAGAATGTCCAGGATGTCTTCTTCGACTACGACAGCTACGACATCTCTGCTGAGAACCAGAGCGTCGTTCTGAAAGACGCCGCCTATCTCACCGCGCATCCCAGCATCAAGGTAGTCATTGGCGGCTACTGCGACGAACGCGGCTCGACCGAGTACAACCTCGCGCTCGGTGAAAACCGCGCCAGCTCAGTCAAGAAGGCCCTGATCGCCGGCGGCGTGAGCGCCGATCGCGTCCGCACCGTCAGCTATGGCAAAGAGAAGCAGTTCTGCACCGAGCACGACGAAAGCTGCTGGCAACAGAACCGCCGCGGTCAATTCTCAATCGACCGCTAATTCTGAGTAGATGTGGGTGCCCCAGGTCTCGATTTTGAGACCTGGGTTTCCTCAAGCCCCAATCAGCTTCGTGGGAATAAACTAACACTGATGAAAACGAACGCCCGTCTCCGCCAAATCACCGCCGTCGCCTCCCTCGCCCTGCTCTTATGCGTCCCGCAGGTCCACGCCGAGTCCAAAGAGATGATCCAGTTGCGGACCCAGGTCCAGACGCTCCAGGACACGCTCAACCAGATGCAGCAGAGCAATGCGGAGAAGATGGGCATTCTCCAGCACCTCGTCGAGCAGACCGCCGACACCGTCAACAAGATGTCGGCGAACATGGACTCGCTCGCGCAGACCGTCAAAACGCAGAACGACGCGACCGCCGCCAAGGTCGAAGGCGTTTCAGGCCAGGTACAGGCGCTCAACGACTCGGTCGATGAACTCAAAGCCCGCGTAGCCACCCTGAACAAGGCAATGCAGGAACTACAGTCCCAGTCCCAGACCATGGCCGCGCAACAGCCGGCACAGCCTGGTGCGGCCCCCGCTGGTGGACAGCAGCCGCCTATGGGCCAACCGGCCGCCGGACAGCCGGCTGCTCCGCAGGCGCCTCCGGTCGGCGACCTCTACCAGAGCGCGCTCCGCGACTACAACTCCGCCCGCTATGACGTCGCGGGTTCCGAATTCGGCGACGTCCTCCGCTACTACCCACAGGACGATCTCGCCGGCAACGCGCAGTTTTATCTCGGTGAGATCGCCTATCGTCAGGGCAACTATCCCGCCGCGATCAAGGCATATGACGCGACCGTCGAGCAATACTCCGGCAACCCGAAGATCCCCGCCGCCCAGCTCCGCAAAGGCGAGGCGCTCATCGCGCTCAACCAAAAAGACGCCGGAGTCCGCGAGCTCCGCAGCCTCATCCAACGCTATCCCCAAACCCCCGAAGCTCAACAGGCCCGCAGTCGCCTCAACGCGATGGGCGTACGAATTGCTCCAGCGGCAAAGCCGTCCGCCGCGCACGACTAGCCCTCTCGCGGGAAGCTATCAGTCCTAACTTAGGCAACGCAAGGCAACCGCACAACCAGCACGCATACAATCAAAGCCATGACTGAATTGACCCACAAGCAACACCCCGATAGTGACGTCGAAAAAGGTGCGGTGGAATCCGACCGCCCGCAATCGCCCGGCGATGTGTCGCCCAGTGACGTCTCCATGACCGGCCAGCTCGGCCACCGTGACGAAGACGCCATGCTCAAGGAAGGCGACACCGACTTCCCCGAGCCAGACGCCGAAGCCGAACATAGCGGCCAACCAGAGTAAATTCTTAGCGAAGATCCGGCACGTAGTGATTGACTCGATTCGGGTCGTAGTCGAACTTCACCAGCCCATCACGGTAATCGATATGAGTCGTAAGCTGGGTCAGGGTCGTTGCCCCGATAAACCCTGACACCTCGATTCCGGCGCCTGTGCTGATCGTCGTAGTATCGAAGCTTACGATTTCGTCGGCGGGCTGCCGAATCCCAGCGAAGTCCAGGGTAACTCGGTCAGCGGTATAGGCTTTGTCGACCTTCCCGCTGATTCCGTGAATCTCCAAAGTGGAGTCGCCGTGCACGGTGGAGACCTCGCGGGCGGCGATTGGAGAGATCGTGGTGGTCCATGATCCTGTGTCGAGAATGAAGAGCTTTCGCTTGCCTTGATTGACCGTAGTAGGCACCAGCAGGTTGTGGCCCACTCGATACACCGGCGAATACGCCTTCATCTCCGGCGCGACGTAGCGGTCATGAAAGCGAGACGAGTCCTTTGCAGTCGACCCGCTTGGGGTTTCAGAACTCTCGTCCGCCGTCTCCCCTTCCTCATCAATCTTGAGCGACGGTGATTTAGCCCCTTCATCGTTGGGTCTCGATGGCAGCGGCCCGAGCCCGAGCTTCCGCGCCGGGTAGTCCAGGGTGATCAGGAAATTCGAGAAGACATCCGCGCCGATCAGCCCGTCGACATCGACAACGCTGCGCGCATCCAGGACTGACACCTGGCAGTCATGAAACTCGAGTGCCCCGATCTGGATCTTCTCGGCATAGGCGAGATAGCCTTTCTTCCCGCCTTCACTGCCAATGCCATACATCCCAATATCCCGCAGCTTGGTGAGCCCGGCGTGCTCCGCGATCGATCGGTTAATCACCAGCCCAGAAGCACCGGTGTCGACTTCGAGGTGGCTCGAACGGCCGTTGAACTTGACCTCCAGGCCAAAGCTTCGTTGGGTAGAGGCAGTGGCAAAGGCGCGCTGGGCAGAGGCGTCTCCCAAAATTTCTATCAATGGAATCTGGGTGCTGGTTGCGCTGGAGACCAGGCGGCACTCATGTTTCGGCTCTGCCTCGCGCTTCTTCATCCAATCGAGTTTCTCGTGCAAATCGTGGATAGCTTCCGTGCTCTCGCCTGTTGGCGAACTTAAGTAGAGTTCGAGGTCGGCGATCCTCTCTTTCAAAGGACGCGTCTCTATCCACTCCCCTTGAATTACGGGGTTGTTGGGATCGAGCGAGTGCGCGAGATTGAGATCTTTAGTCGCACTGGCATACATGGAATCCAGCCGAAGGAGGCGCGCCGTCAGCAGGAGTAATTGCGCATCGCAGGGATTGATCTTGGCCGCTTCCTGAACCGTCCGGGCAGCCTCCCACGGAACACCCTGGCGGTATTGCACTTCTCCGAGCGCTACCATCACCTCGACCGATTTAGGGTTCGCCGTCAGCGCCTGATGCGCCGCGTCGGCCGCCTCGGACACCTTTTCCTGCTGCAGCATAGAGCGGATCAGGCCCGCTTCGGCGGTCATATCGTTAGGACTACTCTGCAGTTGCGTTCGATAAAGTGAGACTGCTTTTTCATAGTCCGAGTGCCGATATGCTGACTCCGCTTCAGATGGCGAATGCGCTGCCACCACGCTGCAGGACACTGCAAAGGCGGACGGTGCTGCGGCAAGGCAAATGGTAAGAACACCAAGGCGAAAAGGGTGCAAGGGGTCGTGCTCCATTTGAAAATTAAGTAGATGACTACGATTGTATGGCGGATCCATAGCGGTCAGCGGCTTGTCTGACGTCTAGTGCGGCGGCCGGTAGCCGCGTTTGGGATCGTAATCGAACTTCACCAGTCCATCGCGGTAATCGATGTGAGTGGTCAGTTGGTCGAGAGTGACTGCTCCGATAAATCCGGAGATCTCCAGGCCTATGTTCTTGCTCACCGACGAAGTATCGAAGGTGACCATGTCTCGTTGGGCCTGCTTGATTCCGCCGAAGTCGAGCGTTAACTCGTCCGCGGTGTAACCCTGGCTCACCTGGCCGCTGACTCCACTGATATGCAGCTTGTCCAGACGGCGCACCTTGGTGAACTCGCGCGCCGCCTCAGGAGAAATAGATGTAGTCTGCGCGCCGGTATCGAGGACAAACAACTTCTGGCCGCTCATGTTGATCGATGTCGGCATCAGCAGATCATGACCAACCCGGTAGAGGCGGGTGTAATCCTTCATCTCCGGAGCGATATAGCGGTCGTGCGGGCCATGTGACGCCGTTGGCTTCGGGTTTGCGGGCCCATCGGCGTTGGCCGTGGGCGGCGGGTTGTTCGTGCTCTGCCCTTCCTCGTCCGAACTCTCCCCGGTAGCCAGCGACGGCGCTTGTGGGTTCGTATCTTCGGGACGGGCAGGAAGAGGTCCGAGCGCGAGCTTCCTCATCGGATAATCCAGCGTGACCAGAAAATTCGAAAACACATCCATCCCAATCAGCCCATCCGACTGGACCACGCTCCCCGAATCCATCACGATCACCGGGCAGTCGTGGAACTCGAGCGTGCCTATCTGAATGCTGTCGGCATAGGCCAGGTAGCCGTTCCGTGCGCCTCCGCTACCGATCCCCGAAAGCTTAATCTCCCGAACGGGTTTTAGACCGGCACTTTGGGCAACCGACCGGCTGACGACCAGCCCGGAAGCGCCGGTATCGATCTGTAGTCGCCACTCATGGCTATTGATCTTGAGCTGCAGGCCAAATCCAACGAAATGGTTCACGCCTTCCGTAATCGGGGCGAAGGCTATCTCCGTCGAGGTCGCCGGAGAAACCAGTCGGCAGGCTTTATGCGGCTCCTCCGCACTTTTCTTCAGTGACTCAAGGTATTCCGTTAGCCCATGGGTCTCCTGCGAGTCCGCTCCACCAGACGAGGCCAGGTAAGCCTCCAACTCGGTGATTCGCTGTGCGGTCGGAAGCGACTGGATCCACATCTGACGAATGGTCGGGTCGTGCGGATCAAGCGTATGAGCAGTGCGGAAATCGTTGGCTGCCGTCGCGTACAGCGAATCCAGGCGAGCCAGTCGACCTAGCAGGAGATACGAACGCGCATAACAGGGATCGACCTTGAGCGCTTCGTTGGCCAGCGCGGCAGATTGCCACGGAGCACCCGCCCGGTATTCCGCCTCGGCGAGCGCGATCATCATCGGAGGCGATTTCGGGTCAGCGGCTAGCCCCTTCCTCGCCGCGTCTACCGCCTCATCTACCTTCTGCTGGCGCAACAACACCTGCACCACCCCAACGAGGGCATCCGGATCGTTGGGATGCTGCTGCAATTGCGCCTGATAAAGCGCGGCCGCCTTGTCATAATCCCGATGAAGAAACGCACTCTCAGCCTCAGACGGCGCATGGGCGGCGACGATATTGCAATGGACAGCCCGGGCAGACGGAACGGCCAACCCAGTTAAGACGAGTAACCAAAGTCCGTAACGACCCATATCAGCCCCCGCTGGCTTAGGACCTAATACCGCCAGCTCAATTCAATTCCCACATCGCTCTTGAGATTTGTAGAACTCGTGAAGTGGTTCAGCGCGAACTGGGCATATGGCGCTAAGCTCCATCGCAACTGCCGATCCAGCCCAAACGTCAAGCCGCCTTTTAGCAGCTGACCGAATCGGTTCGCATTGAAGTCTTCGTAGGTGTCGTAGTCCAGGTATCCAGACACTCGTCCGCCGAACTTGTGAACCAGCACGGCCTCGGGCTCGAAGCTGTGGATTCCCTGCTGCCCCTTGTTGGTGCTAACGGCCTTGTTATAACCGAAAACTCCGCTGAGGACGGTCTTCTGCCCCAGCGGAGTAGAAAAGTTCCACACTACCTTGATGATCGTCTGCCCTATACCCGACACGTCATTCGAAGCCGAGGGAAAGGTGAACTCGCCGGCCACCGCATTCTTGAATTTCCCTGTATCTCCGAGCACCGCGCTGGCGATCAATTTGATATCGCTCAGTCCCGACGCGCTCTGCACATCCCCTGTTCGGTGAGCGTCAACGAAGGGGATCTCGTAGCCAAACCCCAAACGATTCTTGAGGCCAAAAGCCTGAGTCCCCTTGATGCGGTAGCGGTCGTTGTCTGCCCCTCCGCTAAAACTCGCGTGGTCATATTCAAAGGAAACACGAGAGAACAAGTTCGTCGGAAGTTCATCTTCGTCGGTCTCTTGAATCAAGAAATCATCGAGAGGACGGTGTTGGGTCTGGGGCGCGGTGACCGCCGGCGGCTGCGACTGCTGCGCACGCCCTTCCAGGCAGAGCAGACAAAGCAGAACCACGCCGACGTGAGCGGATAACCAGAGAGCGCCACGGCCTTGCAGGTTGGGTCTTACCATTCCACGCCAAATCATACCTGACCGGCTCAAGGCCTTGGCAGCCCTCTACAGCGTTTTGATGTCCAGCACAAACCTGTACTTCACATCAGCCTTGACCACCCGCTCCCACGCCCGATCGAGCTGATCAAAGCTGGTCATCTCAATGTCAGAGGCAATGCCCTTCTCCGCGCAGAAATCCAGCATCTGCTGGGTCTCGCGAATACCCCCAACCATCGACCCGGTGAAAGTCTTCCGTCCCAGCACTGAGAAGGCGTGAACAGACACCGGCACTTCAGGAATACCCACCGAACACATCACCCCATCGCGCTTCAGCAGCCCAAGATAAGCGTTCACATCATGGTTCGCCGAAACGCAATCGAGAATGAAGTCGAAGCTCCGCGCATGTTTCGCCGCCCATCCCGAACCCTTCGTCAAGATCACTTCATCCGCGCCCAGCCGCTGCGCATCTTCGATCTTGCCGGCCGAGGTTGTGAACTGCACCGTCTCCGCGCCTAAGGCGTGAGAAAACTTCAACCCCATATGCCCAAGCCCGCCCAGGCCGACCACGCCAACCTTCGTTCCCGGCCCAACCTTCCAATGCTTCAGCGGCGAATAGGTCGTAATCCCCGCGCACAATAGCGGCGAGGCCGCTGCGAGATCGAGACCCTTCGGCACGCTTAGCGTGTATGCCTCATCGACCACGATATGGTCCGAATAGCCGCCAAACGTAAGATTTCCCTGCCGATCGATCGCATTGTAAGTACCCGTCATCCCCGGCCGTTCACAATACTGCTCTTCTCCGTCAAGACATGACGGACACTCGCGGCAAGAGTCCACCATCACGCCAACCGCAGCCGCATCGCCCACCTTGAACTTGGTCACTTCCGACCCAACCGCGGCGACAACGCCAACAATCTCGTGCCCCGGCACCATCGGATAGATCGCATTGCCCCATTCATTCCGCGCCTGATGAATGTCCGAGTGGCAGATTCCACAGAACTGAATGTCGATCGCAACATCCTTCGGCCCAGGATCGCGCCGCTCAAAGTTGTAAGGAACTGGAGAAGTAGTGGCCGAGTGCGAAGCGTAACTGCGAGTAGCAATCATGAAAGTGGTTCTCCTTGGATCGAACTTACTTGCAAAAATAAATTTGTCATCCTGAGTGGAGTCTGGCGCAGCCAGACGCAGTGAAGGATCTGTGGTTTCGGCGATGTCGGCAAATAGACGACCTTACGGTCCCGCCACCAAAGGCAACTCAATAAAGCTCGCCCGCCCCGGTTCATGATAAATCCGCTGCGTCGCCTTCTGATAATCCCCCGGCTTCGCAAAAAAGATATTCGGCACAAACGTCTGCGGATTCCGGTCATACAGCGGAAACCAACTCGACTGCACCTGCACCATGATCCGATGGCCAGGCAAGAAAACATGGTTCGCCGTCGGCAGCGCGAACTTGTACAACAACGGCTCATTCGCCTTCAACGGCTTCGGATCGGACAAGCTCTCCCGATAACGCCCACGAAATATGTCCATGCTCACAGCAAGCTGATATCCGCCCATGTTTGCCTGACCTGCGACCTCATCGGGATACACATCGATCAGCTTCACCACCCAATCCGAATCCGTCCCGCTCGTCGACGCAACCAGATTCGCAATCGGCTGGCCGCTGATCTTCACCGCAGCAGTCAGCACATCCGAAGTAAACACAGCGACGTCGGTGCGAGTCGATTCCTGCCGCTGATCATCCACCAGCCACTCCGACCACGTATAGGTCTCCATCGGATGAATCGGCCGTATCCGGTAAGGGATCGGCTTCGCCGGATCGGAGACATACTCGTAAAATCCCGCATCGCCCGCCGACCCTCCCGCCTTAGGCGCATCGAAGCCCAACTTCGACCCAGCCTCCAGATACAGCGGCGTCGCCTTCGGAGCGCATCCACTCGCGCAGCCAGCAGGCCACGCAGACAGCTCCTCCCAAACATTCGCGCCCGTAACATATGCCGACACCGCAGGCACCGGCTTGGCCGGAGCTTCATCCTTCAAATACTTCGCCAGAAACGGCGCAAGAACATTCTTGCGAAAATACAAGCGAAGTATCGCTGCCGAACTGGATCGCCCCCAGCGCGCTGCCGTTATCGATCTCCTGCCCGTGATACCACGGCCCCAGCGCCAGGTAGACCATGTCGTTGTTCACGTCCTTCGGCTTGATCGCCTTGTAGACCGCAATCGCGCCGTAGATATCTTCCTGGTCCCACAGGCTCGCCACCAGCATCGTCGGCACCTTCAGCGGCTGCCCGGCCAATATCTTGTCCACCGCCTGGTCGCTCCAGAATGAGTCATAGCTCGGATGCGCGCTAATCTTCCGCCAGAACCCTATCTGATCCAGCCCGCGGTCCTTACCCAAGTCGCCCGCCGACCCAGCATTGAGATACATGTCGTAGTCGTCGTAGTAGGTCGAGTACCACTTCGCCGACGAGTCGCGCCGCGCCTCCTGCTCATAGATGTATCCCATATTCTGCTGCCGAAACGCGCCGTTGTGGAACCAGTCATCGCCCATCCAGCCATCGACCATCGGGTTCATCGGCACGGAAACCTTCAGCGCCGGATGCGGATTCACCAACGCCATCAGCGGCAGGAATCCGTCGTACGAAATGCCCAGAATCCCGACCTTGCCGTTCGTCTCCGGAACATTCTTCACCAGCCAGTCGATGGTGTCGTAGGTGTCGGTCGAGTGGTCGACCGGCGTCGGATTCTGCGGCCCATGCAACGGCCGGTTCATCACATAGTCGCCCTCCGAGCCATACTTCCCGCGAACATCCTGCACCACCCGGATATACCCGCCATCCACAATCACATCGGTCGCATTGTCATACCCATAAAGCGCCGACCCCAGGTGCGCGCTATTGCTGTTGGTCGTCAATCCATCCGCGCTATAAGGCGTCCGCGTTAAAAGAATCGCCGCGTTCTTCGCCCCCTTCGGCACCAGAATCACCGTATGCAGCTTCACCCCATCCCGCATGGAAATCATCACCACTCGCCGCTCATAGTCATACCCATAGGTCGGCAGCGTGAGATCGGTCGGAGTCTCGCTCGGCAACTCGGAATAAGTCTTGGGTGCAGGATTCGCCTGCGCTACAGCGTTAGGCGCTCGCATAGAAAAAGCCGCGAAAATCGCCGTAGAGGCGAACGCAGCAAAGGCATTTCTCTTGGACATGAAGGTCTTCCTGTTCATCAAGGGTTATGCGGATAGCTCTTGGCGATGGTAGCATCCGTTTCGGCACTGCGCCCCCTGATTCGGCAGACACGACGACGCCATATTCTCGGTCCGTTCATCATATTTTTGACATAATTGCGTCTACAGAGACACCTGCAGAAAGAGGCTGAGCGATGAGTCAGACGGACCCACTGAAACCCGAGCTTTGGCTGATCCGCCACGGAGAGACCGCCTGGAGCCTCTCCGGCCAGCACACCAGCCGCACCGACATCCCGCTCACCGACCACGGCAAGGCCCGCGCCAAAGAGATTCACGACTACCTCAACGGCCGCCCATTCTCGCTCGTGCTCACCAGCCCTCGCCAACGCGCCAAAGAGACCTGCAACATCGCGGGCTACGGCGATGTCGCGCAAACCGACGACAACCTCTCCGAATGGGACTACGGCAGCTACGACGGCCGCACCACCGCCGAGATCCGCACCGAGCGGCCCGGCTGGTCGATCTGGAACGACGGCGTCCTCGACGGCGAAACGATCGAGCAAGTCGCCACCCGCGCCCAGGCCATCATCGACCGCTCGCTGGCTGCTGGAGGACAGGTCGCACTCTTTTCCCACGCCCACTTCCTGCGGATCCTCGCCGCAACCTGGCTCGGCCTCGATCCTCGCGGCGGCAAACTATTCGCCCTCGGCACCGGCTCCATCAGCCGCCTCGGCTTCGAACGCGAAAACCGCGTCATCCTCAGTTGGAACCGCTCCTTCGAGAGCGACTGAAGGAGCTGCACACTCACTTTCGCGATGTATGGGAAGTCCACTTCGACTGCCTGCTTCACTCGGTAGGCGTAAAATCCCGAGATAGGGCAAGTGAATCGACATGGCGACTACCACCTTCGTTCCCGTCGAAACCTACCTCCGCATGGAGTCCGAGCCCGACTGCGAGTACGTCGACGGCCAGATCGAGGAACGTCCGGCGGCCGAGTACGATCACGCAACCTGGCAGGCTGCAATCCTGCTTTTTTCGCTCGCAATCACGTGAATGGAATATGCGTTCACGCTCTCCTGAATTGCGTGTTCACGTTTCACCGATCGCGCTTCCGCGTGCCCGATGTCAACCTGCTTTCTCGCTCCGCACCGATCGAGCAGATCATCGTCACATCGCCGCTAGCAGTCTTCGAGATCCTCTCTCCCGAAAACCGAATGTCTGCCATGATGGAGAAATTTGCCGACTACGAGCGGATGGGCATCGCCGGAATCTGGATCATCGAACCCGGCAAATCGGCGGAGAAGGCGATTGGCTACGGCTATCACTCCGGCAAGCTCGAAACCACGGCCACCTTCGGACTACCCAGCCTCGGGGTGACATTCACGATGCAAGAGATCGCCGCCTTCATCGACTAGAGCAAAAGTACAGCTAGCGTAGTGGAAACGCACATTACACAAGCTGTACTTTTGCTCTAGTTTACCGCGCCGAGTCTTCCGGCGCCTATCACCAACCCGGCGACCCAGCCATTCTCCACGACCACATCAGAAACGAAGTAGCCGTAAGGTCAATGCCCGGTTCCGTCGTGCTGTAGGACTGCACATCGTCCTTGAAGAGCGCGGCTCGGGAGCGATCGTAGGTTCCGTTGTTTCCATTGAACTTTTTATAAATGTTCACGCCATCCGCCGGGCACAGGTTCATTCCATCCAACGTGCCAGAGGTCGTATAGCTGGCTGGCCCTTCAGTCGCCGCGCCCCACAAAATCGGCGTGCCTCCCGCCGTCCCATCCAATGCCCCGGCAATATTGGCCACCTGGTGCTGAATGCAGTTCGGAAAGGTGCTTCCGTCGCCCACGATGAACGAAGCCCCCCACGAATTCGCTCCCAGAATATTCCCCAGCCAACGCTGCGAATATCGTTCGTAGCGCGCAGAGTTCGTGAGCGAATACGCCTCGCTGGCCATCACCGACAACCCTGCTCCGTGCGAAGTCGTGTCCCCATTGCTCCATGGCACGCCAAATCCCCAGGCATCGGTATCGGCTTGAGTGATCGCTGCGTCCACCTGGTTCAGCAACTGCTTCCGAATGGCCGATCGCGAAACCTTGAGACCGTCCGGATCGCCCGCCAACTCCTCGGCCCGGTAAAGCTCATAATGCGCCAAGCCGCTCACGTCGTAGAGATTCAGCGTATCGGAACTACCCGCCGCATAGATCTTCGTAATGTAGTTCTTCGCAAATTGCGCCGCCTCTTTCAGGTAGACATTAGGATCGGTCTGCGGCAATCCCTCGGGCAGTCTCCCATCGGCCATCGCCGAGCGCAGCGCCAGGTAAAGCTCCGTCGCGCCTAACTCCATGTCGTCGTCCCACACCGTCTCCGGATATCCGTCAAACGGCGCAATCGTCAACAAACATGTGGGACAACTTCCCCCGCCCACCGAAGGCGCTGGATCGGCGTAGCTGGTGTCCGCGAGCGCGTACACGTCCTCTGCGTTCTTGAGGCACCGGTTGGCGAGACTCGGGTTCCGTTCATGGTTGAGCTGGTAGCAAACTGCAAAGTCCGCTGCCAGCCGCCCCGCCAGGTTTGGGCTGATTCGCGAACCTGCAGCCGGCCCCACAAACACCGGCCGATCGCAGATGTAAAACGTCGTCAGCGGATCGCAAGGTTTCGAATCCCCGGCCTGCTCGTAGTTGTCCGCCGCCTGCGGCAGCGTCCAAATGTCGTACTCGGTAATCAGGCAGTAGGGACTACTGTACGTCCCGCCACAATTTCCGCTCGTCGAGGAAGGGTCTCCCTCCCCGTAATAATTCCAGTCCTGGGTGTTGTCCACCTGGTAGGCCAGCGTCTTCGTAGAGTTGTTCCACATCTTCAACAGCCAATCGACACCGAACCTCGCCTCCCCGCTAAAGTCCGCCGAGAGCGGCGCTCCCGGACCACTGTCGCCCGCATACGAAATCGCATTCGGAGGGGCTGGTGGCCTTCGCTCCGCGCCCGGCCCCATCTGCCTGGGAAAATCACGGACACCGATCTCCATCAGTGCCGTCGTATAGCTCACGGTCTCGACATACTTCTCGTAATCGCCCGCGTCCCACCAGCCGCCGTCGGCATCGATCTTCGGCAATCCGGCCGCGATCAGCGGTTTCGCCGGAGGAATGTTGTTGATGAAATCGTCATCGTCCAGCGGAGGAGTCTCGTACAGCTTGGCGCTCTTGTCTTTCAAATGCCCCGGCGCGGTCCGCAGAGCATTGGGGATGAAGTCCGCTCCGTCGCGTTGCGTCTCGTAAAAGAACAACGCGTTCAGCAACAGGCCAGGGTACAAAACATCCGGACGATCGACCGCAAAGCGCGGCGACTGCGCGGCCACCGGCCCGGAAACCTTGATCGTATAACTGGAATCGCAAGGAACCTTGAAGTCGAGCGCATACACCTGGTAGACAAGCTTCGCGCTGTTCGCCCATGTACCCAGCAAGCCTCCAACCTTTCCTTTGAAGGCGACGTGACCGTTCCCATCGACAACTTTGAAGACTGCGCCCGTCTCAGCAGCCGTCGACATCAAATAAGCACGAGCCGGCAACGATCCCGCCTCATAGCCTGCCTGATTGACCCGCACATACGCGGCGGACTCCGCGCGCGCCGCACCGCCAACAGAAAGCGCGAGGCACAGCAAAGCGCCTGAAGCAATCGATCTACGGCAAGATGAGATGGAACTGCCAGGCTTCATAGTCGTCTCCATCGAGCAGCATATTCAATCGTTTGAATACGGACGATAAGTCAGCAACCATGCAGTGTCAAGAAAGAAATTCAATGAGAGGGTAATCCGAAATTGCGATGACCAATTGGGCGAGTGGGCGCCTAAACCGCAACCGTAAACGCTTCTTCAGTCCGCGTCACCGCGCGATACAGAGGTGTCCCGCTCAAACGGCTCCCGTCCGGCTTCGGTGATCAACCGAACTAAATCCTGGCGCCGCATCCCTTGCGGAGTCGTCGCGCCGGCGTCGTGGTAGATCTTCTCTTCGACCACCGTGCCGTCGATATCGTCGGCGCCAAAGCGCAGCGAAATCTGCGCGATCTTCGGCGAGACCATCTGCCAGTACGACTTGATATGCGGAAAGTTATCCAGCATCAGCCGCCCAACCGCGATCTGCCGGATGTCGGTCATCCCCGTGCTCTTGGGCAAGTGGTCGAGCGCGGTGTTGTCGGGGTGAAACGCCAGCGGAATAAATGTCTGGAAGCCGCCAGTCTCGTCCTGCAAGCGTGCGCAGCCGAACCAGATGATCGACCCGGTCCTCATCGTTCTCGATGTGGCCGTAGAGCATCGTGGCATTCGACTTCAAGCCTGCCTGGTGAGCGTGCCGAGCCGTATCCAGCCACTCGTCGCCGTCGATCTTGTGGTCGCAGATAATATGGCGCACGCGATCGGCAAAGATCTCCGCGCCGCCGCCAGGGCATGAATCCACACCGGATGCCTTCATTCGCCGCAGCGTCTCAGGAATCGACAGCTTGGCCCGCTTCGCCAGAAACGAAACCTCCACCATCGTGAACGCCTTGATATGGACGAGCGGAAAGCGTTCCTTCAGTCCCGAGACAAGATCGAGAAAATATTCGAGCGGCAAGTCGGGATGCAGCCCACCGACGATGTGGAACTCTGTCACCGCCTCGCTGTAGCCCGAGGCCGCCGTCTCCCACGCCTGCTCAAGCGCCATCGTGTAGGCCCCAGCGGTATCCTTCTTCCGTCCAAAGGCGCACAGCCTGCAAGCAGCAACGCACACGTTCGTCGGATTGATATGCCGGTTGACGTTGAAGTAGGCCACATTCCCATGCATCCGCTCACGCACCAGGTTCGCCAGCCAGCCCACCGCCAGAATGTCTCCGGAGCGGTAGAGATCGACGCCATCGTCAAAGCTGAGGCGTTCCTCGGCGATCACCTTTTCAGCAATCGGCAGCAGCTTGGGATCGTCGGTCTGAAAGCTATGGCGCTCGGGGCGAAACTCTGTCAGGCTCATCTCTCTAAGAATAAACCCATTCGGCGGTGCTTCCGAACCAATCGAGCGAAGGCTGTCACACGATCAAAGCCGAGCCTCCGCCAGAGGCTTCTCCATCACAATCGCGTCGATGGAGCCGTGGTAGTAGTCGGGAATTCGGCCGATCGCTTCAAATCCAAGCCCACTGTAGAACTCAGCAGCTGCAGAGTTGTTCACCGCAACCTCCAGCCGCAGCCAATCTGCACCCGCAGTCCGCAGCCGCTCTTCAACCCGCTCCATCAGCAGCCGGCCAATGCCACGGCGACGAAATGCGGGGGCCACATCGATAGTGACGACGTGGCCCCCGCGTGACTTACGAATGACAGCCTCCTGCGCGATCACGAATCCGGCGAGAGAGTCACCGTCTTCAGCAAGAATGCAGAATGTCTTTGAGGAGCGCAGCAGCGAACGAAACTCGCGCAGCGAATAAGCAACACCGGCATCGAAGCAGACGCGGTCAAGCTCAAAGAGCCGATCGGCGTCCGCTCCGATACCATCGCGCAGTTGAATCACATCGAGACCGAGCCAGACTGCGCCAACAGCTCTACTTCACACCCGACGCAACCTGGGCCCCCGCCGCCGCCTTCGGCTGCAGGACCACTCCGTCATACAGCGAAGCACCCATAAGACGGCCACTCGACGAATGGACGGTGTGGACGTTCCAGCCAATATCCGACCAGTTCCAATCCTTCTTCGCCGGATCGATCGCCATCATCAGCGTGCCATTTGCGGAAGTGACCATCAGCCGCTTATATCCAGGATCGAAATCCAGGCCATCAACATCGGTGAAAGGAAGGCTGCTCAGCTGGTTCCAGCTTTGACCGTGGTCTTCGCTATAGAAAACGCCCTCGCGGCCACCCATCCAAAAGCTGCCATTATCGGCGCTGACCAGAAAGCGCAGCGTCTTCGCTTGCGCCGGCATCGCGACCGGCTGCCAGCTCTTGCCCTGATCGTTGGAAACGACGAGGAACTGTCGCCCCGCCGCAACCACGGTGTCTCCGCTAAGCGCCACGCGAATGAAGTCCGTGTGACCCAGCACTTCTCCGCCCTGCCAGCTCTTACCCTGGTCCTTACTCGTATACAGGCCCGAGGCGGAGGCTGCATACCAGACCGGCCCGCTCACATCGAGATCGGTCACGCGGCTCTCCAAAACCTTCGTCGGCAACGCAACCGTCTTAGTGACCTTTACCTTTTTCTTCTTCTCGACGACAGTGGACTCCACTTCTTTGGTATTGACGATGTTGTTCTGCGACACCCATGCGCCGCCCGCCAGGCTCATAATGCCGTGGTTGGTTCCCGCGTAGACATCGCCGCCCGGCGTCTGGCGCAGAGCAAAAATGTCCCGCCCCTCAAGGCCCACGCTGCGCTGGTTCCAGGTGCTGCCGGCGTCTTCTGAGACAAAAACGCCGCCATAGGTCTTGTCGTTCAGCACGCCCGCATAGATCGTGTTCGGGTTCCGGCTGTCGACCAGCAACGCTTCCACCTGGCGCTGCGAAAAGCCATCGTTCGAGGCGACGAAGCTGGCCCCGCCGTTCACACTCAACAAAACTCCACTGCGGTCGGTCGCCAACAGCACATGCTTGTTGTTGGCCGGATCCACGAAGACATCATTCACGATCACGTCAGGCCCGGTAAGCCGCTGCCAGCTCGTCCCGCCATTCGTCGTTTGGTAGAGGCCCTCTGTCGTGCCCGCGTAGACCGTGGCTGCATTCAGCGGATCCTGCATCAGCACGCGCGTGCGCCGCGCGGTGTTCGGAATGCCTTGCTGCTTGCGAAAGACTTCGCCTGCGGTCTCGCTCTTGTAGATGCCGGAACAAGCGCTCAGATAGACCACGGCTGGTTTCTTAGGATCGAGAATGATCGAGAAGACGTCGGAATCGTCGATCAGGCCCTGCTTCATGTTGCGCCACGTCACGCCGCCGTCGGTCGTCTTCCAGGGCAGATGCCATGTCCCTGCATAGACGATATTTGGGTCGACAGGGTCGATCGCGATTGATTCCACCTCGTGGATTTCGCGGTTTTCTGGCGGGCTCATCTGCTTCCAGTGCGCTCCGCTATCGTCGCTGCGGTAAACCCCTTTGAGAGTGCCCGCAATAAATACCTTCGAGTTGGAGCGAGCCTGCTCAAGGGCCCGAATCGATTGGCCTTCCATATCCGCCACTGTGGACCAGCTCACTCCGCCATCATGGCTCACATAGAGCGCACCATCGGGGCTGTTCAGCTTCCACGCACCCACGAATACCGTCTTCGGATCGGAAGCATCGACAATGATGTTATCGAGGACTTGGTTCTCCTTCGTAGTCAGCTTCGCCAACCGCTTCCAGTCAGCTCCCCCATCCTGAGATTCGTAAATCCAGCTATCGAGCGTCCCCATATAGAGGTGCTTCGGATTGGTCGGGTCGGCGGCGAACGCGCGAGCGTCACCTCCAGCCGGCCCAACCGGCTCCCAGGCTGCGGTCTGGGCGGCTTTGGCGTCGGACGCTAGTGAGGATGGCAGATAAGCCAAAGACAAGGCGAAGAGGGCAGAGAGGCGTAGCACGGTCGGTTTCATATTCCTGCTGTTCAACGATGAGATTGCCGGGCCATAACGACCCACTCTTAGAATAATCCTGAATCAAAAGGAAAAAGGGCTGACCGATGATTCGGTCAGCCCTTTTCCGTTACGGAGTCGCTCCCTGGTAACTACGGGGCCGGGGCAGCGGCTGCTTTCTTGTGGTGGGGCGCCGGCTTGGTAGCAAGCGGTTTGCGTTCCTGCGCCTTCACCGTCGACTCATCGACTGCCGTGGTTCCGGGTACGTCGCTGTCGAAGTTGCGCCAGCCGGTACCAGGTAGTTCTCCACTTCGTCGACGCTCTGGGTTCCCGTGCTGACACTGACGCGGGAAGCGTCGATGCCCTTCTCGGTAACCAGATACGCCTTGGTGTTGACGGCGCGCTGCGCAGCCAGGTTGTCGATCACAGGTGCTCCATGCTTACCCTTCTTAACTGGAGCCTGCGGCCCAGCTTCACCGACCACGGCGATCTTCGCATCCGGAGTCTGCTGTGCGCTGAGTGCAACCTGGTCAAGGCAAGCCTTGGCTTCGTTGTCGACGCGAGCCGGACGCTTGGTGTCACGACCGAAAGAGATCGTGCAAAGCGTCTGGGTCTTGGCGACTGGCGGAGGCGGCGCTGCGATGGATACGGTCGCGGTGCACGATGCTGTCTGACCCTTATCATCGGAGACGTTTCCGGTGACGTGATCGTTCCAGCCGGTGCGCCGGTGGTGGTCAGGGTAGCCGTGTTGCCGGTACCGCTGATCGATCCAGCCGAGGAAGTGAAGCTATAGGTCAGTGGCCGATTCTGCGGGCTCACGCCGTGCGCTGTCACCGTGGCGGTGTCGCCAGGCTTCAGATCGGTCGGGGTGGCAGAGCAGCTAACTGTCGGCGGCTCATACGGCTTGACGGTGAAGTTGGCGGTGCAATCCGCAAACTCGCCCGGCTTCTGGCCTTCGGAAACATGGCCGGTGACCGTGTAGCTGCCTGGGCTCAAGCTGGTCGTGTCGATGGTGCCGGTGGTCGGAATCGCCGGTGATCTTCACTCCGGTACCGGACCAGGTGTAGGTCGCGGGCTTCTTGGGATTCAGGTTGAGTGCGGTTCCGGTCGACGGTGATCGGGTCACCCGGGAACACCGACGACGGGTTCACCGAGCAGGCTGTAGGTCACAGGAGGCGGAGGAACGATGCTGCCGAACTTCAGACACAATACCAGTGCTCAGACGCGCGTTGTTGAGGTTGGCGCGGCCACCGGTGTTGGGTCTGCGGGCCAAATCGATGCGTGCCAGTATTCGTAATCGGCCTGGAAGAGGCGAAGCGCGAGATGGTGATCGAACCACGGAAGACCGTAATCCAGACCGCCGCCAACCGTGAGCGCCGGTCCCCACGTGTAGTTGTGGTAGATGCTCGACCGTAGTTGCGGGCCGCCCAGCTTACCGCACCCGCCAGGGCATGCGCGAACGGGGTCACACCTTCGTCGGTGGGATAGCGAGCAATGATACCAGCAGAATAGCGAGCTGGCGCCATCGTTGTTGCCATCCGGGTGAATACCGAATCTCAACCTGTCCGCCAACATACTTGTTGAAGTAGTAGCTCACGCTGTCGGCCGTGCCCAGGGTAATCGACGAGTAGGTGTTGCGGGCTGGTACGTGCCATCCGGCAGCGTTGTGGTGACCGTGCCATGAGGCGCGAGGTACGAATACCCCAGGAATACGTCAATCCTGGAAATCGGCGCCGGCGGCGGTGCTGCGGTTGGCGAACTCTGTCCGTATAAGCTCGATGATCCGAGCCCTACGGCACACGCTACGAGCAGAATTCGGCTCAGGGAACCTTTGGGACGAGAATGCATACGTCTATCCTCCAAAATCTTGATGGAAAGTGACCTCTAAAACAAAATCAGCTTAAATCACATGAGCCACTTGAAGTGACCCATACTGTACTAGCTTGCAAAATCCGCGTTTTCACGAACTAAAACTTCACTCAAGCCCCAGCAATCAGAATGTTACACGCTAAGTCGCTGCTGGTAATTAGTATTTTTAACACCCCAGGGTCTCTAACGGTCTCCCCCTGATGGGTTTACATGTTGAGCGTGCGCCTCAGGCTGCCACGTTCCTGCTGGATTTTTTCCTGCAGCAGCGTGATCGCATACATTAACTGCTCCGGCCTCGGCGGGCATCCCGGGACGTAGACATCTACTGGAATCACCTGATTCACACCCTGCACAATGGCGTAATTGTTGAAGACTCCGCCGGATGTCGCGCACGCGCCCATCGATATTACCCACTTTGGTTCCGGCATCTGATCGTACAGCCTTCGAATGACCGGAGCCATCTTTTGCGACACCCTTCCGGCGATGACCATCAGGTCGGATTGCCGGGGAGATGGACGAAAAACCTCGGCGCCGAACCGGGCGATGTCGAATCGCGAAGCCCCCATCGACATCATTTCGATCGCACAGCAGGCGAGCCCAAAGGTCATTGGCCATACCGAACTCTTGCGCACCCAATTGATTGCAAGATCGAGAGATGTCATAAACACCCCTTCCGGTTGCTCATAGCCGTAATTGGCCTCGCGCACTTTTTCGCGGTTTTTCGAGCTGCTCTCCAGAGCACCGAAAAGGTATCGATCCGAGTTCGCCAGCTGCATACTCCCAATATACCCCGAACTAACTCATTCCACACGTTTTTTGGAACCGGGCTGCCTTTTTTGGCCTCGCTTCGGGGCCTGGCAAAGCCTGCGGAGGCCAAGGGCATGAAAAATCCCGTCGATTCGCACCCACCCTTAGATTTCCGGGCGCGCTCGCGCTCTCCTGGAAGAGTCTCCGCTTTGTACTTTCGCCGGCTTGTGTGAAAGTAGGGAAAAGATAATTCAACAGGCCTTCACATTTGGCTGGCCCAGGCGCGATTGCGGTTCAGCTCATTTTTAGACGGCCGGCTGCGCAGGCCGTTCCTTCGCATTACCGCAGCGGTTCAGACTTTCAACGGGAGTGTCGCAATGCTTAATTTGGGCCGCAGGATGTCCGCTATTGTCATTGGCTGTGTGTTGGTTCTTCCCCACGCCGGCCTCGCGCAAACCTCCGCGCCTCAGGCCGTCATCCACCTCGGCGGAGAGCGCAAAGATCGCCCAGCTCGAGACCCAGATCACCGCCGCCCAATCCTCCGCCGACAACACCTGGATGCTCGTCAGCTCCGCGCTTGTGCTCCTGATGACCGGCCCCGGCCTGGCTCTCTTCTACGGCGGTCTGGTGCGGAAGAAGAACATTCTTTCCGTCATGATGCAGAGCTTCGCCATGATGGCGATCATCACCGTGCTCTGGGCGTTCCTCACCTATAGCCTGGCCTTTGACTCCGGCACCAGCTTCATTGGCGGACTTCACCACGTCTTCCTTCGCGGCGTCGGCCTCGCTCCCGATCCCGATTACTCCGCAACCATCCCGCTGCAGACCTTCATGGTCTATCAGCTCATGTTTGCCATCATCACGCCGGCTTTGATCACCGGGGCCTTCGCCGAGCGGATGAAGTTCAGCGCAATGTGCGTTTTGCTCACCCTGTGGTCGATCTTCGTATACTCCCCGATGGCCCACATGGTCTGGGGCAAAGGTGGTCTTCTCAACGTCAGCGGGGGCAAAATTCCGACGTTGGACTTCGCCGGCGGCACGGTCGTCCACGTCACCTCCGGGGTTTCCGCACTGGTCTGCGCGCTCTACCTCGGCAAACGCCTCGGCTATCCCAAAGAGCACATGGCGCCGCACTCCATGGTGCTCAGCGTCGTGGGCGCCTGCATGCTATGGGTAGGCTGGTTCGGCTTTAACGCCGGCAGCGCCCTCGCCGGCGGCACCCTCGCCACCAGCGCCTTCGTGGCTACCCACTTCGCCGCTGCCGCAGCCACCATCGGCTGGGCGGTCGCGGAATGGCGTCACAACGGCAAGCCAAGCGCCCTCGGATGCATCTCCGGCGCCGTTGCCGGGCTGGTCGCCATCACTCCCGCCGCCGGATTCGTTCAACCCATGCCTGCTTTGCTGATCGGCCTTATCGCCGGGTTCTTCTGCTTCTTCATGGTGACCACGGTCAAGCGCATCTTCGGATACGACGACACCCTCGATGCCTTCGGCGTCCACGGCGCGGGAGGCACCCTGGGAGCGATCCTCACCGGCCTCTTCGCCAGCAGCGTCATCAACCCTGTCTTTCACGACGCCAAGGGAAACACGCTGCCTTCAGGATTTTTCGAAGGCAATCATCTCCAGCTCCTGCATCAACTCGCCGGTGTCGCCATCGCCTGGTTCGGCTCCATCGTCGGCACCCTGATCCTGCTCAAGCTGGTCGATGTGACCATCGGCCTGCGCGTCACTGCCGAGGAGGAAGAGGAAGGCCTCGACACCACCCAGCATGGCGAGGAAGGCTACGACTGGGCTTCCTAGGCTAGGAATCCTCTCGACCTGTTAGTCTGACCATCGGGAAAGCAATGGCTCACCGCAACCGGAAGTCCAAGAACACGAGATAGATATGCAAAAGATCGAAGCCATTATCCAGCCCTCCAAGCTCGACGCCGTCAAAGATGCCCTGATCGAGATCGGCATTCAGGGCATGACCATCCTCGAAGCCCGCGGCCATGGCCGCCAGAAGGGCCACACCGAGTTCTACCGCGGCCGCGAATACACCGTCGACCTTCTTCCCAAAATCAAGCTCGAAATGGTCGTCGCCGACGAGATGGCCGACAAAGTGGTCCAGGCCATTCTCTCTGCCGCCCGCTCCGGCAAGATCGGCGACGGAAAAATCTTCGTCTCTCGAATCGACGAGGCGATCCGCATTCGCAACGACGAACGTGGCGAAACGGCGCTCTGAGTCGCCGCCCGCCGCGCAATTGCGCATACGTGCAATTCGCGCGAATTTGTGCGGTCTGCAGGTCACTTTCCCACAATTTGAAGCCCTGTCGGCGGCCAAAGAGACTGTAGACTCTTTCTACCCTGGCAGAATTGACCGCATATCCAAGAAGCCTGAGGCAAAGAGACTGAGTGTCATTGAAACGCTCGGGAGGCGCTCACGCTGGGAATCTCGCTCCAGCCGCCGTCGGTGCGGTAATCGAGGGAAATGGCTAAGCGAGAGGAGGGCCCGATCCAGAACATGACCGAACACTGCATTTCTCTCGCAACAGAGAGAGAGCTATCAGCAGGAATTCCTCGCCCTTCGCCAGAACTTTGAGCGGACCGGCGACGGCTCGGCCATGATCCGCCGACGCGCGATCTCCGTCGACGCCCTCTTCAAAGCTGGTCTGGAAGCAGTCGCTCGGCAAAGACTTCGACCGGCCCGGCATTGCCGTCGTCGCCACCGGGGGCTACGGACGCCGCCAGCTCTTTCCTTATTCCGACATCGACCTGCTCTACATCTTCGCCAATGAAGACGCCGAGCGCGAATTTCGCGAACCCGTGCGCAGCTGCAATCAAACCCTCTGGGACATCGGCCTGCAGCGCCAGCCCCGCGATGCGCACCCTGAAAGAATGCGAGCGCGCCGACCCCGACAATCTCGAATTCATCGTCTCCACGCTCGATCGCCGCTTCCTCACCGGCGACGGCGCCCTCTATCGCCGCTTTCAAACCGACGTGCTGCCCGGCGCTGCTGCTCCGCGAGTGGAGCACGATCACCCAGAAGCTCGCCGAGATGGCCCGCGCCCGCCACGCCAAATACAGCAACACCATCTTCCATCTCGAACCCAACATCAAGGAATGTCCCGGCGGCCTGCGCGACTATCAGCTCGCGCAATGGCTGCTGCTG
Organism: uncultured Acidobacteriaceae bacterium; assembly: GCA_963777685.1. Lineage (GTDB taxonomy): Bacteria > Acidobacteriota > Terriglobia > Terriglobales > Acidobacteriaceae > Acidisarcina. The sequence continues at coordinate 419,344 of CAVZRF010000006.1, read as the reverse complement.
CTTGCGCCATCTGCAGGAGCAGCAGAGCTGGCCGAAGGAGAGCATCGCGGCGCCTGCAAACCGGCGCCGGCGACGCCGAATCGGCCTTCGACTTTCTCGCCGCGACCCGATGTTTCCTGCACTTCCGCCGCAACCGCGACGACAATACCCTCGACTGGCACGCGCAGGATGAAGCCGCCGCGCTCAGCATCGGCCTCGAAACCCGCGGCACCGCCGACCCCGCCTACTGGATGCGCACCTACTACCGCCATGCGCGCGCCGTCTTCCGCCGCGCCACGCTGATGCTCGATAGCCTGCCGCCGGCGCGCCAGTCGTTCTACAGCCAATTCCGCCGCCGCCGCACCCCAATTCCCGGCACCGATTTCTTTCTCGAGCAAAGCCGCATCGACCTTGACGAAACCGCCCCCGTCAACGACGCCGACAGCATCCTGAACGTCTTCGCCATGGTCGCCACGCACGGCTATTCGCTCACCCAAAATGCCGAAGACCGCGTCGCCGAATCGCTGCCGGTGCTCGCCGTCCACATGCCCGAGGGCCCATTTCTCTGGAACTGCCTGCGCGAGATCCTGCTCGGACCCCATGCCGCTCACGCGCTGCGCACCATGCACGCGCTCGGCGTCCTGGAGCTGCTCATCCCCGAATTTCACGGCATCGACGCGCTGGTCATTCGCGACTCCTACCATCGCTACACCGTCGACGAACACACCTTCCTCGTCATCGACAACATCCATCAGCTGCGCCAGCCGCGCTCCGACGGCGACCAGCGCTTCGCCGCTCTGCTGCCGCAGATCGACCGCCTCGATCTCTTCCTGCTCGCGCTGCTGCTGCACGATACCGGCAAGGCGCGCCGCAACGGCGACCATTGCGCGGCCAGCGTCGAGCTCGCCGAAAGCCTGCTCGCCCGCCTCGACTTCGACCCCGAAGAGCGCGAGACCGTCCGCTCCCTCATCCGCAATCACCTCAACATGTCGCTCATCATGCGCCGCGACATCTTCGACTCTCGAAAACATTCGCGCCTTCGCCGAATCGGTCGGCACCCAGGTCAATCTGAAGATGCTCACCCTGCTGACCTACGCCGACATCAAGGCCGTCAATCCCGACGCCCTCACTCCGTGGAAGGCCGACAATCTCTGGCAGCTCTACATCTCCACTTCAAATTTCCTCGACCGCAGCGTCGACGAAGTTCGCTATCACGTCGATTCCGACACCGGCCTGCTGAATCGCATCCTCGCCCTCGTCCCCGACCGCAAAGAAGAACTGCGCTCGCTTCCTCGAAGGTCTTGCCGCAGCGCTACCTGCAAAGCCGCCTGCCCGAGCAGATTCGCGACCACTTCAAAATGGCGCTCAATCTCGAAGCCAATCCAGTGCAGCTCTCCTTCCGCACCGCTCGCCAGCTCTGCGAGCTCACGCTGGTCACCATGGACCGCCCGATGCTCTTCGCCGATATGGCCGGAGCGCTCTCCGCCTGGGGCATGAACATCGTCAAGGCCGACGCCTTCTCCAACCAGGCCGGGCTCATCGTCGATACCTTTCAGTTCACCGACACCTTCCGCACCCTCGAGCTGAACCAGAGCGAGATCGCCCGCTTCGAAGAGAGCATCGCCGACGTGATTGCGCTCAAGACGCCGCTCGAAACGCTCATGCGCCGCCGCAGCCACGCCTTCCAGCGCAAGCCGGCCAAAATCAATCTCGCCACCCGGCTCGAGTTCGACAACACCTCTTCGACGACCAGCACCCTGCTGCAGGTCGTCGCCCAGGATTATCCCGGCCTGCTCCGCGAAGTCGCCAAGACCTTCGCCGAGCAAGGCTGCAACATCGAGGTCGCGCTCATCGACACCGAAGGCGAGATCGCCATCGATGTCTTCTATCTAACCGCGCAAGGAAAGAAGCTCGACGAACCCCGCCAGGTGCAGCTTCGTGAAGCGCTCGAAGCCGCGCTCAAGGGCCTGCCCGCATGAGAGTAAGGCCGGTTGCCGAGGGCTCACAGTCTCTGCAATTGACGCGCTTGAGACTCATCAACTGTTACCTCGTCGCCGAATCTGACGGCTTCACCCTCATCGACACCAGTTTTCCCGGATTTGAAGACGACATCCTCGCTGCCGCAGCCGCCGCCGGCAAGCCGATCCGCCGCATTCTCCTTACCCACGCCCATCCCGACCACATGGGATCAGTCGATGCCTTGATAGCGAAGCTTGGCCCCATAGAGATCGCCGCCAGCCAGCGTTCAGTGCCGCTGCTCAAGCTTCCAGCCGACACCTCGCTCCAACCCGGCGAGCCAGCCAAGCCGATAAGAAACACTCCGGGAATCAAATCCGCAGTTACCCGAACGCTTACCGAAGGCGATCTCTACGGATCGCTCCGCGTCATCGAGACCCCAGGGCACCTCCCCGGCCATATCTCCTTGCTCGATGAGCGCGACGGAACTCTCTACGTCGGCGACGCGATCATCTGCCTCGGAACCTGAGAGTCGCCGGCTACGCGCCATTCCCATTCACGCCCACGAATGGGTTCACATGGGACAAGAGTCTGGCGCTGAAGAGCGCGCACAAGTTGCTGAAGTATCCCATCGTGCGATATGCAAGTGGCCACGGCCCCGTCCGCGAAGGTGGTCTAGAGCTACTGCAGGCTACTTTGAAGAAACTCTCGGCCTGATCGTTCGCCGACCGGCCCTCTGCACATCAAAATACGCGCAGAAAAAAGCGGCCTGCACTCCGGAGGTTGATCTCCGGACGCAGGCCGCTTGCGGATAAAGACCTTTGACAACTAGTCTACGGAATGGTCGAGTTATGCAGTTGCGCCTCGACCGCACCTAGAGTCAAGTCTGCCCCGATCGGCAGCCCATAAGAGTTCTCCGCGTTGATCACAAGCTCAATAGGTACCACTCGTATGTGATTAGCCGCGGGTTGGACTCGGTTTAAGTACAACGTTCCAAGATTTAGGATCTGGATCTTGGTGTTCGGTGGGGGATTATCCGTGATTGCCGGGAATCCCGCGACCACGAGGCCAACCAGGGTGCTTCCCCCGGTGAAGTTGAAGACTGCCGGTGTAGTGCTGTCTCCCGACGCGACTCCAGTAATTGCAGTTGCCGTGAGCAGTCCCGAGAGCAAATTCACACCCGCAATCGAACTCGTGGTTTGGACCGAAGTCTCCTTCAACGTGACGTTACCCTCGTCCGTGACCGAAACCGCGCCCGTGCTGAGAATCCCAGGAAGGCTTGTTTCAGCGATGGAGTCGGTCTGCACAACGCCACCGGTTCCGAAGCAGGGAACAAGTTCATACACAATCGATCCAGAGGTCAGTGGTCCGGCCGAGAGGCGGGGAGCATAAGCAGAGCCGCCCATGGCCGCCGGAGCCGCCCGGGTATTGATATCGCTGAATCCCTGGCTGACGATAATGTCGGTGCCCGCGTTCGATCCGAGGGTAATCCTGACGTGGATCATGTTCACCGTCAGAGACGCCTTGGTGCTCGACACGAATGTTTGTTGTTCATTCAGCGTTACGCTGCCGATCAGCGGCAGGTTGATTCTCGTGTTGGGGGCGACATTCACTGAAACTGGAAGCCCCAGCACCTTCAGGCCCGCGAATACAGAACCCTCGCTGCTGAAAGAGAAGACGCCATTGCTGACGCTGCTCGAGCTCACCGCCTTGATCTCGGTCGCGGTGATGATGCCACCCAGGATACTCAGGTTGTCAACGTCGCTCGATCCCATTGAGCTGGTGAGAGTGCTCGAAGCGACGGAGTTGATCGTACCCGTGCTGATCAACCCGGATTCGTTCGCGGAAGCGACCGACGCCGTGTAAGTGTTGACCAGTGGAGTGCAATTCGGGAGTAAGGCATATGCCACTGGCCCGAGCTTGGCGACGCTGCCGGCCTTCACCTCCGCCCCATAGCCACTGGCTTGGTAGACAGTCGTGCTGGAGTTAGCGTAAGCGGCGTTCGTAAATGCCAACGCCGACCCGGCGAGGACTACTCCCGCGATTACGCCCGTAGAAAATCGCTGATTCTTGTTCCTGTTATGCATGTTTCGGCTCCCCCGGTAGTAGGAAAGGATTGATTCCCTTTCGACCGCTAACGTAGCAAGGCCAGTCGACAAACAGGATTGATCTAGATCAAGTTATGAAAGTTTTTCTCATCTAGCTCCTGCAGATCGAAGCCGGATGCCAACTTCGATCCTTCTCAGGCAGTAACTATCTGGTACTGTATCGACTGCTAGTTGTTGACTAGCTCACTGCGCTATCTTTCATAGCTCGGCGAGAAGGTCCTTACCGGCCATCCAAGTAATTTCAAGCGCGGCAAAGCGCGGCATCTGGTGAATAGAAGCCGCGCTTCGCTCTAAAAACAGATTTCGCGGGGAGAAAGAAGAGAAGTCCAGGGCATTTCGAAATACTTCAAAATAGCTACGTACCGATAGTAACGAACAGCTAATTATTGCTATCAACGAAATCTGCCGTGCAGACTACCGGGAACTTTACCGCCTTTGTCTGGAGTTACGGCAAGTAGCTGCGCAACTTCCATCTGCTTCGCCGTACGCACAACAAGCATGATTGGATTTCGGAAGGTTGAAAAAAAAATAGCGCTTTCCCCGTCGGAGGAGTTACTTTCGTGCGGGGTGCACGATTGGTGGGCGGCATTCCGAGGTTTTTGCTGCAGCGAAATTCCAGCACGGCCGGAGTTCGTGGTTCGAAGCTCCGGCTAGAGACGAGTTTCTAGAAGTGCGTCAACGTTGATCAAGCGTATCGAGAAAGTTTCAACCCCTAAAGTTGAAAACAACGATCGCACTGAGCGACTATCGGTAAACCTGAAAATCCGCTCGGCAGCCACGATCCACCCAGATCCCCTGACTGTTCCATCCCCAGGTCTGCCCTTGCACGCACGGCGAACCGCTGCGCTGATAGGTCAGCCTCACGCCGCGGCCGGTATACGTCGAGCAGAAATTCCGCTTTCCATTGTTCGACGAACAGGTGATCGTCCCACCCGGAGGAGGCCCCGGCGGAGGTCGATAGCCGGGGGGAGAGGCGGCGGATAATAACCGTTGCCGCCACCGCCGCGCCCAACCACAAAATCCGCCCGGCAGCCCCGGTCCACCCAGATGCCGCCATTGTCATAGCCCCAGGTCTGTCCCTGAATGCACGGCGACCCGCTGCGCTGGTTCACCATCCGCACCCGGCCCTGCGTATCGATTCGGCAGTAATGCCGCCTCATATCGTCCGACGCGCACGTAATGTTGGGGTAATTCAGAGAAGTCGTACCGCTCTGCGCAGCCGCCCGCTGCACGCCAACCGCGCCGAGATACAACAGCGCTCCCAGAAACATCCATTTGCGCAAAGTCATGAACTCTCCCAACCTACGTCCGCAGATTACCGCAAAAGCAGGATGTATGTAACGTGAAACCACAGTTCGGTACTGGCTCAACTGAGCCAGTACCCACAGTTCCTGACAGGCCCATTGAATGCGGTAAGGGATACTTTCGCCGACTAACGGACTGGAGCCGGCGTCGCGGAAGTTGTCGCAGATTGACTGGAAGCCGGCGCATCCGGAAGCGTGTAGATCACCTCGCCGGGTTTGGTGTAGTGAAACCGCGCCCGCGCCTCGTGTTCGATCTCTTGCGGATCGCTCTTCAGACGCTCGATGTGCGCCTGAAGCTGGGAGTTCTCCTGCTTCATCGTCTCGATCTGCCGCGCAAGCTGCTTGTCCTCGGCCCGCTTTCGCTTGTACACCGTGATGCCGTTGTCTCCGGCAACCGCGAAATATCCCAGCGCCGCAGCCACCAGCATCGCGCACCCCGTCGCCAGCCTGCGCCGGTTCCGATACAAAGCCTCTAACGCCTTGTCCCGCGTGGAGGAAGAAGAGTTGGCCGCGCTCTTGTTCACAATGCTCCTATCAACTCCTGTACTTGGCGCTTGCTGGTGGAAGCCAGGTGCCTTAGCCCACGGACATAGCCCTGAGATGCGAAGGCCTTTAGGCCTGGGCTCTTATACCCAACTCACCATCCGGCAAACTGCTACTTCATCACCCAATCCTTGGCGGCCTTGCCGAGCGCTTCGGTATCATGCTCCGATCGCGCCTCGGTATAAACCCGCACCACCGGCTCCGTGCCCGACAAACGGTAGCAAACCCACGCTCCATCGTCGAAGATCAACTTCAGCCCATCGGTGCGCACGATCTTGCTCACCTTGCGCCCTTGCAACTCGGTCGGATCGCCCTTGATCTTCTCAATGAAATTCGCCTTCACCTCGGGAGTCAAGCGAAAGTTCTCCCGAACCGGGTAGTAGGAACCAACTCTGGCAAATAGCTCCTTCAATTGTTCGCCCACGCTCTTGCCGCGAACGGCAACCATCTCAGCGATTAACAATCCCGCAATCGGTCCGTCCTTCTCCGGCACATGGCCGCGAATCGTCAGCCCCGCGCTCTCTTCGCCGCCGATCGCGATCTCGTCCTTGATAATCAATTCGCCGATATACTTAAACCCCACCGGCGTTTCATAAAGCTGAATTTTGTATTGGTCGGCCAGAGCATTAATCAGGTTGGTCGTCGCAACAGACTTGGCCACACCGTTCTTCCAGCCGCGCGTCTCGACCAGGTAATCGAACAACAGCGCCACAACATAATTCGGCTGGATGAACGTGCCGTCACCATCGACAATGCCAAACCGGTCCGCATCCCCATCGCAGGCGATGCCGAGATGCGCGCCGGTCTCCTTGATCTTCTCCTTACAGTCATGCAGCAGCTCGTCGTCGGGCTCCGGCGCATGGCCGCCAAAGAGCACATCGCGATAATCATGGACGGTCGACACGTCGATGCCATGCTCGCGCAGCAAATCGCTGGTGTAGCCTCGAGACGCGCCCCAGAAAGGATCGAAGACGATCTTCAGATTCGCCTTCTTGATCGCGGGCAGATCCACCAGTTCGGCGAGCCGCTTCAGATAGGCCGGCTTGACGTCGATCTCTTCGTACTTCGCATTCGTCGCCTTCGGCTTAAGGTCGGCGTCCGGCGGCAGCGCGGCGATGAACGCTTCAATCTTGCTCGTCGTCTCCGGCAACGCCGGCGCGCCATCGGGCGTCGAGAACTTGATCCCGTTATATTCCGGAGGATTATGCGAAGCGGTGAAATTAATCGACCCGCCGGCCTTATGCTTCACCACCGCATAGGCAATCGCCGGAGTCGGCGCAGCCTCGGGAATCACCACCGGCGTCACTCCATGCGCCGCCAGCAGCGCAGCCGCTTCCGCCACAAAGGCCTCGCCCAGAAAACGCGGGTCGCGACCCACCAGCACCGTCATGCGAGCCCGGCTGGCTCGCGACAAACTTGGCGATACCCGTCACCGCGCGGCGAATGTTGTCAAAGGTAAATTCCTCGGCAACGATCGCACGCCATCCTGAAGTTCCGAACTTGATTTGAGTGGGCATTCGACTCTCCCCTGTTCCAATTTCCCAAAGCTGCAGCTTCGATCACAGCGCTTTCCGCCGTGCTACCGCAGATTACGCATAATAGAGCATTTGTGTAAAAGCATTCGAGCGAAGGAACAGGCGCCCCCTCAAGGATCCAATTCGCGCTCCCGATGTCTCGCACTCCGAAACCGCCCCATGATCGTTTATGATCGAGTTACTGGAGAATGAGCAGCCCGCGATGCGTATTCTTTACGTGATTTTCGTGTTGTGCGTAGCGGCGCTCCTCTTCACTGCCCTGGCCGCCGCCCGGCATATTCGCCGGCACGAAGAAAAACGGAAAACGTCCCCGGAAGACAAGCTCGCTCCGGCAGGCGAAATATCCACAAAATCCGAAGTTCTAATTCCCGCGGGCAAGGCCCAGCGAAATTGAGATTGGAGAACTCTATGGCGGAAATCACCCTAGCCCGTCCCAGCATGAACGAACATTCGCCCGCCCGGCATCTCCTGCGCCAGGCCGCCCTTGCAGTCGGCCGGTAGCGTGCTGGTGGCTCTCTGCGCCCACATCGCGATTCCGCTGGTCTTTACGCCTGTGCCGCTCAGCATGGCGCCTTTCGCCGTGGTCCTGCTCGGACTCCTGCTCGGCCCAACTACCGCCTTCGCAGCCTTGTGCCTCTATCTCACTGAGGGCGCAGCCGGATTCCCGGTCTTCAGCCCGCTCGGCCCCGGCGGCATCCTCCAGTTGCTCGGCCCGACCGGCGGATATCTGCTCAGCTATCCCCTCGCCGCAGCCCTGGCCGGATATCTCTACAACCGTCGTCGCCGTACCATCACCCTCGGGATACTTTCCGCCGGCGCCGCCAGCCTGCTCATCCTGCTCGTCGGAGCGGCTTGGCTCAAGCTCCTGACCCATATGGACATCCGGGTCATTCTCGACCAGGCAATTCTGCCCTTCCTTCCCGGCGACGTCCTCAAAGTCTTCGCTGCTGCTGGCGCGGCCAAACTCGTCGACGTTGTTCGCCTCCGCCGTCAGCTCAAGGAATTTCTTGCCCAGGACCACGAACTGTAGAGAGAAACCCGCCGACCGGACTATACTCGCAGAGCAACGACGATCGTTTCTTCCAACATTTTCCCCATTCCGACACCAAACATAGGCCATGATCTCGTTCAAGCATGGCGAACAAGCAACACCATCAGGAGACCAAGTGAGCACGACAACCTCGAACATCGAATCGGCGGGGCAGATTCAGCCCGATGGCCACATACATCATGGTCAGCCTGCCGCACTCGCGGCGAAGGAAATCTCGATCGCTCACAGTCCGGACTCCGACGACGCCTTCATGTTCTACGGCCTTGCGACCAACAAGATTCGCGTTCCCGGATTCAAGTTCCATCACACCCTGACCGATATCGAGACACTCAATCAGCGGGCGATCAAAGAGGCCTTCTACGACGTCACCGCCATCTCGTTCCACGCCTACCCTTACATGCAGGACAATTACGCGTTGATGGCCTGCGGTGGCAGCGTCGGCGAGGGCTACGGCCCGATGATCGTCGCCCGTCAGCCTTACACGCTCGACGAAATCCGCAAGGTCCGCGTAGCGATTCCCGGCGTGCTCACGACCGCCTACCTCACGCTGAAGATCTTTGCGCCCGAGATCGAAACCGTCTCCGTGCCCTTTGACCGCATCATTCCCGAGGTCCTCGCCGGAAATTTCGATGCCGGCCTGATCATCCACGAGGGCCAGCTCACCTACGCGCAGAACGGACTTCGCAAGATCATCGACCTCGGCCAGTGGTGGCGCGAAGAGACCGGCCTGCCCTTGCCCTTGGGCGGCAACGCGATCAAGCGCTCTCTCGGTCACGAAACCATGTTGACCGTCACTCAGGCGCTCCGCGACTCGATCCAGCACTCGCTCGACAATCGCGAAGCCGCGCTCGAATACGCCATGCAGTTTGCCCGCGACCTCGACACCCGCCTCGCCGACAAATTCGTCGGCATGTACGTCAACGAGAGAACTCTGAACTACGGCGAGGACGGCAAAGACGCAATCCGCAAGCTACTGCAAATGGGTCACGAGCGCGGAATCATCCCATCCGCCGCAAAGATTGAATTTGTAGGCTAGAGCATCGCGGAATCGCCCGGCTTTCCGGGCCGAAATCCTGGCCGCTCCTCCCGGAGCGGCACTCCGATCAGCGGCCGTTGACCGGAGTCAACCAAATTACCAAAGTCACACCGTCCGAACCACAACGCAGGTCACGTTGTCGCGCCCCCCGGCATCGTTGGCCGCATCGATCAGATGCTTGCAAATCGCATCCAGATCTTCGGTCTCTTGTAAGAGAGTTTGGATGCGTCCGTCGGCCAGCTCTCGCGTCAGGCCGTCGCTGCATAACAGGAACAGATCGCCCGCCTCCGTCTCGATTTCGCTGATCTCGGTGCTCACCGAGCGCTGCGACCCGACCGCACGGGTAATCACATTGCGCAGCGGAGATCGGTCCGCCTCCTCGCGAGTGAGTTGACCCAGTTTCACCTGTTCGTCGACCAGCGAATGGTCGCGTGTCAGTTGCTCGAGCACGCCACCGCGATACCGGTAGCACCGGCTGTCGCCAACGTGGGCCACCCAGACATTGCGCCCCTGCGCGAGCAGCGCCACCAGGGTCGTGCCCATGCCGTGCAGCCGCGAGTCGTTGGCGGCCTGCGAAAAAACCAGATGATTCGCGTCCGAAACCGCATCGCGCAAAAGTCCCGACACCTCGGAGTTGGTAGCGTCGCCCAGCGGGCCAGGGTCGGTGTCTCTGGCGGCCACCACCTTGCGCGGACCGCACAGGCTTTTGAGAACGGCGTCGACCGCGACGCGGCTCGCCACTTCTCCGGCGGCAGCGCCGCCCATGCCGTCGCAAACTACAAACAGGCCTTCATCGGCGCAAATGCCGAACGAGTCTTCATTGGCGGTCCGGACTCGGCCCCGGTGCGAGGCTGCGGCCGCCAGGTAGCCGTACTTACAGAGTTGAGGCATGCGGGTTGGATAATCTCAAAACGTTCGCTGTAACAACATCCGGCGCTTCAACCATAACGAAAAAAAACTGCAAATGCGCAACCTCTCGGTTGCCTGAATACGCGGCTCGATTTCCGCTCAATCGTTGTGCCTAAACGATACACGTCCTCGCCTCAATTCGCACCTGTCAAAATTGGAGCCGCGGTTACCAGCGGCCTTCCCGTTTCGGCGCTCTGCGGAGTGGCCGCCGGCAGGTCGTAGACCTCGATCGCATTGTCCCGCAACACGGCAAACCGGTCTCCCTCAGGCGACAGCGCGTAGTTCTGCCCTGCGCTCAAGGCCGGCGTCGCATACTGCGTCAATTCCAGCTGCCCCGTCTCCGCGTCCAGCACATCCACGCGCTGCGCCTGCACCTCGCTCTCGTCAAAGGGATCGTAGGCATTCACCGGATGCGAGATCCGCAGCGTGCTGAAGGCGATGCGCCGCCCGCTCTGCGATGCCGCTGTGGTCGGCCAAATATAGTGGTTGTCCCAGCGATACGTCCACAGCGTTTTTCCCTTAAGCGAGATCGCTTGCAGGATGTGGTCCGCACTATGGTTCGTGCAGACCGTCACCGCCGTCGTCTTATCGTTGAGCGGGTCTCTCCTTCGGCTCGCAAGATGACTCCACACTGCCAATCACGGTAGGCTCTCCGCTAAAGGGCCGGTAGCGTAGCATCCAGTGCGCGCCCTGCGCCGCAAGGGTCTCGATATATCCGTCGGAAATGATGGGAACGTCAGAGACACTCAGCGCCCGCGCGCGCATCAGCACGCTGCGATCGGAGATGCGCAGGATCGTCAGCAGGACGTCCTCGCTTGGACCAAAAAGGCCATCCGCCCCCGCCGAGGCCGCCAATCGCTCGTGCTCGTCCGTGGTGTGCTTCTCGAGGTCGGTTTCCACCAACACCGACTGAGCGTCGGGCGAGAGCTTGACCAATCGGAGCGGGCTGCTGGACTTCAGGAACGCATGCAACTCCAGGCCGGCGTCAGTGAACTCCAGCGTGTCCCGCTGCCGCACCATAAACTTCCCATTGCCGAGCGCCCAGAGATAACGGCCACGGTCGTGCATCCGCCACTCCGCCGACCGCTCGATCTTGCCGTCGGGCAGATGGATCACCAGCGCCCGGATCAACTGGTCTTGATCTTCCGGCTGGCATTCGGCCAGCCGTGTCATGAGACCCGTGACGCGAAAGGTAAAAAGCAGGTGCTGGTTGTCAATAAAGTCCAGAGAGGACGAAGAAGACCGCGACATCAGATAAAAACTACTGAGCGGATGGTAATCCAGGGGCGCCGTATCGATGCGTACCGAGGGAGTCGGCGACTCCGTCTTCTCATGCTTCGCCGCCCAGGCGGTCGACAACAGGCAAACGCAGGCAATTCCTAACGGGCGAAGGCCTGACAACGCTCGTTTTCGGCCACTCGGCAGCAGAATCGGCATAGCTCACCGCTTCCATTGTCCTACAAGTCATGGGCACGCCGCTAAATTGGTTTGGTGGGGCGAAAGGGAGGAGAGCTCGACAGCCACTCGTCCGGCCATGGCGCTCCGGCGCGAGAGCTTATTTAGCTCTCCGAGCGCGCAAAAAAGCCAATCCGGTTGCGCCCATCCTGTTTGGCGGTAGACATCGCCTGGCTCGCCCGCTCCAACAGTTCGTCAGAAGAGTAAAAGTGGCTAGGCATAAGGATGCTGACGCCAAAGCTGCACGTCACGCTCAGCGATGAGCCGTTAATCAGGATTGGCTTGCCGCAGATAGCATCGTGGATCTTCCGCAACCGCTCGACCCCGGTATCTGCCTCGAAACTCGGCAGCACCAGCAGAAACTCCCCACCCTCATACCGGCCAGCGGCGTCGTAGTTGCGGATGGCATGTTCCAGGCGTCGCCCCACTTCCCTGAGCACCTCGTCGCCCCCAGCTTCCCCGTGGTTCTCGTTGATTTTCTTCAGGTGATCGACGTCGGCCAGCACCACGCTGAGCGTGCTCTTGTCGCGCACCGCTCGCGCCATCTCGCGCTCCAGCACTTCCACAATCGAGGTACGGTTCGGCAATCCGGTCAGCTCGTCGCGGATCGCGTGCAGGCGCAGCGCCTCCCGGACGACCGCCAGGTCCGACTTTTCGCGCTTCAATGCCTCGTCGCGCGAAAGCAACTCAAACTGCAGCGTCTGCCGCTCCTCAAGATGACGCTGGTTCCGGCCCCAGGACATGACCCACAAAACAAAGAAAAACAACGCGGCAACCGACAGACCGAAAATCGCAGGCCTGGAGAGGGTTGGTACAGCCACAAGCGCCAACATCTGTAGATGCCAACTCACCTGTGAGTGCCCACCAGTCAGCCATGCGGCCGGATGGCCGAGCAGATGTTCACCGAGCTCCATATTGCTTATGTCGGCATCGCCGGGTCAGACGAGAGGGACTGGGACGGTTTTTTACGCCACTCGGCCCAGCGCATCGAGCAACGCATCACAAACCTCAGCGATTTGGTCGCTGCTGATGCGATTGAAAAACGGCAGCGCCAGCGTGCGCTCCGCCTCCGACTCCGTTACCGGAAGCCGCACCGCCGCTGAAGGCAGATCTCGATATGCGGCCTGTTGATGGATCGGCGCAAAATAGCGTCCACACCCAATCCCCCGCTCCATCAATCTCCCTCGAACGACATCCCGATCGGCGGCAGTGAACCTCGCGCCCAACCGCACCACATACACAAACCAGCTCACGACGCAGCCCGGCACGGTAAGCGCCGGCAAAATCAGATCCGGACAACCTCGCAACCGCGAGTCATATTCCTCAGCCACGGCTCTTGCGCCGCCGGAGAATGCTGTCGATACGCCGCAACTGCGCCAGCCCAAGCGCGCAGTTCATCTCTGAAATCCGGTAGTTGTAGCCCAGTTCGGAGTGTTCCAACCAATCATCCGTCGGCCTTCGCCCCTGGTTCCGCAGCGACCGCAGCGTAGCCGCAACCTCAGCATCGCGGGCAACGATCATCCCGCCTTCCCCAGTCGTAATCTGCTTGTTCGGATAAAACGCAAAGACGCCCACATCGCCAAACGTCCCCACCTTGCGGCCTCTCTTTTCGTCTCCCTGCTTTTCGTGTCCCTGATATTCGGCCCCAATCGCCTCACAAGCGTCCTCGATGACTTTAAGACTGTGCCGCGCAGCAATCTCCAGCAACGCCCCCATCTCGGCCGGAACACCAAAGGTATGCACCACCATCAGCGCTCTCGTACGCGGCGTAACCGCCCGCTCCACGCACGCGGCATCCATATTCAGCGTCGCCGGATCAATATCCACAAAGACCGGAACAGCGCCGACATACCGAACCGCATTCGCAGCAGCAATAAACGTGAAGGAGGGAACAATCACCTCATCGCCCGCGCCAATTCCAAGCGCCAGCAGCGCCAGATGCAACCCCGCCGTCCCGGAGCTCACCGCAACCGCGTAAGGCGCACCCACATACTCGGCAAAACACTGCTCGAACTCTCCAAGCACAGGACCCAAACTCAGCTGCGACGTGCGCAACACGCGAACCACGGCCGCAATATCATCCTCATCGATATCCGGCGCAGACAGCGGAATACGCATATTCTCGTCCCCAAGCCCATGTCCCTAGTCCCTAGTCCCTAGTCCCTAGACAGCCTTCTTCATCAGCAGCTTCTCGCCCAGCGGCGCACCCGCAAGCACGCCGGCGATTCGTTCCGCGGCATGGCCATCGCCGTAAGGATTAGTCATCCCCTCAAGCGACTCGCGAAATTCAGCACTCCGCGCCTTGGCAATTCCGGCAAGAATGCTCTCCACCGTCGGCTCAACATCGATCACATTGGCCGCGCGCTCCCGGCCCTTTTGCCGAATCCCGATATTCACCGTCGGCAGCGCAAACGAAGCCGTCTCCATAATCCCGCTACTCGAATTCCCCAACAGAACCTCGACCTGCGCCAGCAAACTCCAATACGTCAGCGCATCGAGATTGGTGAAGATCTGCCCGCTTCCACGCTCTGCAACGAAGCTCCGCGCCCGCTCGATCAAGCTCCGGCTCCCCGCATCGCTGTTCGGATAGCAAAACAGAATCTGCCCCTCAATCTTCGCCAGCGCCGCGAACAAGGCGTCCGCTTCCGCCGTCGTATTCTCCAGCAGCGTCACCGGATGATACGCAACCAGCACCGCGTCCGATCGAATCGCGATGCCCAGCCGCAACTCAAGCTCCTCACGGCCATACAACTTCCCTTTAACCAAATGATCGAGAGACGGAGCACCCGCGCGATGCACCCGCCACGCCTCTTCGCCCATCGCAATCACCCGCGCCCGCGCTCCCTCGGTCGAGGTGAAATGAATATGGCTCATCTTGGTCAACGCATTGCGCACCGCATCATCGATCGCGCCCTCGCTGATCTCGCCGCCCTCGATATGCGCAACCGGAATCCGCAACGCCAGCGCCACCGAAGCCGGAGCCAGCATCTCGTAGCGGTCCGCAATCAGCAGCAGAATGTCCGGCCGCATCGTCCCCAACAAGTCGGCAAGACTCAACGTCGCAACGCCGATCGTCTTCGCCATCCCCACATCGGTATCCGAACTCAGCAGGCATTCAATCCGCCCGTCGATGGCGAATCCATCCTTCTCGATCTCCCGAACGGTAAGCCCAAACTCCGGAGACAAATGCGCCCCAAACACAATCAGCTTCAAATCAATCTCAGGATGCTCTTTCAGTGCTCGCAGCGGCCAATAAAGATGGCTGTAATCCGCCCGCGACGAAGTCACCACCGCAATCGTCCTGCTCATTCAACAACCACGCTGTCAAGAAGATTGTCATCCTGAGCGAGCGCTTTAGCGCGAGTCGAAGGACCTGCATTTTCAACGGATCTCACGAGTTGGGACGGGTAATCGGGGACCAGCTCAGCAATCGCACTTCTCAGCTCCGCTTGATCGAAGCTCTCGACAGCAGCCTCCAGTCTCTTCATCGCGATGGACAGCTCTATCGCGCTCGGAGCCGGACTCGTCAACACACGCATCCCACTCGGAAGCGTCGTTTCCAAAACCTCGTCCCCCGCCCAAAGTTCCTCACGCAGCTTGTCCCCAGGTCGCAGCCCAGTGAACTCAATCGCCGTATCGCACTGCGTGCCGTAGCGCTGCGCTATGTACTTCGCCAGATCGAGAATGCGAAACTCCTCGCCACAATCAGGCAGCAAAACCCGGCCCCAAACCGGACTCACCGCCGCACTCAAGATCGCCCTCTCAGCCTCAGCCGGAGCAAGAAAATACCGCATCGCATCGGCATGAGTCACCGTCAGTGGCAAGCCACGCTCCGCCTGCTCCTGAAAAATCTCAGCCACACTCCCCGAACTCCCCAGAACATTGCAAAGCCGCACCACATTCATCGGAACGCTACTTGTCGAATGCGAAAGCACCACCAGCTCCGCAATCCGCTTCGATACACCCATCACGCTCAGCGGATTCACCGCCTTGTCCGTCGACACCGCAATCAATCGCGAGACTCCAGCCTCCATCGCCGCAACCACCAGCCGATAAGTCCCAATCGAATTATTCGCAATCGCACTGAATGGATTCCGCTCCATCAACGGAACATGCTTGTAAGCCGCCGCATGAAAGATCAGCTCCGGTCGATGCTCCCGAAGCAAGTGAGCAATAAATCGCGCATCGCCCACACCGCCGATGACCGGAATGATCTCGATCTCCGAAGCACCGGCCATCGCCGACAACCGGCGGAAACTCTCATAGAGCGCGCTCTCCGATAAATCAAGCAACACCAAACGTCGAGGACGCCCCGCCAGCACCGCCTCTGCCAGGCCCGAGCCAATCGACCCGCCAGCGCCAGTGATCAGCACCGACCGGTCTCCCACCGCCGAAGCAGCCAGCGCAGGATCATCGGCAATCGCCGGCCGTCCCAGAAACTCAGACCAGTCCTCGTCCACAAATTTAGAAGCTCGCATCAATGCCCAACCGCCATCGGCGGAGCCTTATACCCAAACTCCTCGTCCAGCATCTCCGCAACCCGCAACACCGCCTCATCCTGATAAGGCCGCCCCGCCACCTGCACGCCAATCGGCAAGCCTTCACCCAAATCATTCATGGCCCGCCCAACCGGAACCACCGCCGCAGGCGCACCGAGCAGATTGAACCATTGCGTAAAGCGCATCGCCTCGAAATACTCCACACGCTGCCCGTCGATCATCCACTCCCGCTCCCCATGCCGAAACGCCGGGACGCTGCACACCGGAGTAATCAGCGCCGAGTAAGGCGTTAACTCTTGCATCAGCTTCGCGCGAACATGATCCAGCTTTGTCCACGCGTGGAGTAGCTCCGCGCCGCTTAGAGCCTGCTCCCTTCGCGCCACATCGAGGAAGTAGCGAAACGTCTCGCTCAATCGATCTTCCTTGCCTCGAACGAACGGCTCCAGCAACATATCGCCGCAGCGCATAAAAAATATCCACCACAACTCTCGCGCCGCTTCGAGCGATGCCGACCGGAAAGGCCTCACCTCAAAACCCCTCGCCTCCAGAGCCTTCGCCGCCGAACGCACCGCCTCCCGCGTCTCAGCAGTGACCGGAATGAGCCCATCATCTTCAAGCACAGCAATCGGCTTTGACAGCAACTCTTCATCCGTCACCGTTCTTAACGGCAACGGCGCACCTGCCGGATCACCGACATCGCTTCCCGCCAGCGTCTCAAACATCAGCCGCACATCGCGCATCGTCCGCGCCATCGGGCCCACCGCGCCCAGAATCGAAAACGGCCCCACACAAGCAGGCAAATGCCCCTCGGCCGGGATGCCTCCCCGGCGTCGGCTTCAGCGAACAAATCCCCGTAAAGTGCGCCGGCTCGCGGACCGATCCGCCACTGTCGCTGCCGATGCCGCCCGCCGACAAACCCGCTGCAATCGCCGCCGCCTCGCCGCCGCTCGATCCACCGGCATTATGCGCCAGGCTCCACGGATTGCAGGTCTTGCCATAAAGCAAATTGTCCGTCTCATAGGCCATCAGAAATTCCGGACAATTCGTCGTTCCCAGAATCACCGCGCCCGCCGCCTTCATTCGCTCGACCACAACAGCATCGTCCACGGGAACAAATCTTCGATTCAACACGCTTCCCGTCTCACACCGATATCCAGCCGTCGAGATCGACGCCTTCACCGTCATCGGCAAACCCAGCAGCGGCGCAGAACTCGCGCCACGCTGCTTGTCCGCCGCCTGAGCTGCGATCAGCGCACGTTCCGCATCGAAATGCGCAAAGGCATGAAGACTCGGATCGAGCCGCTCGATCTCGCGAACGTGCTCCCCGACGAGCTCAACCGACGAAATCTCCCCGCTTCCGAGCAGCCGCAGGAGTTCCAAAGCTGGCTTGATTGTTAGTTCACTCAAAAGCTCTTCTCAGACCCCGCCCGCCGCGCTTGTGACCCATGTTGCCCGACATTTACAGTAACAGGGGTGGCAAGTGTCAGCGCCAGCCCAAAGTAGGATACGCAGCGCAGTACACGCGCATTCGGCGCAAGTTGTGAGCGGCATGAAAGACAGTTCAACAGGTGAATGTGGTGCATAATTTTCGGCTCGGCGCGAAAGCAGGAAACCTCTCGCGCAGCCTACAGTCTTTTGGCGGGATCTTTTCAGCCAGCTCTCTCAAAATAACCAGTCGCTTCGTCGCAGGCGCGACCCTTCTATGTCTGCTCACGGCGCTGCCCGGACGCGCCGCCGACACGCCAGCCTCTCTCGGAGCCGCAGTCCGCCCCAACAACCTCGGCGTTGCCTACATGAATCAGCAGAAGGGCGAAGACGCCCTCGCGCAGTTCAAACTCGCCATCGCCGCCGACCCGTCGCTCGCCGTCCCACACATGAATGCCGGCATCGTCGATCTCGTTCTCCAGCATCTGCCCGAGTCCAAAGCCGAGCTCGACCGCGCCGCCAAAATCGATCCCACCAACCCTCGCGTCTGGTACAACCTCGGCCTGCTCGAGCGCGCCCAGAGCAACTGCGAAGCCAGCATCGCGGCCTTTGAGCAAGTCATCAAGCTCGACCCCAACTCCGCCGACGCCTACTACTTCCTCGGCTCCTGCTACCTCGAGCGCCAGGACTTCGCCAAGGCCGCCGAGGAATATCGCGAAGCCATCCGCATCAACCCCATGCACCCCTCGGCCGAGTTCGGCCTCGCCCGCGCGCTACAGCGCTCCGGCGACCCCGCCGAGGCCAAAGTCCATCTCGCCCGCTTCGAGCACATCACCCACGAAAAACTCGGCCCCGTCATGGCGCCCACCTACGGCGACCAGGGCGCTTACTCGCTCGCGCAAGAGATCAAGTCCGCCTCGCCGCCTGTCGGCCCGATGATCCCGATCACCTTCGCTAACGTCGCGCTGCCCGCGCCGCCAGAGCAAGCCAAGACCGCACCCGACGCACTCGGCGGCGGCATCTGCCTCATCGACCTCGAGGGCCACGGCAAACCCGACCTCATCGCTCTCGGCCATGGCGACAACGCAATCAGCTACTACCACCACACCGCCGATGGCTTCGAACTCGGCTCGGCTAAGAAGCTCGGCCTCACCGCGACCGGCGATGCCGTCGCCTGCGCAGTCGGCGACTTCGACGCCGACGCCCACCCCGATCTCGCGATCGCCATGAGCGACCGCGTCATCCTCTACAGGAACAACGGCGACAACACCTTCACCGACGTCACCGAAAAAGCCGGCATCAAGCCGATCAACAACCCCGCCGGGCTCACCTTCCTCGACTTCGATCACGACGGCGACGTCGATCTCCTCGTCACCGGCTCAGCCGGCTCCAGCGCAACCGCCAACGTCCTGTGGAGAAACAACGGCAACCAGACCTTCACCGAATGGACCACGCAAACCGCGCTCGGCGGCAAAGGCCACACCACCTCGGCGATGCTCTCTGACCTCAACAACGACCGCGCCGTCGACATCGCCGTCGCCGGCGACGAAGGCGTCTCCATCTACTTCAATCCCCGCGAAGGCAACTTCATCGAGCAACCACTCTACGGCAAGGAAGCGAATCTACCGCCAGCCGTCGGCCTCACCATCCTCGACTTCAACAAAGACGGCTGGATGGACATCGCCGTCACCCACTCCGGAGCGCCCGGCGTCACGCTCTGGAAGAACATCGACGGCAAGCGCTTCGAGCGCGTCCCGCTGCCCCTCGCCGACGCAACTCACGCCTGGGGAATCACGCCCATCGATTTCGACAACGACGGATGGATCGACCTCGCCGCCATCGTCGAAACCTCCAAAGGCGTCGAACTCCGCATCCTCAGAAATAAAGGCGACAACACCTTCGAAGACGTAAGCGAAAAAGTCGGCCTCACCAAACCTCTGCCGGCAACCGCCCGCTCCGTCGTCGCTCTCGACGCCGACGGTGATGGCGACGCCGATCTGCTCGTCTCCACCCTCGACGGCGCACCCATCCTCTTCCGCAACGACGGCGGCAATCAAGAACCACTCCTTCCTCGTCACGCTGCAGGGCAATGCCGACAACAAGACCGCCATCGGCACCAAGGTCGAGGTCTTCGCCGGCGGCCTCTGGCAAAAGTGGGAAGTTCCCGGCGCAAGCGGCTACCTCAGCCAGGGTCCCGGCAACATCCTCGCCGGCCTCGGCAATTGGAGCGAGCCCGTCATCGTCCGCCTGCTCTGGCCCACCGGAGTTCCCCAGGACGAACTCAACATCGCCGCCAAAGGCGTCGCCGAAGTCAAAGAACTCGACCGCCGCGGCAGCTCCTGCCCCGTCGTCTTCGCCTGGAACGGCAGCAAATACGAGTTCATCACCGACACCATCGGCGCAGCCGTCATCGGCCACTGGGTCTCGCCCTACGCGCACAACATCCCCGACCCCGACGAGTGGATCAAAGTCGATGGCTCGCAGCTTAAGTCCAAAGACGGCTATCTCAGCCTCCGCCTCGGCGAGCCGATGGAAGAAGTCAACTTCGTCGACCAGGCCCGCCTCGTCGCCATCGATCACCCCGCGGGCAGCGACGTCTATCCCAACGAACGCTTCAAGAACGACCCGCCGTTCTCAGAAACCAAAACCATCTTCGCCAACCAGGCCCATCCCGTCGCCGCCGCGTGGGACAACAACGGCAAAGACGTTACCGCAACCCTCGCGAAAGTCGATCACCAATACGTCCGCGACTTCACCAACCTGCCCTACTCCGGATTCGCCGACAACCACACCCTCACCCTCGACCTCGGCCCCACATCGCCCGACAAGCCGCTGCGCCTGCTCATGCACGGCTTCATCGAATACTTCAGCGCCACCTCGCTCTACGCCGCATGGCAGGCAAATCTCGCGCCCATCTCGCCCTACGTCGAGGCCCAACTCCCCGACGGAAGCTGGAAGCGCATCGTCGACGACATGGGCTTTCCCGCCGGCCTCCCGCGCACCATCGTCACCGACCTCACCGGCAAGCTCCCAGCCGGCGCGACGCGCATCCGCATCACGACCAACCTTCAAATTTATTGGGACCAAATCCTCGTCTCGAACGAAGCCGAACAACCCAACGCTCGTCAAAGCAAACCGAAGTCCCGCTCGCCACCGCGTCGCTCGACTTCCGCGGCTATCCGCGCCAGATCGACGGCGCAACCCCCGGCGACCTGACCTACCACTACGAAGAAGCCAGCGCCACCGGCCCCTTTGTCCGCCAGCGCGGCCCCTACACCCACTACGGCGACGTCACGCCTCTGCTCAAATCCGTCGACGACCACTTCGTCATCTTCGGCAGCGGCGAAGACATCGATCTCGAGTTCAACGCCGCCGCGCTCCCGCCGCTCCCCGCAGGATGGAAGCGCGACTACTTCTTCTACGCCAACGGCTTCGTCAAAGACATGGACTACTACGAGGCAATGCCCTTCACCGTCGCGGCGATGCCCTTCCACGAGATGAGCGGCTATCCCTACGGGAGCAAGGAGCATTTCCCCGACGACAACGCCGCGCTCGCCTACCGTCTCAATTGGAATGATCGCTTCGAAACCGGCAAGCCCAACCAGAGCTACCGCTTCGACTACGAACCGCGACAGGAGCAGCCACTCACGCCGTCAGCGTCGAGATGATGCTGGCGGCGTCGCAACCAGCGACGCGAACTCTCTGGAAGCGATACTTGTGTCCGCTGCAATAGCGCCGCTGCATCCGCACGACCGCCGCACGATCAGCTCGACAGGCAGCACCACCCTCTCGCCAACCTCCGGAATCTCATCCGGACCATTCATCCGCTTGAACAACAGCGTTGCGCCAACCACGCCAAGCTCCTGCGACGGCTGGCGCACCACGGTCAGAGTCGGATTCAGAATCTCTGCCAGCTCAAAATCGTCAAAGCCCGCAATCGCCACACCCTTAGGAATCGAAACCCCCAGCTCATTGAGCGCCAGCAGCGTGTAGCGCATGGTCAGGTTGTTCGCGCAGAAAAGCGCCGTCGGCGGATCGGGCCGGTCAAGCACCTTGGCCAGCGCAGGCGCAATCGACTCCATCGCCGTGCAGTCGAAATAAGGCTCGGGCTTCAGCTTCGCTTTTTTCAGCGACGCGAGATACCCCTCGTGACGCATCTTCATCGTATAAAGCTCATTCGCGAGCCCGATGCAAACGATGCGCTTGTGACCGTGCTCGATGAGGTGATCGACCGCCAGAGCCGACCCGCTCTTGTTATCCACCAGCACCGAGTCGAACCGTTCAAGCGGCGCAGGGCGGTCGAGCGTCACGATCCTCGCCCCCTGATACTCCGGCCGTTGCAGATAAGACGTCTCCTGCGTTGCAGGAATGATCACCATTCCCTCCACGTGCCGGCGCAACATCTGGATCGCCTCGCGGTCTTCCCTCTCCGGATCTTCCGCCGACGTCGTCAAAATCACCGAATACTCGTGCTCGCGAGCAACGGTAGCAATCCCCTGCGAGCAATAGGCGAAGAACGGATCGTAGAGGTACGGCACGATCACCCCGATGGTCCGGGTCTTCAGCCCGCGCAGCGAGCGCGCCACTTCGTTCGGCTGGTAATTCAGTTGCTCGATCGCGCGATGAATGCGCTTGGCCGTCTCTTCCGAAACCGTCACCGTCCCGCTCAGCAGCCTCGACACCGTCATGGTGCCGACTCCCGCGAGTTTGGCCACATCGGCCATGGTCGGGCTACGCTGCATGGCTCTCCTTACGGTCAACCGTTTCCCCACTAGCCGATGCTGGCCGGGCCAATTGACACTCGATCGAGGCGTCCCCTAGAAAGACTTGGATGATAACGCTATCATAGCAACGGATCGAAGACGATTGAAATTCTCAAGCCAGAAATTCCGGATTACCTGCGCTTTATCTGAAAGAGACTCGCCGCCACACCATTCGTCTACCACCAAAGAAATGTGGCGTCATCTGCCGAAGGGACCAGAACTATGAAGCCCAATCGCTTTCCTCTTAGACTCCTGCTCGCGGCAATGCTCACCTTCAACTTCGGTTCGCTCCTCGCCCAGCCCGCCCAAACGCAACCGCAGACCGACCCCGCCTTCGCCCGCGCTCAGCATCTCCGCCACGGCATCAACGCCAGCATCTGGTTCGCGCAGCATCCCGAAAATTATTCCGTCGAATACCTCCGCACCTTCACCACCGCTGACGACATCGCGCTCATGGCCAAGCTCGGCTTCGACCACGTCCGCCTCAGCGTCGATGCCGACCCGCTCACCGAATGGCAGCGCGGCCGCCCAGACGGCGCAGCCTTCATGACCGAGCTCGACCGCGTCGTCAAAACTATCGTCGACGACCACATGACCGTCATCCTCGACATCCATCCCGAAAGCAAATACAAAGCCCCACTGAAACAGGGCACCCAACCCGTCCAGCAGTTCACTTCACTCTGGCGCGCACTCGCGAAGCACTACGCTTCCACCGATCCCGACTACGTCTACTTCGAGATCATGAACGAGCCCGAGCAGGACGACCCCTTTCGCTGGCAAGGCATCGAAAGCACCGTCGCCTCCGCCATTCGCGAAGCCGCCCCCCATCACACCATCATCGTTACCGGAGCCCACTGGTCAGGCCTCGAAGACCTTCTCGCCCTCCAACCCATCACCCTCAATAACGTCATCTATACGTTCCACGACTACGAGCCGTTCCCCTTCACCCACCAGGGCGCCACCTGGACCACCCCCGATGTCCAGCCGCTCCGCGCCATCCCCTACCCCTCCAGCCCCGAAGACATCACTCCCAAGCTCGACGAAGAATCCAGCCTAAGCAGCCAGTTCTTCCTCAACCAATACGGCCTCGCCCGCTGGGACGCCTTCCGCGTCGAGAACACCATCGAGTTCGCCGCCAAATGGGGCAAGCTCCACAACGTCCCCGTCTATTGCGGAGAGTTCGGCGTCCTCCGCTACTACGCCCCACCGGAAATGCGCGCGCAGTGGCTCCACGACATGCGCGTCGCGTTGGAGAAGAACAACATAGGCTGGGCCATGTGGGATTACCAGACCAACTTCGGCATCGTCACCAAAAAAGACGGAGGTCCCGCCATTCCCGACGACGCCATCGTCAAAGCGCTCGGACTCAAAGGCGCCGCGAACTAAAAAATGCGTTTGGGACGCGGGTCGTTTCTTGGAACACAAGTCCGAAAGCCGATTCTTCCGAATCCCCGCTCGTTGAGTGCCCCATTCAAGCCCGCTGTTAGCTTGAGTGCCGTAAACGAATCCAGCCCCCTACTTCGCTTGAATCCGAATCGCTGCGCCTCCACCAGGCGCAAGATGAAGAGTCAACGTATCGGATTTCCCCACCGCCTTGTGGCTGATCTCCAGATGTTTCGGCTCGGTCGCTGCATCTGCGGCGTCGGCATAAATCTCCGCGTCGTAGGTGCCATCGCCTAAGAAACTCAGCGGCACAGTCACATCACGAGCCGACCAGTTATTGATGCTGCCCACATACCAATCCTTCCCACTGCGCCGCGCAATCGTAGCCGACTCACCCGGTCTGCCCGCAAGCACGCGCGTCTCGTCCCAAGCCGCCGGAACCTCGCGAATAAAATCAAACCCTGGCTGTCCCCGATAAGCCTGCGGACTGTCAGAAACCATCTGGAAAGGCGTCTCATACACCACGTACAACGCAAGCTGTTGCGCCCGCGTACCCATCACCGTGGGATCCACATTCCGCGCCACAAAATTATCCGGGGTCACGTTGTTAAACGAACCCGGCGTATAGTCCATCGGTCCCGCCACCATGCGCGTAAATGGATACACCGTCCGCTGCGCCGGATTGTCCCGCGACCCAGCCTTCGACTGTTCCATGCCCAGTATCCCTTCATGACTCATCACGTTCGGATACTCGCGCGCGATGCCCCACGGCTTGCTCGCCCCATGGAAATCCACCATCAGGTGATGCGCCGCCGCTTCTCTCGCGACGTTGTAATAAAACTGAATTCCATCCTGGTCATCGCGATTGATGAAATCGATCTTCAGCCCGGCGACGCCCCATTGCTCATAAAGCGGAAACGCCTCCTTCATCTGCTTCATCACATAGCTCGCATAAAGCCAGATCCACACCTTCACGTTCTTCGTCTTCGCATATCGGCACAGCTCCGGCACATCCACGTTGCCGCGCATCTTCGTGATGTCGTCGGTGCTCCATCCCGCATCGAGCATGAAGTAGTCAAATCCCGACTCCGCCGCAAAGTCGACATACCGCTTCATGTTCTCGGTCGTGTACGCCGGCTTGCCGTTCGCGTCCTGATCCCCATTCCACCAATCCCACGAGGCCTTGCCCGCCTTGATCCACGAAGTATCTTTGAGCGCATTCGGCGGATTCAGATCCGTGATCACATTCGACTCCACCAGCCGTCCCGGATCATCCGCCACCAGCACCACCCTCCACGCCGAGTGCCACGGCATCCACCCCGTCACCGCCAAGTCGAAATTGTCGAACTGCGGCGACAACAGCGAAGTCATTCCATGCCCCTGCCAACTCCCCGAAGGATTTGTCAGGTACATCCCCGCACTGCCTTCAAGATCGGCTTCCGTGATCGCCACCCACGCCGTGCCCGGTTCATGCGCCAACAGCGGCAGCCCAATCAGAAAATGGCTCGGCACTCCTCCCTGGTTCGAAAACGCGCTCACCGGCAAATTCACATACTCGCTCTCATAGCTGCTCCGGTAATTCGGCAGCGCCAACGCCCACGTCATCGCATCCGAGCTGAACTGAAACTGCGTCGCCTCCTGCCGCAGCCGCACTTCCTTCGCCAGCCTTGTCGAATCCGGCAAGACATACCGGAAGGCCACGCCGCTGTCATAGGCGCGCGCCTCAATCTCCATCGCCCGGCCAGCTCTGCCGTCCTCCGCCACACTCACCTTCAGGCTCTGGTAAGGGTCATGAACGTGGCTCGTCTTACCCATCGCCAGCGTGTAATCATCGACACCCGAACTCGGCTCACTACCCGTCACATGCACATTCGCGCCAAGCAGAGCCCCGCCCTCCAGATCAAGGCCAAGCGTGGACTCCTCCAAAACAACCTTCCCCCGATAGCTCAACGAGTACACCAGTTGCCCGCTCGCCGACGGCTCTCCCGCCTGCGGTTTGTCTTCCTTAGCCGCGCGAATCGCCAGCGTCATCGTCAGATCGCCTTGCGGAGATTTCAGCACCATCTGCGGCTGTTGCGCTTCAATCTTCGCGAACGCACTCAAAAACGCGAGCGCGGAAAGAAGAATTCGTTTATGCGTGATCAATGGAGCAACTCCTCAGAAGGTGATTTGAGCAAACGCGGGGCACGAGCGGTCCGGCATCTACGCCACGGACTCGAATGTAACCCTTTACATTCCTCCTCGGCAATCCCCTTCAAGACACCGCCGCTTATTCCTCCACCCTTGCCAGCGACGGCCCTATATCCAGGTCTGTAGAATTGCTTGCAACTTTGTAAAACTACTGCCAGCTAGCCTGCACCAGCCAGCGAGATAGAGACTCCACGATGCCGACGATTCAGGCCCAGACCTGGAAGGGTTCTTCATTCAACATCGAGCGCACGGAAGCGAAGGCTCCGAGCACGATCATCTTTCGTCTCAGCGGCCCCTTCACCGCACGCGACATGTATAGCTCCTTAACGCCTGACGCGCTCAACAGCATGCTCGACCTCCAGCCAACCGAGGCCGGCGGCCCACCCTCCCTGAACATCCTCGACCTGACCGACGTCCCCTACATCGATTCCTCCGGACTCGGAATCATCGTGCGGCACTTCGTCCGCTGCAAGAGTAAGGGCGTCAGATTGATCGTCGCGGGCGCATGCCCACGCATCCTCGAACTCTTCAAGTTGAGTAATGTGGACGGCTTGATCCCCACGGCGGCGACCGTAGAGGAAGCGGAGACCCGCTGAGGTGTCCACGCCAACCGGCGGCGCCCTACCCACCCAAAAGACATCGGTGCTGGTCGTCGGCGCAGGCCCCACCGGCCTCCTCCTGGCTTCGGAACTTCACCGCCGCGGCATCGACTGCCACCTGATCGAGGCCCGTCCGGCGCCACTCCCTTGGGACCGCGCAACGGTCGTGCATCCCCGTTCCATGCAAATCTTCGAGGCGCTCGGGCTCTCCGCAAAGTTCCTCGAGGCCGGCTGCCGCCAGCGCTCCATCAAGATCCACTCCAACGGCAAGGTCCTCGGAACAATCGACCTCACCTCCTGCGGAAGCACCTACGAATTCAACCTCGGCCTCTCCGAAGAGACCACCGAGTCGATCCTCACCGGCTACCTCCATCAACAGGGAGGCGAGGTAAACCGCTCATCGCGGCTCGTCGGGCTCACCCCGCACGAAAGCGGCGTGCTCGCCGACGTCGACCGCAACGGCGAGCGCTACCAGGTCGATGCCCGCTGGGTAATAGGTTGTGACGGCATCCACAGCCCAACTCGCGAACTAAGCGGCATTCGTCTCGAAGGCCACGACATCCCCAACATCTGGGCCGTCTTCGATGCCACCCTGCAAGGCTGGACCGACACCTTCGAAACCACCTTCGTCTACTTCGGTGCCGTCCCGACCATCTTCACGGCAATCCCCGGTCACCGCTGGCGCGTGTATCTAAGACCAAGCTCGCCCGACTCCGATCTCGTCGAAGACGCCAGCTGCGGCCCTCCGCACCTATGCGCCCGAGGCATCGTTCGCTGACGTAAAAAACCCGGCACGCTTCCACTGCCACACCAAAGTCGCCACCCGCTACCGCTCCGGATCGGTCTTTCTCGCCGGCGACGCAGCCCACCTCTGCTCACCCTCCCAGGGCCACGGCATGAACTGTGGCCTGCAAGACGCCTTCAACCTCGCATGGAAACTAGCCCTCGTCCATCACGGCATCGCCGGTCCCGCCCTGCTCGACACCTATGAAGCCGAACGCCGACCCGCAGCCGAGCTCGTCACCAAGTCCGGCGACGACTTCGAAGACGCACTCACCATGACCGACCCAACCCAGTGCGGCGAACGCGATCAGGCCATCCGCGCCATGATCGCCGACCCAACAAGCCCGGCAACATGAGATCGCCGCCGAGACCGAGCTGAATATCGACTACTCCCAATCTCCCATCGTCTTCGGCGACGCCAACCCCTCTCTCGCTGTCGGATTCCGCTTACCCGACACAATTCTGGTCCACAGTGCGAATGAGCCGCTCCCGCGGCTTCACCGCTTCGCCCAACGCGCCGGCCACACGCTCATGCTCTTCGCCGGGCCCTCCGCCGACTCCACGCTCTTCATCGATCTCCACGCCGCGCTACAAAAATCCATCACCGGCTCCGCGCTCTTTGAAGCAGTCTTCGCCTTCAGCACCAACCCCGGCTTCCCAGCCCAGACCGGATATCTCGAACCCGCCAACGCGGATCGTCTCGGCCTCCAGGGAATCACACTCCTCGCGCTCCGTCCCGACGGCTACATCGGACTCCGCTCCGATCGGGACCACCTCCCCGCTCTCGAACGATATCGTGCTCTCATCCAATCCACGCGGTAAAATAGAAGAAACAATGCACCGCGTATACATGGACGCTAACGCCACCACGCCTCTGTCCCCAGAGGTCTTCGAGGCCATGCGCCCCTGGATGCTCGAGACCTTCGGCAACGCCTCTTCGGTCCACTACCACGGCCAGCACGCCCGCGCCGCGGTGGAGATGGCCCGCGGAGCAGTCGCCAAGCTTCTCCACTGCCGCGGCTCCGAGATCGTCTTCACCAGCGGAGGCACCGAGGGCGACAACCTCGCCATCTTCGGACTCATTCAGCCCGGCGACCATCTCATCACCTCCACCATCGAGCACCACGCCGTCCTCCACGCCGCCGAGTGCCTGGCAAAGCGTGGCGTCGAGGTGACATTTCTTCCCGTAAACAGCGACTGCCTTATCGACCCCGCCGACGTGCGCCGCGCCCTCCGGCCAAACACCAAGCTCATCACCATCATGATGGCCAACAACGAGACCGGCGTCATCCAGCCTCTCGAAGAAATCGGCAAGATCGCCGCCGAGGCCGACGTCTACTTCCACACCGACGCCGTCCAGGCCGCCGGAAAGCTCGCCATCGACGTCAACCAGATCGGCTGCGACCTCCTCACCATCGCCGGCCACAAGATGTACGCCCCGCAAGGAGTCGGCGCCCTCTACGTCGGCCGTGGCACCAGATCGAACCGCTCTTCTTCGGAGGCACCCACGAGCGCCAGCGCCGCGCCGGAACCGAAAACGTCGCCGGAATCGTCGGCCTCGGCAAAGCCGCCGAACTCGCTGCGGCCTCAGCAAATGCGGGTGCCCCACATCTCGATTTTGAGATGTGGGATATCGCGCGCATAGCCACCCTCCGCGACCGCCTCGAAACCGGCCTCCTCACCCGTCTCGAAAACATCGGCATCAACGGAGCCAACGCACCCCGCGTCCCCAACACCACCAACATCTGGTTCGACAACCTCGAGGGGGAATCCCTCGTCATCGCCCTCGACCTGCAAGGCCTCGCCGTCTCCGGAGGCTCCGCCTGCTCCTCAGGCGCGGCCGAACCCTCGCACGTCCTCACCGCCATGGGCCTCTCCCCGGCGCGCGGCAGGGCCAGCCTCCGCTTTAGCCTCACCAAATACACCACCGAAGACGACATCGACTTCGCCCTCGAAGTGGTCCCCGCTGCCGTCGGCCGTCTGCGAGCAATCGCCCCCGCCTTCGCCGCCTCACACAGCTAAACCAACTGCCGTCGCCAGCCCGTCTGGTAGTCAATGCGAACTTTGTGGCGGCCCAGAAACGCCCGCCCCACACACGCATTCGCTATAACTCGCTGCAGTGAAATTATCTTGTGCGCAGGTATAGAAAGCCAAGTTTGACGCATGAATCGGCGACGCCGCAGATACGGCGTAGTTATGCTCAAACGTGTTTCGTGCACTTCCCTTACCGCTCCGAATCTCCGCAGCAACGGTGGAGAGATTGGCGGCGCTGAAAGACCCGACGCCATAGGCGCGATCGAACTGATATTCCTTGGACCACGTTGGCGTCGATGAAGACAGCGCAAGAAAGTAGGTCGTGATGTCTGAAACCGCCGCCGTCGCCAAGCTATAAGTCATCACCGAAAAAGCCGGATCGTTCTTGAAGATCGGGCTCACCGACGGCGTGATCCTCAGCGGCAGCGAAGCAGGCTCGGTCGCCGAAACCCGAAAATCGTCCATATGGATGTGCCCCGCAAAACCCATCTGCACAACATCGGCATAAGTACTCATCAAAGCCCCGAACCTGGTCGAGTATTGCATCTTCCAAAACGAAGTCGGAGCCTGGCACCGACCATGCGCCGAGTCATACGCATCCATCCCCGGCGGAATATGCATCACCAGCGTCACCCCGTGATGCAGCAGCCTGGCGCTATAAAGCTTCCAGCTAAGCCACTCCATCTCGGCCTCGCCCGGATCGCCACTCGTCGGCATGCAGCTCTTGTACGATGCCGACCAGAAGATCGTGTTCAACACGATTACCTCTTGATCGGCAACCGTCGGATGAGGCACAGAGAAATATCCCCCCAGTTGAAAAGTGCTCTTCGCCTCGGGCGAGGCAGATAGGATCGCCAGTGAATTCGCCGTCCCCGCAAGAAACGCGCTGCCAGGAGGAATCTGATAATCCCCACAACCCGAGTCGTTATTCCCCAGCGCCGCCACCACCGGAACCTTCAGCCGGTCTTGCAACTCCTGAACCACGAAAGCTTCTGTCTTAGCTGCAAACTCAGGGTACTGATCGGCACTTCCCCCCACCGCAACAAACGCCGGCAAGAAGTTATGCCGAAGCGCGTCCCCGGTAAACACCACATAGTCAAAAGGAGCCTGCACCTCAGCCGCAGCCAAAGCGGAAACAAACAACGGATAATTCGTGTCCGACCCATAAGCCGAAAACGACTTCTGCTGCGATCTCTCAAAAATCTCCTCCCACCGCGAAACCGGAGCAGCAATGAGCTGCTTAACAATCGCCGGATCAGCCAACGGATCAAGATGAATGTCAGAGATCAACAGCGCCCGACCCGTAGCAGGTGCAGGTTGCGTGAAGGCCGCCGGCCCAGTCACCGCGACAAACAGAAAGACGGCGATTGCTCGTCCGCGTTTCATGAGCTTCCTCTCTACGAAGTAACAATAAATGGGAACAGTCTGCAAATGGGAACACTCTGCTCCTCCTGTAGAGGACCTGTTCATTTCATTTATCAGCACCTATATCCGGTCAGTTTCCGAAAACTAAGACTGTGCGGGAGCTGCCCTCGGGGGCACGGGAGCAATCACTTGGTCAACGAGGGGATGCGGAGGGGATCTTCTTCATCAGGTCAGGGCCGATGCAGGTCGGATCGGGCTTGTCAGTTATGGAGATCATCGTGA
Organism: uncultured Acidobacteriaceae bacterium; assembly: GCA_963777685.1. Taxonomy (GTDB): domain Bacteria; phylum Acidobacteriota; class Terriglobia; order Terriglobales; family Acidobacteriaceae; genus Acidisarcina. The sequence continues at coordinate 388,145 of CAVZRF010000006.1, read as the reverse complement.
AGGAGTTCTGATTCTGTCGGACCTTGGCGAAGAGTGGTGGAAGGTCGCGTGAAGTCACCTTTGAGCTATTCTTATCCACGAACTCGGTGAGATCGATCTCTACCTGAAAATCGCGAGTGTCTGAGGCGCAGGCACGGACGGGCCCATACTGTACTTCAGGTCTGTTCTCGTTGTGCGAATAGTCAAAGCGATCCCGGGTAGAGCGCAGCGCAGGAGAGGGTTGCTCAGCCCACGCTTTCGAATCGGCCCATGGAGCCTGAAGCCATACATCGACAAAGTCGCGCGCATTCTCAGCAATAGGTTGAATGCGTTCGAGCTTGGCCTGGGTGGTGCGAAATCTGTATATTCGAGGCCGAGTGAGTAGAGTGTCAGAGTCCAAAGAGTCATCCCAAACGCGTATCTGAAATCCATCCACAGTCTGCTTGAGTGCGGTCGGAATGTGGTCATCTCGGCTATAGCCCTCATCCAGATGAGCAAGCAGTGCTTGTGGTGATGATTCGCCAGCCGGATGCAGGAGATCGACGTGGAAGGCGCTCATGCGTGAACTGCACCACGGACTTCCATAAGCCACGGCTATTAGTGGATTGTTGGTTGGGCCGGGAACGAGAGAGTACACGAAGAAGTCGCCGAATGCGTCGGACGGCTTGGTGTATTTGCTGCTGTGCCAGTCGAGTGCTTCTTGCCATGAATTCTCGACGTGCCGGAAGACTAAAAGCATGTGATTGTCGCCGCAACCGATGGAGAACGAAAGGTCGATAGCGAGCACCTCTGGTTTATCGGAAAGTGATTTGACATGCACGGCGAGGTCATCGCCGTAGGTGTGGTCAGGGTAACCATTACGTTTCGCTGTAGCGGATTCTGGTTGGTTGGCCCCGAGTAAAGATGCGACATGCCGTTCGATCTCAAGAGGTGCTGTCGTATATCCCCCGTCGCAATGCATATAGCGTTCAACCGCAGACGAAAGAGCGTTTAACAGTGAGGGGACATCGCTTTGAGCAGATAGAGGCGCCTCGTAAGGTAGGTCGTCTTTCAGCACGGGGATCGCGAAGAGCCTCGTCTGTATGGTATGAACGGCGACGGCAAGGTCTTTGGCAGCGTTTGGGGAGCAAGGCTGTGCGTAGGCTGCACTAGCGAAGAAGAGCGCGAGGAAGATTGCAATTCGCATCGGAACACTTGCCGTCTTACAGAGGAACAGTTCGGGTCACACTGACTAAGACAGCATAGAGCAGGCAACAGCTTAGCAGCCTCATGTGTGTTCCCTAAAACGGCGTTTTCGGAAACTGCCGAGATTAGTAAGATAGATCGGCTTATTGCCAGCGATCCCGCTCGCTAACCTGTCGGACGATAGTCTCGTAACGGTCTCATTCGCTCTGCCGGCTTCAAAACCGAGCCGCCATCCTCAAGCACCCCGCCGCACCTTCAACCGAGCGTACCGGTAGGAGATCCTCCCGCGGAAGATCTCCTGGGGAAGATACCGGCGCGTCTCCAGGCAAAACGGACAGGTTTCGATGATCCAGTCGTCCGGCATCGTCTGGATGCGCGCGGCAAGGTTCTCCCGGCAGCCCTTGCAAGCCACCACGAAGTCATGAAAGACAGAGTTCGGCCCTTGAAACATGAAATGAGTATAGGCGAATAAAAGGCGAACACCTTTGTGGATTTCAAAAATCCCGCCGAAACCAAGGGCTCCCCGAAGCGCCCCGCCTGGCCGAGCTGTCAAGCCCCGAAATCGAGCTAATTTTCCCTAACCCACACCATCCAAAGGACATAATAAATTTCAAAACCTGGCATAGTGAAAGGGGTCAACTTGATAAAATAGAAATAGAAGAAGAGCGAGAAAGAAGCGCGGCAGCGAATCTCGGCTCACTCTGGCCTGGTCGCGCATCAGAATCCGCAAGGAAATCGCGTATTTGCGCGTAAACGCCTTGTTTCGAGCACTTTATGCTCAAATGCGCCAAGCCGCTGAAAACAGGCCGCTTAGCGGATGGGGGGGTCCTCCGACTCCAGGAAGAAGCAAATGCAGTCCGCCCTCAACAACACGATCGCCGTCGCCATGTCCGGCGGAGTCGACTCCTCGACCGTCGCCGCCATGCTCAGCCCGAGGGCTACGAGCTCGTCGGCCTCACCCTGCAGCTCTGGAACCAGCGCCGCCTCGCCGGCAAGGAAGGCATGCCCGAGCAGGTGCAGGGCCGCTGCTGCTCCATCGATGACGTCTACGACGCCCGCCGCGTCGCCGAGCACCTCGGCATCCCCTACTACGTCGTCAACCAGCAGGACCGCTTCGAGCGCGACGTCGTCCGCCCCTTCGTCGACGAGTATCTCGCCGGACGCACGCCCATCCCCTGCTCGCTCTGCAACAACCACCTGAAGTTCGACCAGTTGCTCGTCACCGCCCGCCAGATCGGCGCCGACCGCATCGCCACCGGCCACTACGCCCGCAACGAGTACGACCCCGAGCGCGACCGCTGGATCCTCAAGCGCCCCGCCGACACCAGCCAAGGACCAGACCTACTTCCTCTTCGGCCTGACTCAGGAGCAGCTCTCGCGCACGCTCTTCCCGCTCGGCGGCTACACCAAGCCCGCGCGTCCGCGAGATGGCCGCCGAGCACGGCATCGCCTCCGCCAACAAGCCCGACTCCCAGGAGATCTGCTTCATCCCCGGCGGCGACTACAAGAAGTTCATCGACGCCTACCTCGAAGAGCAGGGCGAAGCGATGCCCGACAATTCCGGCGAGCTCGTCTCGACCAGCGGCGAAGTCATCGGCCGCCATACCGGCATCCATAACTTCACCGTCGGCCAGCGCAAGGGGCTCGGCGTCGAGTCACCCACCGCGCTCTATGTGATCCAGATTGGTGGAGAGGGAAATAAGGTAAAGGTCGGCAACGAGGCCGACCTGATGCAGTCCACCATGCGCGCCCGCCGGTTGAACTGGATCTCGATCCCCGAGCTCAGCGGAGAGATGCGCGTCAAGATCAAGATCCGCCATCGCCACGAGCCGGCCTGGGCAACGATCCGCATGGATTCCGCCGACGAGCTAATAGCCCACTTCGACGAACCCGCACGAGCCATCACCCCCGGCCAGGCCGCCGTCTTCTACAACGGAGACGAAGTCGTCGGCGGCGGCTGGATCGCCTAGTTAGTTGGAATTTGTCATCCCGAGCGGAGCCGCAAAGCGGCGAAGTCGAAGGACCTGCGGTTCCGGCAGACCTCGGCTAAACCAGCGGTCCTTCACTCACAATCACTTCTTCAACAACCACAACCACAGGCTCTTCCGCCTCGGTGAATGAAGAAACCGGCCTCGCCGGCTTGTCCTTATAAGTCTGAAACGCCGCTTTAAGTCCATTGAAGATCCCATGCACATGCCGCAGCGGAACCTCAATGCCCTGTTGAATCGTCGTGCTCGCCTGCGAGATTCCGTCGAGCGTACCGCTCACCATCTCATCAACCCGCGCCGTCTGCGCACGAGTCTTTTCGAGCACGTCATCAACCGAGGTCTTGACCGTATGAGTTTCCTGCTTCAGCAGCTCACTGATCTCCACCAGGTTAGTGCTGATGGTTTGCACCTTCGGCGAAAGCTCTTCAAGCGTGACCTTCGACGACGCGATCAACGGCATCGCATGCTCGGTGACCTGCGTCAGAATCTGTGTAATCTTCCCCTGCAGTTTCAAAAACGCGAAGAAAAAACTCGTCATGATAGCGGCTTGCATGAGCACACCAACCGCAGTCGCGATCGCAAAGATGGCAAATATCCACTCCAGAGTGCCCCATTGCATGTTGCCCACTTGCATAACGGTCTTTCTCCTTCACTGGTGATACTTGTCTGCTGTCGCGAACGGGACGAAACGCAGCGGCCTTCCCTGGAACTGGGAAGGCCCGACCGCGGCAATGCCGTTCAACAGTCTTTAGCGGTTCAGCTCGTTACAGGACGGTGCCGTTCGACGGCTCCTCAACTACGGTCGTCGTCTGGTAGGCCTGCTTGCCCGCGTCGACAGCAGCGGCAACCTTGTCCGCCTGCTGCTGCACGAACCCCTTGCCTTGGGCCACTGCCTGCTCGACCTGGGCGCGTCCGCGTTCGACATATTCCTTGCCCTGCCCCACGTAGTCATTGACCTGGGCCTTGCCCTTTTCAACCAGCACCGCAACCTGGTCGGCGGTCTCGCGCGAACGCTGCTTCAAATACTCCGCACCATCCCGAGCGCTGTTGGCCACATCCTCGCGGACCTCCCGGCCTGCCTTCGGCGCATACAGAACACCGATGAGCGCACCCAAACCAAGTCCCGCCACGAACCAGCTAAAACCGCTGCCCTGCCTGTCTTCAGTCGTCATAAGAAACATCTCCTTCATTTCCATTACTTTTCGCGATGCGAACCTGCTCCATCGCCCAGCTAAGACGAATACCAGTATATAGATGCGCCGCAGGCCTGTACCGCCGCCAAGCCACCACCCACAAAGCGCTTCTTATTTTTACGAAAAACAGGCGACAATGGCAGAACGGTCGGAGGCTGGAGTTCCCTTATGCGCCTGTGCAACGTCTCTTCCGCAAAATTCGCAGCCGTTCTCGCCGTTTTTCTGTACGCTGCAACCATTCCAGCCGTCGCCCAATCGCCTCCGCCCGATGGCTCTGCGGCAAAGCCCCAGGCGACGACCACTCCTGCAGAGCAATCCCAGTCGGCCGCCGTCTTCAAGAGCACCGCCGCGCTCGTCCTTGTCGATGTGCTGGTCAGCAACGGGCAAGAGCCGATCCACGGAATTCCGCGTAGTCAATTTCGCCTGCTCGAAGACGGCAAAGAACAGAAGCTCGTCGCCCTCGAAGAGCACAAGCCGCCCGATCCCGCGAGCGTGCACCCTCCGCCCGCGCTGCCGCCTAATATCTACTCGAATGTTCCCGAAACGCAGGTTCCGGGCGTAGTTAACGTTCTACTGCTCGACGCGCTCAATACGCCTCTCACCGATCAGGCGCGAGTGCGCCAACAGATGATCTCTTACCTGAAAACGATCTCGCCCGGCACCCGCATCGGAATCTTCACCCTCGCATCTAGGTTGCGCCTCGTACAAGGAATCACCAGCGACTCGCGCCCGCTGCTCGCTGCGCTCAACGGCAAAGGCGCCACCGGTAAGAGCGCCCTGCCAAGCCAATCGACGCTGTCTGCCCGACCAGTTCGACCCCACGCAAGGCGATATGAGTGACACGCTTTCGCAGATACAGGCAAATGCCGATGTGGCGTCCAGCATCCAGCAGTTCCAGGCCGATACTGCCGCCTTTCAAACCGACCTGCGCGTTCGCTACACGCTCGACGCCCTCCAGCAATTGGCCAAATATCTGCGCGGCGTTCCGGGGCGTAAGAATCTGATCTGGTTCTCCGGATCTTTCCCCCTGAACCTCGATCCCGACGCAAGCCTGCAAAGTCCCTTTGAGGCCATGCGCGTCTATTCCCAGCAGGTAAGCGAAACGACCGCGATGCTCGCCTCCAGCCGCGTTGCCGTCTACCCAGTCGACGCCCGAGGACTCTTCAACGATCCGCAATTCGATGTACAGACCTCAAATAGTGGAATGAATACACGGAGCGGTCAAAATCCCCCACCCTTCACACGGAGCTCAACCAAGTTCTTCCAACAGACCTCCGCCGAACACGCCACTATGCAGCAGATCGCCGAAGAGACCGGAGGCCACGCATACTACGACACCAACGGCATCAAGGAAGCCGTCGCCCAGGCCGTTGAGACCGGCAGCAACTACTACACCCTCGCTTACGCACCTGGAAGTAAGGCCGACGACGGACGTTTCCACAAGATTCAGATCACCATCCCCGACGCTCCGTCTTACAAGCTGACGTACCGCAACGGCTACGTTGCCGAATCCCCGAAGAAGAACAGGGCTGACAACGCGCCCGTCACCGCCGTGACCGCGGCCGCGCTTCGCGGCGCGCCTCCCTACTCCGAGATCGTCTTCAAGGTTCGTGTGCTCCCCTTCAGCGATCCCTTGCTCAGCGGAGCGAAGCCGCAGCCCGGGCCCGTCGGCGAGGTATCGCCCAAAGTCAAAGGCCCGCTCGCGCCCTATTCGCTCGACTATGCCATTGATGTACACAACGTCACATTCGCCGAGACCAGCGATGGCCTCCACCAGGGAGTCTTTGAACTGCTCGCCATCGCCTATGACCGTGACGGCGCGCGCCTCAACTACGTCGACAAAGCCTTCCGAGTGTCGATCAACGACGACCAGCTCCAGCAGGCAATGCTCAAGGGAATTCAGATTCATCAGCAGATCGATCTTCCGCCCGGCGAGGTTTACCTCCGCCCCACGATCCACGATCTGGTCTCGGACCACGTCGGCTCGGTCGAGATCCCATTGATGGTAAAACCGCCGCCACCGGCACAGTGAAGTTGGAACCAGACAATAGGGACTGCATGTCCCTAGTCCCTATGTCCCTATGTCCCTAGTTTTTCGGGTAATACCCAGTCCGATGCCGCACTGAATAATCGGAAGCCCCAACCACCCCGGTCAGCGAAACCGAGATCGTCCGATAATCTGTCGAAGTCAAATGCCCCGACGGATAATACCCCAGCAAATACTGCGTTCGAAGATCTTCCGACACCTTCTGAAACGCCGACCCCAGATCCGACGACCCCGCGTAATAATGCTTGCCGCCCGTCTCCTGCGAGAGCGTGATCAACGCGTGCTCGCCGCCGGTGTCGCGGCCGGCGTCGGCGGCGATCGGCACATCGATGATGCTATACAGCAGCACCTCCGACCGTAGCGCCGCCTCGAGCGCACGCGGATATTCCACCCCGTGGGCGGTGTCATCGCCATCGGAGATAAGCACCAGCACCCTGCGTCCCGGCCGCCCCATCAGGCTCTGCGAGGCGAGAAAGATCGTGTCATAAAGTGCCGTCGCCGGGCCGCCACGCAACCGCTCCAGGCCACTGTCGATCTGGTGCAGGTTGTTGGTAAACGGCACCACCTCGCGCACGTCGGAGGAGAACTCCATCAAGTCGAGCTCGTCAACCGGGCGCAGCAACGCATGCACAAACTCGCGCGCCGCATGCTCCTCGATGCTCATGTCTTTATGCACTGTGCCGCTGGTGTCGATGGCCAGCACGATTTGGAGCGGCACCGCCGACTCGCGGTCAAAGACCGCGATCTTCTGCGGGCGCCCGTCCTCGCTAAGCGTGAAATTATCTTTGGTTAGCCCGCCGACCGGCCCGCCATTCGCATCGGTGACGTTGACGAAGACATTCACCAGCTTCACATTGACGCGGATCGGCGGGACTGAAATCGCGGTAGCAGGCTTATCTTGTTGGACAGAATTACTGGTAACCGGTCCGATGCCGATGCCCGCTCCATCCGAGCTCTGCGCGACGGCGGCAAAGGGCAGCCATGTCGCCGAAAGCCAGGGCAAAGAAGCAAGCAGTATTTGGGCTATCCGGATTCGCATTCGCTACTTACAGCTTAGACTGCCGCCGCCACCAATCGTATTCCGCCGCCTCGGAGTCGTCAGTCCTATCAACATGATCTTTCCCGGTTCGTGACGGCAAGCCCTTCGTGCTACCATCGGCTTTCGATCATGAAAATCAACTTGGAACGCCTCTCGTCCGCCCTGCTCGTAACCGCTCTGGCCTCCGCGTCGCTCTCTGCCCAGACGTCATCAACGCCGTCCACCACGCCGAAGCCAGCGGTACACAAGCCAGCCGCCGGCACTACCACTGCGGCATCCACGGCGATGAAACTCCCGCCGAATATCCCGGTAGTCAGGGGCATCCCCAAGACCGCCTTTGCCCTGAAGTATATCGACGCGAAGATTGGCACCGGCGACCTCGCCAAGCCGGGGATCAAATACACCGTCCACTACACCGGATGGCTGCATGACGGCACCAAATTCGACTCGTCGGTCGACCGCGGCACGCCCTTTGAATTCACACAAGGCAGGCACATGGTTATCAGCGGATGGGACGAGGGCTTCGACGGCATGCGCGTTGGCGGCAAGCGCCGTCTCTTCATTCCATGGCAGATGGCCTACGGTGCAGCTGGACGCGGCCCGATTCCGCCCAAGGCCGACCTGATCTTCGACATCGAATTCATCGCCCAGCTTGACCCCAATGCCCCGCCGCCTCCACCACCGGCAGCTCCTCCCGCCGCAACTCCGCCGCAGTAACGATCGCGGAAACCGGAATTCGATCTTCAGGCGGGGCTTTTATGCCCCGCCAGCTCTGCAACCATTGCCGCGATGTCCGCAGCGGCATTCGGCTTGGCTAACGTCTTCGCGTTGCCGCTCATACGCTTCAATCCGGCGTCCATCGCGCAGTAAACCTACAAGTGTGGAGAGCAGAATTTCCTCGGTCATCTCCGCCTGAATCAACATCCGCGCCGCGCCGCCGGACGCCATCACCTCAGCGTTCTTCCTCTGATGATCGTCAGCGGCCTGAGGAAACGGCACCAACAGCCCCGGCTTACCCGCCGCGCACAGCTCGGCCACCGTGCTCGCCCCGCTTCGCGCCAGCACCAGGTCGGCCGCCTCAATTCGCAGCGGCATGTCATCGAGAAATGCGGAGACCTCCCACCGCGAAAGATCGATGTCCACACCTTCAAACGCATCGCGATAGGCTGCCTGTGTCGTCTCCGCATGGCGCGCACCAGCCTGATGCAAAATCGTCAATCCCGGAACCGCCTCCAGCAATGCGGCGGCAATTCGCGGCATCATCGTGTTGAAAACGAGTGCGCCCTGGCTACCGCCAAACACCAGCAAGTGTGGGGTACCTCCGCCAGCTCTGGGCCGCAGCGCAAAGAACTCCTTCCGCACCGGAATCCCAGTCACCTTCGCGTTCCGGAAATAGTCGCAAGCCGGAGCAAAGCTCACCGCCGCCGCGCTCACCCGCTTGCCAACCAGCCGATTCGCCAGTCCTGGAGCGGCATTCGGTTCGAACGCAAGGGTAGGAATCCGCTTCAGCAGCGCCGCAACCATCCCCGGCCCGGAGGCATAGCCACCTACACCAACGACCACATCTGGCCGAAATGTATTGAGGATTTCAAAACAGCGCCGCACGCCGAGAGGAAGATCGAGCAGCGTGCGCAACCGCGTCGCCAGGCTGACGCCCTTCAACTGCCCTACATGAATCAGCTCCAGCTCATAGCCTGCGGCCGGAACCAGCCGTGTCTCAAAGCCGCGCGCCGTGCCGACAAAGCGGACCTCCGCGCCATATCGCCCGCGCAGCTCATCCGCAATCGCCAATGCGGGAATCACATGCCCGCCGGTGCCTCCACCAACGATCAAGACCCGCAGGGTGCTCATTCAGCCATGTACCCCGCCAAAAAAGCCATGGATTTGCCATCCCGACTGGACACGGAACCAAGTGAAGCGGAAGTGGAGGGACCTCCGGTTTCACGGATGCTGACAAGCCCGACCACTCTCAGTCGCACTCTCGTGTAATGTTCAGCAGTACGCCAATCGAGAGAAGGGTGATGAATAAAGAAGTTCCGCCATAGGAGATAAACGGCAGCGTAATTCCCTTCGTCGGCACTAGCGCCAGCACCACGCTGATATTGAAGAAAGCCTGAATCAGAATGCTCGTCGTAATGCCGAAGGCCAGGAAGCGCGCAAACGGATCGCGGGTCAGCAACACCGCGCGCAGTCCGCGATAACCGAGTACGACAAATAAAGCGACGACTACCACCGCACCAACCAAGCCCAATTCCTCGGAGATATTGGCGAAGATGTAGTCGGTGTGCGACTCCGGCAAGATAATAGAGTTTCTGGACGCCTTCCATATAGCCACGTCCAAACACCCCGCCCGTGCTCACGGCGATCAACGACTGGTTCATGTGGTAGCCGATGCCCAGCGGATCGCGATCGGGATAAAGGAAGGCCAGCAGCCGATCTCGCCGGAACTTCACAAAGAGCAACATGTAGGCAAGCACCGGCGCAGCAGCCGCGGACGCCATCACCAGGAACTTCATGTTCATGCCGGCGAGGTAGAGCATAAACATTGTCACGCCTGCGCAGACCAGCGCCGTTCCAAGGTCGGGCTCTTTCATGATCAACGCAATGAAGAGAAGGCTCGGCAGCGCGGCAGGAATGATCGTGTTGCGCAGATCGTTCACCATATGCAGCTTGTTCTGCAGAAACCAAGCCAGGAAAAGCACGATGACCGGCTTGGCCATCTCCGACGGCTGAAGAGACATTGCTCCCAGCTTGATCCAGCGATGCGCGCCATGCGAGGAATGCATGGCAAAGACGACCAGCAGCAACAACGCAGTGACCGCCACCATTGGGAAGATGATGCGCGGGTTGTTGAGCTTCCGGTAATCCATCTGCATGATCACGGTCATCGCCGCCAGGCCAAGCACGCCCCAGATGGCCTGTTTGATCAGGAAGCCGTACGGTGAGCCGGACGCGCCCTGCGAAATAATCGCGGACGCACTGAACACCATCACCAGCCCGATCACGACCAGGACCAGCGTTGTGCAGAAAAGCACCTTATCGACGCCTACGCGTTTTGCCATTCAGATAGCCCGACTTTCCTGCCACTGCTTCGTGGCCGAATTTCCGTCCATTGCAGACGGCCCTTAAAGGCCGCCTGCGCCCATCCTTGTCTCATCGAGCGGCACCGCAGGAAAGCTCCGGTAGCCTCTTTCGCGCCATGACGAGCTCCTTAAAAACTCTCCCGCGATGCTCATAGTTCTCAAACTGGTCAAAGCTCGAGCACGCCGGCGCGAGCAGAACAGTCTCGCCCGGCATCGCCGCGTCGCCGGCTGACTTCACCGCCGCGACCAGCGTTCCCGCGCTGACAATCGGCACATCGCCGCGAATATGGCTCTCGATCTTCTCCGCCGCGGCGCCGATGGTGTAGACCGCTTTCACGCGTTCCTTCAGCAGCGCGCTCAGCTGGGTGTAATCCGAATTCTTGTCCTTGCCGCCCAGAATCAAATGAATGCCGCCGGGGAACGAGCTGATCGCCTTCGCCGCTGCGTCGACGTTGGTCGCCTTGGAGTCGTTGTAATAGTCGACTCCGTTCAGCGTCGCGACAAATTCCAGGCGATGCTCGACTGCGTGAAAGCTCTCCACCGCCGAACGAATTGCCGCGGCTTCCACTCCCGCCAGCCGCGCCGCGCATACCGCGGCCAGCACATTCTCCACATTGTGCTCGCCCTTGAGCGGAATCTTCTCGACCGCAACGATCCGCTCCGGCGTCGCGTCTTTCGCGGACTGGAAGACAACTTCGCCGTCTGATCAAATACGCACCCCGTTCGACTGGTTTCTCGCGGCTGAACCAGAAGACGCGCGACGGAGCACGCTCCGCGGAAGCTCGCGTCACCGGATCGTCCCAGTTCAGCACCAACGCGTCCTCCGCCGTCTGCTTCGCGAAGATACGCTCTTTCGCCGCAACATAATTTTCAAATGTGATATGCCGGTCGAGATGGTCCGGGGTCACATTCAAAATCACCGCAATCTCAGGTCGAAACTTCTCCGTCGTCTCCAGTTGAAAGCTCGAAACTTCGAGCACCGACCAGCCATCGTCGCGGCTCTCCTCGACCAGCGCAATCACCGGAAGCCCAATATTGCCACCCACCGCAACCGGCAATCCGCCCGCCGCCAAAATCTCCCCGCAAAGGCTCGTGGTCGTCGTCTTGCCGTTCGACCCGGTAATCGCCAGCACTTTGCCTTTGAGATAGCGAGCAGCCAGCTCGACCTCGCCGATCACGGGCAGGCCAAAGCTCTTCACCTGCACAATCTCAGGAGTATTCAGCGGCACGCCGGGGCTCACGACGATCAGATCCTGGCGGCGAAAGGTCAGCAACCCGTGGCCGCCCGCCTCAACCGCAATTCCCTCTTCGAGCAGCGCGGGGATCTCTTTCGCCAGCGCCTCGGCGCTGCGCACATCGGAGACGGTCACCTGCGCGCCACGCCGCCGCAAGAACAGCGCCGCCGCCAGACCGGACTTGCCCAGCCCCACCACCAGAATTTTCTTGCCCTTCAACTCCATAGCAACCAATCTTTGCGTTGAACGCTGCTGGGGTCCTATCAGAGTGCGCTCGAAGTCTGGCTCATCGCCAAACGTCTCGCCACGATCCTATCGTTGAGAAAGCAGACATCGACCGACACCATTCTCCCACGCCAATACCATGTGGAAGCGGGCACAATCCGCGCTTAGCGCAGTTTCAGCGTCGTGAGTGCAAAGAGTGCAAACACCAGCGCGGCGATCCAGAAGCGCACAATCACCTTCGACTCCGACCAACCCATCAACTCGAAGTGGTGATGCAGCGGCGCCATCTTGAAAATCCGCTTGCCATTGCGGAGTTTGTAACTGCCCACCTGCAGAATTACCGACAGCGCTTCCAGCACGAAAACGCCGCCGATAAACGGCAGCAGCAGCTCCTGCTTGATGACCACCGCAACCGTCGCGATCGCGCCACCCAGGGCCAGCGATCCCACATCGCCCATGAAAATCTCCGCCGGATGAGCGTTGTACCAAAGAAACCCGATACTCGCGCCCACCATCGACCCGCAAAAGATCGTGACTTCGCCCACCAGCGGCATCCGCTGCAACTCAAGATAGTCGGAGAAAACCACATGCCCGCTGACGTAAGTGAGCACGGTCAAGGCGCTCGCCGCCACGAGCGTGCAGCCGATCGCCAGGCCATCCAGGCCGTCGGTCAGGTTGACCGCATTGCTCGATGCCACCAGGAACAACACCACGTAAATAACGAGCGGGAGAAAGGCAAGAAAGCCCAGGTGAGGAATCGCGCCTAGCGACTGCCACACCAGGTCGGGCCGCAAACGCTTGATGAATGGCAGCGTCAGCCGGCTCGACCACAGGCCCTGTGCGCGCAGCGCAATCAGGGCCAGGGAAAGAGCCACCCCGGCCAATATCTGAAACGCCATCTTCGCCCGCGCCGTCAGCCCCAGGCTTCGCCGTGCGACGACTTTGATGTAGTCGTCCGCAAACCCGATCGCCCCATAGGCCAGGGTCGACAGCATCACCAGCCAGACAAAGGGATTCGACAGATCGGACCACAACAACGTCGGCAGCAGGATCGCGATGCAAATCAGCAACCCGCCCATCGTCGGCGTGCCCGCCTTCTTCTGGTGCGCCTTCGGGCCGTCGTCGCGAACATACTGGCCAATCTGGAACTCGCGCAGTTTTTCGATCACATACGGCCCGATGATCAGCGTGATCAGCAAGCGCCGTAATCGTCGCAAACGCGGTGCGGAAGGTAAGGTACCGAAAAATGCGGAATGGGCGGAAATAGGGGAAGAGCTTCTGGTACAGCAGCCAGTAGAGCAAACGTCCTCCGGCAGGATTGCGGATTTGCTCTATCTTACAAGGTCGGCTCAGAGTGGTGATGAGAGTGAAATTCGCTCCGCACTCTGGGCAGTGGCATTTAACGCCTATTCATTTTCTTGTGGTCTGATTGAGAGATTGGGCCATAATGCTTTCAACGATCGCGGTCTGCTACGACCCCGGATATTCCGGTCTGACCGATTTCAACTTCTCAGCCGAATCACCACGCAAGACCCTCATAAGAAAGCGAAAGACATGCTTCTCCAGCGCCCGGCACTTTGCTGCCGGGCGAACCAGAAACGTTCCCACATTCAGGAGGATCAAATGCTTCGACAAACTAAATTCTGGGGCCGGTCCGCCGTCACTCATTGCGGCGATGCTCTTCACTATTCCCGGCATCGTCACCGCGCAAACCACGACCACCGGCGCGATCAACGGGACAATACAAGACCCGAGCGGAGCATCGGTCGGCGGCGCCAGCATCCAGTGTAAAGAATGACGGAACTAACGCCGAACAGACCGTGACTGCCGACGGCGAAGGCTTCTTTACCGTCGGCCAACTTCAGCCTGGCGCCGTATACCGTGACCATCAACGCAGCTGGTTTTACGCGAATACAAAGCCACCGCGGTTATGTCCAGGTCGGCAAAACGACATCGCTGCGAACCCAAGCTTGCGGTCACCTCTTCCGGCACAACAATCGAGGTGAGCGGCGCGGCCCCGATGATCAACACCGAATCGCCGGATTTCTCCACCAATCTGACAGCCAGCAGACGATCGACAATCTGCCCATCAATGGCCGTCGCTGGTCGGACCTCACGCTGCTGACTCCTGGAGTCGTGGCCGATTCCAACGGCTTCGGCCTGCTCTCCGTCCGCGGCATCAGCCCGCTGCTCAACAACGTGCAGATCGACGGCGCCGACGATAACCAGGCCTATTTCTCCGAAGAGCGCGGCCGTACGCGCGAGGGCTACTCCACCCCGATGGTCGCCGTACAGGAGTTCCAGGTCAATACCGGCGTCTACTCTGCCGAATACGGTCGCGCCGCTCGGCGGCGTCATCAACTCCGTCACCAAGAGCGGAACCAACCAGCTCCACGGCGAGCTTTACTTCTACGACCGCGACAACGACTGGGGCGCCAAGAACCCGTTTACCAAGCTGACCACCTTCGACGCCGCCACCGGCACAACCACCACCATCCAATACAAGCCGAAGGACTGGCGCAAGCAGTGGGGCTTCGGCGTCGGCGGCCCGATCATCAAGGACAAGCTCTTCTGGTTCTATACCTACGATCAATTTCAGCGGAACTTCCCCGGCACCGCCGTGCCTTCCAACCCCGGAGCGTTTTTCCAGGCCCCCGATGCGGCGCATACCCGCACCCTATACCTGCGCGACCATCATCTCCACGTGCCGGCAAAACTCAGCCCACCAATCCGGTCGACGCCCAGGCCTGCGTGCTGCAGGCGCGTCTCGGACTGGCCACTTATGCCGACGCAGTCAACGCTCTACAACACCGATCTGGGCGCGATCACCACCGTCCTCGGCCCGGTCTATCGCACCGGAAATCAAACCATCAACATGCCCAAGATCGACTGGCAGATCAACGAAAAGAACCATGCCAGCTTCATCTACAACCGTCTCGGCTGGCGCTCGCCCGGCGGCGTGCAGACCCAGGCGACCAACAACTACAGCGTCGATGGCTTTGGCAATGACTATGTGAAGCTCGACTACGGTCTGGCCAAGCTCGACACGATTCTGACCCCAACCATCGTTAACGAAGTCCGCTACCAATACGGGCGCGAGCTGAACAACGAAAGTTCGCAGCCAGTCACGCCTATAACCAGCAGTTTGTCGGCGCGAATGCCTATCAGGGCCTTCCGCCGACCATCTCGCCTGCAAAGCTCCAACGGCTTCAGCGATAGCGTCCAGTACTACGCTTTCCGTCCCGCATACCCGGATGAGCGCAAATGGCAGGTTGCGGACACCGTCAGCTGGACCCACGGCCAGCACAGCTTCAAATTCGGCGGCGACATCGTCCACAACTACGACCAGATCAACAGCCTTGGATTGGCCGCCAACACACCGAACGGCCAATACACCTACACGTACCTGGGAAATTTCTTCGCCGATATGGCCAAGCCCAGCGGGACCTGCGGTTCGAGCGCCAACGAGTACAACACCGGCACACTGCCGTGCTACACCACCTTCGGTCAAAACCTCGGGCCAGGGCTACTTCGAGCTCAACACCGTCGACTACGGATTCTTCATCCAGGACGACTGGAAGATCCGCCCTCGGCTCACGTTGAACCTGGGCCTTCGCTACGACTACGAATCCATTCCCGGCCCTTACACCGAACTGCAACAGCCAGTCGGCTCCTACGTGCCGCTACCGCAGTTCACCCAGAAGCCCGACGACAAAAACAACTTCGGCCCACGAGTCGGCTTTGCCTGGGATGTCTATGGTCAGGGCAAGACCGTTCTTCGCGGTGGTTTTGGCATGTACTATGGCCGCATCATCAACGCAACCATCCTGACCGCCTACACGCAGACCGGCTCGCCCGAGGCACAGATCGGCGTCAGCTTCAGAAACAATCAGGGCGGTCCCCGCTTTTCCGGTATCTTGCCGCAGAACTATTCGCCGACCACGCTCGCCGCGGCCGGGGTTCAATATTTCGCCAAGAACTTCCAGAATCCACAGGCTATGGAGTATGACCTGACCCTCCAGCAGCAATTCGGCAAAAGCACGGTATTTTCTCTAAGCTACCTCGCAGCCCTCAGCCGCGAGCTACCCAACTTCATCAACACCAACCTGGTCAACACGCCGGCGGTGAACAACAACACCAACAACGGTCCGGGGTACACCATGGTGACCTATACCGTGACCGGCCAGGGCGGCAAAGCCTCCACCGGCAACACCTGCGGACCGTTGGAATGCGGCAGCACCTACACAGCGAAGGTCTATAACAACTACGCCAACACCAAATTCTCCACAATCACGGAGATCACCAGTAACGTCAACTCTAGCTATAACGGACTGGTAGCGGAGATCACCAACCAGAGCTTCAAGTACGCCACCTTCGACGCCAACTACACCTGGTCGCACGCTTTGGATTACAACCAGAACCAATCTACTCAGGCCTCTACCAACCAGCCGCTTGATCCGAATGGCAGCCTGCGTCCGCAATACGGCAATTCTCCCTACAATGTCCCGAACCGCTTTGTCGGGTACGCGGTCTTCAAATACCCGAAGGCCTTTAGCGGCCTGAAAAGCTACCTTCTCGACGGCTGGAACCTGAACCCGCTCGTGCAGCTCCAGAACGGACTGCCGTACAGCCTGGTCACAAGCAGTTTCCCCAGCGCCGGTTCGGTAAGCTCAGCCTGGAACGGCGCTGGCGGAACCCCGGCCTACATTCCGGTCCTCGGCCGAAACACCTTTTCGTTGCGACGCGATGCGGTTGTCGACGTCCGCCTGGAAAAGCAGACTCCAGTTCGCCGAAAAGTACACTTTGCAGATGTTCGCCGAGATGTTCAACGCCTTCAATCACCAGAACTACACGGGCGTCAACAGCACTGGCTACACCTTCGGGGATCAACCGCCGGCGTGCCCACCGCCGGCTATACCGGCCCCAGACCTACTCCACTCAACTCCAATACAACCCGTCGTTCGGAACTTACACCAACGCCAACAGCAACTACGCCTACAGCCCGCGGCAGATCCAGATCGCGGTTCGTCTGTCGTTCTAAGCACGACGAATAGAAGTCAAAAAATAGGGTCGTGGCAAATGCCACGACCCTATTTTTCCGTAGAAAGGCCTGAGAGGAACGCGAGCTAAATCACGCCTAATCCCGTATCACTTCGCTAGACATCGCAAAGATCGACCGCTTGCCTCAAGCTGGTCAGAGGGTCGCCCGTCGGCACGAACTCATGCGCCACATAACCGGTATACCCAGTGGCCACGATCCCGCGCATCACGCCGTCCCATTGCACTTCTTGCTGGTCGTTCAGCTCGTGCCGGCCCGGAACGCCCCCGGTATGGAAGTGTCCTAGCCATTTCGCATTGTCGGTGATGGTGTGAATCAGGTCACCTTCCATGATCTGCATGTGATAAATGTCATAGAGCAATTTCACATGCGGGGAGTTTACCTGCTCCATCACGGCGACGCCCCAGGCGGTATGGTCGCACATGTAGTCCTTATGGTTCACCTTGCTGTTCAGCAATTCCATGCAGATGGTGACGTTGTTGTCTTCGGCAATCTTCTTCAGCTTATTCAGACCGATGACGCAGTTGCGCGCGCCTTCCTCATCCGACATCCCCTTCCGGTTGCCCGAGAAGGTAATCACGTTGGGTACGCCCATTTTTGCCGCAATCGGAATGTTCTTCGTGAAGGCGGCGACAATGGCGTCGTGGTTCTCCACCCTGTTCAGGGCTTCGGGAATCGTGCCGCCTCCCGCATAGCCCATCGTGCAGATAAGCCCGACCTTGCGCGGCGCGTCCCACTCCTCAACCGCCAAAAGATCGACGCCTTTCAAACCGATCTTCGCCGAATAAGCGCAGAGATCGTCGAGCTTAATGTCCTTGTAGCACCAGCGGCTGACCGACTGTTTGACGCGCCCTTTGCGGACAACCACGTCGCTGTCGGGGTTAGATAAAGCAGAAGCGGACGCGGTGCCCGCCCCAACAGACATCGCCACACCAGCCGATATCCCGGATTTCACAAAGTTGCGGCGCGAGACGCCAGATTTATCCATAAGAGGTCCAAAGAATTCAGTGCCAGCTTACTACGCCGGCAGGGCTTCTGCACAAGCCCTGCGAAGCCGTTGAGCCAAGAGAGCGCATGCTCACCGAAAAAGAAGGCCCCGACCGCTCTTCGCGGATCGGGGCTCTGGGAGACTGGATCGAGTGAAAGAGTAGTCGTCGCCGGCTTCTCAGTCTTCCGTCTCCCGCATGGTTTTTCCCTCCATCTTTCGGTCGAACCGTGACAAATAGATGACTACGGCAGTTTCGGATCATGATCGCCGGCCACGGCAAGATACAAGCCCGCACCCAAAGCGCCGCCGATGATCGGCGCAACCCAGAAGAGCCACAGTTGCCCGAGAGCCCAGCCTCCGCCACCAAACAAGGCAAGGATCAGAGCCGGCCCCGTGCTGCGTGCAGGATTCACCGAAGTATTGGTGACCGGAATGCTGATGAGGTGAATCAAGGTCAGTGCCAGACCGATCGCGATCGGAGCAAAGCCAGCCGGAACGCCGCGCTTGTCCGTGGATCCCATAATCACGATCAGGAAAATCGCAGTCAGAACGATCTCCGCCACCAGACACGCAATCAGCGAGTATCCGCCCGGGGAGTGATCTACTCCATAACCGTTGGACGCGAAGCCACCCATGATGCTAAATGTGGATGTTCCGCTAGCGATCAGATACAGCACCAGTGAGGCAACGACCGCGCCAACCACTTGGGCAATGATGTAGGGAATGACCTCAGCGAGCGGAAATCGCTTGCCGATAAAGAGCCCGACGGTGACGGCGGGATTGAAATGTCCTCCGGAAATGTGGCCGACTGCAAAGGCCATCGCAAGTACGGTAAGGCCGAATGCGAGAGCTACACCCGCGAAAGCAATCCCAAGTTTGGGAAAACCTGCCGCCAGCACAGCGCTGCCGCATCCGCCAAAGACGAGCACGAAGGTGCCAAGAAACTCGGCGCCTAACTTCTTTGAAAGGGGCATCGTAAAGCTCCTAAGGTAATTGAGTTCAACAACCAAGCAGTTACGTGAATCAGCCGAAGTCTACTTGGTATCCCGCCAAACTGCTAGCGAAAAACGTTGCAGCGCGCTTTCAACGCAATAACCAAACTGTTATATAACTGCCTTGACCGGTCCGTCATCTCAAGTGCGTCCGGAGGAGCAAGAATATGGAAAGACGCCCGCAAAACTTCGCCAACCATGGCAAGTTTGATCCACTGTTTCATTTCGTCCTGGTTCCGGTCCTGCTCGCCTGCTTCATCGCCAGCATCGTCTTCCTCTTTCACGGAATCGACGCGTTCCGTATCTGGTTCGCGGTCTTTTCGCTCGCTGCATTGCTGCTCTGCTTCAAGACACGCATCTACGCCCTCAAAATACAGGACCGCGTGATTCGCCTCGAAGAGCGGCTACGGCTCTCGGCGCTGCTCCCGGAATCCTTGCGATCGAAAATCCCAGAACTTACCGAACAGCAGCTTATCGCCCTGCGTTTCGCCGCAGACGCCGAGGTCCCTTCGCTCGTGGAGAAGATATTGCGCGAAAAACTCGATACGAAAGCGATCAAGAAAGCCATCGAGAACTGGCGCCCCGACTATTGGCGCGCCTGATCTCGCCCGATTATTAATCGCGCGCTGACTTTCCCGATTGCCTGGGTCCGCGCTGAACAGATGGGTGGCGTGGGTCCTAGAGGGTAAGTGAAGAATTGAAGTGCGGCTAAGCGCGCTTTGCCTCAAGCTCGGCCCAGCGCGCATAAAGCGTGTCGACCGCACTCTGCGCCTCATCGAGTGCCGTAAGCGCCTCCTGAAGGCGCACACCGTCCGTTGCTACAGCAGGGTCTTCGACAGCTTCGCGCCGTGCCTGCAGTAACTCCTCGGCAACTTCGACCTTCTCTTCGATATCTGGAGAATTCCCGTGCCTCAAGATACGAGAGCTTCTTCTTCGACGAGCCAGAGGCGGCGCCATTGTTCGAGTCGGCTTTGGCGGGAGGCATAGTAATGGATTCCCCGCTTCCCTTCCGCAGCTGGTCGATCTGCCACTCTTCCCACTGACTGATAGTCGGCAAATCGCTCGACATTGCCGAGGCCATCCAGCCCCAGCACGATCGTCGAAACGCGATCGAGCATGAAGCGATCGTGTGTCACCAGCACGAGCGCGCCGGGATACTCGAGCAGGCTCTCTTCCAGTATCTCGAGCGTCGGGATGTCCGAGATCGTTGGTCGGTTCGTCGAGCAGCAGCAGGTCGGCCGGCTGCAGCATCAGGTTCGCGATCAGCACGCGCGCGCGTTCGCCGCCCGAGAGCCGCTCGACCGGCTGGTTCAATTGCTCGCCCGTAAACAGAAACCGCGAAGCCCACGAAGCAACGTGAATCACGCGGCCCTGGTAAACCACCGCGTCGCTGTCCGGCGCGAGCGCGCGCCGCAGCGTCTGGTTTCCGTCCAGCACGCGGTTCTGATCGAAGTAGACGTGCGCAGCAAATTCGCCCGCTTGATCTCGCCCGATTCCGGCTCGATCTCGCCGCGCAGCAGCCGCAGCAGTGTCGTCTTGCCGCTGCCGTTCGGCCCGACCAGGCCGACCCGCATCCCCGCGGTGATCGGAAAATTCAACCCACTGAAAAGCTTTCGGTCGCCATCTACTGAATAATCACATCGATGAACTCGACCAGCCGCTTCGTCTGCCGCTCCGTCGCGACGAAATCGATCCCTGCGGTCGCAGTCTGGCCCGCGCCTGCATTCCGCCCAGTTCGCCGATGAGTTCATTGGCCTTGTCGATGCGCGCTTTTGACTTTGTAGTGCGCGCCTTGGGTCCGCGGCGCAGCCACTCCATTTCCGTCTTGACGCGGTTCTCGAGCGACTCCTGCCGCTTGGCCTGCGCGTGGAGGAACTCTTCCTTCTTTTCCAGAAACTTGCTGTAATTCCCGCTGAACGCGCAGCATGCCGTCGGGATAAGCGCGGTTCAGTTCGCAGCCATCTCGGTCGCGACATCTTCGAGAAAGTAGCGGTCATGGCTGACCACCACGCAGGCGAAGGACGCGCCCGCGAGCAGCGCCTCCAGCCACTCAATGCCGGCCAGATCAAGATGATTGGTCGGCTCGTCGAGCAGCAGCACGTCGGGATTCTGCACCAGCGCCTCGGCAATCGCCAGCCGCTTCCGCCATCCGCCGGAAAACGTGACCGCCTCGGCATGGCAAATTCCTCAAAACCCGCGCGGCCCAGCGTCTCGCGCAGCCGGCCCTCCCACTCCGCCTCGGGAACGCCGCTCTCGCTTCAGCGCCTTGAGGATCACCTCGCGCACCGAATCGCCCGGCTAAACTGTCGAATCCTGGGTGACGTAGCTCAGCCGGGCCCGCTTCCGCATGTCACTTCGCCATCGTCGGCGTCGACCTCGCCGGCAAGGATGCGCAGCAGCGTCGACTTACCCGAGCCGTTCGGCCCGATCAGGCCGATGCGGTCGCCCTCTTCGATGGTGAACGAGATGTCCCGGAACAGCGTTGTCGCGCCGAACCGACTTCGATACGCCTTGTGCATTCAGGATTGGGGTGGCTTGTGGCATTCGTTAGGGTCTTGTCTTTCGCGGCCACTTGTTTAGTAACTGCGCCGGTACTTTGGCTTGGCTGGCAATGGAACTTCGATGAAGCGAGTAGCTCCCGATTTGGCGGTGTTCACCGCGGCGGCGATCTCGGGCAGATGCTTCTGAAGGCAACGGCCAGACGTTTGAGCCGAGGACGACTAGCCGATTTTTCGCCCTGAGAGATTTTGCTGATATCGGATGTTCTGATCGGCGGTGACCATCAAGTCGAAACCCGCGTCCTCCGCTGCTCTGCAGTAGGTCGCCGTTCTCGAGACGGATCCCATCCAGATCCTCAGCGACTTCAACCGGTTGAGGCGACAAATGACGCCTCAGCGGGTAGGGCACATTCTTATCGAATAGAATGCGCATGGGCCGATTGCGTGCTCTTCCGCGTAGGCCAGAAGAGTCTCTACATCTGCTACGGGGACTTCAAACATTCGGCTATCTCGTGTGCCGTCGCGCCGTAGTCATGGTTCTCGACAATAGAGTCGGCGGAAAGCCTCCAAGCCCGCAGGGTCGGCACTCCGCCCATCTTTGTTGGGTTTGTGCTCGACGATCGGGCACTTGGACCAGTCGATGTCAGTCATGTGGAACCTCGCTCTTCTAGTTTCGCACTGACAGCAGCCATCTAGCGAGCACTCGCTGCCGTCGCAGCAACATATTCCTCATACGGCCCCTTGAAGTCTTCAACAACGCCTTGATCAAAGTGCCAGATCCGCGTTGCGACTTCATCGATCAAATCATGATCGTGAGTCACCAGCAGCACCGTACCCTCATATTTTTGAATCGCGACGTTCAGCGCGTTGATCGACTTCAAGGTCAAGGTGGTTCGTCGGCTCGTCGAAGATCAGAATGTTCCGCTTTAGCAGCATCAGCTTGCAAAAGAGCAGCCGCGCAGCCTCGCCTCCTGAAAGCGCTTCGGTCTTCTTCATCCCCTCTTCGCCGCGAAAGAGCATCTGGCCAAGAATGCCCGCGAATGTCTTCCTTCGTCGCCTTGGGGTCGAACTGGTACAGCCAATCGGCAACCGTCAGCCCCTTCTCGATCACATTCGAAACGTCCTGCGGGAAAGTAGCCGATCTGCGCCTCATGTCCCCACTTCACCGTGCCGCTGTCGTTGGTGAAATCGGCGATCGTGCAGCTCGCTGCGCATCTCCTTATTGATCTCTTTGTCGCCCACCAGCAGCGACTTCAGCAAGCGTCGTCTTGCCCAGACCGTTGCGCCCCATCAGCGCGATCTTCTCGCCGCGCTGCATGCTGGCACTGAAGTCCTTGATCACCTCGAGATCGCCATAGCCTTGCTGAGCTTTTCAATCTCCAGAATGTGCTTGCCCGACGGCCGTAGCATATCGAAACGAATGAAAGGCCGCGCGATATTCGACCGCGCCAGGTCCGTCGTCTGCAGCCGCTCGACTTCCTTCTTGCGGCTCGTCACCTGGCTCGACCGCGTACCGGCCGAGAAGCGCGCAATGAACTCGTTCAACTGCGCGATCTTCTTCTCGCGCTGATCGTTCTGCGACTCGAGCCGCGAACGAATCTGCGTCTTCGCCATCACCATGTCGTCGTAGCCGCCGGTGTAGGTGATGATCGTCTCGTAGTCGATGTCGGCGATGTGCGTGCAGACGCTGTTCAGAAAGTGCCGATCGTGCGAGATCGTGATCAGCGTGCCTTCGAAACTGCATCAGAAAATCCTGCAGCCAGTGGATCGAGTCGAGATCGAGATAGTTCGTCGGCTCGTCGAGCAGCAGCGCCTGCGGCTTGCCAAAAAGCGCCTGCGCCAGCAGCACGCGCACCTTTTGCCCGCCCTGCAGCTCGCCCATCTTGCGGTCGTGAATCTCGTCCGGAATATCGAGCCCCTGCAGCAGAATCGCCGCATCGCTCTCGGCGGTGTAGCCATCTTCTTCGCCGACGATGCCTTCGAGTTCGCCGAGCCGCATGCCGTCTTCGTCGGTCAGCTCGGACTTCTCATAGATCTTGTCCCGCTCCTCCAGCGCCGCCCACAAGCCCTTGTTGCCCATGATCACGGTGTCGATCACGCGAAAGGCATCAAAGGCAAACTGGTCCTGGCGCAGCACGCCCATCTTCTTCGGGCGCACCACGTTGCCCTTCTGGGCATCGATCTCGCCGGTCAGCACCTTCATAAAGGTCGATTTGCCAGAGCCATTCGGCCCGGTCAAACCATAGCGCCGCCCGGGAATAAAGTTGATCGAGACGTCGTCAAACAAGACCTTCGCCCCGTACCGCATGCTCACATTGCTTACTGAAATCATGGTTGTCTCTATTAAGTTTACTTGGTTATTTAGCTGTTTCTGCGAGAGCGCAAGTGCGGAAGATAAATTTCCACGGAGAAAACGCGCAGAGGATGGTCGTGAACGGGGTGGCTTGGTCTCGGCCGCCGACGATGGCGTCGTGAAATCCTAACTACTCTTAACCTAGAAAGAATCGCGTAATGACCTGGTTGGTCGCCAGCGCCGCCATATAAGCCAGCACCGTCATATACACAAACTGCACCGCCGGCCACTTCCAGCTGTTGGTCTCCCGCTTCACCACCGCGAGCGTCGACGTGCACTGCATCGCCAGAGCGAAGTAAACCACCAGCGCAATCGCGCCGCCCAGATGTCATATCGTGCCGCAGCGCCGCCTGCAGCGTCATGATTGTGCGTCGCCGGATCGCCCCCATATAGCGTCCCCAGCGTCCCACGATGACTTCACGCGCCAGCACCGAGGTCAGCAAACCGATGCCGATCTTCCAGTTGAAGCCCAGCGGCCGAATCACCGGCTCGATGAATTGCCCGACCTTGCCAATAAAGCTGTCCGCCAGCTGCGGAAATGAGCCGCCATGCGTCGGAATATGGCTCAGCAGCCAGAGCACCAGAGTCACGGCCAGGATCACCGTTCCGGCCTGCTTCACAAAGACCTTGGCTCGGTCGAGTAAGCCGCAGTCCCAGCGAACGCAATGTCGGCAGCCGGTATTGCGGAAGCTCCAGAATGAACGGCGCCGACGAAGCCTTCAGAATCGAGGACTTCAGCATCCGCGCCGTGCCGAGCGCCGCAACAAACCCCAGTAGATACAAGCCCCAGCATCACCGCCGCGCGCAGCCCAAGAAAGCCGCCCAGCAGCGGCCGGTTCGGAATAAACGCCGCAATGATCAACAGATAGATCGGAATCCGCGCCGAGCAGGTCATGAACGGCGTCACGAGGATGGTCGCAATCCGGTCGCGCTTGTTCTCGATCGTGCGCGTCGACATGATCGCCGGCACCGCGCACGCATACGCCGACAACAGCGGAATAAATGCCTTGCCATTCAACCCGATCGCCCGCATCACCCGGTCGGCAATCAGCGCCGCGCGGGCCAGGTAGCCGGAGTCCTCCAGCACCCCTATAAACAAAAAGAGCAGCAGGATCTGCGGCAGGAAAACCAGAACCGACCGAAACGCCCTTCCAGACACCCTCGATGAGCAGCGACTCGATCCATCCCGACGGAAGCAGCGCGCCAACTCGAACGCCGGCTCCATCGAGAATCGCCTGAAAGCCATCGCTCAGCGGCTGGCCCAGCGTAAACACCGCTTGAAAGAGCGTTATCACCACCGCCAGAAAGAGCAGCGGCCCCCAGATTCGGTCCAGCAACACCCGATCCAGCTTTCGCGTCGTCTCCGACGAGAGCGGCGCTTTATATTTCGTCCGGGTGCTGACACCGGTCGCCCATTGTCGGTAGCAGGCGGCGTTGCCCCATGATCGGCAGTTGCAGTGGCCGCTGGATCTCCGCGTTCTTTCCGCGCCAGAAAATTCCGCACCGCATCGAGCCCGGTGCCGCGCGCCGCGCTGATCTTGGCCACCGGCGCGCCCAGTTCCTGCGCCAGCGCGAGCGAGTCGACCTCGCCGCTGCGCGCCTCCATCACATCGCTCATGTTCAGCAGCATCAGCGTGGGCAGGCCCAACTCCAGCACCGGCCCAGCCAGCATTAGCTGCCGGCTCAGGTGCATCGAGTCCAGCACCAGCAGAATCGCGTCCGGCGCCGGCGTTCCCGGCATCTCGCCGTGCAGCACATCGACCGCAACCCGCGCGTCTTCTGAGTAGGAGCTCAGGCTGTAGATTCCGGGCAGGTCAATCAGCATCAGGTCGCTGCGGCCGATACCGCTCAGTTTGCCGATCCGCTGCTCGACAGTCACGCCCGGATAATTCGCCACTTTTTGCCGCAGGCCCGTCAGGCGATTAAATAGCGTCGATTTGCCCGAGTTCGGCGGCCCGACCAGGGCGACCGTCTGAATCTTGCCCGGCGTCCTCGGTCCCGCAGGCAGCTCAACCGAGACTGGCGTGCAACAACTCATCTCTTGCCTTCCTTCGCCATCGCCGCCTCGCCTGCCGCTGGCTCGTGAGCCTGGCGCACTCGAATCGAACCGGCCGTGTCCCGCCGCAGCGCGATCTCCAGACCATCGATCGCGTACACCGTCGGGTCTCCAGCGGGAGCGCGGCGCAACGCAGTCACCCTGGCCTCCGGAACAAAACCCATATGCATCAGGTGATGCTGCACTTCCTCAGGCAGATCCAGCTTAGACACCACCGCGTCTTGACCGATGCCCAGTTCACTCAACGCCATCAACTTGCCCGCTCCGTCGAATTGCGCATCAACGGTCCGCCTCCGGGCCGCTATCATGAATATACCGTAAATCCGACCGTTTTAATCGTACATCTCGATGAGCCAGTTTTGCCCCTTGACGTTCAAGCAATCCGACAAGGTGCCGTTACCGAGACACGGGTGGCCGGGTTACCAAACAACGGCCAGGAATACAGTTGCGGTGTGTTAGCCTCACCTTAGATCAGTTCGACAGAGTGAAGAGGGCTTTGGAGTAAGGCAGATCCAGCAGTTTCCGCGTTATAGCGACAACGCAAATATGGTCGCCTCCAAATATCTCTCGCCGATCCCCGGAAAGCATCAGAAACGCCCAATGACGACTGTGAAGGAGCCTGCGGGATGCAAGCGCCAGAAGTAGCATCCGAACGGCAACAGGACGCTCATCTACCGAGTCAGCCGGAACACTCCGAGCGCCAGGAATTCATACTGTCGCCTGCCGATTTCCGCAAGATACTCCTCAAGCGCCGCTGGGTGATCGCGGTCTGTTTTCTCCTCGGCATTATTATTGCCGCCATCCTGACCTATCTCACTGTCCCGGTTTTCGAATCGGTCGCCCGCATCGACATAAACCCTTCTCAATCCACAAATATCGGAATCTCCGATGTGATGGACAACAAGATTGGGCAGGACACTCCGACTCGGCTGCTCACCCAGGTCCGGATACTCCAAAGCGACTCCGTCATTCTGGCGGTCATTGAGTCGCAAAATCTGTATATCAAGCCGCCCTTTTCCGAGGTCTTCAAAACTTCCCCCTATGTCCCCGGAAAGGCGCTCACCCCCGCCCAGCGGGTTGTTCTGTTAGGGAAGCTGCGGTCCAACCTGCACGTCGTCTCGATTCCGAACACCGATCTGGTTGAAATTCATTATCAGGATCCAAACCCGGCTCAGGCCAGTGTGATCGCCCAGGCAATCGTGGACCAGTACCTCGAACTTGACCTGCGCTCCCGGTACGAAGGAACTCTCCGAATTTCCAATTGGCTCTCCGGCGAACTAAATGAGCTCAAGGCCCACTCCGCCGAGGCGCAGCGCAAGGTCGCGCAATTCCAGCGTGACAATAATTTGATTGGGCTTGACACGGAGGGAAGCAGTCTGGTCACCGACAGTCTGCGCCTCGTCAACGAACAGCTCCTTCAGGGCGAAGCCGATCGCATCGTGAAAGAGGCGCGCTACCATCTCGCCCAGACCCGTAACCCCGAGTTGCTCGTCTCGGTGGCGCCTACGACCACGCTCATGACTCTGCGTTCGCAGCAGGCCGAGTTGATGGTCCAGGCTGCGGACCTCAAATCAAAGTACGGCGCCGACTATCCTCGGGTGCGTGAGGTCAACAAGCAACTGACCGCCGTCCAGCACGACATCGACGACGAAATTACTAATCTCCTCAAGCGCTTCGAAGAGGAATACAACGCCGCTGTCAATACCCAGAAGCTGTTACAGGACCGTCTCGACCAGGTCAAGCAGCAGGCGTTCCGCGTCAGCGATTCCTTTGCCGACTATGAAATCTTGAAACACGAGGCCGAATCCACCGAAGAACTCTACGACGCCTTGCAGTTGAAACTGAAAGAAGCCGGCGTGACGGCCGGACTCAATTCCAACAATGTGAATGTCGTCGACCGCGCGGAAGTGCCGGCCTTCCCGGTCGCACCGATCAAGAGGAACAACTACGGCTTCGGGGCACTCATTGGCCTATTCCTTGGCGTCTCCCTTGCAATCTTCCTCGAGACACTGGATGACACAATCCGCACCTCGGAAGACGCGGAGTCGATCGCCGGTCTGCCCGCATTGGCAGTAGTGCCGCGGTTCAGCGGAGCCGGAAAGTCGGCCAAGGCCAACTACGGGCGCCCGGCGCCGGCGCCGGCCGTCGACCCGGATGCCAATTTTGGTCCAGATCTGGTCTCCTACTCAGCGCCGCAGTCGATCAGCGCCGAAGCCTTTCGAACCCTGCGCTCCTCGATCCTGCTCTCTTCGGTAGATCACCAGGGACGCGTTGTGCTGATTACGAGCAGCCTCGCCGCCGAAGGTAAATCGACGATCGCCGCCAACCTCGCGGTGTCCTTCGCCCGCCGCGATGCCCGCGTCTTGCTGGTCGATACCGACCTGCGCCGCGGCACCCTCCACCTCAAGTTCCGC
Organism: uncultured Acidobacteriaceae bacterium; assembly: GCA_963777685.1. Classification (GTDB taxonomy): domain Bacteria; phylum Acidobacteriota; class Terriglobia; order Terriglobales; family Acidobacteriaceae; genus Acidisarcina. Next base: position 359,811 of record CAVZRF010000006.1, on the reverse strand, counting down.
ATCCCTAACCGGGAAGGGCTTTCCTCGGTGCTGGTTCGCGAATCGGGGGCCAGCGCCTATCAGCGGCCATTAAGCGATTTGCCCAACCTCTTCGTTCTACCTCGCGGGCCGATCGCGCCCAACCCAGGCGAACTTCTCGCTTCGCACCACCTGGAATCGCTGATCGAACAATGGAAGCTGGAATACGACCATGTGATCCTGGACTCAGCCCCGGTGCTGCCGGTTGCCGACTCGCTAAGCGTGGCCCCGCTTGCCGACTCCACTGTCATCGTCGTGCGTTCTGCGAGCACTCGCCGCAAGGCGTTGCTGCGAATTCGCTCCCTGCTTCGCCGCGCCCAGGCCAGAGTCATCGGAATCGTCGTCAACGATGTCGATCTGCGGCTTGAAAACTACTACACCTACTCCAAGAACTATGACTACGACTACTCGGAGAACTATGGCGGCGGCTACGGGGTCCGCGAAAATGAAGAGTAGCCGCCCGCTGGCGCGCCTCCGCGCAGGCATCTGCTTCGGTATGCTTGGGTGCGGCATGCTCTGTCTGCTTCTCTCTGCGCCTGCCTCTCATGCCCAGGAGGCCCCTGGCACAACCGCCGTGCCGGTCGAAGAGCAGGCTCCGGCACTCCGCCATAGCTCCGCGATGGCCAACTCTCCGGCCATCGACATCGGGCCGGGCGACCTGCTCGACATCGAAGTGTTCGATACCCCCGAGCTTTCCACCCACGTCCGTGTTACTCAGGACGGCTTCGCCAACCTACCTGTGATCGGGCGTATTGAGCTGAGTGGCCTCAATGCCGATCAGGCAGCACGCGTGATCGAGGACGACTTTCGCCGCCGCAATCTCCTGCTCGAACCTCACGTGACCGTCTTCATTACCGAATATGCCTCGCAGGGCGCTACCGTCTCCGGAGAAGTACGCCAGCCCGGAATCTATCCCACTCTGGGCAAGAGGCGCTTGCTCGATATGCTCGCCATCGCGGGTGGAATTTCCTCAACTGCGGGCAAAACCGTTTCCATCATTCACCGCGATGATTCGGAGCACCCTCAAAACATCGCTTTGCAAGGCAGCCCCGACCGCCTCGGGGCCCAACTGAACCCCGAGATATTTCCCGGTGACACGATCGTCGTCGCCAAAGCCGGAGTAGTTTATATCGTCGGCGACGTTGCCAAGGCCGGAGGATTTCTCGTGGACAACAACGAGCCTCTGTCTACCGCACAGGCCATTTCCCTCGCCGGCGGCCCTAACCGGACCGCCTCGCTGAGCAGAACAAGGCTCATTCGTAAAGTCGATGGAGGCAGGCAGGAATACGTTCTCGATCTTGCCAAGCTCCTGAAAGGCGAACAAGCCGATCTTCCCCTCAGGGACGGCGATATTATCTGGGTGCCCTGAGCCAGCTGAAGACCTTTGGGTACCGTGGTATCGAGGCGGCGATTGCTATCACCACCGGTCTTGTGATCTACAACCATTAAGGCCTCATCGCCTGGACCGAAGCCACTTGATGGCTCGCCTCTCGTCAGGCCGCCGCCAGAGATGTCGGCAAAATCGCCGGTCATGGGTTCTCTTGTTGAATATCCTCTTCCTGGGTCGCAATTCGGGCACGTCCGGCCAACGCAAGGAAGCCATGCTTCGGCTCGGCCATCAGGTGGTGCACCTTGACCCTCACGCGCTGCTGCCGTCCAACCGCGCCATCCACCTATGGGAATGGCAAACCGGCGCAATTGGGCTGGCGGAAATAGTGAGGCGGCGCGCGCTTCAAGCGCTTGCCTCGGTAGGTTCTGGTCACGGCTCCTTTGACGTGGCATGGGTCGAACAGGGAAATCTGATCGGCCAGCGACTCGTCAGAGATCTAAAGGCGCGGATTCCAAGAGTGATTTGCTACACAATCGATGATCCTTTCGGCGGACGCGACAAGAGGCGCTGGCGTCAGTTTTTCCGCGCTCTCCCCAGCTACGATCTGCTCGTCGTCGTCCGCGCCTGTAACGTGCAGGAGGCTTATGACCGCGGGGCGCAGAACGTGCTACGCGTCTTCATGTCTGCGGACGAGATTGCTCACGCCCCGCGCCAACTCACCGGCGACGAACGCCGGCAATGGCAATCGGAGGTCGTCTTTGTAGGAACCGCCTTTCCGGAGCGCGGGCCATTCCTCGCCGAACTCGTGAGGCTTGGCGTACCTCTCACCATCTACGGCCATCGTTATGAGCGTTTACCCGAGTGGCCGACGCTGCGGCCTCACTGGCGCTCCGCCAACACCGATAGCGCCGAAGACTATGCAAAGGCGATCTCCGCGGCCAGGGTCTGCCTCGGCCTGCTCTCGAAGGGCAACCGCGACCAGCACACGACGCGGAGCATGGAAATTCCCGCCCTTGGAGGACTTCTCTGCGCGGAGAGAACGCCGGAGCATCTGGCCTTGTACGAGGAGGACCGTGAAGCTGTCTTCTGGAACACGCCTCAAGAATGTGCGTCCAAGTGTCTGGCGTTGCTCAAGGACGCGGCACGGCGAGACTCGATCGCGGCCGCCGGAAGGCTGCGGTACCTGAACAACCCTTGGCGAAATATGGCGGTCGTCGAGACTATTTTGAATGCCGCCACATCGCGCTCAGTTCATCCGGACGGGGCTCTCGCACCGAACGAGATACCTGAAACCACGAGTGGGCACGGTAAACTAGCCTTTTCGGCAACACCCGCCCCAGCCAAACTCTATGGCAACGCTCCCAACACGCGCTAGACCGCAAACCTTCGAGACGCCGACGGAGATACCACGTCGACCGTTTGGGTCCAACTACGCGCCGCAGAATCAGACATACTTACTTTATTTTCCCTTCCTGCTTATCGTTTTCGGGGCTGCGGTGTGGGCCGTCCCGACAAGTGCAATGTTCGTGGTCGGCGCGCTGCTTGGCTCTCTGGTCGGAATCTACGTCCTGATCGATGTCCTCTTTCGCTCCGCGCCGCTGCGTATGACCACCCTCTATGGCATGACCATCCTGTTGGGCTATAACCTCGGCTCATTCAACACATGGCTCACGATGCAGCGAGGGAACCTCACCCTCGCGGAAAGCTTTGCGCGCGACCCTAGCGCCCTTGGCCACGCCATCGCCGCGTGCATGGTAACGGCCGCCGTGCTCTTCGTCATAGGGGAACTCTTTGAACGCCCGCTCTTCGGCCGAGAGTTCCGTCTCACCTTTGGCCCGGAGACTCTCCCCCTGGTTCTCTCAACGACGCTCCTGCTGTTGGGTGCGTATGCTACCGGCAAAGTCGGCTACATGGGGATCGCGGTCGAGGAGTCCGGACATATCGACCCTGCGACTCAGCTCATCCTGTGGTGGTACTATCCGGCCTATGCATACACGGTCTGCGCCGCCTTAAACACGAAGGGCACCACTCGCCTGATAGTGGGCATTCTTGCGATCATACAAACCATAGCTATGGTTCCATTCGGGCGAAGACAGTTTGCCTTTGGGTTGTTGCTGGCCCTCATTGCTAGCCGTTTGGGAAGCTACCGCCTTCAGTTGCCGCTCTATAAGAAGGTCTTGCTTGGCATCGCTGGAGCGCTCCTTGTAACGCTTGCGTCCGTCACTTTTCTTTATCTGCGGTTCGCCGGTTACGCAGTGGGAGGCAGCGGAAGGGTGTCCCTTGGTGAACGCATCGGAGGAGCCTATGACCTGCTGCACAAGCGGAATCCGGCAGAAATCCTGGTAGCGCTGGGAACCAATGTCTCGCAACGTACTTTTGTGATTGGCTTCTTCTCCGACTTGCTTGAGGCCAGTCAGCGTTCCACCCCGCTGCTGGGCAAGGATTTACTTTACAACCTGCAATTGACGGTGCCATCCTCCATCTCTGCCGACAAATTTGGGATTGAACACTATGACGAGGAGGCCCTTGCGAATATGCATTGGGGCTTTTCCTACCGCGACGAAGCCAATTCATTGATCACTGCTGGCGCTGCCGATTTCGGCTTTCTCGGCGTGCTTATCTATCCGCTGGCGTTTTCCTTCATGCTTCGTATCTTGGCCGAGTGGGTGCAGTATGCGGTGCCTACCAGGTTGGCGGTGATTCTTTCCCTGGCCTACGTCTACCAGTCGTTGGAGCCCGAGACGGTACCTGTCTCTTACTTGCTCCAGGTTCGCAGCACCATCCTGCTGGTGCTCATCCTATACCTCCTGGCCAGGCTGCCGGCCTTTCGCCTCCGGGCCGCCAATCTAGGGAGTACTACAGGAAACGGTCGGTAACCGCACTACGACGCTCCAGAAATTCACTCCAACGACGGTGAAAGACATTGCCTCAACTCTCTGCCGATTCGGCTCGATGGGCACAAGTCCGGCGCGTCCTCATCTATCGCCTCGGCAGTCTCGGCGACACCGTGGTTTCGCTTCCGTGCCTCCACCAGATTGCCAGGACCTTTCCGAACGCGGTGCGCCGGCTACTCACCAATATTCCGGTCCACGCCAAAGCGGCGGCGGCGGCGATGGTTCTCGGCGACTCGGACCTGATTCATGGCTACATCGATTACCCGGTGGGCATGCGCAGACCGCGGGAGGTCCTGGGTGTTCGCGCGGCAGTCCGGGACTTCCGTCCGCAAGCGCTCATCTATCTCTCGTCGCTTCGCGGCTACAGAACGGCGCAGCGAGACAAGATATTCTTCAGGCTCTGCGGCGTCCCGGAATTGATTGGCTTTCCTGATTCGAAACAAGACGGAGTGCGCAGGCAATTGCCGGACGGGGACCTTGAGCCGGAGGCGGAGCGGCTCGCGCACTCTATTCGCAGCCTGGGCGCAATCCAGCTCGACGATGCGTCCAACTGGGACCTTCGCCTCAGCCCTGTTGAAATCCACCGCGCGGACCAACTCCTCAAGAAACTGGAAACTGGCCCGCTGCTGGCAGTCTGCTTAGGCACAAAGGTACAAGTCAACGATTGGGGGGAAGCCAATTGGACCGCGCTGCTCGCTCGAATGGCCCAACAATTTCCCGCGCACAAATTGCTCCTGATCGGCGCCGCCGAAGAGGCAGCGATCAGCGAACGCGCGGCGCTAGCCTGGAAAGGTCGCAGTCTCAATCTTTGCGGCGCGATCACTCCCCGCGAAAGCGCGGCGGCGATTCGATCGGCAACGCTGTTCTTGGGGCACGATAGCGGGCCGATGCACCTCGCTGCCGCAGTCGGCGTACCTTGTGTGGCGATCTTCGCGGCCCGCAATCTCCCTCGGGTCTGGTTTCCTTACGGCAGTCGCCATCGCGTCATCTACCATCGCACCGAATGCGCGGGATGCGGACTTGCGACTTGCATACAAGAGAAGAAGAAGTGCATTCTCTCGATCACCGTCGACGAAGCCTTCGCCGCCGTCCTCGATCATACGAATGCGAATTTGTTGCCAATAGTCGGCCCACACAAACCAATCGCCTGAGTTCTTCACAGCAACATCTGGACTGCGTCACTGAGGGAGTGGACCGAGGCATCCGCAAGACGCATCGCAACTTCAGCATCTGCCTTGCGATCTTCGAGTGAGGCATCGTGGATGAAGATGGTGGCCATGCCGGCGGCCCGACCGCATTCTATGTCCGACCGCGAATCCCCGATCAGAATCGAATTCTCTGGCCTCGCGCCGGGAAAATCCCGAAAGGCTGCCTTGATCATCCCAATGCGCGGCTTCCGGCATTCGCATCCGTCACGATCGTGAGGGCAGTAGTAAATTCCATCGAGGCTGGCTCTCTCGCGGGTAAGCTCCGCGCGCAGCCGGTCATGAATGGCTCCCACCTCCGCCTCAGTCATCCGACCTAAGGCGATGCCTCGCTGATTTGTGACTACGATGACCTTGCGTCCTGAGCGATTCAATGCGGCGATCGCCGCGGCCACCCGTGGGAGCAGCTCAAACTCCTCCCATCGCGTGACATACCTTCCCTCGGCGAGCTTGCGGTTGATCACTCCGTCGCGGTCCAGAAAAACATACTGGATTGCCTCCTGGCGGAGGCCACGTTTTCCCTCTGGCATCGATCTATATAATAACGTTGAAGTTGCTGAACCCCTCTGGCAAAGCCAATGACGCCCTCCTCCCCTCCTTTCACCGTCTTTAGCGCGACCCTTGAGGAGCATCTTCAGGTGGTTCGGCGACTCGCATCCGAACTGCCGCTGCTGGAAAGAGTTGCGGATCAGATGTATGCGGCCTTGCGCGACGGCGGAAAAGTCCTCTGGTTCGGCAACGGCGGAAGCGCCGCCGACTCACAGCATCTCGCCGCCGAGCTCGTCGGACGATATCGCCGCGAGCGCCGCGGCATGGCCTCCATCGCTCTGACCACCGATTCCTCCGCTCTCACCTCGATCGGCAACGATTACGGCTTCGAATGCATCTTCGCCCGCCAGATCGAAGCCCTCTGCGCGCCCGGAGACGTCGCCGTCGGCATCTCGACATCCGGCAACAGCCCGAACGTGTGCGCCGGGCTGCTCAAAGCCCGCGAGTTGGGCGCCTACACCTTCGCCATGACCGGAGCGAGCGGTGGCAAAGTCATTCATCTCGCCGACGCTTGTCTCTGTGTCGACTCCTCTGACGCCGCGCGCGTGCAGGAAGCGCATATTCTGGCCGGACACATGCTCTGCGATGCCATCGAAGACTCCCTGTGTAACGACCTCGCCAGGCGTTCGCAACCGGTGGTTCAAGAGTGATGTCGGAACCAAACGGCCTCGATCAGCCTCGTTCCGCCGGCGGCAATGGAATCGTTGCACTCCACGATATCGTTCGCCTGCTCGAGAGCGGCTGGGCCGGCATACACATCCTGGTCGTCGGCGACGTCATGCTGGATAGGTACATCCATGGCAGCGTAGACCGTATCTCCCCCGAAGCACCCGTACCTGTCGTTCGTGCCACGAAACGAAGTCAACAACCCGGAGGCGCGGCCAATGTCGCCATGAACGTCGCCGGGTTAGGAGCAAGGGCTACAGTCCTCGGCTTCGCTGGCGAAGACGAGGACGGCGCCGTCCTCGCCGCTCTGCTCAAAGCCGGTGCAGTAGAAGCGTACCTCATCCCGGTTCGCGACAGTCCAACGACCTCGAAGTTGAGAATTCTCGGTGGCAGCCAGCAGATGCTAAGGCTGGACACGGAAGCCACGACCGCCCGCCCACCCGGCGCTTATGCCGCCTTAATCCAGGAAGTGAACGCCCGGCTCCCCAGCATTCACGGCATTATCCTGTCGGATTACGCCAAAGGCACACTGACCGAAGAGAATTGCCAGGCTATGATTGCTGCGGCCCGCCAGGCCGGACTTCCTATCCTCGTCGATCCGAAAGGTCGCGACTTTCAACGCTATCGGGGCGCGACCACCATCTGCCCAAACCTGAAAGAGTTCGCGCTAGCCACCGGCGAATCTGGCACCGATCTGGACGCAATCCTCGATCGCGGACAGTCGCTGCCCAGCGAACTCGGCCTCGACTACCTGACTGTCACCTTGGGCGAAAAAGGCATTGCCGTCTTACGTGGAGAAAGCCGATTTCACGCGCCCGCCATCGCCCGGCAGGTCTTCGACGTCTCTGGAGCGGGCGACACGGTGATCGCAACTCTGGCCCTCGCCATTGCCGGTGGCATTGCCATCGAAGACGCGGCGCGCCTGGCCAATGTCGCCGCGGGAATTGTCGTGGGGAAGCTCGGAACCGTCCCGGTCGCCCGCCATGAACTGGCCGCTGCGCTGACCGAGTTTTCAGGCACAGAGACCCGCGAAAAGATTCTGGACCTGGATCGGCTCTTGGTGCGGGCTGCGGAATGGCGCGCTTCCGGGCACACGATTGTCTTCACCAATGGCTGCTTCGATATTCTCCATGTCGGCCACATCGCTCTCCTCGAAGAATGTCGCCGATTCGGCGATAAGGTCGTCGTCGGGATTAACACCGATGCTTCGGTCTCCCGACTTAAAGGACCCGACCGTCCCGTCGTCGGCGAGCGCGAGCGCGCCCGCATTCTCGCTGCCCTCTCCGCCACCGATGCGATTGCCACATTCGATGCCCCTACACCCATCGACCTGATCTCCGCCCTCCGCCCTAATGTCCTGGTCAAGGGAGGCGACTATACCGAGGAAAGCATCGTTGGAGCGCCCGAAGTCAAAGGCTGGGGTGGACGAGTAGTCATCGTTCCAACGGTGCAGGGCTTCAGCACCACCAACATCGCGCGCAAGCTCGCTCACTCCGCGAACACTTAACCGCCGGACTGGCCCCCGGCTCCTTGGCCACAACTGTGCCCGTTGCATGGTCAGTCTTGTGTTGAGGATGCGTTTGCTTCGAGAGCCAGTGCCTGCCGGCGACCGTATCCTTTCGTTACAATCGCCAAAGAGGGGAAATTGGCCAATCGGAAAAGAGCGAGGGCGGGAGTACTCAGGCTGTGCGGCGTCCTTCTGCTTACCTTCATGGCGACTGCCTCCGCGCGCGCGCAGATTGAGGGGCTTTCCCCTGGTTTTCCGCTTTCCACTGGTCTTGCGCCGTCACTGACGGACGACCCCCAGACCGCACCGGTCACGACCCTTGCCACTGATTTATTAGCGCCTCAGCGGCCCTATATCTTCGACCCAAGCGGATCAAGCATCGTCTCGAATGCCCTTAATCCCACGATCTACTCTTCGTCTTTTAGCTTGTCGCTGGTCACGACCGACACCCAGATTCGGGATTCTTCTCAAGCCGGACACCTCAGCCCCTACACGGCGGCAGGGCAGCGCCTCGGCCTCAGCTTTTCCGGTAGTGCGGATCCTGGAAGTCAGGATAATCGGAGCACCACCAATGGTTCATTTCGCGGGGCCCTCACCGGTGAAACAGGCAGCGAGCCGTCCGCCACGGGGAACGCGTATCAAAGCAGTTGGGGCGGGGCCTCATCGTTCGGCCCGCTGTCCGAGGAGAGTTCTTGGGGCACCGGTCGGATGGGCAGTGACCGACTGGGCAACAAACAGCCCAATTCCCTCGCCGCCACTAGAATCGGGTTGGCCACCGCTGGCGACTCGAGCGGAAGCGCGCCTGGCAACGCCGCGGGATTATCCGCCAATGGTATCGGTATATTTGCAGGCCGTTCTTCCGGCGGCTCTTCCAATGGCAGCGTCAGAATGAACTCGTCTCCATATGGCTCGACCAATGGTGTGGCCAAAGGTACGCACACGGAAGGGCAATACTCGATCGCCCACAAGACGAGCAGCAGCTCTAGAGACTACGTCGCGGCAATGAACGGACCACCAGGGGACAATGAAGTGTCCGCCAAACATACCCTGGCCTTTTTCCCGCAAGCCAGCTACAACCAATCCATACTCGGAGCATCTCCTTTTTCCTCTCCCGCCGGTGGCAAAGAGCTGCATTTCCTGAACCCAAGCATCTACGCCGCGACCTCTCAGGGGCGGTCTTTGTCTATCGGAGAGAAGGGAAGCGCCTCTGGGGACAGCTTGAGGCAGGCGTTTGTCCGGCGAGATCATCCTTCCACCCATGCCTCCCGCTATGGACTGAACACGCATCTCGGGGCTGACCGGCCGGCGAAAATCAACGGAGAGAAGTCCGAGCTGGAAAAACAATCCCATTTGAGCAACGGCCTCCTCAACTCGAAGCTTCCATAAGCCACCCTGACCCGGCCGGCACAAATCCAGTCAACTGGTCATCTATCGAGAGGACTAGCTTCACGCCGGGCGATCGTGAATACTGTGCAGGGACCCCGGTTATGAATCCAGCACCAGCCGCCGAAGCGGTCGATCCGACCTTGTTGCCGGCATTCAGCCTGCGCAATCGTCTGGGTCGCGCCCTATGGAGACCTCTGTTGGGCGCTCTTCTATCGCACCTCGCCTCGTCCTCTCCACGCCTGGCGGGCGCTGCTCCTCAGGCTCTTCGGCGCCAGGCTCGGGCCGGCCTGCCACTTCTATCCGCGATCGAAAATCTGGGCGCCCTGGAACCTGGTCTGCGAAGACCGCGTGACCGTCGGCGACGATGCCGAGCTATACAATCCATCACTTTTTCATCTGGAGTCGCATTGCATCGTCTCTCAGGGTGCATATCTGTGCGGCGCGACCCACGAATATAACGATCCGGATTTTAAGCTCGTCTCGTTCCCCATGAGAGTCGGCGCCTATGCGTGGATATGCGCCCGTGCGATCGTGCATCCCCGCGTCAACATCGGCACGGGAGCCATTCTCGGCTTGGGATCGATAGCTACCCGCGATCTGGAGCCTTTCGGCGTCTACTCCGGAGTGCCTGCCACCAAGGCTAAAGAACGCCTCCGCACCGCTCTCCCCGAGCAATATCGCTAGTAGCCGCTCCCCCATTCCCAGGCGTCGCGAGTCCACTTACTACTAGATCGGATCGCCTTGCCTCGTACCACGGAACAACTCGGCTAGTATTCCAGGCACTTTTCTCACGTTATAGCGCCGCTGAAAAACTGGCTGACTCTTCTGCCCCATCTCGGTGCGCTCCGGGGACGCGAGTGCCCGCCAGCGCGCCAGCAGTTGCGTGGTCCCAGCCTGGTCGTCTTCTTCGACCAGGCCTACACCATCCGCGGCGATCTCTCGCCAGATATTCACCTTGTTGGAAATCAGGACCGGTGTACCGCAAGCCAGCGCCTCGGCGACGGCGATCCCGAAGTTTTCCTGGTGCGAAGGCAGCGCAAAGACCTCCGCAGCATAGAACGCTCCCCATTTCGCATCTCCCCGCAACATCCCCGGAAAATGCACCCGGTCGCGGACCCCGCCCGCAGCGGCCGACGATGCCAGCTCGGGCTCGAGTCCCTCTTCGTCCGGGCCCGCGATAACTAGGTGTGTCCGGGGATCATCGCGATAGGCATCGGCGAAGGCCTGAACAGCAGATCGCATCCTTTCTTTCCGATGCAGACGCCCGATGAAGAGAATGAAGCTCTTACCTCGCACACTCGGGCAGGCCGCGTAGAAACTCTCAACCTGAACGTCGCGATCTCCTGTGGGTTCGACCGTGCCGTAGGGGACGACACAACTCTTCCACCGGCTGCGCCAATAGGTTTGGGGCGCCAGTTCAGCTTCGATCGGAGAAGTGAAGATCACCGCAGTCGCGTCACGAAGCAAACCGCGTTCGATCGCAGCCCAGTACAACGCTTTTTTTCGATGCTTGGCAGGATAGGCCTGCTTGAACCACGGATCGAGCATGCCATGGGGGAACACAACGTACGGCTTCTTTCCGTGGCATCTCTTCCAGACGGCGTAGCCGTGATATTGCCACAAGCCGTGAACACACACCCCATCAAAGCGGCCCAGGTTTTCGTCAAGCCAACGATCTAGATCGGGTGTGCGGCCGTACTTGCCCCGCCCGGGGCCGACCGCATGAATCTGGATCGGCTCCGACTGGAGATACGGGCTGTCCGGAGCATCCAGTGTCACGAATTCGGCTTGATAGATATTCTCTTCGCCCGCAGTCTGCGCCAGACGGCGGGCCGCCTCGGCGGGGCCGCCGCTCTCGGGCGACATGGAGTGCATGGCGTGGAGAATACGCATAGGAGAATGGATTGGCGATCGTACCAAACGTCTCTACGCCACTCCAGCAAGGGAGCAGCGAATTGCAATCGCAGTCCCCTGCATTGCGCCGACGCGCTACTCCTCCTCGTCGTCCTCGTCTTCCTCATCCTCGTCGTCGAGATCGTCGTCGTCTAGATCGCCGTCCTCTTCGTCGAGATCGTCGTCGAACTCTTCATCGTCTTCGTCTTCGAGGTCTTCGTCGTCGTCTTCATCGAGGTCGTCATCGTCGTAGCTGTCGTCCTTGTCTTCATCCTCGTCCTCGTCGTCGAGAGCAGTCGCCATCTTCGCGACGCCCAGGGACGGTTCCCCAAGGATGGCTGCTCCCCCCGCAAATGTCGCCGCAGCCGGGTTGGCATGCGAAGCAACATCAAAGGAAACGTCGGCCGGACGTTCCCAGATTCATATTGACATCCCCTCTGACCGGGACGAGGATTACGTCTGCGAGAAAATCGCCCGGAGAATGGGCGTTACGACGCAGCCTTGGAAGGAGCATCTTCGCGCGACCCGCGACCAGTTGCTCGGTGCAGGAAAAAGTCATATTGGTGTGCCGGTTGGATTTCGTCCTCAGTGTCATGCTTGGACCTCTCGGTTTAAATGTTTTGTGCCACGGGGGCGGTATCGATTCCTGGTTTTGAGATCGGCGAGAATCCCGATGCGCAACCTTGTTCTTCTGCCGGTGTTCGTTGTCGTTGTTGTTTCGAGTGTGTTTCATGATGACACAACTCGTTGTCGCTCTTGTCAAATCTTAAAGTACGTTGTTCGAAGCGCCGATATCCAAATTGGAAGGAGTCGCCATGTCTGTTAAGACTCTCAGCAGCGCGCAACCGATGGTCCTCCCGGCGAGTATTTCTCACGCCCGCACCTATTCCATCGCGCCCAGCCCCGCATCTATCCCGAACGAAACACTATATCCTTCCGCCGAAGAGATCGACTCTTTTCTTGAAGCAGAAAATCCTCTGGGCTGCCTTCGGGGAGTGATGTGGGTGATGGCCTTCAACATTGCAGTCTTCGTGCTCGGCTTTACGATTTGGAAGTGTGTGAAGTTACTCATGTAATTTTCTCTTCGCCGGACTGACTGGACCCTCCATTAGAAAATACTGTCGGATTCGCCACCTCAACCCGCTCCGCCACTGTTTGCGCTTGCCATTCCAAATGCTTTCTCGATGACCGCGACCGTCGCCGGAGCCAACCGGTAGATCCCGTGCGAATTCAGCTCTTCATGTCGAACCCAGCGAACCTCGTCCGCATCGCTGGCTGCCTTCGGTGTGCCGTCAAGCATTCTGCATAAAAAGTCGATCAGCACATAGTGGTATCGTACGCAGCCGTTCTCGGCTAACAATCTTGTCGAGGACCTCGACTATCGCCTCGGTCTCCACCTCAAGGCCGGTTTCCTCAAAGACCTCCCGCCGCACGGCAGCTGCAAGCGTCTCTCCCAATTCCAGCGCGCCCCCTGGAATCGACCACTCCCCTTTCATCGGCTCCTGCCCGCGCCGCACCAGCAATACCCGGTTCCCATCGAGAATGATGGCTCCCACACCCACTACCGGAGCGTCCGGGAATTCCCTGCGCATCAAACATTCACTCCGTGCGATTCACCCGTGCTTCTTTCTGTGAGCGAAGGTCCTACGCTAGAACTTGATGGGCTTTCCATACTCTTCGCCGAAGACAGTGCGCGCCATCCCGAAGCGGCCGCCGGAAAACTTCTCTGGCCCCTGGGCGTGACCGACCGCCAGCAGGGCAACCACGGTATAGCTTAAAGGCAGCCGCAAGACCTCGCGGACCTTGTCTTCCTCGAACCCCTCCATCGGCGCCGTGTCATAGCCCAGCACCTCGGCCATCAGCATCATGCTGGTGAAAGCGATCATGACGTGCCGATTGAGCCACATTGGCAGGTTGGGATGGTTCGACAGATATTCAGGGACGGTGATCTTGGCCTGCTCGGAGTAGTTTTCCGGCATGCCGCCTTCGCGTCCGAGTCGCAACATCTCTTCCAGATCGCCGTTCCGCCAGCCATCGGCGTCGCCGCACGCCACCACCACCGCCGAGGCCTCCTCGACCTTGGCCTGGTTATAGCTCGCGGCGCGCAGCCGCCGGCGCTGCTCCGGCGCACGCACCACCACGAACCGCCACGGCTGCAGGTTATAGCCGCTCGGCGCCTGCAAACCGGCTTCAAGGATCTTCCTGAGATCTTCGCCCGGAATGGGGCTCCCATCGAAGCTGGAGGTTGCCCTGCGCGCCGCGATCGCCTCCCCTAGCGACTTTTCCGTTCCTTTGCCCATGCTTTGTTGTTCGTTCCTGTCTCGTTCCTCAGCAGTTATTGAATCTGTGCCATCGGCAACTCATTGGCAAACGGCCGCTCATTCGGTGCGTTAGCGAATGCCCAAAGACCGTGAAACCCCTCCCGCAATTCCGGATGCTGCGCCAGCATCGCCTTCATCAACTCGACGTTGCGCGTGCGGCTCGCCACCGGGTCCGAGACGTTCGTCGCCTTGTAATTGATCACCAGATCGAGTCCGCCAAGCGAGCTGTCCGTGTGCATGTCGCCAACCTCGAAACCCTGGCCCCCACTCCCTGCGACCAGCATAGGCTGGGTGTTCGTCGGCAGCCCCGAAGGGGCGATGGCCGCTTGCTCTTTCAACAGCTTGTCCAGATTAGGACTCGACAGGAAAAAAACCGGGGTCAGCAGCGACGCAGCTGTCTGGTAGTAGAAATACGCATTCCAATGCTGCCCCTTTTTCGCGAACTCCCGCGCCTGCGTCCAGAACCAGACCCCATCGTGCCCGGCCGAAGTGAGCCCATGGATAAACGCCCCCGCCAGCTTCCATTGCGCCGAAGTCGCAGGCTCGTGGGCCAGGATAAAGGTCAAAGACTGCGGAGACTCGACCCCGGTCGCATGCAGGATCGCCAGAGCGTAACTCCCCGGCGGCAATTGGGGAATCGTCAGCACGACTTCATGCGAGTCAGCTCCGCCGCAAAAGAATTGCGTCTCCTCTTCGGTAGCCTTTAAGTCAGTGGAATCCAGTAGATACATCGATTCGACCGTGATCGTCCCGCGCTCGATCAGCGGCGCGGCCGACTCCGCGGCCGCGGCAATCGGATCGAAGCGCTCGGCAACCGACGGGATCGTCTCCGACTTCAGACCAGCGGTGTTGCCCGCCTGCACCAGCGCCGCCAACGACTTTGCCGAGGAGACCAGCGAACTCCTCTGCGCCTCGGTCATCTGCGACTGCGGCGTGCAGGAGACGGCCAGCAACGCCGGGGACGTCATCCCCGCTAGCGCAGCCAGCACCGCAGCCGTCCTGCTGAGACTCGACCAACTCAGGAAACTGCCCAGACGCCGTCCCTGAAAGTGCGCGCCAGGCGCGGCGTGCCTTCCGGCTCGAAACTTCTTGCACATTACTACCGATGGAATCATGGCGAACGAAACCAGACCACTGCTAGTCTATACATACAGGGAGCAGAGTTGGGAACGACGCCAGTTTTGGCTTCCAGCCCCTCGACGATATGGCCCATTCTGTTCCGCAAGCACGGAGGCACTTTGTTCGCGCTGGTTCATGGTGGATCGCGGCCATTTTTGCCGCTGCGTTTGCCGTGCCCGCCGCTCCAGCCCAGCCGCAGTTTGGTCAGGGTTTCTCCGCATGCCGGCCAGCACCGATCCGGCAGAAAGCAGTGCCTATTCCGCCGCGATCGGCCAGCCTGATCCGCAGGTCAGGGTCTCCGCGATCCAGCAGTTCCTGTCCAATACCCCAACAGTTCGCTGCGCCAGCCCGCGATCGCGCAGATGATGCTTGCGAAACGCGATGCACATAGCCCCGGCGCAACGCCGCCCCAGCCCCAACCGATGAATCGGACGATGACGCCACCCGTCGCTACCGGGCCATCCCCGGCCATGCCTATGGCCACTCCAGTTGTCGCGTCCCAGCCGGTCGGTGCACCTCGCGACTCGCTCCTGCAACAACCGGCAAAACCTGCGCAAGTAACCGTTGCGCCGGGAACCCTGGCCATCAAAGCCGACAACTCCTCGCTCTCTCAAATCCTGCAGGAAATCTCCAAATCCACCGGAATGAAGGTCGATGGGCTGGGCAGGGATGATCGCATCTTCGGCAGTTACGGTCCTGGCGAACCTCGCGAGGTCCTGCTCTCCTTGCTCGAGGGCTCGGGTTACAACGTCCTGATGATCGGCGACAACAAGGGTGCGCCGCGCCAGCTGTCCCTAAGCCAGCGCGCTGCGGGCAACGCCGTCGCTTCGACTGCGCCTGCGCGCAATAACCGCGAGCCGGATGACGACGAAATCGAGCAAGAGCAGCCGCAAGCTCCGCCAGAGCAGCCGCAACCCGTCGTCCAAACCCCATCCGGCAACCCCGATGGCATGCAACAGCCCAGAAATCCCGCAGAGATTCAACAGGAGCTCTTGCGTCTGCGCCAACAACAGCAGCAACAACAAGGGCAGCAGCCCCAGTAATTTGTATTTGTTTTGAAGTTCGCCGGATATCCGCGAATGGAACGCGACGGCGGAAAGGACCTACGCCTCGATCGTCTGCGTCTGAGCCGGTGCAGCCGAAGTCTCGGAACGCGGCGACTGCATTCGCAATAACGCAAAGCCCGCCCGGCAGACTACGAATGCCAGCATCACGCCCAATCCCAGCGACGCCAGGGCCGCGCAAATCAACACAATGGTGCTCATCAAGTCCTGCATGCCAGCCTCAAGAAACTCGGTCTTTTCCCCGCAGACAACTACGCTTCGGGCAGCTCGTGTTGGTCCAAACGCCGACTCCAGCATTTCCCATGCTACAGCTAGGATGCAATTGAACCGCCCACATTGACCCCGCTTTCTATTGCCGAATAAGATACTGTTAGGGTTTTGCGTCTCAATTGCAATTTAGCTCACAGTGATTCGCTCGGCACTCGCAAGCTCCGCGCGCGCCATTCCGGACTTCTCTCGCATCTCCAACATGGCAATCACCCACATTACCGTGCATGGCGCGCGCCAACATAATCTTCGCGACATCCACGTCTCGATTCCGCGCAACACGCTCACCGTGATCACCGGTCTCTCCGGCTCCGGCAAATCCTCGCTCGCCTTTGACACCATCTACGCCGAGGGCCAGCGCCGCTACGTCGAGACCTTATCGACCTATGCTCGCCAGTTCCTCGATCAGATCGAGCGTCCCGATGTCGACTCCATCGAAGGCCTCAGCCCCGCCATCTCCATCGAGCAAAAAACCACCAGCCGCAGTCCCCGCTCCACCGTCGGCACCATCACCGAGATCTACGACTACCTCCGGCTGCTCTTCGCCTCCGTCGGCGTGCCCCACTGCCCGCACTGCGGCAACCCCATCTCGCGCCAGTCGCCAGAACAGATCGTCGAACGCATCCTCGCGCTGACCCCTGGCGAACGCGTCATCATCTACGCCCCCGTTGTTCGCGGCCGCAAAGGCGAATTCAAAGACCTGCTCGACGAACTCGATCAGCAGGGCTTTCGCGCCCGCATCGATGGCGAACTCCGCGACCTCGCCGAAAACATCCAGCTCGATAAGCGCAAGAACCACACCATCGAAGCCATCGTCGATCGCGTCGTTCTGAAAGCTGGAGATGAAAAGCTCATCAAGCGCCTCGAAGCCTCCGTCGCCAAGTCGCTGCAGATGGCCAATGGACTGGTACTCATCGGCTTCGCCGGCACACCGAACGGCGCAGCAGCTGTTCCCGACCAGCTCTACTCATCTTCCATGGCCTGCCCCGATTGCGGCCTCGACATTCCCAAGCTGGAACCGCGCAGCTTTTCTTTCAACAGCACCTACGGAGCCTGCCCCAATTGCCACGGGCTCGGCAGCATCTACGATTTCGATCCCGCCAAAGTCATCTCCGACTGGTCGCGTCCGCTGCTCGACGGCGGCCTCGGCCCCGGCTCCGCCTCGCAATATCTGCATCAAGCTCGTCGATCTCGCCGCGCAGAAATACAAGATCGATCTCGCGCAAGCCCTTCGAGCAACTTCCCGAGAAGCAGCAGACATTACTGCTCTACGGCCCACCCAAGAACGAAGCGCCTCGCACCGGATTTCACGGCATCCTCGCCTATCTGCGCGACTGGACCCGCGACCTCAAGTCCGATGAAGGCCGCGAGTACATGCTGAAGTACATGACCGCCTCGGCCTGCCCGGTATGCCACGGCAGCCGCCTGCGCCCTGAATCACTCGCGGTCAAGGTCGGCGCACTGTCGATCGCCGACTTTACCGCGCTGCCCCTGCGCCGCGCCCTCGATGCCGCAAAGACACTTCGATTCACCGAGCGCGAAGCGCTCATCGCCGAGCGTCTGCGCCGCGAAATCGTCGAGCGCCTCGAATTCCTCGACTCCGTCGGCCTCAGCTATCTCGCTCTCGACCGCAACGCCGCCACGCTTTCCGGCGGCGAAGGCCAGCGCATCCGTCTCGCCACCCAGATCGGCTCCCGCCTGCGCGGCGTTCTCTATGTGCTCGACGAGCCCTCCATCGGCCTGCACCAGCGCGACAACCAGCGCCTCATCGCCGCGCTCGAATCTCTGCGCGACCTCGGCAACACCGTCCTCGTCGTCGAGCACGACGAAGAGACCATCCGCCACGCCGATTACGTCGTCGACCTCGGCCCCGGAGCGGGCAAGCTCGGCGGCTACGTGGTCGCCCAGGGCACGCCCGCCGACATCGTCCGCGCTCCCGGCTCGCTCACCGGAAAATATCTCTCCGGCGAAACCAGCATCCTGCATCGCATCGCGCCCCGCCCGCTCACCGGCAAGCAGATCGTCGTCGAAGGCGCGCGCAGCCACAACCTCAAGAACGTCACCGCCAGCTTCCCTCTCGGCGTCATGACCGTCATCACCGGAGTCTCCGGCTCCGGCAAAAGCACGCTCGTCAACGACATTCTCTATCGCTCCCTCGCCCGCGAGCTCTACGGCTCCCGCGAAGAGCCCGGCGAACACGACAAGATCAAAGGCTTTGACCAGATCGACAAAGCCATCCGCATCGACCAGTCGCCCATCGGCCGCACGCCGCGCTCCAATCCCGCGACCTACACCGGCGTCTTCACCGCCATCCGCGATCTCTTCGCCATGCTCCCCGAGGCCCGCGAACGCGGCTATAAGCCCGGCCGCTTCTCCTTCAACGTCGCCGGAGGCCGCTGCGAAACCTGCCAGGGAGACGGTCAGCGCCGCATCGAGATGAACTTCATGCCCGACGTCTACGTCACGTGCGAGGTTTGTAACGGTAAGCCGTTACAATCAGGAAACCCTCGCGGTAAAGTTCAACGGCTACTCCATCGCCGACGTCCTCGACCTCGCCATCGAAGACGCGCTGCCCGTCCTCGCCGACATCCCCAACGTCCGCCAGAAGCTGCAAACGCTCGTTGACGTCGGCCTCGGCTACATCCATCTCGGCCAGTCCGCTACCACGCTCTCCGGCGGCGAAGCGCAGCGCATGAAGCTCGCCCGCGAGCTCTCCAAGCGTCAGACCGGGCGCACTCTCTACCTGCTCGACGAGCCCACTACCGGCCTGCATTTCGACGATGTCCGTCGCCTGCTGGAAGTGCTCCATCGCCTCACCGATCTCGGCAACACGGTCATCATCATCGAACACAATCTCGACGTCGTCCGCAACGCCGACTGGATCATCGACCTCGGCCCCGAGGGCGGCGAAGACGGCGGCCACATCATCGCCGAGGGCACCCCCGAATACGTTTCTACCGTCGCAAATTCGCACACCGGCGAATTTCTCCGTCACTATTTCGCGCAAACAAATACTTCGATCTCAGCCACTCCACCCGAAGCCGCTACGCTGCCTAAACTCGAGACTTCTTCAAACGGCAACCATGCCGCGCCGAAGTCCAAGCCCGCCCGCGCCGCGCGCAAGCGCAAACCGGAACTAGTCTCCTGATGAACGACCTGAACGATTCCGAGCACCAGTCCGAGGTGGATCTGGCTCCGGTCGGCGAGGCTCATCCAGATCCAGCCGCAACTCCCGGTCTGGCAATTCGCGTTGACGCCGCAGACCTCCCTCCAGTGCCATACCCCGCCCCGCACATCGCCAGTGAAATACCTACCCTCGGCAATACCTTTCTCTTCTTCGGGCTTGCCGTCGCCGTCACGCTGCTTCTTGGAATCTCAGCCATCGCCGCCGCGCAGTTGCTCCCAGCCTTCCGCCATCAGGACTTCAGAACAATCGCTCTCGACGCACGCCTCAGCATTCCCTCGCAGGCCCTGGAATATCTCGCACTGCTCGGCGTCACCGCGCTTCTCTTCCGCAGCATCTGGCAGCGCCCCTTCTGGCAGACCTTGCATTGGAACTTCAGCACCATCGTAAGACGATGGATTCCGCTGCTGATCACCGGAGTTGCGCTCGGCCTGCTCAACGGTGCGGCCAGCAACGTGCTGCCCATGCCCAAAGAGGCACCAATCCTCAACGACCTGATGAGAAGCACAACTGGCGCGTGGTTAATGTTTGCCTTCGGCACCACGATGGCGCCCCTGATGGAGGAGCTCGCCTTTCGCGGCTTTCTCTTGCCGTCGCTTATCAATTTCTTTCATTGGCTCACTCGCAGAAAACAATTGCCGGACGACTCCAACGCGCCTCCTCCACGTCAATCCTCGCCATTCATAGTGCCGGCATCGATTCTCCTCGCCAGCCTTCCCTTCGCGCTGCTTCATTCCGAGCAAGTCTCCGGAGCCTGGGCGCCCGTCCTGCTCATCGGCATCGTCAGCGTCGTGCTCTGCATCGTCCGGCTCTGGACCCGCTCCCTCGCCGCCAGCACCTTCGTCCACGCCACCTACAACTTCACGCTCTTCGCCGGAATGGCCATCGCCAGCGACGGCTTCCGCCATTTGGACAAGCTGAATAACTAGCCTCTTTCCCGTCCGCAAAGACCTCGCCGAGCTAGAATCGACTCAGCAGCCATGACCACCAGCCACCGCCAATCCCTCCTCACCCTCCTCGCCCGCACCTCCTTCAAGCTCGGCGAATTCACCCTGTCTTCCGGCGCGCATAGCGATTACTACATCGACTGCCGCACCACCACCCTCCACGCCGAGGGCGGACGACTCACCGGGCTCGCGATCCTCGACCTCATCCATCATCACAAGCTCAAGCCGGCGGCCATCGGCGGACTCACCATGGGCGCCGACCCCATCGTCTCCAATGTCGCCTCGGCCAGTGCCTGGCACACCCAAAAAGTCCCGGGATCGCCCCTCATCCACGGCTTCCTCGTCCGCAAAGCCGAGAAGGCCCACGGAACCGGCCGCCGCATCGAAGGCTTCTTCGAGAAGGGCGCGCCCGTCGTGATCGTCGACGACGTCTGCACCACCGGAGCCTCCACCATCACCGCCATCGAAGCCGCCAAAGAAGCCGGTATGAACGTCATCGCCGCCATCTGCCTCGTCGAGCGCGAAGAGGCCAAAGGCCGCCCCGCCGTCGAAGCCGCAGTCACCGCCGCCAACCCCGACGCACCGTTCCTAAGCCTCTTCACCGCCAACGACGTCCGCGCCGAATTCGTCAGCCACCTGGCGCTCTAGCCAATCAGCAACGTCATTTGCCATGACGTCTCCTCAGGGATTTGGCATCCCGAGCGAAACGCGAAGCGCCAGCAGAAGGACCTGCAGTGTCAGCGATCACAGTCCTTCAGCCGCAACACTCGTCCATCGCTGCACGCACTCCACAAACCCGATAAACTAAGAGAATCGGCCTAGCCCTATTCCCTAGTCACTAGTCCCTGCTTTCCCCATGGACCTCCAGGAAAAAATCCGGACCCTCCCCACCAAGCCAGGGGTCTATCTCTACAAAAACGCCGACGGCGAAGTCATCTATGTCGGCAAGGCCAAGAACCTCCGCTCTCGTGTCCGCTCGTATCTGCTCGAGGCCAGCCAGGCCAACGCCAAAACCGGATCGCTCATGCGCGAGGCAGTCGACCTCGACTACATCCTCGTCGACAACGAACGCGAGGCCCTCGCTCTTGAAAACAATCTCATCAAGCAGCGCAAGCCCCGGTTCAACATCCTGCTCCGCGACGACAAGACCTACCCCTACGTGAAGCTCACGCTCGGCGATCGACATCCCAAAGTCTTCGTCACCCGCCGCCTGCGCAAAGACGGCAGCGCCTACTACGGCCCCTATTTTCCCGGCAACCTCGCCCATCGCATCGTCGAGCTCATCCATCGCAGCTTCCTCTTGCCCAGCTGCAAGATCGACCTCTCGCGCTATCACTCGCGCCCTTGCTTGCAGTACTACATCAAGCGTTGCCTTGGCCCCTGCGTCGAAAACCTCACCACTCCCGAGATCTATCGCGAAGCCGTTCGCGACGCCCAGATGTTTCTCGAGGGCCGCCAGGCAGAGCTCGGCCGCTCCATCGAGCAGCGCATGAACGAGGCTGCCGCCAACGAACAGTTCGAGCTAGCCGCCAAGTATCGAGACTTGCTCATCACCGTGAATCAAATGCAGGATAAGCAGCGCATCGCCACCACCGACGGCGATGAGTCCGATGTCTTCGGATATCACTATGAAAACGGCATGGTCGCCGTGAATCTCTTCCACCTGCGCGGCGGAAAGATCGTCGACCGCCGCGAATTCTTCTGGGAAGAATTACCCGAATTCCTCGAAGCCGATGCCGAAGGACATATTGATACCGACGTTGTTACATATTCGGCCGAAGCCACGCCCGACGCGGTGCTCAACCCGGGCTCACCGTCGCCCGACCCGCTCCCATTCGAGGCCGGAGCATTCTTCTCCGCGCTCCTCAAGCAGCTCTACATCGACCAGCACTATGTCCCTCGCAGCATCTACGTTCCCGTCGACTTCGCGGACCGCGCTGCGCTCGCGACACTCCTCTGCGAGCGCACCAATCACAAAATCGAAATCGCCGTCCCGCTGCGAGGAGAGAAACGCTCCCTCGTCGACCTGGCCGGGCAGAACGCCAAGCAAAGCTACGACCAACGCTTCCGCGTCCTCCAACCCAGCCAAAAAGCCATCCAGGAAAGCTTGCAGGACATCCTCACCCTCCCCGAGCTTCCTCGCCGCATCGAGTGCTTCGACATCTCCCACATCCAGGGCGCGGAGACGGTCGCCTCCATGGTCGTCTGGGAAGACGGCGCGATGAATAAGTCCGCCTATCGCAAGTTCCAGATCAAGACCGTGGCCGGAGTCGACGATTTCGCCTCGATGCACGAAGTAGTCACCCGCCGCTATAAGCGCCTCGCCGAGGAGAACAAGCCGATGCCCAGCCTGATCCTCATCGACGGTGGACTCGGCCAGCTCCACGCCGCTGCCGCCGCGCTCGAGGCCCTCGGCATCACCACCCAGCCACTCGCATCCATCGCCAAACGAGAAGAGATCATCTATCTCTACGGACAAGAGGACGATCCCATCGTCCTCGACCGCCGCTCACCGGTACTGCATCTCGTTCAGCGCGTCCGCGACGAGTCGCACCGCTTCGCGATCACCTATCACCGCAAGCGCCGCGAAATGCGCGACCGCGACTCCGAACTCCTCGCCATTCCCGGAGTCGGCGCGCTCACCCGCACCCGTCTCGTCGAGCACTTCGGCAGCGTGCGCAGCGTGAAAGAGGCCGACATCGCCGCCCTCACCGCCGTCGTCCCGCGCAAGACCGCCGACGCCATCCACAGCTTCTTCCATCCCGAGACGCGCGAAGATGACAAACCGTTTTCGATTTTGCAGTGAATGGTCGCCCCAGCCGAACGTAGCTAGCGGGAAGCGTGGTTGTCAGCTGTCACGTTCAGCGGTATCTCAAACGCGCCGATCTTGTCTGAGGTGAGATCGTGCACTCCAACCCGTAAATAAACGCGGCCCAGGGGTAGATCCAGGGCCGCGCGTAGATGCAACGCGTCATGCTCCACCGCAGCGTAGGTCTCGGGCTTGAGCGGCGTGTCGAAAACACTAACACTCGAGTTCACCATTTTGCCTTTCTCGTCGAAGGCCGCCAGCGATACTTCAAGTTTGCAGAGTTCAAGGTTAGGCGGAACCGGAGAGAACCGAAGGTCCGACGCGTGAACGATGTACTCCATCTGGTAACGGATCACCGGCCCGCTAAGGTGCGAAGACAGCTCGTGGCCATCGCGCGATTTCAGCGAAGGATCAGCCGGCGGAAGCGTGTGCGGACCACCTTCCGGAGTTAGGCGCAATTGCAGAGGGATGCCTATCACCGCCGGACCGCCGCGCACCATGGCGGCTGTCATCTCGGGCTGGGTGCCGCCCAGGGAGTGCTTCAGCTTCTCCGGCGCTTCCGCGTAATAGCCGTTTCGATAGTAAAGCTTGGCTTCCTCCGCCTGGATATGTATCTTGCGGAACTTACCGTCCCATTTCTGATTGCTTGGCGTATAAGACAGGGTGTAGTAGTTTGACCCGTTGTTATATGCCTCCAGCATCGCGCCCTTCAGATCGTTAGTGCCATAGTAGGCGCGCCCACCGGTTTCCTTCGCGATCGTCTCCATGATCGAGTGGATCTGACCATTCGTGCGGGTAAACTCCATCAATGTCTGATCGCTGTTATTGGCGTCGAGACTGGCATTGCCGGAAGCGCCCCTGGCCGTATTATTAAGCCCATTGTCGAGCACGCCTCTCACGTCGACGGGGTATACCGCGATATTCGCCGACTGCAAAAGAATCGCCAGATCGTAGACGGCGATGGTATACGACCGGTTTCCCAGAAACATATTCGGCGTCGAGCCTTTCATGTTCGCATCGCCATGCTCCGCGGATCCCGTGCTCGGCACTGTATCAATCGGAAAAGTGCCTGCGAGCCAGACCAGCTCTTTTCGCCCTGGAAACTGGCTTAAATAAGTACCCAGTTCCTTGAGTGCGCGGATTGTTTCGCTCACCACTACATCGCTCTGCATGGCCTTGTCGTTCGCGCCTCCCTGCATCGACATTGGCTTGCCCGCGCCGCCCCCGCCCATACCTGCGGTTGGGTCGGGAATGTTTACCGCAAGGCTCATGTTCACGTCGTTGAAAAAGGTACCCAATTGCGGCATGACCTTTTTACTCTTGAGCGTCGCCGCCAGCTCCGATGCGTCCTCCGAAAAACCTTGCAGCATTGTGAGGCCCGCGCCCAGACGAAAGACGGCGACGCGCGAGCTCGGGGGCAAAGCCTCGACCATGTGAATCAGCTCCGACTGCGCGTAGGCCTGGTCGGCGACGGAGGTATTCAGCGAATCGAGCAGGATCACGTACAGCGGCTTGTTGCCGCCGCCGCTAGAGGTGACGTTCGAATAGGTGTTCGGAGGCAGAGAGGCCGCAGCGTCGTGGGAACTCATCCCTCCGCCTCCCACGTGTTCTTCGAAGGATCCGATTCGCTGCTCGACGCCGTTTTCAAAGACGTGGAAATCCTCGGCCTTCAGGCCATGAATCAACATCCCACGCCGGTCGGTCACCACAACGTCCACCACGGCAAGATGGGCATTCGCCTGGAAGATGGTGGCGCTTTGCGCCGGCTCACTTCGCGCACGTGGGCTCGTCTGTGCGCCGGCGAGGCTCACTCCCAGTGCCGCGATCGCAGCCACTGGCCAACTCCACCGCTTTCTGAATTGCATGCTCAACTCTCTAACTTGCATTCTGACAAACTACTCTTGAATCATGCAATCCGGCTCATGAGGGAGTGCTGGATGTCGCCCGGCCTGTACACTGAAGCCTCTCGACTCCGACGAAAAGTGGATCTGTCGCAAAACCAACTATGGATGATCCGATCGCTCCCTCCGGTCCCGCGACTCTCTCCCAGGCCTTGCGCTTTGCAACCCTCTTCGCTCTGATAAAGCTGGCTCTCCAGGTTGGAGCCACCATCTACACCAAGCACATCGGCTACGGCTACTTCCGCGACGAGTTCTACTACATCATCTGCGGACGTTTCCTCGACTGGGGCTACGTCGATCACTCGCCCATGGTTGCCGTGCAGGCGCGCCTCGCTAGTATTCTCTTCGGCAAATCGATCGTGGGCCTGCGCTTCTTCTCTGCGCTCGCTGGCGCAGTCCGCGTCTTTCTCACTGGACTCATTGCCTGGTCGCTCGGTGGCCGTCGCGCCGCGCAGTTTCTCGCCATGCTCGCGGTAATCGTCGCGCCCTGCTACATAGGCGGCGACGGCTATCTCTCGATGAACTCCTTCGAGTCCATCTTCTGGATGAGCTGCATTCTCACCCTCATCTGGATCGCCCGCGGCGTCTCGCCGAAATGGTGGCTGCTCGTCGGCATCTTCGCCGGGCTCGGACTCGAAAACAAGCCCTCGATGACCTTCTTCCTCGTCGCTCTTGTCTTCGGCCTGCTCGTCACTCCGCAGCGGCGCCTGTTAGCGAATCGCTGGTTCGCCGGAGCAATCACGCTGACGATTCTTCTCGCGTTACCCAATCTGCTCTGGCAGATAAGCCATCATTGGCCGACGCTGGAATTCCTCCACAATGGCCGCGTGGAAAACAAGAACGTCACGGTCGGCCCCGGCGTCTTTCTCCTCGAGCAGATATCGACTCTTCATCCACTCAACGTATTCATCTGGGGCGCAGGACTCATTTGGCTCTTCGCCTCGCCGCGCGCTAAAAGCTTTCGCTGGATCGGTGCAACCTATCTCTTCTTCCTCGCGCTCATGATCGCGCTCCACGCCAAAGACTACTACCTCGTCCCCATCTATCCCATGCTCTTCGCCGCCGGAGGTCTCGCCTGGGAAGGCACGGCTCAAGAATCCAGGGCGCGCGTCTGGCGAATTTCCGCGTTCGCCACCGTCCTCATCGTCACCGCCGCCATCATCTTCCCCATGGCCTCGCCCGTGCTGCCGCCCGAGCAATGGTTACGCTACACCCAGGCTCTTCACCTCACCAGCAAGGCACAGGAAAAATATTCAAGCGGCCCGCTGCCCCAGTTCTACGCCGACCGCTTCGGATGGCAGGAGATGGTCGACCAGGTCACCCGCATCTACAACTCGCTCTCTCCTGAAGACAAGGCTAAGGTCGGCATCTACTGCTCCAACTACGGTGAAGCTGGAGCCATCAATTTTCTCGGCGACGGCCTGCCCTTCGCCGTCAGCGGTCAAAATAACTTCTTCCTCTGGGGACCGCACGGCTACACCGGCGAAGTGATGATCATCATCAGTGGCTCGACACTCGAGGAAGTGCGCCAAAACTACGCTTCCGCTGAAATCGTTGGCGAGATGGACCATCCCTACTCCATGGGCTTCGAGCACCGCCACATCTTCCTCGCTCGCGGCCGCAAAGCCAACTTCACGACAGATTGGCCTGACTTCAAGCACTACATCTAATCGCCAAAGAAGCCTGGCCTTAAGCGGCGTTCCAAAGACCAAAGGCCGCAAGACAGGGCTCGAGGCCCATAAAACTCGACAGGCTTTTTCCCTAAGGAAAAAGCCTGCGTAACGAACCCGAGTACTTTACAGCGATTGTTTTCGGTTAGTGGCCAGCGCTGGCGGTGTCCGAACCGCTGCCGGTCACAGGCGCAACAGCCAGAAGGATCTCTGTAGCATTGTCCAGACGAATATTCGAGCTCTTGCTCGTCAACACGCCCGAGTTGTCCGACTGGACCGCACTGTGCAGGCTCACTCCCGGCAATTCACCTGCCGGCTGATCGAACGTGTCAGCACTCGCTACCGTTTTTGGAGCATTGGGAAGCGTGTTCTGCGGCCCCATCGCGACCAGCGTCGCCTTGATGGATACTTCTTTATCCTTGATCTTGGCCTTATCGAAAATCAGCGTCAGCGTCGCCGGGCTCTTGTCATGCGAAGCCTCGACCGCGACGATACGCCCAAGCAACTGCGTGCCTCGGGGAAGCGTCAATCCATCCGGCGTCTCGATCGCGCTGATCAGTTTCGCCGTAACGACCTGGCCTGCAGCCGCGTCTTTCGTATCGAGGGAGTGGCCCAGCAGCGCGGACCCTGGCGTCAACTGCGCGCTTGGTGATTGAGCAAATCCGCTTCCGGTAAACGTCGAGAGCAGGGCTGCAATGGAGAGCGAAGTAATAGCAAGTCGTTTCATGAGGAAAAACTCCTTTAAGAATGGAATTAGAGTTACTGGTCACAGAACATTGAGGTGGGTTGAAGCGACAAGCCACGGAACGGATTCATTCCGATTGGCCTTGAACTGATCGGGAGGGGTATTTCCCAATTAGCGATTACAGGAACAGCGAAGTAAGGAATGCGGAGCCATCAGCCTGTTAGGTATTGGACGTGCCAGCGCGGCAAAAAGGCTCAATTACTTCTGCCGGTTCTCGTTGCTTTCAACATCACCTCTGCAACGTGGTCTGCTCAATTCCCCCGACGCCAACCCGAGCCGCCGACACCAGATCGCTACCGGCCAGCGGGCCCAACGAGCTTCCACGTCATGAGCAATTATCCGCATAAAGAAGATTGATAACGTGAGCGGCGAGGAGGTTCTTGGCAAGAACCGGGCGTGGTACTCTTGCACCACCCATGACCACTGCGGAAACCGCCGCACCTGTCCAGCCTGGCGACCTGCCACGCGTCCTCGGCGTCTCCCACGCCACTGCCATCGTCGTCGGCACCATCATCGGCAGCGGCATCTTCCTCGTCCCGCAGGAGATGATGCGCGCCGTAGGCTCCTCCAGCATGGTCTATCTCGCATGGATCGTCGGCGGACTCCTCTCGCTCTTCGGCGCCATGACCTACGCCGAGCTCGGCGCGATGATGCCCGCCACCGGCGGCGAATACGTCTACCTCCGCGGCGCCTACGGCGACCTCCCCGCCTTCCTCTACATGTGGACCTGGTTCTCCGTCGCCAAGCCCGCCTCGATCGCTTCTGTTACTACCGGACTCGCCCGCGTCCTCGCCATCTTCCCCGCCCTCGCCTGGCTCGAAGGCGTCGCCATTCACGGTCGCTGGGAAATCACCTGGTCGCAAGTCTTCGCCATCGCCGCTACGTGGCTGATCACCGGGCTCAACTACCTCGGCATCCGCAAAGCCGGAGACTTCCAGCTCTTCTTCACCTGGCTCAAAGGCGTGCTCATCCTGGTCATCGCCGGCTTCTGCTTCGCGTCGGCAAGAGGCAGCGTGCTGAACTTCCATACATTTTTCCCCGGCGCACACGGCGGCTTCGGCGGATTCATGATCGCCCTCATCGCCGCTCTCTGGGCCTACGACGGCTGGAACGACCTCACCATGGTCGCCGGAGAAGTCCGCCGCCCGGAGCGCAGCCTGCCCATCGCGCTCATCTTCGGCCTCTTCATCGTCGGCGTCCTCTACATGGCGACCAACGCGGCCATCCAATACATCCTGCCTGCCGCACAGATCGCCGCCTCGCCTCGACCCGCCGTCACGGCCATGGCCCTCGTCACCGGCGGCTGGGGCGCGGCGCTCGTCTCCGTCGCCATGGCCACCAGCATCCTGGTCACGCTCAACGGCACCATCATGTCCGGAGCCAGAATCCCCTTCGCCGCCGCCCGCGACAAACTCTTCTTCGCCAAGATGGCGACAATCCATCCCCGCTTCCAAAGCCCGTCGACCTCGCTGATCGTTCAGGGATTTCTCGCGACCGCTGCTCCTGCTCGCCGTCGGACGCTTCCAGCAGCTCTTCGAACTAGCCATCTTCGCCGAATGGCTCTTCTACATGGTCACGGCAACGACGGTCTTCGTCTACCGCAAGAAACTCCCCAACGCAGTCAGGCCCTACGAGTCTGGGGATACCCAGTGCTGCCGGCGCTCTTCGTCGTCGCCGCAGGCATTTTGCTCTTCTACTCCTATGCGGAGAATTTGAAGAATTCGCTGATCGGGACGGGGATTATTCTGCTGGGAATTCCGTTGTTTGGGTGGATGAAGCGAAATCAACGAGCGTAAGGTCCATCAGCAAGCTGTAGATTGGGAACGAACATGGGAATCGGCGTTGTCTTGATTTTCTACTTCATAGTGCTGACCGTAATTGCATCGCTGGGAGCAGTCGGTCTTGCTGCGCTGACGTATTTCCTTATCCGCCAGTCAGAGCATTGGAGACGCGCGGTCCTCGCAGCGGCCCTCTTTCCGTTCGTCTGTGAGGCATTCGCGGGCGGATGGTTCATTGCTTACGCCTTCATCAACTACGAGGTATTCAACCGCGATCCCATGCTTGGAGACACTTGGCAAACTCCGTTGCCGAATGGTTATGCCTTAATGATGATCGACACCACGGATCAGGGAACCATCTACAACCCCAAAACGCAGTCCGGCGACGGGTCAATTGTGGGGAGAGATGATGCGGTATTCGGAGTACGACAGCTCCAGGTCTCGAAGGGTCTGATATGGGGCGCGCGAGACAGCGGATACTTCAGCCGCATCGGTCAGGAATCAAAATCGGTAGATGCGTACTTCGAACTCGACACCGCACATCACACCCACACAGAATTCAAGTCATTGGATCAACTTCAGCAAGAAGCTGCGTCCAAAGGTATACGTCTTCAGTTGCGGGAGTTCCAGTCTGTATTTGGGGACTTTAGATATACGTGGTTTGACTATTGCGCCTTTATCTTACTGCTGCTCTTCCCGACCGCAGGCTTTGTCACTCTGGCTACTTGGATATGGAGAATCAGACGGCGTCTTAGCACGGCTGCATCGCCCGATTATCAGCTTGGCTAGTTGTGCTCCGCCGTAATTACCAAATCCGCCGCACCTTAAAAACATCCAGCTTCGCATCAGCGCTAATCACAGGAATATCTTCAGCCAGAGCATGCGCAGCAATGATCCTGTCGAATGGGTCCCCATGAGACCCTAGAAGACGACCAGCGCGCAAAGCAATCTCGGGAGTGATCGAAAGAAGCCCGTATCCGGCATCGTCCAGAGCATCAAAGAAACGTGCTTCCAACTTCTCCGCCTCAGCGAATTTCCCAAGCCGAACTTTTGTGGCAATCTCCCACGCCGATGCTGCAGAAACCAAAATCGAGGAAGACTCGTCCGCTATGGCCGCCGCCGCTCTCGCACTCAAAAGGTGAGGCGAAATAATCGCCCAGACTAAGGAATGGGTGTCGAGCAGGACTCGCATTCGCACTCACTTTCCCCGTCCCACCCTTTGGGCAGCGGCTCCCAGAAGCCCTCGCCCATCACAAAATCGGGGTCATACATCGCGCCAAGCCGTTTCTTCTTCACCGGCTCAATCGCCACAAGCTTCGCCACCGGAGTCTTCTCGCGTCCGGAAGTGATAATCACCTCTTCGCCCTTTTGAGCCTTCTTCACTAAGTCCGAAAAGTTTGTTTTCGCTTCAAAAATGGTCGCAGTTGTAACCGTCGCGGTCGCCATGGAGATCCCCCTGCCTGCTAACTTAGCTTAACCAACTTGGGACGCAGAGTCAATCTTCATTTCCGCGCGCCCTTAACTCCGCCTTCTCGCCGCTTCCTCATAAAGCTTGATGTATTCCCCAGCCGGCTTCGTCCACGAATGGTCCTCCGCCATCGCATTCCGCACCAGCTTCTTCCATCCATCTTTGTCGCCCTTAAACAACGCAACCGCCCGACGAATTGCCGCCAGAAAATCCCCCGGCGCATAACCGTGGAACTTGAAGCCTGTCCCCTCATGCGTCTCCGGATTCCACTCCGCCACCGCCTCATCCAGCCCGCCCGTCGCCCGCACGATCGGAATCGTCCCATAGCGCAGCGCATACAGTTGCCCCAGCCCGCAAGGCTCGTAATGCGAAGGCATCAGAAACGCGTCCGCGCCTGCCTCGACCTTATGCGCCAGCGCGCGATCATACGGCACGCGCACCGAAACCTTCCCCGGATGCCGCTCCTGCAACGACCGAAACAGGTTCTCATAGTAAGGCTCGCCATCGCCCAGCACGACCAGCACCATCTCTTCCGCCGCAAGGTCATCGGCGATCTGCGCGAGCAGGTCAAAACCCTTTTGCGTTGCAAAGCGAGAGACGATCCCCAGCACCGGCGTCTCCTCGCTCGCGTGGGTCAGGCCGAAAGCATGCAGCAAGTCGCGCCGGCAGCTTGCCTTGCCTTCGAGGTTTTCCGCCGTGAAGTGCGCCGCGATATTGCCGTCCGTCGCCGGGTTCCACTTCACCGTGTCGATGCCGTTCATAATTCCATGCAGGTCGTTCGCGCGCTTCTGGAAAACGCCCTCCAGTCCGCTGCCGTACTCCGCCGTCTGCACCTCTTCGGCATACTTGCGGCTCACGGTCGATACGATGTCCGAATACATCACACCGCCCTTTAGAAAATTCAGCTGGCTGTAGTGCTCGGCACGGTCCGGCGTGTACACGTCCCATGGCAGCAGCAGCCGCTCCACCGTCACCGGTGGAAACCATCCTTGAAACCCCGCGTTATGGACCGTCAGCAGCGTGCCCGCGCTCCTCAGCAGTGGATCGAAGTAGTAGCTCGTCCGCAGATAGATCGGAATCAGCGCCGTCTCCCAGTCATGCGCATGAAAGACGTCGGGCACGCCCAACACCTTCGCACTCTCCAGCACCGCGCGCGAAAACAGCCCAAACCGCTCCCAATTGTCCTGATAGTCGCCCGTCGGCGTCGCGTAGATATACTCGCGATCAAAAAGCTCCGGGCAATCGATGAAGTAGTACTGCACCCCATCCTGTACGCCGCCATCGAGCACCGTCGCAAACCGGTTGTAGTATTGGAACGGAATGGTCAGGCTCTTGATTGCAACCACGCGCTCCTTTAACTTGGCGCTCATCTGCCGGTAAAAGGGCAGATAGGTGGTCACCTGGTGCCCCTGTTTCGCGACTTCACGAGGCAGCGCCCCGATCACATCCGCCAGGCCGCCAGTATTGACATAAGGAACGCATTCCGAAGCGGCGAAGACAATACGCATCGTTCGACTCCATTCTCGGCGGCGCACGCTCCGTCCGACGCGGAGAAGGAATCGCCTTGCGTAGTCTAAATCTCAGCGGACACACCGGCAATGGAACCGGCATTCCGATCGACGCGTTCGCGCATAATCCATAACCCATGACCCATAACCCATGACCAGCAAACCCAAGCTCGGACAAAACTTCCTCATCGACCCATCGGCGTCGCTAGCCATCGTCGAAGCTCTTGGCGATATCTCGGCAGCCACCGTGCTCGAGATCGGTCCCGGCAAAGGCGCGATAACCAAACTCCTGGCAACTCGCGCGCGCCGACTGATCGCCGTCGAACTCGACCCACACCTCGCCCAACAACTAGGTCAGGATTACCCGCAGCTCGAAATCCTCCAGCAGGACATCCTGACCACGGACCTCTCTGCACTGGCGAGCCCGGAAAAGCTGGCCATTGTCGGCAATCTGCCCTACTACATCACCTCGCAGATCCTGCTTCACCTCTTCGATCACCACCAGGCCATCGACCGTGCGGTCATCATGGTGCAGCGCGAAGTCGCCGACCGCATCGCCGCGCAGCCCGGCACTCGCGACTATGGCCTGCTTACCGCGACCACTCAGCTCTATGCTCGCGTCGACAATCTCTTTACCCTGCCGCCGTCAGCCTTCGCACCGCCTCCGGATGTCCACTCGACCGTGCTCAGACTGACCTTTGAGCCACGCTATGAGAGTCTCGGCGTCGATCCTGCTGAATTCGTCGGCTTTCTAAAGAAGTCTTTTGCCCAGAAGCGCAAGACCCTCTCCAACAACCTCCGCTTCGCCGGATTCTCTCCGGAAGCAATCTCCATTGCATTCAATCAGGCACAGATTCCCGCCGGGATCCGCGCGGAAGCGCTCGCCCTCGAAGCTGCAGCACGCCTCTTCCTCGCGCTCCGAGAAAGCACCAGCGCTTAAGCGACGAGCCCAAAAGAAAAGGCCGCCCCACCAAAGTGGGACGGCCTCAAACCTGAAACATGAAGGCGCTATCGCGGGTGGCCGCCACCAGCCGGTGAAGTACCGCCGCCGCTCGGAGCCGAAGGAGCGCTAGGCCCAGAGCTGTGGAACGATCCTCCCGACGAAGGCGCCGAGGAAAAGGTCGAGCGAGGCGCCGAGGAAGAAAAGCTAGATCGCGATCCTGATGCGCCGCCGCCGTAACTCGGCAACGAAGGCGTCACGGGACGATTGCCGCCAATCGGGGCCGTCGGCCGAAAAACCGGCACATTGCCCAATTGCTGTCCCCCGCTCAAACCATACGGAGCGCGCTCATAAATCGGCTGTCCGGCAACAGGGCGTTCCACCCGGTTGTACGCCAGCGCTGTCGGGTTCGGCGTCTTCGGGATCAAATGCGCTGTGCCCCCACCGACGTCGACGGTCTTGGGTGTTGCAGTCAAACGAGGTGTCAACGTTGTAGCTTCCGGCCCGCGATTCACAGCAATCAACGGCTGTGCCTTCAACGGATGAAAGCCACTTCCCGGAACCGGATGCACGATCGGACTTGTTGGCCGTGGCAACCGATGGTAATGCGGCGGTACGTTCCCGATCCCCGAGTACGGATAATACGGATACCAACCTGCGTTATTGAAGCAGCCGCCGGGAGTCCATCCCCACTGATTGAACGAGTTGAAATAGTTCCAGCTTCCGCAACGATACGGCAGCCAACCCCACGGATAGCCCGATATCCAGACATATCCAGCCGACCCGCCATAGTTACCCCAATAGCCCGAGCCGTAAGGGTCCCAGCCCGCCCCGGCGCCATCCGGAACCCAGAAAGAAGTCCCGTTCGAGGAATACCAATTGCCGTAATAATCCAGATCGCTCATGCCAGCCGCACCGGCATTGCCGCTGCCAATCGCCTCGCGCGTCTCCCGCGCCGCCATCTGGTTCATCGCCTGGTCGCGGTCCACGTTCCACTGGTCCCACGAATCCGGATCGACGCCCTGAGCCAGCAAGTAACGCGTGCTATCGCCTGGATCAAACCGAACGGTCTCGTTCATGTGCACATCCACCGCGTAGGCGGTCCCATTGCTCAAATGCGCACTGCCATCTAATACCGCAAACTCGACCGGATTGGCGTCCAGGTTCACCCGAAACTTCACCGGCGCAGCTGAAATTACTTCGTTGCCGTTAAAGTGGACAACAAACCGCTGATTGGCCGTCCCCTTCATCTCGATGTAGGACAAGCCCGTCAGTACATCGACCTCGGTCTTCGAGTTGCCCGCCGAATCCCGGCCCAGCACCGTCATCGCCACCGAAGAATTTGGCGTCAGCCGGATCATACTGCCGTCCTCGAGCTGGACCTCAACGCGCCCGTCGTCACCCGTCTTCAGCGTTGAGCCCTGCATCAGCGGCATATTCGGATAGGCCTGAGAAAACTGCGTCTCCGTTCCGGCAAGAATCTGCACGCTACCCACCACGTTGCTCAGCCGCACCGCGCGAATCTGGTCGTCGGCCCGCGCAGAGACAGCGGCCGAGAGCAGCAGAAGGAAAAAGAAGCTAAACAGGGTGAGGTTGGTCCGGTCCAAGCCAGGCCCCTGGTTGAATGAGAAACGAACTCTTCCGCGAGCCAGGTTTCTGAGAACTCTATGGTGCCGCATCACAGCACCTCCATTTCGAGGCGTTGAGCAGTGTGTTAACTGGACCGCCACACTGAGTGCAAACCCGCCTCATACTAGGAAGTTTCTGCCCATTTTGGTGCTTTGTACAGCAATTTCAGGCGAAGGCCACGCGAAGACTGTTACCACGTGAAACTAGCTTTCACGTCCCCATGGCGTCTACCGTAATGAAGCGGTCGTGTTCCCCACGTCCAATAGCTTCTTCGCCCGCATCCGCGCCCGCTCCAGCACTGCCTCGTCCTCGGCAATGTCTTGCAACACCGGCTGAATACTCTGCAACTCCAGCGCCCTGCCGTCTTTCACGGCGCTGAGCAGGTCCCCCAACTCGCCATCCAGCGCCAGACGGTCATGCTTGTGCTCGACCTCCAGCCTCCGGCCCTCTTCCAACGTGAAAGCAATCGACTCGAAGATGGTTGTGAGCTTCTCGATCGCCGCTGACTTCGACCAGTTGTAAGTACACGAGCCGCTCCCATCGGGCCCTTGGTAGCTCAACTGTTTCATCCCTTGGAAGGCGACCTTGTCTTTGCCGTCTTCGCACTGGATCGCAAAGAACTTGTGCGCCCGCGCTGTCGAAAAGACTTGTTGGACGACAGGCTTTGAAAGCTGCACCGGCCGGTCCTGCGCTTCAGCCATCGTCTGGTACGAAGGTGTATCCGCCGGCGGCGGGTCGCCCGGCTGAGAATGATAGTGCCCGGCCCCGCTCTCATCGATCAGAAAGGTGTACTTGGCCGGCTGCAACTGCTTGTTTTCATACGCGAATCCAACCTGCGCGCCAGTCGCCCCCGGCGCATTCGCAGTCTGCGCCCAGCCCCCGGCCGCGCAGACACTAAAGACCAGGGCAACCACCGAAGCAGGCAGAACGCCAAACCGCCATCCCGCCAAAGCCACTTCCCCCCGATCGTCGTCCAGGTTCATCGCCCACCCGGCCGCCCCGTCGGCGTCTGCGCCACCAGCGTTTGGGCGGTATGCAGATGGCAGATCGCGACCGCCAGGGCGTCGGCTGCATCCGCCGGCTCGGGAATGCACTCCAGCCGCAATAAGCGAGTCACCATGAACTGCACCTGTTCCTTCTGCGCCAGACCATAACCCACCACGGAAGACTTGATCTTCAGCGGCGCATACTCCGCCACCGGCAGCCCGCAATTCGCCGCCGCAAGCAGCGCCACGCCACGAATCTGCCCCAGCTTCAGCGCCGACTTCACGTTCGCGGAATAAAACACTTCCTCGATCGCAACCACCTCGGGCTCGTGCGCCGCCAGCAGCAGCATGAGCTCGCGGTAGACAAACCCCAGCTTCTGCGGCATCGTGTCGTCTCTTCGGCAGCCGAATCCCTCCCGAAGCCAGCGCCACCAGGCAAGGCTCCCGGCTACCGGCAACGCCAAACTCAGCCCACTCCACCACGCCATAGCCAGTGCAGTCGGTACCGCAGTCGATGCCAAAGACTCGCATTCGATTCGAGTCTATCCGAATCCCACTCCGCCTCCAACGGAAACCGGGCAGAGCGCGATCACCGATGCTCTCTATACAGGCTTCGGCCCGATACCATTGGAAATCACACCCACCCACGTCACCGCGTAGCAGAAGCTTCCTGCGCGATGTCGAGCAGCTTCTTATCGAGGTCCTCTCGCGAGTAAAAGACTCCGTTGCGTACAACCGCATGGATCCGATCCAGATTCAAGGAACTCTCGATAGGATTAGCATCAAGGAGCACAAGGTCCGCGTCCCTGCCGACCTCGACGCTCCCCATAGTCGCCTCGCGGTCGTAAAACTTTGCAGGGTTCAGTGTCGTCATCTGCAGAATCTTGAGTGGACTGAAGCCGGCTTGCGCAAGGAGGGCGAATTCCTGGTGCAAGCTGAAACCGGCAACGATGGCCCCACCCGCGGAATCGGTGCCGGTCATCATGGGAACTCCTGCCTCGTCGAGCATCCGCGCCAGCTTGAGCTGAAGCTCCCAGAACCTTTGAATGGTCACCTTCTGCGCAGGAGTGATCTTCTTTGAAAAATTGTCACTAACGTCGATCCACTCTTTCCGTACTCCGGCAGAGACATATTTGAAATTCGGATCGCTCCGAAATTCCGGAGCGTCGGCGAAGTTGCTGGTGCGGATGCGAATCAATGTCGGGACCTGCCAGGAACCGCTCTTCGCGATAGCCGCAGCGACATTGCGGCATTTGGTCTCATCGAAGCTGTCGACGATACGCTGCATGCGTCCGAGCGTGTCGCTGTCAAAGAATATCTCTGCGAGAAGCGGATCGAGCACAAGCTTGTGCAGGAAGAGCTGCACTAAGAAGTCTGGAATTGGCGGAGGCTTCTTCAGCGGATGAGCGGCCGTCTCCTGATCAAGCGCAGCTTGCTCTGTCGAACATTCGGCCAAAATTGTGGCGCCCGGCCCGAGGTGCTCAATAGAGCGGTAGCCCGCGTTCACCGCCTCAACCACGTCGACGCCAGGTGGTAAGTGCCCCTCGAAGGGCAGCCCAACCCTTTTCGCCTCGACGCCCACTGCGTAAAAAGTCTGCGGCGGCACCAGGCCGACCTTGATGAAGTCCGCACCCTGCGCCTTTTGCCGATCTACTTCCGCGACGCCGTCCTGCGGCGAAAAGGCATTCGTGGTCAACAGCACTCGGCCCGGCATGGCAAGCAACTTCGGGGCAAAAGTCGATTCGAAAAGTCGCCCCTCCCGCCGCTCCTCAAGAAGCTCCGCCGTACCATCCATCTGCCGGATGCCGGTGATGCCATTCGCCAACATCAAGGCCTCATCTTTCGCCGCTTCCGGCCCATGGACGATGTGGGTATGCCCGTCGACAAATCCAGGCACCAGGAATCTGCCCCCAGCATCGACGACTGGGACTGCTCCTGCCATCGGAGGAAGCGCCTGATCTGGCCCGATCTCTACTATCTTGCCGGCCTTGATCGAGACCGTCGCATGCGGGGTGAGATGACCATCATGTGTATCAACAATGGTCACATTCCTAAGTATCAGATCACGCCCAGGATCGAGGAGCGGTGGCTTCTTCGGAGCTGAGCAGCTTATCGCCAGGGCAACGATAACGAGCGATCCGGAAAAAACTACTTTGCGATG
Organism: uncultured Acidobacteriaceae bacterium; assembly: GCA_963777685.1. Lineage (GTDB taxonomy): Bacteria > Acidobacteriota > Terriglobia > Terriglobales > Acidobacteriaceae > Acidisarcina. The sequence goes on along the minus strand of CAVZRF010000006.1, from coordinate 321,866 downwards.
CCGTTCCCGAACAGCACTGAATTGCAATCCAGCAATTTCAGCCAAACGCCACCAATCGGCCACCCGCATGTCCTGAATCTACCAAATGAGCTATCGCCTAAGTGGTCAGTGACCGCTTCGCGAGACAGCTTCCGCATCGACCGCCTGGCGGAGAAGCGATTCAATGCAAACCTTACCCCTCAACATTACTATTTTCAAAATAGGTATTTCAGATGTATATTGAATTCCATGGCGAAGAACCCCGAACACCGCGACCTCTTTCCCGGCGCCCTCGAAATCATGATCCTGCAATCGCTCCGCCGCCAGCCCATGCACGGCTACGCGCTCGTGAAGCACATCAAGCAAGTCTCCGAAAACCTCCTTCAGGTGGAAGAAGGCTCTCTCTATCCCGCGCTGCAGCGGATGCTCCGCGAAGGCTGGCTCGAATCGGAGACAGGCACATCGCCAAAGGCCGCCCCACACGAATCTATCGCCTCACCGAAGCAGGCACTGCGCCATTTCGAGCAGGAAGTCGTCAGCTTCGAAAAGATGTTCGCCGGAATCACCCGCGTCCTCGCCACCGCTGAGGCCTAGGAGGACTCACATGCAAGCCCTTAACCGCTCTTCGGTCGCCGCCGCCGCTATCGACGATCTCTCCGTCTCCATTCAGGAGCACATCGAGGAGCGCACCGACGAATTGAGGCGAAGAGGGAATGCCCCGCGCGCAAGCCGAGCAATCCGCCCGCCGCGAATTCGGCAACGTCACGCTCATGCAGGAACGCAGCCGCGAAGAGTGGCAATGGCCCGCGCATCGAATCCATCCTCGCCGACCTCAAGTTCGCCCTCCGCCGCCTGAGCAAAGTCTCCCGGATTCGCCGTCACCGTGCTTCTCACTCTCGCCATCGGAATCGGCGCCAACACCGCCGTCTTCAGCGTGATCAATGGCGTGCTCCTCAAACCGCTTCCCTATCCCGATCCTGAGCAATTGGTCGCGCTCTGGCTCGACGCGCCCGGCGCACCGGGGCTCGCCGAATTTCGCAGACGAGCTACGCCTCTCCGCCTCGATGTATTTCACCTTCGCCCGGCACAACCGCACCTTTCAATCCATCGGCGTATGGCAACCGGCAACCGCCAAGCGTCACTGGATCGCGCAGCCCGAGCAGGTCGACACCGCATTCATCACCGACGGCGTTCTGCAAACCCTCGACGTCCCTCCCGTCGCTGGACGCTGGCTGACCGCAGCCGACCAGGACCCGCACGGCGCAAGGACGCGTGATGTTGAGCTACGGATATTGGCAGCGACGCTTCGGCGGCGATCCGAACGTAATCGGTCGCACCATCAGCGTCGACTGCACAGACGCGCGAGATCGTCGGCGTGATGCCGCGCGGATTCAAGATTCGTCGATCTACGATTTCGATCTGCTGCTTCCTTTGCGCCTTCGATCGCGGCAAACTCAGCCCTCGCGGGCTTTGGCTATCGACGGCATCGGGCGCCTCAAGCCCGGCGTCACGATCGCGCAGGCCAACGCCGATGTCGCCCGCCTGATCAACGTCTGGATGGACTACCTGGACCAACGGCCCGGCACCGATCCGCATTTCTACCTCAACTGGAAGATCACGCCTGCATTTCGCCCTTGAAAGCATGCCGTCGTCGGCAGCGTCGGCAACGTGCTCTGGGTGGTGATGGGAACCATCGGCGTCGTCATGCTCATCGCCTGCACCAACGTCGCCAACCTCTTCTCGTCCGCGCCGATGTCCGCCAGCAGGAGCTCTCCAGTTCGCGCCGCCCTTGGAGCGGGCCGCTGCGCGCATTGCGCGCGAGCTGCTGCTCGAAAGCCTCACCCTCGGGCCTGCTCGGCGGCGTGCTCGGCGCTCGCCGTCGCGTGTGCCGGCCTACGCCTGTTGATCGCATTCGGGCCCGCCAATCTGCCGCGTCTCAGCGAGATCTCGCTCGATGCCCGTTCGCTCGCCTTCACGCTCGCGCTCTCTGTGCTCTGCGGATTGCTTTCGGCTTTATTCCCGCTTGCGCTATGTCTTCTCGCCGCAAGGCACTGCCACTGCTCCGGCGCGACGCGCACCGCGAGCGCCAGCCGGGAGCGCCAGCGCGGCCGCAATATCCTCGTCGTCGCCCAGGTCGCCATGGCGCTGGTGCTGCTCATCAGCGCGGTGCTCATGATCCGCACCTTCGCGGCGATGCGCAACGTCGAGCCCGGCTTCTCCGATCCCGAATCACCTCCAGATCATGCGCCTCTCCATTCCGGACAGCCTTGTCCACGATCCAGTCGCCGTCACACGCATGCAGAACAGGTCGCTCGACAAACTCTGCCGCAATCCCAGGCGTCTCCTCGGTTGGCTTCACAGCATCCGTTCCGACGGAGCGGAGTCGAACCGAACTGGAATGAAATCACCGTCGAAGGCAAGAGTTATGACGACGACGTGCCTCCGATGCGCCTCTTCAACTATGTCTCTCCCGGATACTTCCGCACCGCCGGCACGAAGATCGTCGCCGGACGCGACTTCGCATGGGCGGATGTCTACGGCTCGAGGCCGGTGGGGATGGTCTCAGAGAGCCTCGCCCGCGAAACTATTCGGGCTCGCCCAGCGGCGGCCATCGGCAAGCACTTCCGCGAGTGGCAGAGCATGCCCTGGCATGAGATCGTCGGCGTGGTGCAGGACGTCCGCGAAAACGGCGTCGACCAGAATCTCCCGCCACCGTCTACTGGCCGTCGATGATGCACGACATCTACGGTCCCGGCAGCTTTGACGCGAGACGCTCCATGTTCTTCGTCATGCGCACCGACCGCGCCGGCACACAACCCCTCATCAACGAAATGCAGCAGGCGGTCTGGTCGGTGAATGCAAATCTCCCCGTCGCGGGAATCATGACCATGCAAGACCTCTACGGCGATTCCATGGCGCAGGACCTCATTCACGCTCGTGATGCTCGCCATCGCCGGGGCCATGGCGCTCGCGCTCGGAATCCTCGGCATCTACGGCGTGATCTCCTACGCCGTCTCGCAGCGCACCCGCGAGATCGGCATCCGCATGGCGCTGGGCGCAACAAAGAGCGAGCTCAAGTGGATGTTCGTCCGCTCCGCGCTCCTGCTCACAGCCGTCGGAGTCGCCATCGGCATCGGCACCGCAGCCGCACTGACGCAATTCATGAAGTCGCTGCTATTTAACATCAGCCCACTCGACCCCATCACCTACATCACCGTGCCGCTGGTCCTCGCAGCCGCCGCCGCATTCGCCAGCTATCTCCCCGCCCGCCGCGCAGCAGCGATAAATCCGGTAGAAGCCCTGAGAGCAGAGTAGTACTGAGATGAATACGCCGTTCAGCCCGAACAGCATATAAGTCTATTCGTAGCGAATAGCTTTGACTGGATCCAGCCCCGCCGCTCTCCGCGCCGGCAGCCAGCAGGCAAACAGACCTACACCGGCCAACACGCTTCCGACCACTAGAAAGATCGCCGGATTGGAAGACGAGACGCCAATCGGCAAGCTCGACATCAGCCGCGTTACCGGATAAGCAGCACCCAACCCAAGAGCAAGCCCTGCGGCAATCTGCCACAGCCCGCGCTTCATCACCAGCATCATGATGTTGCGCGCGTTCGCTCCCAACGCCATACGCACGCCAATCTCCTGGGTACGGCTCCCGGTTGCGTGCGCAATCACCGCATACAAGCCGACCGAGGCCATCAGCAGCGCGATCCCCGCAAACCCTGAGAACAGCCTGCTAAAGAGATGGAGAAACCACTCCCGATGATCGACGGCCTCGGTAAGCATGGAAACGTCGCGCAGAGGCAGGTCTCTATCGAGGTTCTGCACAGCGCGGCGCACGGAAGCCGTCGGGATCAACAGTAGATTGGACGAGCAACGCCATGCCATTCCAGCCCTCCTGCCGGAAGGGCACAAAGAGCAGCGGCTTGGGGTGCTGCTCATTCAGGTCCTGAGTCATGTTCGCGACCACGCCGACGACGGTGATCCAGTCGCCCGGCTTGTTCTTATCGTCGTAAAAGCGGAAGCGCTTGCCGATCGCATTTTGATTCGGCCAGAAGTGCGCGGCGCACTCGCGCGTGACGACCGCCGATTTGTGGTCGGCCGTGCCGTCAGTGTCATCGAAGTCGCGGCCCAGCAGCAAAGGCAGACGAATCGCGTCAAAATAGCCGGGCGACTCCACCACGAATGACACCTGAGGACGGTTCGCCTTGACGTCGACCGCAGAGTGCTCGATCTCGACCTCACGCTCTGCCGTTCCCATCCCAGGCAGCATTCGAGGTGAGGGCCACATGCGTCACGCCGGGAAGCGCCGCAGACGCGGCAACAGTTGATCGTAAAAACGCTGCCGGGAGTCGGTGTCTTTATAGCGATCTTCAGGAAAGTCGATGCGTGCGGTCATCAGTTGATCCGCAGGCACCGACCGGTTGGCCGAGAGCTCAGCATCAGGCTATGAACGAAGACGCCGGCTCCACTGAGCAGCACAGCGTGAGGGCGAATTGAAAAACAACCAGCACCGAGGAAAACCCGCCCCCGCGATGTTTGCCCGACGCTCCGCGCGCCGTCCTTCAGCACTTCATTCGGTTCCACGCGCGAAGAATGCAGCGCAGGCGCAACGCCGAACAGCAACCCGCTGACGATGCACAGCGCGGCAAAATACCCGAAGACGGAGTAATCCATCGTGAACTGTATCCAGTATGGCTTGCCCACGTTTGCTGTGGAGAGAGCGAACCAGTGCACTGCCGGCCGCGGCCAGACCAAGTCCGAGAACACCGCCAAGTGTGCTGAGCAGTACGCTTTCGATCAGCAGCTGACGGACCACCCGCCACCGCGACGCGCCGAGCGCCGTGCGAATCGACATCTCCCGCTGCCGCCCCAGCGCCCGGCTCAACATCATATTGGCCACGTTGGCGCAGGCAATCAAAAGCACGAACCCCACCGCGGCAAGCATGAGCAGGAAAATGAGCCGAATGCCGCCGCCGTTATAGTGCTGATGGAAAGTTTCAGCGTTGGCGGTAGGTCCTTGTCCGTGGCTGGATACTGCATGCTGAGGCGTTTGGCGATGCCGCTTAGTTCAGCGCTTGCCGTTGCAATTCCGATGCCCGGTTTGAGCATTGCAAAGAGCTGGAGCTCGCGGTTGTCGCGTTTTTCTAAATTCGGCAGTGGGCAGCAGCGGCATCCAAAAGTCCGTATTCGACGGAAACTTGAAGCCCTCCGGCATCACGCCGATGATGGTCGCCGGCTTTTCATTCACCCGCACCGCTCGGCCGATCACGCTGGAGAGCTACCATACCGTTCTTTCCATACGCCGTATCCGAGCAGGACGACCGGGGCGCACCCGGCTTGTCGTCTCCCGGTAAAAATCCTCGTCCCAGTGCCGGGTGGACATGCAGCATGTCGAAGATCCCGGACGACGCCCGCTCCATCTGGTAGGCCTGTGGCGGATTGCCGGCTTCACCCAAAACACCATCCTTCGTTGCTCGCGCCTTCAAGCGACTCCAGAGGGAGGCCTGCGCGCGATAGTCGCGGAGTTCCGGCAGCGAGAAGCGCACTGCATCGTTCGCCGTGCGTCAGACTGCGATGGCTGAGTGCCACCAGCCGCTCGCCACCCGGGACCGCCACGGGTTTGAGCAGCACCGCGTTCACCAGCGTGAAGACCATCGTGTTGAGGCCAATGCCCATCGCCAGCGTCGCCACCACGGCGGCCGAAAACCAGCGATGGGCAAGGATCATACGCACGGCGAAGCGCAAGTCATTTGCCATGACATCCAACTACGCCAAAAAGCTCAGCGAGGTTCCCAGAGATTCCGTGAAAATGTTCGGCGCGTCAGGCTTCGACATAAACCGTCGGCGGCAAGCGCCTTACGCCCGGAAAAAGGTAGCCCTTCCCATAGTCATCCGAGTGGAGTATATTTCTCTTCCATAGTCATCCGAGTGGAGAGAGATCCTCATGACCATAAGAAAACCAGCCGCCGCCGACATCATGCAAGGCACCCTGGACATGCTCATCCTGCGCACCCTGGTCATGGGCCCGGCCCACGGCCACACCATCGCCGAGGTCATCGAGCACACCTCGGAAAACGCTCTCGACGTCGAGCAGGGCTCGCTCTATCCAGCCCTCCATCGCCTTGAAGATCGCGGCCTGCTCTCCTCCGAGTGGGGCGTCAGCGAAAACAACCGTAAGGCAAAGTTTTATCGGCTCACGGCGAAAGGCCGCAAGGAACTCGCGGCCGCAACCAGCCGCTGGCGGCAGATGACCCGCGCTATCGGCCTCATTCTCGGCGAATCCACCGACTAAGCAAAAGGGGGAGCAAATGAATATCGAGCGCTATAAGGACCGCAAGCGGAAAGACGAAGACCTCGCCGAAGAGATCTCCTCCCACCTCGCCCACGAGCAGGATGCCAACGCCGCACGTGGCCTTCCGCCTCAGGAGGCCCAACGCCGAGCCAGGTTGAAATTCGGCAATCCCCGCACGACCCGCGAAGCCGTATGGAGTTATCGCTCCCTACCCTGGCTGGAAGACCTCTGGCGCGACCTTCGCTTCGTCCTTCGCTCACTGGCCAAGACCCCGGCATTCACCGCCATTGCGCTCATCGTCATTGCCGTCGGCATCGGCGTGAATACCGCCGTCTTCTCCGTCATTAACACCGTGCTGCTCAAGCCGCTCACTTATCCCGACCCCCAGTCGCTCGTTCAGCTCATGAACACCTTCCCGCAGTCGCCCGTCCCCCGGCCCGGCGCGAATATCCCCAAGTTCAACATCTGGCATCAACAGACCGGCATCTTCGACAAAGTTGCCGCATACGACTCCGGCGGCGCTGGACTCAACCTCACCGGCGGCGAGCATCCACTGCAGGTGCAGGGCATTCACGTCACCGCGGATTACTTCGCTATGCTCGGCGCTCCGGTCATCGCCGGACGCACCTTCACCGCCGCGGAAGACAGCCCTAACGGCGGCCGCGTCGTCGTACTGAGCTATGGCTTGTGGAAGACGCGCTTCGGCGGGCAATCTGACGTGGTTGGAAGGACGATCCAGATCGATGGCGCGCCCTATCTGGTTGTCGGCATCATCGGCAAAGACTTCGTGACGGAAGAGGAGGGAGATCTATGGCTTCCCTTCCAGTTTGATCTCACCTCGCAGGACATGGCCCATTACTTCGTGGTCGCGGGGCGCTTAAAACCAGGTGTGACGCTGCAACAGGCCAATGCCCAACTAAAACTTGCCGCCGATCAGTTCCGCCGCGAATACCCCGGCGCACTCGGCCCCGACGAGGGCTTCGTAGTTGCGCCCCTGCAGGAATCCATCATCGGAGATAGCCGGCAACCGCTGCTCGTTCTGCTCGGCGCGGTCGGCCTGGTGCTGCTCATTGCCTGCGCCAACGTCGCCAATCTGCTGCTGGTGCGCGCCTCGGTAAGAAAGCGTGAGCTCGCTACCCGCGCTGCGCTCGGCGCAGGACGCGGCCAGATCATTCGTCAGTTACTGACCGAGAGTCTCACGCTATCGCTGACCGGTGGCTTTCTAGGCCTCATTTTGGGATTCGTTGGCGTGCGCCTGCTGCTCGCCGTCAACCCAGGGAATCTTCCCCGAATCGGAGAAACCGGCAATGGAGTGACTCTCGATCCAACCGTCCTGCTCTTCACTTTCGGCGTCTCGGTCCTCACTGGGGTTCTCTTCGGCCTCTTCCCCGCAATCGGCGCATCGAGCCCCAACCTCGCCGCCACGCTCAGCGAAAGCAGCAGCCGTTCCGGCATCGGCTTTCGCAGCGGCAGGCTACGCTCGATCCTGGTAATAACGGAGATGGCCCTCGCGCTAATTCTGGTGATCGGCTCCGCGCTGTTAGTTCGCACCTTCATGAAGCTCGAGTCCGTCAATCCCGGCTTCGATCCGCGCAACGTACTCACCATGACCATGTCGATCAGCGGCGACCGCTTTCAAACCACCGCCGGAGTCGGGCAACTGGTACGCGATGGTGCAAAACGCATAGAAGCGGTTCCTGGGGTTGTCAGTGCGGCCGCATCCTGTTGTCTGCCCATGCAAGGGGGCTTCGGCTTGCCTTTTGACATCGTCGGCCGCCCCAAGGGCAAAAACCCCTTCACCGGAGGCGGCGGCTACAACTCGATCTCCTGGAGGTACTTCGATACCTTCAAGATTCCGCTTTTGCGCGGCCGCAACTTTACCGAACAAGACAATGGTTCGGCGCCGGGCGTCGTCATCATCAATGAAGCCATGGCCAAACGATACTGGCCCACAGGCGATCCATTGAAAGACCGTCTGCTCATCGCCCCTGGTGCGCCAGAACTTCGGGGAGCCGGCGCGCCAGATCGTTGGCGTCGTTGCCGACACGCACGACCAGGCACTCAATCGCGATCCGAACCCCGACGATGTTTGTACCCATCGCACAAATGCCCGACAAGATGACCGCGCTCAACTCCCGCATCGCGCCGCTCTGGTGGATCGTGCGCACCAATGTCGAACCGCATTCGGTCGTCACGCCGATCTCGGCCGCACTCCGCGATGCCAGCGGAGGACTGCCAGTCGGCCACATCCGCTCGATGGACGACATCGTCGCGCTCAGCACCTCGCGCCAGCGCTTCAATATGCTGCTGCTTACCGTTTTCGGCTCGTCCGCGCTCTTGATGGCTGCCATCGGCATCTACGGACTGATGGCCTACTCCGTCCAGCAACGCACGCAGGAGATCGGCGTCCGCATGGCGCTCGGCGCGCAAGCCTCCAGCCTCCGCAACATGGTCATCCGCCAGGGAATGGCGCTGGCTCTGATCGGCGTCGTCATCGGAGTCGGCGGAGCATTCTGGCTCACCCGCTTCCTCGCCAGCTTCCTCTTCGGAGTCAAGGCCTGGGACCCGGCGGCATTCATCGCCACGCCGATCCTGCTCAGCATCGTTGCGCTCATCGCAATCTGGATCCCCGCGCGTCGAGCGACACGCATCGATCCCATACAAGCGCTCCGCTTCGAATAGCAAACGCTCACAGCTCGGAGGAATCGCCGCTCAACTGTCTTTGCTATAAAGCATCTCGCGCATCGCCTTCCGCCGCGCCGCATTCACCGCAGCCTTATCTTCGAAAGCGTCTTCGGCTTGCGGAGTGCTCGCGCCGGCTTCGTCGTCCACACTACATTCCGGGCAACGATTGGCAAACCCCGGTTTATCCGGCTTCAACTCAAACTCTTCCGAGCAGATACTGCAAACTTTAATTGGAAAAGGCATAAACATCTCTCTACTTTGAATGACTCTGTTCTTCGTGACTCGACAATATGCCGACGCGTTACATCGGCGTCCGCCGAAAATGTATTGGCCGACAAGTCATGCAGAACCCACTAATTTTACGCCAGGATTGTGGGCGATCCGAGAAGTCGCTCGACATCCCGAAAGGAATGTTGCCGCAAACCGCTTGCTCGCTGGCAAACAACAAACGTTCTGAGAACGACAAATCTCTGCTACACTTCTCTAATCCACTTCTCGAAAGGAAGCCCACGATGATAGATATTTCGATGCCCAGCGACCCCAATGCGCAGCCGGCGGCCTCCTTTCCGGGCTTCTCGCGACGCTAGGTTCCACCGTTTGTCTCTACCTTCTCGTTAGTTAGCAGGCCTGGAGGCACACCCTCCCTCAATCGGACTCGCACGCTTTTCCCGCTTTGGGAACAGTCGCATTTCCCACCCAGAAGACTGTTGATGCCGGGCAATGCCACGGCATCAAACCGTTCTTCTCGACGAGTGACTGATGAATCCTTCCTCCAACAAACACGCAATGCGCGACGTCCTCGCATTCCTCTTCGGCCACTGGAAACGCGAAGTTACGGTGGTGATCGGAATCGTCCTCAGTATGATCGCCGCCACGGGTGCCGATCTGCTTTTGCCGGTCTTCTCCGGACGCCTGGTGGATGCCGTTGCCTCCCACGCCTCCGCGCGCGCAGCCAGCCTGAGCCTCGCTTCGCGCGCGATCGCCGCCATGGCCGGATTAGGAGCCGCGCTTCTGATAGCGCGCTATGCCGCGTTCATGGGCATCATCCGCCTGACGCTGCGGTTGATGTCGCGCTTCGCCGGCGACGCTTTCTGGCGGGTGCAACGCTTCTCCACCGATTGGCACGCGAACAACTTCGCAGGCTCCATCGTGCGCCGCATTACTCGCGGCATGTGGGCAGTCGACCTCATGAACGACACGCTCTTGCTCGCGCTGTTCCCTGCTCTGCTTGTGCTCACCGGCTCCTCTGTAATTATGGGGTTGCGCTGGCCGAGCATGGGGCTCATCGTCGCCGCGGGATCGACACTCTACGTCGGTATCTCAATTGTGTTGTCCCTGCGTTACGTGGCGCCGGCAGCGCGCCTTTCCAACACGCAGGACACCAGGATTGGCGGAGCGATGGGCGATGCCATCACGTGCAACACGGTGGTGAAATCTTTCGGCGCCGAGGGGCGAGAAGACCTGCGCCTCGGGCGAATTCTCGTCAAGTGGCAGCACCGCACCGCTCGCACCTGGGTTCTCGGCACCCGCAGCGGCCAATTGCAGTCCACGCTGCTGCTCGCTCTGCGCACCGGCATCACGGGGTACGCAGTCTTCCTGTGGTGGCGCGGCATGGCGAGCCCGGGCGATGTCACCTTCGTCTTGACCAGCTACTTCGTCGTGCACGGATACCTGCGCGACATCGGGCAGCACGTGCGCAATCTGCAGCGCTCCGCCAACGAGATGGAGGAGATGGTCGAGTTCCACTCTCAACCGCTCGGCGTCGTCGACCGTCCCGGCGCGCGGCCCATTCGCGTGAACGAAGGGGAGATCGTCTTCGACCGCGTCACCTTCCGCTACGGCTCACACGCTGAACCCCTCTTCCGCGATTTTTCACTGCGCATCAAGGCCGGGGAACGCGTCGGTCTCGTCGGGCATTCCGGTTCCGGCAAGACCACGTTCGTCAAGCTGCTGCACCGCCTCTACGACGTCTCCGGCGGCCGCATCCTGATCGACGGTCAGGACATCTCGCAGGTCGCTCAAGACTCGCTGCGCGCGCAGCTCGCGCTCGTGCCCCAGGAGCCGGTCCTTTTCCATCGCTCGCTGGCGGAAAACATCGCCTACGCGCATCCCAAAGCCGCCTCGCGGCAGGTGGAGGAAGCCGCTATGCTAGCCAACGCAGACGAATTCATTGGCCGTCAGCCGAAGGGCTACGCCACATTGGTCGGAGAACGCGGCGTAAAGCTGTCAGGCGGCGAGCGGCAAAGGGTCGCGCTCGCCCGCGCCTTCCTCGCCGATACGCCGATATTGGTCCTCGACGAGGCCACATCCAGTCTCGACTCCGAATCCGAAGCCTTGATTCAGGAGGCCATGGAGCGGCTCATCGCCGGACGCACCGCCATCGTGATCGCGCATCGGCTTTCGACCGTCCGCATGCTCGATCGCATTCTGGTATTTGATCGCGGCGAGGTCGTCGAGGAAGGCACCCACGAGGAACTCGTGCAGAGATCGGGAGGCATCTACAAACGCCTTTTCGAAAGGCAGGTCATGGGCCTGCTCATCGACGACGAGCCGGAATTCTCAACTCCATAAGCAAAAAGATGCTGCCGCAGTCGCCCGCAGTAGCATCTTTTGTCTTCGATTCTTCAAAACCTACTTCGAAATCCCCTCAAGCGGCGAGCTCGCTGTCGCATAAAGTTTCCGCGGCATGCGCCCGGCAACATAAGCCTGCCGCCCCGCCAGCACCGCGTGGCACATAGCCTCGGCCATCAGCACCGGCTTCTGCGCCGCCGCGATCCCAGTGTTCATGAGCACCGCATCGGCACCCAGCTCCATCGCAATCGCCGCATCGGAAGCCGTCCCCACCCCCGCATCGATAATCAGAGGCACCTCCGTGATTCGTTCCCGCAGAATCTGGAGGTTCGCCGTGTTTTGGATTCCCAAACCGCTCCCAATCGGAGCACCCAGCGGCATCACCGCCGCGGCGCCCACATCGATAAGCCGCCGCGCAAAGACGATATCGTCCGAGGTGTAAGGCAGCACCGTGAATCCTTCCTTCACCAAGACCCGCGTCGCCTCAAGCGTCGCCTGAATGTCCGGATACAAAGTCGCCTGGTCGCCAATGACCTCGATCTTGACCCAGTCGGACAACCCAACCTCGCGCCCCAGCCGCGCCGCGCGGATCGCCTCGTCCGCCGTGTAGCAGCCCGCCGTATTCGGCAACAAAAAGTACCGTTGCGGATCGATGAAGTCGAGCAGCGATTCCTTCGACCGGTCGAGATTGACCCGCCGGACCGCGACCGTCACCATCTCCGCACCCGAGGCCTCAATCGCCGCCTGCGTCTCCCGTCCATCCTTATACTTGCCGGTGCCAACGATCAGCCGCGACTGAAAGGCCTTGCCCGCAATCACCAAAGGTTCCATGACTTCATTGTAAGACCGGAGCCAAAGGAAAATCGCCAACCCCTGGCCCGAGGTGGGCCTTAAGGGTCGATAATGGATGCTTGCTAATAATCCCCGCACCATGAGGATTTCGCGGCATCCAATGGATTTCGCCTTGTCCGCAGCGAAGGCTGTCGGATTGAAAACTTTATCTGAAGGGATCGTGCAATAGGGATTGCGTATGCAACTGTGGACGGCTTACGAAGGTACAACCATCGATGGAATATTCCCCCTCACCCGGCTCTTGCGGCTGGAGGGTAGCAGTGCATTCTTCAGCACCTCGACCGAAGACGGACTTCAGCGCGTCCTTCGGCTGGTCGATTCCCGGGCGGGCGAGGACGACATCCTTTCCCGTTGGCGTGGAGTCGCAGCACTCAACCATCCGAACATCTTGAAGTTGGAAGACCTCGGTCAGGTCGTTGTCGATGAGTCCTCTCTGGTCTATGCCGTGATGGAGCCGGTCGACGCCAACCTCGTCGATGTCTTGAGGGAACAGCGACTGACCGTACCCGAAGCTGCGCAGATTGCGACCAGTCTACTGTCTGTGTTGAAGGCGCTTCACTCTCAGGGCTTCATCCATGGAAGCGTCCATCCTCTCCACGTGGTTGCCGTGGGCGAGGTAGTGAAATTGCAATGTGACTGCATCCACGACGCTCCCGAAGGGGATAGTGGACAAGAGTCAAAGAAACAGGATGTCCATGACTTGGCTGTCCTGCTGCTACAGGCACTCACGCAGGAGCGAACTCTCGATGCCGCAACGGAACGCCACCTACCAGCTCCGTTTGATCGAATCGTCTCGAAAGGAATCAGCGGTGAGTGGGGCCTCACGGAGATTGCTGCCGCACTCGAGACGGTTCCCGCGCTCCCTGACAATTCGCGAGGCAGTCGTTGCATCGTCCGCACCAACCGCTACCCCGTCCGAAGCCTCGCCAGCTTTAGCGGAATCGCCGCTATTGGGCACGACCGAGGGAAACACCGCAGAAGGTCCTTCTCTTCTTGAAGAGAAGTGACCTGAATGATCTACCGCGCAAGGTCCGCCTAATTGCGATCGCATTAGGTGTAGCCGTGCTCGTGATTATGGCTATTTCGTGGCAGTTCCTGCCCAGCGCGCCTGCGACGTCCAGCATCGCCTCGCCACCAGCCTCTGCCACCTCAGTCAACCCCGCAAGCTCACCCAACTCGACCATCAAGAACTCGCCCGCACCAGTTCCTCCGCCAGTCCAGGCAACGCAACCTGCGCCCGTTCACGGTCAATGGCGAGTGATTGCCTACACCTATAGGAACGAACAGCAGGCCGAAAACAAGGCCGCCCAGTTGACCCATCGCCACTCGGAGCTTCAGGTCGAGGTCTTCCGGCCCAACCCGGCTGCCCCCTATCTGGTATCGATCGGTGGAACGATGGACCGCGACGAAGCACTCTCACTTGAGAAAAAGTTACGCCGCAAAGGATTTCCTCGCGACACCTACATTCAAAACTACGGCGGCAAAGAGCGCTGATCTACAGCGCTACCGTGTCGCCGTGAAAACCACTCTCGATGAGCGAACGCGTCCGTCGCTGCCCTGTGCAACGGCTGAGGTTTATGGCGGCGCGAAGAACCCTTTCCGCGCCTGCACCGTCAGCTTCTTGTCCTTCGCCTTCAACTCCAGCTTGTGATAGCTGTTCGGTTGTGTGTCGCCGGGCGGCGTATAGCCAAGCTCATATTGCAATCGCAACTCTCGCGCGATCTCGGCAAATATCTCTCGCAGACCCATCGTCCGCGAAACCGTAAACACCCGCCCGCCCGTGCTCTCCGAGAACTTCTGCAACGCAGCCTGCCCCGGATCAATCCCCGACGGCCGCGCACTGTCGCTAAAGCCAGCCCACGCGCTGTAAAGGATCGAGTAGATCTGAACGTCCCCGCGCTGCGCCTGTTCGACCGCTTCGGCGAGCGACCTCCGGCTTCCGTTGTCGCCGCCGTCAGTGAGAATCACCATCGCCTTGCGCCCTGTCTCTTTCGCCAGAGCGTCCTTCGCGACCGCGTAAACCGCGTCGTTCAGCAGCGTTCCTCCCACCAGTGCGGCGCGTGGGCTCAGCCCCGACAGCGCCAGATGCAACGAGCTCGCGGAGTTCGTCATGCCTTGCAGCAGCCGCACGCTATTGCCAAACTCCACCAGCATCGCGCGGTCTTCCTTCCGCCCCAGCATCGTCGCGAAGAAAACATCGCTCGCCAGCGATTCATCCCCAATGAAGGTCCGCTGGCTTCCGCTCGTATCCACCATCAAGGCAATCGTTAAGGGCAGATCGGACCCCTGGGAGAAATAATGGATCGGCATTTCCTTGCCGTCCTGCTTCAGTACGAAGTCGTCCTTCGTCAGCCCCGTCTTCGACTCCCCATCTTTACTCTTCACGACTGCGGAGATCGCCACCAGCCGCGTAACTACCTTGAGCGTCGTTACCGCTCCCTGCGTCTCGTCCGCGTCCGCAGGATTGGCCGATGCCGGAGCCGGAGTCGGAACCGGGTCCGGCGGCGTAGCCTGCCCCCAACCCGCAACCGAGAGCATCACCAGCCAAACAGAGAGTATCGCTCGCATCACCAACCGCCCTCTCCCACCCGTCTTTCTTCCACCCGTCTTTCTTCCCTTGAGAAGATATACCGCATCGAGAGGAACTTCGGTAACAACAGTCTTCGTCTGTCCCTGAACTTCAGTACCAATTGACCCGCGCCCGTGCCAGCCCTATCATTGGGCATTCCTTTCGGGCATCATTTCACGCATCGCATCGGTTTCACGCATCAAAGACACATGACCGACACAGCCATCTCCCACTACCGCATCGTCGAGAAACTCGGCCACGGAGGCACGGGAATCGTCTACAAGGCTGTGGACACCCGCCTCCACCGTTTCGTCGCCCTCAAGTTCCTGCCCGAAGAGATAGCTCGCGATCCCAAGGCCCTGGCCCGATTCCAGCGCAGTGCCCTGGCGCTATCGGCGCTCAATCACCCCAGTATCTGCCCCATCTATGACATTGACGTGCTCAATGGGCAGACGTTTTTCGCCACGGAGTTTCTAGAAGGCGTGATCCTCAAGCTCTTCATCGCCGCAAAACCCCTCGAAACCCCAACCATCTTCAACCTGGCAATTGAGATTGCCGACGCGCTCCACGCTGCACATGCCAAGGGCGTCGTCCATGGCAATATCAAGGCCTCCACGATTATCGTGACGAAGCGCAGCCAGGCCAAGCTTCTCGACTTTGGATTAGCAAAGACTGTCAACAACTCTGTTTCGTCGAACCACGAAGTCCTCGGCCACGAAGCATACACGTCCCCCGAGCAGATCAATGGCCAGGAACTGGATGCCCGCGCCGACCTCTTCTCGCTGGGTACGGTGTTGTATGAGATGTGCACTGGCGTCCCACCATTCCAGGGCAACAGTCCCGCACACATCTTCAAGCAGGTGCTCGAGAGTGCGCCGAAATCGGCGCTGCAATTGAACTCCGAGCTCCCGACAGGATTCGAGTCCATTCTCAACAGAGCCCTTCAGAAAGACCGTAACCTGCGCTATCAAAGCGCAACCGAGATGAAGGCCGCGTTGGAGAAGTTGCGGCGAACCATCGATACAGGCGACCACGCCAGGTTCGAGGATGAAACTTCAGTGAGCCTGCCAACGTTCTTCGCCCCGGCAAAAGACTCGTAAACGCTCTCACGATCGCAACCCGCTCAGCTAGGCAAATCCGCATCCGGATCGAGGTTCTTCACCACGCGGCGAAGCAACCCGCATAGGGTCGCCACTTCCTCCTCGGTAAATCCACGCAAAGCTTCGGCATTGCCCTCCAGCAGGATCTCCTTGGCGCGGGGCAATCTCTTGCGCGCCCGCTTGGTGAGCGAGATCAGGCTGCTGCGCTGATCATCCGGGTTCGCGGCGCGCAGGATCAACCCATCCCGTTCCATCCGGCCCAGCAGTTGCGCCATCGTAGGCTGTTCGATTCGGGCGAGACTGGCAAGCTCCTTCTGCGTCAGCGAAGCTCCCTCCCTCAAGGCGTAGAGCACCGGCACCTGCGCGATCGCCAGGCCCAATTCCTGAAACCGTTGGTCACCCCATCGAGCCAGCAGACGGGC
The DNA here is from genome assembly GCA_963777685.1 of uncultured Acidobacteriaceae bacterium. Lineage (GTDB taxonomy): Bacteria > Acidobacteriota > Terriglobia > Terriglobales > Acidobacteriaceae > Acidisarcina. Next base: position 305,393 of record CAVZRF010000006.1, on the reverse strand, counting down.
CGACCGGCTGATCAGATGCCCCGGCATTCGAAAGATTTCTGCGTCCATGTTGATCTCCACATAGATAGTAGCCTATATTTATTGAATAGGTACCTATGTATTTGAGAGACACCATGCAACAACAACCTCGAATCGCCATCATCGGAGCCGGCCCCGGCGGTCTCACCCTCGCCCGCATTCTAAGCATCCACGGCATTCGCGCGGCCGTCTTTGAGCGCGAGGCATCCCCGGCGGTCCGCCCGCAGGGCGGGTCCCTCGACATGCACGCGGAATCGGGTCAGTTCGCGATCCAGGCCGCCGGACTCACCTCCGAGTTCAAGCGCATCGCCCGTTACGAGGACCAGGAGTCGCGCATCTACGACAAACACGGCGCATTGATATTTAGCGATACCGATGTCGCCGGACGCGATCGCCCCGAGGTCGATCGCGGCCAGCTCCGTCAGATGCTGCTCGATTCCCTTCCCGCCGGCTTAGTCACCTGGAACCACCAAGTCAGCACCATCCAGCCCAGGCCAGACGGAAGCAACGAGCTTGTCTTCCAGAACGGCGAGCGAGCGCAGTTTGATCTCATTGTCGGGGCCGACGGCACGTGGTCTCGGGTACGGCCCCTCGTCTCTGCTGCGCGCCCCCTCTACACCGGCGTGATCTTCGTAGAGGTCGGCATCGCCGATGCCGACACAAGACATCCACGCTTGGCACAGCTTGTCGGTCGAGGATTGATGTTTGCTCTCGGAGATTCCAAAGCCATCATCGGCCATCGAAACGCCAACGCCCACCTCGGCATCTACGCAGCCATGCGTGCACCTGAGAACTGGATCGACACCAGCGAACTCGACTGGTCGTCAAACGAAGACGTAGCCGCCAGTCTGATCACCTGCTTCAGCGACTGGTCTCCGGACCTGCTGCAGCTCATCGCCGCCGGCGCCGCATCCGGCGAAAGAATCGTACCCCGCCCAATCTACGCTCTCCCGATCAGTCATCGATGGGAACATCGTCCCGGCGTAACGTTGCTCGGCGATGCCGCTCACGTCATGTCACCCTTCGGTGGCGATGGCGCGAACCTCGCCATGCAAGACGCCGCCGATCTCGCCCTCGCTTTGTCGACAGCCGCAGATTGGAAAACAGCGGTCCGAGACTACGAGACCGCCATGTGGACGCGCGCTTCTTCAGCCGCGGCAAGCGCAGCCGAGGCGATCGAGGATGTTTTTTCCGAGAATGGACTCGCACACACCGTCCAAGCCATGAAAGAACGGCGCGCCTGAACCGCCGACCCTCGGCGAAACCGGGAACGGCGTTTACCAGCTCGATGAAGCCATGGGCTGTTTCCCCGTATAGGCAGAGCAGCAAGGCGTCGCCACCGGCAGGAACTCCATAAACTCGACCCGCGTTCCATCGGGATCGTTCAGGTCCAGCTGCATCTTGCCGTCCACGCCCAGCACCTGAGGGTTCTTCCCCGCAGCCGGCTTCCAGCCTCGCCCCTCCAGCTGTTTCTGTAGCTCCGCAACGCTAACCACGCCCGGCGCCAGGTGATTGGCACTGCCCAGCTGCGCCCGCGACGGCTCAGCCGGCAAATACAACATGTACTCGATCCAGTCGGTACCATCCGGCACCTGCATCATCACCCAGTCCACTCGGTCTGCCGGATTTCCTCCCTGCCAGTAAAGGTGAAATCCCAGCAAGTCCTTGTAAAAGTGGTCCAGCGCCGCGCGGTTTCTAACAACATATCCCGCGTGCATGATGTGCCCGCTCAACCGGCCCGCGACATTCGCCGGCGAGGCAGGCGGATGCGCGCCCGCCTGCGTAAATCCCACCTTGTTTCCCTCAGGATCCAGAACCACAAAACTCCGGTCGCCATCGCTCTCAGTCGTCACTGCCTCCGGCACCGTCACCCCATGCGCGCCAAGATACTTGCGCAGGGCCTCGGCATCGCCGGTCGCGAACGCAACGCTCTCCAACCGGTCCATCATCCCGGGCTTCGGCGCATTCACGAGCTCGACATACTGCAAGTGGTTCGCGTAGAAACGAACTCCCGATGCAGCGCCAGTCGCTGGAACCTGCTCCCATCCCAGCAACGTCCCATAGAACACCTCCGACTTGGGAATGTCATCCGCGAAAAGCACCAGATGCGAAATCCCCGTAATCGCCGGACGCGAAGGAGAAGACTGCTGCCCCAACCCGAGCGCTGAAATCAAGAACACGAAACCGCAAGCTACCCATTTACGCACGTTCACAACTCCTTGAAGTCCGCACAACTTCGTCGCCAGCAACAGGAGAAAGGATACCCTGATTCCCTCGCGACGAGGAGCAGCGCCGGCGACAACCCAAAATCAAACCCCGATCTGCGATGGAACGCCGCTCAATTCGGCAGTCGGCCAGTCTGATTCCGCAAAATCTTGATTTACATCAACGACAGGGCTCTCGAAGTGTCTCTAGGGTCGGTGCCACAGTCGGGCGCGCCGCTGGTCGACTTGCTCGATTGGGGAGGTGCCGTTGCTCCCGGATAGCCGACTGTTCACTTTGAGGTTCCTTGTGCTCGCACTCGCGCGTCTTGCGTTTGATATCTTCTTCAATCCAGGCAAAACCCTGCCGCGTCATCGATGAAATCACGTTTATCGCCCGCGATGCGCAAGAAGTGAAAAGGCCCGCAACCAGTAGCGGCTGCGGGCCTTCCCATCGGTGAGCTGTTGAGTTTGACCTGAGGCATTCTCGCTTCAAACGATTGAGAACGGGCCTCGGCGAGTTCGTTGCAAAGTATCGCCAGGCTTGGCGGAATCGGGATCGCTCCACGCTGGAAAGATAATCTCAACAGGCTTTTCTCTCAAGGAAAAGCCTACAGAGCACATTTCAGCGCGGACTCGAACATCCTGATTTCGCACTTGAGAGCGGGAATGCTCTAAGCCTCAGTCACCTCACGTATTGAACTGCCACAACTACTACCATCGGAACTTGTCATAGGCTGGATCATCCTCCTTTCCCGTGTAACCGCAGACTAACGAGTCCTCCTGTGGATTGCAAGCTCTTCGTTGCCTCCGACGACCGTCATTTTTGAACACATCGAATGTGCAGCGAAGCCTGCCCTCCCGCGCCCCCTCCCGCGCCCCCTCCTGCCCCCTTTTGACCCGCGAACGCCAATCCTCTCCATGTTGACCGCATATAATTTCCCCTGATGCCGGCCCGCCTGAAGCACCTGCTGTTGGTCACCGTCGAGGATCCCAACAGCATAAAATCCTGGAGCGGGACCGTCTTCGCTCTGCGCGAAGCACTGGCGCGGCACGTCGATCGTTTGACCGTCTTTCGGCCAAGCCGGCCTTCCCGCAATCCCATCGACCTTGCACGCCGATTGCGCCATTACAAAGATCCTCTTCGCTATCCGCTGTGGATGACCAAAGCAACCCTCAAGAAAAATGCGCGCGAAGTGCAGGCGGAAATCGATCGCGTCCACCCAGACGCGGTGCTCTCAATCTCCAGCCAATGCGTGGCCTTTCTCGATCGCCCCGGCAAGCCCGTATTTCTTTTCAGCGATGCCCCGTGGCTCGCGTGGCAGGAAGCATACACAGGTTCACGCACTCGTCCCATAAAGATGGCATGGTTCGCCGAGCAGGAAGCCAATGCGGCAAAGCGTCTCGATGGACTATTCTTCGGCTCGGAGTGGGCAATCTCCGAGGCAATGCGACTCTACGCGGGCGGTGAGAGGCTGCGCGAACGACTCCACGTGACCCCGCTGGGGTCAAACCTGATTCCAGAACGCCCACGCGAAGAAGTTCTCCAGACTCTCGCCGCACGAAGAAACGATCGGATCGAACTACTCTATGTAGGCAAAGATTGGGAACGCAAAGGTGGCCCGCTGGCCGTCGAGGTTGCCGCCTTACTCCACGCAAAAGGCCAAAAAGTGCGCCTGCACATCGTAGGTTGCACTCCCAGCCTCGCTCCCGAAACAAACTCCTTCGTGACCGTCCACGGAGTTCTTCACCAGAACAATCCCGAACAAAAGACCACGCTGATTCAGCTCTTTGAGCGGTCGCACTTCTTCCTCGTTCCTACTACCGCTGAATGCTTCGGCGTCGTCTTTGCCGAGGCGCAGGCCTTCGCGTTGCCGCCGATTTCGCGGGCGGTCCACGCACTTCCGTCGGTGATCGTAGATAACAAAACAGGAATTCTGATGGATCCCACAGCTCCAGCCAGCAATTATGTCGAACGCGTCCTGGCGCTATGGCAAAATCCATCTGCGTATCGAGAGATGGCGTTAGCCGGCCGCGACCGCTTCGAACAACTTCTCAACTGGGACCAGACCGCCAAAGCGATTGTGAGACACATCGACGAGAGCCTGAGGCAACAACCTTCAGCACAAACCCAACCCTTTTCCCACGCCTAGACTCTTTCCACACCGCCTACGCTACCTTCCTGTCACGACGAATGAAAATATCCGTGCCTCTCCGTCAGTTCCAGATCGACGCCAAACAAATCACTCAACATCTCCCGCGTGAGCAGTTCTTCCTTCGCGCCATCGGCAAAGATCCTGCCTTCCTTCATCAGGATCACGCGATCGATCTCCGGCAAGATGTCGGCCAGGTGGTGTGTCACCATCAGGATCCCCACACCCTGCCGCGCCACATGCCGCAGCGCCTCGCGAAGCTCTCGCTGCGCGGCCAGGTCAAGCGCGTTCGACGGCTCGTCGAGCAACAGCATCTGCGGACGATGCACCAGCGCCCGCGCAATCATGATGCGCCGCTGCTCCCCGGCCGACATCTGCCCAACCAACTTGCCTGCCAGGTGCTCGGCCTGCATCAGCGCCATTGCCTCGGCCGCGCTCTCACGCATCTCTTCGGTCACATGCAGATTCGGCCACAACGTCGAGGCCGAGAAGAATCCCGAAACAACCACATCCCGCCCCAACGTCACCGGAGTCCGCTCTCCCGGCAAGTCTGCCGAAACCACGCCCAGCCGCCGTCGTAGCTGCGAGATGTCCCAGCGCTCCCGCCCAAAGAGCCGGACCACCGTCTGCGGCTGCGCAATCGGATAGCACTCGCAGGTCAGTGTCTTGATCAGAGTCGATTTGCCGCACCCATTCGGTCCCAGGATCGCCACATGCTCACCGACACCAATCCCCAGGCTCACGTCATGCAGCACGACCGCATCGCCACGCGCCACATCCACATGTTGCATGGTGAGAAATGTTTCTATCTCGTTCACCGCAGATTCATCTCCCGCCCTATCTCTCTTTTCGACCGCTTTTTCCTTCAATCCCTCGCCCTCTCACTCCGTGCTCTTCCTATTGATACAGTAAAGTCTGCAATGAACTCATCGCCGCATCTGCCCGACTTCCTTCTCCCCTCCGGATTCCAGTTCGCCGCCGTCAAAGCTGGCCTCAAGCCCAGCGGCAAACCCGACTTTGCCATAGCGGTCGCCGACGAAAGCGCCTCCGCCGCGGCGATGTTTACCAGCAATCGCGTCGTCGCCGCCCCCATCATCGTCGGCCGCGAACACCTTCTGCAGTCGCACGGCCGCGTCAAAGTCGTCGCCGTCAACGCCGGCAATGCCAACTGTGCCACTGGAGACGCCGGAATCGCCACCTGCCGCGAAGTCTGCGCGCACGCAGCCACTGCCTTCGGCTGCGCGACACAAGAGACTTTTCCCTCCTCTACCGGAATCATCGGCGTCCCGCTTCCCGGCGAAAAACTCATCGCAGCGCTCCCCGAAGCCAAAGCGGCCTTAGGCAAAACAAGCGGCCACTTCGATCAATTCGCCCACGCCATCCTCACCACCGACACGCGTCGCAAAGTGAGCGCCCGCCACTTCGCCGTCGGCAGCAAGCAGGTCAAGATCGTCGCAACCTGTAAAGGCGCAGGCATGATCCACCCTCAGCTCGTGCCTCACGCCACGATGCTCGCCTACATCTTCACCGACGCCGCGATCGAGCCATCGGCACTGCAGACGCTCCTGCGCGACTCCGTCGAGGTGAGCTTCAACCGCATCTCGATCGACGGCGACACTTCCACCAACGACACCGTGCTCCTGCTCGCGTCAGGAGCAAGCGGCGTCGCCATCGATGCGAACCATTCTGAATTCCGCGAAGCACTCACCGCCGTCTGCACCGATCTCGCCAAACAGATCGTCGCCGACGGCGAAGGCGTCACTCACGTCGTTGAGCTCCGCATCGAGGGCGCGCCCTCCGACGCCGACGCGCTCACCGTTGCACGATCGATCGCCCACTCCCCGCTCGTCAAAACCGCCTGGGCAGGCAATGATCCCAATTGGGGCCGCATCCTCGCCGCCATCGGCTATTCCGGAGTCGCCATCGACCCCGGCAAAATCAACATCTGGTTCGGCGCCCACGAGATCTGTCGTGCCGGTGGCCGCTCACCCTTAATGGATGAACACGCCGCTCACCTCCACCTCAAGCAAAGCGAGTACCACGTACGCATCGATCTCGGCATCGGTGCCGGCACGTGCCGCTTCTGGACATGCGACCTCACCAAAGAGTACGTCGCCATTAACGCCGACTACTCCACATAACATGAACGCATCCGGCTTCCGCAACAGAAACAGTGCAGAGTGTTGAAACTACCGTCATTGCTGCGTTTCGACTCACTTGCACCGCGTAATACACAGGCTTTTTCACAAAACTGTTGAAATCGACCCACATCCGTCAACAGCATTGATGACGGCCGGCTTATCGTTCGTGGTTTACAATTGCGACTTTCGAGGACATCCCCTTAAATGCCAACTGCGGTCAGAAAGAAGCGCGGGAAAAGCTCGCCTTCCACAAACGAGGACGCTCCAGCAGCAAGCAATCCTTTGATCAGCGACGCGAAACTTAAACAGCTCTACTCGACGATGCTGCAATGCCGTCTACTCAGCGAGCGCGCTGATGAGCTGCGCGGCGTGAAAGGTAAAGCCGCGCCCGTTTTCGTAGGAGAAGCAGCCGCCGTCGGCGCGGCTCTGGATCTTCGCCGCGACGACTGGCTTCTCCCGCTTCAGAATGACGTCCTCGGCAAATTCGTCAAAGGAATGCCGCTCGCCTCGATCTTCTCCAAACTTCTCGCGAATGAAACCAACAAGGTCCCGGCCTCGCACCAGGCGGTCGCCCCCGATCTCACGACAAACCATTCGCCGTTTCACATCGTCCCCAGCGCGGCGAACCCAGCCGCCCAACTCAACCTCGCCTCCGGCGTCGCACTTGCGTTGCAAGCCGGGAAATCTGGCAACATCGTCATCGCCTTCTGCGGCGACACTTCCGACTCAGGCCCGCGATGGCAAGAGGCTCTCCGCTTCGCCGCCAGGCACTGCCTGCCTTTGCTCGTCCTGGTGCACGCTAGGGTCTCAGCCAAAACCGCATCCGCAAAGAAAGAGAAGGCCTTTACCAGCCTTTTGAGCGACGGGAATCCTTGCGAGCTTCCCGTAATTCCCGTCGACGCCAACGACGTCGTCGCCATCTATCGAGTCGCGTACGAGTCGATCCATAAGGCCCGCCACGGCGGCGGCCCTACCCTCATCCAGACCATCTCGCTCCCTCATTGGCCCGGGACAAAAGCAGGCCCCGGCAAATATCCCGATGCGATCGCCAAAATGGAAGCCCACCTCGCCGCCAAAGGACTCTTTTCGCCATCGTGGAAGCAAACGCTCATCGACAATTTCAATCGCGATGTCGACTCTGCTCTTCAAAGCGAAAAGAAACGCTCCCCTCGCAATCGCGAATAACCCTCGCCGGATATTAGACTGGAGACGCAGTCCGTTTCAGCGTTCCGGTTCGATGAGGTGCATTTGAGTAGTCGTCCTCGTACGTTTTCCGTCTTTGCGGTTGTCGCTGTTTTTTCGGTAAAGCTGGTGGTCGCACAGGCACAAATGCGCGCCGCGGAGCCGATCGATCCAGGCGCCGCCGGCGTTTCTTCAACGAAGCTTGACGATCTCGCGGCGGCCGCAACCTCTCCGGTCTCAGAACTTACGCCCGTGCAACCCGATGCTGACCCCAATCCAGCCCTCGCTCCGCAAGCCGCTCCAGCCTACGCGCCTGCCGCTCCAGCCCGCTACATCACTGCGGCTGGATCAACCTACATTCCCGTCGACAGCTGGGTGTATCCGGCGGCGCTGCGCCTTTTCTCCAAGGGCTATATCGATTCGGCGTTTCTCGACCTCCGCCCTTGGACGCGCCTCAGTCTCGCGCACATCCTCGAGCGCTCCGCCGACAAGATCAACAACAGCGATGACGACGAGGCGCGGGCGATCTTCCAGGCCTTGCAGGACGAAGTGAATCCCGACATCGAGGCCGTCTCCAACTCGAAGCATGGCACCGCTGAGATCGAGTCCATCTACACCCGCCCCCTCGGAATCGCCGGTATTCCTCTGCGCGACAGCTACCATGTGGGACTCACGATCATCAACGACTATGGTCGGCCCTACGAGTCCGGCTTCAACCTCATCACCGGCTTTAGCGCCAGGGCCGCAGGCACATCGTTTCTCTCTCTACTTCCGGGGTGAGTACCAGCACTCCCCGTCGGCCGCGGGCTACTCCATTCCTGTCGCCCAGACGCTGTCGAATGTAGATGAAACCCCTTACGGCTTGAACCAGGCCGTAATTCCCCAGGGCCCGATCCCCTCTACCAATGTCTTCCGCATCGTCGAGGCCGATCTCGCCTACCATCTTTGGGGCCACGAAATCTCCTTCGGCAAGACCGATGCCTGGCTCGGCCCGGCAGAGGGCGGCGCCTTTGCGTGGAGCAATAATGCCGAGAACATCTACTCGTTCCGCATCGATCGCGTCGAGCCCTTTCGCATTCCCGGCCTTTCTCGGATCACGGGGCCCTTCCGCTACGACTTTTTCGTCGGCAGCCTCAAGGGCCATACCAACCCCAACGAGCCGTGGGTGCATATGGAGAAGATTTCCTTCAAACCCACCGAGAATCTCGAGATGGGCTTTGAGCGCACGGTGATCTGGGGCGGCCAGGGCCATGTGCCCATTACCGTTCATAGCTTCCTCAAGAGCTTCTTTAGCGTCCAGAACGTGAGCGCAGCGGAAAAGTTCAGCCGCGAAGATCCCGGCGCCCGCTTCGGCGCCTTTGACTTCACCTATCGCCTGCCTTACGTGCGCAAGTGGCTCACCCTCTATGCCGACTCTGAGGCACACGACGACGTGAACCCAATTAGCGCACCGCGCCGGGCAGCCATCCGCTCCGGCATCTTTCTCACCCAATTTCCGGGAGTCCCGAAACTCGACCTGCGTGTCGAGGGCGTTTACTCGAATACTGTCTCCAACGACGGCGGCGGTGCGAGCGCCGGCAACTTCATGTACTGGGAAGTCATCCAGACGCAGGGATACACCAACAAGAGCAACATCATGGGCGACTGGATCGGTCGCGAGTCCACCGGTGGCCAGGCCTGGCTCACCTACCACCTCAGCCCCAGCGAATGGATCCAGCTAAACTATCGCAACGCCAAAGCGGGCAAAGACTTTATCCCCGCCGCACCCCCCTTCCTCACCAGACGCCCGGCGGCACCACCCAAAATCTCTTCGGCGTGAACGTCTTGAAACGCCTCGGAAAAGACACGGAGTTGAATGCCTGGGTGCAATACGAACACTGGAACGTGCCGCTGCTCGAGCCCACTCCGCAGAGCGACACGACCGCCGCGGTTTCGATCACCTGGCATCCGCGTAAGTGGAAGACGGATTTCTAGAGCGCGCTCAGAGCTGCGTACCGTCAGCAGCTAACCGGCTTATAAGAGATTGTCGTTCATCACCAGCGCCACGGCGCTGCGCAGCCGCGCCTTCCCTCCATCGTGCGCCGGGCGCACATGCGGTACTTTGACCAGCGGATTCCGCCGCATCTCCGCCTCCACCACCGGGCCTGCCAGATACCAGACAGTTGTGATGTCGCCAACCACCACAATCTCATTCGGAGCCAGCGCCGAAGCGATCATCCGCAGCCCCCGGCCAAGCGCGGCGCACATCTTCTCGATCGCCTTTCTTGCCGGCGCGTCCCCAGCCTGGGCCAGCTTCAATACCGCTTCAAAGGAAATCGGCGCCTTCTTCGCAAACTCCGCGTAATAGCGGACCCCGGCACGATTCGACGCAATCGTCTCCCAGCATCCGCGATTTCCGCAGCCGCACAGCATCCCATCCGGTTCCATCTGCACGTGACCGAACTCGCCCGCCAGTCCGCCCTCGCCACGCAGAATCCTCCCGTTGGCGAAGATCCCCGTTCCGATCCCTTCGGAAACATTGACTGCCACCAGGTCATGGATACCGTCGCTGTCGCCAAACCAGACCTCGGAGAGCGCGCAGGCGTTCGCCACGTTGTCGACCGAGACCGGCAAGCCCGTCGCTTGTTCCACCTTGGATTTAATGCTGCCGATCGGCCAGTCGATATTCGGCGCAAAGATGAGTTTTTCCATCTGGATATCCAGCCGCCCCGGCAGGCTCATCCCAATTCCATCGAACGAGCGGTCGCTGTTCGCGGCCATCATCTTCAGGATCGCCGCCACAATCGCGGCGATCACCCTCTTCGGATTCTCCGGCAGCACCACCAGGCTCTGAGCAACGATCTTGCCCCCCAGATCGGCCACTGCCAGCGTCGTCTGCGAGGGATGAATATCCAGCGCAATCACCCCGCGGCCATCGTTGAGGTGCAGGAAAGTAGGCCGCCGGCCGCGGGGCAGATGCCCCATCGATCCCTCGACGATCCATCGCGCGGCCAACAGCTCCTCGACAATGAGCGAGACCGTGCTGCGTTGAAGCTGCGACGCCCGCGCAAGATCGGCGCGAGAGATCGGCTGCTTCGTCCGGATCAGGTTGAAGATCAGGTTCCGGTTGATCTCCCGCGGCATCTTGTTTGACGCGCTCTGCTGGTGCGTAAACGTGAACCGCTGCGCCGCCACCTTCGTCATCGCATCTCCGCCGTCGCTTAACACCCCGTCGCCCAAGCGCGGGAGTCGTTCATATTGCGTGGAAGGTCTTTTATATCACCACGGAGAGTCGATTAGTAGCTACTTAGAACTAAGTGATCTCGCCGAAAGAGAATTCAATCGTGCTTTCCCAAAAGTCGCAAGTTCTCTCGACGCTGATCGAGCATTCCCTAAATATCGTCAAAATATACACTGTTTTCGTGTACACTATTATCGCATGAAGAACGTCACTCTCAGCGCTGACGAAGATCTCATCGAGCGCGCCCGGCTCATCGCCCAGGCACAGCGCACCACTCTCAACGCCGCATTTCGCGAATGGCTCGAGCAGTTCACCTCGAGTGCCGGAGACGCTCAGACCTTCGACGCGCTCATGCAGCGGCTGCACCACGTCAACGCAGGCGGACGTTTCACCCGGGACGAGATGAATGAAAGAAGGTAGCCGGTTCTTCATCGACACGAACATCTTCGTGTACTCCTTCGATCAGACCGCCCCCGCCAAATCCGCTGTCGCCTCGCAGCTCATCCGAAAGGCCCTGACCACGCAGAAAGGCGTCATCAGCTTTCAGGTTGTGCAGGAATTCCTCAACGTCGCCCTGCGCCGCTTCGCCCGCCCCATGAACACGTCGGAATCCGAGCAATACTTCACGGTCACACTGCGCCCGTTGCTCGCCATCCACTCCTCGCCCGCGCTGTATCTGGAAGCCCTGCACTTGCAGTCGCGCCACAAACTCGCCTGGTACGACTCCCTGATCGTCGCCGCGGCGCAGCAAGCGCAATGCGAGGTCCTGCTCAGCCAGGATCTGCAACACGGCCAGAAGTTCGGCGATCTCCGAATCGAAAATCCGTTTCTTTGAACAGCCCCTCCCGCAGAATCCTGATCGGCTATTCCGCATCCCATGAACAAGCTCAGTCCTGTAAGTTCACCAGGCGGGCACAGGAGATTTTCAATGAAGGCAGTTGTTCTGCATGAATACGGTGGTCCTGAGAAGCTACAGTTGGAAGAAAATGTTCCCGAACCGCAGGTGAGCGGGGACACGGTCCTCATCGCCGCGGCCGCTGCAAGTGTGAATCCCATCGACTGGAAAGTCCGCTCGGGGGCAAGGCAAAGGGATTTCCCGTTGTCGTTCCCCGCAATTCTCGGCCGCGATGTGAGTGGCGTCGTACGGGCGGTCGGCGCAAACGTGAAGCACTTCAAGCCAGGCGACCGCGTTCTCGCTCTATCCACTGCGACCTATGCCGAGTTGGTAGCGGTGGCTGATTCGGACGTCACCCATCTGCCCGACGGCCTCGATCTCGCCGACGCCGCCGCCATACCCCTGATCGCACTCACCGGAGATCAGCTCGTGCGGCATGCCACCAACGTGCAAAAAGGACAGGTCGTTCTGATCACCGGAGCTCTGGGCAGCGTTGGCCGCGCCGCAGTCCATTCGGCCAAGAAGATAGGAGCGCAAGTATTCGCAGGCGTTCGACGCAAAGATTTGGAGGAAGCCCGCTCTCTCGGCGTTGCAGGTACCCTGGCGATCGACGACGAGCAAGCAGTTCAGGAATTCCGCATGGTCGACGCAATCGCAGATACCGTGGGCGGCAACACTGCGGCAAAGCTGATTGCAAAGATCAAGCCCGGCGGCTCCTTTGGGTACGCCTCCGTGCTGGCGGAAGGCGCGAGCTCGCAAAACCCTTCGGTGAAAATCACCCGCGTCTTCGCGCACCCCGATCCATCCAAGGTCCGCGAATTCGCAGACGACGTACGCGATGGCAAGTTCGTGCTCCCCATCGGTCGCCGCATGCAGTTGCGCGATGCGGGTGAGGCCCAGGCTCTCGCAGAAAAAGGTGGCATCGGCAAGATCCTCTTGCTGGTCTCGAATTGAGACTGATCTCTCAACTGCGGACGCACACCATGAAAAACGAGACTGCCCAGCCTGGCAGGAATGAGAGGTACTCAAATTTCGGGCAGATTTGGTAGCGTCAACGGGAATCGAACCTGTACTCTCCGCCTTGAGAGGGCGTTGATAAACCATTTGCGGCGATTTGCATGAATTCGCACCGATATGCGATTTATCAACTAACCCCAATGAATATAGGGGCTTGGAATAATGCTGGCTTCGCATTGGTTTGTAGCCGCGCACACGTCCGCTAGTCCCCACAGCGTCCCCGCTAAATCGCCACCTTTTTCAGGGGGCCGCGTTCGGGGCTGAACGTGATCTTTCTTTCTTTTCTTTAGCTTGTGTTTTCGGAGACTCAGTAAGTAGAACCTGAAACCGGCACTTTCGAGGGTGCTCCGGTGATGGGTGTTATGACGATCTGCCCATTTTGTCCACCCTTAGCTGCCGAAAGAAACTGAATCGTTAAGGTGCAACTCTCACCTTCAGAGATTCCTGCGGTACAAGTGCCAGCAGACTTAAGTGAGAAACTCGGATTTGAGAAAGACACGGCAACAGTTGGCGAGCCGGGTTCCCCGTAGTTCGTAAGCGTGAGCGGAAGAGTTTCAGCCTCGCCCGCGGGCACTGGCTGGAAGTTCAGGCTTTGCTCCCTTGCGGGGCCAACGCCGGTGGCCTTTCCTTGCAATTGGACGATTCTCAGACTCGCTGTGCCGGGCGACGTCAAGGTCAGGTCGTGAGTATGCTGCCCGACACCGGAGGGATTGAATTCGACTGGGAGTACGCAGCTTCCACCGGCCGGAATGCCTGTCGAGCAGGTGTTCTCCGCTGTTTCGAGAACCTGATAGTTCGCCTGATTGAAGACGCTGGTAAAGTTCAGCAAACTCGTGCCTGAATTCCTGATCGTCAGGGGCATGACTTCGCTGCTGCCGAAGGCCATATCCGGGAACCTCAGGAAATCAGTGGAGACAAGCATCGGGTTCGGCTCCAGTTTAAAGACGTAATCGGCACATTGATCGGCAGCGATGGGATTACATGTCCCAGCAGCAACGATCGTGTCCCCTTGTAAAGCTGCGCCGCCTCCAAAAGCGGTATTGGGCGGTCCTACAAATACCTGCGACGGCCATCTCGCTGCCGCCCAGCCAGCGGTTGGCTTTGAATACACCAAAAACTCGTCCGAAGATGTACTGACCACCAGGTGCGAACTATCCAGGGAGAGCGTAGAGCCAACGGTCCACGTATTGTTTTCCCACGGTACTAATTCGACCGTCTCTTTCGCGTCGGCCCAGCCACTCTCCGGCTTCACAAAGAGATCGACTGCTCCTTGATTCCCAAACGCAACTGTGTCCCCTGAGATTGCGACCGTCGCATCGATAATGCCAAAGTAACTATGAGTACTCGTAAGTGTGGCCGAAGGTAGGACCGTTCCCGCCCATCCCGCCGTAGGCTTTTGATAGACGTAGACGGCGCCAGAGGTGCTGGAGCCGACTTTAATCTGCCCGCCCATGACGATCGTGTCTCCGCTGATCGCAACAGACGCAATTCTCATGTCGACACCTTCCGGTGGAGATAGCTTCGCCGCATGGTGGGTGGTACTCACCCAACCACTTGCCGGCTTGATAAACACATACGCCGAAGATTGGCTGCTGATCACAACGGTGTCGCCATCGACGCTCGCGAGGGGAAAGAACTGGGTTATCGAATCCTGAACTGTGAGCTTGGCAGTCTCAGAACTATCCCGCCACCCAGCCTCTGGCTTCACAAAGACGTAAGCTCCGTAGGCATCATTGAGGATGACGGTGCCTCCGCTAATCTTGGCATCTCCGAGGCCAGTTTCTTCTGACGGTGTCAGTTTTGATGTTTGCGTCCGGTCGACCCAGCCGCCTGCGGGTCTCTGGAAAACGTAGACAGCTATGTTATCGCTCGGGGTGACTCCGGTAAATACGATGGTGTCCCCGCTAAATGAGGGTGCGCTCACCGCGTAAGGACCCCTGGCAGTCAACTGGACCGCCAGGCCGAGTGAGTCGGTTTGCGCAACCGCAGATGAGCCTAGCAGCACTGGGGTAAATAACAGGAGGCATGTGAAAAGGCGATTGTTGCGCATAAAGATAACCTCTGGCGGGTGAAATTAGGGCTCGTCCGGCTGCTGCTGTTCCACTCTATATAGCGAAAGTGGCAGGGGAAAACTGTAACCGCGCGGGAGAAATGGATTTTCAAGAGATCAAGTGTGCGTTTTAGGTGCCATGTCACTTGACGTCCACAATAAGGGCATTTTGTGGATCGAACTCACTCATTTGATTGGTAGCGTCAACGGGGATCGAACCCGTACTCTCCGCCTTGAGAGGGCGGCGTGTTAACCAGTTACACCATGACGCCACAGAGGAGTGGCCGAGCCGGAACGGCTCGCATTCAGTAAGTATATCAAGCGAGAGCGCTGCCGGAAAGCGGTAGAGACGCGCCGAACGCCCTTAAATACCCAGCTTCTTCACTTCATCGTTGTAGTACTTGCGATACAGGATGTCCCACTCCTGGCTGCCTTCTTGAATGATCTTCCGCTGCGAAGCGATCTTCTGCTTGGCCGCCACGTCGATCTTCATCTCCGCAATCAACAGGTTCTCAAGCGCCTTGCGAGCCTCCTGCCGGATCGTGTTGCGGTCGTCGAGAAACTCGCACTCGTCGGTCTCGGCCAGCGTGTCAGCAACCACGTGGGCCAGCTTGTTCAACTTGTCGCGGGTGATCCTCACAGCACCGCCTTGTACTTGCGTGCCAGCTCGTTCTTCACCTTCTTGAACATCTCCATGTAGCTCGCGCCGGTGCGCCGCATATCGTCCTGATAAGCATCGAGGATGACGCGCACCTCTTCATTGATGCGGTCTTCGAGGGAGAGTTCTTCGGTCAGCCCCTGCGTGACTCGATCTTCGACGGCCTTCAGTTTTGCGGTCTGGATCATCTTCGCCTCGACCAGGTGTTTCACTGTCTGGCGGGCCAGGTATCCGACATACTCACGAGAGAAAATCATTGATCCAATTGGGAATATAGCACATCGAGCGCCTCTGCCCTGCCTTGATCTGGCTGCGATCGAGGCGGAAAACACGGTCAGGACTACGCTACGGTCGCCTCTGGCCGATGCGGACAGCTCGCCGTATTCAAGCACTCCGGTGCCAGCCGCAGCCGCTCCACAGGACGCCCATGCCGCAAGTGCTCCTCGACAATCTCGTCCAGGTCCGCCGGCTGCACAAAACCATACCAGACCTGCTCCGGATACACGACGATCGTCGGCCCATGCTCGCACTGCTCCAGGCAGCCGGATTTGTTCACCCGCAGCACACCAGGCAGCTTCGCCGCCTTGACCTTGTCTTTGAGCAGAGAGTGAAGCTTTCCCTTCCCATCCGGACTACAAGAGGGCCGGGCCGCACCCTCCTCACGCTGATTCGTGCAAACAAAAATATGGCGATCAAATTCTGGCAATGAAACTCCCTGGAACGCGTGACGCTCTTCTTTCAGAATAACGCGCTATGGAACATACCCAGGCCCACGCAGCACCTTGCCCGGAAGCGCCTTCGTCATCTTCCCATCGCTGATCACCGGCACCCCGTTCACCAGCACAAACTCCATCCCCACCGCCAGTTGGTTCGGACTTTCATACGTCGCAAGATCGCGAATTTTCTCCGGATCGAAGACCACAATATCCGCCCACATCCCGTCTTTGATGACCCCGCGGTCCGCCAGCCGCATCCGCGCCGCCGGCAGCGCCGAGAATTTCCGGATCGCATCGGGCAAAGTCAGCAGATGCTCCTCACGCACATACTTCCTCAGAATCCTCGGAAACGCCCCATATCCTCGCGGATGAGGATGCTCCTCGCCCAAAATCCCCTCCGGCGAGGCACCCGACGAATCGTTGTCCACCGAAACCCACGGCTGCTTCAGCGCATCCGCAACGTCGGGTTCCGACATCCCCTCGACCACGACCTCCATACTGGGATCTTCAGCCAGCAGATCGAGAATGCAGTCGATCGGGTCCTTCCCCTGCGCCTTCGCGATCTCGGCAATGTTCTTGCCCTCCAGCGGCTGCAATTTCGGGTCGACGGTCACCCCAATCGTGATTCCCTCCGGCCCCGCAATCTCCAGCCACTCGTTGTCCCATTTCGTGTCGTGCAGCATCGAGTCGCGAATCTTCGCCCTTTGCACCGGATCATGGATACGTCCCACCATCGCCGCATCGCCACCATCGTGCGCCCACGGCGGAATAAACGCAGAGAAAGGTGTTGAACCACGCGGTGTAGGCATAGGTGTCCGCCGCAATATCCAGACCCGAGGCGCGTGCCGCATCGATGCGGCTCACGATCTCCGGCATCTTGCCCCAGTTCGCCTTGCCCGCCGCCTTTAGGTGCCAAATCTCAACCGGAATCTTCGCCTCACGCGCAATGCGAAAGGTCTCATCGAGCGCGTCGAATATCCCATCACCCTCCGAGCGCATGTGCGTCGCATAGATCCCACCGGCGGCCGCCGCCGTCGAGGCCAGCGCGATCAGCTCCTCGGTCTTCGCATAAGGCGCAGGCGAATACTGCAGCGCCGTCGAAACTCCCATCGCCCCTTGATGCATTGCGTCGAGCACCAGGGTTTGCATCTGCGCGAGTTCAGCCGGAGTCGGCGCACGATTTTCGTCGCCAATCACCATCCGCCTCACTGTCGTGGCCCCAACATAGCTCGCCAGGTTGATGCCAATCCCCTGCTTCTCCAGCCGCTTGAAGTAATCATCGAAGCCGAACCAATCCTGCTTGATCCGGTAATGGTCATACCCGGCCTTGTCCTCTGCGGCCAGACGGTCATTGCTGGGCGCAATCGAATTGCCCTCGCCAGTAATCTCCGTCGTAATCCCTTGAAAGATCTTGGACGGCAACCGCGGGTCAACCAGGATCGTCGTCTCCGACTGCCCCAGCATGTCGATGAACCCCGGCGCCACGACCAGCCCATGCGCATCGATCGTCTTCGCCGCCGAAGCGGGATCGATCTTGCCGATCTTGACGATGCGACCGTTCTTGATGCCGATGTCCGCGCCATACCACGGCGAACCGGTTCCATCGACGATGTGGCCGTTCTTGATCGCGAGGTCGTATTGCTGCGCGCCCGCGGAGCGAAAAAGCAAGAGGAACGGCAGAGCAACGGCAAAAACGCGGCGACGAATCATTGCGACATTATGCCACCCTGTAAGGAATCTCCCGACGAATTCCTTTGCGCCCGCGTGTGCTCCTTCTCCATTTCGCACCCAAAGCCCAAATCTGCGACAATACCTGCTTGATCATGCAACCCGACAACCTGCTCTCCTTGAAAGACGACATGGTGGCCTTTATCGAGGGCCACGGCATGCGCCGCTTCCCCGGCTTTGTCGGCGAAGACGTGCCCAGCATTCTCTGGGAGGACGAAACCAATCCCGACAGTTGGAAAGACTTCGTCGAGATGGCCAAGACCGCCTCCGCGGCCTTCCTCACCATGAGCGAGGCAGTCCTCGAAAAAGAAGACCTCGAGCTGCTCATCGAGCACATCCGCGACCAGAACTTCCCCGACGAAGATGCCCCCGAGCTCGACGAAGTCCAATATCTCGTGAACTACGTCGGCAAGCTCGGCTATATGCAACTCGGCTTCGCCTACCAGGGCATCGTCTACCTTCATGAAAGCTCGACGCCGTGGTACGACCGCTATCAGCAATTGCTCGAAGCGGTCGAAGACTTCGGCAACATCGTCATCGAGAGCGGCAGCGACGAAGACGATGAGTCGTGAGCTCGGCCGCTGTGGATCCTTCGGCGATCTCCCCTCCTTCGACTAACACCCTCTCAAGTCCGGCCACTGTCTCCGCAACAAAGCCGCAGACGCTATGGCGCGTCCATGAGACCGACCCGCAGGGAGTCAATTCGCTAGCGCAAGCCCTCGGGCTCGATCCGCTCCTGGCGCATCTGCTAATCTCCCGCGGCGTCGACTCGCCCGAAAAAGCGAATCAATTCCTCAACCCCGCCTTCGATCAACTCCTTGATCCGTACGAGATGACCGGAATGACCGAAGCCGTCGCCAGGCTCCAGGCCGCAATATTCCATCGCGAGCCGATCCTCATCTACGGGGACTACGACGTCGACGGAACCGTCGCCGTCGTCCTGCTCAAGACCGCGATCGAAATCATTGCCGGCCCGCAGGGCTGCGATGTCCGCTTCCACGTCCCCCACCGTCTCCGCGAAGGCTACGGCATGAAGAGCGAGGTGATCGAAGCCGCAGCGGCAGCCGGCGCGCGTCTCATCATCAGCGTCGATACCGGAATTCGCGCCTTTGCCGCCGCCGAAGCGGCAGCAACTCTCGGCATCGACCTCATCGTCACCGACCACCATCTCCCCGATGAAACTCGGGGCCTGCCCCCCGCGCTCGCCGTGCTCAATCCAAATCGAGGCGGTTGCAGGTACGCCTGCAAACACTTGTGCGGCGCGGGAGTCGCCTTCAAACTCGCCCAGGCGCTGCTCGAAGCCCACGATCCGGAACGCGCAAGAGCAAAGATCCTCCCATCGTTTCTGAAGCTTCTCGCAATCGCCACCATCGCCGATGCCGTCCCGCTCCTCGGCGAAAACCGCGCTATCGTCGCCTTGGGAATCGAACAACTCGCCCGTCCCGCGCAAGCCGGGCTGCGCGCCTTGCTCGAGCTGGCCAAACTCGACCCTCGCGAACGCCCTCTGACCTCGACCGATATCGCCTTTCGCCTCGCTCCCCGAATCAACGCCGCCGGGCGCATGGACATCGCCTCCGAAGTCGTCGAGATGTTCACCACCCGCGATCCTCAGCGCGCCCGCTCGCTCGCCGAAAAGCTCGACCGCCTCAACTCCGACCGCCGCAACACCGAAGCCGGCGTCCTCGCCGAAATCGAAGCGGCGCTCAAAGCCGATCCGTCCCTTGGCGAGGTCGGCTGCATTGTCCTCGACGGCGAAGGCTGGCATCGCGGCGTGATCGGCATTCTCGCCTCGCGCGTGGTGGAGCAAACCGGGCGCCCCGCGTTGGTCATCACGCATGAAAATGGCGAGGCGCACGGTTCGGGCCGATCGATTCCGGGCTTTCATTTGCTACAGGCGATCGAGAGCTGTCACGAGCTTTTCACGCGCTTCGGCGGTCATGCCCACGCGGTCGGCTTCTCGTTGCCATCATCCAGGGTGCCCGAGCTTCGCCAGCGCCTTATCGAATATGCGACGGTCCACCTGACCGCGGAAAGCATCACGCCTGCGCTCATCTGCGATGCCGATCTTCCGCTCGACCGGATTTCGCCCGAGCTCTACGCCGCAGTCGAACGCCTCCAGCCCTACGGCATGGACAACGAAGAGCCACTATTTGTCACAAGGAATGTAGTTGTCCGGGGCGAGGTCCGCGTTCTCAAAGAACGCCACATCAAACTTCAACTGGCTACAGAAGATGGCCATTCCGCCCATTTCGGCATTGGCCTGGAGATGGGCCGACCGCATCGCCGAACTTGGCGTCATAGAAGGGTCGCGACTCGATATTGTCTACCGCCTCCGCCTCAACCGGCATCCTGATTTCGGCGGCATCGAGCTCGAGATTGAAGATCTGAAGTTGGCCTGAGCTGCGGCGGGCGAGTACCCGCCGCAGTCGGTGTTACTGGGTGATTTTGCTGACCATGTCGAGAGCGGAGTTGATGTGCTGGATCCCATGATTCCGCGCCGATTCCGCAGCCGGATTGGACTCTGGCGCCGAAACAGCTTGCCGGGCCGTAGTCAACAGGGACTGCACTTTGCGGTACCGGCCGGCCCGGTCCATCGTCTTGTCCGGAGGCACGCCAGCAAGGCTTTTATCGTCGATGTGGGATGCGGTCTTGAGCGCTCCGATCGCCTCATTGATCTCCCGTGTGATGTTCGCCGACAACTGAACATCCTGTGGGTAGGGGTTGTCCAACAGACCCTTGGCTTCGCGCAGATCGCGAATCGCGTGTTCATACCCCGGATGCACGCCCGGCGCCTGAGCGAAGACCCGGCTGGATTTCGCGGTCAGCAGTAGCGCGAAAAAGATAACCGAGTACCGTGCAATGGTGCGTAATTGCGTTTTCTTCATAGCTGATTGCCTTTCGTACTGACGCCGGCTTGGCGGCGGCTATTTGTCACCTTTGTTAAGTGGCGATTGCGATCGTAAGAGCAAACGATCCAAGCGCTCCGGATAGTTCCAGCCTCTCGAACCCGGTAATCATACAAAAGTCTCACGGCGCCCAGGGAGGAGGTCAATTGACCTCTTCCACTCGCTTCGGGTTTCCTGGGAAGCGATCTTCTTCATGCGCCTCCAGTCGTCTCGGCGGCAGCGTGCGCCCTGCCAATTCCACGCGGCTGCGAGCGGGCCTGCGCGCTGCTTTCGTCTGTCAGTCACCGCACAATCAACCACACCCCTTGACATTGCCGCCCCGCGCAAGCACACTTCGTGAATGCGGAGCGAGGCCGCTCCGCCTGGTCTTATGGCAACGCCCGAGGGTCGGCAATTGAAGGAATCACAGGCAGGCCGGATTTCGTACACACTCGAGTCCTCGCTGGACAGCGTGAATCGGGTCGAGCAAATGGCTGAGGAAATGGCGAAAAAAGCCGGCATCGACGAGGATGAAATCTTCAAAATCACCATGGCGGTCCGCGAAGCCGCGGTCAACGCCGTCCTCCACGGCAACTCCTACGATCCTCAAAAACACATCACCGCTTCGTTTGAAAATACCGGCGCGGACCTTATCATCAGCATCTCGGATCAGGGGGTCGGCCTCGATCCGGCGACGCTCCCTGACCCGCTCGCCCCGGAAAATCTTCTTCGTGGCTCGGGTCGCGGCATCTTCCTCATTCGCTCGTTTATGGATGAGGTACACTTCAAGATGCTCAATCCCGGCACGGAACTTACGCTCGTCAAGCATCTCGGAGCGGCGCAATAGAAAATCTGTTCAGTTGGCCCCATCGCAAATTCTCGGTTACGCAGTCTTAGTTAAGATATTCAAGGAGGATCTCTAAGTGAGCTTGAAAATCAGCACCCGTCAGGTAGACGGCATCACCATTCTCGACTTAAGCGGACGCATTACCCTGGGCGAGGGCAGTGTTCAGCTACGCGACGCCACCCGTGACCTGCTCTCCAAGGGCGCCAAGCTCATCCTGCTGAACCTCGGCGACGTGAACTACATCGACAGCTCGGGCATCGGCGAGTTGGTCAGCGCCTACACCACCGTCCGCAATCAGGGCGGCGAATTGAAGCTGCTGAACCTCACCAAGAAGGTTCACGACCTGCTCCAGATCACCAAGCTCTACACCGTCTTCGACGTAAAGGACGACGAAGCATCCGCCATCGCCTCTTTCACCAAGTAAGGGCCACATAGCATCGCACCACACCAGAGGCTGCCATTTGGCGGCCTCTCTGTTTTTCCCCTATCCGTCGGTCCTATCTTTCGAATCCGTTCCACTGTCCAATATCAAGCTTCCGTGAACCTATGGCTGAACCGAACCGGATAAGAATTCTCAACTCCAAGCACGCGGAAATGATCGCCGCACGGCGATTCTTCCTGCTCTTCGTCTTCCTGCTCGGAACCCTGGTTCTTCTATCCTCTTACGGAGGGCAACGGCTCCCGCTACTATCTCCTTCGTTTTCTCGGGTCGGTCATTGTCGTGCTCTGCGTCTACGCCGTCAGCTTTCGCCGCGGAATCTTGTTGGTCGCCGCACTGCTCGCTGTCCCCGCCTTTCTAGGTCGAGTCATTCTCTTTGAGTTCGACTCCAGCGCCGTCTCCGTCGTCCGCATCGTGCTGAGCCTGGCCTTCGACCTCTTTATCGTCGTCGTCATCTTCCGCCGCGTCTTTTCCCACCAGAAGCCAAACGCCGAGACCGTCTTCGGCGCGCTCTGCATTTATTTACTGGTCGGCTTCGGCTTCACCAGCATCTACGGACTCATCTCCAGCTTCAATCCCCACGCCTTCTATCTCGATCCCGCGACCAACCTGCACACCGTTCCCGACCGCTTCGATTTCATCTACTACAGCTTCGGAACGATCAGCTCTCTCGGCGCAGCCGGAATCACCCCCATCTCCGGCGAAGCCCGCAGCCTCTCCGTCATCGAAGGAATCCTCGGGGTGCTGTATCTGGCGGTTTTGATCTCTCGCCTCATGGGCGCCTACCGCGCACAAAATTCCGACGAGTAGCCCAACTCTTCGCCGGAGACCAGCACTCGAACCCGATCGATGGAAGCTAGGGCCGCTGCAACCCCATCGCCTCGGCAGTCACATCGGTATACTTCAGCCCCGCACCGGTATTGAAGATCACCACCCGATCCGAAGCCTTCAGAAATCCATTCGCAATCAACTGATCGTAAGCAGCCGTCGCCGCCGCGCCTTCGGGCGAAAGAAATATCCCCTCATTCCGCGCCCAATCCAGAATCGAAGCCAGAATCACCTCATCGCTCACCGCCAGCGCAATCCCCTCCGACTCCTTCAAAATCTCCAGCATGATCGCATCGCCATAAGGCTTCGGAACCCGCAACCCCGAAGCAAACGTCGCCGCATCCTGCCACATCTCGCTTGCTTTCTCGCCAGCCTCATAAGCCCGCGTCACCGGAGCGCAACCCGCCGCCTGCACCGCAATCATCTTCGGGCGCTTCCCCGGCTTAACCCAGCCCAACTCCTCCAGCTCGCCAAACGCCTTCCACATCCCAATCAGCCCAACGCCGCCGCCAGTCGGATAAAACACCGCATCGGGATACTCCCAACCCAGTTGCTCGACCAGCTCATAGCCCATCGTCTTCTTACCCTCGACCCGGAACGGTTCCTTCAAAGTCGAAACATCGAACCATCCCTCCGCAGCCTTACGCTCCGCCACAATCCGCCCGCAATCGGAGATCAACCCATCCACCAAAGTCACGTTCGCGCCATAGGCAACCGCCTCAACATAGTTCGCAAACGGAACATCCTTCGGCATGAAGATATGCGCCTCCATCCCCGCCGCAGCCGCATACGCAGCCAGCGCGCCCGCAGCATTTCCCGCCGAAGGAACCGCCAGCTTCTTCAATCCATAATGTCGCGCCATCGTCACCGCCAGCGCCAGCCCCCGCGCCTTAAAGCTGCCCGTAGGATTGTTCCCCTCTTCCTTCAGATACACGCCCGAATACCGCGTGCTCCGCAGCATCGGAGTCCATCCCTCACCCAAAGTCACCGGCTCCACATCCGGCAACACCGCGCCATAACGCCACATCCCCAGCGAAGGCCACTCCGCCGAGCCCGGCACGACGAAATCCTCAGGCGACGAACCAATCAGCGAAGAAAAGTCATACCGGACATAAAGCGACCCCGCCGGCTGCGAAGGACAGACCGGGCAAAGCGTCTGCGGAGTCTCCGCGGAGACATGAGCATGGCAACGGGAGCATTCCAGGTAAGCAATAGCAGGCATAACTTCTCATACTACAAGCGATGTCGGGGTGCCCCATTCAAGCCGTACTTTGGCTTGAGTGGGATCGCGATCTCATTCTCAGGATAAGATTGCCAAATCCATGGAAGAAGCAACGCAGCCACTGCGAAGAAAGCCCGACCTACTCGCCTTGGTCGCACCAGCGTCCTCGTATCTCGCCGGAGTCGCCCTCGCTCTGCTGCTGCACTCTCACGTCGGCGGAGCCATCTTCCGCAGCATAGCCCTCGCAGTCGCCGCCATCTACGCCATCCGCCGCCGCAACATGACCATCTGGATCCTCTGGTCCATGTTCGCGGGAGTCGAACTCGGCCTCGACGCCCCATCCCTCGCGCTCAATCTCCACGTCCTCAGCGACATCTTCCTGCGCCTCGTCAAGACCATCGTCGCCCCGCTCATCCTCGGCACCCTCATCTCCGGAATCGCCGCCCACGGCAGCCTCAAAGAGGTCGGCCGCCTCGGCATCAAGTCACTGATCTACTTCGAAGTCATGACCACCATCGCCCTCCTCGTCGGCCTCGCCGCCATCAACATCACCCACGCCGGAGTCGGCCTCTCACTGCCCACGCCGAAGGCCTACGCAACCGCCACCATCCTCCCCGCAAACGCCCCCGTCCCAGAATCCGCAATTCCCCACTGGGACCAGTTCCTCCTCCACGTCTTCCCCGAGAACCTCGCCAAATCCATCGCCGAAAACGAAATCCTCCAGGTCGTCGTCTTCGCCGTCCTCTTCGGCCTCGCCCTCACCCGCCTCCCCGAAGAAACCCGCCGCCCCCTGCTCACCGTCATCCAGTCCTTCACCAAGGCGATGTTCCAGTTCACCAACCTCGTCATGTACCTCTCGCCCATCGCCGTCGGCGCCGCGCTCGCCTACACCATCGCCCACTCCGGCTCCGGAGCCATCCTCGGCCTCGCCAAGCTCGTCGGCACCCTCTACGCCGCGCTCGCCGCCTTCGTGATCGTGGGACTGCTCCCCGCCGCGCTCCTCGCCCGCGTGCCCATCCGCCGCTTCCTCGCCGCCGTCGCCGAACCCGCCTTCATCGCCTTCTCCACCGCCACCTCCGAGGCCGCGCTGCCCATCGCGATGGAGAACATGGAGACCCTCGGCGTCCCCGAAAACATCGTCGCCTTCGTCATCCCCACCGGCTACAGCTTCAACCTCGACGGCACCGCCATCTACCTCGCCCTCGCCGCCATCTTCGTCGCCCAGGCCGGAGGAATCCACCTCCCCTGGCAAACCCAGCTCATCATGCTCGCAACGTTAGTGCTCACCAGCAAAGGAGTCGCCGGAGTTCCCCGCGCCAGCCTCGTCGTCCTCATGGCCACCGCCGCCAGCTTCAAACTCCCCCTCGAACCCATCGTGCTCATCCTCGGAGTCGACGCCCTCATGGACATGGGCCGGACGTCCCTGAATGTGACGGGGAATTGTTTGGCGAGCGTAGTGGTGGCGAGGTGGGAAGGAAAATTCGTTCTGTCGATCAACGAATAATCAGCAAGGGGTCCGCAGTCCCATTTCGGGATTTGTCATTCGAGGAAATGTCTCGGTGCCCCATTCAAGCCATCTGTTGGCTTGAGTGGGATAGCGATAATCCCCTACGCTTTCTCCAATGCCCGAACGCCTCAAGCGGTTCCATCAATCCGAACAAAGTCACTTCATAACCTTCAGTTGTTATCACCGTCGTCGCTGCTTCAAACGACGAGAGCAACCGTATCTTCGAAACCGCCCTCGAAAGGGTCCGGCAGAAGTTCGACCTCCGCATATATGCCTACGTAGTCATGCCGGAGCATGTTCACTTGCTACTAAGCGAGCCAGAGCAAGGCTTACTCTCAGAGCGTTGAAATCACTCAAGCAAGGCGTTTCGCGGAGGCTGCTCGACCAAACGGCACACTTCTGGCAAAAGCGCTACTACGACGTGAACGTGAGCAGCGCGAACCAATTCTCAGAGAAGCTGCATTACATCCATCGCAACCCAGTCAAGCGCGGCTTATGCAAACAGCCGGAAGACTGGGAGTGGAGCAGCTTTCGCCACTACGCAACAGGAATGAAGGGCCGCATAGAGATTGAGTCCGAATGGACAGCAACAAAGCGGGAACAGAACGCGGCGGGTCGGATACCAGCATCGCCATCCCACTCAAGCCAACAGAAGGCTTGAATGGGGCACCCCGGCATTTAGAATCTTTGTACTGTCACTCTCATGTACGAAGACCTCAATCAAATTGCATCTCTGAAATTCAACAAGGAAAGAGAGGCCAGTTCAACGCGTACGCTAGATGGCGTCCGAGAGGCTCAGAATCAGTACGCGGCATTGACGAGCGGCTATGTAGGTCGAAGTGGACTGCAGGATGCAAAAATTGGGCGTATTTACATCGAAGGTGCCAAACAGATCGGCCGCGCCCTTTACGAAATCTGGATTGAGTTGATTGAATAAGAGAAAAGGCCAAGTCTCTAGAGGAGATATCGCCTTCATCGTCGGCAAATTCGAAGACCTTGCGCGGATACAAAGGGGCCATCTTAACAAGCCTTCATGAACCGGGGAATGGGAGCCGTTATTAACCTCTTAATGCAAGAAGCGGAAATCGCTCTATCTGCTTCCACCTCCAACTTGCGCCGCGACTTAGAAATTAGGGTGAGGGAACAGAAAGCCTTTGCAAAGATCCCGACCGAAAAGAAGGAGAATCCTCCAATGTTAATGCCCAAGAAACGTCTCTCGGCGGGTCGCCGCGTTCTTGTGGGGCACCAGTCGCACCCCGGAACAGTGATTTCAGTAAGCGAACAACCCGGCCAGATGGGCGAGTTCTTCACCAGGTTCTTCGAGACGATGACGGACAGGCAATTAGCGTCATCGGATCCGATCTGCAGCCTTTCCACGAATTGGACGAAGACCTGCTGAAGAGCCATCCGACAGTCCATTTGCACATCGAGAACAGCCAGGTGGCAAATCTGAACCTAGGGACGCAGATAGGAACAATCAATGCCGCGATTGAGTCAATTTCGCAGCAAGGCGCTTCGGAACAAGAACTCGCAAAGGCGCTAAAGCAATTGACGGAAGCCGCCATTTCGGAGCAGCTCTGCCTGACTCCGACGAGCACGGATCTGCAGGCTTTGTCCACAATCGCCGAACAATCTGCTAAGAAACCAGAAGAGCGATCGAAAGGCATACTTAAGGCACTAGTTTCGTGGTTGCCCACCGCGATATCTGCCGCAACTAAACTCGCTCATCATGGGAAACGCTTGGACCGCTCATTAAGGCCCGCCTCGGGATCTAATTTCAAGTGCATGGTATCTTCATTTCCGGGAGAACCAAAGATGGAAGATTCCATTCAATCCGCAGAACCAACCCGCGCCGAAGACCTTGTCCTCTCGCTAAGCGAAAAACTCGCCATCACCGCCTCCGCTCGCAACGTCTTTGCCGAACCAATCCACGCCCATAACCGCACCATCGTGCCAGTCGCCAGTTCGGATATGGTGTTGGCGCAACCTCAGGCGGACGCGACGGCGACAAGGTCGGCGGCGGCTCCGGCGGCGGTGGTGTCGGCGCAAAGCCCGCGGGCTACATCGAGATCACCGAAGACGGCACAAGATACGTGCCATTTTCAACACCACGCCAAGTCCTGCTTGCAGCGCTTGCCGGAATCGGCCTGGGCTATCTCCTAGGAAAGTTCCGCAAATAAGTTGAAGGTAAGTCGGGGACCCAAATTTACCCTGTCAAGTATCTTTCTCGCCAACAGGTACGATAACTGACTTACTATCTTCCACTTAGAGCCATGAATAGCTTGGCGTAGTGAAACCCCTCAGCCTGATAAACTAGATATAGAGATAAAATAAAGATAAGGCGGCGCAAGCCGCCTTTTTCCATGCCCAAAAAGCGGAGAAGCCATGACCCAGCGATGCCAACGCACCAGCCGCAGAACGGCAGAAAGCCTCGCTCCCTCAGCAAATTGGAGCTAAGTCGCACGAAACATTGATCTTAGCGTGTGATTCTTCTTAACTCGCTGATTCTACTGATTTTAGCCAAAAATGGCGGGGGGGCCTCCCAACCTGGAATCGAGGACGGCAGAGGAACTACTTCAACTTCCGATACCGCTCAATCAGCGCCGTAGTCGAGCTATCATGCGCCAGCGGAGCCTTCGCATCCTCGATCTCGCCCAGGATCTTCTGCGCCAGCACCTTGCCCAGCTCCACGCCCCACTGATCGAACGAATCGATCTGCCAGATCGCGCCCTGCGTGAACACCGAATGCTCATACAGAGCCACCAGCTTGCCCAGCGTCTTCGGGTCGAGCTCTTCGGCCATGATCGTATTCGAAGGCCGGTTGCCCTCGAAGACCCGGTGCGGAACGAGCCAGTCGGGAGTACCCTCCGCCTTTACCTGCTCCGGAGTCTTGCCAAACGCGAGCGCCTCGGTCTGCGCGAAGACGTTCGCCAGCAGAATGTCATGATGCCGCCCCAGCGGCGTGATCGCCTTCACAAAGCCGATGAAGTCGGCGGGAATGATCCGCGTGCCCTGGTGGATGAGCTGATAGAACGAATGCTGCCCATTCGTTCCCGGCTCGCCCCAGTAGATCGGCCCGGTGTCGTAGTTCACATGCGAGCCGTCAAGCGTGACATGCTTGCCGTTGCTCTCCATCGTCAACTGCTGCAGGTACGCCGGAAAGCGCTTCAGGTAGTTCTCATACGGCAGAATCGCCACCGTCTGCGCGCCAAAGAAATCGTTGTACCAGACCGCCAGCAGGCCAAGCAGCACCGGCAGGTTCTTCTCGAGCGGAGCAGTCCGGAAGTGCTCGTCAATCTCATGAAAACCGGCCAGCATCGCATTGAAATTCTCCGGCCCGATCGCCAGCATCGACGACAAACCAATCGCCGAATCCATCGAGTAGCGCCCGCCAACCCAGTCCCAGAAGCCGAACATGTTCGCGGTATCGATGCCGAAGGCCTTCACCTTCTCCGCATTGGTCGAGACCGCAACGAAGTGCTTCGCAATCGCCGATTCATCGCCGCCCAGCCCCTTCAGCGCCCACTCCCGCGCGGAGTTGGCGTTGGTCATCGTCTCAAGCGTCGTAAAGGTCTTCGAAGAAATAATGAACAGCGTCTCATCGGCCTTAAGGTCGACCGTCGCCTCAACAAAGTCCGCGCCATCCACATTCGAGACGAAGCGGAAGACCCGCGTACGGTCGCTGTAATGCTTCAGCGCCTCATACGCCATCACCGGCCCAAGATCGGAGCCGCCGATACCAATGTTGATGATGTTCTTGATCGGCTTGCCGGTGTGCCCCTTCCACTCGCCCGAGCGAACGCGATCGCGAGAAGGCCGCCATCTTGTCGAGCACTTCATGGACGGCCGGAACTACATCTTCGCCGTCGACAACGATCTTCTCGCCCTTGGGAGCACGCAGCGCCACATGCAGCACCGCCCGCTTCTCGGTGATATTGATCTTCTCGCCCGAGAACATCGCATCCCGGCGCGCCGCCACACCCGACTCCTCGGCCAGCTCCAGCAGCAGCTTCAGCGTCTCGTCGGTGATCCGATTCTTGGAGTAATCCAGGAAGAGCCCGGCAGCCTCAACGGTGTACTTCTCGGCCCGCTTCGGGTCTTTATCAAAGAGCTCCTTCAGATGAATCGGCTCAATCTTTTTATAGTGCTCACCCAGCGCTTTCCACGCCGGAAGTTCTGTCAGAGGCGCCATCTCGTACTCTCCTTAAGCGGATACCGTCCTCAAGGGCCGTATCCGCAAACCATAATGGACCGTCAGATCCGGACTATACAAGCAGAAGATGTTGGGTAATCACAGACGGCGTCAATGCCCAATTAATTTTCTTGCGCAGAGAAACGCTGCCCTGAATCCAAGCGCTCGATCCCTGACCGCTCCTTAGCTGCCCGGTTCTTAGCCGACCGCTCCTTAGCTGACTCGCTAGTTCTTAGCGCTCAAAATGCCAGCCTGAAGCGTCACCAACTCGCTCAGGTCCTTCTTCACCAGCCCATGCTCTTTGGCATTGAACTCATCCACCTTGCTCGACCAGTTCATCGAGCAGAACTTCGGCCCGCACATCGAGCAGAAGGCCGCTTCCTTGTAGTAGTCGTCCGGCAGCGTCTCGTCATGCATCGACCGCGCCGTCTCCGGATCGAGCGACAGCGCAAACTGCTTGTCCCAGTCGAACGTGTAGCGCGCGTGCTAGATCGCGTCATCGCGATCGCGCGCGCCGGGCCGATGCCGCGCGATGTCCGCCGCATGAGCGGCGATCTTGTAGGCGATGATGCCGTCCTTCACGTCCTTCTCGTTCGGCAGGCCGAGGTGCTCCTTCGGAGTCACGTAGCAAAGCATCGCCGCGCCGTGCCAGCCAATCATCGCCGCGCCGATCGCGGAGGTGATGTGGTCGTAGCCCGGAGCAATGTCAGTCACCAGCGGCCCCAGCACGTAGAACGGCGCGCCGTCGCAAAGCTCGACTTCCTTGTCGACCTGCTCCTTGATCTTGTCCATCGGCACATGGCCGGGGCCTTCGATCATCACCTGCACGTCGTCCTTCCAGGCCTGCCGGGTGAGCTCGCCCAGCGTCTTCAGCTCGGCGAACTGCGCTTCGTCGCTGGCGTCGGCAATCGAGCCGGGCCGCAAGCCCATCGCCCAGCGAGTAGCTCACGTCGTACTTCGCCATGATCTTGGTGATGCGGTCGAAGTTCTCGTAGAGGAAGTTCTGCTTGTGGTGCGCGGTCATCCACTGCGCCAGGATCGCGCCGCCGCGGCTGACGATGCCGGTGATCCGCTTCGCCACCATCGGCACGTACTGGATCAGCACGCCGGCATGGATGGTGAAGTAGTCCACGCCCTGCTGCGCCTGCTCCTCGATGACCTCGAGGTAGAGATCGATGTTCAGGTCCTCGACGCGCTTCACCCGCGAGCAGCGCCTCATAGAGCGGCACAGTGCCAATCGGCACCGGCGAGTGGCGCAGGATCGTGTCGCGAATCTCGGGAATATCGCCGCCGGTCGACAGGTCCATCACCGTGTCCGCGCCATACTGGACCGCCATGTGCAGCTTGCGCAGCTCTTCGTCGATGTTCGACGTAATCGCGGAATTGCCGATGTTCGCATTGACCTTGCAGCGCGTCGCGATCGCCGATGCCCATCGGCTCGACTTCAGGATGATTGATGTTCGCCGGGATGATCAGCCGCCCGCAGCGATCTCGTCGCGGATCAACTCCGGAGCAAGCTTCTCCCGCTTGGCAACGAATTCCATCTCCTCGGTGATCCGTCCGAGCCGGGCAAAGTGCATCTGCGAGACATTAGTGTCGCCGGTGCGCGCGACTTCGGCCTTGCGGTTCACGATCCACTCCGCCCGCGGACGCAGAATCTCCGCCGTGCCGTTCGCCTGCGACTCTACCGCCGCGCCATTTCCATTCCCGTTCGAACCCATAATCACCTCTGGAGAAAACCCACTCGTTCGGATCGTTGAAAGTATGATGTCGCAAGAACCGTTTCAGACCGGATTATAACCCTCCGATTTCCCAGCCACCCGCCGAGCCGGAATCGGACCCGCACCTTGACTCTCTTCTCTTCGATGCCTAACCTCAAAGAAGAGCAGGATATGCAAAAGAGCAGCAACCAGGCCGTCAAGATTACCGTCGCCGTCCTCGTAATCGTGGGGACGATCGCCTACCTTGCGTTCACCGGCTACGGGGCCAACAAGAGCTACTACGTCACCATCTCCGAGCTCCACGGCATGGGCAACAAGGCCTACACTACCCATCTGCGCGTCGCCGGCAACGTCGCCCCCGGCACCATCGAGCACTCCGGCACCACCGCGCAGTTCGTGCTCGTCGAAAACGACAACCGCCTCAAGGTCGATTACAAAGGCACCGAGCCCCCGCCCGACACCTTCAAAGACAACGCCCAGGCCCTCGCCATCGGCACCTACGGCCGCGACGGAGTCTTCCACGCCACCCAGCTCCAGGCCAAGTGCGCGTCAAAATACGCCCCCAAGCCCGGCGAAATGCCTAATGCCCCAAGCGTAGCCGCCACCGGAACGGCGGCAATTGTTGCGCCTATGAACGCTGCCAGCAAGTAGTTCGCGAAGCCTCTGCCTGGACGGCAAGTCCCGCTATACTCGACGCAGTGTCCGCAACTGCAAATAGAATCGTCGAATTGACCACCGTCTCTCGCCTCTACGGGACCTTCGCCGCCCTCCGCAAGATCGACATCAGCTTCGAACAAGGCCGCTGCTACATCCTCCTCGGCGAAAACGGCGCTGGAAAATCGACCCTCCTCCGCACCATCGCCGGACTCCTCCGCCCCACCTTCGGCACCGTCACCGTCTTCGGTGAAAGCCCATCCGACCAGCGCGACCGCATCGGCTACATGAGCCACGCGCCGATGCTCTACGACGAACTCACCGGCCTCGAAAATCTTCGCTACTTCGGCAGCCTCTACCGTACGCGGCCTTGCCTCCAACCCGAAGAAGCGATGCGCGCCACCGGCCTCGACCCCGCGCTGCCAAGACCAATCAGCCAATATTCGCAAGGCATGCGCCAGCGCGCATCGCTGGCCAGAGTCCTGTTGCCACAGCCGGATTTACTGCTCCTCGACGAGCCCTTTTCTAACATGGACGCGGCCAGCGCCAGGCAGATGCTCTCGCTCATCGCTGGTCTCCGTGCCAATGGGAAGACCATCATCCTCACCACCCATCAACGCGACCTCGCCGCTCCGCTCGCCGACGCCTTCGTCACCATGCAGGCGGGGTCCGTCATCTCCGTCGAGCAACAAACCGGAGCTACTGCGTGAAAACCTCAGTCGCCAAGACCAACGCCGCCCGCTACCTCGATTCGCTCGGCATTGCTTACGAGCTCCGCGACTACGACCTCGGCGAAGAAGAATTCTCCGCCATCGCAGTCGCCGAAAAGATGGGCCTGCCAGCAGAGCAGGTCTTCAAAACCCTGCTCTGCGCGACCCACGAGCGCGAACACGTCTTCGCCATCGTCCCCGGCAACGCCGAACTCGATTTCAAAAAGCTCGCCCACGCCGCCGGAACCCGCAAGACCGAGATGGCATCGATCAAAGACGTTCAGCCGCTCACCGGATACATCCGCGGCGGCGTCACCGTCTTCGGCGCAAAGAAAGCCTTCCCGGTCTTCGTCGACGAGACGCTGGAGATCTTCGACACCATCTCCGTCTCCGCCGGAACCCGGGGAACGCAGCTCATCCTCACTCCGGCGAATTACCTCAAGGCCGCCGAATCATTGGCGCCAACCACGGTCATCGATCTCAGCAAATGACCCGGCCCTACGTCCTCACCCACGTAATCCGCGACCTCCGCATCGAGTGGCGCTCCAAAGACGCCATCAACTCGATGCTCTTCTTCGCGCTCATTATCGTGGTGCTCTTCTCGCTCGCCTTCGACCCGACCCGCGAAGTCTCGCGCCAGATCGCCGGCGGCATCCTCTGCGTCGCCACCATGTTCGCCTCGATCACCGCGCTCAACCAGACCTGGTCCCGCGAACTTCGCCATCAAGTGCTCGACGCACAACGTATGGCGCCCGCCCCGGCCTCGTCGCTCTTCCTCGCCAAAGTCCTGGTGAACTTCCTCTTCGTCTCGGTGGTACAGCTGATCCTCGCGCCGCTCTTCATCATCTTTTACAACCTGCGCTCCGTCGGCCCGGCATGGCCGCTGCTGCTCGTGCTTCCGCTTGGAACCTGGGCGCTGATCGTCAACGGGACCTTTTTCGCCGCGCTCTCCATCCGCACCCGCAACCGCGAGCTCCTGCTTCCGCTCATCCTCTTTCCCATCTACATCCCGGCCCTGCTCGCCATGGTGCTCGCCACCACCGGGATCCTCACCGGAGAAGCCGACCCAACCCTCTGGATCAAGCTCCTCGTCGGCTACGACTTGATCTTTACCACCGTCAGCCTTCTCCTCTTCGAAACCGTCATCCAGGCGGAGTAGATACCGATGTAGTAACATTGCTACATCGGGAGGTGAGTTCATGACAACAACCACTCTCTCCAGCCGCGAGTTCAATCAGGACACCAGCCGCGCCAAGAAAGCGGCGACAAAAGGCCCGGTGATCATCACCGACCGAGGCAAACCTGCTCACGTCCTCCTAACCTTCGACCAGTATCGGGAGCTGTCGGGCAGCTCTAAGAATATTTTGGATCTCTTGGCGATGCCTGGCATGGAGGACATAAACTTCGACCCGCCTAGATTGGGCAACGACGAATTTCCCAAGCCTGCGGACTTCTCGTGATGTACCTGCTCGATACAAACGTTGTCTCGGAGATGGGGAAAGCAGGGACCGGCAACATTCACCCGAACGTGAGAGATTGGGCAAGAAGTGTCGCCACGCCCCACTTGTTTCTCTCCGCCATCACCGTGATGGAACTCGATATTGGCGTGCTCTTGATGGAGCGTCGTGACCCTATTCAAGGTATGCGATTGCGCGCATGGCTCGATGGGCAAATATTGCCTTCTTTCTCTGGTCGGATACTCAATATCGATACCCAGGTCGCAAGGCGTTGTGCCGCGCTCCATGTGCCTAATCCAACCCCGTACCGAGATGGATTTATCGCCGCAACAGCACTCGTACACAGAATGACTGTCATTACCCGGAACGTGGCAGACTTCCTCCCCACTGGCGTAGCCGTCTTGAATCCCTGGGAAGCCAGCGGCGAACCGCGTTAAAATCGCATTAGCCGATCATGAAGCTCTTCCGCTGGATCCTCGCCATCGTCTCCCTCGGCCTCCTCGGCTACGGCTTTCATGTCGCCATGACCGTGCCTGCCGACGAGGCAATGTTCAACGTCCAGCGCATTTTCTACTACCACATCCCCGCCTGGATCATGACCTCGCTCTGCTTCGGCGTGAACCTGATCGGTTCGATCGTCTACCTCGCCGTGCGCAACAAGCGCCCCACGCTCGCCCTGCGCGCCGACGCCGTGGCCCTCGCGACCGCTGAGATGGGCGTCATCTTCTGCCTAGTCGGCCTGGTCACCGGTTCGCTTTGGGCGCGCTACGCCTGGGGCATCTGGTGGACGTGGGACGAGCGCCTCACCTCGACCCTCATCCTCTGGCTCATCTACGTCAGCTATCTGCTGCTCCGGAACTTCTCGGCCGGCCCGCAAATGCGCACTATCTCCGCCGTGCTCGCTATCTTCGGCTACATCGATGTGCCTATCGTCTACATGTCCACCCGCTGGTGGCGTACGCAACACCCGGCACCGGTCTTCTTCGGCTCCAACGGCTCAGGAATCGCCCCCAGCATGATGCCCGCCGTCACCTGGAACGTCTATGCATGGATGGCCTGGGCTCTACTCGTCATCTCCATCCGCTACGCAGTCGAGCGCCGCCAGCAGCAGGTCGATGAAGCGGCAGCACTCCGCTCGCTCCACGACCCAACTCCGATGGAGGTGACCTCGTGATGAAGCCGCTCCTCATGCTCGGCCCGCTTTTCCCCTGGGATCGCCCCAACGAATCCGCCCTCGGCCACCACCACCTTATCGCTGCCTATTGCTTCGCCTGGGGACTCCAGCTCGCCTACCTCGCTTATGTCGGTCTCAAGTGGCGCTCGCTCGCCAAAGCCGGCCGTAACTCCTCCGCAAAATAAATTCGAACACTCGCCACTCCGCTCCCGTCTTAGCGCGTGAATGCACCTGAGAGTCAGGTGAGCGGGAGACGCTGTCGCCCGCGTCTGTGGGTGTCAGGAGCCATGCGGATTTGCAACCGAAGCAGGAAGACGAGGCATTTGCGTCGCTGGTCCACCGGCAATCGGGCTTCGTCTTTCAGGTCGCCTACGCCATGCTCCGCAACTCCCACGACGCCGAAGACGTTGTCCAGGAGACCTTCTTGAGCCTCTATCGATCCGGAGCGTGGCGAAAGATAAAAGACGAGCGCGCCTTCCTCGCCCGCGCCACATGGCGCCAAGCCATCGATCGCCTGCGCGCCAATCCGAGTGCCAGGCAAGAAAACCACAACATCCTCCTGGAGCTTCCTTCGCGTGAAGCCGATCCCGAACAGACTCTTCTCAGCGCGGACCAACAAGCAGTCGTCCATCGCCTCATCGACGCGCTCCCTGAGGAACTTCGCCAGCCGCTTGCGCTTTCTACCGTGCAGGAGCTGAACTCCCGCGAGATCGCCGCCATTCTCGAAATCCCCGAGGGCACCGTCCGCACACGCTTAATGCGCGCGCGACAGATGCTCAAACAAAAGCTCTCCGCTCAATTAGAGGTCCGCTATGCCAAGTGACCTCGAACTCGAGCGGCTCATTGACGCCGCGCTCTCCAGTTATTCCGCAACCGAGGCGCGACCCGGCCTTGAACAACGTATCCTCGCGAATGCTCTTACAGAATCCCCTCGCCGGCGGCGTTTCGGATGGGCATTGGCATTCGCTGTGCCAGCTGCCGCTTGCCTGTTGCTCTTTCTGTTCTTCGCTGAGCGATACAATTCTGATCGGACCAAGTTCGAAGCCACCGCAACGACCTCATCGGCTTCCCCCGTCGTAAGCCGTCGGGAAACGCCGCAAACGAAATCCTCTCCAGCGCCACAAAAACGGCTCGTCCCACACAAAGCGTCAACCCAGCTACTGGCCACTCACGAAGCCCTCCCCAAGAAAGAGGTTTTCCCTTCGCCTTCACTACTCACCGCCGAGGAGCGGAGCCTGATCGCGTACAACGCCGCCCAGCTCCGCGCAACGAGTGCTGGGGCCGACACACAGTTAAATATCAATTCCCTAATAATTTCCGAGTTGCAGATCAAGCCCCTCGACATTCCCGCTCTCGACCTGCCCGCTTCGAAAGCGTCCGAATTCAGCCGAAACGAACAGCAACCCTGACAAATCTAAGGAGAAATTATGCGTGGAACAATGCAGCTTTCTTTGTTTTCGCTTTTTGTGGCGCTTGCCGCTGGCCTGGCTACTGCTCAATCCTCAAGTGCCCCAGCAGCGGCCCCTTTGAAGTACTACAAGGCCGACTTCGTCGTGAAAGAGGTTGACGCCTCCGGCCACGTCGCCAACACGCGCAGCTATTCAACGGTCCTGCTCACCGACAATTCCGGATCTCCTAAGCAGGTTCGCAGCGGTGACAAAATCCCAATCCAGACCAGTGGCGACGAAAAAGGCGATGTCAAATACCAATACATCGATCTCGGCGTGAACATCGACTGCCGCTTCGTTCACGAACTAGATCAGAGATTCGCCTTATCGGTAACCGCCGAAGTCAGCAGCGTCCCGGTCGGGACTGACCTGAAAGCCTCTCTCGGCCCCTTAATTCGCCAATTCAAGTGGAATGCGGATGTACTTATTGCCCCAGGCGTACCGACAACAATCTTTTCTTCCGACGATGTCAGCAGTAAAAGCAAGATCCAGGTGGAAATCACAGCCACACCGATTAGATAGGCCGATCCCTCGCCCGATATCGATTTTTGATGCGTCGGCACTCTTATTGGCATCAATCTGGGAGGGTGACATCATAAAGCCATGAGAACCACGATAAACCTCGACGACGATGTTGTCAGAGTTGCCAAAGACTACGCCGCAGTCAAGAATCTCAGCTTGGGTGCAGCCGTCTGTGACCTCGTGCGCAAGGGGATTGAGGCGCCGCCGCCGATACGCATGAGGAATGGCATCGCTGTTCTTAATCTCCCGGCAGGCTCGCCGGTAATAACCAGCGAGCGTGTCAGGGATGTGCTTGACGCGGAAATCTAGTGGCAGTCTTCCTGCTTGATGCCAACATCCTTCAAGCGCTCTCTTGGCCGACGCATCGCCATCACGACCGCGCACAAGATTGGCTCGAAACGCATGCTCGCAGTGGCTGGGCAACGTGTCCTTTCACTCAAGCTGCCTTTATTCGCTTGAGCAGCAACCCAAGCGTTTCGCCTGACGCGATCGCGCCGTCCAAGGCTCAGCTTCTCCTCGACATCAACCTCAGTCATCCTCATCATCGCTTCTGGCCCGACGAACTCAGCATCCGCGATGCAACCGCACCATTACGTGGAAGTCTCGTCGGCCACCGGCAAACCACTGACGCCTACTTGCTCGGCTTAGCAATCTTTCGTAAAGGAAAATTGGCGACCTTCGACCGCGCGATCGCGTCGTTGATTCCCGAGGGGGTGGCTCAAAACTCAGTCCTCGAGTTCCCTTAGCTTCGTTCGAGAGCTAAGCTTGCCGTTCCGCCTCGACCCACGACCGCATCGAATCGCTAGCTCCCGAGCGCCGAAACTCCTTGCCCTCGGCCCGAGCCAGCAACACCACCAACACCAGCCCCGCCAGCATCACACCCTCTTCGACATGCGTCGACTGGTTGTGCAACCTGTTGAATCCCTCTCGATTCGGATCAGATTGAGGCACCGCATCAATAGCGCCGCCAGCAGCGACGCGATAATTCTCCATCCGCGGAATAATCGAGTACTGCGAATAAGCCGTCAGCGCTAGCATCACCACCACCATCAGGAGTGGAGCCCGCAACACCTGCCGCGGATATATACCCATTACGCTCGCCGCCACAAACAGCACAATAAGCAAGACGCCGGCAAACAGGCCCTCTTGATGCAAGATCCGCAGACACGAGCCAACAATTGTCCCCGCTGCATGAGTGTCTGAAAGATGCATAAATGCTTCCGCCGCAACGATCGGGAAGAACAACAAGCCCCCCAGCCAGATGACGATAGAGAGCGCAATCAAAGCACGCAAAAATGTTTTCATCGTCAGCCGACCGGTCCATTCATCGGCCGCCCAGTCAGCCGCGCAATCCGGTCCTTGATCGGCGGATGCGTCGCAAACAAACTCGCAATTCCGCCTGAACTGATTAACGGAGCCACAATAAACAAGTGCGCTGTCGACGCCGAAGCCTGCAGCGGCAGCCGCTTCGAATACGCATCCAGCTTCTCCAGCGCGCTCGCCAGCGCATAAGGATTTCCAGTGATATGCGCGCCCGTCGCATCAGCCTCATATTCCCGCGAACGCGAGATCGCCAGCTGAATCAGCGTCGCCGCAATCGGCGCGACAATGATCATGACCAACGCGCCAATCCCGCCGCCTCCGCGCTCCCGTCGCTCGCCGCCACCAATGCCGCCAAAGATCATTCCCCAGCGCGCAAAACTCGCCAGCATCGTGATCGCTCCAGCAAGCGTAGCTGCCACGGAGCTGGTCAAAATATCGCGATTCCGCACATGCCCCAACTCATGCGCCAAAACACCCTCGAGTTCTTCATCAGTCAACAGATTCAGAATGCCGCGCGTCACCGCAACCGCCGCATGGTTCGGATTGCGCCCCGTAGCAAACGCATTCGGAGAATCGTCGGGAATGACATAAATCCGCGGCATCGGAATATTCATCCGCCCGATCATCCGCTCGACCACCTGGTAAACGCGCGGAAGCTCCTCGCGAGTCACTGGTTGCGCTTTATACATCGCCAGCGCCATCTTGTCCGAATAGAAATAGCTGACAAAGTTAGTCGCAGCAGCGACAAGAAACGCAATGACGACGCCATTGCGCCCGCCAAAATAGGCCCCAATCGCCATCAGGAAAATGGTGAGAGCAGTCAGCAGAAACGCAGTCTTGAAAGTATTCATCGAAGGGGCCCTCCAATTCCGGAACCACCTGTCGATATTGTTTCACGAACCAGCTCAAGCAGCTCTCGGCCCCTGCGGCTACAGTCAGATTGAAAATCAGACTGCTCGGAAACCTATAGAGGCAATCAGAGCGGCGAGGATAAGCTCAGCACAGGGGACGACAAGCCACCACTTGCTGCCTTGAATAGCAGCGAGAAGTCCAAGTACAAACGAAATCCCAGCGAACGTAAGATTCAACGGTGATGGCAGTGCGCAACCGAAGGATAGGAAGATACTTGCAATTCCCAGCTTCACCGAACGGCTCATCGAATCATCCTAACCCGGATCAATTACCGCTCCTGCGGCACCGCATCCCCTTCGCCTGGAGCAAGAAACATATTCATCTCCAACCCATGTTGCCGCGTGTAGAGGTCGTAATACCGGCCGCCCAGCTTATACAACGATTCATGAGTCCCGCGTTCGATGATCTCGCCACCCTCGACGACCAATATCTGATCGGCGCGGCGAATCGTGGACAACCGGTGCGCAATCACAAATGTCGTGCGCCCTTGCATTAGATAACTGAGACCATCCTGAATCATCGCCTCTGACTCGGAGTCGAGCGACGAAGTCGCCTCATCCAGAATCAAAATTCGCGGATCCGCGAGGATCGCTCGCGCTATGGAAAGCCGCTGCCGTTGCCCACCGGAGAGTTTGACCCCGCGTTCCCCGACGATCGTGTCATACGCCTCCGGAAAGCGCTCGGCAAACTCATCGACGCGTGCGATGTGACAGGCATTGAGAAACTGCTCTTCGGTCGCCTCCGGATGCGAGAACATCACGTTCTCGCGAATGCTGCCGTCGAAGAGAAAAGAGTCCTGGAGCACCACACCAAGCTGGCCGCGATAGCTGTCCAACCGGACCTTCGACAGATCGATGCCGTCAACCGTGACCAGGCCCGAATCCGGCGCATGGAAGCCGCAGACAAGGGAAATGATCGTAGACTTTCCCGACCCCGACGAACCAACCAGCGCCGTCACCGTTCCCGGTTTCGATTCGAACGAAACCCCATGCAGCACTGGCTTGTCCGGCTCGTAGGAAAAATGCACGTCGTCGAAGCGAAGGTCTCCGCGAATCTCCTCCAGCGTGACCGTTCGCGTCGGATCGGCGAATTCATCCTTCTCCGAAAGAATCTCCACTGTTCGATCCAGCCCGGCCAGCGCCTCGGTAAGCTGCGTGCCCACGTTCACCATCTGGAACACTGGCGCAACCATAAACGCC
This sequence comes from uncultured Acidobacteriaceae bacterium, assembly GCA_963777685.1. GTDB lineage: Bacteria > Acidobacteriota > Terriglobia > Terriglobales > Acidobacteriaceae > Acidisarcina. The sequence continues at coordinate 264,374 of CAVZRF010000006.1, read as the reverse complement.
AGTAACATCGTGTATTGCAAATAACCGCCGGGCGTAAGCCCTTGCGCGCCATGGGTCGCCTGATACTGCAGCACCGCATGGCCACCAAGCAGCATCACAACGCCGCCAACGACGCCCATCACCGTGGTCGCCGCGAACGACAGCAGGCTCGTCGCGGTCAGCGATTTCATAACGTTGTCGAGCAGCCGCTGCACGCCGCCGGCAAAGACACCCGCCTCGCGCGCTTCCGCGTGATAGCCCTTGATGACCCGTATGCCGCCCAGCGATTCTGTGAGCCGCCCCGTCACTTCGGCATTAATCTTGGCGCGATCGCGAAAGATGGGCCGAATCGTCTTAAACGCATTTTGCAGAATAAAGACAAATGCAATAATCACCGCGAAAACAATCAGCGTCATGCGCACGCTTGCGTGCAGCAAAAATCCAAACGCCATCACCGCCGTTAGAATTCCGCCCACAAATTCCACCAGGCCGGTGCCGATCAGGTTGCGCACGCCTTCAACGTCGCTCATGATCCGCGAAACCAGCATGCCGCTGCGGTTGGCGTCGTAGAAGCTGACCGAGAGCCGCCCGATATGCTGCTGTACCTGCTTGCGCATGTCTGCGATCAGCCGCTGCGCGGCCTTCGACAGCAACTGCGTCAGCGAATACGAAGTCACCGCCTGGATCGCCGTCGCCGAAAAAACGGCAGTCACGTACATCGGCAAGCGGCTGCCATTGCCATGCAGAATGTTGTCGAAGAAATATTTTGTCGAGAGCGGCAACACTAGTCCAGCGACGCGGTTGATCGCCATCAGCACCAAACCGCCAACCAGTAGCCAGCGCCGCGGTCGCACCAGCTTCCACACTTCGGGCATGACTCGCTTCAGGTCTGCCTTCTTCTTGGTGGTCTCACCGCGAGCGGCGTTGGTGGACTTCACGCCGGGGGAACGCTCAGCACGCATGGAGGTCATCGAAGAAGGGCGCATGCCTTGATTGTAAGCGTTCGAGTTCTCGCAACCCGTTGCGAGAACCGCCCCACCGCACTCGCGCCGGCCTTGGAGACGTGCTCAGGCCCGGGCGCGCCGCGCCGCGATAAATGAACGCACGCACAAGATCACGAAGATCAATAGCAACACCGACATCGCAGCCTTTTCTTCGACCGCTGCAGGGTGAGTAAACTGCCGCCCATTCAGCACCATCTGCAAGTAATCGATGATGCCGCCTTTAACCGTGGCCAAAAAACCCAGCAGCCCGATCGTGACAGCGATGTGCATCAACAGCATCCGGCGCTTGGTCTCCGGCGTGTGGGCGAAGAAACCGAGAATAGCCAGCACAACACCAACGCCTGATGGAATCAGCGCTGTAGGAGAATGACTGCCCGTCGCAACGTAGCCGAAGCCGCCGAGCAGAATCAGAACGATACCAAACAGGATTGTGAGTCGTGCCATCTTCTTGAGGCCACCTCTGTTCCGATCATAACGGCAAGCTGGATCCCTTCGTTCGTCCGCAGCAAGTGCAGTCCATTCCGCAAACAGCTCGGCAGGCGAGCTGAACTATGCTGCCAACCGTGCTCCTTCCACCAAACTTCTAGTCACCTCATCAAAACGAGGAAGATAATTTCGCCGCACCTCTAAAATCTGCGTGCCGCGCGGATTATATGAAAAAGCGTATCTGCGTGAAATTCACTGTGTTTTCACGTATTCACAATTGATTCGGGAAACCCATTCCTGCTGAATGGAAGCATTCGATCAACCCGTATCGCTTTATTCATCAGTTAGATTCCTGATATTCGCCGTATGCCGCCAGTTCGGCAACCTAATTGCTTTCATGCTGGTCATGAAAAAGATCCTCTTTGCCCCTACCCCTGCTTGGATTCGAGTTGCGTTTGGAGCGGTCTTGTCCCTTCTGCTCGTCTCCGGTATGTCCCATCCGGCGCAGATCTTCGCACAATCCAACATCTCTGGCGACATCTCGGGCACCGTGACCGACCCTTCGGGTGCGGCCGTGTCGAATGCGCAGGTCACTGTAACTAACAAGGCGACGGGGCAGGTCAAGACTGCGGTAACCGGAGCCAGCGGCGACTATCGCGTCCCGCTCCTCTCTCCTGGCGCATACAAGATTCTCATCAACGCAACCGGCTTCGAAGGCACCAGTTCAGACGCAGTCGTCTCCGCTGGAACGATTGTTAACGGCGATGCGAAGCTCACCGTTGGGCAGGCATCCTCAACCGTTGAGGTAACCGGCGGCGAGTATCAGCTGCTGCATACCGAGGACGCGCAGGTATCGACCACCTTTGACATGCTGGCGATTCAGAGTCTCCCAAACCCCGGCAACGACTTGACGTTCGTAGCCCAAACGACTCCTGGCGCGACGATGAACACCCAGGGCGGCTACGGTAACTTCTCCGTTTTCGGCCTTCCGGCAACATCCAATACCTTCACCCTCGACGGCGGGTACGAAGGCGATCCATATCTGAACGTGAATAATTCCGGCGCGACCAACCTGTTGCTCGGCAACAACGACGTCGACACCGTCACCGTCACCACCAATGCCTATGACGCGGCCTTCGGCGGCCTCGGCGGCGCGCAGGTCAACGAAATCTCCCGCTGCGGGCGGCAACAACTTTCACGGCAATGCAACTTACTGGTGGAATGGCCGGGCGATGAACGCCAATAGCTATTTCAATAATCAGGTCGGTGCACCCCGCGGGTTCACCAATTCCAACCAGTGGGCGGCTGCCATCGGCGGTCCGATCAAGAAGGACAAGGCCTTCTTTTTCATCAACTACGAGGGCCTTCGGGTCATCATTCCGGTTCGCGGAACTGCCTACGGTCCGAGCCCGGCCTATCAGGCGGCGATCCTTGGGGCCCCGAACGGCGGATACGAACCCTATACACGCCTTACGGCAACCTTGCCGACAACGGCCTCTCCAGCGAAGCCGGACTCTATCAGAACATTTTCAGCTATTACAACAACGCGCCCGGCTTTGCTGCCGGTTCCCAGGATCCCGACGATCCCGACTCCTGGATCTGGAATGGACAGTCCACCAACTTTGCTCACGAATGGCTGCTGACTGGACGTGTAGATTACAACCTGTCAGAGAAAGATCATCTCTTTGCCCACTTCAAGATCGACAAAGGTGTGCAGCCAACCGCAACGAGCTTCCTCGATCCGATCTTTAGCGCGGAGAGCCCCCAGCCTTCCTACGAAGGTCAGTTGAATGAGACCCACACCTTCTACCCCCAACTCACCAACCAGTTTGTCTTTGCTGCCAGCTACTATCGGGCGATCTTCGTGAACACCAACGCGCAAGACCCTGGCAGAAACCATTCCTTTCGTCCTCATCCCCGAGGGCTTTGCGAGTGGCGGCGACTGGGATCTGACCGGCAATGCATCTGAGTGGGTCGGAAACGTTGATTATGCGTTTCCCCAGGGCCGCAACGTGACCGGCTACCAATTTATCGACGACCTTAGCTGGACACGCGGCAAACACACCTTTAAGGCTGGCTTCACCATGCGTCGCGACGACGTAACGGACTACACGTCGAGCGAACACAATATCAACTATGCGGGCGGCGAACAATTCATCCTCGATCAAGGCGATTTTGCTGCCGGCTTCTCCGATGAATGGGCTGAGCGCTTTCCGCTGCATCTCAGCGAACCGGTCGCTCTTTATGTCATGGGCTTCTACGGCCAGGATCAGTGGAAGGTAACGCAGAATCTCACGGTAACCGCCGGTCTGCGGTTGGAGCACAACTCCAACCCGGTTTGCCAAACCAACTGCATCGCCAACTTCTCGACCAGCTTTGCTGCCCTTCCTACAAGCCCGACGATCGCCTATAACACCCTCATCGACTCTGGGCGTCACCAGGCCTTCCAAGACGAGCAGGCCATCGCGTGGGAGCCGCGTGTCGGCATAGCTTATCAGCCCGATCCGAAGACCACCGTCCGTGCCGGCTTTGGCATGTTCGCGGACTACTTCCCTGCTCAGATCATGGGTGACCTGCTCTCTAACACGCCCAACGTGGATCGCTTCACCATCCTCGGTGCGGCCTACGGGAACCCTACCCCGATGGACACCAACCTGGCGGGCAGCGGACACCAGATTTCCGTCGTCTCCAACGCAGCCCTCCAGCAGCAGTTCCCGCTGGGAGCAAGCTACAGCAGCCTCGTCGCATCGACCGACGGCGCATTCCGCCGCCCGTCCTTTATCTCGGTAGCGCCAAAGATCTTCTACCCCAGCTACGAAGAGTGGAGTTTGGCCGTAGAGCGCGAGGTCTACAAGAATGTGGTGGCTTCGGTTACCTATGTTGGCAATCACGGCTATCACGAGCCAGTCTCGGCTCTGCCTAACGCCTACAATCCGTCCGGAACCAACGCCACACTGCCGACTGCTCTGCCCAACAAATCGTTCGCTTCGGTCACCAACTTTTACAGCGGCGCCAGCTCTAACGACAACACTATGGTCGCCAGCCTCACCAGCCGCAGCAAGTGGCTTACTCTGCAGCTCAACTATCAGTACTCCCATGCTTTGGACGAAGTTTCCAACGGTGGCTTCGATGCCTTCGGCGTGAATCCGTCCGGGCAGATCAACCCGTATAACCTCTCGCAGAATTACGGCAACGCCGATTACGACACCCGCAACTCCGTCACTGGAAGCTATGTCATCACGGTTCCCTACTGGGGCGGACCAAAGGTGTTGACTGACGGCTGGCAAGTCGCCGGAACGGTATTCCACAACACCGGCTATCCGTTCTCCGTCAACGACAACACCGGCGACAATGTCTACGGCAACGCGGCACTCGCCCAGCAGACAGACAACAACTTCAACCATCACTGCGGCGGCGGTTCGCACACTCTGACCCCCTGCGCGTTCGGTTCGCACTTTATCGAATCGACCGACTTCGGGCAGCAGCGTCGTAACCAGGTCTACGGTCCCAACTACACCGACTTTGATCTCAACATCAATAAGTCATTCGGTATTCCAAAGTGGGAATCGGCTCACCTCACCGTGGGGGCGCAGTTCTTCAACGCCTTCAACCACACCAACTTCCAGATTCCATTGGCGGATTCGACTTACGGTTCCTCCAATGGGCTGATCTACACCACCGCGAATACACCGACCTCCATCCTCGGTGCCTTCCTCGGCGGCGATGCTTCACCCCGTCTGATCCAACTGAAGGGAACCTTCTCCTTCTAAGAGATCGGGAGAAACGAGAAAAGCGGGCGGCCCAATCGGGTCGCCCGCTTTTTTGTTTGCCAACCGACCCCGCCACCAGTGGCGGGATTGGTTTTGCTTGGGTGTCGGGATGAGTGGCGATGTTTGCGGATAAGCCTAGGCGGCTCTTGGCAAGAGGATCGTAGCGCCCGCCCCGCGACCTGGCCGGACAGCAAGGGCATGTCGGCTTCGATTCGACTGGCAACGGCGATCTTCTTGTCGTGCCGCGCGGTGGCTCGCTAGGAGCATTTTCCGGCACTTCGCTTAGCCCATGCATCATGCGAAACGCAGGATCGAGCTACTGTCTCACAGCGGCGAGCTGCGTCTACCGTCTCTTCGCTTATAGATGCATTGGCTTACCGGATTCCGGATGTCGGTCGATTTCACCCGCGACCAGCCTCCCGCATCTCCCGGGTCACCGCCCTACGTCGCACTAGCCGCTCCACGGAGACTTCTGGCGCACTAGGTAATTGGGGCACCTGCCTGCATCTGAGCCATGCCTCAGTCCTAGCGCGACCCGACGGCCCCTCTTTCTTCCCAACTTGGACTCGATCTCATTCACGTTTCGCGCCGAAACGTGACCAACCTAATGGGGACGCCCTTTCGCTCCGAGGCAACCGGGCCCCTTCGCCGTTGCTGATAAAGAAGTTGCGCGCGCTAAGAGTTCTGACGTCCAAGCGCGCGGCGAAGCACCGTCTCCAGCGCTCCCTTTAGCTGAGCATAGTCTGCCTCGCTCAGTTGCCCTTGCAGCCGTTCCGATTCAATCGCAAAGAGCTCCTCCTTAAGAGCAGCCAGCAACGCTGAGCCAGCCGCCGGCACGATGGGAGCCACCGTGTTCGCCGCAGCAACGCTGCTGGGAGTGGCAATGTTCCCCACTGAGAGCACGCCTGGAATCGTCGACGTCAGCGGTGACCCGGCAGCTGCGGCTGGCGTAGGGCTGCGAAGGAAAAACGCAGCAGCGGCAGCAAGCACCAGCGAAAGGCCGCCCAGAATCCACCACCGGTATTTGGTCAGCGGATCGGGCGTGTCGATCGGATTGCCCAAACCTCCGCCCGGTCGCGTATCGTTCGCCGCCGCCGCGCTGCCCGCTTCGGGCGACGCCGGCTGCTCCGCTCCTCCAGCCGCCGAGCCGCCTTGCGCCGGACCAGTCTCGCCAGCCTGCGCCTCGCGCGGCATCGACCCGCTGCCGGTGACAGTGAACTCCACAGCCTGAGTCGCGGGGACATTCTTCGCCAGGAAGGTCTGCGCGGCCGGATCGTCATTGATAGGCTGAAATGGCAACGACGCCGAGGGCGTAAACTTCATCGCCTTGGGCAGCATGATCGCCACATTTTCGGCCGGAAGCGCCAACTTCTCCGAGAACTTGAAGCTACCGGTATAAGGTAGCTTGTAGCTCACCTGGAAGCGCGTTTCCCCGGGCCGAATCGGAAAAACAAAAGCGTAATGCCCCTTATCGCCCAGCGGAACCGGCGAGGACGACACCGGCATTCCACCCGGGGCCATCGCAGCCGAAGCCTCGATCTGCGCGCCCTCCGGCAGATAGATCTCATAGGAGTGCGTGCTCAGCTGGGTACGGGGCGGCTTGGAGTCATTCTTCACAAAATAGTTCTGAATGACATGCAATCCCTGCTGGTCGGCTTCGAGGCGCATCACATTGGCCTCAGTCGTCACGCCCTGAACACTCTCCGCCACGTCATAGACATCGATATCCACCGACTGCGTTCCCGGCGGCGCAATGTGAAAATATCCCGCCTTCTCATGGTCGACGCGGATCAGATGCGGCCCGGCGTCCGGCAATTCCAGCGTAAATTTGCCCTGAGCGTCAGTAGTGGTCGTGTTCGACTCCCGCATCCCGCCCTGCAACTGGATCAGGACAACGCGATCGCCGGCGGCGGCCTTGTTGACTGTCTTGTTCGTCACCGTACCGGTGATGGAGGCAGCAAAGGCGGTAAAGGGAGCGAAGCTTGCAAGAAGGAGAACTGCTCGAAATGGAGAGAACTTATAAGGATTCATGATTGCTGCCCCATTCTAATTTGTTTGGGGTAGCAACCGGATTTCAGCGCGGCTGCGCTTCCAGCAGATCGATCTCCGCGATCACTTCAGCGGCCTCATTCTCAAGCGAAGCACGCTGAGCAGCGTAGTCTTCTTCAGGATATTTCCCCGCCCGGTACTCGAAATTCAGATCGCGCAGGTTGTCATAGACCACCTGCTTCCGCTCCGCCAGGAACTCCAGCCGAGTCTTCTCAGGTTGCCTCGCGGAATCCCGCTCCGGCCAGAAAACATAAGCAAACACAGCGGCGAGGAGAACTCCGCAGGCGACAAAAATCATTTACGGACCTTTCTTAGCAGCCGGGAATCAAACTCGGCCTTGGTAATCCTGGCTACTTGAATCCCGGATGCATCGGCGTGCTCGGTATTCAGCAGGTAATTCCTGGTATCGGGCATGATGGCAGAGGGAACCTGTGCGAGCGCCGTACGACCAGACCGAAGCCACTCATCGCCGATGGCCTGAGTGATCCTTTCATTATCTTTCCAGGAGTCATCGTTAGGGATTTCCAATTGTTCCATCGCGAAGTCTTCCGGCACGCTAACCCTTAGGAGATTGTAAGGTCGTGGCAGATCGTTGTCTTCCAGCTCCAGATGAACAAGCACCTCGAGCAGGGCACCAGCGGCAGACTCGGCAAGATACACGATTGGATGCCCGGCCGTGTGCCAGCGGGCGCTATAAAGCAGTCCGCCTTCTCCGTTGAGTTCGCTGAAGTCGCTGATGCGCCAAAGTTCACGAGGAACATACGACATTAGGCGAACATGCCATGCTCAATCTGGCCAAGCATCTCTTCCACCATTCGACCGCCCGACTCTGTGCGTAACATCTGGATCGGTGTCCGCTCCGCGAAGCGATGCTTTGGCTTGTTCAACCAACGCAGCGCCTTCTCCCTCTCGCCGAAGACCTTCGCGGTGTAGTCGTAGATTCGGATCAGCCTCGCGAATCTATCAGACTCATCCAGATTGAGCGGCTCTTTCCGGTCGCGACGGTGCTTGAGGGTTCGCGGGGGAATGACCACCTCATAGACGTCTTTGAGTTCAAGGCCGGAACTCGCGACGAATTCTCCAATCGCCGCCAGAGGCAGTCCCGCCTCTATGGATTCCAAGTCAATGCGGAGAGTGGGAGGAAGAGGGGGAACTCCAGCGAATGTCGCCATAAGGCATTATGCCACATCCGCCTCGGCAAACTGGCTTAGAGCTCCGTCTCCCGCCGAACTCGATCACGAATATCCGGGAAATGCGCCACGCCGGAAGGCGGTGGCATCGGCACGGTGCGCAGCCTCCATTTGCGAATCAGCAGCGCCGTCCCGCCGACACCAAGAATCAACACCGCAAACGGCATCACCCAGCCAACAATATTGAAGCCCGTTGCAGGCGGAGCAGCTAGTGAAGTCGGCCCATATTTCTCGACAAATCCATCAAAGATCGTCTTGTCGCTATCGCCTCTCGTCACGCCCGCCATCAATTCCTGGCGCATGCCATCCGAGTTCGGGCAGCCAACATGATTGCACTCGAGCAGAAGCTCGTTGCAGCTGCAGCTGCACATGATCTGGTGGCCGAGCTTGTCGAAGCGCTTGGTTGTGGCTGCGGTCGGATCGGCGGCAGCGGTAGTCAGGATGACTGCGGTCGCGAGGAAGGAAATCTGCACGAATCCTGTAATGCCACGTCTGAAACGCGACTTCTGGACCTTTATCAAAATGGCCGCCATCAATCGCCGCTCCCAGCTATAGCGGCGTCCCTCGGAATCGTCTCCTTCACCCGCGCAGCCGCCAGAGCTGTCTGCAAGTTCGGAGTCAAAGCCGTCGCCGTCCCGGCAATCACAATGAAAACGCCGATCCATATCCACGCCACCAGCGGATTCAGAAACACCTTAATAATCGGCAGTCCGCTATCAGGATTCTTCCCCTCATAAACCACATAGAGGTCCCACGCCAGCGTCGAGTGGTTCGCCACCATCGTCTGCGGAGTCTGGCTCGCCTGGTAAAACCGCTTCTCCGGCGCAAGCTGCGTCACCTTTCTTGCCATTGCGGTAAACGTCGAGAAGCGAATACTCCGTGTCGTAGTTCGCATTCGAATCCTGTGTAAAGCTCTGCGAGACCAGCTTGTACGGCCCGATGTTGATCGAATCGCCGACGCCCAGTTCCTTCTCAACATTCTGGTTAAAAGCCTGGCCCGCAAATCCAATGAACATCACCACAATGCCCAGGTGCACAATATACCCGCCATACCGCCGCGAATTACGCCGCGTAAGCTGCACCATCGACCCAACAAAGCTCTGCCCGGTATGCCGCTGAATCACCGCCGCCCCACGCAGAAACTCCGAAGAGATAGCGGTAATCACCAGCGCACCCAGCGAATAACAGACCAGCGAATAAAACGCGCCTTCATCCTGCCACGGCCGCACACCCACAACGATCAGCGCAATCGCGGTCACGACGCCAGCAACCACCGGCAACACAAAATTCTTGCGAATGCTCTTAAACGAAGTGCTCCGCCAAGCCAGCACCGGCCCAACGCCGGTCAGAAAAAGCAGGAAGAGCCCGATCGGCACCGCCACGCGGTTGTACCACGGAGCGCCCATCGTGACCTTGTTGCCCTGTACGTATTCCGAGAGTACCGGGAAGAGCGTTCCCCAAAGAATCGTGAAGCAGGCCGCCAACAGCACAAGATTATTGAACAGAAAACTCGACTCGCGCGAGACCAGCGCTTCCAGCTTGTGCTCCGTCTTCAGATGGTCTCGGTTCAATACGAATGTAAAGATGCAAACCGCCAGCACGATCAGGATGAAGGCGTAAAACCAGATACCGATATTCGACTCGGCAAACGCATGAACCGAGCTCACCAGCCCCGACCGCGTCAGCAAAGTGCCGAGGATCGTCAGCAGGAACGTCGAGAAGATCAGCCACACATTCCACGACTTCATCATGCCGCGCTTCTCCTGCATCATCACCGAATGCAGAAAAGCCGTCCCCGTCAGCCACGGCATTAGCGAAGCGTTCTCCACCGGGTCCCATCCCCAATAGCCGCCCCAGCCCAAGACCGCATAAGCCCAGTGCATCCCCAACACGATCCCGCATGTCAGGAAGAGCCACGTCACCATCGTCCAGCGCCGGGTAATATGGATCCATTTCTCGCCCGGATAGCGCATCATCAGCGCCCCAAGCGCGAACGCAAACGGCACGCTGAAGCCCACATAGCCCAGATACAGCATCGGCGGATGAATCACCATCTCCGGATACTGAAGCAGCGGATTCAGCCCAAACCCATCGGCGGGAACCTTCCCCGAAACCAGCGAAAACGGAGTCGCCGCGAAGTTCAGCAGCAACAGAAAGAACATCTGAATTCCCGCCAGAATCGTGGAAGCAAACGCCGTCAGCCGAACATCGACTTTGTGCCGCAGCCGCAAAACTAGTCCATAAGTCGCCAGCAGCCACGCCCAAAGCAGCAGCGAACCCTCCTGCCCCGACCACAGCGCGGCAAACTTATAGGGTCCAGGAAGCGCGATATTGGAATGGTGAAGGATATACGCGACAGAAAAATCGTTGTGAAACGCCGCCCAGAGCAGGGCGAACGCTGCGACCGAAACCGCAAAGAAGCTCGCAATGCCCGACCGCCGCGCCGTTTCCGCTAGCCGCTCGGGAGAAACCCGCCCGGCGGTATTGGTCGAGAGTTGCCTGAGGGCGATCGCTCCGGCTAAAAGCGTATAGCCGCTCAGCGTGAGCGCAAGCAGAAGGGCGAAGCTTCCCAGTTCCGGCATAAGAATCCCCCACTATCTTCGCAGAGCGGGGCGGCAAGGGCAATCGAACCAACGTAGGAGTTTTCGCCTGTAGCAGCCAAGTCATGATCCCGCTTACGCGAGCTGATCCATTCAAGTCCAAATCAGAGCTGTGAAATGGTTTGGGATTCAGGCGGAACGGCGCTCGAAGGAGTTCAAGAGATATTGCGTAAAGGCAATTAACTGGTCCGGAGGAAACGGCTTGACCCGAAAAGCAACGTCTAGCGAGTTGTACTCGTCCTCGACATCGGGATATCCGCTCAACACCAGCACCGGAAAGGCATATCCCGCTTTGCGCAGCGCCTTCACAAATTCCGGACCGTTCATGCCCGGCATCAAGTGGTCGCTCACGACCATGCGCACGCCAAGGCCTTCAGCAGTCTCGAGAAAATTGAGCGCATCCTGTCCATGCGAAACCACGGCGGCGAAAAGACCGGCTCGGTCCAGGATGGCTTTGCGCGTCGCTCCCTGCACGGCGTCGTCATCCACCAGCAAAATATCTACAGCCATCCCTGAAAGTTCCAATCACATATGAAGAATCGTTCCAGGCTTTCCTATCTAGCCTGAACTCCGTCCAAGTACCAAGATGAGTTTTTCCTCAACCGGGTTGCCCGGCATATAGCTGGTTCCACTCAATTGCAATAGCCCCGATAACATCCAAGTCTGGGCGGCAACAAGACTCGGCAGCATTTCGCTTACAAAACCTTAATCTAACTCACAGCCAACAGACTACTCCCGGCCGCGGCAAAATCGGACAATAATAGTGGTCTACAGCCATGTTTCAACAGCCAGCAGCAAAATCCGGAACAGCTTGGCGGGTCGGTTGGTCGGTCGTTCTCCACGCCGCTCTCCTCATCCTGGTCTTTCGCGCCGGTCATCTCGTCCGTGTCCGGACCTACCTTCCGGGAACTCCGAAGGGCACCCACATCGACCTGACTTACCTACCTGGCGGATCACCCCCTGCTGCGCCCCCCTCTATCCGCAAGCAAGCGCCCGTCGCTGTTGAGAAATCCAAACTGCCTCGGCCCACCACGCTAACCCCGGCTGCCGCGGCTCCCTCTCAGGTCAACACATCCTCGCCGGCCCAGACGTCAGCGTCCTCCAACGACGCTCTTGGCTCGGACGATATCCAGATCGCCCTCACCACCTATTCGCCAAGTCCGAAACCGGACCTTTCCCGCTTACCCCGGGGGGCCCAGGGCGAAGTTGTCCTCGATGTCACCATCGACCCCACTGGCCAGGTTGCCGACCTCCAGATTCTCGGGACCCTCGGCTATGGCGTCGACGGCGCAGTCGTCGACACTGTGCGCACCTGGAAATTTAGCCCCGCCACCAAAGATGGCGTTCCGGTCGCCTCGGTCCAGGAACTCCACTTTCACTACGGCCCGGTATGACTCTCCCGGTTAAACTTCAATATCAATTAAGGAGAGAAAAGACATGAGTACGAACCCCTACGCGCCATTTGTGGATGGTCAAGACCCAGAGTCGCTGGTGAAGCAGTTTCCCGACAAACTCACCGCAGTCATTTCCAAATTGGGAATCCCGGGCATGGGCCTAAGCCTCGCGCCGGGCAAATGGACGGTCGGACAGATTCTTTGCCATCTCGCTGATTGCGAGATCGCCTTCTCCTTCCGCTGGCGTCAGGCGCTCGCCGAAGACGATCACGTCGTCCAGCCGTTCGATCAGGACCACTGGGCTACGCACTATGCTTCGCTCCCCGCAGACGCTGCGCTCCAAACCTTCCTCGCCCTGCGCAAGTGGAATACCCTGCTCCTCGCGGAGCTCTCAGCGGCCGATTGGGAGCGCGAAGTAACACACCCTGAGCGAGGCCAGCAGACCTTTCGCACCCTCGTCGAAACGATGGCCGGCCACGATCTGAACCACCTGAAGCAACTGGAAGAGATCGCGGCTAAAGCGCAGAACTGAGCAAAATCTAACTTCGGCGTGACGCTGCCGGTAAATAACGTGCCAACAGTGTCTCCATTGTGATTAGATTGGTGTTTGTGATCGTCGAAAACCGGATGACGCTGCCAATCCCGGATCAGCACTGCAATGTCCGAGACCAGCAAGCCAGACCACGACGACACTTAATCCGGGCGGAGGTAGGGGAATTGAGCTTTGTGGATCGGGACTGCCCGAAGTGTAGCTTCAATCAACCCCGTAGGCTCTCCAGAACGACTTGGATGGAGCGCCGCGTTATGCCTTGGTTCGGTCTCTATCCCTGGGAATGCCCGCTCTGCCGCATTCACTTCTATCGCAAAAACCGCAAAGACCGCGAACAGCGCATGTCCACAGTGCGACCGACCGAGTTCCCATCAAGCGATTTTCCCTCGCAGGAATTTACTCAATAGCGGTCCGGCTTTGTGATTCCGCTCGCCCGAGTGGGCAAACGACCTTTTCAGGCCCGAAAACCCAATTTGCAGAATCCGCCCGGGCACCCCAGCGGCACAATCACAATCCGCGCCGTCAGCACCACCAGCGCTACCCAATAGATGTCCGCTCCCAGCAGATGAAGAATCTGCATCCAGTTCGGCGCGCGCAGCAGTACATCCATCGCTCCTAATGCAAGCTGCGAGAGCAGCAGGCCAATCGTCCAGGTGGCAAGCTTCCTGTTGGCCGCATCTTCACGGCTCCCGCTCACCCAAATAATTCCCACAACAAACAATCCGGCAATCACGCTCGCCGCTGGATGCATCCAGCGCAGCTTCAGCACCCACGGACTCGATTGCGAAATATCCTGCGCCCAGGCCTGGGCCAACGTCGCGGCGGGAAACAAAGTATCTCCCAACGCCGCCAGCGAGCCCGTCACCCCTACCGCAACCGTCGCAGCCAGCCCGATGATCGACAGCCCGAGAAAGCGGTACTCCACGCTGCCATTCATAAAGCCCGATTCGCGCGCCAGAAAATGCGCCGTCAGCGCCAGCGCCGCCAGCAACAGAAGCGTGTTGGCCAGATGAATGGGCAGCACGATAAAGCGCCCTGTCGACTGGTTATTCACCACATAACCCAGCTTCACCAGCAGCGCGCCTAGAAATGCCTCATTAATGAGCAGCAGCGTCGAGACAACCGCAAAGAAGCGCGCCAGATGCAGCTTACGCGTCGCAAGGAAGGTCCAAATCAAAAGTCCGAGGACAGTAAACGTCGCCCCGCCCGTCATCGCCCGGTGCGTAAACTCAATCACCGTCGCGACTCGCGGCGAAGTCGGAATCACCTCGCCATTGCACAACGGCCAGTGGTTCCCGCAGCCGGCGCCCGAACCCGTCGCCCGCACCACCGCGCCCCAAAGGATCACCGCGATGTTCCAGCCAACCACGAACCACGCGTATCTGCGCAGGCCTACACTTACCCCAGCGGAACTGCTAGCAGAGGCAGCGACATCGACCGGCGGCGCAAAGCCGGAGCGCGAGACGGTTTCGCTGGTTACAGCTGTTTGCATGGAAAACGTCAGTCCTCACTTAGTTTACGGGTTTCCACAGCCTCAAGACGCCCCACCGCACCAATTTACTTTCCTTCGGTGTACGCTCACTTCTCCTCAATGATCGCCAAATCCCAGGGCTTCAGCTGAAAATTCTGCCCATTAGTAACCGCCGCACCCGTCGTCAGATCCGTCCCCGCTCCATACGAATACGCCATCGCCTGCTCGTCGCTCGAGTAATTCAGGTAGTAATGCACCTTTTTCCCCATAGCGTTGACGCCTTGTTTCAAGCGCACCGGCCCCGGCAACGACTGGTCGGCCCCAGCCAGTCCCGCTTCCTTGAGCACACCAAGCAGGATGTCCTTTTGCAGCGTATCGGTCAGATAAGTCCCTTCATATGTTAGCGATCCCGAGCCGAACTGGTTCTCTGTAATCGCCGGCCACTTCCCATAAAACGGATGGTCATAGTAGGCCAGCGGCTTGGCATGTTCCGGCATTAGAAACTCCGCCCAGTAGCTGACCTTGTTCTCGGCGCCGGCATGGAAAGGATCGTCCTTCAGCGCCAGCGGCTTCTCCAGATTCGAGAACTCCTGGTAACTGAAACCCGCCGCCTCGCGCAGCGGTCCCGGCGCGCGCACCCAGCGCACCGCATTGTTCTCATTCGTGAACCCGCTCTTGAAGGTCATTACGACACGACCGCCGCCCTTCACATAATCCGAGATCTTCTGGAGCAGCGCATCGTCGGCAACATACAGCGCCGGAACAATCAGCACCTTGTAACGCGAAAAATCCGGATCATCCGCAAAGACAAAATCCGTCCCCACATTCAACTGGTACAGCGAACGATGAAATTGGCCCATCAGGCTCGAATACTCCGGCCCTGTCGGCGT
The DNA here is from genome assembly GCA_963777685.1 of uncultured Acidobacteriaceae bacterium. Classification (GTDB taxonomy): domain Bacteria; phylum Acidobacteriota; class Terriglobia; order Terriglobales; family Acidobacteriaceae; genus Acidisarcina. Next base: position 249,051 of record CAVZRF010000006.1, on the reverse strand, counting down.
CGCCGGCCACGGCTCGTCCTTGCGCCCCGACATCGGCATAAAATCCAGCCCATTCGCGGAGTCGACGCTGTAGAGAATCGCCACCTGGTTCGTAATCTGCAGGTTCACCAGGTGTGTGCCGATCTTGTTCAACTCATGGGCGGTCTTTGAGACCTCGGCATAGGCGCGGTTCGGCTCCAGGTCGTGGCCAAGCACACCCTTCCAGTAAACCTCCTGGCCGGAATGTGTCGAAGCCCAGTGCCAGTACTCCACCATGTTCGCGCCGCTCGATAGATGCGTGTACACATCCAGCCGAAGCTGGCCATCGTACGGTGGATACTGGATCGCCGAATTCCATCCGATCGTCTGCGCATTCGTCTCCGTCACCAGATAGTTCGCATGTTTGAGCGAACGCGCCAGATCACCCTGCAAGGCCTGCGCCTGCCCATCCATGTGGTCCTGCGTGCCGTGGTAGGGATTGTTCGCCACCACATCGAGCACCTTCGCCACCTGGAACTCATCGACATCGCGCCGCCCAACCTGGCCAAATCCATCGTTACGAACTGGTCCGGCCGCCGGTACTCGCGCACGATCGCCGCCTGCCACGACAGAAAATCGGTCACCCGCATCTGCGACCAGCGCGACCACTCCAGCTTGTAGCCGGTGCTGATTGTGCTGTCTCGCGTCGGCAGGTTCTCCCAGCCATTCACGTCCTCGCCCCAGTAGTTCAGCCCCCACGCCTTATTCAGCGCATCGGTGGTGCCAAACTTCTGCTTCAGATGGTTCGTAAATCCGACAAACACATCATGATTCGTCGCGCCGTAGGAGCCCGTCTCGTTGTCGACCTGCCACCCAATCACTGCCGGATTGCTCTTGTAATGCTCGACCAAATTGCGAATCAGCCGTTCCGCATAGAAGCGGTAGGCCGGACTATCGGTGTCCATGTTTTGGCGCATGCCATAAAAAGTCTCAGCGCCCCCAATCGGCCGCGCCAGCACCTCGGGATGCGCGTGATACATCCACGTCGGGATCGAATAAGTCGGCGTCCCCATAATGACCTTGATCCCCGCCTTGCCCATCGCATCGACCACGCGGTCCATCCACGCGTATTCGAACTTCCCATCCTCCGGCTCCCACAAACTCCAAGTCGACTCGCCCATGCGCACGACGGTGATGCCCGCGTCCTTCATCAGCGCGACGTCTTTGTCCAGTCGCTCGTAGGGCATGTACTCGTTGTAGTAAGCGGCCCCGTAAAGCACATTCGTGAAAGGCGCATTCGCCGGAGCGGTCGCCGCCACAGCCCGTGCAGTTGTCGCCTGCCCGGTCGCTGCAACGTTGCCGGCTGCACCTTTGTCGTCACTCGCCGCGCCCGCCGAAGAGACCGTCAGGAAAACACCGGCAACGGCACAGACCACCTTCCAGTTCCGACCCATGCGAACATCCTCCGAATGCAGCCACGCAAAGATGGTCTGCCCGATAAAACGTTTACTATAGTCGCTCCGCACCAGAACTCCCAACCGCAAGAGCACCTGCTTGGGATAGACTGCTGGTGTCAACCAGATGCCCTTACCGCCACTCAACAGACCGAAGAGGAAACGCTTTTCGCCGTGGAACGTGCTTCTCTTCCTGCCCGCAGTAGGGTTAGCGTTCCCCGGCCTCTACGCCCGCCAAACTCCCGAGCTCTTCGAGATCCCGTTCTTCTACTGGTACCAGATCGGCTGGATTCTGCTCAGCGCCATCATCACCGCGGTCGTCTACCGCGCGACGCCGGAATAAGCTCTTACATCACTTCCGGAGCATCAATCCCCAACAACCCGAGCGCCCGCACCAACTCCCGCTCCGCAACCGCCGCCGTGGCCAGCAGAAAAGTCTTCCGCGCCTCATCCGTCTCATGCAGAACATGGTGCTTGTGGTAAAAGTTGTTGAACTCCTGCGCCAGTTGAAAAGCATGCTTCGCCAGATGCGCCGGCTCGGCGGTCGCAATGCACTGCTCGACCAAGAACTGCAGCTTCGAAGCGCGCAGCCAAAGCTGCCAGATTCCATCGCCCGCTTCGCCTTCGATAAATGACTTGAAGTCGATCGCACCCAGCGCAGCCAGCACCGCTTCCGGAGTCGTCTCTGCCTTGCGCAGAATATTCCGCGCCCGCACGATCGCATACTGCACATACGGCCCGGTCTCGCCCTCAAAGCTCAGCGCCTCGCGAAAATCAAAAGCGATCACCGTCGTCCGCGTAAACTTCAACATGAAATAGCGCAGCGCCCCAACGGCAATCTGCGTCGCCGTCGTCTGCCGCTCCTCTTCGCTCAGCTCCGGATGCCGCGCATCGACCTCCGCCCGCGAAGCCGCAATCAGCCGGTCGATCAGGTCGTCCGCCTTCACCCCAAAACCCTTGCGCCCCGAGACCTCGATATACGGCCGCGCCTGGTCCTCCGGCGAAACCGCATACCCCAACTCCATCGCGCAACGCGGAGTCAGCGCCACCATCCCATAAGAGAAATGCGTGAAGTTCGACGCCTCCGCCACATACCCCAGCCCGCGCAGCGCCTCAATCACATTGCTCTGCGGATCAGCCTGCCGGCTATCGATCACGTTATAGATCGAGGTCGCGCCCGCCAAACTGCGGATGCTCCGCCGCCCCGCCCGCCGAGGTCGAAATCCAGCAGGTCTGCGCCGGGTATTCATAAAAAGGAAGGTACTCAAAATCCCGCCCCAGCAGTCCAAACTTCCAGAGGTGGTAAGCAATGTCCTTACCCACGTAAGTGACCGTCCCATTCGAACGAACAATCACCTTCGCGTCTTCGTCGGGGCCGCTGGCGCTATCCGCATCATCAGTGTCTAAGCCTTCAACTTCCTTCGCCGCCTCCGAACCCGCCCGCTTCATCACCCAGCAGCCCTTGTTCTTGCCCTCGGTCTCGAAATACAGCACGCCCTTCGCCTTCATCTGCTCAAAGGCTGAATCCCAGAAATGCAGATGCAGGATGTCGCTCTCGCGCGGCAAAAAGTCGTAGTCAATGTCCAGCCGTTGCATCGTCTCCAGATGCCGCCGCAACACCGCCGTCGCCACCAGATCGGCAACCTGAGCCGCATCGTTCCGGCCCTCTTCTAGCTTGTGCAGAGCGTCCAGTCGAACCTGCCTCCGCGCTTTCTTCTCTGCCTCGCGCGCGTCTGCTTCAACGTCCAACGCCTCATACCACTGCGAGACCCGCGCATACAGGTCCCAGCAATAAAAATCGATCCGAACGCCCGTCTCCGCAAGGCTCGCCATCAAGGCGCGAACATCCTCCAGCGCCAGCTTCTCCAGATGCATCAGCCCAACAACGACATCCGCAACTTGCACGCCGGTGTTGTCGATGTAGTTCTGAACATCAACCCGCTGCCCAGCCGCCCGCAGCAACCGCACAAACGTATCGCCCAGCACCGAATTCCGCAGGTGCCCAATATGAGCGGCCTTGTTGGGGTTAATGCTCGTATGCTCGACCAGAGAACGCACGCCCGTCGGCGCAACCGCCTCCGGATCAGCCGCAATCGCGGTTACAGCCGCGCCGCGATCCAACCGTGCATTGATATAGCCCGCGCCCGCAATCTCAAATCCGGCAAAGCCGCCCATCGCTTGATTGGCCGAGCCCAGCTCGGCCACAAGCTCTTCAGCAATCTTCTTCGGAGCCTTCTTCAGCCGCTTCGCCAGCTCAAAGGCCAGCGGCAGCGCATACTCGCCAAACTTGATCTCCGGCGGCTGCTCAATGACTAACTTCGCGTCGTCAATCTGGTACTTCTCAAGAAGCGCCGCACGAAGCCGCTCCAGCAGCACTTTCTGTTGTTTCAGATACACAGCAATCACCGTCCAGACGGATACAAAATAAAGCGCAAACCCTTGATTTTCTTGATGATTTTAGCAGAGACTCACCGGCGACCTAATCAGAGCCTTGTCATCCTGAGCGGAGTGCGAAGCACGCAGTCGAAGGACCTGCAGTTCGCCGCGGTCTCAACCAATTTCAGCCCATTACACTAAGATGGAAAAGACAAGGACGCACCCCGCGCACGTAATCCGCGCCGCCAAGCCGCAAATGCCCGAAACCAGCAAGTACTACATCACCACGCCGATCTACTACGTCAACGCGCGCCCCCACATCGGCCACGCCTACTCGACGATCGTCTGCGACATCCTCGCGCGCCGCAATCGCCTGCTCGGCAACGACACCTGGTTCCTCACCGGCACCGACGAACACGGCCAGAAGGTCGAGCGCTCCGCCGAGAAAGCCGGCAAATCGCCGCAGCTCTTCGCCGACGAAGTCTCCGCCCAGTTCCGCGGCCTCTGGGACCGCATGGGCCTCAGCTACGACCAGTACATCCGCACCACCGACGAAGAACACAAGCGCGGCGTTCGCAAGCTCTTCCAGACATTGAAAGATCGCGGATTCATCTACAAAGGCTCCTACACCGGCCAATACTGCGTCGTTGAAGAGCTCTATGTCGAGACTCCGCCGGGAGTGCCCTGCCCCAACGACGGCAGCACGACCGAAACGATCACGGAAGAAAATTATTTCTTCAAACTCTCCGCATTTGAAGGCGCGCTGCTCAAGCTCTACAACGACAACCCCGACTTCATCCGCCCCGAGAGCAGCCGCAAAGAGGTCATCTCCTTCGTCAAGAGCGGCCTCCGCGACCTCTCCGTCTCGCGCACCAGCTTCAACTGGGGCATCCCCGTTCCCGGAGACGAGAAGCACGTCATCTACGTCTGGCTCGACGCCCTCGCCAACTACATCACCGCCGTCGGCTACGGCAGCGACGCGCCCGAAGACATCGCCAAATTCCAGAAATACTGGCCCGCCGACCTGCACCTCGTCGGCAAAGAGATCACCCGCTTCCACTGCGTCTACTGGCCCGCATTCCTCATGGCCGCCGGACTCCCGCTGCCCAAATCCATCACCGCCAACGGCTGGCTCCTCTTCGAAGAATCGAAGATGTCCAAGTCGCCGCGGAAACATCGTCCGCGCCGAGACGATCGTCGAAGTCCTCGGAACCGACGCGCTTCGCTATTTCCTGATGAGAGAAATTCCGTTCGGACAGGACGGAAGCTTTTCCTTCGACGCATTGGTGCAGCGCTACAACGCAGACTTGGCGAATGGTTATGGGAATCTGGTGAGCCGAGTGCTGACGATGATCGAGCAGTATTTCGATGGAATATCCCGGCAGTCGTGCCTGATGATGCCAGAGTATGAAGCTACTTGAGCGTAACACGCAGTCGAGCTGCGATCGATTTCAGCATCGGATTCGCTTGGCCAACAGCGTTTCGACTAGGCTCAATTTGTCAGACTGGACTTATCGAAATCCATCAATGCTTTGCGACGTAATCATGCTCCGACGACTACATCACTGCTGCACGCGCCATGGAAACTTGGCCGAATCAGCACGAAGAGTCAAAAAAGAAACTTGCACGACATTCTTGTATGCCGCCGCGAAGCATTCGCGATCATCACAGCGCTCCTCTACCCCTTCATCCCCGAAGCCGCCAGCAAAGTCTGGCAGCAGCTCGGACTCGGCAAATTCAAAGACGGCAAGACCGAAAAATGGCAGCCCGGCGAATACGAACAACTCCTCCAATGGGGAGGCCTCAAGCCCGGCACCAAACTCGGCGAACTCGGCCCCATCTTCCCCCGCGCAGATAAGGACGCAATCAAAAAAATGCAAGAACTCGAAGAGAAACAACGCCTCCGCCAACAAGCCAGCGCAGGAGATCAGCGCAACCCCAGTCGATCGCTCAAGCCCGGAAGGCTCGCCGCAACCCACGCCACGACCTGCCACCGCTCCCGCATGCCAACTCCAACGACCGCAAGCTCCGCCTCCCAGCGCCTGCCGCTGCTGCTCCGCCGTCCAGCCGCAGCCCATCCCCGACGCCGCACCCAAACTCCCCGATTCATCACCATCGACGACTTCGCCAAGATCGAACTCCGCGTCGCCCAGATCAAGGTCGCCGAACGCATCCCCAAGGCCGACAAGCTCCTCCGCCTCGAGGTCGACCTCGGCTACGAAACCCGCCAGATCCTCTCCGGCATCGCCGAGCACTACACGCCCGAATCGCTCATCGGCCGCAAGATCGTCATCATCGCCAACCTCGCCCCCCGCAAAATGCGCGGCCTCGAGTCGAACGGCATGCTCCTCGCCGCCTCGCTAGGCGAAGGCGACAAACCAGTGCTCGCTAGCTTTCTTGGAAGACGTGCCGCTCGGAGCACGTTTGAAGTAGATGCTCCAAATAGAACAATCGTCATCCTGAGACGGAGGCGACCGCAATGGCGCGGAGTCGAAGGACCTCGAAATTTCACTGAAGTCTCCGCAGAGACACTCTGCTCGTCACGGACGTTAAAGTAGCTAACGCCAATGCTCATAGACTCCCACGCCAGTCACGGTAGTCCACGCTACGCAGAACACCGTGAGGCGATCTCGATAGCGCGGCGAAGAGCGTCTCCGATCCGAGCCGTTGCATTTTTGCTGATTGGCTTCTCGTGTTTCTCGGCGACGCTCGCCCAGAACTCACCGCCCACTCCCAATCTCGAACTGCGACTTGAGTCCTCTGACCTTAAAGGCGGCGTGCCCGAATCGTTCACCTTCGTATTTGTGAACGTTGGAAGTCACGACATACATGTTCCACAAGTGGGGCCTTGCTCAAGCAAGGAAAGCGGTTGGCTCCAGCTCCAGCTTGACTATAAGTGCGTTGTCGATCCTCAACGCGGCTTCGCAGGCGGCTATGGCAGTGGAATGGGCGATGGACCGGGTATCCTCGCCATCGCAAAGAGCTGGGAAATACTTACGCCGGGCCAATCGCTTCGCGTCAAAGAGTCCCGGAGTGACATGTTCCAGAACCAGGAGTGTCCCGGACACTATGATTTTTGGGCTGAATACACGCCACCGAACTTGTCCGCTGCAGAGATGAAGACGCTCACCGATGCCGGCCTCGACTTTCCGCGCGAACATCTAACCAGCAATCATCTAACATTCTTGAAGAAGTAACCAAAAGATCGAACCACAAATGCTCGTAGACTCCCACGCCCATCTCGACAGCCCCCGCTACGCCGAAGACCGCGAAGCCCTGCTCGACCGCGCCTGGGCCGCCGGAGTTCGCACCATCCTCTCGATCGGCATCGGCGAAGGCCCCGACACCATGCATCAGGCCCTCGACCTCGCGCGCCAATACAAAGACCGCCCCGAGACGCCAAAGATCTTCGCCTCCGCCGGAATCCACCCCCACGAAGCCCAGCTCGCCGACGAAGCCGCCTACACCAAGCTCGACGACCTCCTCCAGCAGCCCGAAGTCATCGCCTGCGGCGAGATCGGCCTCGACTACTTCTACGACCACTCCCCGCGCGAAACCCAAAAACACGTCTTCCGCCGCCAGATGGAGATCGCCGCCGCCCACCAGCAGCCCATCATCATCCACTGCCGCCCATCCGAGAACAGCACCAACGCCTGGGACGACACCCTCGACATGCTCGAAGAGCAATGGAGGCCCACCGGCCTCGGCGGCATCCTGCACTGCTTCACCGGCGAATGGGACCACGCCCGCCGCGCCCTCGATGCCGGCTTCCTCATCTCGTTCGCCGGCAACATCACCTTCCCCAAGGCGCAACCAATCCGCGACGCCGCCGCCCAGGTACCGCTCGACCGCATCCTTGTCGAGACCGATGCGCCGTTCCTCGCGCCCATCCCCAACCGCGGCAAGCGCAACGAGCCCGCGTGGGTGCGCGAGGTAGCGGTTAAGCTTGCAGAGGTACGAGGAATCGACCCCGAGACCGCCGCTTCGCGCACCACGGAAAACTTTCACCGCTTTTTCGGTACCGCACAGCATCCGGAATCGTGATCCAGCCAACACAGACCCCCAATACCCAGATAATCTAAGGTAGATAAGAAAAGTAAGAAGGAAAAGCTATATGGCCGCAGACAATTCCTTTGATATCGTGTCCAAAGTGGACATTCAGGAAGTCAAGAATGCGATCGACCAGGCGTCGAAGGAAGTCAACGCCCGTTTCGACCTCAAAAACACCAACTCCTCGATCAAGCTCGAGGGCGAAGACACCCTCCAGCTAGCCTCGTCGGACGAGTACAAGCTCACCGCGGTCACCGAGATCCTGCAGCAGAAGCTCATCAAGCGCGGAATCTCGCTCAAATCCCTCACCTACGAGAAGATCGAGCCCGCCACCGGCAACAGCGTCCGGCAAAAGATCAAGCTCACCCAGGGCATCGCCAGCGAAAAGGCCAAAGAGATCGTCCGCGTCATCAAAGACTCCAAAAAGAAGGTCCAGGCGTCTATCCAGGGAGACACGGTGCGCATTACCGGCAAAGACCGCGATACTCTACAGGAAGCCATCGCGCTCTTAAAAGGTCACGACTTCAAGATCGACATGCAGTTTACGAACTTCCGCACCAATTAGCGTTGCACAGCGAGAGATAGCACTATCCGGTGGAAGCAGTGGGCTTTAGCCCACTGAATAAGAAGAGAACCAAGAGGCCTTTAGGCCTGGGCTTTTCGATCTAAGGTTTGGGAGAACTGGTGGGCACACTCGCACTATCGACGGCAAAAGAGGTCTTCGACCTTCTCCGCGACGACCTCCGCGCAGTCGAGCGCGAACTCTGCCGCGACGCCGTCTCTGACGTCGCCGCCATCACCGAGATCGCCGACTATCTCCGCGAGGGAGGCGGCAAGCGCATCCGCCCCATGCTCCTGCTGCTCGCCGCCAAGGCCCAGAACTACGAAGGCCAGGGCATGGTTCGCCTCGGCGCGGTCGTCGAGATGGTCCACACCGCGACGCTCGTCCACGACGACATCATCGACGCCGCCGAAACCCGCCGCGGCCGCCCCTCCGCCAACACCACCTGGGGCAACGGCAAGTGCGTCCTCGCCGGCGACTGGCTCTACATGCAGGCCTTCCACATCGCTCTGGAGGAGCGCAACTTCCGCATCCTCGACCTGCTCATCTCGCTCACCCAGCAGATGGTCGAGGGCGAGCTGCTGCAGATGGAAACCCTCGGCCGCGCCATCGACGAGACCGAATACTTCGACCTCATCTACCGCAAGACCGCCTGCCTCTTCCAGGTCTCGATGCGCCTCGGCTCGGTGCTCGCCGGCGCAACCGAAGAGACCGAAGACCAGCTCGGCGAATATGGCCGCTCCCTCGGCATGGCTTTTCAGATCGTCGACGACGTCCTCGACCTCACCGGAACCGAAGAGCAGCTCGGCAAACCCGTCGCCAGCGACCTCCGCGAAGGCAAGGCCACCCTCGCCGTGATTCATTCGCTCGAGAACGGCACCGACACCGACCGCGAAGCCATCGACAAAGTTCTCCGCGACCAAAGCTTCGAACGCGTCGCCCACTCCGAGATCCTCGCGATCCTCCATCGCAACGGATCGGTCGACTACGCCATGGCCGCAGCCTTCCGCTGCGCCGAAGCCGCTCGCCTCAAACTAACCTGCCTCCCAGAAAACGAATTCAAGCGCGCTCTGTTATGGGTGCCGGATTTCGTGGTGGCGAGGGATAAGTAAGCCGTTCACTGCGATCGCCATTTGACGTGGCGTACATGGCACTCCTAAAAGCTAGCTACAAAAAATCCACTTAGCAGGGAACTGCGTTCACGCGGTATTGTGTTGCAAGAGATGAATTAGGATTTTCCTCTCTTCGAATGAACGCGCTGACTCACACCCGATACGTCGGCTCAAACATAGCCCTGCTTTTCGTGGGCACAGTTGTTTGTGCGTTTATCTTGTTCATGGTCGTCATGACGGCGGGCTTCGGTGCCGATCCAGTGCATGACTTCAGGAGCGGTGCAATCCTCTGCGATCTCCTAGCTGCTCTGCTATCGGTTCCGATTTTTCTGGCTATGTTCCGATGGTGCGGCGTCGGCTCCGTTGGAATTTATCGCATCGCGGTATTCAGCGCCCTAATCTTTCTCGTTACCGGAATGGCCGGACCCACGGGTCTATTCTCTATCCTTCTCTTCTTGCAGTGCTTGATCTGCTGGGGCATCACCTCAACAAGCGAAAAGATGGAACTTTTAGAGCTTGGCGAGACGCGATGAACGCACTCAGGCAGTCTTCGCCCGCTCCACCGCCAGCCGCATCCCCATCGCCCTGAGAATCGCGGAGATGCTCGTCAGCTCAGGATTCCCCTCAGCCGAAAGGGTCCGATAAATTTGCGTCGGATTCAGCTGCGCCTTCTCAGCAACCACCTGCATCCCGCCAAAAGCCTTTGCCATTTGCCGCAGCGCGATCAGCAACTCGCCCTGATCGCCATCTTCAAGAATCGAGTTAAGGAACTCGACGGCATAGGCCGGGTCTTTGCGAAACTCCTCAGCCATCGCGTCATCATGTGGTCTATCTTTCACGCTAATCTCTCCTTTGCCATTCGCGCCAGCAATCGCAGGCACGATCGATATCCGCAAGCTGGGAACGTTTGTCGCCGCCACCCAGCAGCAGAATCAACTTGGTTCCAGCAAGAGCGTAGTAAACACGGTATCCCGGACCGACATCGATCCGCAGCTCCCAAACTCCGTCGCGGCAGAACTTATGGTCGCCAAAATTGCCCGATTCCACTCGGTTGAGCCGTTTGCCAATTGCAATTCTCGCCTGCGTATCTCGCAGACGAGACCGCCATTCCTGCACAAGATCTCTACCGTCCGTCGTGAGGAAATCGACGATCTCATACATATTGATTTTCGTCTATAAACGAACTGTTTGTCAACCAGCAGTTATTGCGTCACGAAAGCCGCCAATTTCTTCCGCAGCCCAATGCCGCCCGCCTCACGCTTCACCTGTGCCCATAATCGGTGAAAACGTAATCACTCGTCTTCACAATCGTGTGGCACGCAAACCCGCATTTGGCATCGTTCCCCTGCGGCGGTTTGTCCTTCAAGTCGGCTAGCCGGAACGTATTCGCCGCGGCGTCATACTCGAACGCCCCATAACCCCAACCGCCGCTGTCCGCGAACCTCTTGCTGTCCTTCAACATAAAATCAACGTCGTGCTGAGGACCTGGCACGGTCGGTGCGCCGGGTTCATGCTCATTCACCTTTGCGTTCCAATGGACCTTCGCCATCTTGGCGCCATCCGGAAAAGGTTTGCCGTTCCCTGGAATGCCCGCCTTGTAAGCGTCGATCATCACCGGATTCCCGAGAATCGCAGCCAGCGTACCTCCGTTATGGCTGATGGAGATCACCGGCCAACTTTCGTATCCTCGGAACTCAGAGAACGCAAGGCCGTTCGGTACTTTGAGAGCGTATTTATCCTGCGAAGAAGCGGCGGTTTGTGCCTGCGACTGAGCTGCGGTAGACGCGGAGGCGGCATCGAGGCGCGGAAGCTTGTGGATGTAACGCGCAAGCTTCCAGGTGTCGTCAGCCGAGATACTCGACTTCCAGGAAGGCATGCCCGTAAGGCGAACTCCGTTCTGGATGATCCAAAAAAGTTCCCCATCGCTCCAGTGCTGCACGTGGGCTGAGGTCAGATCCATGGCCGGCGGATCCATGTTGCGCCCGGGGGAAGTTCCTCCCCGCGCATCGGGCCCATGGCATTGTGCGCAAGACCCAAGAAACACTTCCTGGCCCTGGCTCGCGACCTCATCAGTCTCAGGCAGCGGATTCTGCATTCTCCCTGCCTCCAGTGGAATGACCACGTCCTTAGCCGCGTTGGTCAGGGCGGTCTCTCCCTGCGAAGGATGTTTGTCCGCGCTGCAACCTGCGATCAAAGCGCCCAGCATTGCACCGATCACGCCAAGCATCCATTTGCGTTGTAACCCCGGCCCCGCGGACTCCCTCATAAAAACAGGCATAATCTGTTCTCCTTCCCAACGAAGATTTCTGGCCCGATCTCAATCGTCAACCATATTGCGCCCATTTTCTTCGGTGGGAAACCCCCTTTTCTGGGGTTATCGATCACACATTTTCGGGGGAAGCCAAACAACTCTTTCTAGTCAAGAGTCCGATTCGGTATCTCCAGGAACGCAAACTCTTAACTCCCGGAGTATCTTGAAGAAGTTCACTTATGGCCCAAACTCACCCAATCCGCGTCCTCGTCGCCAAGCCCGGACTCGACGGCCACGACCGCGGAGCCAAGGTCATCGCCCGCGCCCTCCGCGATGCCGGCATGGAGGTCATCTACACCGGCCTCCGCCAAACCCCGGAGATGATCGTCAACGCCGCCATCCAGGAAGACGTCGACTGCATCGGCCTCAGCATCCTCTCTGGAGCCCATAACGTCATCGTCCCCCGCATCATGGCGCTGCTCACAGAACACGACGCCCACGACATCCTCGTCGTCCTCGGCGGAACCATCCCCACCCACGACATCCTCGCCCTCAAAGAAGCCGGAGTCGCCGCCATCTTCGGCCCCGGCACTCAGCTCGAAACCACAGTCGACTTCATCCGCCAGAACGTAAAGCGCACCGCGCTAAGCTCGTCTTGAGACGAACCGACCATCAAAGATTGTGATCAGAAGTTATGCCGACGAGCGACAGCAGAAATGCTCTAGCAGCGGAAAACGCTGGACTCTAGGCGAACAATCCGCTCGCCATAGTCCTTGACGATGTGGTGCGCATGTCCATCAGCAAATCTTCAAACCGCTCCATCCGCCGTTCGAAGCCATCCATGCGCTTTTCAAACTCGTCCATCCGCTTATCAAACCCATCCATCCGCTTGTCCACGCTCACCCGCAGCGCGTTCACGGCCTGCAACTGGATGAGCAGGCTGATGAGAATCGCCAGCACCGGCAACCCGACCGAGAGATAAAGTTGGGTGTTGCTCATCACTTACTTCGATACTAATCCCCTTTTTGAAGGCGTCACGTCTCAAAAAATGCGAGGAAGACAAAAGGACCGTCGCAAATTGGGACAATAGTCAGGCTGATAGACTCACAATCGAGAACAACCTCTTTCAGGAGCGCCACCCATGTCCGAAGCCGCAGTCAAAATCACCACCAAGCCCAACGGCCCATTCCGCGTCGAAGCAGTTCCCTCGCTGGCCGAAGCTGTCACCCTCATTAATGTCGACGGGCAAATCATCGATCTAACCGGCAAGCCGGGCATCTCCCTCTGCCGCTGCGGCGCATCGACGAATAAGCCTTTCTGCGACGGCACCCACTCCAAGATCGGGTTTCAGGCCGCCGAAGCCGCAGTCGCCGCAGAAAACAAATAACCAGCAACCGAATCTCCGGGTGCGGATAGACGGCGCTTTCTATTCGCATTCGTTCCGCCCGCCATCTCTCAGTCTCCTGCGGAGAACCCCATGCACGTCCGTCCCCCAAGGTCTTTCGCTCCAGCGTTTTTCATCCTCACCACCCTCGGTCTCAACGCCCAAACCACAACTCCCCACTTCCCCACCAGCGAAGACCTCCGCCACACCCGCGCCATCGGCGACCCGCAACTCTCGCCAGACGCCAAACAAGCTCTCATCGCCGTCACCGATTCCACCGCCGATGGAGGAAAATCCCATCTCTGGCTCGTCGACATCTCAGGCAACACTTCGCGCCAGTTGACCTACTCCCCGACGGCTGAGAAACCAACCGAAGGCCGAGGCGAATCCCACGGCCGCTGGCTGCCCAACAACTCCGCTATACTCTTCCTCGCCAAGCGCGGAGAAACCACCCAGCTCTACCGCCTCCCCATGAGCGGCGGCGAAGCCACTCCCTACGACCTGAAGATCGTCCCATTGCCCAGCGCCGAAGACAGCGCGTCCGCAATCAAGCTAGACGCCAAGGCCCCGGATAAAGAAGCTAAAGACGACGCCAAGCCCGAACCACTCCCCCTCGACATCGACGACTTCGCGATCTCCGCCGACGGACGCTGGCTAGCAATCCTCGCCAAAGATCCGCAGACCGCCGCCGAAAAGAAGAAAGACACCGACAAAGACGACGCCGACTTCGTCGACCACGATCCCCACGGAACTCGCCTCTACCTCCAGGCCCTCGATGCTTCAGGAGTCGCCACCGGCAGCCTAACCCGCGCCGACATCGCGCCGGATGTGCAAGGCATCGCCTGGGCGCCCCGCTCCACCAAACTCGCCATCGTCACCGAAACCCCCAACAACGTCGGCGACCTCCATCCCGCCCGCTCCGCCTGGGTGCTCGAGCGTAGCGGCGACGCATGGAAGACCACCGCGCTAACCAAGGTCCCCGCCACCATCGAAGAACAGCTCGTCTGGACCAAGGACGAGACCAGCCTGATCATCCTCGCGCAGGCGCAGCAAGACGCCCCGCCCGGAGTCAGCGACCTCTACATTTCCAACGCGCAAACCGGTGAAACCCATCCACTCAGCCAAAACTTTTCCGGATCGATCCACCAGATCGTCACTGCAGACGACAAGTCCGCGCTCGTCGCCGTAACTCAAGGCTTCATCTCCACCGCCGCCCAATTTCCCCTCACCGGCGGAAGTCCGGCAACCCTCAAGTTCGATCTCTCCGCCATGAACAACCTCAACACCAACGCCGCGCAGTCCGCATGGCTCTACGAACAAAGCAGCTCCGGCACCCCGCCACAGCTCTGCTTCGCCCGCGCTCTCTCTGCTGGCTGCACCAAGCTCAACGCACCCGCCGTCATCCCAACCGACTGGCGCGCCGTCCAAGCTCAGACGCTCAAGTGGAAGAACGGCGACCTCACCATCGAAGGCATCCTCTACCTGCCGCCACAGCGGCTTCCCAAGGCAAAGACAGCGGCAAAGTCCCCCTCATCGTCGACGTCCACGGAGGCCCCACCGGCCAGTTCACCGACAACTACGAAGCCTTCGCCCAGTTCCTCGTCGGCCACGGATGGGCGCTGCTTGAGACCAATCCCCGAGGAAGCACCGGATACGGAGCCGCCTTCGCCGCAGCCAACAAAAACGACCTCGGCGGAGGCGACTATCAAGACATCATGGCCGGAGTCGACACCGTCCTCGCCAAGTTCCCCATCGACGCGAGCAAGATGGCCCTCATCGGCTACAGCTACGGAGGCGAGATGGCCGGCTTCGTCGAGGTCAAGACCGACCGCTTCCGCGCCATCGTCAGCGGCGCGCCTGTCATCGACCAAATGAGCGAATACGGCACCGAAAGCTCGTCCTGGTACGACCGCTGGTGGTACGGCTACCCTTGGGAACACGAGCAAGACGCCTGGCGTCAAAGCCCCATCGCCGGGGTCGCCCATGCCAAAACCCCGTTCCTCTTGCTCCAGGGCAAAGACGACACCACCGACCCCGCCGGCCAGTCCGAAGAGATGTACCGCGCCCTCCGCCAGGCCGGAGTCACCGTCGAACTCGTCGAATACCCCCGCGAAAACCACGGGCCACTCGAAGAAGGAATGCAAGGCTACCCCAGCCGCGAACCCTGGCACGGCTTCGACGCCCGTAAGAGGCTGGTCGACTTCATCAGCAAGCAGTTTGACAAGCAACCGTCGAAATAGATCAGCAATAGTTACAAATGTACCGGGACGCCATTTACCTTCCCTGCACGGGCTTCACGTAAACTGAGGTATGCCCATTATTCAAGTCATCATCCTTGCCATCGTGCAGGGCCTTGCCGAACTCTTGCCTGTTTCAAGCTCCGCCCACGTCATCGTCGCGGAAAAGCTGATGGGCCTCGACCCCTCGTCTCCGCAGATGACCCTGCTCCTGGTCATGCTCCATACCGGCACCATGTTCGCGGTGATCGCCTATTTCTGGAAGACCTGGAAAGCCACCTATTTCTCCAGCCGCGATGCCTTCCAACGCTTCGCTATTCGCGTGATCTGGGCCACCGTCCTCACCGGGATAGTCGGCGAAGTGATCAAGAAAGCCATTGAGAACACACTCTTTGAAGGGGAGGGCAAAGACGCCATCGAGCAGCTCTTCAGTCATCTCGAACTCATCGCCCCCGCCCTCGCCGCTGCCGGAATCCTGATCCTCATCGCCGGGCTGCTCGAAAAGCGCCTGACCGCACAGGCCGCGTCTTCGTCCATCACCTCTAAATCCGGCCGCCCTCAAGGCATCGTCAGCATGAGTCAGGCTGCATGGATGGGCATCGTGCAAGGCCTCGCGCTTCCCTTTCGGGGATTCTCTCGCTCCGGCTCGACCATCTCTACAGGCATGCTCGTCGGCGCAACCAAAGAGCGCGCAGAACGCTTCAGCTTCGCCATGGCAGTCGTGCTCACTCCAGCCGTCGTCGGCATCGAAGCGCTGCGCCTCTTAAAGGCCGCACACGCGGCCGCAGCAACCGGCACGCCCATCGACCTGAAAGCTTCACTCGCCACCAGTCTCCTCGGCATGGTCTTCTCCTTCGGCGCAGGACTGGTCGCCCTGAAGTGGCTCAGCAGTTGGCTTGAAAGCGGACGCTGGTATCTCTTCGGAATCTACTGCCTGCTCGCCTCAGGCGTGGTTTTCTATCTCTACACGCGCGGCTTCTGACGCATTGGACGCCAAAGAGAATCATCGACTTCATCCGCAAGCACTTTGACGATCCGCCACGCCCGTAGCAACGCACTCCACCACGATTCCCGTCACGGAGCCTTGAATTAACTGGCCGTCTGTTTGAAGGCAAAGGCGAAAAACGCAGCCACGCCGAGGAACGCAAACGACACAACATAATTCCACGCAAGCTTCTCTTTCAAAAACGTGATCGCAAAGATGATGAAGACGATGAGCGTGACAACCTCTTGAATAACCTTGAGCTGGAACCCCGAGAACTCCCCATAACCAAGCCGGTTCGCCGGAACCGCCAGGCAGTATTCAAGTAACGCGATTGCCCAAGAGACGAGGATCGCCTTCCAAAGCGGCCACGCGTGGCCATATTTCAAGTGTCCATACCAGGCAAAGGTCATAAAGCAATTCGAACAAAACAGTAGAAAAACGGTGATCATCGGTTAGTGCTCCCTAGGTTTGAAATCAAAAGTTGTCTATTACACGGCAGACTCGAGCGCCTCGAGATGTCTCGACGCAACCACTTCGCTTTGCCGTCAAAGCTCAGATGCCTCGTTCGCTGTTTGAGGGCAATTCATCTTGCGAGCCACTTACGCATCTGGAGGCCTATAATCAGACCATGGCAAAATGTGAAGTCAGGGATTGCACAGGCAAGGTAATCGGCGGCTATCAACACGTGATTCCTTGCGGAACCCCCATCGATCCCGATGCCGCCACTCTGGACGCAAGAAGCTTCTGGTGCCAGGTCCACAAACGCTCGGCCATTCGCAGTCTTGAGACGAAACCCGGAATGCGGCTGACCCACAGTCAGATCACCGACTGCTAGGAATTTACTTGTAATTCGTGTCGTAAGGTGGTCAGCGATTACGGTCGTCAACGCCGCTTAGCCACCAGGCCTTCCGGAAAGGTTTGTCATCCTGACGACCAGCGGGAGGAAGGATCCCTGCGATGTCTCGGCCTCAATAAGCTGCCAGCAGGTTTCAAACGAGCAACTTCCCTGTCATTGCCCAAAGAGCATCCTAGACCGCTTCCATCTCTGGAATTGTTACGCGCCAGAGCAACGTCTCGTCCCGGTCGATGCTCATTCTCTGACCATGGAATACCAAAGGGCACAAAGTGGACTAACCCAAATCCGAAGTCGCTCATCAGAATTGATGTCAAGCCCCCAAGATCGGCAAATCCCTCTCAACCCACTGATTCCACTCGCCAAAATAAATAAAAAACGTGGCGTAGTGAAAGGGGTCGATTTGATTCACTTAAGTTAAAAGATATGTAATGTAATCGAACTCAAGGCGGCGAAAGCCGCCTTTCTCACCTGACTAGCCGGTTATCAAGCGTTCGCACGGAGCGGTAAGCCAGCATGTCCACCACTCTTGATCGTTGCCTTGCTCAGTGAATCGTCTTCATCTTCCGCGACATATAATCCATCAGCAAATACTCCCCCAACGTATCCGGAGTCGTGAAGTAGGCCTTCCCCCGGCACATCGAAGTCACCTTCTGCACAAACTGGACCAGCCCAAAATCCGAAGCCAGCATGAAGGTGTTGATCATGATGTTCGACCGCTTGCACCGCGCCACTTCCTCCAGCGTCTCGCTCACCACCAGCGGATCGAGCCCAAAGGCATTCTTATAAATCCGCCCATCCGGCAGCGTCAGCGCTGACGGCTTGCCGTCAGTAATCATCACGATCTGCTTCATGTCCTTGCGCTGCCGCGAAAGAATCTGCTGCGCCACGCGCAGACCCTCGCGCGTATTCGTATAGTGCGGCCCAACCTGCACCCGAGGCAGTTGCGACAACGGCATCTCTTCTGCGGAGTCGTGAAATAAAACAAGATTCAGCGAGTCGCCCGGATACTGCGTCCGAATCAGGTGCGACAACGCCATCGCCACCTTCTTCGCCGGGGTGAAGCGGTCCTCGCCATACAGAATCATCGAGTGCGAACAATCCAGCAACACCACCGTCGCGCACGAGCTCTGATACTCGCACTGATGCACCTGCAGATCGCTGTACTCCATATTGAGCGGCAGCGTAATGCCCTCGCGAGCAATCGCCGCGCTCAACGTCGCAGTCGTATCCAGGTTCAGCGTATCGCCAAACTCATACTGCTTCGAACCGCCGCTCGCTTCGATGCCCGTCGCAAAGTGCCGCGTGTCATGCCGCCCAAAGCTCGACTTGCCCAGCGAGCCCAGCAAATCACGAAGCGTCTTGAAACCCAGAAAATCCAGGCTCTTGTCCGTGACCTCGAACCGGACCTCACCCTCCGGCCCACTCGACTGCCCGGGCCCCGGAGAGTCCCGCCCCGGATCGCCCGGCTGCTGCATGTTCAGGTAGTTCTCCTGCTCCATGCGCTCAATCAGCTGATCGATCAGCTCATCGAGCTTCCCATCGGCCGCCATCTCGTCGATCTTTTCTTGCAGGTCCTGGTCAAAAGCATCGCCGGCCTCGAGCGCGCGACGCAGCGCCTCCTTGAGGTCGCTCATCGTCTGCTCAAGATCGGAAAAGCGCGTAAACGGATCGCGGTACCCCGAGTCCAGCAGATACTCGGAGAGCGCCTTCAACAGGTCGTCCATCTCCATCTCGGAGGCCAGATCACCGTTGTATTTGGTATAGCGAACCCGCTTCATGTGCCACCTTCGGTGGAGTTCTCAGTTATAAGTTGTCAGTCTTCAGTCGTGAGTCGTTATTCGCAGGGAAGCGCTTACTGAGGACTGTCACTGACAACTGGCCACTTTTTCAGTTAAGTCCGCCCCGCCGACCACGCCGCTGCTGCTGTTGCCAGTCTTGGTAATCGCCTTCCGGATCCATGCGCTCCTGCTTGCGCTGCGCCTTTTCCGCGGACGAAAACCCGCGCTCCTCGCTCCGGCTCAGTTTGCGATGCGCAACCATCCCTTCGAGTAGGAACTCAGCCGCCGCAACCACCCGCTGCGATTGGTCCGAACTCTTCACCCCAACCCCCGAAAGCTTCTCAAACAGCCCTTGAATCTCCTTCAAGTCAGCAAGAGCCGCAGCCGTCGGTTGGTCGTCGTCCAGCTTCACCGTCCCACCCAGGTTGAACCACTGCTCGATCTGCTGAGTATTGATGTCGGCAAAATACTTGTCGTAAATCTTCCCCGCCGCGGTTCGAATCAGCTCGCGAACGACCACGTCCGCGCCCTTCATCTCGCCCTCGTACTCGAGCTCGATCTTGCCCGTAATTCCCGGCAACGCCGCATACAGATCGCTCACTCGCGGCAACACCAGTTCCTCGCCATGGGTCAGCGCGCGCCGTTCGGCATTCGAAATCACCAGCTCCATCGTCGAGATCGGCAGGCGCTGGCTCACACCGCTGCGCTTGTCCACACGCTTGTCTTCGCGAGCGGAGAAGGCGACCTGCTCCACAATCTCGCGAACATATAGCGGCACCTCCGTCGGCAGGTGGCCGCGCTCGCTCCACGCCTCCTGCGAGGTGATGGCGATGCCTTCTTCGATCGTCTCCGGATAATGCGTCCGAATCTCCGACCCAATCCTGTCCTTCAGCGGAGTCACAATCTTTCCGCGCGCCGTGTAATCCTCAGGATTCGCGCTGAAGACCAGCGCCACATCCAGCGCCAGCCGCACCGGATACCCCTTAATCTGCACATCGCCTTCCTGCATGATGTTGAACAGAGCCACCTGGATCTTCCCCGCCAGGTCAGGCAACTCATTGATCGCGAAGAGGCCCCGATTCGCCCGAGGCAGCAGCCCGTAATGCATCGTCAGCTCGTTCGACAGGTCCTGGCCGCCGCGCGCCGCTTTGATCGGATCAAGATCACCGATCAAATCCGCAACCGTCACATCCGGCGTCGCCAGCTTCTCCACATAGCGCTCATCGCGGCTCAGATAAGCGATCGGCGTCGCATCGCCTTTCTCCGCAATCAGATCACGGCACCGCTTGCACAGCGGCAAGTAGGGATTGTCCCGAATCTCGCATCCCGCCACATAAGGCAGCCGCTCGTCCAGAATCGCCGTGAGCCCGCGCAGGATGCGGCTCTTCGCCTGCCCGCGCAGCCCCAGCAGAATAAAATTCTGCCGCGACAGCACCGCGTTCACAATCTGCGGCACGACCGTATCGTCGTATCCGACAATGCCCGGAAAAATCGGCCCTTTGGTCTTGAGACGGCAGATCAGGTTCTCGCGCAGCTCGTCTTTGACGCTGCGATATTTAAGCCGCGCCTCGGCAAACTGCTGGCTGGCGCGAAGTTCACCAAGATCCGACGGTAGCGGAATTGTGGGGGAAGAAGAACGAGCTGAGGCCATCGAAGACTCCTGTTGGCCCCGCGCCAGGTCGTCGCGCAAACGAAGCCGTTATGAAGCAAGTATGACAATAGAGTAGACGATTGCCGGAGCAGCCGGTTAACCGGATACCGATTTGAGTAAAGAAGATTTATTTCCGTTGGATTCTGCCCGCCCCCAGCCGTCCATAAGGGCAGCAGCAGCAGGAACTACATCACATGCCCATTGCGTTCCACGGCCCGCGAGGTCTGCGCCCCGCTCCGCAATTTGGGCAACACAGCATTGTAGAAATTCATCAGCTTCGCCGTGCGTTCCGCGTCCGAGCGGCAACCCAGCAACACCTGCTTGAAATCAAGATCCACCGGCAGCATCCACGCCAGCATCATCGAGATCGGCCGGTCAAGATCGAGCTGCGATGCAGCCGGAGTGCCATCCCCGTCCGCCAATTCCGTAACCTCAAAGTGAAGCGCCAGACACTGCTCCCGCTCCCAACGGCTCGCCTCCCGTCCGTCGTCTCGAAACGTGTCCACCTCGGCCTGAAGATAAGCGCGGGAATTATCCAGCATCTCGATCTCGAACCGGTCACCGCCTTCGCACAAGATATCCAGCTGCCCATCGGAATAGCGCTGCAAGACCGTCACGATGCCCGCCATACACCCGATCACCGCCAGCCCCTCTTCTCTCGCCCGCACCACACCAAACGGCTCGTTCCGTTCCAGGCACCCAGCGATCATTTGTTTATACCGGTCCTCAAAGATGTGCAGAGGCAGCGCCGCTCCAGGGAAGAGCACGACATCGAGCGGAAAGAGCGGTATCTTCATAACTCTTGCAATTATGCGCGGGTAAATGCGGTCAAGGCATCAAGCGGCAGGCATCCGTTTTGATCCGGCGGTGCGCAATTGCCGTAAATGAAACATCCTCAATTTAACTACTGGAATCTTCTAACTCGTCCAGCAATTGCTGCATTTCGCTCAGTGCGTGCTGGTTGCCAGTGCGCTGCGCACTCGCAATTCCTTCCCGAAGCCGCTCCTGCGCCTCCGCCGGTCGCTCCGCCTTCACTAGTGTCTGCGCCGCCATAAAATACCCAGCCGTGTAATCCGGATGCGCCTCCAAAAGCCGGTCAAACTCCGCCAACGCGGTCGTCGCATCACCCTCCGAGGCATAAGCCATTGCCAGTCCATACTGCGCAAAAGCATCGCCCGGCTGCTGCGCAAGAATCTCCTTCAACATCCCAATCTTGTCCATAAAGCTATTTCACCACGCCGAATCCCTTGGTACCCAGTCAAGCCTGCTGTTGGCTTGAGCGGGATTGCGAAAGTCCCTCCTTTCGTCTCGTCTCACTAATCATCAGATTTGCCTAAATCCCCCGAAATCCCCAAACTTAAGTCAGAACCACAAGGGAACGACCTGAAAGCGAGCAATCCAATGGAATTCACGGGCCACTCCCTGCCTGTCCGCAAAGTCTCCGAATCCCAATCGGAGATGACCGAGCTCATCCTGCCGAACGACACCAACACCCTCGGCAACCTGCTCGGGGGCCGCCTCATGCACTTCATCGACCTCGTCGGAGCTATGGCCGCCTATCGCCATTCCCGCACCCACGTCGTCACCGCCTCCATGGACCACATCGACTTCATCGCCCCCGTCCACGTCGGCGACCTGCTAATCCTGAAATCCACAATGAATCGTGCCTTCACCACCTCGATGGAGGTCGGCGTCAAAGTCTGGGTCGAAAATACGATTGTCGGAACCCACCGCCACGTCGCTTCGGCCTATCTCACCTTCGTCGCCGTAGACTCGCAGGGACGTAGCGTCCCCGTGCCCGGTCTCGAGCCGAAATCCGAAGACGAAATCCGCCGCTACGAAGACGCCGGGCGCCGCCGCGAAAACCGCAAGCTCGAACACGAACGTCGAATGGCCGCCAAAGCCACCCGCACCCACACCACGCCCTGAAGCCCGCCCGCATACGAGGCGCAGAAAATTGCGATGATTCACACGTAATTGTTGAACTACGACCGAATCACTCGTATATTAAGTAGGACTGGATCGGTCGCACTTGGCGGGTGCTCCGATTCTCAGAGAGATATCCCAGGTCCCTGTGCGTAACTCTTGGCCGAGAAGCACCGGAACCCGGGCCAACCCGAGGCTATGGCAGCCGCAGATTGCCTTCATTATAGATAGGCATCCGCTCCTGCCCAATCACTTGCGTCAGCTTCACACGTTTACCCGTGCCAGCCTCGACGCGAAGAGAGATTCAGCAGGAGACTATGAACGACATTCCATCAAAGCCAAAGAGCCACCAATCAAAAGTTCCGGCGCGCAGCCGCGCAGGAAAGGCGTGGCTGACGCTCGGTACCGTCGCCGCATACGCCGCCGTATCGATCGCCAGACCCACTTCAATTTGGGCTCAGGCGGTGGATCCGTCAAAGGGAAGCGGCAAACCGCAGGAAGAGCAAGGTCTCACCGTCCGCCGCCTGAATATTCCTGAAGGCGCTCTCGATGCGACGATCGCCGCCTACGAGCAGCTCACCGGAATTCAGGTCACTTACTCAATTCCAACCGAGACAATTGCTGGCTTTCGCTCGCCGGGCGCCAACGGCCTGTACACCGAAGATCAGGCGCTACGCGCCCTTCTGGCCGGCACTGGACTCTCCTATCAAATTGACAGCAAGGGCCGCGTGATCGTCTCGGTGCAAGCTACCGAATCGGTAACTGTGCAAGACACAATCCCGACCATCAGTCTTGATCGTTTTCCGCTGCCGCTGCTGGATACTCCGCAATCGATCACGGTGATCTCGCAGGCGATCATTCAGGAGCAGGGTGCGACGACGTTGCGGGATACGCTGCGCAACGCGCCCGGCATTAGCCTCGCTGCCGGCGAAGGCGGTTCCCAAGGGGACAACCTGACACTGCGCGGTTTTACCGCCCGCAACGATATCTTCCTGGATGGCATGCGTGATTTCGGGAGCTACTATCGCGACTCCTTCAACTATCGCGAGGTCGAGGTTTTGGAGGGGCCGTCGTCGGTCACGTTTGGCCGTGGATCGACCGGGGGCGTCATCAACCAGGAGAGCAAAGCGCCGATCGCCCAGCAGCACTTCATCACCGGCGAAGGCGATCTGGGCACGGACATCACACGGCGCTTCGTGGCTGACATGAATCAGCCGCTGGACAAGCTGGGCCATGGAGCGGCAGTTCGCCTCAACGTAATGGTCAATGACTCTGACGTGGCCGAACGCGACGTTGCCACCAATCGTCGTTATGGCGTCGCGCCTAGTCTGGCGCTTGGCCAAGGGACTTCCAACCGGCTTCTCGGCAGCTACTTCCACTTCCAGGAAGATGACATCCCGGACTACGGCATTCCCTGGTACTTCAACAAGCCGGCTCCCGTAGCGCGGCATAACTACTACGGTTTCAAGCACGACAACTATCTGCGGACGAACGTAAATATGTTCACGCTAAAGTTGGAACATGACATTTCCGACTCGGCGATTCTGCGCAACCGCTTTCGTATCGCGAACAACGAGCGCGATGCGCGGATCACCGAACCGCAGTTGAACAATGCCACCGCCGGGTTGATCACGCCCACGACGCCGCTCGATCAAATCTCCGTCAACCGCAACCAGCTTACGGTCTCCAGCAACGAGGGATTTCTCTGGGACCAGCTCGACGCGACGATCCATGCGAAGACCCTTGGTGTGCGGCACATCATCGTGGTTGGAGCGGAGGGTGGCAAAGAAACCTCCGACCCAGTGCGGCCGACGTTCAACTATGTGAACCCGGCGGGGAAGACGGTCAACTCTGTCACGACGACGAATCTGCTTAACCCCAATGAGAATGATCCTGCGAATGGCAACGCGTTCCCATCGACGAACGTCCATGTGACCTCGGACAGCTATGGAATCTATTTCCTCGACAGCATGCAGTTTGGCAGCCGTTGGGAGCTGATTGGTGGCATACGCTTTGACAGCTTCGATACGAACGAAAAGAGTATTGCCTATCCGACGCCGGTGATGGCGGTTGCCGGAGGACCGGTGGTGCAAGGGCCGCCGGTGATCACCTACCCCTCGCGGTTAGACAGGAAGCCTACCTGGCGTGGCGCACTTGTCTACAAACCGGCGACGAATGGCAGTATCTATTTCGACTACGGTACGTCGTTTAATCCGTCGGCCGAGGCTCTGTCATTGACCGTCGGACCAGCGGGGACCGGATCAGCAAATCTTGCTCCCGAAGAAAATCGCTCGTTTGAGCTGGGCACCAAGTGGGACCTCAGCAATGGGCATCTTTCGGTGCGCGCCGACGGGTTCAGCACGACCAAGCTAAACGCACGTGAAGCGTCCCCCACGAATTCGCTGTTACTAGTTCTGGCCGGAACTCAGCGTGTGACTGGCGCCGAGGCAGTGGTCAATGGACGCATCAACGATCGCTGGCAGGTGCTGTCGAGTTACACCTTCATGCATAGCGATGTGGTTGACTCGCAGTATTATCCGCTGGCGGTTGGCTATCGCCTGGCGAATGTGCCGAGCAACCTGTTCAACGTGTGGACGACCTATCAGCCCATAAGCCGGCTGATGATCGGCGGCGGCGGCAACTACGTCGCTAGCCGCACAGCGAGTTCGACGGTGCCGCTTGATCCTACGACTGGATTGATCAAGCAGGTGCCGGGCTACGTGCTGCTAAATGCGATGGGACGTTACACGCTGAATGACCATCTCTCGCTTCAGGTCAATATCTTCAATCTCGCCAATAACAACTACATCGATCAGATCCATCCTGCACACCTGGTTCCGGGCGCGGGCACTTCTGGTCTCTTTGGCCTGAACTTCAAGTTCTAGTTGATTCATTTACATCGCCTCAAAGGAGAGGCCAAACGCATCTATGCTGATTACGATTCCTGATGTCTTGACCGCTGCACAAGTCACACATGCGCGGCAGGTATTATCGTCGGCCGAGTGGGTCGATGGCCGGGTTACCGCCGGTCATCAATCCGCCCAGGCAAAAGACAACCTGCAGATTCCGGAAGGCCACCCCGTCGCGACGGAGATCGGCGACATGATCCTCACCGCGCTCGGGCAGAATCCGCTCTTCATCTCCGCAGCGTTGCCAATGAAGGTCTTTCCCCCGCTCTTCAACAGCTACGGCGGCGGACAGTCCTTCGGCACGCACATCGACAATGCGATCCGTCATGTGAAGGGGAGCTCGCATCGCGTTCGCAGTGATCTGTCTGCGACGCTGTTTCTAACCGCACCGGAAGAATATGACGGCGGCGACCTCATCATCGAGGACACGTACGGCATCCACCGCGCCAAGCTTCCTCTTGGGCACATGGTGGTGTATCCGTCGTCGAGCCTTCACCGGGTCGAACCCGTCACTCGCGGGCGGCGCACTTCTTCGTTCTTCTGGATTCAAAGCATGGTGAGAAGTGATGCGCAGCGGACGTTGCTATTCGACTTGGACAACGCCGCCCAGATCGTGAACCGCGACATGCCAACGAGCCCGGCAGCGGTGCAGCTTACCGGGATCTATCACAATCTGCTGCGGCAGTGGGCTGAGGTATAGGAGTGTTGCGGCGGATCCTTTTCTGGACACATCTCAGCGCGGGCGTACTTGTCAGCCTGCTGGTGATTTTCTTTTCTGTCACCGGATCGCTGATTGCGTATGAACGCCAAATCCTCAGCGCCGCCGATCGGCATCTCTACCAGTCAGACATTCACGGCAGCACCACGCGGCTTCCGCTCGCCACCCTGATTGCTGCGGTTCCCGCAACTCCCGATACCGTCACGATCTATTCCGAGCCGAGACATCCGGTTGAGGTGCAGACGAAGAATCGTGATCTCTATTTAGTTGATCCGTATACCGGGAGAGTGCAAGGCCCGGCATCGCCCCGTCTCCGCGCCTTCTTCGCGACAGTCACCGCGCTGCATCGCTGGTTCGGGCTGAGCAACGCCAGCCACGCGACAGCAACAGCGATAAAAGGCGCCTCGGTGTTGATCTTTCTCGTGGTCCTCATTACCGGCCCGATCCTCTGGATTCCGAAACGCTGGACGCGACGGGCGGTTGCCGGCGGAATCGTGCCACGCTTCGACGCGCAAGGCCGCGCACGCAACTACAACTGGCACAAGGTGACCGGCTTTTGGGTAGCTCTTCCGCTGTGTGGTCATCGTCATCACCGGCGTCATCATGGCGTATCCATGGGCGAATGCCATGCTCTTTCGCCTCGCTGGAAGCCCCGTCCCACAGCGCCCCGGCAATGGCGCGGCTGGCCGCGGCAGAGACAGTGCGAGAGAAAACGCGGCGCCCGCCCTTCCGTCGAACCTCGACGAAGCCTTCAACGCAGCCACCAACGGCGTCGCTGACTGGCAAAGTGCAAGCCTTCGGTTGCCGCCCGGAAATGGCCTTGTTTTCACTATCGATCGCAGTGAAGGCGGACACCCAAACAAGCGCGAGCAAACCATCCTCGACGCAAATAGCTTGCGAGTCGTCCGTCGAGAGCCCTTCGCCGCTCAAAGCCGGGGCCAACAATGGCGCGCCTGGGTGAGATTCACGCATACCGGCGAGGCTGGTGGTTGGTGGGGAGAGAGCATTGCGCTGATCTCGGCGTTGGGTGCGATCGTGCTTTCCTTCACTGGTCTCTGCCTGTCTTTCGATCGGCTGCGTCGCTGGCAACGCCAGGCCTGATCCGAACGCTCCCACCCTCACTCCCGCGCCTCAACAAACTGGCATACTAAGAGCAGGAGTTCCAACATGGCCGCACACGCACACGGCGCACCGCCCGCCCCCAAAATCTTCCCGGAGTCGCCAACATCGTCGCCATCGGCTCAGGCAAAGGCGGAGTCGGCAAGACCACCCTTTCCGTCAATCTCGCCGTCGCCCTCGCCAAGCTCGGTTACAAAGTCGGCCTCATCGACGCCGACATCTACGGCCCCAACATCCCGCTCATGATGGGCTCTACCAAACAGCCGCGCATCCTCGACGGCAACCTCATCGAGCCCATCGTCGCCCACGGCGTCAAATTCATTTCGATCGGCCTTATCTCGCCCGGCGATAAGCCGATGGTGATGCGCGGCCCGATGCTCCACCAGATCATCCGTCAGTTTCTACAGCAGGTACAGTGGGGCGAGCTCGACTTCCTCCTTGTCGATCTCCCGCCTGGAACCGGCGACGTCGTCATCTCGTTGGTGCAAACGGTGCCGTTGACCGGGGCAGTGGTAGTTTCGACCCCCTCCGACGTCGCCTTGCAAGACGCCCGCAAGGCCCTCGAAATGTTCCACCAGGTCAACGTCGAGGTCCTCGGCATCGTCGAGAACATGTCCCACTTCAACTGCCCCCACTGCCACCAGGAGATCGACATCTTCTCCAAAGGCGGAGCCGAACGCATGGCCCGCCAATTCAGCATCGGCTTCTTAGGCTCAATCGAACTCGACCCCGAAATCCGCCACGGCGGCGACACCGGCCTACCCGTAGCCCTCGCCGGAGAAGGCTCACCACGAGGAGACCAATTCTTCAAGGTCGCCGAACAAGTGGCGAAGCTCGCTATCGCCCAGTCAGCGAATACACGCGATGTGCTGGAGATTAGCTGAGCCGACGGGTGGGTCTAATTCGGAGGGCATTTAGGCCTGGGCTTTCCGCAGCTGCGCAGCTCACTAAATGCGTTCACACAAAAGCCTCCGGTTAATCACGCCGGAGGTCTCGTCTACTTATGTAGTGTCCCGGATACCGGTCTCAGGCGCTGATCGACTCAGAAACAAACCCACCACGAGCCAATTGCTTCCAGCCGCTCCACCCGTCAGGGGGAGGAGTTGCGCGGCTAAACCACTTTAGCCCAGCGCCGATCCATTCGTTTCTCAGCTGCGCATGGCTCTTGGTCGCATCGTCATATTCAAACTCGGTGCCGCAGCACGGACAGATCTCCCAATCCTTGGGAGGCTCGGGCAACTGATCGTAGGCGCAAACTGGACACGTAAACATCTCGACTCTCATTATCGGCCAACTCTATCGGCAACGCGACTCAAAATAATCCCTATTGGTTGGCAAGCTGTGAACAGCCGGATCTGGAATGAAGTAGGTTGCAATGAAACCATCCGGCCGGACAGTTCCATATTCTTCGGTTGCCGGATCATACCTGGCCCTGCCACCGTTTCCTCTGACGCACTCAGCGACCGTGGCGCCAATCGCACCGAACAAAAACCGCTCAGCTCTCATCAGGTATTCGATCTGAGTCAAAACGTCCTGGAACGTCGAAGCATGCTTCTGAAAATGGTCGGCTAGTGCTTGGTCATTCTCAAAGGGCACAGGCTCCGATGATAGGTCTCACCCGGCATCCGCGATTGAAAAAACAAACGCGTCGATCATCGAACGAGTTCCCTAAAGGGGAATTAGACCGTCGAAAATCGAACGGATGCCGGAGAATCGCGACCGCTACTAAGGCTTCGCCGCAGCCCCATCCTTATCCCCATCCCCACCCGAATGCGGCAAAGCAAAAGGCTGCTTCAACCCCTTCTCCGCCGCCTGTTTCGTGTCCGCCTGCCCATCGCGAACCGTCAGTGCAGCCTTATACTCAGCAACCGCCTCATCGCGATCTTCCTCGACATCATGGATCCGCCCCAGATAAATATGCGCCCAGGCCAGCGTTCGAGGGTCCTTCGATAACCGCACCGCATCGCCGAAGCGCGTTTGCGCATCCTCCATGTGCCCGCTCATCAGCGCGACCTGGCCAAGAATGTAATCCGCATACGCCGGGTCGCCGCTCTTCTGCGCCAGCGCCTGCTGCGCCAAGCTGCTGCGCACCCGCCGTATCGCCCTTGATCAGCTTCATCTCGGCCAGATCGAGCCCATGCAGCTGTCGCGGCGCATGGCTCACTACATCCGAAGAACCTGTCTCCGCAAACTGGACATGCTTCGCGCGGCCATTCTCAACCTCTACGTCCATGCCATAGACCATCTCGCCGATGCTCTCTTTCAAGCTTGCGGAGTGGCCTTCAAACGGTCCGAGCTGGTCATAGTAATACTGCGTGAGCACATAGCCCTGCGACATGTCGGTATCGACCAGCTTCTGCCGCGCCGATGCCACTGCCTGCAGGTAAGCGCTGCGCGCCTTGGTCTGCTGCTGCATATTCGCAAACCGCGCATCCGAGGTCGTCTTCACCTCCGCAATCCCGGTATCGAACGTCCGCGCCTCGACCGCGCGTATCAGGCTTTCGATCACCAGTGCGACGATGTCGCTCTTGAATGTGTATTCCAGCGGAGCGTTGCGCACCGTCTTCAGCAGTGGCAGCATCCGCTCCATCGTCGTCGCCCGTGCATAGACCAACGGCTCGATCTCGTAATGCAGATACGTATGCCGCACCTTCTGCATATTGATCACGCCCTTCACCGGCGAAGCAACGACCACATAATCCGTCCCATACACTCGCGCATTGGTCTCGCTCGGGGCAAGCATTGGCTCGAGCACAACAATGAAACGCCGACCGTCATAGCCGCTGGTCGGCATTTTGAGATAGATGTTCGTCGACAAAATCATCTTCGTCAGCGGATCATGGAGCTTCGCAACCTCGTCCTCATAGGCTGAGCGGTTCGCCGCCCAGATCGCATGCAGTTCGGTCGCATTCACAAACTCGCGCAACAGCGGCAATATTTCGACAACTTGGGTCGAGTCCGGCGGCAAGTCGGGCAGCTCGACGCTCGGCGCCAACTCCGGCGGAGGCGTCGTGTACAGCGCCAGCGAAACATACTGCGCCAGATCGCGCCCCGTGTTCCCCAGGCGATGCCCCGCTATGTACGTGCACACCTTGTCGCGCGCCTCGCGGGCCGCAGCCGACCCCTGCAGATACTGATTGACTTCATCGCGGATATGCTGCCGCAGCGGATCGGAGTTCTCAAGCCCCTCATCGTAGCCGCATTCATTCAGTGCGACGGCAACATCGAAGAGCGGCTCGCTCGTCACAAGGGTGATCGCCGGCCCATTCGGGTCGACTAGCGCCGGAGGCTTGGCAATTGTTGGAATTGGAGGGGCCGGCCCGCTTGGTATCTTCGCCGCAGGTGCCTGTTCCGTAGGTAATTGTCCAGTTGGTAATTGTTCAGACGAAGGCTGGTCCTGTCCAAAAGCCGTCATCGCAACGAACAGAAAGAGGACTGGCAAACAACGAAAACGACGAAGAGAATGCACAAAACACCGCATAGTTACAGTCGTCAGTGTAGTGAAGCGAAGGACACAGGGTCAAATGGATCGCGGTCGCAATTCGCTGGATTCAACTCGGCGTCCGGCCAGGACTCAAGTCTCAAAAAGAGAGTTAGGATACCTGCATGGAGGTTCTCGGCGGAAGCCTCCATACTTCAGACCACAAATTGCTATCTCCGCTCATCAAGCGAGCGATCTGCCAAGAGCACGTCCACAGAGCCAGACTGACCCAGGATTCGGAACGAGGCTGGTAGTGGTATTTTCCCGCGCCCCGCGGCTTCTTGCGGGCGAAAGCGATGTACAGGAGACCTTCAATGTCGAAGTACCGCATTCCAACCACCGCTGCCGCAATCCATTTGGCGGCCTCTCTTCTGGTGGCCCTTCTTCTGGTGACTGGATCGGCTTTTCTGACCGTGGTCCCAGCCCAGGCTCAGGCCGATAAACCAAACATTCTGGTCATTTTCGGCGACGACATCGGCCAGGCAAATATCAGCCGCTACACGCACGGCGTGGTCGGATACATGACCCCCAACATCGATAGCATCGGCGAACAAGGCATGACCTTCACCGACTACTACGCCGAGAACAGCTGCACCGCCGGCCGCTCGTCCTTTATCACCGGACAGTCCCCGATCCGCACCGGACTGACCAAGGTCGGCGCCCCGGGCGCTCCGGTCGGCCTGCAGAAGCGCGACATCACCATCGCGGAGGCGCTCAAGCCCCTGGGATACGCCACCGGCCAGTTCGGCAAGAACCATCTTGGCGATCGCGATGAATATCTTCCCACCAATCACGGCTTCGATGAGTTTTACGGCAACCTGTATCACCTGAACGCCGAGCAAGAGCCGGAGATGCCCTACTGGCCGAAGGACGATCCTGACGTTCCTCAAGGTCTACCACGTGCGCGGCGATCATCCACTCCTACGCCGGCGGCAAGATCGAAGATCTCGGCCCGCTCGATATCAAGCGCATGGAGACGATCGACGACGAAACAACCGGCCGCGCGATCGGATTCATGGGCGAGCAAGTCAAAGCGGGCAAGCCTTTCTTCGTCTGGATGAATACCACCCGCATGCATGTCTTTACCCACATCCGGCCGGAATATCACGGGAAGAGCGGCATGCCCGGCAATGACTATGCCGACGGCATGTGGGAGCACGATCAGGACGTAGGCAAATTGCTGAAGGCGCTCGACGATCTGGGTGTGACGAAAAACACGATCGTTATTTATACGACCGACAACGGGCCGAACATGTTCAGTTGGCCCGACGCGGCCATGACGCCCTTCCGCAGCGAGAAAGATTCGAACTGGGAAGGTGCCTTCCGAGTGCCGGCGGTGATTCGCTGGCCAGGTCATATCAAGCCGGGCACCTGGTCGAACGAAATTGTTTCAGGGCTTGGACTGGTTCCCGACACTGGTCGCAGCAGCAGGAAACCCGAACATTAAAGAGCAGTTGCTGAAAGGCGAGGGCCCAGGACGGTGCGGCCCACAAGGTCCATCTGGATGGCTATAACATCCTTCCCTATCTGGAAGGACAGCAACCGCATTCTCCGCGCAAAGACTTCTTCTACTTCGACGACGACGGCCAGCTCGTGGCGATGCGGCACGAAAACTTCAAATTCGTTTTCTGCGAGCAGCGCGCGCCGGGCAATCTCAATATCTGGGAGGAGCCGTTCGTCTGCCTGCGGCTGCCCAAGATCTATAACCTCCGCATGGACCCCTACGAGCGGGCGGACATCACTTCAGACCAGTACAACGATTGGATGGTCAAGAACGTGTACCTGAACGTGCAGGGGACCATTCTTGGCGAACAGTTTATCGAGACATTCAAGGAATATCCGCCAAGCCAGGCTCCTGCAAGCTTCACGGTGAATCCGGATGCCATTCTGGAGATGCTCAAACGGCAGCAGTCCGCGACCGGAAAGGACTGAGCCGGATTCGCCCCGCTGCGAATCCTCCTATCTCCTAAGTTTTTAGTTGACAACCCGACTCGCCGCGCTTTAATCTCCTAAGAAATTAGGAGGACGCCATGGCGAAGACCCCAAAGCAAGCCGGCCTCACCAAGCTCGAGCTCGAATCATGCAGGTCGTCTGGAAGCGCGGAGGCGGCTCCGTCAGCGCCGTGCAAGCCGAGCTCGACCCGCCGCTCGCCTACACCACCGTCCAGACCATGCTCAACATCCTCGAGCGCAAGGGCAAGCTCAAGCGCGAGCTCCAAGGCCGCGCCTACATCTACACCGCCAGGGTCACCGAAGCCAAAGCCTTAGGCCAGCAATTGCGCGACCTCGTCGACCGCATGTTCGGCGGATCGAGCGAAGAACTCGTCATGAGCCTGCTCAAAACCCGCCAGATCGACGCCAAGAAACTCGCCGAGCTCACGAAGCAATTCGATTCTGAGCAACTCAAGAGGGAAGCGAGGGAATCATGAGCACCATCCAGGCTTGGCTCCTCTCGTATCTCCTCAACTCACTCTGGCAAGTCCCGCTGCTCTTCGCCGCCGGATGGCTCGCCGCACGCGCCCTCCGCCCCCTCGGCGCCGTTGCCGAACACCGCCTCTGGGTCAGCGTCCTGCTCGGGCAAACCCTCATTCCCGCCGCTTCAACCTTGCCGCCCGAGCTCATCAGCAGCCTCTCAGCCCGCATCGGCGCACTCCTCGCAATCCTCACCAGCACGCCGCGTCCCGCCGATCCCCAGGTTTCTGTAGTCCTCCACTCCGGCGTCGCCCTCACCGCCCTCAATGTCCCGCCCGCGCTGCTCTCCACGATCGCCATCGCCTACGCCGCAGCGACCATATACTTCGCGGCAAGATTTCTCTGGAGATGCCACCATCTGCACACTCTCCGCCACGAATCCACACCCATCTCTCTCACCGGCGAAGATGCCCTCTACTGGACGCAATGCCTCGACGAATTCGCCGTCTCCGAAATCGCAATCGCTGCCTCAACCCGCATTCACTGCCCCGGTCACCATCGGCCTCACCCGCAAGCTCCTCCTGTTACCCGAAGCCATGGTCGCCGCACTTCCCGAAGCCGACCTCCGCACCGTCATCGCGCATGAGTTCGCCCACATGCAACGCAACGACTTCTTCAAAAACCTCATCTACGAACTTCTCGCCCTACCCGCCAGCTACCACCCCGTCCTCTGGCTCACCCGCGACCGCATCATGGAGACCCGCGAGGTCGTCTGCGACCAGATCGCCGCCCCTATCTCAACTTCACTCAGTCCCGACTCGATCGACTCCCGAAACGAATACGCCCGCTCCCTCCTCCGCCTGGCATCCCTGCTCGTTACCGGCATGCCCACCCGCACCCCTCACGCCATCGGAATCTTCGATGCCAACGCTTTTGAAAGGAGACTTATGCAGCTCACTCAACAGCCCGCCCACATTCGCGCCTCGCGCCGCCTCGCCCTCGTCGCAGCCTGCGCCGTCCTCGGCCTCGTCACCTGCGCTTCCGCACTCGCCCTTCGCCTCTCGGTCAACGCGCTCCCTATAGCCACGGATAAAAACACGAAATCCTCCGACACCCTCACCGTCTCTCCCAGGGAAATGGCCGCCAACGTCGTCACCAAGGTCCCACCCAAATATCCCGAAGAGGCCAAGAAAGAGAGAATCCAGGGTACCGTCCTGCTCAACGCCGTCATCGGTAAAGACGGCGCCGTCGAAGAACTCACTGTCGCCTCCGGCCCCAAGGAGCTTCAGCAATCCTCCCTCGACGCCGTTCGGCAATGGACCTACA
The DNA here is from genome assembly GCA_963777685.1 of uncultured Acidobacteriaceae bacterium. Classification (GTDB taxonomy): domain Bacteria; phylum Acidobacteriota; class Terriglobia; order Terriglobales; family Acidobacteriaceae; genus Acidisarcina. The sequence continues at coordinate 214,507 of CAVZRF010000006.1, read as the reverse complement.
AGCCTTATCTCCTCAACGGAGACGCCGTCGAAGTCAAAACCACCATCAGCGTCGTCTACTCGCTCTCCAGATAGCCAAAGAGCTCGACCCCAAACTCCATCCTCAACGCGGCGCGCCCAGGTCTCAGACATTGAGAACTGGGTGCTGCAATTTCACAGGCGGGAAGCGCGCCCGAAGGGGGCGCGCTTCGATGGTTGGTTTACGCGAAGAATTGATACATCTGGCGCGGTCAAAATCAGGCCGCAAAGGGAGGGTTGCTCAGGCTGGAAATACTATTAACTGGGACGTTACCAGTAACCTTCGCGGCAACATGGTCTGTTCTATACACAAAATAGCGATTCCCGAACGGGGAAAATGAAATGTTGGATTATTCCTTGCTTATCTTGCAAGAGGGACCTTCTATCCGCCTCAACGTAAGCAAACAATGACGTTTGGGAGGGGTAGCCAGGGGAGCGGTTGAGGGAGAGCCGCGTCTATCGGATCACGACCTGCAATGCGGACATCGGCTCCGAGAGTCCGAATTCAAACTGACCCATCTTCTTTTTTTCGTGGTTTCCGTCTCTGCGAAGAAACCGGCGGAGGATCGTCAGTTGGCGATCTCGCGCCATTGGCGCCCGCCTGGCGGTCGTGCAGCAGCACATTCAGAAGCGACTTGTGCACGCGGATACGCCCACTATATTCAATAAAGCCAAGCTTGCGGAAGCGATTCATGAAAAAGCTCACCCGCGACCGCGTCGTGCCGATCATCTCCGCGAGACTCTCTTGAGTAATCTTGGGAATCAAAGTCTCTGGCTCGCCTGGCGCGCCAAATTCAGCCATAAGCAGAAGAACGCGGGCAAGCCGTTTTTCGCTGGAATTGAAAAGCTGGTCGACCAGATCTTCCTGGGTCTTCATACTCCGGATGAGGAGAAACTTCAGAAAGAGGTCGGAAAACGCGTGTTCCTCATGCAGGACGCGGACCATCTCTTCGCGCTCGATCTTAAGCGCCACGCAAACGGTAGTCGCCGTCGCCGTCGCCATGCGCAGTCCGACGACGCCCGCCAGCGATTCCTCCCCAATGAAGTCCCCCGCGACGAGCAGAGTGATCGTCGCTTCCTTGCCGTTATTGGAGACGACCGTGAGCTTGGCCCGGCCGGTCTGAAGGTAGAAAACGCAGCTCGCAGGAGTGCCCTGTGTGAAGAAGTGTTGATTGGCCTTCAGGCGCACAATTCTGCGACCGAGCCCGGCTTGCGCCAGGAACGCCATAGGATCGAAGGCCGTCGAGGTCGTACCGTTCATAGATCAGCTGCCGCTTCCATTTGGATCCGGTCGCCGGTTCCAAATTCAACTGAACGAGAAAAAAACATAGGTTTGCCTGCAGCCAAGCGGCGAAAAGCCCGAATTTTGCGGTTCTTCTCCTTCAAACGCTTGGTTTGGGCCGAGATTTCTATGACTTCCCTCGCTAAGGGTTACACAGCCCAGCAAGTCGATGTGTGCGGTATTGCTCATATTGCTAAGTATTTACTAATTACCCACACACCCAAGATCCTCTGGCACCAGCCCAGTAACCAGCTTCCCGCGGATGTCGCCAACGACACTCTCGCTCTAAGCTTGAGCCCCTCGCCCTGAGATGAGACTGAGCGTAGTCTCATGCCCCTGCCAGCAGTCGTGAGCAGTCTCGGCCATTCCGAGCGTCGCCGGATACAGTGCGCAGGTCACCGTTGCAAAGCACGCAAGGCAAATGGAGTTCGCCGAGCCATCCTTATACTGGCGATGGGCAAATCGTTCGAGAGGTAATTTGTAAAGTGAGCTCATGCACTTGCCCGTCTTTCATCGTGCGGGTAAAGAACGGGACTCCAGGAGGAGTCCCAGCCGAGGTGTCGCGTGCTGGCTAGGATTTTGCCGCACTCAATCACGCTAGCCGGTCTCCGCGGAGGCGGTCTGTATAAGAACGCTCACTCAAGGCGAATTCCTGACTGGTGAGTTCGTTGCGACAATGAGGCGTGCGTCCGCGGGTCTATCTAACCTCGCCTCGCGGCCCAAATATGCGACCGGCCAGCATCATCGCGACCTAACTTGCAACGTGCTTGCTGCTCGGTCGCCGAGGCTTCGGCTTACTCTTGCCCGCAAGATTCAGCGCCACGGCGGCGCGGATGAGCTCCTTCAACGCCGCCTCATTGATCTTCTCGCCTTCATGGATGTCGATGGCCCTCCTGACATTCCCGTCCAGGCTCGAATTGAACAGCCCCGAAGGGTCCTTCAGCGCAGCCCCCTTGGCAAAGGTCATCTTGACAACGCTTTTGTACGTCTCCCCGGTGCAGACAATGCCGCCGTGGTACCAGACAGGAGTTCCCATAAACTTCCACTCTTCGACGATCTCCGGATCTGCCTCGTGAAGAATCTCGCGCACCCGCGCCAGCATCGTCCCGCGCCAGTCCCCAAGTTTCTTGATCCTCTCGTCAATCAATACCGAGGCGGACGCGGAGGTAGCCTCCACCGGCACAGACTTTTTCATAAATAGCTCCAGCTCTTGCACCTAATCTAGCCGCCTACAGCGCAACCCGCAACCTCCGCGACTGCGACGTAATATTAGGATGCGGATGCAAAAATGGATCGACGAATGAAAGCGGAATTGCTGCGATTCAACGGTACCCTGAAACGCGATCCCGCCATCGATGCATGGATGAAAGAGCATCGAGGGGAACTGGGCTCCATCGCGCAGGAGTGGTTTGAGGTGATGCGAAAATGCGGGGACGAGGTCAGGGAGATCTTGCATGACGGCTGCCCGGTTGCGTGCCTCGGCGACGCGCCCTTCGCCTACGTCAATGTATTCACTTCGCACGTCAACGTGGGCTTCTTTCAAGGCGCTACGCTGCCTGATCCGGCCTGCCTGTTGCAAGGCGCCGGCAAGTTCATGCGCCATGTGAAGCTGAGGCCGGGATCGGCCATCGACGCCCCATCGCTCCGCAAGCTCATTGAGACGGCCTATTCGGACATGAAGGCGCGCGTAGAAAACGGCTAGCGAGGAATCGCCTTTCTTCTGATAGTCACGCACAGCCCGCTGTTATACTGGCATATAACAGCGGCTTCAGGAGAGCCTCCATGCACACAACAAATCTTCGCAAAGTCGGAGGCTCCGTCATGCTCGCGGTTCCTCCCGTGTTGCTCAAGCTGCTGCAACTCGAGCCAGGTGCGGCTGTAGCCATAGATGTCGAAGACGGTCGGTTGATCGTGGAGCCACAACGCAAACCGCGCTACACCCTGGAAGAATTGCTGGCAGCCTCTGACTATTCCCAGCCGCAGCCGCCAGATGAGCGGGAGTGGATCGATGCCCCAGCGGTCGGCGGCGAGCTCATATGAGACACAAACGATGAACCGTGGCGATATCTACCTGGTGTCGCTCGATCCTGCCTCGGGCCGTGAGCAGCGCGGATACCGCCCGGTCCTGGTCATCTCTCCCACGACATTCAATCAAGCAACCAGATTGCCCGTGGTCCTGCCGATCACCAACGGCGGCGAATTCGCCAGGAAGATCGGCTTTGCCGTCCCTCTTTCCGGCACCCAAACAACCGGAATCGTGCGCTGCGATCAGCCGCGGGTGCTCGACATATCGGCGCGAGGCGGCCGCAAAGTGGAGTCGCTTCCCACAGAGATTCTCGACGAAGTCCTGGCCATCACCGCCGTCATCTTCCACTAAGTCGGCGTTCGCTCCTGCGAAGGATCTAGCGCTATTTTTCTGGCTCGACGAGACTCTTACCGCGACCGCGCATCTTCTATGAAGGAGAACCCTCATGAGCATCCTCGACAGCATATTAGAACGCAACAAAGACTTCGCCGCTCGGCAATCTGCCGCAGGCACACTGATGCCTTCCCTTCCCGACGCGACGCCAAATCTCAAGGCAATGATCATCGGTTGCGCCGACATGCGTGTCGATCCCGCTAACATTCTCGGCCTTGAACCCGGCGAGGCCCTCGTGTTGCGCAACATCGGCGGCCGCATTACCCCGGGCTTACTGGAGGAGCTAGGCATGCTCGGGCGCGTCGGCCAGGTCGCCCAAAAGGTTCCAGGGGGAGGCGGAGAGTTCCACCTCATCGTTCTGCAGCACACCGATTGCGGCATCACTCGCCTCGCCGGCGACCCCGCCATGCTCGCCCACTATTTTCAAGTGCCGGAGGCGGACGTCGACGCAAAGAAAGTCCTCGATCCCCGCGCCGCAGTTGCCGGCGATGTAGCGTGGCTCAAGACGATTCCCGCGTTGCCGGGCAAGTGGATCGTCTCCGGCCTTATCTACGATGTCGCTACCGGACTCGTCGAGATCGTCGTACCGCCAGCGCCAATTCATGCTTCGTGATCCACCGGCCTCTCAAGCCTCAGCTTCGGCGGTAATTGCGGTGAGCGTGCTCTCAACAAATCCCGGAAGCACCAGCGAAGGAAATATTGTCGTGACAGCGGCGTAGACGAGGAGCCCTCCGAAGAGAGCGTCGTCGATGTGAAATTGCTCGTGCAGGATTCCCGCGATGACCAGCGTAAAGATGAGAGTAGGAATCAGCGCGACGGCGACGCGGAGGCCGGCGCGCGGGCTGCGCCGCGCCAGATACCGGCTCTGCGGCCAGCTCTGGGCGATACGGATGGGAATAACAATGAGCGACAAGAGCAGTCCGTAAATAAGCGAGCGAACGACAAGCGCGCTGCGCGGAACCTCGAAACCGGCATGGAAAAAGTAAAACGGGATGAAGACTGAAGCAAAGAGGCCCACCGCATGGAGGTTTTCATGCGAGACAAACGTGGGCATACGCTTACGCAGAATTCCAGCAACCAGACCAGCGATGAAGGCCCCAACCAGATAGTAGACGCCAAGAGTCTTCGTGATGACCGCACAAATGACCCCCATCATGAGTAGCAATGAGAATTCAGATCCCGGCGCCGAGGGGACAACATATTTGCCCAGCGCGAGAAAGATGAGTGGGGTAAAAAAAATGACCAGCAGCAATGCGCTGCCCGAGACGAGAAAGGTTCGAAGCGACCCCGCCTGGGAGATGAAGAAAAAGAGGAACAGCGCCGTGATCTCCCCGGCAATGGCGTTCAGAGAAACCTCAGTTTGCTCGTCCGGGCCAAGGCCGGACTGAGGCAGCATGTCGAGAATAAATCCCGTCGAGGGAGTAAAGAGCGCGAGGGAAAGCAGCCACGCCGGCTGCCACGCCATGCGTAGATAGCGGATCGCAAGCCACGCAGCCGCCGCAAGAAAGAGCCCCCGGATAGCGAGGCGGCTGAGCAGCTGCGGAAGCTGGCGTTGGATCTCGACAAGGTTCACCTCAAGGCCGGCGAAGAGGAACAGCGAAGCAATGCCAAGAGTCGCCAGGCCTGAAACGACGGCAACGACTTCGCCGGCCGGCTTGACCCACAAAGTGACGACGATGCCCAGCGCAAAGCAAGTCAACGGAGCGGGCAGTCGAAAGCGCTGCAACGCGCGCGGCCCAACCAGCAGCCCGAAGATAGCTGCAAGATAAATCAGAGTGGCGCTCGTACCGTGCACTGTCGCGCTTCTCCTCTAAGCAAAGCCTGGAGCGGCTAAGGGTTGAGGACAAGCTACTACAGTTAAGCGAAGCCGCCAATCAAGAATTGAGCCGCGTTCGAATGAGCACTCGCGAGTTGACCATTCAACTACTGGGTGGCCAACTCGTTTTTCGAGGGCATAAGAACGCCTGTAACTCGACTCGCCGGCCGCAAAGCCCACGAAGCCACCATCAAACCCGCAATAATCAAAGGCGCAATCACATGAAAGCCATAAGCCCCATAACCACCAACCGCAGCGCAAGACGCCGCAGCGCCCGTCAGGTCGAAGAAAATCCCGGCATACGCCCACTCCTTCAGCCGCGGAAAACCCGGGACGAGAATCGTAAGCGCCCCAAAGAACTTCCAAAATCCCAGGATCGCAAAGAAATACATTGGGTAGCCGAGCTCAGGCACCACACCATGAGGGTTAGCTCGATACTGTGCCATCTGCGCGACCCCACCGCTCCCGATAAAAAACGCGACGAGCCCAGTCGTAATCCAGTAAGTCACCTTTCTTCCTGTCATCGTTAATCCACCTCCCCAACCAAACGCTCCAGATTTCCAAAGAACTTCTGCCAGCCATAACTCGCGCCCGCATACGCTGCCTTCTGGTCAGGACCAAAGCCCGACTGCTCCATACGAACGTGAGTGCCGCCCTCCGCCGGAGTCAGCGTCCAAAGCACCACCCATTGAAGCCCGGATTCACTCCCGCCAACGCCCCAGTTATACGAAAGGCATCGCAGCGGCTCAACGATCAGCACCTCACAGTCGACAACTCCATTCCAGTTCGGCGCAGGGTCGGCCCGGAACTGAAACCGCCGCCCAACCACCGGCTCGAAATCATTGCTCATCATCCACTGCGCAAGCAGCGTACTCTCCGTAAGCGCGCGCCACAGCTTCTCCGGCGGATGCGCGAAGACCCTCTCCACCACCAGCGAATGCGTATCCTCTGCTGCGCCGCTCGTCGTTATACCAATCTCTATTGGATTGCTCGCTTCTGAATTTCCCAGCGTCGAATCGCTCATGACTGATCAATCCATCCTTTCTAAAAGAGATTCAAGACGATCAAACCGCTCCCGCCAGAATGCGCCGTAAAGATTAAGCCAATCCACCATCGGAGCCAACGCCTCGGGCCGCGCTCGATAGTGAGTCTCGCGCCCCTCGCGGCGATGCCGCACCAACTTCGCCCGCTTCAACACCGTCAGGTGCTTCGAGACAGCCGGCTGCGAAACGCCTGCATAGCGAGTCAATGCGTGGACGGTCTGCTCGCCCTGCCGAGTCAACTCCTCGAAAATCGCCCTCCGCGTCGGATCGGCAAGAGCGCGAAACACAGGACTGGCATGGGCCGACTTCACATTCAAAACCATAACCATTAGGTTATGGTTTGTCAAGATAGAAGAATTGCTCTACGAGCATCATTGCCTATTGGGTGAAAAGACTCAGCGGAATGGATTCCGCCATGGCTTTGTATCCCGCGGCGGAGGGATGCAGGTGATCTCCGCTGTCGTATACGGGGAGAAGCTGGCCGGGCTTTTGCGGATCAGCGACGACCTTGTCGAAGTCGATGACGGCATCGAAGTGGCCCGGACTGCGAATCCATTGGTTCACCGCCTGCCGATCAGCCTCGCTGAGCGGGCCGGGATGGTAGTAACCGGAGCCAACATACGGAGTAATCGTCGCGCCGATCACGCGTAGACCTTGCGTGTGGGCGCGCACAATCATCTGCTGGTATGCAGCCAGGATTTGCTCGACGAGCGCGGCGTGTTGCGCGGGCGGGACCTCGCCGTTGATCGCGAGACCGCCGAGATCGTTGACTCCTTCAAAGACAATGAGCCAGCGAACGCCCGCGGGCGCGATGACGTCGCGGTTGAAGCGAGCGAGGGCGTTGGGGCCAAGGCCGTCGATGAGCAGATGGTTGCCGCCGATGCCCTGGTTCGAGACCGCGATGTTGCGTGTGGCGGGATTGGCTTGCAGCCGCGCGGCGAGCACGTCGGTCCAGCGGTCGTTGCCGTTGGTGGTGGCTCCGTGGCCGTCGGTGATCGAGTCGCCCAGCGCCACAATCGTGCCCGCGCCGGGCGTCGCCAACACATCGACGGCCGAGAGCTGATACCAGTGATCGACATGTTTCGGATCGGTAAAGTTCGGCGCGGCGACGAAGTCTCCATGCACATACCAAGTCGTCGCGCGGGAGCCGGGGTGTCCAGTCTGTTGCGCGGGCGGTGTGTCGAGATGAAAGGTAACCGCGAGGCTCGAGAGCGGGGCGGCGGGAAAGTCGATCGGGTCGGAAATAACTTCAGCGCCGGTCGGGATCGTGACCGCAGTGCTTCCGCCAAACGTGAGCGGCTTGTCGCTCGCGGGGTCAATGGCTGACGACGCGGTCGTGAGCGGGCGCGCGATGTGCGCCGAGGTGATGTGCATAGCATTGGTGCCGAATGTATTGGAGAGATGCACGCGGAGCTGAGTTCCTCCGACAGATAGATGGACGATCTGGCGAACGGTGGCATCGCGCAAGTCGTCGTTCGGGAGCGCGTTCTGCGGCTCGGGAATCTGCTGCGAACTTCCCCACGTGGAAATCCAGATCTGGTTCGGAGGCTGGGGTTTGACCGCGCGCTGCGCATTAGCCTGATGCGCACAGATTGAAAATCCAAGCGACGCCAATGCGAGGAGAAACGACGAATAAGTTCGGACTGCAAATAAAGTTCTCGACAGAGATGCGCGTCTCATCATTGGAGGAGTAATATTTCGCTGAAGTAAATCGCTTTTTTGAGCGAGAGCAAGCATATCATTCACAGCCTGTCACTTGGGAGAATTCGCGTGTCGCTTACCTTCAAGTCTTCGATCGTTTCGCTGTGCCTGGCGTGTACGCTTGCCGCTCCTCTCACTATGTTTGCGCAACAGCCAGCCTGCGGTTACCGCCGACGAAGACCACCAGAACATGATGGACCAACTCGGCATCAAGGCGCTGCGGCCGGGGCCGAGCGGCGATGAGAAGGCGCCGAACCCTGCTAACTATGACGAGTCGAAGGCAAATCCGTACCCAAACCTTCCCGATCCGCTCACGCTGAACAATGGCACGAAGGTGACGACCGCGAAGATGTGGTGGGACGAGCGCCGGCCGCAGCTCGTCGAGATGTTTGAAGAGAATGTCTATGGCCGGCTGCCGGCGAATTTGCCCAAGGTGACCTGGACGGTGACCGCCGTCGATCACGAGATGATCGGCTTTGGCAATCCGGTGATCGCCAAGGACATCATCGGCGAGGTCGACAACTCCTCCGATCCGTCGATCAAGGTGAAGATCCACATGACGCTGGTGGTGCCAGCCAACGCGAAAGGCCCGGTGCCGGTGCTGATGATGTTCGGGCGGGCGGGTTTTCCCAGTCCCGCACGAACCGAGCGCCGACGAATTCGACCGCATCAACGCGGCCTGGAAAGCGGTGCTGGTGCAGCAGGATCCGTCGCTCAAGGATGTCTTTGCCGACCATCCCGCATGGCAGCCAGTCAAGAGCGACTCCGTTTGCGTTTCCGGAACTGAATGCAGACGGAGGGCCGCCGAATACCTGGCAGCTGATCGCCGACGGATGGGGTTTTGTGATGTTCGATCCGGCGAGCGTGCAGGCGGACAACGGCGAGGGGCTGCGACAGGGCATCATCGGACTGGTGAATCACGGCGGCCCGCGCAAGCCGGACGACTGGGGCGCGCTGCGCGCCTGGGCGTGGGGCGCAGGGCGTGGGCTCGATTACCTCGAGACCGACCCGGCAGTCGACGCGAAGCATGTAGGCATCGAAGGAGTCTCGCGGTAGGGCAAGGCGGCGCTGGTGACCATGGCCTTCGATCAACGCTTTGCGATGGCGCTGGTGGGCTCCTCGGGCAAGGGCGGCACGACGTTGCTGCGTCGCAACTATCGGCGAGGCGGTCGAGAGCCTGACCGGCGGCGAGTATTACTGGATGGCGGGGAACTTCCTGAAGTATGGCGCGTCCGACGCGAAGTTTGGCAGCAAGACTCCGGGCGATATTCCCGTCGACTCGAACGAGCTCATCGCGCTATGCGCGCCGCGACTAACGTTCATCAGCTATGGAATTCCGGAAAAAGGCGACGCGCATTGGCTCGATCATCAGGGCAGCTTCATGGCGATGATCGATGCAAACCGCGTCTTTACGCTGCTCGGCGCGAAGGGGCTCGACATACCGGGAGACTACAAGACGGCGAAGATGCCTCCGGTGAACGAGGGACATCTCGATGGGCAGCTGGCATGGCGCCAACACGACGGCGGCCATACCGACGCTCCGAATATGAAGTACTTCATTCAATGGGCAGACAAGTTCATCCGGCCTGCCACCTCGCAGCCTTAGGCGTCCGCAAAAGCCAATTCCGCGACCAACCTGCCGCCATGGGCTAGCTTGAACACGACTACCGGACTCTTCAACCTTGCTTCAACTCAAGGGCCGGTATATGTCCCCGAAACTTACGCAACCATCTCCGGAACTCCGCCCGCGAATCTTCTCGGAACCGTCTACCCCAACATCACTCTCTCCGTCACCGACGGCACCTATACCACCTCGCTTGCTCCCTTCAGCATCACCATCACCGATCCGTCGGTAGTCATCTCCGGAACCCCGGCCACAACAGTCTCCGCCGGATCGAACTACTCCTTCACCCCCACTGCCTCGGGTGGCGATGCGGCGTTGATCTTCTCCGTCACCGGCTTGCCTTCCTGGGCCAGCTTCAGCACATCAACCGGAACCATCTCCGGCGTTCCGCCCCTCTCCGTCGGAGGAACCAGCTTCCCCAACATCGTCATCTCGGTCACCGACGGAACCAACACCGCATCGCTGCCTGCCTTCACCATCTCGGTTATTCAGGTAGATCAGGGCGCACCCGGGCCGACGGGTCTTCAGGGTCCTGCAGGCCCAATCGGCCCTCAAGGCCCAGCCGGAGCAACAGGTGCAACAGGTCCGCAAGGCCCGGCAGGCCCCGGCTTTACCTATAGAAATACCTGGCTCCCGACGAATCAATACGCCGTCAATGACGTAGTCACCGAGGCTGGACAGACCTACGTCGCCCTTCAGGCGAACACTGCCATCGATCCCCTCGCCGACGTCACCGTAAGTGGCGGCAATTGGGCCATCATGGCCGCCGCAGGCGCAGCCGGAGCGGTTGGAGCAACCGGAGCCGCCGGTACTCTCAGCGCCACCACTTCTATCTTCACCGCCTCGTGGACAAACCCCGGCACAGGCCCAGCGAACACCGTCTATTTTCTGGCCCCGAATACCAATACGACTCCTACTGCGGCGAACAACAGCGTGATCGCGAGCCCGACCGTCGCGAATTTTATCGTGGTGCCCGCGGCATGCACAGTGACGGTGCTCAACGTGGGCGCAAACAACTACCTCAGTCCAGGCCCGGACACATCTTCGGTCCAGGTCTACCGCAACTCCAAGTCGACCGGGATGCAATGCCATGTGACGACCAACGGCAATGGCCGTACCTTCTCCGATACGACCCGCGGCTTCGTTGTGCGCGCCGGAGACATGCTCAGCTTCGGCTACCAGGAAACCAACTCCAACCCGCTCGTCAAACTAACGACCACGCTGATCTGCCAATAGAACGAAACGCAAGACGCCATTCTGGCTGCACGAGTACGACTTCGACCGGTCCCATGCCTGCCTCAACCGCGGCCGGAAGCTGGGCTGACTGCCGCTTCGGCGCTACTGGTTTTAAGGCCCCGTTTCTCTCGCATGGTGCTTGACACTCCGCGTGGGTTCCACTAGTCCTAAAGGCACTGCGCCGAACGTCCGCCCTTAGGCTTCAAGACTTCCTTACCTCATTTCCCAGTGTGGAGCTGCACGATGAATTCAACCGACGGATTGCGTAAAGGCCCATTTCTCTCCGGCGTCTTTTTGATTACATTTTCCTTGCTGATTTTTCAGATCCTGCAGACCCGAATCCTTTCGGTGATCGCCTGGTATTACCTGGCCTTCTTCGCCATCAGCGTGGCGATGCTGGGGATGACGGTAGGCGCGGTGTGGGTTTATCTGTGGCGGGAGCGCTTGCAGGCTGCACCCTTGCCGGAGACGTTGAGCAACTTCGCCCTGATGGGCGCGGTGGCGATGCCGGCCTCGGTGATCTTCCAGTTCTGCGTAGTGAACTCGGTGACGCTCTCGGCAACAACGCTAATCGCATGGACGCTGCTGCTTGCGGGAATGGCGGTACCCTACGTATTTTCCGGCGTAGTGGTGAGCCTGGCGCTGACGCGCAGCCCGTTTCCCACCGGTCAGGTTTACGGCGTGGACCTCACCGGAGCCGCGCTGGGATGCGTCGCGGTCATTGGGCTCTTGAACGTTGTCGACGCTCCCACGGCTGTGATGGTAGCCGGCGCGCTCTCCGGTCTGTCGGCGATTGCGTTTGCGGCCAGTGCAAGCAGCGCAGAGCGAGAACTCCTCCGATCGAAGCCGTGGTGGAAGCGTCCCGTACCGGTCACGGCCAGTTTGCTTTTGCTGGTGATCTTCAATGCACTGTCCCCGGCCCGGTTCCGCCCCTTGCTGGTAAAAGACAACGCCGAGGTCCAGCTAGGCAAAGTATTCGAGAAGTGGAACTCCTACTCGCGCATCCGCGCCGAGCAACCGGTGGTCACGGTCCCATCGCTTTGGGGTCCGTCACCGAACCTGCCATCAGACCTGCGGGTACCGGAGGTGAGAATGAACATTGACGGGGCGGCCGGCACAACGATGCTTCACTACGACGGCACCCGCGAGTCGATCGATTTTCTCAAGTACGACCTGGTTGGCCTGGCCTATCGGCTGCCCAACATTCACAAGTCGGCGGTTATCGGCGTGGGCGGCGGCCGTGACATCATGACCGCATACTTGTTCGGAGTTCCGGATATTACCGGCGTGGAACTCAACCCAATCTTCATTTCCCTGCACACCCGCGATCCTTTTTACAAGAGCTTCGGGAACCTGACAATGCTGCCGAACCTCAAGCTGCATGTTGACGACGCGCGAAGCTGGTTCGCGGCCACCAACGAGAAGTTCGACCTCGTGCAGATGAGCATGATCGACACCTGGGCGGCGACAGGCGCAGGCGCATTCAGCCTGAGCGAGAACGGTCTTTACACGCTCGAGGGCTGGCGCGCCTTTTTGAAGACGCTGAATCCCGAGGGCGTCTTCACAGTGAGCCGGTGGTATAGTCCAGGCGAGGTCAACGAGACCGGGAGGATGATCGGTCTGGCGACAGCAGCGCTGCTCGATGCGGGCGTCAAGAACCCCCGAGACCACATCTTCGTAGCCAACGCGAACAACATCGCAACGCTGGTGTTGTCAAAGTCGCCCTTCACCGCAGACCAGCTGAAGGTGTTGAATGACACCGTAAGCGACGGTGGATTTGGGGTATTGCTGGCGCCGGGTCAGCCGGCAGGTTCCGAACTGCTGCAGCGGGTAACGGAGAGCCAAAATCTCACCGATTTGAACCGCGCGCTGAGCAGCTCGTACCTTGATCTCACCGTGCCGACGGATGCGCGACCGTTCTTCTTCAACCAGCTGCGTTTCTTCGATTTTCCGACGGTCTTGCGGCTGCTACGCAGTCATGCGGCAAGGAGAGGTGGTGTCATCACCGGCAACCTTGCCGCCTCGGGCGTGCTGGCGATGATTCTGTTCATCTCGATTGTCGCGGTGATCGCGACGATCCTGGTCCCACTCAGAGGAGCGGCCCGGCAATGCGCGCCGCGGCTGGCGCTGGCGGGCAGCCTTTATTTCTCACTGATCGGCATGGGGTTCATGCTGGCAGAGATTGCGCTTCTGGAATATTTCAGCGTGTACCTGGGCCACCCGATTTATTCGCTGGGGGTGTGCCTGTCGAGCCTGATTTTGGCGTCGGGAATAGGCGCCTTGGCGTCGGACGCACTGGTGCTCAACACTCGCATCAAGCTAGCTGTGTGGGGCGTGATCGTCTTCGCCTACCTGGTGGTGCTGGAGGTGATTGCGCCGGCACTCTTCCAGGCGACGACCGCCCGCGCTCTGATGGTGCGCATCGGCATCTCGCTCGCGGCGATTATGCCGTTGGGATTTCTGTTGGGCTTCGCGTTTCCGACCGGGATGCGGCTGGTCGAGTCGGTCGACAAGGAGCCGACGCCGTGGTTCTGGGGAATCAACGGGGCAACGGGCGTATTGGCCTCAGTGCTGGGGGTCATGTTCAGCATGGCGTTTGGAATCAATGTGACGATATTGATCGCGGCCTGCTGTTACCTGGTGTTGATTCCTACAGGCTTTGCCTTGCTGGCGCAGAAGAAACAACCGGTTTCTGAGATCGATGTTCCGCTGGTGAGTGTAGGCCAGATCTAATTCAAGACCGGATCATGGGATGAAGTAGAAGGGATTGGGCAGCTTGACTGACTTTTCGGCGCGGGGATCGCCGTCGAGGTCGCTCATCTGGTCGCCCACGTTCAGGATGATGGCGTATCCCTGGACCTAGCCGTAACGGGGAATGCCGGATTGGAGGCCTTCCAGCGTTGCCTCTAGCCCTACTCAAGCTGCCGCCTAAGGCAAGCTTCAGAACGCAGAACCTGTCATTCCAGGTTCTTGCCGTCGAGATAGAGCTTATCCTCATTCCACACGAAGGACTTGTAGAGATTCTTGTCGCTTGGATCGGGAAGTAGGAGACGCTCAGTGTCTCCTCCGGAAGCGAAGAAATCACCGAATTCCATCTAATAGTCAATAGATTATGTCGTACGGACCAGGTATCGCTAAGCTGATATAGAGCTCCCCATTGAAGTTGAATTGTTTGCGGAATGGGCGACGAATCAAGCAGAAGGTAAATCATTGCGGTGTTCGTTGTCCCAATTCGTCGGATGGCGTAGCGGCTTTCCGGAGTCTTACCTAGCTCGAACGCTTTCGTAACATGAGACGCGAAGATCGTCTTCGCAAATGTCTCGGAGCTCGATAGGACTCTCTGCTGATCCTGTATGTCGCGGTTCGCCTTCTCCAGTTGCGCTTGCAATGCAGTCATTTGGGGCTGAAGGCTAGAAGCAGACTTCAGCTCAACACGCGACTGCCTAAGGTCTTCTTGAAATGAAGCGGTGTCCTTCTTCATGCCGCTTCTGGCGTCGGCGGCGATCTGCGTGACATCTTGTTTTGTCCTCGCAGCGTCGTCGGCGACGGACTGCTTTGCAGCGGTTAGGGTCTCCCGCCAATCCCTGTATGGGAAGAAGAATGATCCGAGAATCGCAACAAAAACGGCCACGGCGGCGACACCAATTGCTTTAATCCAGCCAAAGGCGCGCTCAAAGACCTTGATGGCGCTTTCAGTTTCCAGTAGGTCACGATCTCGTACCACGTTCGCCACTTCTGCGGTCACGCGCCCTGCAATGAATTCGTTTAGGTTGAGCGACTACCCACATCGCCCGCAATACGCTTGATCGTCAGGGTTTTCATGGCCGCATTGGTAACAGCTTCTCGGCATCGGCGCTTAATCCTAAAAGCAGGATAGCCTCGAAGACAACTTTCGACACGCTAATTGCGACGAAGCCGGGTTTTCGGGGCCTCGCCCAGTTCTGAAGTTATGGGATGAAGTAGAAGGGATTGGGCAGCTTGACTGACTTTTCGGCGCGGGGATCGCCGTCGAGGTCGCTCATCTGGTCGCCCACGTTCAGGATGATGGCGTATCCCTGGGCAACGATCTTTTTGCGTTCTCCGGATTTGTAGTCGACGACGGTTTGGGTTTTGGGGTGGTCGGCGGCGCGGAGAGACAGGCCGTCCCATTGCGTGTAGCCGACGGCTTTGAGGTTGGCCGCGGTGTCTTCACGCTCATCTTCGGAGCGGCCGGTGATGAAGAAGACGGCGACCTTGTCCTTCTCCGCCTCCTGATAGAGGCGTAGCGTGCCGGGGATAGCGGTACAGGCGCGGCGTTTGACCCAGGCGTCCCAGTACGATGCAATGTAGCCGTAGTCGTCCTCCTTCTCCTCGTCCCAGTTCGAAAGCGCGGTCTCGTCGATGTCGAGGACAAGAGCGAGCTTCTCGCCGGGCTTGGCTTTCATCGCGCGCCGCCTCAGGATCTGGATTTCCTTGTCGCTCTGCGTATCGATCTGAGGGTAGTAGCAGTTCGACTCTTTGCATTCGTGGTATTTGGTCAGGCGGTCCTTGAGGAGGTCGAGGTTCGGCTGCGGCTCCTTGATCTTGATCACGCCTTGCTGGGCCGGGGCTGCGAGGGCTACGAAGAGGAATGCGACGACAAGTTTCCGCATTGGCGAGTTCTCCCTACCCAAAATATTATTCTTTACCAGATTTAGGGCGATGGCGCCTGTCGTGCCTCTGGCTCTTTGAGCAAAGACCAGCGTAGTGGCTGGTCTGGCGTTGAGCTTCCATTGAACTGAATGATTCCCTCTCGCTGGGCGGGGACGGCCTGCGTAGTCCCGTTGATCGTGAGGCTCTTGAATGGATCTTCATCCGCGGCAAATCTCAGGCGCATCGTCCAACTACCGGCTTTCATGGGCGCATACCAACCCTCATAGCCTTTCTCATTTTTGACAAGCCCTACCAGCTTCGAACGGAAGCTGTACCTGGGCTCAGGCAAGGTCGGCGCGAGGTCGACTCCGGCCTCGTTGAACTCGATGCCGAGCATCTTGGCAGCGCTATAGAGCGGCCACGCGTGGCGATGCATGTTCATGACCGGCCAAGCAGTCCAGCTTAGGCCGCGATAGATGGATGGCCGGCGGCGAGCTTCCTCGTCGATGAGACCCCAGTCGTAGGCCGTCTGGCCCACGTGGTCGGAGTCGGAGGAGCAGAAGACATCGGGGCCGCTCCATGCGGCGTACCAGATGCCGGGATAAACTTCGGCATGATTAGCGCGGGAGTTTTTCTTCCACTCGTCGTAGGCCATTGCCGGATCGGTGGCGGCAAGCGCCCAGATGAGGGGACCGTCGAGCGCGGCCCAGACGCCGCCGTTTTCGGATTCGCCAGGCATGAATCCGGGCCAGTCGACTTTTTTGCTTACCTGTTTGGCGCCGATCTTGGAGGGCTTGCGCAGGAGTTCATCGATCGATTGGATAAGCACCTTCCGCTGATCGGGCGTAGCGCAGCCGCCGATAATTGCCCATGGCTGACCATCGAGCCAAAGGCGAGCGTTCGGGCCTTGGCCGACGCCGAGCCATCCGCCATCGGGGCCGAGCCAGAGACGCTTGAACCATTTGCTGTCCCACTGCGCTCGGACTGCCTCCCTCTGCTGGACGGCGCGATCTGAAGCATCTTTCGCACCCTTGACATCGCCGGCGTATCGAAGCATCCGCGCATAGTGGTCGAGGATGTAAGCAGCCATGGCAGCGTTCATCACGCTCTCGGAATCGTTGCGGACCTGATCGGCAAGGCTCTTCAGCACGCCCTGGCGATAGATGTTGTCATTCCAGTCGTCGTTACCGCCGCGCAAGAGACCATGCTTACCGATGCCGATTCCGTCGATCAGGTGCCGATAGCTGCGCTTGAGACGGTCATAGACGGTGACGTCAGGAGCAGCCGGCGTGCTCAGTGTGCTGGGCAGCTTCTCAAAGAGGAAGTCGCGATCGCGAGTGGCGAGGACATACTCGCTGGCAAGCCACAGCAGCCACAGGTCGAGGTCGCTGGGCAGCCACTCCATCGAGACCTGCGTGCCGTGCCCAGTGATGCCGAACGGCAGCGCGCCATCCGGGCCCTGAGACTTGAGCGTATAGCGAAGGACCTCTTTAGCCAGGCGCGATTCGCCGAAAACCAATGGCAGCGCGTGCTGGAGCGGATCGCGGGCCGCGGCTTGAAATCCTATGCAGTATTGATAGACCTGGCCCTGGGAGACGATGTGTTCGTTGAAGAAATCGTCGTAGGTGAAGCCACTGCGCAGATAGTAGTTATGCCAGGAGGTCTCGCGCTCGACCCATGGGTCTTGTCCAACGGCGAACTGAATGCCTTCGTCTTTCCAGGAGGCGCTGCTCTTCGCGAAAAGTGTCGGAGCCGAGGCACGATATTTTGCAATCAGCTCGGCGGATGAGAATCCGGATGGCAGATATCCGTAGAGAAAACGCAGGGTTTGCGACTGGCCGGCGTCGAGGGTGAACGGCTTGACGAGGATGAGTGCGCTCTCGGAGCCAGTGGCAGTGAGGTCGTCGGGCGGCTGCTCCGCCATTCCGACATTCACGGGAACGAGATGAACCAGGCTAGCCGGATGGAGAAGTTCGGCAGGCACCGGCACGCTATCCGGGCCGGCGGGGCCGGTATGGCGCAAGACATTTTTCTGCCCGAAGAAAGCTGCCGCGTTGGTGAGGAACCGACCGGGCCTTCGTCGAGGGAAGCGAGAAAAGTAGCCGGGGGGGGCAGATGTTGGGCTTCGTCTCGATCTTTGTCCTTAACCCTGGATTGATCTGGAACCGGGGCCTTCGCCTGGGTCGAAGGATTGGCCAGACGGGGAATGTTCGCGGCGAGCTCTTCCTGGAGAGCGCCTCCACTCGGCGGCAACCGTTCGGCGACGAACTCGCTCGATTGGATAAGTCCCTGACCATCCGGCGTTCTCTCGAAACGATGCTCGAAGCGCAGCGCAGACTCTCGACGCAAGCCGACTACTCTTTCGGGGTCGACCTCGCCCTTGCTGTTGTAACCCTCTCGAAATGCCTTGGCAGAGAACGGATACGACTGGCAACCCCAGTACTCAACCCAGTAAAGACTCGTCGGCTTGTGGCTTTGACTGCTGATCACGACCTCTGAGATCAAGACCGGATCGTCGCCGAAGGGCGCAAAGATGGTCTGGTCCACAGAGAAGTTCTTGCCCGTGACCTGCTTACGCAGATACCCCATACCGAAGTAGCGCTCGAAGCTCGTTCCCGCGCCTGGATAGTAAGTGCCGAGAATCTCGCTGCCATCGGTGAGGTAGCCGATGCCCGCGCCGAAGAGCCCGGAATCGGGATGGTAGTCGTTGAGAAACTTCGGGCCGCCTTCATCCTGGCGGACCTGGATGTACCCATAGTTCGACGCAGCGGCGACGATGCGGTCATTACCGATCTGGTGAGTGTGGTCGGTAGGCGCACGCCAGGCAGTCTCGACGGGAATCGCAGCAAGCGGATCTTCGGTCTGGTTGCAGGTGTAGTGGAAGCAGGGCAGGTCGTTGGCATCCTCGATCCATTCGCCGAAATTACCCGATCCGTAACTCTTGCTCTGCCGCGAGGCGCGCTTCTTGAGATGAACTTCGTTGTCCTGCAAGGCGATCGGAAGACCTGCGGCAACCTCCGCTTGCAGGGCGGGTTCGCAGAATGGGAGCAGCGCTTCGGCGGCGACTCCACTGGCGACGAATTGTAAGAACTGTCGGCGGTTGAGCGGTGCTTTTCCCATGGGGTGCGAGCTGGAACCGCGCGCGGGAGCCAACGTTCAACATATCATCTGGATTCGGTTCTTCGGCGTAGTGCGGGGGGCGTATGGCCGTTTGTGGTCAAGCGAGTGGGTCTGCGAGACGACTAGAATCGTCCAAAGGCCAGTCGCGTCGCACCACCGCCAGGGGATAGAGGAGCGATTGCCTTGAGGGGTTTCTTTTGAGACGCGTGCCAGGCAGGAGTAATCGAGTCCGGAGGGAGTCGAGTCGACTTTCCGGTCGCCGGGTTGGCATCCTCTCACTGGCAATCGCACTCCTCTATTTCTCTCCAGTCCTGCTTTCTCAAGACAACGGATCGACCACTACCCCGCAACCGAAGGGCCTGGTTCAGCGTCCTCCGGAGCCCCCATCGACCCAGGACGTTTCTGCCAGGAAATTCGGCCAGATCACACTGGATGTCACCGTGACTGACGCATCGGGGCAACCGGTTCCTGGGCTTTCTGAAGGCGACTTCAGTGTTTTGGACAATCATCAACCAGGCAAGATCCTTTCGTTTCGTGCCGTGGATGGCGAGCCAGCGACGGATGCCGCACAAGTCATTCTTTTGGTGGATGAAGTCAATAACAGCTTCCAGAGTGTGGCTGCGGAGCGCGATCAGATGACCAAATACCTGAGCCGGAACGGCGGCCACCTGCCGGTTCCAATCTCCATCGCGCTCTTTTCCGACTCGGGGGTGAAGATCAACCAGCCCACGCAAGATGGAAGCGTGCTGATCGCGGAACTCCAAAAGATGCCAATCCCCGTCCACACAATCAACTCGGCGATGGGCGGCAATGGGGCCGTCGAACGCTACCAACTGTCGCTGTCGACACTGGGTCACTTGCTCACATATACAGGTCAAAAGCCAGGGAGAAAGCTCTTACTCTGGCTTGGGCCGGGGTGGCCGATGATGTCCGGCGCGCACTTCGGATCGACCGAGGGAGACAAGCACCGGAATTGGGATGGCATCGTTTCGTTTGCGAAGGACCTGCGCCAGTCGCAAACGACTCTCTACAGTGTCGATTCGTTGAGCTCGGAAAGCAGCCTTCCGCACAGCGTCTACTACCAAAACTTCCTGAAGCCGATAACGAGCGCGAAAGACGCCGACTCCGGCAACCTGGCGTTGCCTGTGCTCGCATTGCAAAGCGGAGGCCGCGTGCTGAATGGCACCAACGATTTGGCAGGAGAGATCGCGAGCTGCGTAGCCGAGGCTGGGGTTTACTACAAGATCGGAATGCAGGTGTCGCCATCAGAGACGGTGAACGATTACCACTCTCTACAAGTGAATGTTGCGAAGGCCGGGCTGACGGCGCGCACCAGCGCCGGATATTACAACCAGCCGTATGTCGAACAGCCACCTGCGGATTCGCAGACACTGAGTGCGGCGACGACGCTGCGAACGGAAGTCCGGTTGGTAGTGGTAGACGCGGTGGTACTGGATAAGAAAGGGGCTCCGGTGACCGGGTTGAAGGCTAGGGATTTTCAGGTGAAGGAAGACGGCGTGGCGCAAAAGCTTGCGAGCGTCGAAGAGCATAAGGGCGGAGAAGGCAAGTCTATTTCGAGCGACACCTCGAAACAAGGTCCGGCCTCGTCCGCAACGACGGACGGCACGATCAGCGCGAGCAATAAGCCGATCAACGCTCCTGCCACCTGGAATGTGTTGCTGGTCGATCAGTTCAACACTGAGGCGGCGGACCAGGCGATGATGCTGAGACAGTTGAAGCAATTTGTGAAGCAATTGCCCGCGGACCAACCCGTTGCGCTGGTGGGGATGTCGAGCCAGATAAAGATGCTGGTTCCCTTTGCGGACGGCGCCGGAGGAATTTCGCGGTTTCTCGAGAAGAACGGATTGTCGGCGACGAATTCCTCAGAGCCGGCGAATATCCTGGCGCCGCAGGAAGAACTCATGATCGGGCCGAACGCGAACATGCAGGGAAACCAGGCCCGGACGGACGTGGAGCGGCAAGCGCAACACGCGCAAAAGACCCTCAACGGCTTTTTGACGCTTGCGAAATGGCTGAGCGGTTATCCTGGCCGAAAAAATGTGTATTGGCTGACCGGTGGCTTTCCTTTGCACGGCCAGCCTTTTCGGCGTTCTTGGCTCTACGCAGCAGACTCCGCTCGGGCCAGGCAACCAAGGTCAACAAACGAGCCCCATGCAGGAAGATACCGACAAAGCACTTCAAAGCGCGCGGGTCGCGATTTATCCGGTTGACGCGCGCGGGGTTGCTGGGCCGAGTGTGGACGGCCTGACGACCGCCGATACACAGGGAGATTTTCTTTCTATTGGGAAGACCGGCGACAAACCGATCGACTTCAAAAAGGACGACCAGCTAACGACGGCCCAGAAGAGCGAAATGCTGGAGCTCGCGAGGGCCACTGGCGGGGTGGCCACTTTTAACAACGATATTGCCAAGACACTTCGGAATGAGTTCGCTCGAAGCGAGAGCTATTACACGATCTCCTACACTCCGGCGAACACGGATTGGGATGGCAAGTATCGCCGGATTCAGCTAAGCCTGGACGAACCGGATACCCAGCTTATTTATCGTCAGGGCTACTACGCGAAAGATCCGCCGTCCACGCCGGCGCCGACGAAAGAGGAGTTCCGATTGGCGTTGGGGCATGGAGCACCGGTAGCGACCGATGTGCTCTTTTCCGCAAAGGTGAGCAAATCCGCTGACGGGGCCAACGTGGATTACATGATCGATCCGCGAACGATTGACTATCAGTCAGACGCCTCGGGGCAGTTGGTCGCCGCCACCGATTGCGCGATCGTGGAATACGACGCCAAGGGGAAAGCGATCGCAACATCCTTGGTCCGCCTCACGAGTACAGTGAGCCCGGAGCGGCGGGCGGCGTTGAATATGGATGGGCTTCGCGCGAAACAAACGATCGCGCTCAAGCCTGGCGCGGCTTCGGTGGTGCTGGGAGTGCGGGACCAGAGTACGGGGCGATTTGGAAACTTAGAGGTCGCTCTCGCAAGCAAATAGAGAGCCCGAGTCGCGGACGCGCAGGTGAGGCAGTCGATCTCACTTCTGTGCCTCAATTTCGGAGATGCGACGGTAGAGGTAGCGGCGTTCGACGTCGTTCGTGGCGAGAGCCAAGGCGCGTTGGTAGCTTTCGCGGGCTTCGGTATGCCGCGCCAGGCGGCGGAGCAGATCGGCGCGGGCAGCGTGATAGAGGTGATAAGAATCGAGTTCGCCGGAGGCATCGAGAGCGTTGATCAGCGCCAGGCCGTCTTCGAGACTCTTACTCATGGCGACTGCAACGGCGTAGTTCAGCGAGACGATCGGCGACGGCTGGAGTGTGGCCAGGATGGCATAGAGGGCGCCTATCTGAGCCCAATCGGTTTCACTCGCGGTGTACGCTTCAGCGTGGACTGCGGCGATGGCGGCCTGTAGCTGATATGGGCCGAGGTTCCTGCGACCTATCGCACGCACGACCAGGTCGATCCCTTCGGTGATCTGATCTCGATGCCAGAGAGTACGGTCCTGCTCTTCAAGAATCACCAGATCTCCGTTTGCCGTGGAACGAGCGTCACGGCGGGAATCATGCAGCAGCATCAGCGCCAGAAGCGCCATGATTTCGGGATTGCCCGGCATGAGGGCGTTGAGAATTCGCGCGAGCCGGATGGCCTCTACGCATAGTTCTCTCCTCACGAGACTGTCGCCGGCGCTAGCCGAGTATCCCTCGTTGAAGATCAGATAGAGCACCGCCTGCACGCTCGAAAGGCGTTCCGGCAGACGATCGCGCGTAGGCACTTCGTAAGGGATGCGCGCTTGATCGATCTTGCGCTTGGCGCGGACGAGGCGTTGGGCGAGGGTCGGCTCGGGGAGCAGAAAGGCGCGGGCGATCTCGGTGGTCGTGAGTCCGCCAAGAGTGCGAAGGGTGAGCGCAATCTGGGCTTCCTGGTTGAGCGCCGGATGGCAGCAGGTGAAGATGAGGCGCAGACGATCGTCCTCGACGGGGGAGTTCATGTCCAGCTCAGATTCCGGGCCAAATGCGTCGTAGCTCGATTCGGTTTCATAGAGGAGCTGGTCTTCCTTGTTGCGGCGGGTATGCGCGCGTCGGGCATAATCGATCAGTTTGCGCCGAGCGGCGGCGGTGATCCATGCGGCTGGATTCGCCGGCACGCCGTCGCTCGCCCAATGCATGACCGCTGCGGCGAACGCGTCCTGCATCGCCTCTTCGGCAAGATCGAAAGAACGAGACACGCGGATCAGCCCGGCGATGATCCGTCCGGATTCGCTGCGGAAGAGCGACTCGATAGTGGCCTGCAGGTCCTTCATCGAACGTTCAACCAGCCGGCGACGCGCGCATTTCTCGAAGCGGACGAATTTCCACCAGCCCGGTGGCTCCCTGGCAAGCGGTAGGTATTTTTGCGGCCCACTCGATGGCCTCATCCAGATTTTCGCAATCGAGGATGTAGAAGCCGGCCAGCTGCTCCTTCGTTTCGGCGAAGGGGCCATCAGTGATTACGGCTTTACCCTCTTTCATGCGGACGCAGGTCGCCGTGGCGCTGGCTGCGAGAGGTTCGGCGCCGCGCAGAATTCCGCGTCGGCTGGTTTCTGCCAACAAGGCGCGGTGAGTTTCGGCGACCGCGCCATGTTGTTCAGCCGTCGCCGTCTCGTCTTCCTGCGAATAGATCAGCATGATGTAGCGCATGGCTGCCCTCAAATTTACCTCAAGGGCAGGTTAGGAGAAGACCATAATGGGGCGGATTTCAATGGAACCGAACCGCGCCCCGGGGATTTCGGCGGACAACTTAGCGGCCTCGTCGATGCTGGCGGCTTCGAGCAGATAGTAGCCTCCGAGCTGTTCCTTGGTTTCGGCGAAGGGGCCATCGGTGGTGACGGCTTTGCCGCCGCGGACGCGCACGGTCTTGGCCGTGGGAGTGGGTTGAAGTGCGTTGCCTCCCTTGATGGCAGCGGCATGCTTCTTGCCGAAAGTGCCGTATTCGGCAAACTCAGCTTCATCGTAACCCTGGGCAAATCGGGCTTCGTCTTCATAAATCAGGGCGAGAAATTGCATTTTTTGTTCCTCCTGTGCACACGACGTTTGTACGCCGGAAAATCGACAAGAGGAGTGGATATTTTTTTGAAGTGGCTGAATTTGACCAAGGCCAATCGCCAGAGCTTCACAAAAGCCCCGGAGGGTTGAAGACTTGGAGGCCAGCCACGCTATGCGGCACTAGTGGTCTGACCGCGGCATAGTAGCTTCCAGAATCCTTTCCAGAACCCACACCGCAAAGGACCGGAGGCTGAATCCCTTGATTTCAGTGTGCTGGCTGGACGGCTGGCTGGCTTCGGCACTGGCGCATTCGGATGAAGAGGTTTCCATGGCTTTGCTGTCGTTCCCCGCGACGGCAGGAATATCAACCGTTTCGTTCGATCATGGATCGTTGGACAGCTTCACGACCACTGTGAGCCGCAGTTCTAGGCGAAATAAATCCGAGCTACATCCGATGCGGTAGTCACCTTGGTCGATTGCCGCATCTTACTGAGTTGCAGTCTTGACTATGCGTCGAATGTCGCGGAGAGTCGGCAGAGATCATACGGGCCACTCATAAGACGAGTGGCCCTCAGATGCGTCCCTTAGCCAAGGCAAGCACCCAGCTACTGGCAGTGGCGTTGATCGCGAACTGCTTGACTCCTACCACCTCGTGTCATCTGAGACATCGAGGAACGGATTCGCGATCAGGAACGACGGCTTGAAGAACCGAAAGGCAGAAATTCCAAATGCGACCAGATAGCCGAACGCTAGGCTGGCTACTGCAGTGGGATTGTGATTGTGATGGTTTTGACTGATAGCGTGGTTCATTGGCGCTCCTGCAGAATGCTGGGGATCATACATGTCGTCCACAAGACTCTTTGCCCAATAGATCTTTACTGCTGCACTGCAACAGCTTGGGTCGTGACCACAGCGATCCTGAGCAGAGCCCATTTTTCCGAACAGCTGTGCCGGATTTGTGGTTCACTTTGTATAGCGGAAGCGGTGGGTAAAAGCTGTAACGTCTTTTAGAAATATTTTTCTCCAGCACGGATAGGACAAGGTTGTACATGAGCGCCAAGGCAAATTGGTACCTGGCCAATCGCTGCAGGCGACAGGAATTCATTCGATGACGGTACCCGCTGGGCATGAAATTACCGAGCTTCTCCGGGCATGGCAGGAAGGGGACGAACAGGCGCTCGACAGGCTGACGCCCCAGGTTTATCGCGAACTCCATCGCGCGGCGCACGGTTGCATGGACCGCGAGCGCGAGGGGCATACCCTGCAGACGACCGGGTTGATCAACGAGCTCTACCTTCGGCTGAGCGACCTGCGGGAAGTAGACTGGCAAAACCGCGCTCACTTCTTTGCGATTTGCGCCCGTCAAATGAGGCGCATCCTGACCGACATGGCGCGAACCCGCAGATCGGAGAAACGAGGGGGCGGGGCGTTTGTCGTTGCGTTTGACGAGGTAGGAGAAGTCGCCCAGTCTCCCCATGCCGATTTGCTTGCGGTCGACGATGCATTGCATGCGCTGGCGCGTATCGACGACCGCAAGAGCCGGGTCGTGGAGTTGCGCTTCTTTGGCGGTTTAAGTGTGGATGAAACTGCCGAGGTCTTGAAGGTCTCGCCGGAAACGGTGGCACGCGACTGGAGACTGGCAAAAGCCTGGCTGTTTCGCGAGATCGGCGTCGGTGGTGATGAATCCTGAGCGCTGGCAGTTAGTCGAGAATATCTTTCAAAAAGTACTGGACGCCGATGTGGAGCGCCGCCAGCACGTGCTGGTCGATTCTTGCGCTAGCGATGAGTCGCTGCGACGGGAGGTTGAGTCGCTGCTGGCTCAGTACCAGAATGCCGGGGACTTCATGGAAGAACCGGCATTTGTCACTCTTTCAGATACTTCCGTTCTGCCCACCGCCCGGCCCGGAGGTCTCAGTCCTGCAAGAATTCCCCCAGGAACGGCAATTGGCCGCTATCGAATCGGCGACAGGATCGGCAGCGGCGGAATGGGGGTCATTTACGAGGCGGAAGACCTGAAGCTGCGCCGGCAGGTCGCGCTAAAGTTTCTTCCCGAGGAGGTCACCGGAGGGCAGCGGGCCTTGCAGCGGTTCCGGCTTGAGGCGCGGGTTGCCTCGGCGTTGAACCATCCCAACATCTGCACGATTTACGAGGTAGACGAAGTCGACGGCCTCGTCTTCATCGCAATGGAATTGCTGCAAGGTCAGACACTCAAGCACGCCATATCGGGAAGACCGCTTCCGGCGGAAACAGCCCTCTCCTTTGGAGTCCAGATTGCCGGGGCAATGGGGGCTGCGCACTCCAAGGGCATCGTACATCGAGACATCAAGCCAGCAAATATTTTCATCACCAGGCAGCGGCGGGTGAAGGTACTGGATTTTGGCGTCGCGAAGCTCCTCCATCCAGACGCAGACTCCCGAGACATAGGAGCGGGAGAAAAAACCGAGGCCGGAATGATCCTGGGCACTGTCGGTTACATGTCTCCGGAGCAGGTACGTGGACATGCAGTCGACCCTCGGAGCGATATTTTCGCTTTCGGCGCGGTTTTGTACGAAATGCTGACCGGGCGAAGGGCCTTTGACAAGCCGACAGCGGCGGAGACCATGGCCGCCATTTTGAATGACGATCCGCCGGCAATCACGGAGTTTGGGGTAGGCGTTGGGCTGCCATTGGTCCGCGTGATGAAGCGATGCTTGCACAAAGAACCCGACGAGCGCTTCCAGTCGGCGTCCGATCTGGCATTTGCGTTGGAGGCGTTATCCGGCACAGGCGACACTCCTGCATTTGCCGTCCCTGCGAGTGGCATTTCCAGGCGGCGCTGGAGATGGCTTGGAGTGGCCGCCGCGGCTGCAGCCATCGCCCTGTTGTTCATGTGGCTGTTGAGGCTATCGTGGCGACCGTTGGAACCTGTTGCTATCGTGGAGTCGATTACTCAGCTTACTGATGATGGCGAGCCAAAACCGGGCAGAAGAGGCATCTTCACGGACGGATCGCGTCTTTATTTCGACGAAGGATCGGTTGGGAGCTGGAAGATCGTACAGGTGTCGGTGTCAGGAGGGCTGACATCGGCTATTGATACCAAGCTAGCCAATCCCTCCATACTCAATGTGGCGCCTGACGGTTCTGCCTTGTTGGCTGCCGCCTACGCCCGCAATTCACTTGCAAACCCCTTGTGGTCGATTCCGCTTGCGGCAGGAGACGCTCATCGCCTCGGAAGCATTGAAGCGACGGGCGCAGACCATCTGCCCGACGGCCAGCTCATTTATACCTTGGGGAATGACGTATTTGTCGCCAATCCTGACGGATTGAATCAGCACAAGCTTCTCTCCTTAGCTGGCCCCGCGTCCTATCCCCGAGTCTCTCCGGACGGCAAAGAGGTTGTCGTACAGGTTCTTCAGGAGGGCAATTTTTCGCTTGTTGAGTTCGGCGCGGACGGTAGCGCGCCTCACACGCTCGATCTCGGGTATCGCATCTGCTGCGGGGCAATGTGGACTTCGGATGGAAAATACCTCGTCTATCAAGCGACGAACAAGAATGCATCCGATATCTGGGCGCTTCCAGTCGAACAAGACTTCTTTCAGCGAAAAGGAAAGCCCATCAAACTGACGACTGGCCCTTTGCTCTATCAATCCCCTTCTCCGAGCCGCGACGGGAAAGAAGTTTTTGTTATCGGCTCCAACCGGCGCGGAGAGCTTAGCCGGTTCGACATGAAATCGCGCCAGTTCGTTCCATTTCTTTCAGGCATCTCCGCGCGCGAGCCAACATTCTCCCGGGACGGCGAATGGGTCACGTACGTGTCTTACCCGGATGGGATGCTATGGCGCAGCCGCAGTGACGGCAGTGACAAATTGCAGTTGACTTATCCGCCGATGCAGGTCAGGCTTCCGCGCATTTCGCCTGACGGTACAAAGGTCTCCTTCTCTGCGTGGGATGAGGAAACCTCATCCGAAGAAAGCTTTGTTATCGATATGGATCGGGCGCTCCCCCTAAAGAGAATCTCAAGCGGAAAGTCGGAATGGGTTGACGCCGCCACTTGGTCTCCCGACGGAAATCTGCTGCTGGAAAGCTTCGAAAGCCTTATTCCGGGCGAGAGGGAGAAAGACGAGCTCAAAATTGCCGATCTGCGCACTGGAGCGACGACTCCGATCCCCGGCTCTCAAGGCATGTTTGGCGGCAAATGGATCTCTCAGGACTCTATTTTGGCTGCGACATGGGATGGCGCGAAATTCAAAATCCTGGACCTAAAAACCCAACAATGGACTGATCTCCTTGACGGCCTGGCGCTCAGCGGGTGGGAGGTTTCCCCGGATCGCAAGTACGTCTATTACACGACAGGCGGCGTGGACCCCAAGGCCTGGCGTTTGCGATTCTCCGATCGGATGGTAGAGGAAATTACGAGCCTCAAAGAGCCCAGCCGAGGAAGAAGCGCCGGGTGGGTGAACGGCATCGATCCAGCGCCGGATGGCTCGCCCATCTTCACCCGTGATTTGGGGACCCAGGAGATCTACTCTCTGAATGTCCGTTGGCCGAAGTGATTCGCCCTTTGCGGAATGGCGCGGCTCCCGTATACTGGATGATGTTGTAAAGACGAGAAATTCAGCAGGACAACCATGCCCAAATTGAAGACCCATAAAGGCGCGGCGAAGCGCTTCAAGAAGACTGGCACCGGCAAAATCGTGCGCGGCCAGTCGAAGATGCGCCACATCCTGACGTCGAAGGCGACCAAGACCAAGCGCAAACTTGCACATTCCGCGCTGGTTTCGGATGCCGACTACGCCAAGGTAGCCCGCATGATTCCGTACGCCTGATCAATCCATATTTGATTGGAGTACCTGCGATCGGTCTTTGCCAGATATTTGGCTTTAGACCAGGGCCATACGATGTCAATGGCCCCCGGCAGCTTGATTCGAAGCGCCGAGAGATCAGAAACAAGCGAGTGAAGAGGTTACAAAGCCAAGCCCGGATGGGTGAACGCTCCTGCCTCCAGCCGCACAACGAGAGCCTATGAGCATATTGCTCATAGCTTGATAAAGGAGATCGACCCATGCCCCGCGTAAAACGTGGAACGAAACGTAACGACCGCCGCAAGAAGATCCTGAAGCGCGCAAGCGGCTACTTCCTTACTAAATCCAAGCTCTACCAGGCCGCTCAGGAAGCTGTTGAGCGCGGAATGAAGTTCGCCTACATCGGGCGCAAGCAGAAGAAGCGTCAGTTCCGCTCCCTGTGGATCGCCCGTATCAACGCCGCCGCCAAGCTGAACGGCACTACCTATTCGCTCTTCATTCACGGCCTGAAGCTGGCCGGAGTGGAGCTCGATCGCAAGGTGCTGGCTGAGATCGCGGTTGTCGATGCGGCCGGATTCACCGCGCTGGCGAACCAGGCGAAGGAAGCTTTGGCGAAGGCCCCGGCTGCGGAGACTCAAGCCGCCTAAGCCAGTTTGAAGTTCTGCAAGAAAGGGTCCGGCCTCGTGCCGGGCCTTTTTGTTGTTGTCTGCGAGAGCGGTTGAGACTGCGGGAGTGGCTCACTGCCTTTAAGCCACCTGCGCGTAGCGGCGGCAATGCTCAAGGTAGGCGGTCTCATGGTCGGCGATCAGTGCGACAACGCTGGACCAAAGCCAACTGGGTGCAGCAAGGTCTTTGGAGTGCTGCTTTTTCAACTTGCTCAGCCATGCCGACCTTGTTTTAACGCTCATTTGTCTTCCATGGGCCTTGCCGACCACGCCGGCCAGATATCGAGCGGCAGCAACGGCTTCCTCCTGGGTGAGCCGATCGAGATCGAACTTGAGGTCCTGAGGCATCAGCTCACGCATCACCAGGTCTTTTCCCAGGAGCTTGACCGCCAACATCCGCTCTCCAAGGTTCGGGGACAATTCGCAGCGCCCGTCACCACCCTTTGAGCATTGTTGCGAATGGTCATTTTGCTCTGTGGCGCAGCCGCCACGGTCGCTTCCTTCAGATCAATCAGGCAATAGCTTCGATCGCTCTTCTTGCCGACCTCCAGCAGCACGGCATACCTCGCCCGCCCAAGCGAGCTACAGCCTTTCATCCAGTAGGCGGCATCGGCGACGGCGACTTTCGTGCCGGACTTCCGGTCTTTGAAACGGGTTACTTTCTCGACCACCGCTTCCTCCGCGAAGAGCTTGACGATGGCAGCGCGTTCTTTTTCGTCGACGCTCCAGAACCGCTTGCCTAGCGGAATTTCAGGTTTGACATCCTCGATGCGCTCTTCCGCGAGATGATGCCAGCGCCTGCGGCGGGATTGCTCCAGAACGACTCGGATCGGGCGCCAGGTCATCCTCGTTGGCCTTGAGCTTTCTTCTCGGCGCTTTCAGGGCCTCTTCGTAGCCGGCGATCATCTCTTCCATCATTTTGACAACGGTGACCCCAGGCAGGTCAGACCCACGCGAGGCGGTAGCCAGCGAGAGTGCGAGGCGAACAAGATCGTGAGCCGGGTTCCCTACTACCGTCTGGTCCAGATCACGGATCTGAATTTCGATCTTGCCGTTCGAATCCGCCAGCGGCCCAATGTTGCCGACATGGCAATCGCCACAAATCCAGATGGGAGGCCCTTCCGGAATCGCCCGCGCCGAATTCTTCTTGAGCCATTGATAAAACTGCAGGGTGTTCCCGCGCACATAGGCGTGCGCAGACTGGGCCATCTTGGCCTGACGGTTATTTATCAGAACCTGGGCACGATCGGCGGGTTTGATTGGGGCGAGAAAGTCAGGCATTTGTTAGTTGTAGCAGTAATGCAGAAGATCGAAAAACCGGTCCCGTGGTTTGGCCTTTGGGAGCGACGATGCTCGGCTGTGCATGATTCTTGCTCAGCCGGTGTGAACGGCCGAGCACGAGTGTCAGAGCCGGCTTCGTCCTCTGCCGAAAAGCAGGTAAATGATGATGATGGCGAGGATGAGGCTGATTCCGCCGCCGCCGTAGTAGCCGACGCCGGGGCCCATGTAATAACCGCCGCCGCCGAAGAGTAACAACAGAATGATGAGGATCACGATTAAAGGCATGCGGAGAGGATGCTGTTCCTGCTCCTTAAGTTGTGTGGGGCGAGCTGCGGAGTCGCTCCCGGCTCAGAATTGCCGACGGATTCTTGCTTGCGACCAGTCCCGGGGGGCCCGCTTGGAGGCGAGTTTGAGACAGCCTATAATCAGATATGGCGACAGCGAAAGTAGCTCCAATCGAGATCTCGGAAACCGACCGGGACATGCTTGCCGCGAAGTTTGGCGAGCTGATTGAGACTGTCCGCAAGAACCGCCCCTCCGACGACACAGAAATCATTCGCAAGGCCTGGGACTACTGCCTGGAGCACCACAACACGCAGAAGCGTGCCTCCGGCGAGCCTTACGTGCTGCATCCGCTTGAAGTCGCGCAGGTGCTGGCCGAGATGAAGCTCGACTCAACGGCAATCGCCGCCGGCTTGCTGCATGATGCGGTTGAAGATACTCCCGTCACCACCGAAGACATCTCAGAGCGCTTCGGCGAGCAGGTCGCGCACATCGTCGAGGGCGTAACGAAGATCGACAAGATCCAGTTTGCCAATCGCGAAGATCGCCAGGCAGAGAATGTCCGCAAGATGCTGCTCGCCATGGTGAGCGACGTTCGCGTGGTGATCATCAAACTTGCCGACCGGCTGCACAACATGCGCACGCTCGAGCACCTTAAGCCCGAGCGGCAACAGGCCATCGCTCGCGAGACTCTCGATATCTATGCACCTCTCGCCCATCGACTGGGCATGGGCAAAGTGCGCGGCGAGTTCGAAGATCTTGCTTTCCGCTATGTCGACCCCTTCGCATATGAACAAGTGCAAAACGCGGTCGATTCGAGGCGTAGCGAGGGCGAGGAGTTTCTGACGCACGTCGAAGCCACGCTCACCGACCGGCTCAACGAAGAAGGAATCAAGGCGCGGGTGGAGTGGCGCATCAAGCGGCTCTACAGCGTGAACCAGAAGCTGCAGGAAGCTGACACGCAGATCGACCAGGTTTATGATCTCCTGGCGATTCGCGTGATCACCGGCAGCGTGGCGGACTGCTATGCGGTCTTCGGCATCATTCACGGGCTGTGGCGGCCGGTGCCGGGGCGCATTAAAGATTTCATCGCCATGCCGCGCCCAAATTTGTATCAGTCACTGCACACGACTGTGATTGGCGAGCGCGGGCATCAGTTCGAGGTGCAGATTCGCACCGAAGAGATGCACCGCATTGCCGAGGAAGGCATCGCTGCGCACTGGAAATACAAGGCCGGCGGCTCGCCGATCAGCGCGCGCGACGAGCAGCGGTTGGCATGGGTAAGGCAACTGGTCGAGTGGCAGCGGGAGATGACCGACCCGAACGAATTCCTCTCCACGCTGAAGATCGATCTCTACCCCGAAGAGGTTTACACCTTCACGCCGAAGGGCAAAGTCGTCGTACTTCCGAAAGACGCGAGCCCGATTGATTTTGCCTACTCGATCCACACTGAAGTCGGCAACACGACGGTCAGCGCGAAGGTGAATGGGCGCATCGCGCCGCTGCGGTCGAAACTGCGCAACGGCGACATCGTCGAGGTCATCACTCAAAACGGGCACACCCCGAGTCGCGACTGGCTGACCTATGTCAAGAGTTCGCGGGCGCGCAACAAGATCAAGCACTGGCTCAACGAGCACCAACGCGAACGCGCAATCGAAATTGGGCGCAAGCTACTCGAGCGCGAAGCGCGCAAGTACAAAGTGTCGCTCAGCAAGTTTCAGGATTCCGACTACGCTCGCGTCGCCAGCGAATATGGCGTCGCGACGCCGAACGATCTTTTGGGAACGATTGGCTTCGGCAAATACTCCGCGCGGCAGGTGTTGAACAAGCTGTCGCCCGGAGTGATCACCGCGGCCGCAGCGGGCGAGCTCGAGTCTGGAGTCGAGGCCAAGCCGACCGTCTCAGACGCCGTCACAAGAGTGCATCTTGCGACCGGATCGGATTCGCTCCAGGTGGAGGGCCAGAACGACCTGCTCATCTACCGCGCGCGATGTTGTAATCCGATTCGCGGCGAAGAGATTATCGGGTACGTCACCCGCGGCAAGGGCGTCGCCGTGCATGCGCGCAACTGCCCCAATGTGCAAAACCTGCTCTATGAGTCGGACCGCCGCATCACGGTCGAGTGGTCGCAGATGGTTCGTCCCCAGGCCTCTAACGGAGCCGGGCATACTCCACGACCGATCACTTATCCGGTCAAGCTCACGATTCTCTGCGACGACCGCCCCGGCATCTTGAAAGAGCTCACCGCGATCATCAGCGATGACGGAACAAACATTCGCGGCGTCGATTCGAAGTCCGATGATGAGGGTGGCGCGGTGGTTGAGTTCATCGTCGAAGCGGAAGATGTACGGCACCTGACGAAGCTGGTGACGAACATGCGGCGAGTTCCGGGTGTGCGCGATGTGCAGCGGGCGCAGAAGCTGTAGAGTTGATCGCTGTCCGCATCAAAAAAAATATGCCGAGGTAGTCTACTTTTCCACGGGCGATCACGGCAGCACAATCTCTCGAACTTCCACCCGCTCGTCGCGAAGATCAATCTCGATAATTCGATTGATCAGGTTCGTGTGTTCGGCTAGATATTCGAGACCTGCATGAAACAACTGTCGTTGAACTCTTGGGCTCAACATTGGCAAAATCAGGACGATGCCCGGATGAATCTCCGCTCTGCCCGAGAGTTTTCGGAAATCTCGAGCGTTGTTGTTACAAGGATCAAATTATCTTGCAGCGCTCTGTTCCATAACAGCCAATCCGGAGCGCCTTTCAAGCCGATGTGCTCGACGTGATGAGCGGCGTAGCCCATTGCATTCGCGACCTCAACGAGACTCGAATGAAGACACTCATCGATGAGAAAAGTGAGAGCTTCAGGAGGCACGTTCGAGAGGGTAGGTCTTTTGGGCGATCACGCGGGCGCCTCTCGGCAAACGAGTTTGAGGCGCAGGACCGGGCAACGGGTGCGCTTGCGCATAGATTTCGGCGAGGAAGACCATTTCGCCGTCGAGGCTCGAGTACCCCGCCAGGATTTCTTCTACCGAGGTGCCCTGCAAGCGCATTTCCGCGACGAGGCGTACAGGAATCCGCGTCCCTCGAATGACCGGGGTGCCTCCCATGATCTCGGGGTCGGAGACGACCATAGCGTGGGCCTTTTCGTAATTACTGACTGCGCTGCCGGACATCCGAACCTCGTTCCTTGTATAGCTTGGTTGCTCTCATCTTTCATTCTACTGCCGCGGCCAGTTAGGCCGACGGCAGGATTTGCGCGATTGCGCCGAAACCCGGCATCATCTCAAGATGAGCGCAAGTGCGAAGCAAGCCGTCTCTACCACCAACGCCCCCGCCGCCATCGGCCCCTACTCCCAGGCCGTTCGCATCGGAGATTTCATTTATACCTCCGGACAAGTTGCGCTCGACCCAGCGACCGCACAGATCGTCTCTGGCGGCATTGAAGCACAAACAACTCGGGTGCTGGAAAATCTAAAGGCAGTCCTCGAAGCAGCGGGTTCGAGCCTAGAGCAAGTCTTCAAGACAACTGTCTTTCTCAAAGACATGAACGATTTCGCCGCGATGAACGCCATCTACGGCAAATATCTCGCCCCGGAAGGCACGGTCGCGCCGGCACGTTCGACGGTGGAAGTCGCACGCCTGCCCAAGGACGCGCTGGTGGAGATCGAAGTCATAGCCACACTCTGATGAGGCGCGTTTCGCGCGGGAGATCACGACGTAACGGTCACCGGAGCCGATCCGAACGCGCTTTTTTTGTGGTTCCGCTTTTGCTCATACATCAAGGCGTCGGCGCGGGCGAGCAGGTCTTCGATGCTCGAGGCCTTGAGCGAGTCGTCACAGTTGAGCACGCCAATGCTCAGCGAGAGCTGAAAGAGCCGCCCAGGTTTCTGATTGCTGTGGCGCAGGGTTTCGGCGAGCCGGCGCTCGAGCTGCGCTCGGAAATCGGGATGCACATCCATGGCAATGATCGCGAATTCATCCCCGCCCAGACGACCGATGAGGTCGGTCCTGCGAAGTGTCTCGCGGAGCACGCCCGCAACCGCCTGCAACGCCAGGTCCCCCTGTTTGTGGCCGAACGCATCGTTGATTTGCTTGAACTGGTCGACGTCGATATACAAGATCAAGATCGACATTCCCTTGCGCAACGCCAATTGCCATTGGTTCTCGGCCAGCAGCAGAAACCCGCGCCGGTTGTAAAGCCCGGTGAGATGGTCGGTGAGCGCCAAAACCCGCAAGCCGGCCTGCCTCCAAAGGGCAACCATCCACGCCAGAACTACTGCGAAGGTGAGTAGCCAGACCAGTGTCCACGCACGAGAGGCGGTCCACCACGGTGCGGCCCTGACAACGACGAGGTCCGCCGGGGAGCGCAGGAGAATCTCGAAGGAGCGCGCCTCGTGGGCCTTATCCGCCTTCGCCACGCAAATACCAGTGACCGAAAGAAAGCTTCCGGCAGCGAGAACAGAGAAATTCCGTCCCGACCGCGGCAACCGGGCGGTGAAGACATTCGAGCCGTCCTTGAAGAGAAGAAGGTTTTCCTCAGCGCCCGGAATCTCCTCAACCAGCACACCTTGAAGTTGAACGAGAACCGAGTCATACGGCGCTGCGGAGAAACCCTGATTGTCGGTAATCATGCCGGAAGCGGACTGCATTACAGCTTCAGGGGACTCGCCCGCACCGATGACCCGAAACAGAGCATCGTCCAACGCGGGCGAATAACCGCCAGCGGCGGGATAGCCGACCACCTCCAGTTGCGCGCCAAGTGCAACCGGCGTCATTTGCTTGCTCTGGACGAAGACTCCGTAAGCGCCATCCTGAAGGTAAAGGCCCTGACCGGGTTGAGAATAAGTGACAACCCCGCGCGCTCGGATGCGGGCGATGGCGCCCTCCGTGTTGCCGAACTGCAACAAGGCGCCAAGGGGCCGCAGGGGAACGTCAAACGGATCGGCGGGCGCGGGGCGTTCGATCGTTACCTGGTTCAGATTCGAGACGAAGAGCCTCAGGCCGACAAACTGTCGCTTGTCATTGAAGACCGTCCCGCAGACGCCGCGTACCGAGATCGTGGAGCCGGGCAGCCGGTCTATGGCTGAAGAGTCTGGGCCAGCTTCAGAAAAGTCGTGGACGTGCACGGTAACTAGATTGCCCGCGCCAATGTCGACTTCCAGGAAAAGAACGGACCGACCCCAATATGGCTTGACGGTCGCGGAACGCACGATCCCCTGAATCGCGCCCCATTGACTATCCTGTGCGCCACCCCATAGCTGATCGAAGGTGAAGAGGCGCGCTTGCGGCATCTTTCCTGTTCCGAGCACCGCCACGTGGCTTGAGTTGATGATAGGAGCGAACTTGCCCGGACCGGTGACGCCGCGAATTTCCACCAGTTGGCCGGAGCGCAGCGGCGGAGAGTCGTCCTCACGATCGACCGAGATTCCGGAGGTGGCGTCCTGGAAAAAGAATGACGACTTCCAGCCAGAGAGAACGGTGACAACTCCGCGCAATCGAACCGGTAATGCCTGACCGGCCTGTTCCGGATTGAGAGATCGGATCGCGCGGACCGATGTCAGCTCTCTCGAGGTCTGACCCGAGACTTGCGTCGGCGCTGCGGTGCAAGCGAAGGCCAGAATGACGACCGCGAACCGGCAGAGGAACTCACGAGGAACGCGATGCTGATACGCCACTGCCTCGGCCTCCGTCTTATGGCCCGCTACTTTGCGAAGGGCATCGATTAACCCGTCACCCAGTTCGGAGGACAAGAGCCAACGCCCGAGCAAGTCCTATGGTCTTGAAGCAAGGGCACCCTGAGGGTAGAAATCGGCAGCAACTTTCTGAAGGTTTAGTGGGGAAACATCTCCCAGTCACCAAAGTGCGGACGAGGGCTTGGTGACCACAGACACCTGTCCCCCGAACTTCCGGAAGCCCGGCCGTAATCTGGCCGCAGGTGCAGTCTTCTCGTAGTATCGGCAGAGAGTTCAGAGACTTTAGAGCAAGCGCCAGACCCGCGAAATAAGAATGCAAACCAGAGACGAAATGGACCCTTATCAAATCAGTCAGAGGCTCCACCGCGCCATCCAGACCAAGGCGCTGACGCTGGAGGTTGACGCTCTCCGCGACGAGCTGATGGCGCACGCCATCGACAATCCTGACCAGCTTCGCCGCCAGCGCTTGCTCATCCAGGCGCAACGCGACGAAGCCGATCGGCTGCGCGATTTTTTGAACAGGACAAGCGTCCGCAGGGCCGATCCTCAGAAACTGGGCCATGAGGCGAGCGAAAACGGCTGAGACCGAGCCGGTTTCTCAGCCGTGAGGCGCATCAATATCGAGCCCTTGGTTTGAGCATTAACGATGGGCTTTTCCTCAATAAAACGCCCGGCAAAACGTCTGCCTGAGACCTCTCTGGGGCGATCCGTTCTAAACTGCCTAGTAGATGCCTTCGGCCCAATCCAATCCTGAACGTCTCGTCTCCGCGGCGCGCGCCGATGAAGAAAACTCGTTTGAACTCAAGCTTCGTCCTCGGGTATTGACCGAGTTCATCGGCCAGCCCAAGGCGAAGGAGCAGCTGGCGATCGCGCTACAGGCGGCCAAGTCGCGCGGCGAAGCGCTCGACCATGTGCTGCTCTTTGGGCCCCCGGGGCTGGGCAAGACCACGCTGGCCTCGATCATCGCCAATGAGCTGGACGTCGGCTTTCAGCAGACCTCCGGGCCGGCGCTGCAGATCCAGGGCGACCTGACCGCGATCCTCACCAACCTGCGCGAGCGCCAGGTGCTGTTTCTCGACGAGATCCACCGGCTGCAGCCGGTGCTCGAAGAGAAGCTCTACACCGCGCTTGAGGACTACAAGCTCGACATCATCATCGGCCAGGGGCCGGCGGCGCGCACCCATGTGATGGAGATCAAGCCCTTCACCTTTGTCGCCGCGACCACGCGGCCGGGGCTGCTCTCTTCGCCGCTGCGTTCGCGCTTCGGCATCCTGCTGCGGCTGGAGTTTTACACCGAGGACGATCTGCGCTTCATCGTCGAGCGCTCGGCCGAGGTGATGAATGTGCCGATCGATGCGGACGGCGCGGCGGAGATTGCGATGCGGTCGCGCGGAACTCCGCGTATTGCGAATCGCCTGCTGCGGCGGGTGCGCGACTACGCGCAGGTGCGGGGCACCGGCACCATCGACCGCGCCGACCGCCGAGGCGGCGCTCAAGATGCTTGAGGTCGACGCCCATGGCTTCGATGAGCTCGACCGGCGGCTGCTGCTGACGATCATCGAGAAGTACGACGGCGGCCCGGTCGGCCTGAACACCCTGGCCGCAACCCTCGCCGAAGAAGAAGACGCGCTCGAAGAGGTCTACGAGCCATTCCTGATTCAGATTGGCTTTCTCGATCGCACTCCGCGCGGACGGGTCGCCACGCGGCTCGCCTATGAGCACTTCGGAATACCGCTTCCGCGACGGCAGACGCCGTTGTTTTAGAAGCGAAGCAAAGTCCCGCCTGGCGCCGCCTTACCTCGAACGTGAGCGGCATTCAACATCTATAGCGAGAGAGACTTCAAGTATTCGCGGAAGTCCGGGCCGAGGTCTTCTCGTTTGAGGGCGAATTCGACCGTTGCCTTCAGCATGCCAAGCTTGTCTCCGGCGTCGTGGCGCGTACCTTCGAAGTTAAATCCGTAGACTTTCTCGCTCTTGAGCAAGCCCTTGATGCCGTCGGTGAGTTGGAGTTCCCCGCCGGCGCCGGGAGTGATCTTTTCCAGCTCGTCGAAGATTGCGGGCGTAAGGACGTAACGGCCGATAATCGCGTACTTCGACGGAGCGTCTTCAAACTTCGGCTTCTCGACCATGCCCCTGGCTTCGAGGATGTCTTTGTTACCCGCGGTCGGCGAGCCATCGAGGACGCCATAAGCGGAGATCGCCGGTCCCTCAATTTCCATCGTCGCGAGAATCGATCCCTGCACCTGATCGTAGACGTCGATCATTTGCTTGATGCACGAGGTCTTCGAGTCGATGACGTCGTCGGGCAGCAGGACAGCGAATGGTTCGTCGCCGATGAGTTCCTTGGCCATCAGCACAGCGTGGCCGAGGCCCTTGGCCTCTTTTTGGCGAATGGTCACCACCTTGGCCATGCCCGAGATGCTGCGGCTCAGCTCCAGCAGCGCCTTCTTGCCTCGCGACTCGAGCAGCGCATTGAGCTCGTAGCTGATGTCGAAGTGGTCTTCAATCGCCGTCTTGCCGCGGCCGGTGATGATGATGATCTCTTCGATGCCGGCGGCGATCGCCTCTTCGACTCCATACTGGATGATCGGCTTGTCGACCAGCGACAGCATCTCTTTCGGAATCGCTTTGGTGGCGGGCAGAAAACGCGTGCCGAGACCGGCCGCAGGAAAGACCGCTTTACGCACTTTTTTCGTCATGGATTGTGCTTAGCTCCCGATTTTTGGCTGAGGGTTGGCACTTCTGAGACAGCGAAACAAGATGGCGAGTATGCCTTCAGGATATCTCAGCGACGGTGCACCCCAAAAACATCAGATGCAAATGCTCACAAAGTAGGGGAATCGTCTCCCATCATTTCCCGGCGCACGATCTTGATGAGGGGGAAATCCCTCTTTCAGAAAGTCGTCGTGGAACTGCTCCAGCGAGAACGCCGCGCCCTGCTTCTTTTCCATATCGCCGCGCAACTTCAGATCTGCAACTTGCCCAGCGTGTAATAAAGATAAGTTGGGTCCGCCGTACCTCGTTTGGTCTCGATTTTTCCGGTCGAACGGGACTGATAACCCTTCGGTCACGAAGAAGTCGACCGCCTGGTCAAAGGTCATCTGGCCGGTATGCATCTTGATGCCGACGATGAAGCGGGCGTTGCGCAGCAGCGCGTCCTGCAGTTGGCCGAGGCGGATCAACTTTGCCTCTCGCGCGTCTTTCGCGCCTGTGCCGGGCTGCCCGTATCCCTCGTCGAGCATCATTTGTTCGCAATAGTGGGCCCAACCCTCAGCGTTGCTCGATGAGCCCAACAGCTTGCGCACCTTGCTCGGCGCCTGAGGAACCCACAGGAACTGAACATAATGGCCGGGATACGCTTCATGCACGGAAGTGCTCACGATCGTGCCGATGTTGAAGGCGGACATGTAGTCGGCGAGCTGCGCGGCCGTCAGACTTTTTTCCGGCAACGTGACATTGAAATAGGCAGTGGTCGAGTGGGTCTCAAAGGGGCCAGGCGTGTCCATCGAGGCGAAGGTGGTCGCGCGCATGAACGGGGGCGTCTCTTCGAGCGTCGGCTGCACGTCGGAGGGGATCGTGACGATTTTCTTGTCGCGAATGAACTTGATCAGCCCATTGAACTGATCGTTGAATGCCTGCAACAGATGATCGGGAGCGGGGTGAATCGTCGCGAGTTCGGCGAGTACTTCTTTCGGTGTCTTCGTCGGATCGACTTCCTTCGCAATGCGTTCGAACTCGGCCTGGTTCTTATGCAGATCGGCGTAACCGATTTCGAGCAGCTTATCGAGCGGAGTGTCGACCATCTCGTCATAGAGCAGCTTCTTTGAGAAGGCGTCCGCGCCAATGCGGAAGTCGCCTTTGGAGCGCGGCAACAGGTCGCTCTTCATCCACTTCTCGTAATCTTGCAAGCGCCGCGATGACGGCTGCGTTGGATTTGGCGAAGTCCGCTTTGACGACTGGATCGGTCGCGTCGGTGAAGGCAGCCGGGACATCATTCTGAAAGAAGCTGATGATGTCGGGAATCTGCTGCAGCGCAATCTCGGTATAAATGTGCGGCGGATTCTTGAGGTTCTGCCGCGCGGCGGCAAAGACAGCGGGAATCTGCCGCTCGCGGGCGATGACGGACTTGAGGCGCTCATCCGGCGGGGCGAACTTCCGTTCCATGAGGCTGAAGATACTGTTGCTGACGCCGCTCGAATAGGTATCGGGGTTCTTCTCCCACTGGCGGATGGTCTCGAGCTCGAGCAATTGGCCGCGGACGTTGGAGAGCAGGAGCTGGAGGTCATCCTGATTGCTGACGTCGAGCTGGGAGGCGGGGAATGCGGCGAACTTCTTCTCAAACTCGTGAAGGGCCGCGACCTCGGCATCAGTTCCCGCTCGGGTATAGTCCTCGAGTTGGGTATCGTACT
Organism: uncultured Acidobacteriaceae bacterium; assembly: GCA_963777685.1. Taxonomy (GTDB): domain Bacteria; phylum Acidobacteriota; class Terriglobia; order Terriglobales; family Acidobacteriaceae; genus Acidisarcina. The sequence goes on along the minus strand of CAVZRF010000006.1, from coordinate 173,498 downwards.
GATGAAAACCTGAGAGTGTGCCGTTGGTTGGCGCATATTTGAAATAGACCTGGTCGAAATACTGCTCAGCAAGAGCGGTAAGATTCGGGTCAGGGGAGCTGGCTGTTGCGGGCTCGAGCCCAGGCCAGTGAGAAGGTCGCTGCCATGAGGCCTCCAAATACAACAAGCAGTGCGGCAATACGCTTAATCGTCAAAGTTAATCCTGCGGTTCTCGTATTTGTAACAGTAGTGTTATCTTATTGCGCCGCCAGCTCTTCCAGTTCGAGTTCGCCAAGCAGCAGGCGGATTTCCATCAACACTTCCTGAGGCTGTGAGTTCGTCAACGGATAGCGAAGCACTCCCTGCGGAGTAAATTGCGCGCCGCGCTTGGCGTTCTTGGCTACCAGCATCATCAGGCGGCTCGGATCGACACTTGCCTTCTCCATAAAGCGCATATGAATCTGGTCGCGCTTGCGATCGACCTGCGAAACGCCGAGCCGCTCGCATTCGAGCCGCAGTATCGCAGCTTCGAGCAAGTGAGTGACGCTCTCGGGTGGCTCGCCATAGCGGTCCTGGAGTTCGGCGCGAACATCGACGATGGTGGCTTCGTCCTGCGCACCGGCGATTTTCTTGTAAATGCGCAAGCGCTGGTTCTCCTCGGGAATGTAGCTCTCATCGACGCGGAGGCTGATCCCAAGATTGAGCTGCGTGGTGGTGCGCTCCTGGCGGTCTTCGCCCTTGAGCTTGCTGACTGCTTCTTCGAGCATCGAGGTATACATCTCAAAGCCGATAGCTTCGATGTGGCCGCTCTGCTCACCACCGAGCATATTGCCTGCGCCTCGTAGTTCAAGGTCGAGCGCAGCGATCTTGAAGCCGGCTCCGAGGTCCGAGAATTCTTTCAATGCCGCAAGACGGCGCCGGGCGATGTCCGTTAATTCTTGCTCGGCAGGAATAAGGAGATAAGAATAAGCGCGCCGATTGGACCTACCTACGCGGCCCCGCAATTGATACAGCTCGGAGAGCCCATGCCGGTCGGCGCGATTGATCAGGATGGTATTGGCAAGCGGAATGTCGAGGCCGTTCTCGATGATGGTCGTGGCGACCAGCACATCGTATTCATGGTTCATGAAAGCGAGCATGACGCGCTCAAGCTCGGCCTCACCCATCTGGCCGTGTCCGACGATCACTCGCGCCGAGGGGACGAGCTCGCTGATCTTGGCGGCTAGTTCGTAGATGGTTTCGACGCGGTTGTGCACGAAGTAGACCTGACCGCCGCGCTCCAACTCGACCTCGACTGCCGAGCGCACAAGCTTCTCATCGAACTTCGCGACAACGGTCTGGATGGCCATGCGGTCTTTGGGCGGCGTGTCGATGATGCTCATATCGCGCAGGCCGACGAGCGACATGTGCAGCGTGCGAGGAATCGGCGTCGCCGACATCGCCAGCACGTCGATCTCGCGGCGCATTTGTTTGAGGCGCTCCTTGTGGCGCACGCCGAAACGCTGCTCCTCATCGACGACGAGCAGGCCGAGATCGTGGAACTTGAGGTCTTTCGAAAGCAGCCGATGCGTACCGATCAGGATGTCGACGCGCCCGCTCTCGACCTTTTCGAGAATGAGCTTTCTGCTCCTTCGGGCGTCCGAAAGCGCGAGATCATTTCGATCTCGATCGGGAATTGCCTGAAGCGCTTCTTGAACGTCTCGAAGTGCTGGAAGCTGAGCACGGTGGTCGGCGTGAGCACCGCGACCTGCTTGCCATCCTGCACCGCCTTGAAGGCCGCGCGCATGGCGACCTCGGTCTTGCCGTAGCCAACGTCGCCGCAGAGCAGGCGGTCCATCGGCAAGGTCGATTCCATGTCGCGCTTGATGTCGGCGATGGCGGTGAGCTGGTCGTCGGTCTCGTTGTAGTCGAAGGCGTCTTCAAACTCGCGCTGAAATTCGTTGTCGGGCGGGAAAGCGTGCCCCTGAGCGGCCTTGCGAAGGGCATATAGCTTGAGCAGTTCGTCGGCCATGTCTTGCATGGCTTTCTTGACTCGGGCTTTGGTCTTCGCCCATTGCTGCGAACCGAGACGATTGAGCACCGGCGCGGGGCCGGATTCCGTCGAGCGATATTTCTGAATGAGGTCGAGGCGCGTGAGCGGGACGTAAAGGCGCGCCTGCTCGGCAAACTCGAGAATCATGAACTCGACGGTGACGCCATCCTGCTCGATCTCTTTCAGGCCGAGATAGCGGGCGATGCCGTGCTCGACATGCACGACATAGTCACCGATCGTGAGATCGCGGAAGTCAGAGACGAAGGCGGCGGTCTTTGACTTGGATTTCCTCGCCACCGGACGCGCGGTGACATCGGCCTCGTCGGTGAGATCGTTTGCGCCAAAGAGCACGAGATTCGAGTCGGGAAAGCTGACGCCGTTTGCTATAGGCGCTCGAACAATGATCGGCGTTCTTAGGTCGCCGGCAAGATAGCTCGACTCGTCATAGATGTTCTCGCTACCTGCATGCTGCGCGCGGCTGCCGAGGCGATAGGGCAGGCCGTACTCGCGAAGAAGATTCGCCAGCCGCTCGACTTCCCCCTGATTGGGGACGGTGAGCAGCATGTGCACAGACTGCTCCATCAGCGTCTTCAGTTGCTCAATCAATGCCGGGATCGACCCGTGAAAGCGCAGCGTTGGCCGCGAGGCAAAGGCGACCTCGCCGAGCGTGGTGTCTTCATCGAGCACATCGACTGCGCCAAGCTGGTCAATGTCGAGGCCGCGGCTGGAGTCGATTGTCGCGAGCAACATTTCCGGGCGCAGATACACGTCAGCTGGCGTGATCAGCGAGCCGATGTTGCTGCGATCGTGACGCTGCTCGACCTTGTTCCACCAGCGCTCCAGCTGGTTCTTGACCATCGCCGGCTCTTCGACAAAGACCTGGCAGCGAGGAAAAAGATTGAAGATGCTTCCGCTGGCTCCGGCGATGGTTGAGAAAAACTCCCATCCGGGAAAGACAGTCACGCCGCCGGCAGAGACAGCGCGCTCAACACTTTCGTCGGCATCGCCCTCAAGCGATGTGCCGCTTAGACGCGCATGAACAGCGGCGAGCAACCGCTCCGTGACCGGAGTTTCCGTCAACGGCAGCAGTATTGTCTCATCGAGCGGCGAAGAAGAGCGCTGCGAGTCAGGGTCGAACTTGCGCATCGATTCAATCTCATCGCCGAAAAGCTCGATGCGCACGGGGCGGTCGGCTTCCGGCGAATAAATATCCAGGATGCCGCCACGGCGCGTGAACTGGCCGGGCATCTCGACGATATCCATCGCAGAGTAGCCAACGCTCGTGAGATGGCCGAGCAGTTCCTCAACGTCAATCTCTTCCCCGCGCCGTAGCACGCGCGCAAGATCGAGATAGTAGTTGGCGGGAAAGAGCCGCAACGACGCAGCCTCCACGGGAGCGATGATGATCGAGGCGTCCCCGTTGGCAATCTTCCAAAGAACGGTGGCGCGCTGTTCCTGCACGTCGGGGTGCGGCGAAAGATTTTCAAAGGGCAGAACATCATGCGCCGGAAGCCGGAGCACGCGCTCGGGCGCGATAGCTCCAGTCAACTCGCAGGCGGCGCGAACGGCGAGTTGGAGAGCATCGGCGGCTTTGTTATCGGAGACGACGACAACGACCGGGACCTGGGCCGCTTTGGCGAAGAGCGGAAGATGCAGCGCGCGGGCGGTCGAGGTAAGTCCAGAGACACGTCTGCGCCCGGCGGCGAGGCTGAGGTGCCTTCGTACCCGCTCGAAGGAATCAGAGTGTTCCAGGTCCGCGAGGAGCTCGCGGACGAAGGGCAAGATCATGCTCTCTTATGGTAGCCGATATCGGCGTGTCGAATATTTGGTTGCATAGCAGGATCGAGGCACTTCAGTCACCGCCGCGCACGTTCCCGCTGAAGCTCGCGATATGCCTCGCTCTTCGAAATCCCCCGCTCCCGCGCGGCACGCTTGAGGGCGTCCATTTCATCGAGGCCTTCAGTGCGCTGCAACTCGGCGACGCGGTCTTTTACGCTCGCCGAGGAGACGACTTTCGCAAGCGAGCGGGCTTCGATCAGCAACGTGATTTCGCCGCGCACGCGATCGCGACTGGCGAGATCGCGTCGAACCTCACCAACTCCCCCGCGCAGGAATTCTTCATGCAGCTTGGTCAACTCCCGTGCAACGACGACGCGACAGTCTGTTCCCCAGACTTTTTCAACATCCTCGAGCGTTTCAAGAATCCGATGCGGAGCCTCATAGAAGATCAACGTCAGCGCCTGATCTTCGGCGACGAGCGCGGCCAAGCGCTCCAATTCCGCTCGCCGAGCCCCACTCTTGGCGGGAAGAAATCCAGCATAGTGGAAGCTCTCCGTTGACAGCCCCGACGCGACGAGCGCGCTGACAGCCGCATTGGCGCCGGGGATCGGATAGACCGCAATCCCGGCCTCGATGGCGGCGCGCGCGAGGGTCATTCCAGGGTCAGAGATTCCGGGCATCCCGGCGTCAGAGACGACGGCAATGCGCGCACCCTGTTTCAACTCTTCGATAAACTCCGGCGCCTTTTCCGTTTCGTTGTGTTCGTGCAAGCTCGTGGAGGGAGTTTCGATGCCGAAGTGGTTGAGCAGCTTTTGAGTCTGCCGAGTGTCCTCGCAGGCGATGCGGTCGGCGCTCTTCAAAACACGCAGGGCACGGAGCGTGATGTCTTCGAGATTGCCAATCGGCGTGGCGACTAGATACAGGCCGGCAGCGAGAGGACGGTCTTGACTCGTCTCCGCGTCCATCTGTCTCTTACGACCGCCGCTGCAGCTTGCGGTGCTCGGCGAGCAAGCCCATGGAATGCATCAGGTTTTGCAGGGTCACGATGCCGACGATCTTCTCGCCCTCGGTGACCGGCATCAGCGAGAGGCCGCGACCGGCAGTCATGCGGCGGATCATCGCACCCAGCGAGTCATCAGGCTGCGCAACCTGAAAGGCGCGCGACATCACTCCCTGGATGTAGCCGTTCCCGTCGGCACGCAGCGCGTCGAGAATGCTCTGGCGAGAGACGATGCCGACCAGATTCACGCCCCGCACAACGGGAAAATCGTCCTGCAAGCTATGAATCGTTTTGAACAGCGCATCTTCGAGCGTGTCTGACGGAGACATGGTCGAGAAGTCGGTCAGCATCACATCCTTCATCCGAACGTTGTCCACCACCGACTGGAACAGAGTGCCCTGATCTTCCAGCTGTGCGCCGATAAAAATGAAGAATCCGGCCATGACCAACCAAGGCACATGCAAGGCGATTCCCGCGCCGAAGACGAGCACGGCCAGCACCTGGCTGATTCCGGCTGCGGCCCGGCTGGCTTGGGCAGCCTCTTTCGAGCGTTTGAACTCGCCGAGCAGAATGCGTCCCCCATCGAGCGGATAGGCAGGCACAATATTGACGAGCCCCAGAAAAACGCTGAGCCAAACCGTCGAGCGCATCAAGTGCCCCGCGTTGACAAGCGGAAATTCGATAAGGCTCACTTGCGGCGCGGAGCCCGCAATCAACCCAGCCACAATCATGCTAAAGAAGATATTTGACACCGGCCCAATCATCGCCATGGGCGTCTGGATTTTCGGGGTCGCGGCGCGCTCGGTGCTCTCCGGGTTAGCGAAGGCGTATAGGCCGCCAGTAGGGAGCAGCAAGATGTTGCGGATTTGCAATCCGTAATAGGCCGAAGCGATTAACCGTGGCACTTCGCGAACGGCTACGACGGCAAGCAGCAGAATCCAGAGCACCACGCCGCGCCAGATGTCGAGGTTCAGCGAAGTCGCGGCGAGCATGCACGGGCCGGTCAACGCCAGAAAGAACGCATGGATCCGGATGTCGACCCCGAACCACCGCCCCAATGGAAATGACCAACTACGCATCGTGCCGCTCCACTTTCCTGCCGCAGAAATTCCGCTTCTGCAATTCTCGCTTCTCCCATTGTAGTGGTTCGGTCTGAATTTTCCGCAGCCGCGGTTTTCCGGGTAGTCCTGCTACGCTCAAATTCATGCGCGTCATCTCTGGAACCTATCGCTCTCGCAAGCTCGCCGCTCCACCGGGGCTGGCGACGCGCCCGACCAGCGACCGCCTGCGTGAGACGCTCTTCAACATCCTCGCGCCGCGCATTCCCGGCGCGACCTTTGCCGATCTCTATGCAGGGTCAGGTGCCAATGGAATCGAGGCGCTCAGTCGCGGCGCGGCGATGGTACTGTTCGTCGAGAACGCCGAGCCGGCGATGGACGCGATTCGGCTAAACCTGAAATCGCTCGGCATCGTCTCCGGCTATGGCCTCGAGCCGCGTACCGTCTCCTCGTTTCTGCGCAGGCTCGCGCAGCGCGAGCGAAAGATCGACATCGTCTTTCTCGATCCCCCTTACGATGAGATCGACGAATACGCGGCCACGCTGGACCTGCTCGGTGGCGAGTGCGTATCGCTCCTGAGCGCCGATTCGATCGTCGTCGCCGAACATCGGCGCAGAGCCCCGCTGAACGAGCGATATGGCGCGTTGGCGCGATACCGGGTCAAAGAGCAAAGCGATGCGGCCTTGAGCTTCTTCGCGCTGGAGCCGGCAATCTGATGCTCTAAAATACTCTCGACCCTCAGGAGTTACTCCCCATGCCCACCACCAACGCCGCCCAGCAACACTCCCTCTTCATCAACGGCGAATTCACCAAGAGCACCTCCGGACAATGGATTCCCGTCTACGATCCTTCCACCGAAGAGGTCATCGCCGAGATCCCCGACGCCACAACCGCCGAGGTCGACTCCGCCGTAGCCGCCGCCCGCTACGCCTTCGACGAAGGCGGCTGGCCCCAGACCACCGCCCAGGAGCGTGGACGCATCCTCTTCCGCATCGCCGAAAAAATCCGCGCCGAGGCGCCCATGCTTGCCGAGCTCGAGTCCCGCAACTGCGGCAAGCCCATCGTCGAGTCCGAGTACGACATGGCCGACGCCGCCACCTGCTTCGAATACTACGGTGGCCTCGCCACCAAGATCTCCGGCACCGTCAACCCCGTCCCCGACAACGCCATCTCGCTCACCATGAAAGAGCCCGTCGGCGTCGCCGGCCAGATCATCCCCTGGAACTACCCCCTGCGGCATGGCCGCCTGGAAACTCGCCCCCGCCCTTGCCGCCGGCTGCTGCTGCGTCGTCAAGCCCGCCGAGCAAACCCCGCTCACCGCTGCTTAAGCTCGCCGGCTGGCTCGGCGAATGCGGCGTTCCTCCAGGCGTCGTCAACGTCATTACCGGCTACGGCGAAAACGCCGGAGCCGCCCTCGTCGCCCATCCCGGCGTCGACAAGATCGCCTTCACCGGCAGCTCCGCCGTCGGCAAAATCATCATGCGCTCCGCCGCCGACACCCTCAAGCGCGTCACCCTGGAGCTAGGCGGCAAGTCCCCCAACATCTTCTTCGCCGACGCCGACTTCGAGGCCGCCATCGACGGAGCCCTCTTCGGCGTCTTCATCAACCAGGGCGAAGTCTGCTCCGCCGGCAGCCGCGTCCTCGTCGAAAAGTCCATCTATTCCAAGTTCGTCGAGGCCATGACCGAAAAGGCCAAGAAAGTTGTCCTCGGCCCACCCCTCGATCGCGACACCAAGATGGGTCCGCTCGTAAGCAAGGAACAATACGACCGCGTCAGAAGTTATCAGGAGCTAGGTAAGTCCGAAGCTAAGGTAGCCACCGGTGGTAACCGCCCCGCTAAGTTTGATCGCGGATACTACGTCGAACCAACCATCTTCTACGGAGTCGATAACTCCGCCCGCATCGCCCGCGAAGAGATCTTCGGCCCCGTCGCCACAGTCATCCCCTTCGAAGACGAAAAAGACGCCCTCAAGATCGCCAACGACACCCCCTTCGGCCTGGCTGCCGCCGTCTGGTCCCGCGATATCTACAAAGCCATGCGCATGGTCAAAGCCATCCGCGCCGGAATCATCTGGGTCAACCACATGCAGCCCACCTACGTCGAAGCCCCCTGGGGAGGCTACAAACAATCCGGCTTCGGCCGCGAACTAGGCCTCCACGGAGTCGACGAATATCTAGAAAGCAAGCAAGTCCACATCAACCTGAACGAGCAACCTATCGGCTGGTACTGAGGCCGGATACCCATTCATGCCAGCGCAAGCCGACCTCGATGCCGCCAACGTGTATAGCTCCATCATGGAGGAAGCGAAGTTTTGTGCACTCAGCATCAACATGTTCACAGACTCTGGCCACACGTTGCCCGTGCCGCTGAAGCGGGAATACTGTTTTCTACAGCTCCGCATGCTCTGTGAGCTGATCGCCCTCGGTTGTCTAGTCGCACACGGCGACATGGAGGAAACAAAATCGTCGTCGCTTCAAAAGGAATACCGCGCCGGAGAAATTGTTAAGCGTCTGGAAAAACTACATCCAAATTTTTATCCGTCTCCACGAAAACCTGTCTTCAATCCGGGGAATGTTCATCTGGTCGACTATGACCGCGAGTTCCTGACCAAGAGCGAGCTGATAACTCTTTACGGGAAATGCGGCGACGCGTTGCATAGGGGCAACCTGCAGCAACTGCTCGACCCGAAGAACCAACCCCCGGCCGACTTTCGTGACATTCATGAATGGGGGCAAAAAATTCTCAACCTACTTAGCGTTCATCTCATCAGTCGCAGAGGGGCAAGTTCCATTTACTTGTCCTGCTTGTGGCATCGCAAACTCGCGGCAACGTGCTCGTGTCGGTCGCTGAAAGCCCCGTTCGAACCTCCACATTAGGGGTTTGAAACTGAGATTTGCAAGACGGCCGGGTACACCATTCCAGCCTTCTGTTGGCTTGAGTGGGAGCACGAACTCGGTGGAAGCGGCCGCCTTTAGGCCGCCGAAACAGCCTCCCTCGATGAGGGCTTTAGCCCTGAGCTGTTACTGGCGAGACCCAGCCGCCAGCTCCGCTTCCATCACGTTCATCAAAATATCATTGATACGCAGCGGGTACGCTTCGCTCTTCGACTTGAGCCACTCAACGACTTTAGGGTCGAGGCGCACGTTGACCGGGACCAGCCTCTGAAACTCGCGAGACCGGACCGCACTCGCGAGCTGCTCCTCCGTCGAGGGAGGGATATCGCTATAGTCGATACCGGAGTCGTCGCCGGCGGCCTGTCTTGCGGCTATCCGGTCCAGCGCCAGCTCTTCTTCCTCAGTCCGCTTCCTGTGCCTGATATCGCCTGCGCTCACTCGGATCAGCCTCTCGGGCTGAGATGATTCTGATAATTCCCTCTCCACCATCCGTCTCCCTGTACACGTGAACCACGACCAAAACGGTCACTGCTCCCGACCGAGCGAGCAAGCCTCCGATTGCTTTCCAGCGCTGCTCTCCGGTTTCATCAACTTGATCTAACTCGAGCAAGTAGCGCTCGTCTTCAAAGACCTCAGTCGCTACCTCGAAAGAGACGCCGTGCTTACGCCAATTCCGTGAAGCTTTGTGGTCGTCCCATTCGAATTGCATGCTTCAGATTCAATGCTAGTCTCCGCCGCCTAAACAAGTAAACCGAGGCGAACAACGCGTGGCCTATTCAAGCCTTCGGCTGGCTTGGGCTCTTTCCAGAAAGCCTACTTCTTCGCCGCCATCTCCGCTTCCATCAAATTCAGCAAAATGTCATTGATCCGCGTCAGATGTCCTTCGCCCTTGGACTTCAACCATTCGACCACCTTCGCATCCAGACGCACACTAACCGGCATCTTCCGTGGACGGTCCCGGAAGCGCACAAACTGAGATAACTGCTCCGGCGTCAACTTGGGAATATCGCTATAGTCGATGTCCGAGTCGTCTCCGGCCTTTTGCTTCGCAGCGTGGTAGCGCATCACCCGGAGCTCTTCTTCAGTCCACTTCTTGTTCTTGATATCTTCGGACGTCCTCGTTACTAGCTCTTCTCGCCGAGATGATACGGATGATTTCTTCGCCATCTTGGTTCTCCCTGTACACATGCACCACGAAGAGGAGGAAGTCCGCTTCCGGCGCGGCGCGAACTGCACCGATCGCATACCATCGCTGCTCACCATCCTCATCGACGCGGTCAAGATCGAGAAGGAGGTTATCGTCCCCAAAAATCTCGATCGCCATATCGAACGAGATACCGCGATGCTTGTGTTGATTACGCCTATTCTTGTCCTCGTCCCATTCGTATCTCACATCGTATATACATAGTGTATGCCGTAATCACCCAAATTACAATCGACCTCACGCGATTCTGAGAACGTCCGGCGGAGAATCTCTACCATGGCCAAGCTCGTGTATGCATTGAACCAGTCCCTCGACGGCTACGTCGATCACATGAAACTAGGGCCCCCTGAGCCTGCGGCCTTTCGTCACTTCATCGAGCTGATGCATGCGCCTGTCGGGCTTGATATACGGTCGCCGCATGTACGAGATCATGCGTTATTGGGACGAAGACCTTCCCGATTGGGACGCCGACGATCATGAGTTCGCGGCGGCGTGGCGGAGCAAGCCCAAGTGGGTCGTGTCGCGCACGTTGAAGTCACTTGGCCCCAACGCCACACTAGTCGAGGGTGACCTCGAGTCGGCAATACGCGGCCTGAAGGCTCAGCACGCCGGGGAGATCGACGTAGCCGGACCAGACCTCGCAGGAAGCCTCACCAACCTCGGTCTTATCGATGAGTATCGACTCTATCTCCGCCCCGTGGTGCTTGGTAGCGGCAAGCCATTCTTCACTGGCCCCCGGCCGCCGCTCCGTCTCGTGGCCAGTGATCGAATCGGCGAAGACATAATTCGGTTGACCTACGCTCCCGCTCAATCAGTCGCTCACTGATGCGGGGGACGCTTTCGGGCATCCCCCAGTGGTTACCCTCAAGAGCTAACCGATAGCAAAGATTAGGAACTATTGCCCTCACGGTATGTACGGTAGCGCACCCAGTTGTTTGAATACTGAACATTCCCGTTTCAGAGACAACCCGGTCACAAACTCTATCCGTAGGAGGGAGGGGCGCTCCTTCGATCCGCCTCCATGCCAGACTGTCCGCTAGCGCACAGAAGCGACGATTCTTCGCTCTTCCCGAAGGAAGACATCCCCCGCCACAACATCCCCAATCGCTCTGGGTTTGAGCGCTAAGGAAAGTCAGGGAAAATGAGAAAATTTGTGGTCGCAATGTTGCTAGTCGTTCCGGGCATGGCTCATGCCCAGTCCATGTGTGTCTCCGCCCCTGCTCCCTCCCCCGAATCGTGGGTCAAGGGTGCGGGCAAACCACCCTCAAACGCACCGATGGCGATGCCGGTCGTGCACACCGAGGGCCTGCTCCCAGGTCAGGGACTCCGCGAACAGTCTAGTGATGCCAAGCATGACTGGAACTACATGCGTAACCTTGCCTTGACCTGGAAGCTTGCCGGAGACCGCCAGGCGCTCAACCAGCTGTCCACCTATCTCGATGCCTGGATGAAAGTCTACAAGCCAAGCCTCGATCCGATCGACGAGTCCGGTCTCGATGGCCTGATGGACGCTTACCGAATCGCCGGCAAAGACCTGCCCCAGCCGGTCGCCGACGAGACCCGCCGCTTCCTGCATGACATGGCCCAGGGCTACCTCGACCAGATGGACCAACACCCCAACGATACCCACAGCGTCTGGATCAACAACTGGAATAGCCATCGCGTCAAGATCGCGACGCTCTCGGCTGTCGCCATCGGCGACGACCAGCTGCTGGCGCGCGCGCAGGGTGCCTTCGTCCATCAGCTCTCGGTCAACATGCAGCCCAACGGCGAAGTCATGGACTACAAGGAGCGCGACGCGCTTCATTACGTCGTCTTTGACCTCGAGCCGCTCGTTCGTGCCGCTCTCGCCGCCAAGACCCGAGGACAGGATTGGATGAACCTCTCCGGCCGCGACGGGCAAACGCTTCACGCCGCGCTCGACTGGCTCTTGCCCTACGCCAAGGGAGAGCAGACCCATCAGGAGTTCGCGCACACTACGAAAAAGTTTGACGTCGCCCGCGCCGATGTGGGCGAACAGGGCTTTGCCGGAGCCTGGGATCCTCACACCGCAAAGGACCTCTATTGGTCGGCCAGCATGCTCGATCCGCGCTATGTCGACGTTGCCCGCAATCTTTCCGATGCTCCTCCTCGCTGGGTCTGGGCCTACGCCAAGCCTTGCGGAAGATAGGCAGAGTGTTCGAGCCTGAGCGTAAATAGGGCCTGTTCACAGGCCCTATTTACAATGGAAGTTAGAGAGCTAACTCCCATGCCAAGCATCCGCATCCAAACCGAACTTCCCGGCCCCAAATCCAAAGCCTGGCTCGACCGCCGCGCCGCCGCCATCCCGCGCGGAGTCTATGCCGGCACCCCCATCTTCATCCGCTCCGCCGAAGGCGCGACCTTTGAAGACCTCGACGGCAACCGCTTCATCGACTTCTGCGGAGGCATCGGCTGCATCAACGTCGGCCATCGCAACCCGCGCGTCGTCGCCGCTATCCGCCGCCAGCTCGACGCCTTCCTGCACATGTGCTTCCAGGTCACCGGATACGAGAGCTACGTCGAGTTAGCCGAGCAGCTCAACCAGCTAACTCCGGGTAACTTCCCCAAGAAGACCTTCTTCGTCAACTCCGGCGCCGAGGCCGTCGAGAACGCGGTCAAGATCGCCCGCAGCCACACCGGCCGCTCCGCCGTGATCTGCTTCGAAGACGGCTTCCACGGACGCACAATGATGGGCCTCTCACTCACCAGCAAGACCCATCCCTACAAGTCCGGATTCGGCCCCTTCATGTCGGACGTCTACCGCATTCCCTACGGTGTTCCCGCGCGCGAACGCCTCAGCAATGGATGCCATCCTGAGCGGAGCCGCGAAGCGGCGGAGTCGAAGGACCTGCGTTTCCGTCCCGGGTCTTCAACCTCTTACTACGAAACCATGCTCGAAGACATCTTCGCCCGAGTCGTCGCCGCCGAACAGGTCGCCGCAGTCATCATCGAGCCAGTCCTCGGCGAAGGCGGATTCGTCGTCCCGCCCGCAGGCTTCCTCGAGGTCCTCGACGCCACCTGCAAGAAGCACGGCATCGTCTTCGTCGCCGACGAGGTCCAGACCGGCTTCGGCCGCACCGGAACCCTCTTCGCCTCAGAGCAATTCGCCATCGAGCCCGACCTGATCCTCACCGCCAAGTCCCTCGGCGGAGGACTCCCCATCGCCGCCATCACCGGCCGCGCCGAGATCATGGACGCCCCCGGCCCCGGCGGCCTCGGCGGGACCTTCGGCGGAAATCCGGCCTCCTGCGCCGCCGCCCTCGCGGTCATCGAAGAGTTCGCCGACGGCCACCTACTCCGCCGCGCCAACGAGCTAGGCGCACAGTTCCGCCGACGCGCGCTTAGCCTGGCAGAAAGAGTACGACTTCATCGCAGACGTACGCGGCCTCGGAGCCATGCAGGCCATCGAATTCAGCCAGCGTTCGAATGAAAAGGGGCAACCCGGCGAACCAAACGCAGCCGCAGCCAAGAAGGTCATCCAATACAGCCTCAAACACGGAGTCCTCCTCCTCGGAGCCGGAACCCACGACAACGTAATCCGCATCCTCATGCCGCTTGTGATCAGCGATGAAGAATTCAGCGAAGCGATGGATGTGATTGGGGATGGGTTGGCTTATGTGATGCAGGGATTAAACATGTTGACAGCGTCCGCAAGATAGGCCGCTTAGGATCACTTTGTACGCTTCAAAGCTTGAGGCGGAGTTGAGATGACAATTGATGAAGTTCGGGCGCTGATAAATGAACAAAGCGAGGGGAGCATGGCTGCCACTAACGATCATGGTCTCACTCTAGCTCGAACCCTAGTAGCACCTCGAGAAATCTCGATTATTGCGCGCCAAGTAGAGAATGGACAATTGAAAGACGAAACCATCGATGTGTGGGTTGTTGGGGAAGAGCCGGATGGGTACAAAATCGTCCTGCGTCACGACGGACGACAGTTTGGCCTCGCCTCACGCGGATTCGCGAGCGATAAACACCCAATTCTATGCGGATGGTACGGCGATCTGCGCTCTACATTCTTAGGCATGTAGCTCAAGTTACGCGGGTTATTTTCGTAAACGCGGGTATATCCTATTCCCATGGAACAGCTCCAAGATTCCGTAGTCATCGACTGGTCCGATTGCCCCCTGGTGGAAGTCAACCCGGAGAAGGTCAGCGGTGTGCCGATCTTGAAGCACACCCGAGTACAGGCGGACTCGATCGTGGAGAACTTCGAGGATGGGTCTACCGTCGAAGAGATCGCAGACGACTTTGACATCCCCGAGGACATCATTCGCGAAGTGGTCTCCTACGCCGCACAAAGGAAACCGGCACTTCACCGGTGAGGGTGTTTCTCGACCATAACGTCCCGAAACGTTTGCGCCGCCTTCTCGCGGGACATGAAGTGCGGACGGCGCACGAACTATCCTGGGAAGAATTGACCAATGGGCAATTACTGAACGCGGTCGAAGCGGCTGGGTTTGCCGTCTTTGTGACCGGGGATAAGAACCTCTCCTATCAACAAAATCTGGTTGGCCGCACAATAGCGCTGGTTGTGCTCTCAGTGAATAGCCGGAAAATTCTGATAGAGAACGCCGAACTGATCAAAGCTGCAGTGGATGCAGCCACTCCGGGAAGCTTCCAAACTGTCACGCTTCCCAGGCCACCTCGCCACCGAAACGTGGTGTAGCAAAGCTTCAAAACTTCCGCGAATGCTCCGCCGCCCAGCGTCTCCACCACAATCTTCTTCTCGGTATAGAACTCAATCGCATCGCGACCCTGCGCATGCATGATCCCGAAGAAGCTGTCCTTCCAGCCGCTAAATGGAAAGTAAGCCATCGGAGCAGCGACGCCGATGTTGATGCCAATGTTCCCCGCCGGAGCCTCATAGCGAAAGCGCCGCGCCGCCGCGCCGCTTGAGGTAAACAGCGAAGCCTGGTTGCCATAAGGGCTGCGCTCCAGAAACGCCAGCGCCTCATCCATCGAGTCGGCATGGACCAGGCTCAGTACCGGCCCAAAAATCTCCGTATGCGTCAGCTCGCTGTCGGCAGGAAGCCCATCGAGCAAAGTCGGCGCGAGAAACGAGCCAGTCTCATACTTCGGAACCTTCGCGCCGCGGCCATCGAGCAGCACCTTCGCGCCTTCCTTCTCACCAACACCGATCAGCGACTCAATCCGCGACTTGCTCTGCGCCGAAATCACCGGCCCCATCTGCACGCCTTCATCAAGCCCGTTGCCGACCTTGAGCTTCGAAGCAGATTCAGCGATAGCGTCGCGAAAAGTCTTCTGCGCCTCGCCAATCGTCACCGCAACCGAAACCGCCAGGCACCGCTGCCCCGCGCAACCAAACGCGCTGTCGGTAACGATCTGCGTCGCCATCTTCATGTCCGCATCCGGAAGCACGACAACATGGTTCTTCGCACCGCCCTGGCATTGCGCCCGCTTGCCGTTCGCCCCAGCCCGCGCATAGACCGCCCGCGCCACCGCGGTCGAACCCACAAAGCTGATCGCCCGCACCTTCGGATGATCGATCAGCGCATCGACCGACTCGCGGCCGCCGTTGACGAGGTTGACCACACCGGCAGGCAACCCTGTCTTCTCCAGCAACTCGAAGACATACTTCATCGTCAGCGGAACTCTTTCCGAGGGCTTCACAATCAGCGTGTTCCCCGTCGCGATCGCATACGGCAGGAACCAGAAAGGAATCATCCCCGGAAAGTTCGACGGCGTGATCGCCGCAACCACGCCCAGCGGCTGCCGGATCATGATCTCGTCAATGCCCCGCGCAACGTCCTCAAGGTTGTAGCCCTGCATCATCATCGGAATCCCGCAGGCGACCTCGACATTCTCGATCGCCCGGCGCATCTCCGCTCTCGCCTCAGTGAACGTTTTGCCGTTCTCCGTCGTGATAACGCGCGCGATCGCGTCGATGTGCTCTTCGAGCAGTGTCTTCAACTTAAAGAGCGGCTGAATCCGGTCTTCCGGCGGAGTACGCCGCCACGCCGGAAACGCCGCAGCCGCAGCCTCAACAGCAGCGTCCACTTCAGCCTTGCTGGCTAGTGGCACGGTGGCAATCTCCGCGCCAGTCGCGGGGTTCACGACACTCAGCCACTCTGAGGCGTTGGAGTCGACCCATTCGCCATTAATGTATTGGGGAAGTTTCGTTGCCGAGAGAACAGCGGTGGTCATACAGGCTCCAACCGAAAGAAAGCTTTCGGGACGCGGCTTGAACGCCGGATAAGGAACCAGCGCAGCCGTCCACTCATTCTAAAGCGAGGCGGTCAGTTGCGGAGGCTCGCACCCAGCCTCCGCCCTCTGGTTTCTAGTCCGTCAGAACGACAGCCGCGCGGTGATTTGCAGATTTCTGGGCCCTGCGCCTTCCGCCGTCTGCAAGGCGGTGCTGACGCCGAAGGCTCCCGGCCCGTCGTCGACGTTCGTATCAGGAACATCATAGTTACGATGGTTGAGCAGGTTCGAAGCCTCGACCCCGAAATTGAACTTCACCCCTTCCCACAACGTCGTCGACTTGATCAGCGACATGGAGAGGGTCTCGGTGCCCGGCCCGGTAACGTTGCCAACACCCGCGTTACCGAAGCCGCCGCTGTTGGCGACCGGGTCGGCGAACGCGGCGCTGTTGAGGAAGATCGGATAGTTGGGCGCGGAGGTGCCATGCGCGTAGGGAGATACGCCAGCCACCCGGTCGGCGCGAGTCGAGCCGACGTTCGACAACATGTTGGTGCCCGCCGGATCGACAGTATTCTGTATCGGAGTTAGGAAAGCGCCGCCCTGCAGAATCAGAACCCCGCCCACTTGCCAACCTCCGACCAGGGAATCAACCACCCCGCTCCCGCTGTTCAGGAAGGCCTTGTTCTTTCCGAACGGCAACTCATAAAGCCACGTCGCCAGGAAACGGTTCCGGCGGTCAAAGGCCACGTTGCCGTAGTCATCCCCTAGATGAAAACGATCGGAGGAGATGCTGCCGCCCGAGATCGTCGTGCCGGTGGGAGCGTAGCCTGCGCCATCGGAGAGATCGTGGGTCCAAAAGTAACTCGCCTGAAACTGCAGCCCGTTCGTGAAGCGCTTGTTCAACGCCACGCTCATGCTGTTGTAGTTGCTCTGTGCTCCGTTGACGATGCTCTGGATGTACCCCCAGCTTTGAAAGGGCGCGTAAAGGGGAAACGCCGCGTCCCAGCCAATGGTATTGGCCGGAACCTGGTTGATGTCCACGAAGGTCTCTAACTGAGATCCATGGCTTCCGATATAAGACATGCGCAGACCAATATCGTGGCCGAGGTCCTCCTCCATGGTGAGGTTCCACTGCTGCACGCTGGGGTCGATGTAATGAATGGGAAATGCATACTGGAACGATGCGCCACCGGGAGTAAACCCAGCCGAGAAGGGCGCCGGGAAAGAAATAGTGGGGTTCCCGTTGGCGTCCGCGGCCTGATACGCATAGTTGACAAAGGTAGCGCTAACCGCCCAACCGGAGACCAGTGAGAAGCCTAATGGCTGCTGGATAAACCGTCCCCAGCCCCCGCGGATGACCAACCTGTCGTTGTTCCACGGGCGGAAAGCGAAGCCGATGCGCGGCCCCCAGTCCTTCTTGTAGGTATAGCGCAGAGTCTTCGGAATTCCCGCCTGCTGCGCGGTCAGAATCGGCGACGGCGCAATCGAAGCAGCGAAGTCGGGCTGCGTATAGGTAAGTGCCTGCTGGTTAGGCACGACCACTGCGCCAGTCACACCGTCCTCGTTATAGGTGGGCAGAAAGGCGGCCGTGTTGTACTGCGTGTCCTTGAGCGGGGGATGCAACTCATAGCGCAGACCAAGATTCAGCGTCAGCCGCGGCGTGACCTTCCAGTCGTCCTGCGCAAAAAAGCCATAGCCATATCCGAGTCCATTCATCGCCGGCTTGTTCACCAACGCCTGGATCGTGTAGTCCGGATAGCCCAGCAGGAACCCGGTGAAGCCGTCGCCGATGATCGGATTGCCGTCCGCATCGGTGAAGGCAGTCTGCGAGTTATCGAAGATATACTGGCCCGCCGTCCAGTTGCCAAAGACGTTGTCGTCGTGATCGGTCAGGCGGCGAACGTCCGCTCCAAATTTGAAGGTGTGTTTCCCTTTCATCCACGTGACGTTGTCGAGGAACTGAACAATATTGCTGTGCTGCACCGAGGGGTTGCCGCCACCGGTGACGGTGAAGCCGCCAGCGATGGTCATCTCCGGCGCCGTCGGCACCGGATTGACCTGCGTAATTCCCTCGATGCCACTCTGGGCTAGATATCCGGCTGTTGTGCCCTCGTTCATGATCGTGGACAGGTGAACGCCGTTGAAGCCCGTGCGAAACTCGTTGGTCAACGACGGTTTGATGGCGTAGTTGTAGGAGAGTGTGACGCCCTGGTCGGTCTCCGGCTGGCTGTAAGCACCGGTGCTGACCGAACCGCTTAACGGGAAGCTGCCGCCGGGATCCGGCGCGAGGGTAACCTCCCTCTTTTTATAAGTACCTCGAACGAAGATCGACTGCTTCGACGTGAAAACCTGGTCGATCCTCAAGTCCGCCTGATTGCTGCTGATGGGCGTGGGAAAGTTGGTCTGATAGTTATCGACATAGCTATCGGTGCCGCCGACATTCTGGCGCGGCATAAAGTAGTTCATCATGTTGGCGGACACTGGGCTAATCGGAACGGCTGTCGGATCGAGCGGCGTGCCGTTGATATTGTTGATCTGCGCCACTCCCTGATAAGCCAGCCAGCCACTCACGTCGCCGTTGCGCATGGCATCGGTCGGCACCGTAGTCACGATGGGAGTTTCCTTCGCTAGCCGCAGGCCCTCGTAGCTGAAGAAGAAGAAGCTCTTGTCCTTGCCGTTGTAGATATGGGGAATGGTGATCGGTCCGCCGACAAAGCCGCCAAAGTCGTTCATGATGATCTTTGGCTTTTCAGAGGCAAAGGGATTGCCGGCGTTCATCGCGGTATTCTCCAGGTTCTCGAAGATGCCACCGTGATATTGATTGGTCCCGCTCTTCGAGGTCGTCGTGACGTCAGCGACGCCGCTGAACTCGGCATTGTTGTTGCTGCCGCTCACCTCGATCTCCGAGATGGAATTGAAAGACGGGAACAACTCATTGATCGGCCCGCTGTTCTCTACCGATACGCTGCTGATGCCGTCGATGGTGTAAGACATCAGCGCCGGGGTTGTCCCGTTGATCACCATGTTGTTGCTGTCATCCACCTGCACGCCCGGCAGCGTCGTAAGCGTGTCGATCGGGCTCGTCGAACCGGTAGAGCGCGAATACACAGCGACCGGCAACTCCGTCAGCTCCCGCCCGGTTTTGGATTCAGAGAGGTTCGAGACGTCAGTAGTGATGACGCCGGTCGATCCGCCTTCCACAGTCACCGTCTCTGTAGCCGCGCCCAGCTTTAATTCCGCGTCAATGCGGCGGGTCTCGCGCGCCTGCAAGTCGATGTTCGGATAAGCCGCCTTATCGAAGCCCGCCGCGGTCGCGGTGAGCGTATATTTCCCTGGATTCAGGTTCACGAAGCTGAATCCCCCTTCCAGGTCGCTCGTGACGGTCTTCTGGGCCGCAGTGCCGTTGTTGACCAGCGTGACTTGCGCCCCCGGAATGAGGGCGCCGGTCGAGTCCTTCACCGTGCCGAGGACCGATCCGAACGTCGATTGAGCCAGCACCGGCAATTGCGCGCAGCACAGAAGCAACAAAGCCAGCAGAATGCCGTAACCCGAGCGGTGGCTTCTGCGATCAGTGTGCGCACTCGACGAAAGTGTAAAAGCGGTCATGACATCCCCTCCGAAATTAAGCAAGTTCCGGGCCCGTGTGGCCGAACGGCGAGTGCGTTCGACCGAATCTAGTTCCCCAAGGCTGAAGTGGAGCAACCGGGCGGTCCTTTGCCCAGAGAGCGAAGCGTTCGTAAGAAAAGAGGCAAGCCCCTTTCTACGGAGTCATTGGCAGATCCATCCCGGGGTTCTTCGCCAGGAAATGGAACGGACGAATCTCAAACTCGTGCCACATCACCGGCATCTGCGGCCAGTCCTCGGGACGCGGCACATGGTGCATGCCGATCGTGTACCAGGCGACGATATCGGTGTTCTCGATGCTGCGGTTTTGTTTCACCCATGCGGCTAGACCGTCACCACCCTTGCTATCCAGCGTGTACTTGCCGGCAGCATAGATTTCGTCTGGGTCGTACGGAGTCACCCAGAGCTGGTGGCTGGCGAAGCCAGCTCGCTTCGAGGGCCATTCGTCGGCCGGCAGCAAAGTTGTCGCCGTGGCGCCGGGCATGATCTCGATGCTGGTCGGATATCCCGTTTGGATCTTTCGTGCTCTCGCTCGTGAAGCGCCACATCGCGGGGTGCTTGAGGTCGATGTCCTGCGGCGAATCGCCTTCGGTCATCACCATCTCCGGACGCATCGCCCAGATCACCCGGCGCGGGCTGGGATTGTCCTTCGGCAAGGTGTATGGCACGAGCTTGTCCGACATGAACGAGTTCTTCGTACCGTCTACGTCCAAATCCAGCCGGTAGGAGAAGTAGTGGTCGTGATCGACCGCGTCGATCCCCGGAGCGATGAGCTGCCCGAACTCAAGCTGTTTCCCATTCGCGTCCTTTGCGGACATATCGGGCGAAAGTGGACCGGCAGCGGTTTGGTCATGCACCGGCTTTACTTCAAGAATGCCGGTCGCTCCGACTCCAACCTTGATCGTCCCATCCTGTTCGAAACGCCAATCGAGGATGTAGTCGTAATTGCCGACCGTGGCGATCGTACGCAGCACGAGCTCCCGGCTGGGCCGCCCCGAGATGCCGTTCTCATCGGCATGCCGCCAGCTCGGATCGCCGCTCGTTCGCTCAAAAAGGCAGGCCATCTGCGGCCGGATAGACGGTCCGCCGTTATGCGGATTAAAGAAAGTGGCGCTGAAAAACTTCGCGTAGTTGGGGCAATCCACGCCTGACAACAAAGGCTTGATCGTACCTATCCCCAATGTCGGGAAATAGTCGCCCGCGTCGATAAACACATGCGAGTTCCAGCTTTCATCCGGGTCCATGTAAGGCACATAGAGCTCAGAGAGCGAGCCCTCATACATAATGGAGCGGCGCTTGCCGCCGTCTTCAAAAGAAACCAGGTTGAGCACCGCGCCGATCCGAGTGTCCAGCCGGAAGCGGAAGTGCCAGTTCTGCCAGCCGATCTCCCCTTTGTCGATCGTAAAGCTCGGACCCTCGGGCTGCATCACGATGATCGGTTTCGTGCCCGGAAGCGGGTCGCCGCCGTCCGCGTCGTAGATATTAGAAGGCTGGGGCATCGGCACGACGCCCTCATCGGTAAAGCGCACAATCTTCTTCGTCTTCATGTCGACGACGAAAAAGATGCCGCCGATCTCACGGTCCCACGTCCCGGTGGCGCCTTCCGAATCTTCGCAGGCCCCCCATCCGATTCGCGCACCGTCGACCTGCTCAGGCAGCGCCACATGGCCGGCTGGCTCGATGTAGCACATGACCGGTCTCAGGTCGGTGATGCCTCGCTTCTTGAGCGCCGCAACCAATCGCGGATCGTGCTTGATGGCCTCTTCAACCTCGTGACGTTCTTCGTCAGTGAGCGTCGGTTGGTCGCCCTTGATCTCCTCGAACGAAACCACTTTCTTCGCGGTAATATCAACCACCGCGGCGTAGGGCTTCTGCTCCGTCATCAGGACCATCGTGGCCCTTCGCGGCATAGGATCGCCCGGCTTCCAGGCCAGGACTTCCGCCTTGGGCGGTTCATTCATCAGAACGCTGATGATGACGGATTTCTCCTGAATATGCCCGGCATCGCGAACGACCTGGTAGATCGTCCAGTACTCGGCCGGAGTCAGCCCGTCAAGGGGATGGTAGGCCGCAGGCTGCAATGCCACGCACGGGACACAAAGGAACGCCGCAACAAGGAGAAGGCACGTGCACTTGAAAGACAATGAATAATCCCTCGGAAACGATTCGATGTTCAAACTATATGCATTGCCGGGCGCAGATCGAAGAGCGATGGCGCCGGCTTGCAGTGGCTCGGGCAAGTTCGCCCAGACACTGAAAGCGGAACTCCAGCCAGATTCCCTGTTGAGAAAAAACTGCCTGACAACAGAACCGACCGGCCTGTATCCAGCGCTGCCTAACTCACTTGCCTGTTAACGATTGTGTTCACAGTAGTGAAACTAAGTTTTCATGTCAAGGCAAAGTCGCCGATGATACAGGTGTCAGCGGGAGGCGGCTCAAGTCGCCGGAATAACTATAAAATTCTCTGATACGGAACATAGTTTTCTTTGCTATCTACTCCGAGGGCAAGATGAAACAGAGACCTACTTACGATATCCAGCCGGCGCTGCTCACCGACGTCGCCGAGCTAGCCGAGCTGTTCGACGCATACCGCGTCTTTTACAAGGCCGAATCGGCGCTGCCCCAGTCCGAGGCCTTCGTTCGTGGTCTGGTCACGCAGCGCAAGACCCATTTCTTTCTCGCCCGCGAGGCCGAGGGACGACCGGCGGTCGGCTTCGTCCACCTCATGCCCTCAATCAGCACCGTAGCCATGCGCCCAATGTGGCTGCTCGAGGACCTCTATGTTGCGGCCGCCGGCCGCCGCAAAGGCATCGCCAGTGCACTCATGGCTCACGCCGAAAAATTCGCCCGCGAGACCGGCGCCGAACGCCTCACCCTCGCAACCGCCCACGACAATCGCCATGCCCAGGCCCTCTACAAGCGAATGGGCTATGTCAAGGAAGATCACTTCTGGTACTACCACCGCATGCTCGACTAGCGGCGTCGCGTTGCCTGGAATGCGGGTGCCCCAGGTCTCGATTTTGAGACCTGGGTTTCGGCGAAAAACCCACCCTTGCCATTTGACCTCGCACAAACTCTACTGGCACCACGCCGAACACCCTCGTAAACTAAGAACATGCCGATCACACGCCAACAAGCCCTCGACTATTTCCACTCCGACGACCTGATTGGCCTCGGCATGGAAGCCGACGCCGTCCGTCGCCGTCTCCACCCCGAGGGCGTCGTCAGCTACATCATCGATCGCAACATCAACTACACCAATTTCTGCACCGAGTACTGCACCTTCTGCGCCTTCTACCGCCCGCTCAAGGGCAAGATGGCGGCCGAGGGCTACATCCTCGACTTCGAGACAATCTACGAAAAAGTGCGTGAGACCCTCGAGATGGGCGGCACCGGAGTCCTCATGCAAGGCGGCCTCCACCCCGATCTCAAGATCGAGTGGTTCGAGCGGCTCTTCACAGGCATCAAGCAGCGTTTCCCCAAGATATGGCTGCACTGCCTCTCGGCGTCTGAGATCCTCGCCATCGCCGAATACAGCGAGCTCTCCGTCCACGACACCATCATGCGTCTCCGCGACGCCGGCCTCGACTCCATCCCCGGCGGAGGAGCCGAGATCCTCGATGACGAAGTCCGCCACCGCATCGCCCGCCTCAAGTGCGGCACCGAAGACTGGCTCCTCGTTCACCGCACCGCACACGCCCTCGGGATGAGAACGACGGCAACGATGATGTTCGGCGTCGGCGAGACCTTCGAACACCGCGTCAACCACTTCGAACAAGTCCGCCGCCTCCAGGAGGAGACCGGAGGCTTCACCGCCTTCATCCCCTGGAGCTTCCAACCCGGCAACACCGCCCTCGGCGGACGCGGCTGGGAAGAAGCCACCTCGGTCGAATACCTCAAAGTGCTAGCCATCTCCCGCCTCTACCTCGACAACATCGAGAACGTGCAATCGAGCTGGGTCACGCAAGGATTGAAGGTGCTTCAAATGGGCCTAAGGTTCGGAGGCAACGACGTCGGCTCTGTAATGCTTGAAGAGAACGTCGTCAAAGCAGCAGGAACGTCCAACTGCACGACAGAAGAAGAGCTAAGAAGAGTAATCCGCGACGCCGGCTTCAAGCCAGTGCAGCGCGACACCCTCTATCGGACTATGTTTTTGAATTAGGGCAATTAGCGAGCAGTACTGTGAACTAAAGGACAATCAATGCCGCTTCCATTCGACTTATATCCCCATAAAGGCCGCCAATTGTTCGAAAGATCGTGGAGAGGGTCCAATGCCAGACACCATTATGGACTTGAGTTCATGAAGTTAACAGGGCAAACGCAATGCGCCTATTGCGATGTCAGCATGATCGCCTCTTACGAGGCTTGGCTAAGCTTGGTGCTCGACCATGTGGTTCCATCAAGCGTTTGCATCGCGGCTAATGTGCCGGAAGAATGGTGCGGCAACTTCTCAAACGCGGTCTTGGCGTGCGCAGCATGCAACGGGTTTTGCAATAGGTATAAGCCTTTCCGAAGCGGTGCCCACCCTAGAGACATTGGAGGACTTTTACGACCTTCGCGACAAGATATTTCTCGAACGTAAGAAGCTGATTAAACTGCGGCATATTGATGAGCGTCAGTTCTTCGACCTCAAACAATGGGAAATTTGTCCACCTACCGGCGTCGAACGAGACAACACGAGTGTTCAGGAGATCCCAGCAGCGGAACCTCTGCTCCCCCAATAAAAATTATTCAGTTCCATCAATCCCCGGCTCCTAAGTCCGCCGGCTAAATCCGGAGCAATTATCCGAAAATGCCGCCCCTTGCGGGTGTAAATCGATCCCCGCGTGGCTCTCTAGCAAGCACGCGATCAGCAATCCCACCCATCGGACTATACTTCTTGTGAAGGGCACAGTCATGGTCATCACTTTGCAAAATCCCGATCTTGACCACAGGCTACGCTCCCTTGCGGCAGAAACTGGAGCCTCCCCCGAGGCGCTCGCCGAAGAAACGTTAAGAAGATATTTCGCCGCGACAGCACAACTGGGCGTGACGCTCGAAGAGCGGCTCCGCGAAGTTGAGGAGCGGCCGGGTTGAACTTCCGTGGACGGCGAATCAGCATTCGCGCGACTCAGAGAACTGCAAGCCCGCGCCGGACGCGGCTCTATCGAAAAACTCCAGCAGGTTTTATCCAAGGTGGGTAACGCCCCGGCGGAAGCAATAGATCGGTTGTAACTAATCGTTCTCAACTCCCCGGCTCCAAAATTCGCCCCACCCAAATCCCGGAGCAATCAGCCGAAAGTGCCGCACATTCCGGTTATCGATCATCTCCGATTCACGGCTCGTCCCCTTCACCGCTCACATAGCGCATGCGCCTTTCCCGATCGCGGTCGATCCAGCCGACAGTATCCACCGATCCCGGCGCCGCTCCGCTGTCATAGACCAGCAAGCCAATAGCCTCGTCTGTGACTAACCCTGGAACCTGCTCCTCACTCTGAATGCGCTTCATGATGGCGTTCTACTGATTCCTAGTGAGGTTCGACGACCCTCCGTCACGCCTACCAACAATTGCCCGCCCCGGAAACACTCCCTCCAAAACCTTCCCCCCATCCACGAGCACCGTCCCACCAACAACCAGATATCGCACTCCAACACTCGCCTCCAGCGGCTTCGGAAAAGTCGCCCGATCCGCAATCGTCGCCGGATCGAAGACCACGATGTCCGCGTCCCCACCCTCCTGCATCCGCCCCTTCATCCGCGCAGCCGGAGTCGACCGCTCCAGCATCTGCGCCGGGAGCAACGTCATCTTGCGCAACGCTTCCATCAGCGTGAGTGTCTTCTTCTCGCGAACATACTCCGCCAGTACCCGCGAATAAGTCCCCGCATTGCGCGGATGCCCCAAAGCGCCATCGCTCGCGATCATCACTCCGGCATAGGGAATAACCGCATCGACCACCTCCTGCGTATTCGCAAAGACCAGCACCGACTGCGGAGTTGCGGAGGCATGTAACTCTTCAAAGCGCTTCTTTGTGAGGTGCTCGCCTGTCGCCGGCAACACCAGATCGCCGTAGTCGATGCCCAACCGCTCACGCCAATTCCCTTCGAACTGCGCCGAGTTCACCACCGTCATGCCGGCGATATAGGGATAAGCCTCGGTCGTGACATCCACGCCACGCGCTCTCGCGCCGTCGATCATAGCCAGGCACTGGAGCGAATCATGCGTGCAGGTGCTGTTGATATGAGCCACATGGACAGGCGCACCCGTAATCGCCGAAGCGGCGATTACCTCCTCCAGCGCCTCGATCGCCGAACCCGGCTCAATCCGCCCAAAGCTGCGCAAATGGGTGTAAACCGGCAGCTTCCGCTCAGCAGCAGCGCGGAACATATCAATCACCTCAAGCCGCGTGGCGCCAGGAGTGTACTGGATGCCCATGCCGATACCAAGAGCGCCCGCGTCCAGTTCGGCCCGTAACTGCTGCCGCATTTTGGCGATCTGCTCCGCGGTCGCGGGTTGATCCGTCGCCGGACCGCTCTTCGGCAGAATGTTCGGCAGCCCGACCTTCGGAGCGGTAGCCTCAACATCCGCCGGAAGCGGCTCGCCAAAAACCAGCGCCCGCGCCGCCACATGGCTGGCGGTCGTTCCATAGTTGATCAGCGAATGACCCTGTTTCTCGCGCAAAAACTCAGCCACATCGGGGACGCCGATCTCCATCTCGAGAGCAGTCGTCACGCCATCCAAGGCCTTGACACGCTGACTGTCCAGCCCTTGGCCGTGTTGGTGCAGGTCAATGAAGCCCGGCGCAACAACCAGCCCATGGGCATCGATCACGCGTGCTCCGTCGAGCGGCGAAGCCGTAATCCGGACAATCTTGCCGCCGCTCACCCCGACGTTGCGAACCGCATCCAGCCCGGTCTCGGGATCCATCACCCGTCCGCCCTGCAGCACCAGATCGAATTGCTGGGCCGCCGCGTGCGTAGCCGCAAAGACCATCAGGAGACACGAGAAAATCACCGCGCCGATAGCCTTTCTGTCAGCAACGGCAATTGCAAAATGTCGAAGAAGGGGCATCTCGCGAAACACGTCGACCTCTCAAACCATGATCATCATACCGACGGCGAACTTCCCGTTCCCCCCAAAACCTCGCTGATTTCGGAGCTTCCCTTACAATCATGCTTGATCGATTCTGATCGCGGAGGCCCCACCCTGTTCCATCTCGCCCTATCGCTACCGGCTCAATTGCCAGCGGTTGCATCTCTTCAGGCGATGGTCGCGAACGGCATAGGCAATCTGGCCTTTTGGTTGGCCGCTCCGCACGGCATCCAGCACTACCTGCGCACCCACTACGGCGACAAGACCTTCGAGCATCTCTACCGCTGGAACAGCTTCGATACCCTGCTGCTCATTCCCTACTTCACGGTGATGATCGTGCTTGCCTTCTATGGCTTGCACCGCTACCAGCTCGTCTACCTCTATTTCAAGCACCAGAAGAACGCGACCAAAGAGCCGCCGTCACACTTTGCCGAACTGCCGCGCGTCACAATCCAGCTCCCGATCTTCAATGAGCAATTCGTCATCGACCGCCTGATCGATGCCTGCTGCAAGCTGGAATATCCCGCCGGCAAGCTCCAGATCCAGGTGCTCGACGACTCGACCGATGAAACCGTCAAGGTGGCCAGCGACATCGTCGAACGCTACCGCGCGCTCGGTCATCCCATCGAATATCTGCACCGCACCAATCGCTACGGCTACAAAGCGGGCGCACTCGACGAAGGATTAAAGACCGCCACCGGCGAGTTTGTCGCGATCTTCGATGCCGACTTCGTTCCGCCCGAGGATTGGTTGATGAAGGTCATCCACCACTTCGCCGAGCCCAACGTCGGCATGGTGCAGACGCGATGGACCCACCTCAACCGCGACTACAGCATGCTCACTCAGATCGAGGGAATTCTGCTCGATGGGCATTTTGTGCTCGAGCATGGCGGGCGCTCCCGTACCGGGGTCTTCTTCAACTTCAACGGCACCGCAGGCATGTGGCGTCGCATAGCCATCGACGAAGCCGGAGGATGGCAGCACGACACCCTTACCGAAGACACTGACCTGAGCTACCGCGCGCAGATCGTCGGGTGGCAGTTCAAATATCTGCAGGACGTCGAGTGCCCCGCGGAGCTACCCATTGAGATGACCGCCTTCAAGACCCAGCAGGCACGCTGGGCCAAAGGCCTCATCCAAACATCGAAGAAAATCTTGCCCCAGGTCTGGGCAAGCGATCAACCGTGGCATACCAAGGTCGAGGCCTTCTATCACCTCACCGCCAACCTGAGTTATCCCCTCATGGTGATTTTGTCGGTGCTGCTGATGCCGGCAATGATCATTCGCTTCTACCAGGGCTGGTTCCAGATGCTGATCATCGACGTGCCGCTCTTTCTCGCGTCGACCTTCTCCATCTCGACCTTCTATCTGGTTTCGCAGCGAGTGCTCTATCCGAAGACCTGGCTGAAGACCTTTCTCTTCCTGCCGTTTCTCATGTCGCTCGGCATCGGGCTCACGGTGACCAATACCAAGGCGGTACTTGAGGCGCTCTTCGGTATCAAAAGCTCCTTCAAGCGAACGCCAAAATATCGCGTCGAGAAGAAGGGCGAAAGATCACAGGCCGCGAAGTACCGCAAGCGCCTCGGCATCGTTCCGTGGATAGAGCTGCGGAATCGGCTGCTACTTCGCCGCAACGATCCGCTACACCATCTACAACGAGAACTACTTCACCGTGCCGTTCCTCCTGCTCTTCGTCGTCGGGTACTGGTACACGGGACTGATGTCGCTCTTTCAGGGACGCTTCGAGCGCTTCCGCATCGGCGGCGCGAACACAGACGAATCATCACCAAAACCATTTCCCGTTGGAGTGTAGGCCGTCGCACTTTACTTGAAACCGCCCACTTGAGAGAAAGCTACATGCGTCGAATTTTCCTGTCCGCCTCACTACTGGTGCTCTGCCTCAACGCGATCGCCGCCCACGCCCTCGAGCGCCAACCCACCGCCATCTACCACGCCCGCCGCGAAGCGCTGGCCAAGAAGCTCAACGGCGGAATCGCCATCCTCTTCGCCGCCAACGAGCCTGCACTCGAATACCAGGAATACCGCCAGGATGAAGACTTCTATTACCTCACTGGATGGAACGAGCCGGGAGCAGCGCTCCTGATCCAATCTGCCGTGGAAGGTCACGACCAGGTTCCTGCGCGCCCATATCGCGAAGTAATGCTGCTACCCATCCGCAACCTGCGCCTGGAGCGGTACACCGGTGTCAAGCTCGACGCGTCCTCTGTAGACGCGCCCAAGGTCACCGGCGTGGATGAAGTGAAGTCCATGTCGGACCTGCCGA
Source organism: uncultured Acidobacteriaceae bacterium (assembly GCA_963777685.1). Lineage (GTDB taxonomy): Bacteria > Acidobacteriota > Terriglobia > Terriglobales > Acidobacteriaceae > Acidisarcina. The sequence continues at coordinate 144,387 of CAVZRF010000006.1, read as the reverse complement.
CCATCCTGTCCGCGCTCGCAAGCAAAGATCGTGCTGTTACCCGTCGCCTCTGGAGCCAGACCGATGTGCCACAGTCGAAGCCTCTGCTCAATTGGACTGCAGTCACGCTGGGCAATCCCGATGCCCCTGAATTTCAGGACGTTCGCGAGCCAGTCGGGGAGTTGCGCGCGGTCAAAGACCCCGGCGAAGTTGAGCTCATCCGCAAAGCGACCGACGCCTCCATCACCGCGCAGTTGGCGATGATCCATGCGGTCAAACCCGGCGTCTCCGAGCGAGCCATCACTGGCCTGCTGATCGAGAAGATGATGGACGGAGGCTGCGAGCGGCCGTCGTATCCACCAATCGTCGGCTCCGGCCTGAACTCAACCGTGCTGCATTACTCGGAAAACGAAAACGTGATGAAGTCCGGCGATGTGGTGGTCGTCGACGCAGCGGGCGAGTATTCCATGTACGCCTCCGACATCACGCGCACGCCTCCCGTGAATGGCCACTACACCGACCGGCAGCGCGAGATTTACAACATCGTGCTCGGCGCACAGCGCGCCGCCGAAGCCGCCTTCGTCGCCGGCAAATCGCGCGAGAACGATCCATCCCACAGATACGCCGACTCACTCGACACCATCGCCTGGAAATATATGAACGAGCACGGCAAAGACCTGCACGGCGAGCCACTGGGCAAATACTTCATCCACGGCATCGGCCACCTCGTCGGCATCGACGTGCATGACCCTTACGACTACTCAAAGCCGCTCGAGAAGAACATGGTCTTCACCATCGAGCCGGGAATCTACATTCCCGAAGAGAAGATCGGCGTGCGCATTGAAGACATCTACTACGCCGACTCCAATGGCAAGCTGATCCAGCTTACGCAGTCGTTGCCGCACACCGCTGAGGAGGTCGAGGCGGAGATGGTCAAGAAATGAACCAACTCCATCTAGCGACCATCGAGCGCTCGTTTCTCGCCATCCTCGCCGGTTTCGCGACCATGGCGGTGCTGGTCACTCTGGCGACCATGGCGATCACGAGATCGCTTCCCCGCATGATCGGCGAGCCGGACAGGCCACGACGCCGCTACCTTCTGCTGAACCTCACCTACAGCGCGGCGTTTGCCGTCTCCGGCGGATATGTAACCGCCATCGTTGCAAAAGCCGACCCGCTCCGGAATGTCCTCATGCTGGCAATCGTCATTCTGCTGCTCAGCGCACTGTCGGCGCTTGCAACTTCGCGGCAAGCAGCCAGTCTTATACCAGCTCGCCCTGATCGTCATTACGCCGGTCGCCGCGCTCGCCGGGGGCTTGCTCCGAATGCACGCAGCCGGTTACCGATGGCAGCTGTGATCCTCGTCTGAGCCTTCACCAGCGAATTCCAAACGTCACCGGAACAATCTGAGTCGCATGCCCCGGCGTGTCCAGCCACTCATAGCGTGCCTCGGCGAAGAATTTCGCCTGGTTCCAGTTGCCAAAGGTCAGACCGGTGCCAATGTTTAGCCCTCCCTGATTGCTCGAGTAGTGGCTGACCACGGCATTCGTCTCGTAGTAATACGGATAGCAGTAGAAGTACGTGCAATAGAGCCCTTGCGCGAGTACCGGCTCGGTGAAAGAAGTCAACTGCCGATAGAACCCGCCTCCACCGATGATGTAACCACCCCAGTTGCCGCTGGTCTTGTACTTCCACTCCGGATCCAGGGTCAGCGACCAGGTATGAACATTGCCCCCAGGTGTGCCCACCTGAGAGAGAATTCTCCCCGGTATCTTGTTGTAATCGAACTCATACTCCCCCAGGACCGCAAACTTCTTGTTCACGTTGTAGCCGAGCCCGCCGCGGAAGTTCCATCCCCAGGTTAGATCGCCGCTCGAGTTCCCTAATGGCGCCGTAAATCCGCCGCCTGCCTCGACGGCTAAACGGTCCCAGCGGCTTTGATACGCGGCATGATTTGTCCCGTTCTGCCCGCCATATTGGCCTACCGGCGCTGGCGGGGGCGCGAGCCCTCCGAGTTCATCGCTATCGAGCAGAAAGCGAGAATCCGCTGAACTGGAACCCGTAGCCATCGTCGGCGACTGGGCATAAAGGGGAGCGGCCGCCAACGCGGCCAATGAAACTGCAATACTGACCCTTCTCAGAAAGCGGCCAGGAAGACGAGAGACGGAGTGACTACCAAAAGCCATTGCGATACAACCTCTGTGAATAGGATGCGGGATACAGCCTCGCCCTACTTTGTTCAGACACGGAACCCATTTTTTCGACTCGCCTCATCCCATCGGCGTAAGCAAAAAAAGCGAGGCCGGATTGTGATCCGGCCTCGCGCAATTTGTAACAGTGAATCGGGTGAATCGTTGATTCAGCTTCTACTGAATGTCGAACTGCTCAGGATGCAACGCCGGATCGCTCTTCACGATGATCGTCTTGCTCGACATCTCTTCCATTTCGTTGAGCCACTTCGCGTTGTTCGACTTCAGGGTCTTAACTACTTCAGGGTGAACGCGAAGCAGAACGTCGCCGCGCTCCAGGTGCTTCTGCATCTTCCGCATTTCGGTGTAGATTTCGTTGCAGACAGTCGTCGGGCTCTTGACCATGCCGGTGCCAACACAGACTTCGCACTGCACGCTCAGCGTCCGCTCGAGCGACTGCTTCACGCGCTTGCGGGTGATCGCAACCAATCCGAAATCATTGAACTGCAGCACCTTTGACGGAGCACGGTCCGACTTCAGCTCTTCTTCAAGTGCCGCCATGACCTTGTGCCGGTTCTTGCGCTCATCCATGTCGATGAAGTCGATCACGATGATCCCGCCCAGGTCGCGCAAACGAATCTGGCGAACGATCTCAGGAATCGCATCGAGGTTCGTCTTGAGAATCGTGTCCTCAAGCCGCGCCGTCTTGCCCACATACTTGCCGGTGTTGATGTCGATCGCAACCAACGCTTCGGTCTGATTGATAACGATCGAACCACCCGACTTGAGCCAGACCTTCGACTTCAGGGCCTTGCTGATCTCCTCCTGAATCCCGAACTGTTCAAAGAGCGGAGTCTCCTTGGTATAGAGCTTCACGCGCCGCACCAGCGAAGGCTCGAAGCGTTGTAGGAAGCGCACGATCCGCTCGTATTCAGCCTCGTTATCGACCCAAATCGTCGAGAAGTTCGCCGACACCTGATCGCGCAGTACGCGCTCGATGAGGTTGAGATCGTGATAGATCAGCGCCGGGGCTTTGCCTTCGTCAGCGCGCTGCTTGATATCGTTCCACAAGCTGATCAGGAAGCGAATATCGGCGCGCAGATCTTCTTCGCTGGCGCCATCGGCAGCCGTGCGAACAATAAATCCGCCCGACGCCGCGCCCTTTTCGCTGATCAAAATCCGCTTCAACCGCTGCCGCTCTTCGTCGGAGGAAATCTTCCGCGAGACGCCGACATGGTTCACGGTCGGCATAAACACGAGGAAGCGGCCCGGAAGCGCGATGTGGCTGGTAATGCGGGCGCCCTTCTTGGCGATCGGCTCCTTCGCGATCTGGACCAGAATCTCCTGCCCCTGCTTCAGCAATTCGCTGATGATCGGCAGGTCGGAGAGCTGCGAGTTCGCCCTGCGGCTACCTCCGCCACCGCCTCCTCCGCCATTGGGCCTTCCGCGACGGCGCGGTCCTCGGCCTCCGCGACGGCCATCATCGGTGCGCCCATCGCGACGCGCCGGAGCTGGCGATGAAGCGGCGGCCTGCTCTTCGCCTGCCTCTTCTTCGTCCTCTTCGTCGTCGACATCGCTTTCGACTTCGCCGTACTCTAGTTCCGCATCGTCCTCTTCGATCACGCCATCCGGCGTCGCGCCGATCCGCTGATTCAGGTGGGTGTCGCGGACCATCTCGCCCAGGTCCGCACCCGCCACGCTATCGAGCGTCTCTTCTTCCAGGTCGTCGAGGTCGTGCTCGTCGCCATGAGCGTGAATCGGCTCAAAGTCGTACTCTTCTTCCTCGATGGTCTCTTCTTCGATCGTGCCCACTCCCGGCGCAAAGCCCCCGGGAAGAGTTGCCTCGTCTTCCTCGCTGTCCTCAAACAACTCGGTCTCAGAGGTCGATGGCAATTCTTCGACCGCTGCATGGCCCGAGTGCAGAGAGTGCGTCTCCGCTTCGACTACTGGTTCGCTAGGCGTGTGATGTTGCGTAGCTTCGTAGTGCTCGGTTACCGGAGTCTCCTCCGGCGCGGTGACCGTCCCTACAAATCCTTTGACAGTCTCGACAAGTCCCTTCACGGTCTCGACAAATCCATGAGGAGTCGGTGCTTCCTCTTCCGCAACCGGATGGTGTGGGTGCACCGGCTCGATCTCGGAGGAAGATACCGGCTCCTCCGCTGGGGCAACTGCATGCTGCTCTTCTTCGATAACCGAAGACAAGCGATATTCGCTGGGCGCCGCAGGGTCGACGCGATACGACGCTGATGCATGCTCTGGCTCGAAGACGGGCTCTTCATGAAGCATGCTCTTCGATCGCCGCCGCTGGCTCTACGACGACTTCATGATGCGAAGGTTCTTCCGCGACTACCGGCTCAGCAAATATTTCTTCGACAGGAGCGTACTTGACGCCTTCCTCGATAGGAGCCGCTTCGGCAACGTGCTCGGCAATCGTTTCTGGCTCGACCGCAGCCTGGTGCGCTTCCACGACTGGAGCCGCCTCGACGGGCCGCGCGGGAGCTGAAGCCGGCTTGCCGCGATAACGCGAGAGCGTCTCGCCAGGCAGCTCGGCGCCGCCGTCCCATCCGGGAACCACCTCGACCAAAGTCGAGGGCTTATAAGTGATGCCAGAAACGGCTGGAGCCGCCGGCGTAGAGGCCGCACGTGCTTCAGTCCGAGGAGCAGATTCGACCGGCTTGGCGCCATATCTCGAAAGCGACTCGCCAGGAAGAACAATAGGAGTGGAAGCAGCAGACGCGCGCGGTGCCGGAGCAGGCTCTCTCTCCGGAGAACTATGCCGAGCCGGAGAGCTGTAGCTCGTCGACTGAGGTTCACTGAAAGCCGCGTGGCCTCCGTCGTGAGCAACCGTCTCCTCATAAATAGCGGGGCCGCTTTCGACCTCGATTTCAATTCCAGAGGTCAGGTCGCCAGAGGGGCGGGGTTGCGACGAAGCCTGACCAGCCTCACGCGGCGCACCAGGACGGCCTCCACGGCGGCGGCCACGGCGGCCACGCCAGCGGCGCGTGCCGTGCTGATCGTCCTCGCCGGTTGCGGCTTCACCGGAACCGCTAGGCGAAACGCTCCGCGATTCGGAGCTGGAAACTGCGTGAGCACCATTTTCGGTGGATGGGGCCGTGCGGGGTGCACGGCTTTCTCTCGGCTCGCGGCCAGCCTGGGCTTCGCGTGGCGCTTGCCCCTCGCGGCCCCGGCCACCGTTGCTGCCACCATTACCACTGGGGACCTTTTCAAAATCGGCGGAGTCTTCCTGCTCCTCCATGAAGTCGGTCACATAGAGGAACGCGTCGCGCTCCAGACCGAGGTCCACAAAAGCCGACTGCATGCCAGGAAGCACGCGGGTCACGCGGCCTTTGTAAATCGAACCCGCAAGGGTGTATTCGTTTTCCCGCTCGTAGTAGATTTCGGTGAGCAGGTCGTCTTCTAAAATCGCCAGCCGCGTCTCATGCGGCGTGCTGGAAATGCATATTTCTTTTGCCATGCTGCCTCTCTTGCCGCCGGCGTCTGCCGGAACGGCAACCAGCGAGGCAGATCAGAACAGGATTGCTCCCGTTCCCGGTTGACCGGAGAGGGTTGGGGCTGACGGACATGGCAGCGCGGCAGACGCAAGGAGCATCTTCGGGCTGATTTTTCTTGCGGGGCTTTTGGCAAACGACGACGCGAATCCCAACCCGAAATCGGCCAGCAGACTCAGCGAATCGCGTGATTGCCCGGTTACGGCAATCCCATCAAGACATTCCGGGCGCAAAGGGCTTGTGACCACTTCAGCCGATTGAGCCATTCCACTCTGAATGCCGATGAAGTTACCGAGGACTACGCGGCTTTTCAGTCGAGAAAAGCCGCACCTCACTAATCTCCGCAGCATGAACTTGGTGTGGAATGGCTCTTCCATCGGCGGGGTCGTTTCCCATCCCTGTGCGTTCATTCCCAATCCTGTCCGGCCCGGTGATCCACCTGGCCGGCTTGCTTCAAACTTGTACTTCCGAACTTCCTCGACGCCAGCATCAGCGGCGTTGCGGGAACCACTTCCCGCGATAGTCAATTCACGAACCGGGTCATGCGGACGTTCATCACCATGCCCAGCGCCAGAAACGTAAACAATACCGAGGAACCCCCGTAACTCATTAAGGGTAAAGGGATTCCGGTGACCGGCATCAGCCCGACCACCATGCCTATGTTGACCGCGATCTGAAAGATCAGAACGGCCACCACGCCCATGACCAGGAAAGTCCCTGGCAGGTCAGCGGCTGTTTGAGCGTTTTGAATCAAACGCATCAATATGAAAAAGTATAGCAGCAGAACTACGACCGCGCCCACGAAGCCGTGCTCCTCGGCAAACGCGGCAAAGATGAAGTCCGTATAGGGAATGGGCAGGAAGTCCCCCTGGGTCTGCGTTCCCTTCGTAGCGCCCTGACCCAGCACCCCTCCCGCGCCGACCGCAATCCGGGACTGGCGAATCTGGTAACCGGTGCCCTGCGGGTCGTCGTCGGGATTCATAAAGCTCGTAAGCCGCGCTTTCTGGTAAGGCTTCAACACCTTACCGCTGGCAAAGACCGCCCCGATCGCAATCACCCCAACCAGCGTCAAAATCAGCGCCTTGCGCCAGCTGATGCCGCCCAGGAACAACCCCATCAACAGAATCGGAGAATAAGTCAGCGCCGTACCCAGATCCGGCTGCTTCAACACCAGCAACATCGGGACCCCAACCATCGCCATGCCTTTGAAGACGTCGCCCCAGGTCAGCTTTCTTGCCTGCGAGGTTGGCGAAATACCTGGCCACGGCAACAATCAGGATCAACTTCACCCATTCCGATGGCTGAAAGTGAATGCCGCCGGGAAACTTGATCCAGCGCCGCCCGCCCAGGACCTTCGTCCCCACAACAAGGACGGCCACCAGGGCGACGACTCCGATACCGTAGGCCCAAAGGGCAGCATTCAGAAGTTGGTGATAGTTAATGAGCGAAAAGGCGAACATCGCCACCATCCCACCGCACAACCAGAGCACTTGGTTCCGGTCGAATCCGACAAACTTGGTATGCAGCGTGGCGCTATAGATTTCAAGCACGCTGATCACCGACAACGCGAGCACCAGCCCCAGCAAAACCCAGTCGAAGTCACTAAAAGAAAGAAAACGGCGCATCGTCTACCTGCCGCCTCCCGCCGGGCTCGGAGTCACTGCGGCAACGGTCATAACCGAAGCAGATTTAGCCTGTTTGGAATTGGGAGGATCGAGCAAGAAGCGCCCGCCCCGAATCTCAGTCGCCACCATCGTACCTGGCGCTGCGCCCGGCTTCGGAGCCGCCCAGATCGCCCCCACCTCAACCGGAGCAGTCTTCTTCGTAACCTGCAGATTGTTGTCTAACCGTCTCTGCTTGTTGACGAAAGCCTCGATCACCTGCGCCGCAAGCCGCCCGGCGAAGCGCCCGTGCTCGCCACCCTCGACCAGGATGCAAACAACAATGTCGGGATTCCGGCGCGGCGTGAAGCCGACAAACCACGCGTTGTCCTTCACCGAATGGGCATGACCCAACCGTCCCGCCAGCGCATTGCTCATCGTCTGCGCGCTACCCGTCTTGCCGGCAAAGTCGATGCCTTCCAAATGTCCGCTCGGATCGGTCCCTTCCGGATTCAACACCCTCGCCATCGCATCGGTGATCGTCTGCCAGGCCTCCGGATCGAGAGGCACCTTGGCATCGCCACTTCCTGGATAGGAGTCCAGCATCGCCTGCCGGTAATCGGCGGGGATCTCTTCCGGAAAGACCAATCGAGGCCGCTTGAAAACACCGCCTGAGGCAATCCCTGCAAGCGCTCGCGCCATCTGCACCGGCGTCGCGGTAACCGCGCCCTGGCCGATGCCAACCGAGGTCACCTCGCCCGGATACCACTTTTGGTGGAAGGTCTTCATCTTCCATTCTTCCGACGGCATCGTGCCCGCGACCTCGCCCGGCAAATCGATGCCCGTCTTTTCCCCCAGCCCAAAGGCGTGCGCCCACTTGGCGATCTTCTCGATACCGAGCTTCACCGCCAGGGTATAAAAATACACGTCGCAGGATTGATAGATCGCCTTGGTGATGTCCACTGCGCCGTGGCCGTGAGGCACCCAGCATTTCTGGTAATGTCCGTAAAAGCTGACCCCGCCCGAGCAATGGACATCGAGGTCCTGGGCCACGCCTTCCTGCAATCCCGCCGCCGCCATGATGATCTTGAAGGTCGACCCCGGAGCCAACTGCGCCTGAATCGCCTTATCCAGCAGCGGATGGTCGGGGTCGGTGATCAGCTTGTTCCACTCGTCGCGGTGAATGCGTACCGAAAACTCATTCGGATCGAAGGTCGGCCGGCTCACCAGCGCAAGCACTTCTCCGGTATGCGGATCCATCGCGATCATCGCGCCGTTGCGGCTGCCGAGAGCAATCTCCGCAGCACGCTGGATGTCGAGATCGATGGTCAGCGTTAAACTCTTCCCTGGAGTCGCCGGCTCCGTGCCCAGTCTGCCCACCTCGCGGCCGTGGCTATCGACGATGACATCGCGCGAGCCGTCGATGCCCCGCAAAATCTGGTCGTAGCTTTGCTCGATCCCCGACCGGCCCACCACATCTCCCGGGTCGTAGTAGGCATATTTGGGATCGTTCAACATGTCTTCGCTGACCTCGCCGACGTAGCCGATCAGGTGCGCCGCGAAGCCATCCCGCGGATAGAGCCTCCGCTCCTCATCTACCGTTTCCAGCTCGGGAAACTCATCTTTATGGGCTTCGAGAAACTCCACTTCGTCGGGGGTGATGTCCTGCTTGAGAGGAATAGGCTGAAAGCTCGGAGCAATCCTGTAGTGCCTCAGGATCGCATTCAGCTGCTCCACGGTCATGTGCAGCCCCGAGCGATCAGCGGCAGGTCCTGTGTATAGTCGTGGCCCTGTTCGCGGACAAGAAAGCAGGAGACCGACGGGTAGTTGTCGACAATCAGACGACCCTCGCGATCGAAGAGCTTGCCGCGTGGCGCAAGGATCGGTACCTTGCGAATGCGGTTCTGTTCGGCCAGCGCGCGGTAGTCTTTTCCGCCAAGAATCTGCAACCGCCACAATCCGCTGAGCAGCACGACCATCACGCCGACAACAACGTACTGAACGACGCTCAGCTTGATCGCGGCGAGTTTCTCTTCCTTGCTCAGACTACCGATGTCCCGCATGATACCCGCAATCCCGTTGGCCGCTGCGGCCTCGAACAGGAATCTTCCTCGCCGTGACCAGGCCACCCGATACTGATGACCGAGCCCTCATAGAATACCGCCAAAACATTTCAATCGCGCCGTTTGGCAAGATCGAGGATAGCGAAAAGGGCGACCCCGACCACCGCGTTGACGCTGGCCCGGATAAGCTCATGCAACCAGCTCCAATCGACCGCCAAAGCCAGCACCCTGCTGGTGATCAAATTGAAGATCGCGCCATAGATAAAGGTGAAGAGGAAGCAAAGCAGCAGCCGCGCCAGGTGGTTCTCGATATCGATCCGCGCTCCCAGGGAAGCCGCCGCATAACCAATGATCGAGTTGGCAATACCATTCACACCGACGGGCCGGTGCGTAAGCGCATCCTGCGACAGTCCAACGAAAGTTCCCATGAAAGTGGCCGCGATCGGGCTGCGGCTCAGAATCGCGAAATAGATCGTCACCAGCAACGGAAGATCGAGGATAGAAAACCACGAGAAATGCACCGTGACGAAAGACTGCAGGGCGATCGCCAACAGCGGGACCACAAAATAAAGCGATACGGGATAGGACCTCCGATCGACCTCCCGCCGGGAGCTTGCCATGAGCAGGGGCAAAGTTACACCCCTCCCGGAGGAGCAGTTGCCGGCGGCGAACTCTGGGCCGGGGTCGCTTGAGAACCTGAAGGTGTTGGCGCTTTCGGAGTCTGCGCCTTCGGCGTGGCCGGCTTCGCCGTTGGCGAACTAGCCGATCCGGAAGTGCCGCCCGTGGTCGTCGATCCAGCCGGCGGTGTTGCTCGTGGCCGCGGCGTCGTCCCAACGCTGCCCATGCCTGCTGGAGTCAATATGCCGTCCGTCTCGCTGTCCTGAGAACTTGGGGCCCTCGCGCACCGGAGGAACCGTAGCAGTAGAACCAGCAGCGGAGGAAGATGCAGCGGCAGAGGAAGCCGTGACAGGGCGAGGCTGTCCAGAGACGCCGCTCGCTGACGTTCCCGCCGGGCTAGTCGTGCTTTTCGCAGAGCCCGCGCCAGTCGAAGTCTTTGCTGGAATTCCCGTGCCGGTCGGAGCGTTCGCCGGAGTTCCCGCACCGCTCGCAACAACCTCAGGCTTCGGCGTCACAGTGCCCGGCTTCGTAGGAAATCTGCTCGTCGGCGCTGAATCGCTTGCCGCACTAGGAACTCCGCCGCCACTCGGATTCGGCTTCAAACCCGCCGTCGTGGCTGGAGCATTCGCCTCGGTTGATGGCATCCGATGGGTCACTGGCGGCGCGGCGCCAGGGGTTAAGTCCGCTGCGTCAGGCGCAGCGCCCGGGGTGTAGCGATCGGGATGAAGCGGCTGCGGCGGTCGCACCGGTCGCGCCGGATCGCCCTCGCTGCCGGCCGCCACGCTGGTCTCGGCAGCTGCTCCAGGAGCAGGTGCCGGGGCATTTGGGTCGCGCAGACTGGGCAGCTTTTCAGAGAGAATGTCGGCTGCCCGCTGCTTTGCGGCCAACGCAACCGTTTCGCTCTGATTGATGTCCTTCGCCTGAGCAAAGGGCATCTTGTCAGAGAATTGAACGACGACAAGCACCTCTTCCAACGCCCCAAGCTCGGCATTGGGCTTGATCACCACATTTACATACGAAGAGTCTGGGTCTGGAACCACCCGGTCCACCACTCCCACCGGCATGCCCGGCGGATAAACCTCGTCCCCGCCGCTCGTAATCACCGGCTCGCCCGGTTTGATCCGCTCGTCGGGGGAGATATTCACGATCTGCGGCTGCCCTGAGGAATCCCCCTTCATCACGCCGCGTACCCGTGTCGATTCCAGTAAGACCCCCGTCCCACTTGTCTGATCGGAGATCAGCAGCACTTGTGCCGAGTGAGGATAGACATTCTTGATTTTGCCGACAATCCCGTCCGGCGTAATCACCGGCATCTGGACCTCTAGACCATCCTTCGACCCTTTGTCGATAAAGATGTCCCGGGCCTGATCGGTGCCAGACGTACCAACCACTTGCGCTGCCACCGTCTTATCAATGTACCGGCCGCGAAAGTCCAACAGCTCGCGAAGCCGCTGCCCCGCCTGGGCATCCTGCGCAAGGCTGGCCTGCTCCAGACGGAGACGGTCATTCTCTTGCTTTAGGTTCAGGTTCTGCTGACGGAGATCGTGCAGATAAATGTAGTTCGACCAGACACCACGAACGCTCTTGCCAATATTGTGGACCAGCCGCTCCGGCGGAGTGATCACGCTCGTGACCAGATAACGCCACAAGCGAACATTATGCCCATCCGGCATTCCAGGCGCAGGCCGCCGCACCTGCATGGCCAGCAACACCACCTGGGCAAGCAAGACCAGCATCAGCACCAGGGCGTTCTTATAGCGGCCGAATAAGGATTCCATGATCTTAGGGACTAGCGACTAGGGACGTAGGGACTAGGAAAAGCAAATCAACAACCCTGCTACATGCTTTTCATGAGGGCATTCAACATCTTTCCAACTTCCGTGGTCAACCCAGCGGCCTGATCGATGCTGCTTACGTCTCCAAACCCGAGTTCCTTTGCGAGAAATAACTGCGTCTCCACCTCGGAATTTGACCCTCGTGCCATTCCAAGGAAATGCTTGTATTCTCCGGAAGAGCCTCGTCCATAACCTTCTGCAATGTTGCTAGCCACCGAGACCGATGCTCTTCTGAGCTGACTGGTTAGGCCATAGATCTCTTGACTCGGGAAACTTGAAGTCAGCCTATATATCGCCACCGAGTTCTCGATCGCACGCTGCCAGACGTGCAAATCCCGAAAAGAGCCACTCAAGCGTCGCCCTCCAACGCTACTCCCTGCTTTTCCTAGTCCCTAGTCCCTAGTCCCTACGTCCCTCGCGTCTAGCGCCTAATCAATCTTGATTTTCCGCAACAACCGGAAGTCGCTCAACATCTTTCCCGTCCCCAAAACCACGCTCGCCAGCGGATCGTCGGCGATCGAAACCGGCAAACCCGTCTCTTCGCGAATTCGCTTATCAAGGTTCTTGATCAGTGCCCCGCCGCCAGTCAGCACGATGCCGCGATCGCTGATGTCCGCGCTCAGCTCGGGAGGAGTCCGCTCCAGCGCAACGCGGATCGCATTCAGAATCGTCGCAATGCACTCGGTCAGCGATTCGCGAATCTCGCTGTCGTCGATGGTGATCGTCTTGGGCACGCCCTCGATCAGGTTGCGGCCCTTGATCTCCATGGTCAGCGGCTTGTCCAGCGGGTACGCCGAACCGATCTCGATCTTGATCTGCTCTGCGGTGCGCTCGCCGATCAGCAGGTTATATTTCCGCTTCAGATAATTCATGATGGACTCGTCCATCTGATTGCCGGCCATCCGCACCGACCGCGAATACACGATGCCCGAGAGCGAAATCACCGCAATATCGGTCGTGCCGCCGCCGATATCGACGACCATGTTGCCGCTCGGCTCGGTAATCGGCAAACCCGCGCCAATTGCAGCCACCATCGCCTGCTCGACGAGAAACACCTCGCTCGCCTTGGCCCGGTAAGCCGAGTCCTCGACCGCCCGCTTCTCCACCTGCGTGATCTCAGACGGCACACCGATCACGATGCGTGGATGCACCAGCATCTTGCGGTTATGGGCCTTATGGATGAAGTAGTTCAACATCTTCTCGGTGATCTTGAAGTCGGCGATGACGCCGTCCTTCATCGGCTTGATGGCCACGATGTTGCCCGGGGTGCGCCCGAGCATCTCCTTGGCTTCCTTGCCGACCGCCTCAACCTCACCGGTGTTTTTGTTGATCGCAACGATCGAAGGCTCGTTGACGACAATGCCTTTGCCCGCCGCGTAGACGAGCGTATTGGCCGTGCCTAAGTCGATAGCCAGATCGCTGGAAAAAAGACTGAAGAGCGAGCGCAGGCCGCGCCGCGAAGACCGCGAATAACCGTTAGATGACATGAAATAAGGACTTTTCTTTCAGAGTTCACCTTAATTGTAAGGCCAGATGACCGTTGCCGCGTCTGATATGAGTTTTCTGCGTCCCATGCTTGTCAACAGCGTCCCAGACGAGAAAGGAACTCTTCCGCACAGTTTCCCAATTCGGTGCTCCGATTTCGCCCCAGCCACATCTACTCGTTAGGAGAACCACCCATGCCTTCAGACAAGAAAGTCGCACTCATTACCGGAGCCAATCGCGGAATTGGCCTCGAGACCGCCAAGCAACTCGGAGAAAAAGGAGTCACCGTCGTCGTCGCCTCGCGGAAGTTGAGCGACGCCGAGCAGACCGCCGCCACGCTCAAAGCCTCCGGCATCGACGCCTACCCGGTCAAGCTCGACGTCACCAGCGCCGCCGACCGCACCGCCGCCGCCCAATACATCGACAAGACCTTTGGCAAGCTCGACGTTCTAATCAACAACGCCGGAGTCGCCTCGTCGCACGGATTCACCCCCATCGTCATCGATACGAGTGAGGAAGAGCTGCAGAAGATCTTCTCAACCAACCTCTTCTCAGTGGTTGCCGTCACCCGTGAGTTCCTGCCCCTGCTCAAAAAGAGCCCCGCGGGCCGCATCGTCAACCTCTCCAGCATCCTCGGCTCCAGCACCCTCCACGCCGACCCCAACAGCCCGATCTACAACTTCAAGAGCTTCGCCTACGACGCCTCGAAATCGGCGCTCAACGCCTTCACCACCCACCTCGCCTGGGAACTGAAAGACACGCCGATCAAGGTCAACTCCGCTCACCCCGGCTGGGTCAAAACCGACATGGGAACAGATGCCGCTCCTATGGAAATCCCTGAAGGAGCCAAGACAAGCGTCGAACTCGCCCTCCTCGGCGCCGACGGCCCAAGTGGCCGCTTCATCCACATGGGCCAGGAACTTCCCTGGTAAGAACCAAGAGGCATTGCGGCGAATTCCCCTGCCGCAATGCCTCCTCTTCTGGTTTGCTCAGTGCGTTCTATTCATAGCGAAGCACAGTCTGCGGATCCACCCGCGCCGCCCGCCGCCCCGGAATCCAGCAAGCCAGCAATACGACCCCGACAAGAATAATCGGCACAGCCACAAACGTCGCCAGATCATGCGGACTCACACCATAAAGAAAGCTGCTGGCCAGCTTCGAGGCCATCCACGCTTCGGGCAGACCCAAAGCGACCGTCGCCCACTTAGTCAATTAGAATAAGAAGGCTTATTAAGGATCTCCATCACACTATGACCGCGAACTTACAAACCTCCCTAACCGAAACGCTGGGCGTCGCCGCTCGCGAAGCCGGACTGCAAATCCTCTCTGTCGAAGCCGGAACCGACTTCCATCAGAAACCTACCTCCCGCTTCCAGCTCGCGCTGACCGCAGACGCCTCTCCCGGCCACTCCACGCTGCTCGAGCTAAGCGATGCCTTCGACTTCCATCAGAAGGCTTTGAATGGCGACGAACTGTTGCCGGCAATGACGCTGCACCTGCGCGAGGCCGCGAGCCGGCTCAGGAATCCGCGTCCCGATGCCTACGTCACAGTCGCCGGCCTGCCGATCAGCATGGGCGAATTCGCCTGGCCGTTTCATCGCTCGACCTCCGGCGCGGACACCTACATCGTCCACGGCCTGGTGCGCCTCGAAGACGGCCATCCTCCGACACTCTTTGCCAAAATCTCCGCGAGCATGACGGTCACCTTCGCCGAGATCGTCGCTGCACCCGAGCAGCCCTACGCCGAGACGTTCATCTATAACGCCATCCGCAAGACGCTCGACTATGGCCAGCTCGAACTAGTGAAGAGCGGCAACCGTCAACCGGTTCCAGTAACAACGCGCTACTACAGCCGCTGGCAAAAGAAGTTCTTCTTCACCGACACCGACGACGCGACGCGCACCGATTTTCTCAAGTCGAAAATCTACTGGCTCTCCGGCGTGCTCGGCGGCAAAGAACCCGTCTGGATTGCCGATCCCCGCGACGCGCAATACCTCAACACCACGCCGGAAGTGCTCGAAGCCATCGCCGCCACGCTCGAACGCGAAGGTTATATCCACGCCACCGCCGGCTACGCGTCCCCAACGCCCCGCCTGCTTGACCACGCCGAGGATTTCCAGGCCAAGATGGAGCAAGCGCTCCAGGACACAAAACCCACGTTCAACGAAGAAATGCGTCACGGCCACACCAATATGTAACCGTGGCTGTGGCGAATCTGGAATACCTGCTACGCCGTCGCGGTAGCTCCGCACTGGGCGCAGAATTTAGCGCCCTGTGCGATGACCCCTTTGCACGCCGGACACGTCACTGCAATCGAAGAACCGGGATTCAAATTCCCTTGCGCCGGCCCCAAAGTGGCAGCGATATAAGCCGCTTGCGCGGCGTTATAACGCCGCACCCTGCCCGGCATAAAGAACGCCTCGATGAACCCTAGAAATCCCGGAATTCCCGTCCAGAAAAGCAGCAAGTAGAGAATGCCCAGGCCGTTCTGCTTCAGATAGAAGTGGTGAAGACCAAAGCTGCCCAGGAAGAGCGCCAGCAGAACGCCAAGCACTTCATCTTTCTGGACCGCGGCCATCTGGTAGTAGAAAGTGGCGCGCTGCTGGTCGCTCCATGCCGGGAAAACATTTGGGGACGTCATCTCAATCTCCTGTCAGGCGGCGAACGCCTTTCAAGTCAAAAGATACGCCACAGAGCGGCATTCGGTTCCTCACTCCTTACTCAAACTAGCGTTATCGAAAGCGCAGACATGGCAGCCATTGCAGTGGACGCCGTCCGATTTCATCGGAGTCCGTTGATTTTCATCTGCGTCTAAGATGAACTCACGATATCCATGGCGACCGCCGCGCAAACTCAGAGAGGTTGAGGATTGGAATTCTTTGCCAGCACTTTTTATGGATTCTTCTTCGGCTTCGCCCTGGGCGTCGGCTGCTCGCTGGTGGTGCTGTACGCGATCTACTCCGGCGGCTATCGCAAAGCGCTTGAAGATTCGCTGCGAACTCCCTCTTCCGACAACTATCTGCGCCTGCTGTCAAAGGCGAAAGACAAAATCGCAGCCGAAGCGAAGACCCGCGCCACAGAAGACGCTCAATAACGACGAAGCCCCAACCGTCAGGTCGGGGCTCGAGTCAGTTAAGAGCACGGTTCCAGAATTACAAGTTCACAATCGCGTCAAAGACCTTCGTGAAAAGTGCCGCGACCTGATCGGGATTCTCGAGCGCCTGCGCGCCGGCATTCGATACCGCTGCCGAGGTAATGTCCGTCGCGGACTGCAGGATCGCCAGATACCGCTCCTCAGCTTCCTCATCGGAAAGCTCGTTGTCTTCTATCTCATCGTCAAATTCGTCTTCGGTTTCGTCAGCCATGCTCATCTCCTGTCAGCGGGATTCATCTGAAGGCTAGCAGGATTCGTCCCGCTTCGGGGAGGCGGACCGATAAATTCATCCGCCCGTGACCTAACGCTCAATGCACCGCCATCGGCCCCTTAGCGGCGCCGCGCTTCTTGATGAGGAAGACCAGCGGAACCATTCCTGCCGAGCCAATCGCAAGCACGGTGATCACATCCAGATACGAGAGCATCGCACTTTGTCGCAGCAGCTCGGAATAGATATTTCCTTGCGCCATGGCTCGCGCCAGCGCCATCGAATGCGGCCCTCGCGGAGCGTGCATAAAATAATTCGCCATGCCCTCGATGTTTTGCCGCATGCCCAGAGAGTTTGGGTCGAGATGCGAGGCAAGCCGGTCTTGATGAAACTGGCCGCGTCGCGCCAGCCACGTGACCAGAAACGACGTTCCCACGCTTCCCCCGATATTCCGCGCCAGGTTTGTCAGTCCAGAGACATCGTTGCTCTTCTCCCGCGAGATTCCGGTATACGAGACGGTCTGGATCGGCACGAAAAGAAACGCCAGCCCCGACGCCTGAAAGACGCGCAACATCGCCACATACTCGAAGCTCACTCCAAGAGTCAGCGTGTGCATCAAGGCGAGCGCTGCCGCCGTACTGGCAAAGCCATAAGCGATCAGATATCGCGCGATCGACGCGCCCCACCAGAAAGCCGACCAGCGGCATCATCAGCATCACCGTAAATCCGCCAGGAGAGATCGCCATCCCCGCCTGCTCGGCTGTGTAGCCCAGCAATGTCTGCGTGAATTGGGGAATCAGCACAGTCGTTCCAAACAAGGCAAATCCCAGCACAAACATCAGGATGAACGAGACGCCAAAGGTCCGATTGCGAAACAGCGTCAGGTCGAGAATCGGCCGATGTTTCTGTCGAATCTGCCGAATCTCCCAGGCGATCAGCAAAATGAGCGATGTGGCGCAGAGTGCAATAAAGAACGTGATCAGCCGCGATCCGAACCAGTCGTCTTCCTGGCCCTTGTCGAGGATGAACTCGAGCGAACCGAAACCGACCGCGAGTAGGCCAAACCCAAAATAATCGAGATTCAACCCCCGCTTCTTCATGATCGCCACTTCCCGATGGATGTGCGGCGGGTCTTCCACCATCCGATTGGTCAGGAAAAGTGAAATGATCGCCACCGGAACGTTGATGAAGAAGATCCAGCGCCAGTCAAAATGGTCGGTAATGTAGCCGCCCAGCGTAGGACCGATCGCCGGCGCAAAAACCACCGCAAGCCCATAGACGGCAAAAGCCTGCCCGCGCTTATGCGGCGGAAACGTGTCAGCCAGAATCGCCTGTTCGCTCGGAGCGAGACCACCCCCGCCCACTCCCTGCAATACGCGGAAGAGGATCAGCAAAGGCAGGGACGGCGCAAGTCCGCACAACATCGAGCTGATGCCAAACAGCACCACGCACCACATGTAGAAACGCTTTCGACCCACGAATGAGGTCAGATAAGCGCTGGCCGGCAGAATAATGGCATTCGAGACCAGGTACGAGGTAAGCACCCACGTCGCCTCGTCCTGAGAGGCTCCAAGACCGCCGGCAATATGCGGCAGCGCCACGTTGGCGATCGAGGTGTCCAGCACCTCCATAAAGGTCGCCAGGGTCACGGTGACCGCGATCGCCCAGGGATTGTGTCTCGGCTTCCACGCCGCGTCGGCGGCCTGCAGCGCCGCCTGGTCTGCCGTTGCTTCGGTCGCCGTGCTCATCTCTCAACCTTAGAGGATTTGCCCCTGCCACAAGATGCAGAACTAGCGCCCTTTTCGAGCGAATCGAAGCCCGCGCTTCGATCGTGAATGACTCCTTCGGCCGTCCCAGCCAAGGAGCATGTTAAACTCAAGTTACCGCATGGATGCTGGACTCGAACACTTAATCCGACTGCAGAAAGTCGACGAGCAGATCGTTCAACTGCTGCACTCGATCGCGGAACTACCCAAACAACTTGCCTCTCTTGAAGAGAAGCTGCGTGGTCATAGAGCCTCGCTCGACGGCGCCGACAAGGCAATCGCCGCGGAAGAAGCCCGCCGGCGTCGCCTCGACAGTGACCTCAAAGACCTTCAGCAGAAGGTCCTCAAATATCGCGGACAAAGCAGCAGCGTCAAGACGAATGACGAGTTTCGCGCACTGCAGCACGAAATCGACTTCGCTGAAGCCGAAGTCAGCAAGATCGACGATCAGCAGCTACAGATCATGGAAAAGATCGAGGCGCTGCAGACCTCTCGCGCCGCGGCCGTCACTTCTCTGGCTGAGCAGCAAACGTTGGTGGACCAGGAAAAAACCTCAGCCCAGGCCATCGCCAAGGATCAGCAGGCACAGCTCACCGCCCTGAAAGCGGAGCGCGAAGTGCACCGCAAGGAAGTAGATCCGGCAATCCTGTCTACCTACGACCGGATTTCGTCGTCCTCGCGGAAAACGGGTCTGGCGAGGGTCCAGGGCCAACGATGCCTGGCATGTCAAATGTATTTGCGGCCCCAGATATGGAACCAGATCCGCAGCGGCCAGTTGCTTACCTGCGAGAGCTGCGCGCGGCTGTTGTATTTTGACCCGTCACTGGAACCGCCACCGCCTCCGCCTCCACCGGTCAAGAAGAAGCGGGCCGCCAAGGCTGCGGCTCCACCGGCGTCCGCTCCAGAAAGCAACGCTCCAGCTCCGGAGTAGTTTCTAAGCAAAATAAGCTATCGGACGTGCAGAGGCCCACGCTGCCAATCACCAGCAGCGTGGGCCTCTCAGCTATCTCTAGACGAAGTTCTGGGCCGCGGCTGTTGCCACCGGCTGGTCGCCCACCTTCTGCGCGGTCATCGCTGACCGAGGAAGCGAACCCGCAGATTGCTGCGATCGGCTGCCCATCATCGCTCCCATTGGCCTCAAATGAATAGCAGGCTGGTTGCTCGCTTGCTGGTGCATCGTCACAATGATGGCCACCGCTGGAATTTTGCCCAGGCATCGGTAGGCGTGGGGAGTACTCGCGTCAAAGTAAATGCCATCCCCGGCCTCGATCGCGTAGGTCTTGTCCGCGTGGCGGATCTCCATTTCCCCTTCCAGCAGGTAAAGAAATTCGTACCCAGGATGGACGTGAGGGCGCACATCGGCAGTCTTCTTCAGCGGAATAAATTCGGCATAATATGGGTCCAGTTGACGGTCCGGAACCATATATCCAAGACTCTCGAAATAATAGGTCGGGTCGTCGACTCCGCTCTGTGGCAGACGCACCCGCTCCTTCTTCCGGTGCACACGAAACAGTGTGCTCGGCTCACTCTCGAAAAAATAAGACAGGTCCTTGCTGAAGACCATCGCAATTCGCGCCAGGTTCCTCAGCGTCGGTACCACTCGGCCGGTCTCTAACTGAGACAAGAAGCTCGCCGAGAGTCCCGTGTGGCGGCCTAACTCCACCAGCCCCATTGATTTTTTAAGGCGCAACCGCTTGATTCGCTCGCCGATATGCTTCTCGGCGATAAACGCCTCGGCGCTCTCCGGGTCGATCTCCGTCTTGTCCTTCGTCTCTTTTAACTTGGTCGCGACGCCTTCTTTACCTACTGCCTCCACCAATACGTCGTTCGATTCCATGATGTCCTCCCCACTATTCCACTAGTTCTTGGACGCTTTTCGCTTGATTCCTGTTGCTCTGGATAAAATATATTCCACTCTGATCAAAATCGATTTCGTTTTCTTCAAAAAATTCACACTGTCGATTGTTAGGTGCGGATGTGGCGGGGGAATCAATAATTGACTCCGAACCGCCTTATGCCAACCCTGCGTCACCCTCCAATAGTCGGGGCGGCAAGCCAATCGTTACAGATTTAGTACGCAGCCGAATCCACGATCCGATTCATGGTCTTCGCTCTCCGCTCCCGCCGGTTCCCTAAAAGCTGCTAGGGAAAAATTGCTCCCATTCAGTGGGGATTCATCGTTTTACGATCCAATCTGCATCAATCCTAGGCAGATAGGTCCGAACGAGTTGTCATTGTCTTGTCTTTTTTTCAGAGATTTTCGCAAGTTCGCGAGCGGGCGCATATCGTTTGGGGGTTAGGCCGCATATGACAGAAACGCCAGCGACGGAAAAATCGGCAATTATGCAAAGAGTTCTGGTGAGCGGCGCTTCCGGCATGATCGGGAACGCGCTGATCGAAAGCTGGGCTTCGGATCAGATTCTTCCTATTCGCCTGGTCCGGGGTCACTCTGGCAATCGCTCCGAGCAGACTCGCGGAAAAACCATCGTTTGGGACCCCACCGCAAGTCAGCCTTTTTCCGATCCACGGGAGCTGACCGGCGTAGAAGCGGCCGTCCACCTATCCGGCGCAAATGTGGCCGGAGGTCGCTGGACGCAGAAATACAAGCGCGAAATTGTCAGCAGCCGGGTGCAAAGTACGCTCGCTCTGGTCAAGGCGCTCACCCGGCTCGATCCCCTGCCGCAGGTCCTCGTCTGCGCTTCGGCGATCGGCATCTATGGCGACCGCGGAGAGGAACTCCTCAGCGAAGAGTCGCCGCACGGCAATGGATTTCTCGCCGAGACCTGCGTCGCTTGGGAAGCCGCCACCCAGGCCGCGTCAGACGCCGGCATTCGTGTCGTCCATGCGCGTTTTGGAGTGGTTCTGTCGCCCAAGGGCGGAGCACTGGCGAAGCTGCTGCCGCTCTTTCGCCTCGGGCTCGGCGGAAAGCTCGGCGACGGCCACGCATGGATGCCCTGGATCACTCTCCGCGACGCCGTCGGAATTCTGAAGTTCTGCGTCGATAACCCGGAGATGAAAGGCCCGGTCAACGTCGTGGCCCCCGACGCCATCACCAATGCGGAATTCACACACGCCCTCGGTTCTGCCCTGCATCGTCCCACCATCCTTCCCGCGCCCGCCTTCGCGCTCCGGCTGGCCTTCGGCGAAATGGCCGACCAGGCATTGTTGGCTAGCGCCCACGTGCTACCGGCCAGGTTGACCCAGGCCGAATACCAATTCGCCGACCCCGAAATTCGTCAGGCGCTTCGGAGCCTGGTAGGCGGCTCCTAACCATCAGCAACAAACTGCCTCTGCTAGTCTTGAGACGATGCCGTCGCACCGCCCGCCGATCGTGAACACCAGCCGTCTCACCCGCGCACGAAAGCTTCAGCCCTTCCTTGCCGGATCAACCCAGGCGCTGATATCCGGCTTCGTGGCCTTCCTCCTCGCTGGCTGCGGCCAGACCGGAACACCCCAGGCGCCCAGCCTCCAGCTACCCACGCCCGTCAGCGACTTGGCCGCCAACCGCGTCGGCGACCGGGTCACCCTCACCTGGACAATGCCTCGCCGCACCACCGACAAGCTGCCGCTCAAAGGAATGCAACCCGTTCAAATCTGCCGAAGGACCGACGATCAACCTTGCCTCGTTGTCGGTACGGTGAGCTTCGAAGTAGGAAAGCCCGCCACTTACGACGATTCGCTCCCAGCAGATCTGACCAGCGGAAGCCCCCGGCTGCTGTCTTACTCGATCGATGTCCTCAGCATGCACGGACGCTCGGCCGGGGCGTCCAATATTGCCTACACGTCAGCCGGATCGGCGCCACCGGCTTTCATTCACGCCAGCGCCGAAATCACCGCAAACGGCGTCCTGCTGCAATGGCAGCCAGCCTCGCTTCCCGGCACCGACCACAAGGTCGACATCGAACGCACGCTGCTATCGCTTCCCGCTCCGGCCAGGTCCGAAGCGAAACCAGCGTCGCAATCTCCACTCGGAGGCAGCCAACCCACGTTGAAGCAGCAAACGCTCACGGTTCGAATGCCCGCTGGAGCAGACCCCGGCAAGGCCCTCGACCCGGACGCCGCCTTTGACCAGCGCTACAGCTACCGCATCTCGAGAGTAATGACGGTCAGCGTCGGCGGGAAATCGATCGATGTTGCCGGGCCGTCAAACGCCGAGATCATTGTCGATACCAAAGATGTCTTTCCGCCCGCCGCGCCCACCGGCTTGGCCGCCGTCGCTGCGCCGGCCGACGGAGCGATCGACCTCTCATGGACGCCCAACACCGAGATCGATCTTGCCGGTTACGCCGTCTACCGAAGCGACCCCGGCGGCAAACCCGTCCGAATCTCGGCTGCGGGCAAACCAACCGATTCGCCGGCATTCCGCGACGCAACTGCGCAACCCGGAATCGCCTACAGCTACACCGTAACCGCCATCGACCGCGACGGCAACGAAAGCCCGCACTCAACCGAAGTCCAGGAAACCCTGCCACCAAAGCCCTAACTTGAAGCCGTAACTACTTGAGGAGTACCACCCGATGCGCTACTGCCGTTTTGAAACCGAATTTGGTCCCAGGTATGGCGAAGTCCGCGACCGCGTGGGAAATGACTGGATCGAGCGCCTCCTGCCGTCGCCCGAGGAAGACCCCTGGGCGACACCGGACGCCAAAGACGCAAATAGCTTCGAACCAATTCGATTCGACCGTGCCAGGCTACTCGCTCCCGTCAAGCCGTCGAAGATCGTCTGCATCGGCCGCAATTACCGCGACCACGCCGCCGAGCTCGGCAACGAAGTCCCAAAAGAACCCCTGCTCTTCCTGAAAGCCCCCTCCTCAATCCTCCCGCCGGGTGGAACAATCCACATTCCGCCCCAGTCTCAGCGGGTCGACTTTGAGGGCGAGCTGGCCATCGTAATCGGAAAGCGCGCTAGCCGGATCGGCCCCGAAGAGGACGTAAAGCAGTACATCCGCGGTTACACCATCGTGAACGACGTCACCGCCCGCGACCTGCAGAAGTCCGACGGACAGTGGTCGCGCGCCAAAGGCTTCGACACCTTCTGCCCGGTGGGCCCGATTGTTACCGACGAGATCGACCCCGACGCCGGCCTGAGCGTCGAAACGCGGCTCAACGGAGAGGTTCGCCAACAGGGCAACACCCTCGACCTGATCTTTCCCATCGCTCACCTCTTGCGCTACATCACCGCCGCCATGACGCTGATGCCAGGGGACTTGATCCCGACCGGGACCCCGGCCGGCGTCGCCGCCATGAAACCCGGCGATGAAGTCGAGGTTGCCGTTCAAGGGATCGGAAGACTCCATAATCCGGTTTCCGCATCCAACCTGTAGAACACAAAATTACCGCCTGATTCACAAGGAACCCTTTGGCTGCGGAACACGATTCCTGCTAAAGTGCAAGGTGAATAGGTTGGAGGAATTCCATGTCTACCTTGCTCGAGCAGCTCCGCACAATGACCACCGTCGTCGCCGATACCGGCGATATTGAAGCCATTAAGCAGGTGAAGCCGCAGGATGCGACCACCAATCCGTCCCTCATCACCGCCGCCGCCCAGCTGCCGCAGTACCAGCCAATCGTCGACGAAGTCCTGTTGGACGCAAAGAAGAAGCTCGGCGACCACGCCAGCGACGACGACGTGGCCAAGCTGGCCTTTAAGGGCCTGGCTGTAGCCTTCGGCAAGCGCATTCTCGCAATCGTGCCCGGTCGCGTTTCGACCGAGGTCGATGCCCGCCTCTCGTTCGATACGGACGCTACGTTGAAAATGGCCCGCGAGATCATTGGGCAGTACAAGGATGTAGGCATCTCCAAAGAACGCATCCTGATCAAAATCGCCTCCACCTGGGAAGGCATCAAGGCCGCCGAAATTCTCGAGAAGGAAGGCATTCACTGTAACCTGACCCTGCTCTTCGGTCTGCACCAGGCCATCGCCTGCGCCGAAGCCGGCGTCACCCTCATCTCGCCCTTCGTCGGCCGCATCCTCGATTGGTACAAGAAGGACACCGGCAAGGACTACGTCGGTGCCGACGATCCCGGCGTCCAGTCCGTCACCAAGATCTACACCTACTTCAAGAAGTACGACTACAAGACCGTGGTCATGGGCGCCAGCTTCCGCAACATCGGCGAGATTGAAGAGCTGGCCGGATGCGACTTGCTGACCATCTCTCCCAAGCTTCTCGAAGAGCTCGAAGCGAAGACCGGCGATCTACCCCGCAAGCTCGACCCTGCCAAGGCTAAGCAGGAGACCGTCGAGAAGCTCACCATCGACAAGGCGACCTTCGACAAAATGCACGCCGCCGATCGCATGGCGCATGACAAGCTGCAGGAAGGCATCGACGGCTTCAGCGCCGCGCTCGTCAACCTGGAAAAGCTACTCGCCACGCGGCTCGCCGAACTCGGAGCAAGCAAAGAGACCGTAGGCGCACACTAAACCGATCCGAAACCCTCCACCAAAGGCAGCCCAATCCGGGCTGCCTTTCTTCTTGCCCGCGATCTGGCCGCCGCGCTATACTTCGCCGCTGTTACGAGCGCGCGCGAATCTTTGTAGCAAAGATTTGTAACGGAGCCTTGATGCCGCTCACCATCCTTCAGCGACATTCCTGCCGGGTTTGAAACTCACGACCGGCGGCCAGGAGAAGCAAGTGATCAAGAAAAACGTTCGAATCTCCAGAAAACCCTCCGCCAAAACATCTAAGAGCCATCGCATCCGTTCCCGATCTGTCGCGGCACATCATCACCTTCGATTCCGAAGACGCCTCCACCTACTCGCCGCATACGCTTCCGCCCGCGGCCATCATGCTGGCTGCCGCCCGTTCCCCCATTCCCTGGCCATCGGCCGAGGCGCCGATACCCGCACCGCTGGCGACGAAACCTTCCCCGACCGATCCGCTCCCGCAGGCCGACTATGTCGTGGTCACGTGGACTGTCGAAGAAGCCAAGGCTCTCGCCGATACATTGACTCCCGGCTATCCCAGCAAGACCGCCTGGTATTACTACGCGCACAACTATACGACCGACTTCGCGCCGATCATCCGCAAGGGAGCGCCGTCGTATAACAACAAGCGCCTCGGCAGCTACTTCCTCACCACCATCGCCGGCAAGAAGGTGCTAGTGCATGAAATCGGAACTGCACCTCAGCCAGGACGGCCCCAAAATGCCGATCGCCAAGCTATGGGCGCAGATCATCGCCGAGGCTCAGCCAAAGCTCATCATCACCACCGGCACCGCCGGCGGAATCGGCGCCAAGGTCGTGCTCGGCGACGTGCTGACCGCCAAATCGGTCCGCTTCGACTGCCTCAAGAGCTTCAAATCTCAGCCTTTCCATAACGCCGTTTATGCCTGCTCCAAGCTCACCCACAAGTCGACAGCGGAGGCGGAGAAACTCTTTCTCGCTAACACTTCCCATTTGCCTGCATCGACGCGTGCGCCCAAAATATTCACCAAAGCGGCATCGGCAATGCCGGTTCCCGACGTAGTCACCACCGACTTCTTCGCCTTCGACGACTCCGCAAATGACTACGGGCTACAGGGTCTCGGCGGAACCGTCGAGATGGGCGACGCCGTGCTCGGCATGGTCATCAGTGAGATGACGACGCCGGCCCCAAAATGGGCCGCAATCCGCAACGCCTCCGATCCTCAAATCGACAGCACCGGGTTAACGACCAAGCAGGCCGCCGAAAAGGCCGCGCAGATCTACGAAAAATACGGATACTGGACCACCATTCCCAGCGCCATCACCTGCTGGTCGGTGATCGTCGATAACTGATGATCGGCAACTGATGATCGATAACCAAAGCGACCACTCGTCGTGACCGCATTTGGTTACGAAGGTGGCCCCGGCTCGCAGTTCAAGTGAAAGACTGCTAGCGAAGTGGGTACCTCCGCCGATCTTTCTTGGTAATCGGGCGAACGTTCGGTACATTCTGGATTAACGGAAGATGAATTTCAGTACGCCAAAGCAAAACCAGGGTAAGCGTCACGCGGAACCGTAATTCCGGGCAGGCTTTTTCCTCCAATGAAAAAGCCTACGTCGCGACTTTCGGACACCTCTGCTTAACCCTGTTTTTGCGGTCGAGGAGAATCGATGGTTCCAGAGTCGCATTCACTGCGTTCCTTATTTCATCAGCTAGTGGAACAGTGCTATTCCGAACACGTGGGCATTCGAGACGCCGAGATCTCGAGCTACGTGGCCGATCTGCTCACCGACTTCTGCGAATCCGATCGCCTCTACAGCCTGCGCAACGCCGAGGGTCAGCCCATCGAAGAGATCGGCGAAATGATGGCCGCCTCCGATCCCGTTCATGGCACCGCCGCCTCCTTCGACCAGGAGCGCCACATCCGTAAACACATCGGCGACTACACGCTCTTCCTCACCGGCATGTATCCCGAGTCGCTGCACCTCTGGCGGCAGCGCATACGCTTCCTGCAAATGGTGCGCGCCGGAAAAGAAAGCTACTGGATCGTCTCCCAATTCAACGTCTTCGAATACGCCCGCGAAGCGCCGCTCTTCGAGAAGCTCGCGGAGTCCTTCGAAGGCTGCGTCTACGGCCTGACCAAAGTCCGCGGCGAGATGGAAAAGCGCATGGCGCTGCCTCCAGCAACGAACACCCAAAGAATTATGTAACTGCCGCGATTCTTAACTCTGCCTCTCATTGATTAACATTCTCCAGAGAGGTTGATATGGGTGACGACAAAGCTATCGCGGGCTTCGGCAACGATCTTTATGCCAGACGATCTCCGTTAGAGATCAGCTCCGACGAGTTCCGAGCGTTGGGCTATCAGCTCATCGACCGCATAGCAGGCTTTCTGGATTCACTTCCCAACCGTCCCGTAACCCCTGCGGAGTCGCCCTCTGCGGTGCGCCTCGCGCTGAGCGCCGAACGCTCGTTACCACGCCAGGGAGCAGACCCGGCAACATTGATGGCCCACGCAGCCGACCTCCTGTTCGACCACTCTCTCCTTAACGGTCACCCGCGCTTCTGGGGGTACATCACCTCGTCCGCCGCGCCTATCGGCGCGCTCGGCGAACTGCTCGCCGCATCCGTCAACCCCAATGTAGGAGCGTGGCTCCTGTCACCGATGGCCAGTGAGATCGAGGCCCAGACTATCCGCTGGATCGCCGAATTACTCGATTACCCGACGGATTGCGCCGGTCTTTTCGTAAGCGGCGGCAACATGGCCAATCTCGTTTGCTTCCTTGCCGCTCGTCAGGCAAAGGGCGGCCCAGATCTGCGCACCAAAGGCATAGCGGAAGCCAGGCTGCGCGTCTACTGCTCGAAGGAGACGCATACATGGATCCAGAAAGCAGCGGACATTTCAGGGATAGGAACCGACGCGATCCGCTGGATTGCTACGGACGACCAAATGCGGATCGACCTGGGCGCCTTGCGAAAGCAGATCGCCAGCGATCTCTACGCGGGTGACAAGCCTTTCCTGATAGTGGGAACCGCGGGGTCGGTAAGTACCGGAGCAATCGATTCCCTAGCTGACCTCGCCGCCATCTGCCGCGAGTTCGATCTCTGGTTCCATGTGGATGGCGCCTACGGCGGAGTGGCCGCCGTTCTGCCCAATGCACCTGCGGAGTTCGCCGGACTTAAGGAGGCAGACTCGGTGGCTATCGATCCCCACAAATGGCTTTACGCGCCCTTGGAAGCCGGCTGCGCCCTGGTTCGCAACCCCGAGAAGTTGCGCGACGCATTCGCCTACCATCCGCCCTACTATCACTTCGGAGTCGAAGCCATCAACTATTTCGACCTCGGGCCTCAGAATTCACGAGGGTTTCGAGCTCTAAAGGTCTGGCTCGCACTTCAGCAAGTTGGTCGCGATGGCTATGTTCAGATGATCTCGGACGACATTCGTCTGGCCCAGGAACTCTTCGAACGAATTCCGCGGTATCCGCAACTGGAAGCCCTCACCCAATCGCTGAGCATCACGACCTTCCGGTATGTTCCGATCGATCTCAAGGTAGGCGGCGAGGAAGTGGCGCACTATCTGGACGACTTGAATCGAGAACTGCTCACTCGTCTACAAAATAGCGGCGAAGCTTATCTGTCGAATGCAGTTATCGACGGTAAGTTCGCTTTGCGCGTCTGTATCGTGAACTTCCGCACATCCCTGGCCGACATTGAGGCATTGCCGCCGCTGGTCGTGCGAATTGGCCAGGAAGCTGATTTGGAAATGCGGCCGGCGGCTCTTCGACCACAGGCGCGATAAAAAGCCGGCCAGCCCGGATGGCGGCTACAAAATATACCGCGCCAAATCCTGGTCCTTCACAATCGAAGCCACCATATGACGCACATACTCCGGATCGATCACCACCACCGTCTCCATCCCTGACGGAGTTTCGCGCTCAATCACCGGCAACGGGAAGGTCGCGCCACTCTCCTGCGCCGACGCGGCAACATCGAGCAAGTTCCCACTCTCGCCCTTGCGCGCCTTCGTCAAATCCGGAGCAAGGAAGCTGATCTCATCCAGCACCTTTTCCATGATCGTATGCAGACGACGCGCGCCAATGTTCTCAGTAGTCTCGTTCACGCGGAAAGCAAAGTGGGCCATCTCCTTGAGCGACTCAGGAGTGAACTCCAGCTTCAAACCCTCGGTGTCGAGCAGAGCAGAATACTGCTTCGTCAGCGAAGACTTCGGCTCCGTCAGAATGCGAACAAAATCCTCAACCGTGAGCGACTGCAACTCAACGCGAATCGGAAAGCGCCCCTGCAACTCCGGAATCAAATCGCTCGGCTTCGAAACATGGAAAGCGCCGGCGGCAATAAAGAGAATGTGGTCCGTCCGCACCATTCCGTAGCGAGTGTTGACCGTGGTTCCCTCGATGATAGGCAGAATGTCGCGCTGCACGCCCTCGCGCGAAACATCAGGCCCATGGCCGCCTTCACGCCCGGCAATCTTGTCGATCTCATCCAAGAAGACAATGCCCGAGTTCTCGACGCGCTCGACCGCAACACGAGTCACCTGGTCCATATCGATCAGGCGGCCTTCTTCTTCCTGCACCAGATATTCAAATGCCTCGGCGACCTTCATCTTGCGCTTCTTCGTGCGCTGTCCAAAAAGGTTGGGCAGAATATCCTTGAGGTTGATATCCATCTCCTCAACGCCTTGATTGGAGATGATCTCAAACGACGGAGTGTTCCGCTCGCGCACATCGATCTCGACCGAGCGCTCATCCAGCTTGCCTTCGCGAAACTGCTGACGCAGCTTCTCCCGCGTCCGGTTATGCGACTCGTTGCTCGGCACCGGAAAGGTCAGCGTCCCATCCGCTTCCTGCTTCAGCCCATCGGAAGGCACACTCTGCGGCCCCTGCTGAGCCGGCGCACCACCCGAAGTCGAGTTTGCAGCAGACGACGGCGGAGGCAGCAACAAATCAAGCAGCCGCTCCTCGGCATTCATCTCCGCCTTGTCTTCGACCTCTTCAAGCTTCTCTTCGCGCACCATGTCGATGGCGATCTCAACCAGGTCGCGAACGATCGACTCCACATCGCGCCCAACATAACCGACCTCAGTAAACTTCGAGGCCTCAACCTTGAGGAACGGCGAATTCGTCAGCTTCGCCAGGCGCCGCGCGATCTCGGTCTTGCCCACGCCCGTCGGCCCGATCATGATGATGTTCTTCGGCATGATCTCGTCAGCCAGTTCAGGCGAAAGCTTCTGCCGGCGCATGCGATTGCGCAGCGCAATGGCCACCGCGCGCTTGGCGGCATGCTGGCCCACAACGTACTTGTCCAACTCCGCAACAATTTCGCGCGGAGTCAGATCATCCAGTGCAAGTTCCTGGTCCTCAGCGGCCCCAGGCATATAAATTGCCATATTCGTATTCCTTGTTTCCCAAACCTAAGCTTTTGTCATCCTGAGGCGAAGCCGAAGGATCTGCTGTTCTGCCGCGCCAGCCTGCGCCATTCCATCTAGAGTCAACCTTGGCCCGCTGGCGCTTCCGTCAGCTCTTCAATCGTGATCTGGTCGTTCGTATAAATGCAGATCTGTCCCGCAATCTTCAGCGACTTCTCCGCAATCGCGCGCGCCGGCAATTCGGTATTCTCCATCAGAGCGCGTGCCGAAGCCAGAGCAAAAGAGCCCCCGCTGCCGATCGCCGCGATACCCTCATCCGGCTCGATCACATCTCCAGAGCCGCTGATGAGAAAGGTCGTCTTCGGATCGGCAACCACCAGCAACGCCTCCAAATTGCGAAGCATCTTGTCGGTCCGCCAATCCTTCGCCAGCTCTACTGCCGAGCGCCCCAGATTCCCCGCATACTGTTCCAGCTTCGACTCAAAGCGGCCAAAGAGCGAAAACGCATCCGCCGTCGAACCCGCAAAACCCGCAAGAATCTTGTCCTGGTAGAGCCGCCGAATCTTCCGCGCGGAGTGCTTGATCACGCTGTCGCCCATCGTCACCTGGCCATCCGCGGCCATAACGACACTGCCGCCGCGCCGCACACAAAGAACCGTGGTCGAGCGGATGCGCGGACGGGTTTCAGACCCCGGGGCTTGTATTGTCTGGATTGACGATTTGCTCCCAGAAACGAAAAGAGCGGCATGAGATGCCGGCTGCGAAGACGAGCGTTTTAACATGTTCTCTTCAAGTATATCGCAGCTCCCCGGCCCCGCACGCGCCACTGGGATATCCTGCTTCTAGATTGCAGCATTCCCGGCGGCGAGCGACGCGGCAAAGAAACCGCCGCCCGACCTGGAAACGCAGCGCAACGGAGAACTTCCATGCAGGCCCTTTCACTGCGCGACCCATGGGTGCTCGGAGCTGCGGCGGCACTCTGTTCCGGCGGCATTGCTTATTATTTGTTGCAGCGCAGGCGGCCCAGCGCTGAGGAGGTCGAGCGCGCCCGGCGCCTGGACCTCGTCAAAACCGGCCGCATCATCGACGGAACAGTCATCGACATCGCCGAGCTCGCCGCCGAAGACGGCCAGCCCTCCATCGACCTCATCATCTACAAATACGAGATCGCCGGCGTGATCTACGAGTGCGCCCAGGACGTCACCGTGCTGAAAAACTTCGTCGACATCCACGCCTGCCGCCTCGATTTTCCCTGCTCGGTCCGCTACGACCCCCACCAACCCGGAAACAGCATCGTCGTCGCCGAAAACTGGTCCGGCCTCCGCGACACCGCAACACCCTTTCCGCTGCGAAGGCCAGCAAAGAATCCAAATGCAGCCACCGTGCCGAGAAGGTAGCGCTTATCGCGGAGCGTCAGAATATTCCCCTTAGCGCTCAGGGACGATTGTGATGAAAAGAGTAATCGAATTCAACGAACAGCTCTGCTGGCTCGCCATCCACACGAAATGGCTCAAATATCGATCGCTGAGCTGAGCCTACGGCGGCCTGCGTTAGTATCGCCGGCCCGCTAAGGGCCCTCGCGCCGACAACTTTACCGTCTGCATTGATAATGGCTTGGATTACGATATTTCCCTGGTCAGCGAGAGAATTGGAAGGGATTTCGGGTGGAAATGAATCTAGCAACTTCGGTCCAGTTTTCGCAGTCACCAACCGTCTCGGAATCTTAACGGCATCCTGCGGATGCGTGAAGACGTCTTCGTCCAACTTATGAACCGCATTGACCGAGTCGAGGTGGATTCTGACCAGAGGTTTGCCCACTTCAAGATAAGTAGTGTCTTCGGGCACGTAAACTCCGCCGACTGACGCGACGGAGTTATACATGTTTTGGCTGGCGCCGTGAAATTCTTCCACAAGACGAAGAACCGGGGCTTTTTGATCGAAACAGTAACGGCCGCTGTACGAAAAGAGACCTTGATCGCTAGCCAGCGTGATGCAGTTCAGCTGGGCTGTTCCGAGTGCCATCGTCTCGGTACCTAACTTTGCTTTGCTCGCCCCATCTATTGTGGGGAACCAAGGGTACAGGCTGTTATGAGCAACAAAGAGGGGATAACTGGCCCAATTTTGATCCCCTTTGCGGAACAATCCAGCATCTGTTGAATAATCCGTCTGATTGAAGCTGGGGCTGGTGTAAGTAAGTTTGTATTTCTTGTCCGAAACTCGTATTTCATCGATTGTCCCCGTCTCTTTCACGGCGCCTTTGTCGTTCAACAGCTGATAGGTCGCTTTAATGTGCAGCGGCTCCGAACCGACATTCTGCAAACCATTTTTCTTCGCCGCCAAAGCCAGCAGCTCCGCCGGATCGCTCGGCATCTGCACCGTGGCAGGCGTTTGTCCGGGAGCAGTTTGACTTACGGGGCTTTGACCAAAAGCAAAGAAAGCTAAGCCAACGAAGGCCAGCAAGTAATAACGAGAGGCAGAAAACATCCGAGTAGTTCCGTTCAGAAGGTATTTTTGTATCTGTTTTGCTTAGAACGATGCTAAACGCGCAAGCAACGTCATGCCAAGCGATCGGCAAGTAACGTGCAAAGAAATTCATCCGATTAATTTATCAAGAGACGGAGAATTCACGATGTCTGTAATCCGAACATCCATGCGGCTAGACAGAAAGCTTTTAGACGAGGTCGTTAAGATACTCGGCGCAAAATCGCGGTCAGAGGCCATCGATCCTCCGCCAGTGCGTCGCCGCGAAGAGACCATCCAAGCCATCAAAACGCAAAATTGAATCCCCCACCACCCCGGCATAGACTAAATAAAGAATGCACGTTGACGCTGCCGCCGCGAGCTCCAACAAGAAGATGCAGAACGTCCTGCGCTTCTCGCTGGTTCTGACGCTTGCCTACGTTGCCGTGACCTTCGTCGCCGGACTCCGCGCCCACTCGCTCGCGCTCATCTCCGAGGCCGGCCACAATGTTTCGGACGCGCTCGCACTCTTGCTCTCCTTCGTCGCCGTCTACTTCCAAAGCCGCCCCGCAACCGACGCCAAGACCTTTGGCTACCAGCGCGCCGGAGTCCTCGCGGCCTTTGTGAATGCGACCACGCTCCTCGTCCTCTCCGCTCTGGATCGCCATCGAAGCCATGCACCGCCTCGCCGTGCCCGAGCCCGTCCAGCCGAGGCTCATGATGTACGTCGCCGCCGCCGGAGTCCTCATGAACGGCACCATCGCCCTGCTGCTCTCGCGCTGCAGCAACGATGTCAACATCCGCAGCGCGCTCATCCACATGCTCGGCGACACACTCTCGACCGCCGCCGTCATCGTCGGCGGCGCGGCGATTCTCTTCACCGGCCGCACCTGGATCGACCCGGTCCTCTCGATCATCATCGCCGCGCTCATCCTGTGGAGCTCGCTCTCGATCGTCCGCGAAACCCTCAACATCCTCCTCGAGGGCACGCCAAAAGGCATCTCTCTGCCGGAGATCCGCTCCACGCTCTGTGATATCTCAGGCGTCGAAGACGTCCACGATCTCCACGTCTGGAGCCTCGGCTCGCAGTCGCATGCCCTGGCCACGCACGTCACAATCGCCGACATTCCGCCATCCGAAAGCGCCTTGATCCTCGAACAGATCAAGGTGACGCTGCGCGATAAATTCCAGGTCCACCACACCACGATCCAGTTCGAAAACGTCGAGTGCGAAATCGCCCACGGGTGCGTCATGCCCGTCGAGACCGTCTCCGCCCACGGCCATCACCACCACGGCCACGACCACAGCCACTCCCACTAAGCGGTGTGCGAGACTTCGGCCGTCACCCCGTTCGGTATCGCTTTCCAAAAAGTTGTCATCCTGATCGTAGTGTCACCGAACCCAACCTCCGCACCAGTCTTTCCGTACTCGCGATCTCTGTTTCTAGTCCCTATGTCCCTAGTCCCTATGTCCCTAGCTCCGGCTGCGAAGCATAAATCTCTTCCACCCGCGCCAACGTATCGATCTCCTCCACCGGCTTGTCGCGCCGGATCCGCATGATCCGCGGAAACCGCAAAGCAAACCCACTCGCATGGCGCTCCGAACGCATCACGTTGTTGAACGCCACCTCCAGCACCAGCACCGGCTCCACGCTGCGCACATAACCGAAGTCCTCAATCGTATGGTCCATGAAAAACTGCGAGAGCTCCGCGATCTCCGCATCGGTCAGCCCCGAATAGGCCTTGCCAACATTTTTAAGCTCTTCGCCATCGCGAACCGCAAAGGTATAGTCGCTCAGAATTCCCGCACGCTTCCCATGCCCAAACTCCGCCGCCGTCACCACCACATCCAGCGTCGCCAACTCCCGCTTCAACTTCAGCCACGCCAAACCCCGCCGCCCCGGCTGATAAACGCTGCCCCGCGCCTTGATCATCACGCCTTCATTGCCCCGAGCCCGCGCATCCGTATAAGCCTGATCAAGCTGCTCAGCGCTCGTCAGCATGGTCACCGGCGAGACCACCAACCTCGCCACCGCATCCGGCTGAGCAACTTCGTCTTCGAGAAAGAGACCACCCTGTTTCGCCGCCGGCTTCTTCTCTCGAAAGCCTGCCACTACCCCAGCTCCACTCCGCGCGGCGAACTCCTCCAGCTTCGCGCGCCGCTCCGCCAGCGGAAGCTCCAGCATCAACTCCCCGCCCAACGAAAGCACATCAAATGCCATGAACACAACCGGCGTCTGCTCTCGCATCGCATCATTGACCTTCTTCCGCCCGATCCGCGTCTGCAACGCCGAAAACGGCATCGCCCGCCAATTCGCAACATCCCAGGCAAGCACTTCTCCATCCAGAATGAGCGGAACATCGACCGAAGCAAACGCCTCCGCCAGCTCCGGAAAAGCCGCCGTCATGTCCTCGCGCGAACGCGAAAACAACGCCACCCGCCCCGCCTGCTCCCCATCCCCGCAATGCAACTGCGCCCGGATGCCGTCATACTTGTCCTCAATCTGCGCCTCTTTAAGAAGCACAGCAACCTCCGACGAAGCCAACTCTTCTTGAACGGGCAAAACCGGGTGCCCCACATCTCGATTTTGAGATGTGGGGCCTCCAACTTCAGCCACTCGATCCGCACCCTCAACCACGCCGATCGCTGGAAGGAACACGGGTGCCCCAGCTACATCCGCGCTCTTTGCGGGTTTACCTGGGTTGAGCGCCTCCGCCACAACCTCCTGAGCAAACCGCTTCAACGCCTCGTCCACACTCTCCACCGGGCTCGCCAGCATAAACCCCAGCGGATGAAACAACTTCATCCGCGCCTCATCCAGCCGCCCGGCCGCTGCGAGCCGCACCACCTCCGGCAACGAACCCACCAACATCCCCGCCCGCCGCACCGCCGCCGCATCGACATCAAAAGCCGCTGCAATCGACTCTTCCACCAGGCTCTGCTTCACCCCAATCCGCATATCGCCAAGCGCCAGCTTGATGAGATATTTCGCTTCGATCGGACTCGCCCCGCCAAGCAGCTTCAGCGTGAGCGCCAACTTCGGAGCAGCTTTTCCTGCACTAGCGATCTCGCCAAATTGCTCCTCGACCTCAGCCAAAGTCAGCGTCGGCGAAACTTCCGCCCGAGCCGCAAGCAAATCCTGCGCCGCAGCCCCCAAATCTCCATGCCGGCGATACGCCTCATGCATCGCCGCCTCACTCGCGCCCGAGAGCTGCGCCAAAGCCTTGCTGAGAGTCGCGCCTCCTAAGTTCAGCAGCCGCGGATCCGTCTCGGCAAACACCTGCCCCGCCAGATGAAGTGAACCCCGCGCCGCGTCTTCAACGGAGAGTGTCTTAAGCCACCCGGCAATCAACGCCCGCTTCTCAAGTTTCTTTGTCGTCGCCGCCAAGGCGTCGCAGAGTTCGGCGAATTCCAAAAGGCTTCCACTCACAATGTCGAATATAGATGCCGAAAGCTACGGCCAAAGCGTGCTGCCTTCGAACCGGGCTGGCCTTCCATCAAGAATTTATTCGTTTGAAAATCGCCGCCTGAAGTGAGAGGCTGACTCGCAGCGGTGTTTCGAGCCGCATACCGAGGAGCATACGGATGTCCAATATCCCGAGCGTCGGCGCTTTCGCCATAGTTCCGAGCAATGATCTGCCTTCCGCGATCCCCTTCTGGCAACGCCTCGGCTTCGCCCGCACAGGCGGTGACGCCAATTACATCATCATGACCGGCTGGGGCTGCGAGGTGCACCTGACCCAGGCGGGGGCCGGCCCCTGGGGCGTGCCCGAGGAGCACAACCCCTTCGGCGTCTTCATCCGCACGCCCGACGTCGACGCCATCGCCGCACGAGTCGACGACCTGATCATCCGTCCCGGCGGCATCCTGCGCCACCGCGAATGGGGCCTCTACGAGGTCGGCATCTGCGGACCGGACGGCATGCTCGTCCGCATCGGCTGGCCTTCACGGCTGATCAAAGGAGAATGATCCAAGGGGAATGAGCTGATCGCGGCGAATTCGAGAAACTAACTCCTCAGTCGAACAAATCGCTGTGTGTGCCGGTGCGCTCAAAACGAACTACCGTCCCACCGCCTGATTCGACGACGGCGTAGATCAGCAGCCAATCCGGCTCGATATGAGCATCGCGAAAGCCCTGCCAATTTTGTTTGAGAGGATGGTCTTTATAGTGCGGCGGCAGAGCGTCGCCTTCGATCAGCATTCTTAATAGGACTTTCAACTTGTCCATATTCCTGCCACGCTTCTCCGCCCGTTTCACATCCCGACGAAATTGCGTGGAGTACTCAGGAATCCGCATCAGATGCCAAGCTGATCGAACAGGTCATCCGCGTCCTTCGCCCGGTGAACCTCTTCGCCGCGAGCGCTCTTGCGAAGAGTCTCCCGAGTCAGCTTATTTGGATTCAGCTCGAAGGGAATCGCGCCTTCCTTGGCAACGCGGGTAAGAGTGATCCGCATAAGATCGGAGACACTCAGGCCCAGGTTTTCGAGTACAGCCGTAGCCTGCTCTTTTACTTCGGCGCTAATTCTGGATCGAACCACCGCATTCTCGGCCATGACCAATTGTAGCCCAAATGAGCCCACCGGAAAGTCCGCTCACCAGGCATCAAGAATAAGCATTCCACGTCAATTAGCAATCCACGTCTGAAAATGGCTCTGCGACGATCTGCCACTCATCCTCATAGACCACATAGCCCACCCGCTCGGCCTTGAGCATCCGAACGGCTTGTCCATGGTTCTCCAAGATGGCGGCCATCTCGCGCATCTTGGATATATGTTCCGTGGCCGTGTCCTTAAACCAGGAGATAGCTTTGCTCGCCTTGCGATAGTAGGGAGGCTTTGCGGTGGTAAATCGATCCGGTTTTTCAAGATTCGCGTCAAACCACCGTCGGAGCTCCTCAAGCTGCGCTTCCTGACGTTCATCAAGCCATCCGAGATCGCGAAGCTGGAATGCGACCTGAAAAATGCCTCGCGACTTCTGGGACTCCGGATCGATCTGCCATGTCACGAATCTTATATACATAGTGGGTGTCCCACGGGCTTGAGATAAAATATCACCATGCGCCAGCTACTCCCCTTCCGCGCTCTTGTCTAGCGGCCCCCGCCGCCGATACTGCTCGTCCGCAATCGTTCCCAAACCAGATCAGTACATTAAGACAAGCCGGGCCACGCGCCCGCAAAGGAACCGCACATGTTCGATCGTTTGCAACAACTCGAAGACCGCTACGAAGACCTCGGCGCCCAGCTCGGCTCGGTCGAGATCGTCAACGATCACGAAAAATACCAGAAGATCGCCAAGCAGCACCGCGACCTCGAAAACGTGGTCGAAAAGTATCGCGAATACAAGCAGATCAAGACCGGCATCGCCGACGCCGAAACCCTCATGGGCGAGAGCGACCCCGACCTCCGCGCAATGGCCATGGAAGAGCTCGAGCAATTCCAGGCACGCCTGCCCAAGATCGAAGACGATTTAAAAGTCATGCTGCTGCCCAAAGACCCCAACGACGAGAAAAACGTCGTCCTAGAAATCCGCGCTGGCACCGGCGGAGACGAGGCCTCGCTCTTCGTCGCCGAGGTCTTCAAGATGTACGTCCGCTTCGCCGAGCTCCATCGCTGGAAGGTCGAGGTCCTCTCCGAATCCGAGAGCAGCGTCGGCGGCATGAAAGAAGTCATCGCCATCATCGAGGGCGACCGCGTCTACTCGCAGATGAAATATGAGAGCGGAGTCCACCGCGTCCAGCGCGTCCCCGAAACCGAGACCCAGGGCCGCGTCCATACTTCAGCCATTACGGTGGCCGTCCTCCCCGAGGCCGAGGACGTCGACGTCAAGATCGAGGCCAAAGACCTCCGCATCGACACCTTCTGCTCCTCCGGCCCCGGCGGCCAGTCGGTCAACACGACCTACTCCGCGATCCGCATCACCCACCTGCCAACCGGCACCATCGTAAGCTGCCAGGACGAAAAATCGCAGATCAAAAACCGCGAAAAAGCCATGCGCGTCCTCCGCGCCCGCCTCTACGAAGTCGAGATGGAAAAGCAGCACGAGGCCCTCGCCAAAGAGCGCAAGCAGCAAGTAGGCAGCGGAGACCGCAGCGAAAAAATCCGCACCTACAATTTCCCCCAGAACCGCCTCACCGACCACCGCATCGGCCTTACCAACCACCAGCTCGCCGAAATGATGCTCGGCAAGTTCCAACCAGTAGTCGACGCCCTCACCGCACACTACCAGGCCGAACAGATGAAGGCCGAGACCGCAACGGCAGCCTGACCGCAATCAAGCGGATAGTGTTTTGAGCATCGCCCTTGGATTTGTCATTTCGACCGGAGCGTAGCGGAGTGGAGAAATCTGCGGTTTCAGGGACGTTGCGCTTGGATCAGGCCCTCCAACAAGCCACGAAGGAGTTGGCTGCGAAGCCATTCCCACCGCAGCTCGGGATGCTCAGCTCTTACTCCTGTATGTCGCGGGCATAAACCGCGCCACCCTGCTCGCTCATCCAGAACGAGTCCTGAGCACCGAGCAGCTTGAAGAGTATCGTCACCTCATCGGTCGTCGTGCCCATCACGAACCGATCCAATACATCACCGGCGAACGCGAGTTCTACGGACTACGCTTCACCGTCATACCCGACGTCCTGATTCCCCGCCCCGAGACGGAGCATCTCGTCGAAGCGGCGCTCCAACAAATCCCACTCGACGCCCCAGTCCGGATCGCCGATGTCGGCACCGGCTCAGGAGCAATAGCCGTCGCCCTCGCCCTCGCGCGCCCATTGCTGAAAGTCCTCGCGACCGACATTTCAGCAGCAGCATTGCAGATCGCAAAGCAGAACGCCTCAGCTCACCAGGTCGCCGAACGTATCAACTTCATCGAGGCAAATCTGCTCGACGGATTCGAACCATCCAGCTTTGACATGGTCGTCTCGAACCCTCCCTACATCGCCAGCGGAGAGCGCGAGACCCTCGACGCCGAAGTAAGAGAGTTCGAGCCCGCAACTGCCCTCTTCGCCGGCCCAACCGGAGTGGAAATCTACGAACGCCTCATTCCCCAAGCCGCATGCGCCCTGCGGCCAAGCGGGTGGTTGCTCATGGAGATCGGCGCCGGACAGCAACCGCAACTATCACAGTTACTCAAAGACTGGAGCAACGTCAGCTTCATCCCCGACCTGCAAGGGATTCCCAGAGTCGCCCGTCGCCCAAAAGCCTTAAGCGACTCCCGGCAATCGATCAGAGCGGAGTGCGTCAGACGCAGGCTCGCCACTCTTCCGCTGCAGCCACCTCGAACCGCAAACGGTTGTTCAGCGGATCGGCATCGACGAGCACATGATCTCCATGAAGCACCTCGCCGTCGAGGATCTTCAAAGCTAGCGGATCCTGAATCAGCCGCTGCAGCGCCCGCTTCAACGGCCGCGCTCCATAAGCCCGGTCGTAGCCAGTCAGCATGAGCTGCCGCTTCGCCTCGTCGGTCAGCTCGATCTTGATCTTGCGGTCGGCCAGCAGCTTCTTCAGGTCGGCAAGCCGCAGATCGATGATGTGCGCTAGCTGGTCTTCACCCAGCGGACGGAAGATGACAATATCGTCGACCCGGTTGAGGAACTCCGGCCGGAAGCTCTGCCGCAGCACCTCCATCACCTCGTCGCGAGCATGATCGAAGGCCGCCTCGCTCGACAGGTTCTCGGCCTGCAGCACATGCGCGCCAAGGTTCGAGGTCATGATCAACACCGTGTTCTTGAAGTCGACCGTGCGCCCCTTCGCATCGGTCAGGCGTCCATCGTCCAGCACCTGAAGCAGCACGTTGAAGACATCCGGGTGCGCCTTCTCAATCTCGTCGAAAAGCACAACAGAATAAGGCCGCCGCCGCACCGCCTCAGTTAGCTGCCCGCCCTCGTCATAGCCGATGTATCCCGGAGGCGCGCCAATCAGCCGCGACACGGCATGCTTCTCCATGTACTCCGACATATCGATCCGCACCAGCGCCTGCTCATCATCGAAAAGAAACTCGGCAAGCGCGCGAGCGGTCTCAGTCTTGCCAACACCGGTCGGGCCCAGAAAGATGAACGACCCAATCGGCCGTTTCGGATCGCTCAGCCCCGCGCGAGAACGGCGAATGGCATTGGCGACCGTCGACAACGCATCATCCTGGCCAACGACTCGCTCGCGCAAACGCCCTTCCATCGCAACGAGTTTGTTGACCTCGCCCTCGAGCATCTTGGTGACAGGAATTCCGGTCCACTTGCTGACGATCTTGGCAATGTCTTCCTCGTCGACCTCTTCTTTCAGCATCCGGGTGGAGTCGGCGACGCCGTCCTGCGCCGCGTTCAACTGTTTCAGCTCCGCCTCGAGCTTCGGCAACTCGCCATATTGGATCTGCGCGGCAAGCTCTAATTGCCCAGCGCGGGTATGCTCCTCAGCCTCGAATCGCTTGCGCTTCGACAAGCTTCTTCAATTCGCTGAGCCGCGTGATGGCCTCGCGCTCGTGCTGCCAGCGCGCGCGCAAACCTGTCGACTTTTCCTTCAGCGCCGCTAGTTCACGCTCCACCACCTCGCGGCGGTCTTTCGAGTTCTGATCCGTCTCGCGCTTCAGCGCGGCGCGCTCGATTTCAAGTGAAGTCTGCTGACGTTCGAGCTGATCGATCTCCGTCGGCACCGACCCGATCTGGATCGCCAGCGACGCAGCCGCCTCATCGACCAGGTCAATCGCCTTGTCGGGCAGAAATCGGTCGGAGATATAACGGTGCGAGAGCGTGGCAGCAGCGACGATCGCCGAGTCCTTGATGCGAACGTTGTGATGGGCCTCGTAGCGGTCCTTCAGCCCGCGCAAAATCGCAATCGTGTCCTCGACATTTGGTTCGCCGACGAAGACGATCTGGAAGCGCCGCTCCAGCGCCGCATCCTTTTCGATGTACTTGCGATATTCATTCAAAGTGGTGGCGCCAATGGCCCGCAGTTCGCCCCGCGCCAGCGCCGGCTTGAGCATGTTCGAGGCATCCATCGAACCCTCGGAGGCGCCCGCGCCAACCAGCGTATGCAACTCGTCAATGAACAGGATCACCTGCCCATTCGCGTCAGTCACATCTTTCAGCACGGCCTTGAGCCGATCTTCAAACTCGCCGCGATATTTCGCCCCGGCAAGCATCGCGCCCAAATCGAGCGAAACCACCCGCTTGTCGCGCAAGATCTCCGGCACGTCGCCAGAGACGATGCGCCGCGCCAGTCCCTCGACGATTGCCGTCTTGCCCACGCCGGGTTCGCCAATGAGCACAGGATTGTTCTTGGTACGCCGCGAGAGCACCTGAATCACACGCCGAATCTCTTCGTCACGGCCGATGACCGGGTCGAGCTTGCCACGCCGCGCGAGCTCGGTGAGGTCTTTGGCGTATTTTTCGAGCGCCTGATATTTTGCTTCGGGATTCTGATCCGTCACCCGCTGCGTGCCCCTCACCGAGGTCAATCCGCGCAAGATCGCGTCGTGCGTCGCGCCCACTGCGGCAAGCGCCAGCTGGGCGGGATCGTTCTTTTCCTGAGTGAGCGCCAGCAGCAGATGCTCAGTCGAGACGTAATCGTCCTTGAAGTTCTGAGCTTCCTTAAACGCCCGGTCGAGCACCTTCTGGGCAGCATTCGAGAGGCCCGGTTGAGCACCCGATCCGGAGACCTTGGGCAGAGTTCCGAGCGCCTGGTTCACCTTCGAGAGCAGTTGCTCAGTCGGCACGCCGACCTTTTGCAGCAGAGGCACAATGATCCCCTCGCTGTCCTCCATGAGCACGGCGAAGCATGTGCAGCGGAAGCACTTCAGGGTTGCCGCTCTCAGCGGCGAGCGTACCCGCGCTCTGAATCGCTTCCTGCGATTTAACCGTTAATTTTTCCCAACGAATAGCCATAAGTCATCGTCTCTTCAATACGAATTCAGAATAGTCCTAAACAAAGCGAGGCGGACTTGTCAGTCCGCCTCGGGTGAATCGATGCAAGGCAACAATTAGGCTGCCGTCTTGCCCGCCTCGACAGTGCGGCTCTCCGTGGCAGCCGGCGCGCTGCCGACGCCAATCTTGATCTGCTTCGGCTTGGCCTCGGCGCGCTTGCTCAGCTCTAGCTTCAAGACGCCGGAGTCATACTGCGCTTTGACGTTCTCACTGTCGACGGTGGTCGGCAGGGTAAAGGCGCGGAAAAAGCTGCCGTAGCGGCGCTCGATGCGGTGGAAGTTCTCTTCCTTTTCTTCCTTTTCAAACTTCCGCTCACCACGAACGGTCAGCGTGCTGTTTTCCAGGCGGACATCGAGGTCATCCTGCTTGATTCCAGGCACCTCCAGCTTAAGTACGATTTTGTGCTCGTCCTCATAAACGTCGACAGGCGGAACGAAGCCTGCGGTGGTGGGCAGTTCGTTCTCCGTGCCCTGGTTACGGGAGAAGTCCTGAAAGAGCGAGTTCATTCGGTTCTGCAACGAAGCAACTTCGCGAAATGGGTCCCAACGAGTAACTGCCATTGTCTTGTCCTCCAAGTGATCAGGTGATCCGGATTTCAGCGCGGTAGCGCCTTCATCACATCTGATTCAAACTATAGCATATAAGCGATGCATAAAATATGAGTGTTGTTGACTCACTTTTAGCGCGAATCATTTCTGGAGAGTAAAGTCACATTTTTTCAATGGTTTATGTCGAATGCTCGGGGCCCAGCTAATCGACCCGGCAAATCAGGCACTTCAAGTATTCCGTTTCAGGAACAGTCAAGAGC
The DNA here is from genome assembly GCA_963777685.1 of uncultured Acidobacteriaceae bacterium. Classification (GTDB taxonomy): domain Bacteria; phylum Acidobacteriota; class Terriglobia; order Terriglobales; family Acidobacteriaceae; genus Acidisarcina. Next base: position 101,017 of record CAVZRF010000006.1, on the reverse strand, counting down.
ACCGGATGGTCCGCCGCCGCCCCGCGCCTGTCAAGCAGGCGCACCTGACGATGGGCGTCGCTGGCCGCAGCTGTCACAACACCCGTAAACTCCTCAATTCCAACATGATGCGAGCAGGAGCAAGTAACCAGAGTGCCCCCCGGACGCAGCATCTTCAGCGCCCGCAGGTTCAGCTCTTTGTATCCCCGAAGTGCTCCCTCGGCGGCACGCTTCGATTTCGCAAAGGCCGGCGGATCAAGCACAATCGAATCGAACCGCGACCCGCTGTCGCTCCAGTCCCGGAGCAGGTCAAAGGCATTAGCCTCGATCCACTCCACCGGCTTTTGCCCCGGTGCTGTCACCATTCAGATCGAGATTGCGCTCCGCAACTTCCAGGGCCTCGCGCGATGCGTCGACTCCAGTGACCCGGTCGCAGACCCGAGCCAGATGCAGCGCAAATCCACCCTGATAGGTACAAACGTCCAGTGCTTCCCCTCGGCAATGAAGCGCGGCAGCTGCATAATTTTCTCGCTGGTCCAGGAACGCGCCGGTCTTCTGCCCGGACTGAATGTCGTAATGAAAGCGAAGCCCATTGAGGTGAAAGACCGTCGAGCTCGAACCGGCTTGGCCTTCAAGGCCCTCAGCCAGGAATAAGGGTTCTTCCGCCGCCGGTCCAAGCTCTTCCAACTCCTGAATTCTAAGGTCGCGGCGCTCGTAGATTACCTTGGGGCGCACTTCTTCGACGACAACGTCAAGAAAGGCTGCGCGAACGTCCGCCGTGTCCATCCCCTGCGTGAGCCGTTGCACCACAACCAGATCGTTATATTTGTCGGCAATCAGCCCGGGAAGAAAGTCCGCCTCGCTGAAAACAAGCCGGCACGAATCCGTTCCCGACGTGACCTTACCTTGAACAATCCCGCGGAAGCGGATAGCACTCCGCAAGCGCTCGCGAAAGAGATCGATCCATCCAGCCTGGTCAAGGTTTCGACCAGAAATCATCCTAAGTGCAATCTGAGAACTGGTGCTGTAGAGGGCGGTCCCTAATGGAATTCCGCGAGAATCCAAGACCGCGACTAATCGAGACGGCGATTCAGGAGGAACCATCTGCTCGATATCGGAGCGGTAGACCCACACGTGACCCGCCCGCAGCCGGTCGGCGGCCCGGCGAGAGATGACCGCCCGCGGACCTTGCCCAGCCGGGGTCTTTGCCCCAAAGCCCTTGCGAGTGGGAGCGGACCGGGGCGAAGATTGTTTCTTGGGTCGGTCTTCCCTTGCGGTCTTCCCGCCTTTCCCTGTGGCCGGTTGCGAGATTGGAGAGGCAGGCATCAAATGAAGGGTCGCTGGGCCAATCTTCGCACAATCTTCCCGCGAGGGCGCTCGGCGCGGTCAACGAAATGCGGTCGGAGTCCGGGGAGAAGGAAGTCCCAAACAAGAATCGCGGTGGCTTGACGCGAATCGTGTTCTGTTCCACTATGCTACAGTTCGATTCAAGTGGGTGACTCACCAGGCAGGAAATATGCAGCTCGAATCGGAAGTGATCCAGGCCGAAGGCGGCATCGTGGTTGTGGCGTTGAAGGGGCGGTTGATCGCCGGTCCCCGCCTCACGATTGCCGAAGCTCAGGTTAAGTCGATCGTGAAGCAGGGCGCGTCCAGAATGGTGCTGGACCTCGCCCAGGTCGAACATGCCGACAGTTCAGGATTTTGTCTGCTGCTGCACGCCTACACGGCGATGAGCGCGGCAGGGGGCCAACTCCGGGTTGCCGGCCCCAACAAGCGCCTCCTCGACCTGTTCCAGCTCACGGAGACGGATCGGCTCTTGTCCATCCACGCCGACCGCAATGCATGTCTTTTGAGCCTGAAGCGCAAGTCGCCATCCAAGGGCGACTCGGGCATCAATTCGGTACAGCCTTCCGGCGCGCAATAACAGAGATCGACCAGCTCATATGCTACAGTTGGCTTTCCAAACTCTCCGACAGATAGGGATTGGCCATGCTTGAAACCGAAGTCCTGAAGATCGAAGGCGACATTCATGTGGTGGCTCTGAAAGGTCGCTTGACCCTGGGAAGCCGGCTGAGTCTGCTCGAGGCCGAGATCGACACCCTCGCCGGCAGCGGAGCCCGAAAGATCATTCTGGATCTCGAAAACATCGAGTATGCCGATAGCGCTTCGCTGGGGGTCTTGCTCCATGCCACCAGCGCGGTGCGCGCCAAGGGCGGCACGCTCCTTCTCGCCGCGCCCAATGAGCGCCTGCGGGACCTCTTCAAACTGACCAACACCACCGACCTGCTGCCCAGCTATCCCAGTCGCGCCGACTGCATCGCCCATTTACTCTAGCCTGCGGGCAAGTCTTTTCCATCGCGCGCAATGCTAAACTGAGTGCTCCCGAACCAGTCTTGCCGGCGGACTCGATTTCACCGCAATGAGGCTGTGTTCCACTCTCATCAACCACGGATTCATCTTGCCTGAAGCTTCCAGCCGCGCGACACCAAACGGAAAATCAAAATCCAGCCCTGTCTCTTATGCCGATGCCGGAGTCGACATCAGCAGCGGCGATCGCGCCAAACAACGCATCAAGTACCTCGCGCAGCGGACCTTCAGCAAGCAGGTGCTAAGCGAAATCGGCGGCTTTGGCGGCCTTTTTCGTCTCGATACCGCCCGTATCTCTGCCCCGGTCCTGGTCTCGAGCGCTGACGGCGTAGGCACCAAGCTGAAAATCGCCTTTGAGATGGGAATCCATCACACCGTCGGCGCCGACCTCGTGAATCACTGCGTCAACGACATTGCCATCCAGGGCGCGACGCCGCTCTTCTTTCTCGACTACCTCGCAACCGGACGGCTCGACGAAGGCGTGATCGAGAAGGTCGTCACCGGCCTGGCCGATGCTTGCAAGGCGAACGGATGTGCGTTAATCGGCGGCGAGACCGCCCAGATGCCGGGCTTCTACGCCGACGGCGAATATGACCTCGCCGGATTCATCGTCGGCGTTGTAGATAAGGAGAAGCTCGTCACCGGAGCAAAGATCAAGGCCGGCGATGTGCTCATCGGCTTTCCCTCAACCGGGCTCCATACCAACGGCTATTCGCTCGCCCGCAAGCTCTTCTTCGACGTCGCCGGCTACAAGCCCGACCACTACGTCTCCGCGATCAAGGAGAAAGCCGGAGCGGCGCTGATGAAAGTGCACCGCAGCTATCTGCCGGTGATCAAGAAGCTCACTGCCGGGGATTACACCACCGGCATGGCGCACATTACGGGCGGCGGCATCACCGAAAATCTGCCCCGCATCCTGCCCAAGACCGTCTCCGCAATCGTCGAGACGGGGAGCTGGCCGGTTCCGCCAATCTTCGAGCACCTGCGGGAACTAGGAAGCGTCGAGCCAGACGAGATGCGCCGGACCTTCAATCTCGGTATCGGCCTGATCGCCGTCGTCCCCGCCGATCGCTTCACCCGCGCCAAAGCCATGCTGGATCGTGCCGGAGAGAAATTCCACGTCATCGGTCGCACCGTGAAAGGCGACCGCAAAGTGATCTTCGCCTGATGAGCTTGGCTAATAAGAAGCTAGGCATCCTGCTCTCGGGCCGCGGCTCAAACTTCCTCGCCATCGCCGATAGCATCGACGCGGGAAGGCTTCCGGGAGCCGAGATTTCTGTCGTCATCTCCAACCGCTCTGAGGCGCCCGGCATTGCTACGGCCCGCGAACGTGGCCTGAACGCGCTGGTCATCGAAGCCAAAGGCCGCAAGCGCGCCGAGCATGACGCCGAGATCGTTGCGACGCTCAACGAACATCGCGTCGACCTTGTCTGCCTTGCCGGATATATGCGCCTGCTCTCACCGGAATTCGTCCGCGCCTTCCCGCAGCGCATCCTCAACATTCACCCCTCGTTGTTACCCGCCTTCCCTGGCCTCGACGCGCAGAAGCAAGCCCTTGATTACGGCGTTCAGGTTTCCGGCTGCACGGTGCATTTCGTCGATGAAGAACTCGATCACGGCGTAATCATTCTGCAGCGAGCCGTTCCGGTGTTGCCGGGCGACGACGAGGCGACCCTGTCTGCCAGAATTCTCAAAGAGGAACACGTCGCCTATTCCGAGGCCATCGCCCGCGTACTCTCCGGCAACTACGCCATGGTCGGCCGCCGCTATGAGGCGAGATGAGCCGCGCCATTCCGGGCCCGCAAAGGACCTTCGCCGTCATGGCGCTTCTGGTCACCTCGTTGATGACCTCGGGATGCAGGCCCGACTTACCGCCTTCCAAACCCCTCTCGGAACTCACGCCACAAGAGGCCAGCGGCCACGCCGTCTTTCAATCCCACTGTGCCCGCTGCCACCACGCCAATAGCCAGGACGGCCTCAAAGGCCCAGGATTGCAGGGACTCTACAAGCAGAAATATCTGCCCAGCGGCGCGCCCGCGAACGACGAGCGAGTGACCTCAGCTATCCTGCATGGACGAGGCATGATGCCCTCCTTCGCAAGCGACCTCGACAGCCAGCAAATGAACGACCTGATCGCCTACTTGCATACCTTATGAACGACGAAAACACAGACCCCAACGATCCCGCCGCCGACCCTGTCGTGGAGACCTCGCGGCCAGCCCAGAAGCAACTCCCCTTGCCAGGCATGGCTGGCATCGCGCTCTACATGTTGGCCATTTCGGGGGTGATCGCCTTCGGCGTGGTTGGTCATCACATTCCGCCTGCCTTTCTCGTCATCAGCCTACTCACGGCTTGCGGCAGCTTCGGACTCCTGCGACTGCTCCGCTGGGGTTGGGCGCTCTCGCTCGCCGCGACCTTCCTGCTCATGATCTACCAGTTCTATCTGCTCTTCCGGCTCCACGAGGTGCCCAGAGGAATCCTCGGCGCCGTAAATCTCGTGCTCTTTCTCTATCTGGTGCGGCCGGAAGTTATAGAGCGGCTGAAATAACGACAGCGCGCCCTTGGCCGAATGCTCTTGCGGCATAATGGAGTGGCCATGAACCCATTCAAAAAATACGGCTTGTTCACGCTTCTGCTCGCTGGCGCTGCAAGCGTCTACGCAGCGACACCCATCACCGAAATCACACTGCCCGGCGAACGGCTTTATACCGAGAGCATCACCTCCACCAAAGACGGCACCCTGATCGTCGGCAGCATGGGCAAGGGAAACGTGAGCCGCATAGCCTATGGCACGACTTCGGTGGAAGAGTGGATCAAGCCCGGCACGAATGGGTTGAATGCCGTCTTTGGCGTATTTGCCGATGAGAAGCACAAAACCCTCTGGGTCTGCTCGGACAAGATCGACGGTGGCCCAGGCGAAGCCACCGTTAAATCCTTTGATCTAAAGACCGCGGCGTCCAAGGGAAGCTACTCCTCTGTCTGGTAAAGGGGCATTTTGCAATGACATCGCCGTCGCCGATGACGGCACAGCCTACATCAGTGACACTGGCCAAGCCACAATCTGGATGCTCAAGCCCGGCGCGAAATCGCTGGTCAGCGCAGTCGCGGATCCCCTGCTGGCCGGCGTCGACGGCCTGGCCTTCGGAGAAAAGTCTGTTCTCTATGTCAACAGCGTCACCAAGAACAAGCTGCTTCGCATCAATCTCAAGCCGGATGGCACTTCGACAAGCGTTACCGATCTCAAGCTTTCTCAGCCCATCACGCTGCCCGACGGTATGCGCACGATCGGCAAAAATCGACTGTTGATGGCGGAGAATGCCGGCAACATGGATATCGTCACCTTCAGCGGCGACACCGCAAATATTCAGGTCATTAAGTCGGGACTGGAATCGACACCCGCGGTGACCGCGACACGAGGCATGGCGTGGATCGCGGAAGGAAAGCTGAACTACCGTGACGACCCCAAGCTCAAGGACAAAGATCCGGGGCAATTCAAGATGTTCGCCGTACCATTGCCAAAGAAGTAAGCTCGCTCCTGCGAGCCGGCCTCACCAGACAAGCGTCAGCGTTCGGCCTGCAACTGCGCCGAACGCTACAATAGAGAAGCACCTTTCTATGGCTACCGCCGGTTTAGACCTCATCCAGATCCAACCCGCCCGCAAGACGCCCACGCCGAAGCCGGAATGGCTCAAGGCGCGCGCTCCGGTTGGCGAAAATTATCACGACCTCAAGAAGCTCGCCCGTTCGCTCAACCTGCACACCGTCTGCGAGTCGGCGCACTGCCCAAACATCGGCGAGTGCTGGAACCACAAGACCGCGACCTTCATGATGCTGGGCAACACCTGCACCCGGCGCTGCGGGTTCTGCGCTGTGCCCAAAGGCCGCCCCGACCCGATCGATTTTGACGAACCCCGCCGCGTGGCCGAAGCTGTCGCGACCCTGGGCCTGAAGCACGCCGTCATCACCAGCGTGAACCGCGATGACGATATCGTCGGCGGCGCGCGCGCCTTTGCCATGGTGATCGAAGAGATTCGCAATCAGGCGCCCGGCTGCCAGGTCGAAGTACTCATTCCCGATTTTCAGGGCAAAGAAGAAGCCATCCGCATCGTCGTCGAGGCGCGGCCGGAGATGCTCAACCACAACACCGAATCGGTGCCCCGCCTCTATCGCGTCGTCCGCTCCGGTGCGAGGTATGAACGAACGTTGCGCCTGCTCGAATACGCCAAGGAAGTCGATCCAAAGACAGTCACGAAGTCCGGAGTGATGGTCGGCCTCGGCGAAGAGATGCACGAGCTATTGCAGGTCTACCGCGACCTGGCTGCCGTCGGCACCGATGTGCTCACCATCGGACAATACCTGCGGCCATCAAAAGACCATCTACCCATGACGCGCTATTACACGCCGGATGAATTCGCCTTTATGAAAGAAGAAGCATTGGCGATGGGCTTCCGGCACGTCGAATCCGGGCCGCTGGTACGTTCGTCCTACCATGCACACGAACAAGCAGCGAGCACCGGCGTGACGCTGATCGCGTAGCCACTTCCGGTGCGCAGTCCGGCCCGCCCACCGTTCTGCGCCATTTACAATCAAACCAGTCATGTCGTCCGCAGAAAACACCGAAGAAATCGCTGTCCTTGAAAGCTCCGACGCCGCTCCCGAGCGCGAGCAGCGCTACACCCCCGCGGAGATCGAGCCGCGTTGGCAGCAGCGCTGGGCCGAAGATCCCGCGCTCTACGCCGCCGAACCGCACTCCTGCGGCAAGCCGAAATATTACGTGCTCGAAATGTTGCCGTACCCCTCCGGCAAGCTGCACATGGGGCACGTCCGCAACTACTCCATCGGCGACGCATTGGCGCGCTACATGTGGATGCGCGGCCATAATGTGCTCCACCCGATGGGTTGGGACGCCTTTGGTCTTCCCGCGGAAAACGCCGCGCTCAAGAACAACACGCCCCCGCGCGAGTGGACGCTCTCGAACATCGCCGCCATGCGCGAGCAGATGCAGCGCCTCGGGCTGAGCTACGACTGGCAGACTGAGATCACGACTTGCCTGCCCGACTATTACCGCTGGAACCAGTGGTTCTTTCTGCGCATGTATGAGCGCGGCCTCGCGTATCGAAAGAAAAGCAAAGTCAATTGGTGCCCGCAATGCATGACCGTCCTCGCCAACGAACAGGTCATCGACGGCAAATGCTGGCGGCATGAGGACCAGATCGTCGAGCAGCGCGACCTCGAGCAATGGTTCCTCCGAACGACTCAGTACGCTCAGGAGCTGCTCGATGGCCTCGACAAGCTCCCCGCACTGGCCAGAAAAAGTCCGCACCATGCAGCGCAACTGGATCGGGCGCAGCGAAGGCGCAACCGTCGAGTTCGCGGTCGACCCATCGACCCTCGAACCTAGCGATGATACCGGCGCGCTCGCCGAGCGAATTGAACATCGCTCCGGCCACACGATCCTGCCGCATTCGGAGGCTGGAGAAGACGGCTGAAAAGAAGATCGCGGTCTTCACCACGCGGATCGACACCATCTTCGGCGCGACCAGTCTGCAGCTTGCTCCAGAGCATCCGATCGTCACAGAGTTTGCCGCGACCGACGCAAAGCTCGCCGGTCTTGTCGCGACATTGATCGAGCAGCAGAGTAAAGCCCGCGAGGCCGGCGACATCGGCGGAATCGAAAAGCATGGAGCCTTCACCGGCCACTACGCGATCAACCCATTCAGCGGCGAGCGTGTGCCGATCTGGGTCGCGAACTACGTGCTGCGCGACTACGGCACCGGCGCGATCATGTCCGTCCCCGCTCATGACGAGCGCGACTACGAGTTCGCGAAGAAGTACGACCTCGAAATACGCATCGTCGTCTTGCCGCGGCGCACCTCGGAGCCCGCCGCTGATGGCGAACACCAGGAACCGATGCTGCCCTACACCGAGGAAGACAGCATCCTCATCAACTCCGGCGAGTACAACACCCTCGGCTGCGAAGAAGCTCGACAGAAAATGGCTGCCTACGCCGAAGAGCACGGCTTCGGCAAGGCCACCATAACCTTCCGCCTCAAAGACTGGGGCGTCAGCCGCCAGCGCTACTGGGGCACGCCGATCCCAATGCTGTATTGCGAAAAGGACGGCATCGTTCCCGTGCCCGACGATCAGCTTCCGATCCTCTTGCCCGAGCAGGTGACGATCACCCAGCAGGGTGGCTCGCCGCTGGGTAATGTTCCCGAATTTGTCAACGCGACCTGCCCAAAATGCGGCGGCCCTGCTCGCCGCGAGACCGACACGATGGACACCTTCGTCGATTCCTCGTGGTATTTCTATCGCTACACCAGCGCGAAAGACGACACCGCGCCATTTGATACCGACGCTGTTACGTATTGGTTTCCCATCGACCAATATATCGGCGGAGTCGAGCACGCGATCCTCCACTTGATCTATTCGCGCTTCTGGACGAAGGTAATGCGCGACCTGGGCCTCATCCAGAACGATGAGCCGGTGACCCGGCTTTTCACCCAGGGCATGGTGATCAAGAACGGCGCGAAGATGTCGAAGTCCAAGGGCAACGTCGTCTCGCCCGACGACATGATCGCCCGCTACGGCGCGGACGCCACGCGGATGTACTCGCTTTTCGCCGCGCCCCCCGACCGCGACCTCGACTGGCAAGAAGACGGCGTCGCCGGCGTCAGCCGTTTCCTCGCCAAGGTCTACCGCTTCGTGAACCGTTACGCGGAAAGCGGCACGATCAAGCCAAAATACTTCGTCGACGCCAGAGCTTTCGAAAACGTCACAGCACTGTTACGAAAGCTTCACCAGACGATCCGCCAGATCACGCTCGACTTCGACGAGCGCTGGCATTTCAACACCTGCATCGCCGCGTTGATGAAGCTGATGAACGAACTGGTCGCCGCCGAGCCAGAGATCGAGGCTGGAAATGTCTCCGGCGAGGTGCTGGCGCAAGTCCTCAACCCGCTGGTGCTCATGCTCGCGCCCTTCGCCCCTTACCTTGCCGCCGAACTCTGGGAGAACTCGGGAACGAGGATGCGGTTCTGCGTCACGCCATGGCCGGCGTTCGACGAGGCGCTGGCTCGCGAGGACGAGATCGAGATTCCCGTCCAGGTCAACGGCAAGCTGCGCGCCGTAATTCGCGTCGCCGTCGAGACCGACCAGGAGGCGCTGCGCGACGCCGCGATGGCCGACGAGAAGGTACAAGCACTTCATCGACGGCAAGCAGGTCTTCAAAGTCATCATCGTGCCCGGCAAGCTCGTGAACCTGTTGGTGAAGTAGGTCATGCAGGCCGAGCCCAGTTCGCTACCCGCGACCGAGGTCTCAAACAGATCCGGAGTTGGGAGCCAGCTGCGCGGCACGCAATCGCTGGTGCATATTTTCGCGCTACTGCTGGTCGCGGCCCTCGCTGCTCTTGCTGGAGCTGGCATGGCGCTGGCTCTACGGCGCACCGGCGCTCTTGCTGATGTACTACGAGGGCGCAAAGCTGCTCGCCTCCGTCCCCCTCGCGGCGACGGGAGTCTACGACTTCTCTCTGCAGGATACCGACCACGCCACGGTCATCATCGCGAATGTATGGGAGACGCTGACTCCTCCGCTCTTTCATCTGCTGTGGTGGCTCGCGCCGCTGCTGGGGTTAGGATGGGCGATCGCCTCCGGCCTCGGTCGCAGTTTCGTCCTCCGGCGCTATGACCCCACGCTTCCTTTTCGGCCACTCACGCTCTCAGCCCTGCAAGCGCTGCGTGTCGCAGCAATGGGCGCTAGTTTTGTCGGATGGTTCAAGGCGATCCAGTGGTCGGCAAATACCACATTGGGCGAAGGAGAACCCAACCTGGTTCTCTATTTCGCGCTGGTGATCTGCATTTCCTTGAGCATCTTCACCTTCTGGGCGCTCGCGAGTTGGGTATTTTCGGTCGCGCCGCTGATTGCACTTCTCGAAAACACCAGCACTCTCGCTTGTCTTAGCCGCAGCTTCCGCCTCGGCCCCCTCCGATCCAAGCTGGTTGAGGTCAACCTCGTGCTCGGTATCGTGAAGCTGGCGCTGGTCGTCCTCGCCATGGTCTTCTCGGCGACCCCGCTGCCCTTCTCAGCGGTGATGGTTGGCACTCCACTGTACATCTGGTGGGCAGCGGTGACACTCGTTTACTTCGCCGCGTCGGATTTCTTCCAGTTAGCTCGCCTCGTCGCCTTCATCCGCTTCTGGCGGATCTACAACGAGGCAGCATGAGAAGCGGAATCACCCTGCGCGTCTTGATTGGCAGTCTGCTGATCGCGGCGGGAATCGCCGTCCTCCTGCTCGGCAAGGTGCGAATTCCCTTTGGCCGCCTTCCCGGCGACATCGCCTATCGCGGCAAGAATTTCGCCTTCTACTTTCCACTCACCAGTTCGATCGTGATCAGCGTCCTTCTCACGCTCTTCTTTTATTTGCTCTCGCGCTTCAGGCGCTAGGCCCTCCGCCGTTTTATGGTCCGTGTCCGCGCGGAACACGCCGATATCCTGCGACGATACACTGGCAGTTGCATCTGTAACTCTTGCCTCTAACTATGAAACTCTCCCTCATCCTCGGAACCGTCGCCGCCCTCGCCGATATCTTCGGCGGCCTGGTGTTGGTGCGCCGCAACTGGGAGAAGCGCTATCTGCGCTATTTTGTCGCGCTCGGAGCAGGCTTCATGATGGCCGCGGCCTTTCTGGAGATGCTACCCGAGAGCTTCCGGCTCTCGATGGAGTGGGCGCCGGTCATGGTGCTCGCCGGATATTGCGCCATCCATCTGCTCGAGCACACCATCACGCCTCATTTTCATTTCGGCGAAGAGACGCATCATGACGAGTTCATCACTCGCCTCACCGGCAACTCGGTGCTGCTTGGCCTCGCCGTCCACGCGCTCTTTGATGGGGTCGCGATCGGCTCCGGATTTGTGCTGTCCAACTGGCTCGGCTGGGTGATCTTCCTCGCGATCTTCCTGCACAAAATTCCCGAGGGATTCACCGTAGCTTCGGTGATGGTCGCCAGCGGCCGCAGCCGCACCAGCGCCTTCTATTCCGCCGTGCTGCTGGCGGCCGCCACGCTCGCCGGAGTACTGGCCATCAATCTCTTGCCCCACTGGGTGCAGTTTGGGCCTGCCGATCTCCGCCGGGGTCGCCATCTACGTCGCCGCCACCGATCTCGTCCCCGAGGTCAATCGCGAACCCGGCATTCGCATGGCCTTGGTCTTCTTCCTTGGGGTAGTGGTCTTCTTCCTGTTGCGCCTGCTCGCGCCCTCGATCTGAGCGCGGTTGCAGTCATGCTCACTTCGCGGCCGCCTCCGTGTGGATCCACTTTCCACCGACTCGGTGAAAGACGTACCTTACCGCTTCCGAACTGACTTCTCGCTCTGCCTTGTCGCCAAAACCCTCGGGTGACATGGTCGCAGTAAACGAAAAACTCAGTGCCGCCTCATCGATTTTCAGATCGGAGATGTCGCCACTGAACTGGCTAGGATCGCAAGGCACATTCTGATTTCGGCACCATTCCTCGGTCGGAAGGCGCGAAGCGAGTGCCGCGGAAAAACTCTTGCGCCGCGGATCATTTTTCGGCGGATACACCTCTAGTAGAGTCTCCGCCTTCCAGTCATAAACATCGACCGTGAGAGGATGCGTATCGGCAAAATGGACTTCGTTGCCATGCAACATGAGAAAGTGATCTAGGAAACCCAGCGTCCATCCCCACAAAGCCACCTTGAACTGTAACGTCGGCGACAAAATCAGAACGCACCCGGCGGAGGGGTTGATATGAGTGTCGATAAAAACCAAGCCTGCGTTTTCCTGAACCGACAACACAGACCCGAGACAACTGGTGCTCAACTGATGCATCGCTCCTGGAGCCATCTCATCGACGCCGCGTAACTCAGCCCGCTTCAACCCGTTCCGGCCGTCATACCGCAGTATGTGAAGTGGGGCCTTCAGCAATCCGCTGCCGTCGTCGTCATAGTAGGCGAGTAGGAATGGAGCATCACCTTCAGACGCGGCGTAGCTCGTAATAGTGTGCGCTCGCTCAGCGGCTGAGAAATTTTCAAGCGGCACCCGATGCTTTGCCAGCACTTCTTCCAGGCGCTCAGCGCAGGCTGGACGCAACAATCCGCCAAACAGGCTTGCGAGCGCGAGCAGGGAGAGCGCCAAAGAGAGGGCATTCACAGGATTGGCACCAATCTTATCCCACGGGCCTTGAGAACTCGACAGATTGGCTGCGATTCGGCGATGCTAGCTCCACCACGAGGAATCCATGAGCACCGGCAGAGTAGAAGCATTCAGTGATGGAGTCATCGCCATCATCATCACCATCATGGTCCTCGAACTAAAGATGCCGGCCGACGCCACCCTGCGCTCCCTGCTCGCCACTCTGCCCTTGTTGCTGGTTTATGCCCTCAGCTTTCTCACCGTGGCAATCATGTGGGTCAATCATCATCATTACCTCAAAACCGCTCGCCGTCCCGATCCGCAGTTGTTGTGGGCCAATAACAACCTCCTCTTCTGGATGTCGCTGATCCCCTTCGCCACCCGCTACCTCGGCCAAAACCTGGTCGCGTCGCTGCCGGTCTCCGTCTACGCCGGACTGCTTGCGGTCACCGCTCTCTCGTTCTATTGGCTCATCGCAGTCCTCGGGGAACATAACGCTCATCATGTCGCCCTCGCCGAGCAATACCGTCATCAGCGTGGCAAGTCGCTCATGACGGTGGCAATCTACGCTGGATGCGCGTCCCTCGCCTGGTTCTGGCCCCGCGTTGCGTTAGCTACCGTGATCGTCTTGCCCGGGCTTTATTTCCTTCCCGACCGCAAGCTGGTCGAGGGGGAAAACTGAGGTTTGCGTAGTGTCAGCTTTTGCCTGCCGGGCTTGAGCGCGGATTGATATGATCGTTCTATGACCAACGTCGAGGTCCTCTTCCGCTACGATCGCCACCCTACCGAAGCAGCCATGATCGCGCTCAGCAATATGCGCGAGATTTATGGCATTCGCCGACTTACCGTCAATGAGGCATGGCAGACCATACGGGTGGAATATGACGCGACTCGGTTGAATGCTCCCGTGGTTGGGCAGCTCCTCCGTCGCGCCGGCATCAGCGTAAGCGAAGAACTGCCGCCCCTCCCGCTGCTGGAGCAACCGGCCGCACAGCCAGCTCCGGCCAAATAGGCCATATAGCCCGGATTGACGCACCCTTCCGGCATTGTTATCCTTAACAAAGGCATGCGCTCCTAGCTCAGCTGGATAGAGCAATTGGCTACGAACCAATAGGTCGGGGGTTCGAATCCCTCGGAGCGCACCATCTCCTCTCTTTTGTAGCCTTCCGCAACACCGCATCCCATCGATGCCACCCTCCTAAGCCGTTAAGCCTCGGCGCCTCTGAGCGCGACCTGAAATACAATTCTTACTACTCGCATTTTTTGAGCCGTCAGCCTTCGGAGGAATCTTTTGCGATCGACACCTTCCCGCTATTTCCCTGCGTTGTTCCTCGCTTCCTCTCTAAGCTCTCCTCGCTATCGCCAACCCGGCGCTCGGCCTTTCTGACGACGACACGCCAGCGGCAAAAAAGCCTGCAGCCGAAGCAGCCACTCCTCCTCCTGCGCCTGCTGAGTCCACCACCGAGGGATCGGTGGATGTCGGCGGCCAGCATATTCTCTACAACGCAATCGCCGGCATCATCACCGTAGGCGCAACCGACGTGCAAGATGCGCAGCTGGGCATGGATGGTAAGCCGCTGCCGGGCAGCCAGCTGGCGCTGGATGACCCAAGGAGCCCAAGGACGCGCTCCCGACCGCGCGCATGTTCTACGTTGCCTACTTCAAGAAGGACGCGAAGGCAGAAGAACGCCCCATCACGTTCTTCTATAACGGCGGCCCGGGCAGCTCAACCGTCTGGCTGCACATGGGCTCGCTCGGGCCCAAGCATGTGGTCACTCGACACCGACCAGCATCTTCCCGCCGCGCCTTACAAGCTCATCGACAATCGCTATACGCCTGCTCGACACGAGCGACCTGGTCTTCATCGACATGCCCGGCACCGGCTTTGGCCGGCTGATCGGCAAAGACACCGAGAAGGCATTCTGGGGCATCGACGAAGATGCCAACGCGTTCGCACGCTTCATCCAGCGCTTCATCACGAAATACAACCGCTGGAACTCGCCCAAGTATCATCTTCGGCGAGAGCTACGGCACGACACGCTCTGCGGTGCTCTCGACATTCTGGAAAATGGCAAGTGCATCGACCTGAATGGCGTGATTCTGCTCTCGCAGATCTTCAACTTCACCACTGATATTGACGCTGCCGAACGCCAACCCCGGCGTCGACCTGCCCTACGTGCTCGCGCTTGCCCACGTACGCGGCAACGGCGTGGTATCACAAGAAACTGCCTCAGCAGCCGGCCGCGCTCGAGCCTTTCCTCAAGGAAGTCGAAGACTTTGCCATGGGAGCCTACCAGCACGCGCTGGCGCTAGGGACCGATCTGACCGCAGAGGAGAAACAAGTCCGTTGCGGAGAAACTCCACGACTACACCGGCTTCCGGTCGCGTACCTGGATGAAAGCGAATCTGCGCGTGAACGGCGGAGAGTTTGAAAAGACCGCTTCAGGACGACTGAAGACCTCACCACCGGCCGTCTCGACACGCGCTTCTCCGGGCCCAATCTCAACCCGCTCAGCGAAGCGGCCGAGTACGATCCCGCAAAGCTCGGCGATCTCGTCGGCCTACGTTTCGCTTTTCAACGATTATGTTCGCAAGGACCTGAAATACGGCGAGGGCCAGACGTATCTGCCCAAGGCGCTGTTCGGCGGCGCGCAGTGGGACTTTAAGCACAACAACAATCCGGTCAATGTGAACGTCGCCGACGATCTGGCCGAAGCCATGAAGACCAATCCGCGGCTCAAGGTGATGGTCAACGGCGGCTACTACGATCTGGCTACGCCGTTCTTCGCCGCGCAGTATGAAGAGAAGCATCTGCCCATTCCGCAGTCGCTCGCGAAGAACATCGAGTACGACTGGTATGAGTCAGGACACATGGTCTACGTGCGCGACGAATCGCTGAAGCAACTGCACGATCGCGTGGCGGCGTTTATCAAGAGCACGCAAACCGGAAACAAATAGCGGCTGCCAGCAGACCGGCATTCAGTCGCTTCGCTTGTCGCCAGTATCGAGTGCATATGTCCATGAAGAGCAGAGAAGTCCATTTAGCCAGCCGCCCCGAAGGGGGACCGACCCTCGAGCAGTTCGCCTTGGTCACCGTTGAACTTCCCGAACCGAAGCCTGGCGAAGTTCTGGTGCGGAACCTCTATATCTCCGTCGACCCCTACATGCGCGGTCGAATGAACGCGACCAAGTCATACGCCCCACCCTACGAGATCGGAAAACCGATGTATGGCGGGGCAATCGGCCGCGTACAGCAATCGAAGGATCCAGGTCTTCCCGAAGGCTCTCTCGTCTCCAGCATGTTCGGCTGGCGGGAGGGATTCGTCGCTCTCGCCAAAGATGTCCAACTCATCGATCCAAAGGGAGCTCCGATCCCAGCCTTCCTCGGCACGCTCGGCATGACCGGTTTGACCGCTTGGGGTGGCCTCTTCAAGATCGGCGCATTGCAGAGTGGCGAGACGATCTTCGTCTCGGGCGCGGCAGGCGCGGTCGGCAGCGTTGCCTGCCAACTGGCAAAACTCCACGGATGCACGGTCATCGGCAGCGCCGGTTCGGCGGAGAAGGTCGCCTTCCTGCGCGACGAATTGAAGGTGGATTACGCCTTCGACTATCACGACGGCGATCCGCTGGCCCATCTGGAGAAGGCCGCGCCCAATGGCATTCATCTTTACTTCGACAACACCGGCGGCCCACAATTAGAGGCCGCCATCGCCAGCCTGCAATGGCACGGTCGCGCGTCCTCTGCGGAGCAATCGCCGGCTACAACCATCCAATCGCGGGGCCGAGCAATCTGCACTCAGCGATCGGCAAGCGGCTCCGGCTTCAAGGATTCATCGTCAGCGATTTCGTCAACGACTTCCCTACTTTTCGCGCCGAAGCAATACCGGCACTGCTAAGTGGAAAGCTCCTGCACCGCGAGACGATCGTCGAGGGCATCGATCATGCTCCGGCGGCGTTCCTCAGCTTGCTTGGCTCGGGCGACAAGCATATCGGCAAGATGCTGATCCACGTCGGCGACTGAATACTCAGTGCGCCAGCAGCGCCACGCCGATACACACACAGACCGCGGCAAGCACCCGCCGCCGATCCACATTCTCTTTGAGAAATAATTTCGCCGCGAAGGCGTTGCTCACGAACGTGAGCGACGCCGAGGCCGGAGCGATCAGGCTTAGGTCCGCGTGATTCAGCGCAAAGAGTAAGGCGAAGAAGCTGATCGCCATACAGAAAACGCCTACGAGAAAGCGCAGGCTTCCGATCACGGCAAGAATCGCACCTTTCATTCCGCTCCGCGCGCGAATGACATCAAGGTCGCCGATGCTCCGCATGGCCGAGGCAATCAGCACATCTCCAGCGGTCGCGGTGACGACGATGCTGGCAATCATTGCGCCGGTTGACAGATTCATTGCGGAAGTCACGATCGGCCCGCTTCCTGCAACTCAACCTGAATCGGATCAATGACGTCCGGATGCTCGGTGAACGCGGGCCCGCGTACGACAAAGCCGACTCCTACAGTGATAAAGAAAATCCCCAGCCAGCGCCAGATCGAGAGCTGCTCATGCAGCCAGAACTTCGAAAGCAGCGCAGTGACGATATAGCCCAGCGAAGTTGCCGGCAGCACATAGGTCAGGTCGGCCCAGGAGAGCGCGGTGAGATAAGACGCAAAGAAGCCGATCAGCAGGACGATTCCGCCGATGATCCACGGATTGGAGATCGCCGTGAAGAGCGCCGTCGGATGGTTGAGCGAGATCGGACCAAGCTGCTTCGCACCCACCGCAAGAAGCGAGTCCCCAACTGACGCAGTGAGCGCAACCAGCGCCAGAAGCAGATAACGCGGCAGGGTCATCGTCGACTTTTGCGATTCTGTCATTGGGTCTTGCTGAAACGAAAACGGCCAGCAATGGCTGGCCGCTTCACGCTCGATCAGTGCGGTGAACTAAGCGCCAGCTCCGACCGCGGACGGCTTATTGCCGCCGGCGTGGTCTTTCTTGCTTTGCGCGACCATCTTGTTGCGCTGCGAACGCAGCTTCATGAACGATTTCGCTTCGACGTAAAGTCGCGGCACATCGCGGTTGACGATCGCCTTCCAAACCACGCGGAAGGCCGCCTTCGGACGGAAGTAATATTCGTCGTAAAAGCGGTGCACCATCTCGAGCACGTACTCGACCGGCAGGCCGGGGTACTCGATGTGCGCCATCTGGTGTCCGCCGGAGTCGGCCATGTTCTCGTTGGTGATGAAGCCGTTGACCTTCGCATACTCGTAGAACTCAGTGCCGGGGAAAGCATGAGCGATCGAGACCTGGATCGTCTCGCAATCGAGCGACTTGGCGAAGTTGATCGTGTTGCGGATCGAAGCTTCGGTCTCGCCAGGCAGGCCGAGAATGAAGTCGCCATGGACGACAAGTCCAAGCTTGTGGCAGTCGCGGGTGAACTCGCGAGCGCGCTCGACAGTGGCGCCCTTCTTGATGTTCTTGAGGATCTGCGGATCGCCGGACTCGATAGCCCACGATGAGCAGGCGGCAGCCGGCTTCCTTCATCGCCTTGAGCGTCTCGTAGCTGGTGGTCACGCGCGAGGTGCAGGACCAGGTGAGGCCGAGCGGCTTCAGCTTCTCGCAGAGCTCGATGGTGCGCGGCCCGTTGATGTTGAAGGTGTCGTCGTCGAAGAAGAACTCCTTCACGTCGGGAAAGAGCTGCTTGGCGTGGGCCATCTCGGCGGCCACGTCATCGGTCGACCGCTTGCGCCAGGCGTGTCCGGAGAGCGTCTGCGGCCAGAGGCAGAAGGTGCACTGCGCCGGGCATCCGCGCGTCGAGTAGAGCGCGACGTAGGGATGCAGCAGGAACGGGACGTTGTACTTGGTCACGTCGAGGTCGCGCTTGTAAATATCGGTGACCCAGGGCATGTCCGGCTTGTCGAGCTTCTCGACCTGCGGACGGTCGGGATTGTGGAACGTTCTTGCCGATTCATCCCGGTAGCTGACGCCGAGGATCTCTTCGAGCGGCTTGCCGTTGGCGTACTCGACGACGGAGAAATCGAACTCGCGGCGGCAAACGAAGTCGATCGCGGCGCACTCGTTGAGCGCCTTGTCGGTGATCGGTGGTGACTGGCGGCCCGACAAAGGCGATCTTGAGGTTCGGGTGGGCGGCCTTGATCGCTTCGGCGGCACGCTGATCGCCGGTCCAGCCGATGGTGCTGGTGAAGAGCACCAGGAACTCGTAGTCCTTGAGAATCTCGGTGACTTCGGTCCAGGAGACGTGGTGGGGTTGGCGTCGAGCAGGCGCGAGCCTTCGAGCATGCCAGCCGGATAGGCCAGCCACACCGGATACCAGTAAGACTCGATTTCGCGGGTCGCGGGCCAACGGGAGCTGGCGCCACCATCGAAGTTTTCAAAAGAAGGCGGGTTGAGGAAGAGCGTCTTTAGCGGCATAGTTTCTCATAATGAGTTTACCACCCACGAGCCGCCCAGGACTTCGCGGACGACCCGTCTACGCAACCGGCCTCCGCCACTAATCGTATTCTTTTCTGAGGCTTACACACCGATTGCGGGTATATCCCAGAAATTCTAAACACGCCGCCAAAAAACGAATCTAACCCGCCTACCGCAAAGCCGCAGCCGCAACCTCCGACACCGAGACCGAGCCCTTCAACGGGATATCAGCCGAAGAGTCGCCCACCAGCACCCCATAGTCGCCCGGCGTGATCGCCCACTTCTTCGCCGCCACATCGTAATAAGCGAAGGCGCGAGGATCGAGCGTCACCGTCACATGCTGCGTCTCGCCCGGCTTGAGCGTCACGCGGGTGAAGCCCTTCAGCTGCTTCGGGCGGCTCGGGCACGTTACCCTGCGGATCGGCGACATAAACCTGAGCAACCGTCGCGCCGGCCTTGTCTCCAGTATTCGTTACGTCAAAGCGACAGTGAACGTGCCGGCGCGAACCGCCGGGCGCCACCGTCAGGTTCGCGAACTTGAACGTGGTGTAAGACATCCCGTAGCCGAACGGAAACCGCGGCGTGACGTTGTTATGCTCATAGCCGCGATAGCCGACGAAGATCCCTTCCTTATAGGTGACATGGATCGAGTCGCCCTCGGGATAATAGTTGTTATAAGTCGGATTGTCTTCGGCCTTCTTCTCAAACGTCGCCGGCAGATGGCCCGACGGATTCACGTCGCCGAAGAGCACCTCGGCCAAAGCCGTGCCGCCAGCCTCGCCCGGATACCAAAGCTCCAGATAAGCCGGCACGCCATTGATCCAGGATTCGGAATCCACGTTCCCGCCCGAAGTAATCGCAACAACCGTGTTTTTGTTTTGCGCCGAAATCTCCTGGATCAACTGGTCCTGCCCGAAGGGAAGATCGAAGGTCCGGTCTGCGCCCTCGCCCTCGCTCTCCGCATCGAATCCCGCAGCGATGACCACTGCGTCCGCCTTGCCGCCTCTCCTTTACCTTCGCCGATACCAGCGTCCTCGGATCGACGATCGCGACCCGCAGCTCGCCGCCGATCGGCGAATCCTGCCAGTCTTCCGCCACGATCTTGTGCGGTCCAGCGGAAAGCTGCAACGCCACATGCGGCTGATACGCGCGAGAGAGTCTTCCAGTTGTCGATCACGATCTTGCCATCGACATAGAGCCGGTCTCCGTTCGACTCCCCAGGATTCTGCAGCGCAATCTCATAGGTCCCAGGAGTTGGTCACGACGTAGTAGCCAGTCCAGCGCCGCGAATTTCCGACTGCGGCTTTGTTGTGCTGGACATCATGTTCAGCACCGTTCGGCGAGATCGTCCATCATCGACTGCCATGTTTTGCCTGCATCGTTGATGTTTGGACGTTCGCGGTTCTCGCCGGAGGTCCTGACAAGTCCTTGTTGTTGTAGTACTCGACCGTCAATCCAGGCTTGCCGTTCTGCGCTTCGGTTACGAAGCTCGTCATGCCGGCGAGGGCCTTCAATGTGGAATCCGCGCTCGTAGAGTACCGTCGTTCCCGGCCCGACCTCAGCTCCAATGCCCTCCAAGCGCGCTCACGTTGTGGAAAGGCGCAACCCCCGCGCTACCGCCGCCAACCGGAGCGCCCGGATAAGCATCAGGGCCGATCACCAGAATAGTCTTGATCTTCGACTTGTCGAGCGGCAACAGCTTGCCATCGTTCTTGAGCAGCACGATGCCTTCGCGCGCCTCATCCAGCGCAACTGCCTGATCGGCGAGGCTGTAAGTCGACAGCGAGAAATCCGTCTGGCTATAACCGGGATTGAGCCAGCCGAAGCGGTTCGCCGTATCCATAATGTGGCTGATCTTTTCGTCGATCGTCGCCTGCGTCACCTTGCCGGCCTGAAGCGCAGGCATCAGATTCTTCTGGTTCATGAACGCGCCGGTCGGCATCTCGATATCGAGGCCGCCATTCGCCGCCGCGACGCCATCGTAGGTCGCGACCCAGTCCGACATCACGATGCCGTCGAAGCCCCACTCCTTGCGGACGAGATCGGTGTTCAGCTTGCCGTTCTGCGTCATGTGCTCGCCGTTGGTCAGGTTGTACGAGTCCATGATCGCGCCGACGTGCGCCTTCTTCACTGCCGCCTCAAAGCCGGCAGATAGATCTCGCGCATCGTGCGCTCATCGATGATCGAGTCCGAATCATGGCGCAGATACTCCGAGTTATTGCCCATGAAGTGCTTGACCGTCGCGCTCACATCCTGCTTCTGCATGCCCTCGATGTAGCCAACCGCCATCGCCGAAGTCAGGAACGGGTCCTCGCCGAAGTACTCGAAGTTGCGACCATTGCGCGGCGAGCGATAGATGTTGATTCCCGGGCCGAGCATGAAGTGAACGCCGCGCGCCCGCGCATCCTTGCCGATTCCCGCGCCAACCCGCTCTGCCAGCTGCCGGATCCCAGCTAGCCGCCAGAGCAATACCCGCGGTATAGGTCGTCGAGGGAAAGCCCAGAGTTACTGCGCACGCCCACTGGCCCATCCGACATCTCCAGCGCCGGAAGCCCGAGCTCAGGAACGGCGCGGATCGCGAAGCCAGTGCCACCGATATAGTCGATCTTCTGCTCGGGAGTCATCTTGCTGATGATGGAATCGGCGGTTGGCGCGGACTGCGCGACGGCAAGCGCCGTCCCAACAAAACCGCAGAAGCGGAACAGACCAGCGAAACTGCTCTCCCAAAACGAAGCGCCATATATGTCTCCTGAAATTATTTCTTATCTTAATCTATCCGACAGCAAACGGTACGCCGAGTTCCTGGCGAAGAAACCTGTATAGCCAGATCCGCTTTCGGTTCGCGACCCTTCACGGATTCTGCCCGTTGCGAGGGTTTTGCGCGCCCTGCGAGCTTTCCGCGCCCAGGTGTTATAGCTTGCCAATATGCGATACGCAACTCGTTTGCTCCCCCTGGCATTGACGACCCTCGCTCTCGCCGCTTCCGCCTGCGCCCAGAGCGCGGCACGCGCCCGCGACCTTGGTGTTCCCTTCGACGGCTCTCCTGGCCCGCTCGACGCGATCACCGATGTGAAGGGAGTCGAGGTCGGCGACACCACGCTCATCTCCGGCGATGGCCCGCTGAAGGTGGGCGTTGGCCCCGTGCGCACCGGCGTGACCGCGATCTTTCCCCGCGGCAAGGCCGACCCCGACCCTGTCTTCGCCGGATGGTTCGCGCAGAACGGCAACGGCGAGATGACCGGAACGACCTGGGTCGAAGAATCCGGCTTTCTCGAGACGCCCATCGTGCATCACCAACACACACAGCGTGGGAGTCGTTCGCGACGCGATGATCGCCTGGGCAGTGAAGCATCGGCACGCTCAACGCAGGATTGGTCGCTACCCGTCGTCGCCGAAACCTGGGACGGCTATCTCAACGACATCAACGGCTTCCACGTGAAGCCCGAGGACGTCTTCGGCGCGATGGATAACGCGCACAGCGGCCCGGTCCCCGAAGGCAGCGTCGGCGGCGGCACGGGTATGGTCTGCTACGGCTTCAAAGGCGGCGACGGCACTGCCTCTCGCGTTCTCAGCAAAGAGGATGGCGGCTACACCGTCGGTGTGCTCGTGCAATGCAATTGCGGTCGACGCCCGCAGCTCACTATCGCCGGAGTTCCCGTCGGCAAGGAAATTCCTCGAAGACGTTCCCTACGCAATGTTCCACGATGGCAAGGCGGGCGAGTCTGAGGGCGACGTCGGATCGATCATCATTGTCGTCGCCACCGACGCTCCGCTACTTCCAGACCAACTCAAACGCCTCGCAAGACGGGCAACCATGGGGCTCGCGCGCACCGGATCGACCTCCGGCAACGGGTCCGGAGA
This sequence comes from uncultured Acidobacteriaceae bacterium, assembly GCA_963777685.1. Taxonomy (GTDB): domain Bacteria; phylum Acidobacteriota; class Terriglobia; order Terriglobales; family Acidobacteriaceae; genus Acidisarcina. The sequence goes on along the minus strand of CAVZRF010000006.1, from coordinate 78,241 downwards.
CATCTTCATCGCCTTCTCCACCGCCAACCCCCACGCCTGGAACGAAACCCCAAGCCCGCACACCATCCAAACCGTCTCGAACGAACGCATCAGCCCACTCTTCAACGCCACCGTCGAAGCAACCGAAGAAGCAATCGTCAACGCGCTCGTAGCCGGAAAAACAATGACCGGCATCGACGGCCATACCGTGATTGGATTGCCGCATGATGAGCTGCAGAAGGTGATGAAGAAGTATGCGCGATAACTAGCGGGCGTGACCGTCAGGCAGTGCGGGCGAGGATTCCACCGGCTCCATATCCACGCCGACCTTCAGCGTATGCGCACCGCCGCCCAAGATCAGCCCGCGCAGCGGACTGACATCGCCGTAGTCCCGTCCCCAGGCCAGCGTCACATGGCCGTCCGAAGGAACCACGTTGTTCGTCGGATCCATGTCCAGCCAGCCATCCCCGGGCAATACGCCGAGACCCACGCGTGCGACGCATCCGCGCCGATCAGCCTCGGCTTCCCCGGCGGCGGATAGGTGCGCAGATATCCGCTCACATAGCGCGCCGCTAGATTCAACGAGCGCAGGCAGGCGATCTGCACATGCGCAAAGTCCTGGCAGACGCCGCGGCGCTTCTTGAAGACCTCTTCCGTCGGCGTGCGCACCTTGGTCGACTTTCGCATCGAAACGAAAATCCGCGTGGATGCGCGCGGTCAGATCGAGCAGCGCCTCCAGCATGGGCCGCCCGGGCGTAAACGACTGCAGCGCATACGCCGCAAACTCCGGCCGCATGCGGATGCGCGGCGATTCAAAGGAAAACTGGCTTGCCTCGATAGCCGCGGCGCCTCGTTCGCCGGCCAGCAACTTCACGGCACTCCTCCCACGCAAGATTGGCCTCTGGCCCCTTGGCTTCTGCCTATTGACGTCGACCGCTCCGCATCTCCGACCTCGCTCCGGCCTCCACCACCAGCTCCCGATGCGGCTCCTGCACCGTGAAGAAGCAAAGCGTGTTGCCGAAATAATCGACCCTCTCGGTGAACGTTGCCGGAGCCGGCTCGATGACCAGTGCGCTGCCCGTCAGCCGTTGATGCGGCAAGTCACGCGGCTTCAGGCAAGCCACGTGGTTGCCGACCGAGACCGGGTATCGATATTGTATGTCGTGCGATGGATGATCTTGTAAATCATCGTAGAAACATCATTGCCCGATGGTAATCGGCAGCGTGCGCGCGTGGCTGAAGTAGCGGCCCGAAAGATTGTTCGACCAAGGCGGCAGCAAGCGTTTCCAGCCCCCGCAGGAAATGCTCAAGCTGGCTAAGGCCGGCAGCTGGACGACCCGCGCGTGGACCCCCGGCGCATCGGGCAAGGTGTACTTGAACTCGCGCAGATCGAAGCCCCGCAACGCCGCCAGCTGCTCATGCATCGCCCTCAAGGTCCTGGACGGAATGCCGCGGCAGCTTCTCATACAGCTCCACGAGATGGCCGAGCTGAAAGTCCAGCGAGCGCGGATTCGTCTCATCCGCCATCAGCACATCCAGCACCGCCAGCGGCTGCAGCGTCGTGTAGTAGCGCGCGCGATAGGTCATCGAGCTGTCCGCGACCTCGAGCAGGCATTCCAGGAGCGGCCAGTCCTGCTCGCGCCAGCGGCGTGGTGATCTCGCGCAGCTGCCGGGTCAGATACATCGCGCGCTCCAGCCGCCGGCCGAGGCTCATGAACAGCCAGCCCGACCCGCGATTGATGTTCTCGCGCTCCATCCCGCGAAAAGCCGACAGCAATTCCAGGCAGCCGGTCAGCATCGCCGGATACTCGAGAAACTGCGTCGCCGCTTCCGACTGCATCGAGTCGCGCAGCCGCCCGATCAGCAACATCATGTCGGCAGACAGACGCTCGCGCACGTTCCCGCCGATCGCGGGAAACCTCCGCCAGAGTGCACGCCAGGCTGTCGGACCGCTTGGGATCGCGTCAAGCAGCGAGATGCAGTTCCTTCTCAAGCTCTCTGCGGTCGCCGGGCCTTCTTCGCCTTTCGGCAGCTTGCTGTGACGCGAGTCCAGGCAGCCGTGCAGGCGAACGCAGGCACGCCAGCTCCGGCTCCTCCGCGCGGCGCACGCGCGGAATCGATCGTGCGCAGAATGCGCGCCTTGTTCTCCGCGCGCTCCACATAACGGCCCAGCCAGAAAATATTATCGGCAACGCTGCTCGGCACCACGCGCGGCAGCGCGGCGCAGCTCCACCGGCTCGCTGCGCGGCCGCAGCATGCTGAAGGTGTCGACAGGCCCATCCCAAAGCACCCAGGCGTCTTTGCTGTGGCCGCCGCGCTGCATCGAGACCACCGACCCTTCCGCCTCCGCCACGCGCACCAGCCCGCCGGGAATCGCCACCCATCCATTCGCCCGTATTCAGCACATAAGTGCGCAGCACCACGCTGCGCGAATTAAGGCACCCGTTCTCCCACACCGGCGCCGTCGAGAGAGCGACCTGCTCCTGCGCCACATACTCATGCGGACGCGCCCGCAATTGCTTCGCAAACTTCCCCTTCTCCGTCTGCGGAAGCTCCGAGCCAAAGACCGGCTCCATGCCGCGCGAGGGAAAGGCCGGCTTCACCACCACCGAATCCAGATGATTGAGCACCCAATCGAGCGCATACTCCTGCCCGCACCACCACGTCGCCACCGAAGGCAGCTTCAGCTGCTCGCCAAGCAAATGACGCGCAAGCCCCGGAAGAAACGGCATGATCGCCGCCGTCTCGATCACTCCGCTGCCCAGCGCATTGGCCACCTTCACATTGCCGGCGACGATCGCATCCACCAAGCCCGGGCACGCCCAGCAGCGAATCGCCGCGCAGCTCCAGCGGATCGCAGAAGCTGTCGTCCACGCGGCGCAGAATGACATCCACCTGCTCCAGGCCGTCGACCGTCTTCAGAAAGACGCGGCGGTCGCGCACCGTCAGGTCCGCGCCTTCCACCAGCGTGAAGCCCAGATACCGCGCGAGGTAGGAGTGCTCGAAATACGTCTCGTTATGCGGCCCCGGCGTGAGCAGCACGATCCGCGGATTGTCGCGGTCGACAAGCCCGGTCAGCGCCTCGCGCTGCGCGCGAAAGAACGGCGCCAGGCGCAGCACATTCGACGTGCGAAAGAGATCCGGCAGCACGTCAGAGACGATCGTGCGATTCTCCAGCGCGTAGCCGCTGCCCGAAGGCGCCTGCGTCCGGTCGGACAAGCACCCACCACTGGCCATCGGGCGAGCGCGCCAGATCGACCGCCAGCATGTGCAGATAGCGTGTGCGCCGGCACCGGCACACCCACCAGCGGCCGCAGAAAAGCAGGGTTCGCATAGAGCAGCGCGGCGGGAAAATGCCCCTCCGCCAGCAGCTTCTGCGGCCCGTAAAGATCTTCCAGCAGCAGGCTCAGCAGCTGCGCGCGCTGCATGACCCCCGCCTCGATGAAGCGCCACTCCTCCGCCGGAATCAGCAGCGGAACGATATCGATCCGCCACGGCCGGTTGGCCCCCAGCGGGTCGCCATAGATGTTGTAAGTGATCCCGTTCTCGCGGATGCGCCGCTCGGCGCGGCTCCAGCGGCGGCCCAGCTCCTCCGGGCCAATCTCCCGCAGCGACTCCATCAGATGCGCCCAGTGCGGGCGCGGCGTCACGCCGTCTTCTGACGACTCGTCATACGCGGCCCCGTAGCGAAGCAGATTCTGGTAGAGGTCCGTGGTCACCGCTTCGTCCCTGTTGCGTTCACTGCGGTTTCCGCGCTCGGCGCGGGCCGGCGCAGATCGAGCGTCATCGGGAAGACCGGGTTCACTTCATCCATGGGCGCAGTCATCGGCACCGGCGCTTCGCCTGAGACTTGAAAGCGTGCTGCACGGCGTTCCCTCGCTTCAATCGCGTCACTGGGGCGACTGGTGTAAATACTCCCATCCGGCGGCCCCGCATGATAGGTACATCGGCCAACCGAAAGCCCACTCCACAGATCGATCACCTCAAACTCCAGCGGCATATGTACCGGAATGGTCGGATGCAGCGTAGACGAAAGCATCCGCGCCCGATAGCGCAGCCCGGCAACCGACTCGCCCAGCGTGCCCGTCGGCGTGAGCGGCACCCTGCGTCCATTGCAGGCGACAGCATAACGGCCCTCAGCTACAACACCGGAAAGCTTCACCTGAATCCGCTCCAGCGACGAATCAACGCTGCGCACCGTGCCTCCCGAAGTCGTCTCCTCCGCAAGCACGTTCCACGGTTCGAGCGCGTGGCGCAGTTCCAGTTCGGCATCCGCCGCCTTGATCGACCCAATCTTCGGAAAGCGAAATTCGAGCTGCGCCGCAAACCACTTCTCCTCGAACGCAAAACCCGCCCGCTGCAACTCACCGAGCACTTCCGCGAAGTCGCGCTCGACAAAATGCGGCAGCATGAAGCGATCGTGCAGCGCCGTCCCCCAGCGGACCAGCCCACCCTGAAACGGGCGCTTCCAGAAGAGGCAAACCAGCGCACGCACCAGCAGCATCTGCATCAGCCCCATGCGAAGATGCGGAGCCATCTCAAAGGCACGCAGCTCCAGCAACCCCAGCCGCAACCCCTGCCTTCCGGCGGATACAGCTTGTCGATGCAGAACTCCGCGCGATGCGAATTCCCCGTCACATCCACCAGCAGATTTCGAAACAGCCCATCGAGGATGAACGGCGGGCATTCCCCCTTCGGCAACTGGCGAGAACGCAAGCTCCAACTCATACAGCGCATCCATGCGCGCCTCATCCACGCGCGGATACTGGCTCGTCGGCCCCACATACATCCCGGAAAAGAGATACGACAGCGACGGATGGTTCTGCCAGAACGCCACCATGCTGCGCAGCAGATCAGGCCGCCGCAGCAGCGGGCTGTCCGCCACGCTCGCGCCGCCAATCACGATATGGCTGCCGCCGCCCGTCGCCAGATGCGTGCCGTCATAGGCAAACTTCCCGGCAGTCAGCCGGTTCTTGCGTGCCTCCTCGAACAGCACGGCATTCAGTCTCCTCAAGCTCGTCCCAATTGCTTGCGGGCGGCAGATTGACCTCCAGCACGCCGGATCGGGCGTCACGCTGAAGGAGCGCAACCGCGGATCGAATGGCGGCGCATACCCCTCCAGCCAGACCGGCTTTTGCAAATGTTCGCAGGTATCCTCCACCGCCGCGACCAGATCGAGATAATCCGCGAGCTTCGAGGACGTACGGCAGAAAGACATGCAGGCGCCCATCCCGCGCCTGCACACAGAGCGAAGGCCGAATCAGCTCAGTCGCACGTCTCCGCCGTGCTCGACAGCGGCGGCAACGGATCCGGTTCGCGGCTCGACTGCAAACAGATCGGGCCGCCGCGCCGGAGCCGCAGCAAGCTTGACGCGATCTCCATGAGGCGGCGCATCGAACTCATATTGCAGCTCATCCGGCGCAACCCACGGCATCGCCTCCACCGGAATGCGATACCCGATCGGCGAATCCCCCATCGACAGCAACAACCGCTCCGCGCGCGGAAACCACAACTGGCTCGACCACCGCAATCGCCCTTCGGCTGGCGTCGACGCAGCGGCAGCACGTAACCGGCCGGCTCCTCCGAGTCGCCAAAATTGAATGCAGGCAGCAGATTCTCACCGCTCACCTCGAGTCGCCGCGTCAGCGCCTGCGCAAACTTCAGTGCATCGTTCACGCCGAAGCCGTGCTCGTCTTCCTCGCGGCCAATCCAGCCGATATTCTCCCAGACCGCGACCCCGTCCAGGCGCCAGTAGCAACTCAACGCCCAGCGCGGCAGCGGCTCGCCCGGATACCACTTCCCCTGCCCGTAATGCAGCATCGCGCCGGCGCCGTTCTTCTCGCGCAAGCCGCGAATCAGCGCCAGCCCGCGCGTGCGCTTCAGCGCGCCCAGCGCATCGAGGTTCCATTGCCGGCTCTCGGCTTCGTCGATCCCGACGAAGGTCGGCTCGCCGCCCATCGTCAGTCGCACATCCTGCGCAACCAGATCCGCGTCAACCGCATGAGCAACCGCTCGAACCTGCTCCCACTCCTCATCGCTGAACGGCTTCGATAAGCGATGAGACTCTGATTCAGACGACGCACCGACATCGAAAAGTCGAATTCAACGTTCGCCGGCTCGACCGTCCCTCCGATCGGAGCAGCATTCGCCGCGTTCGGCGTACACACCAGCGGAATATGTCCTTCGCCAGCAAAAAGTCCGGAGGTCGGATCCATGCCAATCCATCCAGCGCCGGGAAGAAACGCCTCAGCCCAAGCATGCAGATCGGCGGAGTCAGCCTTGACCCCATCACTGCTTCCATCCTCCGGAGCCAGCTGAATCAGGTATCCCGAAACAAACCGCGCCGCGATCCCCAGGTGCCGAAGAATCTCCACCAGCAGCCACGCCGAATCGCGGCACGAGCCGCTGCGGCAACCGAGCGTATCCTCGCTGCTCTGCACACCCGGATCGAGCCGCGTCACATAAGCCACCTCATCGCGAACTTTGCCATTCAGTTCCACAAGGAAGCTGACTGTAGGCTGCCTCTCCTTGCCATTGACCGAAAGGCCGTCGAGAAACGTCCGCAATCGAGGTCCCGCCGGACCGGCCGCAAGATAAGGCGCCAGGTCCTTTGCCAGATCAGCGGCGTAGGTAAACGGAAAACTCTCGACTCCCGGCTCGACAACAAAGTCGAAAGGATTCAGCGGCGACAGGTCCGCCACAAGATCGACTTCGACCGCAAACTCATTCGTCTTGTTCGGGAAAAGTAGCCGCGCCAGAAAGTTGGAATGCGCATCGAGATGCCACTTCAAAATATGGTCCGGCGGCGTCACCAGCAACCCGTAGCTGAGGATCGGCGTGCGGCAGTGCGGCGCAGGCCGCAACTGCACCGTCTGCGGACCGAGCGAAATCAGCTTGTCATACCGGTAGTGTGTCCGGTGCTTCAGCGCCACCTGTATGCTCATCCACCCTCGCGCGTAAGCAATTGGCAAACGGCCCGCAACCATAATGAGGCGCAGAGCCGCTTGCCCGAGCCGTTCTTTTCAAACTACCTGAAGCGTGGCGGAAACGCGCACTTTTCTCGCAGGCAACTCCGCATGGGATGAGACAAAGCTATTTGGAAGTATCGAGCACCAGGACGGTGGCGATCGGATCAAGCGCCTGCCCCGGCAATTGCACGTCGAGGCTGTCGCCCGTCTGCGTGAACTTCAGCGGCGTGTGCGCAGAGTCCGCCAGCAGAGAAGCACCTGTGACTTTTCTCGGCAGCTTGTCGAGATGGAAGCTCCCGCTCGGCCACTTGAATATCTCAACGTAGATCTTGTCCGGCTTCGTGGTCGACCGCCAATCCCACGCGGCTACAAACTTCGGCTTGCCGTTCTTGTCTTTCTCGGTCGCGCTGAAAGATCCCGCCTCCGGACCAAACAGCGTAGGGCTCGTGCCATAGATCGCCTCGCCATTGACCGTCAGCCACGCGCCCATCTGGTGCAACCGCTCCACCTCCGCGGCAGGCACGACACCCTTCGAATCCGGCCCGATGTTCAGCAGATAGTTTCCACCCTTGCTCGCAATATCGATCAGGTTGCGCAGCAGCGTCTCGGTCGACTTGAAATCCAGATCGTACGACTTGTATCCCCACGTATCGTTCATCGTCATGCACGACTCCCAGTCGCGCCCAGGATAGCCTTGCGGCGGAATGTACTGCTCCGGCGTCTCGGTGTCGCCCTTGTAGCTGCCGCCCAGGCGGTTGTTCCAGATCAGGTTGGGGTGCTTGTTCAGCAACTCAACGATCTCCGCCGCGCGCTCCGGCGTCATGTTCGCCGTCGGAGTATCGAACCAGATCACCGCCGGAAACTCCCCATAGTTGCTCAGCAGCTCCTTGAGCTGAGGAATGGCTTTCGTGTGCAGATAGGTATCGAAATCGCCGTCCTGCGCCTTGTCCCAGTGGTGCGTCGGCAAATCGTGGTTCCCCGTCTTGTAAGCGGAGCCGCCCGGCGCGGTCCAATCCTGGTCTTGGGAGTAATAAAAGCCAAGCTTGATTCCCTGCTTACGGCACTCCGCGGCCAGCTCCTGAAGCGGGTCGCGCTTGAACGGCGTTCCAGCGACGATGTTGAACGAGTTCGCCTTCGAGTCGAACATCGCAAAGCCGTCGTGATGCTTCGACGTGATGACGATGTACTTCATGCCCGCGGACTTCGCCAGCGCGACAATATCGTGCGCGCTGAAACTGGTCGGGTTGAACTGCGGCGCCAGCGCCTTGTAATCCGCAACCGGGATCGAGGCGTTGTTCATGATCCACTCGCCGATGCTGGGGATTTGCTTGCCATCCCAGGTCCCAGCCGGAATCGAATACAGCCCCCAATGAATGAACATGCCAAAGCGCGCCTCGCGCCACCACTCCATGCGCGCATTGCGCTGCGCAGGCGTCTCCGTGTCCTGAATCGACGCGACCGGGTGACGCGTCGGTTGCACGTCAGGCTTGCTGCCCTCTAATTGTCCGAAAGCAAGAGAGGCGACTGCACACATAGTCAAAGCGAGAACACTGCGGCAAGCGAGCTTCACAAGTTCCTCACAACGAAAAGAATCTGAGCGGCGATAGTTCGCGACGCCCAGGGAGCCATCCCAGCTCCATGCATACTCTAACTCAGAGAAGAGGCCTGTCCCATCCTCGACCTCCGGCCGTAGAGCATCCAGCATGCGATCCCGACGACCGCCCATGCCGTTCCCGCGATCATGGCGAGCCGGCCCAGGTTGAACCAGATGAAGAGGCAGACGGCAAAGCCGATGAGGGACGAAAGAATTGCGATCCATTGCTGGAGCCGCGACGTCCGCCAGGCCAGCACAGCCGACGCGACATTCACCCCCATGAAGGCGAGCAGCGCTCCATAGTTCAGCAGCTCGGTGCCCAACTGGTAGCTGAAGACCAGCGCGCCGGCGAGGCAAATCGCGCCAATCAGCAAGACATTGTTGCGCGGGATGCGATTCTTCGGGTGCACGGCCCCGAAGAACTTGCCGGGGATCGCACCATCCTGACCCATGGCAAGCAGCAGCCGCGCCGCGCCAAGTTGCGAAGCCATTCCAGAACCGATCGTCGCCAGCAACAGGGAAGCATTGACCAGGCCGAACATGAAAACCCCGCCAGCCCGGCCAGAAATGCTGACATAAGCGGTATCGACATCGGGAAAAGCCATGCCCCGAGGCCAGACCAGCTGCCCAAGATAAACCTCAATCGAAGCCAGCACACCCGTAATCAGGCAGGTCAGCACGATCGCGCGAGGAATATTGCGGGCCGGATCTTTCGCCTCATCGGTCAACGTAGAGATGCCATCGAAGCCGATATACGTGAGGATGGCGATGGACGTCCCTCGAAAGAGCGCCTTCGAGGAGAAAGTCGACGGGTCATAAAACGGATTGGTGTAGAACGATCCCGGCTGGTGCGGCTGCTTGAGCAAATAGCGGATGATCGAGGCCACGACCAGCACGATGACCACGCCAAGCGCGGCCGCCATCATGGCATTGATCCGCGCCGAGGTTTCCACGCCGCGCAGATTCAGAAGCGTGAACAACGCCGCAAAGAAGATCGCCCACAGCCAGTAGTGAACCTCGGGAAGAAAGTTCTGCGCGGCCTTGCTGCACCAGATCGTGCAGATCAGCGGATTCAAAATGTAATCCATCGCCATGCACCAGCCGGTGATGTACCCGAGCGCCGGATGCAGTTCCCGGCCCACATACATAAAGCCGAGCCGCCCTCGGGATAGACGCGCGCCATGCGTCCATAACTGATCGAGGTGAAGAGCATCGCCACCAGCGCGCACAAAATTGCGGTAACGACGTGACCGCGAGCTTCCTGATAGATCACGCCGAAGCTGGGCATCGGCGCGGTCGGCTGGATCAGGATGATGCCATAAAGAACGAGGTCGCGAAACCGCAAGCTGCGTTTGAGCGTGGCGCGAGTTGTGACCTCGGTGGCTGGGCCTGGCATCCCTCTCCTAAGCTAATTGCCGCTTGATATGGCGGTGGCACTGGAATGAATCGAAGCGTTGTCGCGCGGTGTATCCCTGAGTGTAATCGACGGAATATTCCAGCCCGCGACGACGACCGAGGCGACAGTCCCAGCTGCACTCGGCTTTGCGGTCAGGGTACGCGATTCTCCAGGCATCAGCTCGACGTAGTTGTCAGACCACGGCAGAGGACTAAGGCCGCTGCCGGATGCATCCACTCCATCGACACTCACCTGGAACGCAAGTGCCTTGGATACGTTCTTCAAATGCACCACAAGATTCCCCCCGCTTGCTCGTTCAAGCGAAGCCTCGACCGCCGCTTTCGGCAATTGTCGCAGCGCGGTGAAGTCTTCATGACTGATCGCCGGTGTATGCGTGTAGTCGGTCTTGCTCCAATCGAACTCGGTCAGCTTCACTGGCACCCAGTAGAAATTGTGCGAGACGATCTCTCCCTGCGCATTCTTCAGAGAGAGCTCAACGAACTGAATCGACGATGCGGCAGAGAAGTTCTCCTCTGGAATCGTCAGCGCCTTCAGGGAAGAATCGGCATCTGGAGTCACGCTCGTTTGCTGCGAGAACAACTCCTTCAGATGAAGATCGTACAGACTCACGGCAACCTGCAACTTACCGGCTGGGCGATATTCGCTATTCACCACATAGACGCTGTGATCGTCGTAGGAATACTGCACATGCACCGGCTCGCACGCCTTCTTGGCGCCGTAGTACCCGCCGCCGGTATCGAGATAATAGTCGTACAGGTGCCAAATCATCGATGGCCACGCGTTATTGAGCATCCACTGGATGACTCCGGTAGACGTGTACTTATTCCGCCCATAGGCCTCGAACATGGCGCGCTCGCCGGTGTAAGCCATCGTCTGCGACACGCGAAGATAGTCCTCAAGGTCCTTCGCCGGACCATAGCTCGCTTCAAGGGCTTCGTTGTAGACACTCAACTTCTTGAAGCCTTCGCCGCCATAATGCAGCGACCAAATGTCATCCGGAGGCCAGATGCTTGACGCCGGAATAAACTTCTTCAGGCTGCTCAGCGTCGGAATCGCCGGGCCAGGACTGGTCTCCGTATTAAAACCATAAGCACCACCATACTTATTCGTATCGGTCAGCCAATAGGAAGGCGCGACGTAGTCATAAGGGCCGGTCATCTTCACACCGCTTTGTCCCGACACCGTCGTCGGAGCCTGAGAAGCAGACGAGATTATCGGATTAGGCCAATGAGTCGCGGCCTCGATATCGAGATAAGCCTTCTCTACGTCCGCCGGCGGCGGATTGTCGCTGCCGTTGAGCCAGACCAGCAAGCTGGCATGATGGCGCAACCGCAACATCTGCGACCGCAACGATGCCGCTGAGACGGCGTGGTTCTCAGCCGTCCACTTGTCCCAGTGCTCCCACTGATCGCAGCAGCACCAGCCGAGCATCACCAGGATTCCCTGCTCGTCCGCTAGTCGAAAAAACTCTTCGGTCTCAAGCTTGCCTTCAAGTCGAATCGTGTTGAGATGCATGTCCTCGACGAGTCGGAATTGTTGCTCGAGGTGGGCGGGGTTCTCGCGCAGCAGCATATCCTGCGACCAGCCCGCGCCGCGAATCAGGATCGGCTTGCCGTTGACCTTAAAGAGCCGGAATCCCTTAGCCGTCATCTCCGAGGTGACCTCCCGAATCCCGAAACGCACCGACCGCTCGTCCGAGATCTTTCCGTTCTCTTCGAAAGCGACGGTCGCCGTCTCGAGATGCGGAGTGCCCATCTGGTAAGGCCACCACAGCGCCGGATGCTTCACATGAAGTTCGGCGTATTGTTGCGGGTCGAAGACGACCGTCTTGTCTTCACCCGGCGCAAGCTCAACCGCCTGCTTCACCCGAATGCCTGCGATCGTCGCTGTAACGTTTCCCTTTACCGGCGCAGTGGAAGCGTTGTGCAGCTCCGCATAAGTAGTGAGATCGGCAGCTTCCCCAGTGCCGTCCGTCAAGTGTGTGACGACCAGCGGAGAGCGCACCGAGACCGCACCACTCGTGACCAGATCGACCGCGCCCGTCAGGCCCATGTCCTTGTCCGGAGGGCACGGATTCCAATCGACCCAATTGATGCCCAGGTCGGTTTCAGTCGGAGCAAAGGTCTCGACCGCAACGACGTTGGCCTTGCCCGGCAGCGCGTACGCTGTGATGTCGAACTCATAGGTGCGATAGGCGCCGGCCACCTGCGTCGAGTCGGCAATCCGCTTCCCGTTGACCCAGATATTGGCCCGATAGTTGATTCCACCGAAGCGCAGCCATAGAGTGCGCCCCTTATCCGCAGCAGGAATCGCAAACTGCTTCCGGTACCACCAACTGCAGTGATACGGGCTGTCCGCGGCCATGGGCAGGTTGGAGAAATTCTCGCCTACCGGATACGTCGTTCCCGGAATCTTGCGCAGGTTGTCGCCGTAGTAGGGATCTTTGAATTCTCCCGCCGCCACCTGCGCCGCAAGCACCGTGGCAGGCACGGTAACCGCATACCAACCTTTGTCATCGAATCCGTTGCCGGAGATGGCATCGCCAACTGCCTGCGTCTTGCATCCCGATTGCAGCCGCCAGCCGTCGCGTAGCGGCTGCGGCGCACCCGCTGAGTCGGCGGCATAACCCGGAGTGACAAGAGCCAGCAAACCCGCCAGCGCAAGTGCTGCGGAAAAGGCCCCACTCCGTAAGTGCGACCGGTGCGACGCACTTGCTCGCATCAGCTTCTGTGGCCGAGGAAGAGTTGAGACGTAACTACGCTGTAACCGGAAATTCGTTGGAATTGGCATGGATATTCAATCGTTTGAATACTATGGAATTACGCCCTTACTCGTTCCCTGTCAAGCGGAAAAACAAGCTCCCATCAGAAACCCACCAGGCTCATCGGGCCTTGCGTTGTGTCGATTCACGAACCACCAACTCCGGCGGCAGCAGGTGTAACGTGCCTCGCGGCATAGGGTTCTCTTCTCCCGCTTGTTGAGAATTCAGCGAAGCAAGCACCCACTCCGCGGCAAGACTCCCCATCTCCTCCATCGGCTGGCGAATGGTGGTCAGAGCCGGAGTACTCAACGCAGCCAGCGGCACATCGTCAAAGCCGATCACCGAACAATCGTCGGGAACCCGCCGCCCAGCCTGGTGCAAAGCGCGGATTGCGCCCAGAGCAGTGAGATCATCGAAGGCTAACACCGCACTGAACTTGACGCCGCGCTCAATCATCGCAGCCACTAGTCGAAAGCCCTCTTCAAAGCCGGAAGTCGGATCGACGGCCGGCGCGAGTCGCGCCACGCGTCGAGTCGGAAGCGACAGCCCCGCCTCACCAGCAAAGCGCTGGATCCCCTGCCAGCGGCGGTCGCTATCGGAGAGCTCCGACGGCCCGCGCAGAACAACGATCTCGCGATGGCCCAGGTCAAAGAGATGCTTTACCGCCGCATATCCGCCCGCCTCGTTGTCAACCTGAAGCGAGCGAACGCCGCTCGCCGTCAGGTCGCGCCCCACGCCAAAGGTGGGGATCTGGTTCTTCTCAAGGTCAGCGAGCAGATCAAACTCACCGAAAAGCCAATTCGCGATCAGCACCAGCCCTTCGACCCGGCGCTCCAGCATCATCTCGATGTGGCGCTCGAACTGTTCGCGCTGGTTGTGCGCGATCATGATCACCGGCAGGTACGTCGTCGGTTGCAGCGCCTTCTCGATGCCTTGCAAAATCAGCGTGCAAAACGGATCGGAGATGTCCGAGACCATGATGCCGATAGTGTGGCTTCGCCGGCTGCGCAACGACCTGGCCGAGGCGTCGGGCCGGTATCCAAGATCGCCGGCGACCGCGCGAATGCGTTCCTTCGTGCTCGCCGCGACGTAGCGGGAGAGCGGTGCCTCGTTCAGTACGATCGAGACGGTAGAGGCAGAGAACCCGCTGGTGCGCGCCACGTCCACAATCGTGGCGCGGCGGTTGGCATGTTTTCGTTCCGGCAAACTGAATGACCTCTTGCGCCTGCGACGAAAAGACCCGCGTAGGCGCGAACTCTGTTTTACGACAAATCTCCTCGTTCCGCCACGCGACCGCCTTCGGCGCCATCCAACACGTCAGCCCGGACTCCCATCAGCGCAACTCCGGATTGAAGAATCCAGCCGCAGCGCCGAGCAGAGTGGCATGTTCGCCGGTGCTCGCGCGCACGAGCGAAGCCAGCGACAGAGGAAGCTTTCCCGCATGACCACGAAACGACGTCTGCGCGGCAGTAAAGAAGGCATCGCCCGCCTGCGAAAGCCCACCAGCGATCGCGATGCGGTCGGGCAAGAATATATTGGCCAGCGAAGCCGCAGCGATGCCGAGCCAGTATCCCGCCTCTTCAAGCAAGGCGCAGGCCGCCGGAACTCCATTGCGCGCATCGTCGACCAGCGCTCGAAAGCCTGCATCTTCGACCCCGCGCACATCGGCATATCGCGCCCCAAGCGCGGCGGTGGATAGCAGCGCTTCGGCACACCCGCGTCCGCCGCAGGTGCAGGCAGGGCCCTCCGGCGAAACAATCACGTGCCCCGCATCGCCCATGCAGCCGTGCGCGATGCGCAGCAGCTTGCCGTCAGCGACCATGCCAACGCCAAGCCCAGTACCACCGGTCAGGCAAAGGAAGCGAGAAGATCCGCGTCCCCCTTCGGATAAATATTCAGCGAGACACGCTGCGTTCGAATCGGCATCGACGTAAACGGGAAGCCCCAACTCCTCATTGAGCGTCTTGCCCAGCGGAACTCTTTCGAGCCACGGCAGATTCGGGTTATAGTCGAGCGCACCATCCGTCCCGGCAAAGCCAGCCACTGCCACAGAGATACCCGCCACCGGAGAGCGAGCTTCCGCCTGCAACCCACGGCATGCAGCGACGACTACCTCGACGAAGGCCCGTCCGCTGTCGCCAACAGTCGCAAAGGAATGCCAGCCCCGCACCTCTCCTTGTCGACTGACGAGAGCGAGCTTCGTCGTGCCGCCGCCTATATCGACGGCGATCACGCTCGCTGCTTCGTTCGAACTGGAATCAGCCATCAACACAACCTCTTTTCCTCGCGCGATTCCGATGCCGCCGATTCGACCTACTGCTCCGCTGCGCCTTGCGCGTCGGCAGACTGATCGCCCAATGGATCAACCTGCAGCCGGTCATTGAACGATTTGAGCAATCGCGCCGAGGTATCAAATTCCTCTTTTGCTTTCGCCGTTTGGCCCAGATGCGACAGCACCTGGCCCCGCGTGTAATGCACGCTGCCGCTCTGCGGAGCAAGCGCTTCGGCGCGGTCAAGCATCTGCAACGCCTCGGCATAGCGGCCGCTGTCGCGATAGAGTTTCGCAAGCCCGAACCACGAATTAACCAACTGGTCGTTTCGCGCAACAGCCTCGCGGTAATAGTGTTCCGCCTTCTCCGTCTGATTCAGCTGCGCATACAAGATTCCGAGGTCCTCATAGCTGTACGCGAACTCCGGTTCGACAGCGATGTCCTTTTCAAGTTCGGCCTCAGCCTGCGGAAAATCGCGTTGTTCGAGATAAGTCCGCCCCAGAAAGTAATGCACCAAAGGCAGATCGGGCCGCGCAGTCGCGGCGGCGTGAAATTCGGCCAGGGCCTTGTCCGTCGCGTGCTCCGCCAGCCACGCTTTGCCGACATACAAGTGGAACTCCGGCGTATCCTGCCCGATCGCCAGCATCTGGTCAAAGGCCCGCTTCTGCAGCACCGGATTCGCAGACTTGCTCGCCGCAATACTGACGACATACAGATAGTTCAGCTTGGTCGATTCCTGCTCCCAGAGCGGAGCGAGCGTATCGGCAGCTTCCTTGTACTTGTTGGTGAAAAAGTAGCAAAGCCCCAGCAGATATCGCGCCTGCACCGAAGCAGGCTCCAGCCGCAAACGTCGCGGCAAACGGTTCGATGGCCGAGGCAAAATCGTTCTTCCGGTAATAAGCAAGGCCGATATTGAGCTGAACCCCCGGCTGGTTAGGAGCAAGCGATTCCGCCTTCCTGAGCTCGACCAAAGCATCGTCCCAGCGCTTCTCTCGCATGTAGGTCACGCCCAGATTGATATGCGGTGCCGGCGATTTCGGATCCAGAGCGATGACGCCCCGAAAATCCTTCTCGGCAAGCTCAAGCTGCCCCGCCTGCAAAGCTTCCTTCCCCTGCCGGAATAGCGCAGCCGGATCATTAGAGGAAGGAGTCGCGGTTTGGCCGATCGCACCCGCGAGCGGAAATCCGGCCGTACACACACCCATCGTCGCAATCGCGAACATCCGAAACCGGGCACGCGAGTAATCGATCGCAGATCATTCAAACGAAAGCCAACATTCCCAATGCAGTGCAACCCCGTCCGGCGCGCAGGCGGCAGACCCGGCGAACGCCGTAAGCGCTCCCCATTCGATCCGGCCTTCCACATTGCAAGCGCTTTCACGAAAACTTTCCCTTGACAGGATGTTCAAACGTTTTAATACTTTGATAATTCATTTCCGTCCGCACCGCAAATGCACGGTTTTTCGGGTCAAGAATTCTGAGTTCATCTTTCCTCACGGAGGCTCCGCCATCATGTCTCGCCAAAATCGTCTTGTTCCGGAAGCGTGCCAACCCTCTGCGGTAGCCTCTCTCCACCCACGATCGACGCGCATGAGAAAAGCGATCGACGCCATCGCGAAGACGTTCTTCGCGCTCGCTTGTACGGTTCTACTCCTGCCCGCCTCGTCACTCGCGCAGCAATCGTCGGCCATCAACGGCCAGGTCACCGACCCAAGCGGCGGCGCGATACCGAACGCAGACGTGACGGTCACCAAGACCGGCCAGGGCACCGCCTTTAAGGTCACGACCAACAGCGCGGGAGAATACTCCGTCCCTGCTCTCGAAGCCGGCACTTACAACGTGCAAGTCACAGCGCCGGGATTTGAGAAGTTCCAGGCGAGCGGCATCACAGTCCGCGTAGCCCATTCCGAACGCGTCGACGCCAAGCTCTCCGTTGGCGCGGTAACGTCCGAAGTCAACGTCAGCGGCAGTGAGCTCGGCGCGGTGCAAACCGAATCCCCAGAGATATCGTTCACCATCACCGGCAAGCAGATCACCCAGCTGGTGTTGAACGGCCGCAACTTCACCCAGCTCGTCACGCTCTCACCCGGCGTGACCAATCAGACCGGCCAGGACGAGGGCGAGACCGGCGTCGCCGGCAGCGTCGAATACAGCATGAACGGCGGCCGCCCCGAGTACAACAACTGGGAAGTCGACGGCGCCAGCATCATGGATAACGGCAGCAACTCCACGCTCAACGTCTATCCCAACGTCGACGCCATCGCCGAGACCGAAGTGCTCACCTCCAACTACGGCGCGCAATATGGCCGCAACGCCTCCGGCACGGTCCAGGCGCAAACCAAATCGGGCACCGAGAAATTTCATGGCGACGTCTTCGAGTTCGTGCGCAACAACATCTTCAACGCGCGGAATTATTTCGAGACCACGGTGCCGGAATACAAGAAGAATGACTTTGGATTCACCGTCGGCGGCCCCGTCATGATCCCTAAGCTCTACAACCCTGCGACCAAGAAGACCTTCTTCTTCTACTCCCAGGAGTGGCGTAAGGAAGTCGTGCCCGGCGATGTCTTCAACCAGTTTGTGCCATCGGCCGCGGAACGTACCGGCAATTTCACCGACTACTGCCCTGACCCCACCGGCAGCTTCGCCAACTGCCCCACCATTCCCGGCAGCGGAGGGCTTTTCTATCCCAACAATCAGGTCCCGGTCGATCCCAACGGCACAGCGCTGCTCGCTCTGATTCCAGCAGCGACCTCGGGCTCGGGAACCAGCTCGCTGTACCAGGCCTCCCCGGCGCAATTCACGACCAATCGCGAAGAGCTCTTCCGCATCGACCACGTCGTCAACGACAAGCTGCGCGGATTCTACCGCTTCATCTACGATTCCTGGGCCACAGTGAGCTCGTCGCCAACCTTTAACACCAATGCCTTTCCAACCGTGCAGAACAGCTTCGCTGGCCCCGGCATCGACATGGTCGCCAACCTGACTTACGCGGCTTCACCTTCCCTCGTTAACGAGTTCGTCGCCGACTACACCACCGATCACATCACGCTGCTCAACATCAGCCCCGGCATCGGGCGGCAAGACTTCACCCCCGGCGGGTTCTTCGACAACGGGTACGGCGGAGTCCTGCCCTCGATCACCGTTACCGGCGGCACCGCCTACAGCGGAGGCTTCTCGGTCGATTCCGGATACTTCCCCTGGAAGAACTCCAATCCCACTTACAGCTACCGCGACGACCTCACCAAGACCCTCTCGAAACAGACTCTGCTCTTCGGCGCGAGCTTCATCGCCGCCCAGAAAAACGAACCAAGCACCGGCAACAATCAGGGCACACTCACCTTCAGCACCTCTTCGGCTGTAACCACCGGCAACGCCTTCGCCGATTTGCTGACCGGCAACATCGGGCAGTTTTCGCAAACCTCCGCGCAACCGAAGTATTACAACCGCTACAAGATCTTCGAGCCCTACGTCCAGGACAACTGGCGAGTCACTCCAAGGCTCACGCTCAATCTTGGCCTGCGTATCAGCCTCTTCGGCACCTACCAGGACATCAGCAATCAATCCGGCAGCTTCCAACCCGCAACCTGGAGCGCTGCCGCTGCGCCGACAATCGACGAAGACGGCTCGATTACCGGACAATCGGGAGCGATCGTGCCCGGTTCCGGCAACATCTTTAACGGCGTGGTCCGCTGCGGACAAAACGGCGTGAATCCTGGCTGCATGTCGGGGCACCTCTTCAATCCCGCGCCCCGTCTCGGCTTTGCCTATGACGTCTTCGGCAACGGCAAGCTCTCCGTCCGCGGTGGCTACGGAATCTTCTTCGAGCACACCAATGGCAACGAGAGCAACTCCGAGGCGCTCGAAGGCTCGGCGCCCGTCGTGCAAACCCCGAACCAGTTCAACCTGACCTCCTATAACCAGATCGGCGGCGCGGGGCTGCAGTTCCCGCTAAGTTTCGTTGGTATCCCCACCCATGCCATCTGGCCCTATGTCCAGCAATTCAATCTCGCCGTCCAGGGAGAATTGCCCAGCCACACCGTGCTCCAGGTAGCCTACGTCGGCAGCCTCGGCCGGCATCTGCCCGTCCGCACCGAATATAACCAGCTCCAGCCGCTCTCCCCTGGGCTCAATCCCTACGCCGCTGGACAAGCCATCTCCGGCGACGATTGCGCCAGCATCTCCGGCACCGCCGCAACCGGATATACCGGAACAGTGAACGGCAGCCCCGTGACCGGAAATGTCGCCACTCACCTGGCCATCGCCTGCGGCATCTCCGCCGACCCCTCCCGTCCTTACTACGGCATCAGCGGAATCACCCACAACTGGAACATTGGCCAATCGTCTTACGACGCGCTTCAGGTCGGAGTCAGCCGCTACTTCGGCCACCTCAACGGAAGCCTCGCTTACACCTACGGCCATTCGATCGACAACGGCTCAGACGGGGGGTTCACCGAAATCATCAATGCCTACAATCCGCAGGGCAGTACGGCCAGCTCCAACTTCGACGAGCGCCACGTCCTCGAGCTCAGCCTGGTCTACGATCTTCCCTTTTTCACCAAGCCAGGAGTGATGCATACCATCCTTGGCGGATGGCAGATCTCCGACCTGACCAGCTTTCAATCGGGAACGCCTTTCAGCATCTCCAACACGCAAAACATCGACAATGCGGGCACCGGCAATACCGTCAGCACCGTCACCTCCTATCCCGACATCGTCGGCCCGATCCACGGTCCGATCGCGATCAAGCACCCCGACGGAGTTCAAGGGCCCCGGCTCTTCAATAGCGACGCCTATGCGGCGCCTCAGGGGCTCACCTACGGCAACGCCGGTCGCAACGTTCTCGCCCTGCCGCATCGCACGAACTTCGACATGGGTCTCTTCAAAACCTTTGCCGTCAAGGAAGATATGAACTTCGAGTTCCGCGCCGAAGCCTTCAACATCTTCAACCACACCCAGTGGAGCGGAGTCGATAGCTCGGCCTGTTACAACACGCCCGATGCTCCGGATAACTGCTCGACCTCTACCTTCCTCACCGCGACGTCTGCACACAACGCGAGAATTCTGCAGCTCGCCGCAAAATTTGTCTTCTAAGGATGGCCGCATCCGAGCGAGAAACTCCGCGGGCAATGGCGCTGCCGTTGCCTGCGGAGCTTGCGGGGAATCGCGTCGGCTCTGAAAGTCGCATGAGCAGGAGCCAACCCATCTGTAGAATTCATTATGGCGTCGCGACGCAACACCGTGGAGTCCGCCTCAGATCCGGTTCCGCACACTCTGCTGCCCACCGTTTGCGTCGTCACCGAGGATGTTGAGTTCCTCGATGAACTGATCCCCGAAGTCGTCCCTTGGTTTCAGATCGTCATTCGCCCCGACTACGTCGACCTCGCCCGCTGGACTCGCGAGGCCCGCGTGGTTGCAGTCCTGTTGGACATCGATACCGACGGGCCGGAAGAGTACGGGGGCCTGCCCGTACTCAACGAACTTCGCCGCCTCAACGAAAGTCTGGTGCTGATCTCGTTAAGCCGTTCGCGAACGCGCTCGGTCGAGAAGCAAGCGCTCGATGCCGGGGCAGACGTTCATTTCCGCCGTCCCGTCGACATCGCCGAACTCCGCCTCGCGCTGGCCGACACCTTCCACCGCCGCACCGAAGAAGCCGCCCGGGAAGAAATGCGCAGGCAGGCTCTGGAGAGCAGCCGATTTCAGGATTTTGTGGGTGCGAGCGAGCCCATGCGCCTCGTCTACGACGCCATCCAGCAAGTTGCCGGCAGCAGCGTCAATGTGCTCATTCGCGGGGAAAGCGGCACCGGCAAGGAACTTGCCGCGCGGGCGATTGTCGCGCTCGGCAGGCGCGCACACAAACCTTACATCCGCCTGAACTGTGCCGCCTTGCCTGAGAACCTGATCGAGTCGGAGCTCTTTGGCAGCGAGCGCGGCGCTTTCACTGGCGCCACCGAGGCCCGCCCCGGTCAAATCGAATTGGCCGACGGCGGCACGCTCTTTCTCGACGAAATCGCCACCCTCACCCTGCCCTTGCAGACGAAGTTGCTGCGGGTCCTTGAAGACCACCAAGTGCAGCGGCTCGGCGGCCGCTCACCACGCAAGGTCGATTTCCGGCTCATCTGCGCAACCAACGAACCCCTCGAAGAGATGGTCCGCACCGGGCGATTTCGCGAGGACCTCTTCTACCGGATTCACGTCGTCCCCATCCATCTGCCTCCGTTGCGAGAGCGCGCCGGCGATATCCCGTTGCTCTGCGATTACTTCCTGCAAATTCACTGCGTCGCCAACGGAATGCCGGCAAAGCAGTTGACTGCCGATGCTCTTGCGGCTCTTGAGGAGCATAGCTGGCCAGGCAATGTTCGGGAGCTCGAAAATCTGATCCAGCGGCTGGTGATTACAGTGCGTGGCGAAGAAATTCGCGCCAGTAATCTGCCGCCTCGTCTGCTCGCCCACAGCGCCACCGTCCAGGAGGCTGCCCTGCTCCCCGAGGACGGCGCTGACTTCGATGCCGAGATCGAGCGGCTCGAGGTCGCACTGCTCACGGCTGCCCTTCGCCGGTCGCAGGGCAGCAAGGCGGCGGCCGCACGTCTGCTGCGGCTCGACGGGCAAAGAATGAAGTATCTATGCCGAAAATATTCGCTTTAAAGGCCGAGTGGGTTATTTTTTAACCCACCAAGGAGTAAATTTTTGACCAACTGCTCTCGGTCAGCAACGAAGGGCCTACCCGGCTCCCCGAGGAAGCACATTTATATTCAAGCGCTTACAGAAACCACGCGCGATTTCCAGGTTTGGCATCCCGGATGCACTAAGGGAGCCCGCAGGACGAAGTTCAAATTCACACATTCGAGGAACAGTCCAATGGCCGTCATCAAGAAATCGCTTGTGAACAGCGCCGCTTCCAGCAAGTCCACCAAGTCCTCTTCCGTTAAGAGCGGTACACCCGTCGAATCGTCGAAGCTCGTCGCCACGAGGATGGTTCCGACGAAGATGGTCTCGCCAAAGAGCGAAGAAGCTCGCTCCAACGAGGATGGTCTCCCCGAAGAAGCTCGCTCCGACGAGAATGGTTTCGCCCAAGAAGCTGGCTCCGACCAGGACCGCCTTCTAAAGGCGACCCTCGTTCGTTGTTGTGTATGGGAGTAAAAACGGCGACCGCCGCAGCGGTCGCCGTTTTCATTTACCAGACGTGGGCGCGAATCAGGTTGAGAAGCACGGTCACGAAACGCGCGGCGAGGCTGCGCCTCTCGCCAAATATCCTGGCCTGCCCGGAGAGTCCGAGCGGGAGGTTGCCGGCCGTCGCAGGCAGCGTCGTTCGCGCGGAATAGAAGGTTGGCAGCACAACGCCTTTGTAGCCCTGTTTGGCGACCAGACCGGGCGGAAGCTCAACGGCCTCACCTTCCATAGGTGGGAGCTTCAGACGGACCACGGAAAATCTTCCCGGCGGTGCAAGGGCTACTTGGGCGTCAGCCGGAATTCGGTCGAGCGCGGTAGCTGCGACAAAGATACGTACTGAGCGCGGTCCATCGTTCGCCAAAGTAATCAGCGGCTGCCCGGATCCTACGTCCTGATGAAGCAGCGATGCGGGGTCGCGGGTCATCACGGTTCCATCAGCAGGGGCGACAACGACAAGGGAGGCCTGCGCTTCGCGAGCAAGCCCAGCGGAACGCAGCGCCTCGCCTTCCTCGGCCGCCGCCAGGCCCAGGCTCTGGCCGCGCATTTCAGCATCGAAGGCGTCAAAGTGCGCACTCCGGGTCTTGGCTTCTGCGCTCGACCTCATCGATGCCGCGTCCTCGCTGGTCATGGCGAACAATGGCTGCCCGGCACGTACCTTTTCGCCCTCGCCAATAAACACCTTGTTCACCCTGCCGTCGATCGAGGCATGCAGCGTATCCGAACGGCCAGGCTGGATGACAAACCAGGCGTCTTCCCGATCTCGCCAAAACGGAATAAAAATCAGGCTTAAGAGCAACACGACCGCTATCGCCCGCAAGGGACGCAAGCGAAACCCATCGCCGAAAGCCGTATTCCACGTCCGACGGATCACGTCGCGCAGCGAACGAAGGCGGGAACGAAACATGACGAAAGCCAACCAGCCGACCGGGATCAGCGCAAACTCCGCCAGCCAATGCGACGCGACGTTGTAGGTGAAGCGGAGGAAGAAGAAGAGCAGCAAATAGCTGTAGGCTCCCGAAGCGAGCGCGTAAACGACGAAAAGCAGGGTGCGCCGCCGGGGTATCGAGGTCACCTCCACCGGCAGACGGAGGATCCGGCTCTGAAACCATTCGGAGACAAACGCCGTCGAGCGCTCCTTCAGCTCGGGAATGCCGATGAACTCGGTGAAAAAGTAGTAGCCATCGATCTTCATCAGCGGATTGATGTTCATGACCACGACCGCCACGCCGGTGAGCAGGATGACCTTGTAGACCAGCTCATGGAGCCATTGTCCCGGCGGGGTATTGAGCCAGACAAGCATTGCGAAACCACAAACCACCATTTCTATCCAGATGCCGGCGATGATCGTCGCCAGCCGCTGCACCCTGTTGGCTGAAACCCACGACTCCGTCACGTCCACAAAAAAACAGGGGGTGAGGTAAAGAAACAGCAAACCCATGGTGTGCACCTCACCGCCAAAATGTTTGCAGGTCAGGCCGTGAGCACTCTCGTGGATGAATCCCAACACAAAAAGAAGCACCCAGAACTGGACGATGTCAGCGAACGTTTTCTGGCTGAAGTTGTAGAAGAGGGGAATGTCGGGGCCGATAACATTCCACTTCGCAATGAAGAAGAACCCCTCGAAGCAGAAAAGCAGGACGACGGCCAGCGTACACCAGTTGCTGTAGATGAAGCGGCCGGCCCGCTTGTCAAGCCAGGTAAGATAACGGTCCGGGTCCCAGGCGGAGAAGCTGATGTGGGCCAGATTGATCGTCGACGTGCCCTGCGCCCGGCGGCTCCGTTGGGCCATCAGCTTCTCGCTGAGCGCAAGGTTTTTTTCCTGCGGAGTCTTGATACCAGAGCCCGATTTCCTCCAGGTTCGCCGCAAGAGCCCGGATATCTTCCGTCGTGCACACGGCGCCAGTCTCTTCGTTGTAGAGGGCGGCGATCTCCTCGTAAGAGCGGACGCCGTCAAACAGCTCCGCAAGCCGCCATTGCTCAGGCGGAAACCGGAAAAAGCTGGAACCTTCGCGCTTCAGAACTCCGACGAACGGCTCTCCATCCATGCGTATCCTCGCGGACAATCAGGTCGGGATCGAGGCGCGGCGGGCGCTCCGCGCGCATATCGCGTCTTCGGGATCTCGGGCAGCGCCGCATTCAAGCGCTTCACTAAGGTTCATGGCGCGAGACGAGACCTGCATCGACATGCCGGGCCTGAGAAGCGGCGATGGCTGAACGACAGCGGCGATGACCTGCACGCTGCCGCTGGCGGGGTCGACCACCGGGCTGACCCGAAGAATCCGCGCCGGCTGGCGAAGGTTAGGATAATCGGCGGTCGTCAGTTCAAGCGAAGCGCCCGCCGGGAACGCCGCCATCGCCGTCTCCGGCACCGTAAAGAGCACGCGCAGCGGCCCCTCGGCGGTGACCCAGAAAAGCACGTCGCCTTTCTTGACCTCCTGAGCCAGTCGAACCGAACTGCGCCCCACCACTCCATCAAAAGGCGCAACGATGCGAGACTGTTCCAACTGCAGGTTGGCGGAGCGAAGATCGGCTTCCGCGCCAACCTTATCGGCCCGGTACCGGGCCACCTCTTGCACCGTCTCATCGAGCTTGTACTTCACATGCTCCCAGTCTTCCTGGCTGCGGATGTTGTCCTTCAGCATGATCTCCATCCGCCGAAGATCGGCCTCCTCGGTCTTCTGCTCCGACTCCCACTCGCCCACCTGCGCCTCCAGCGAGGCTACTTTGGCTTTTTGCGAATCCACCGCGGCGCGCAGCGCGCGGTCGTCGAGCAGCGCGAGCACTTGCCCTCGCCGCACGCGGTCTCCGATCTGAGCGGCAACTTCAGCCACGCGCCCGTCACGCTCGACGGCGACATCGGCCTGGCTGCTCGGCAACCAGCGGCCCGGTGGTCGTAAACGCCTTTGGTTCGACGGTGAGGCCGGGAGAGGTAGCAGCTGGCGCCACCGGCGCGGCGGCAGCGGAAGAGCTGGACGCAGGCGCGGCGCTCGCCTGCACCGCCGGATGGTCGTCGCAACCCGCGAACGACAACAGCGCCACTGCGGCGGTCAGGCCTCCGATCGTCCGAATGAGTCTTCGTGAGCTTCGACAACTCATAGCCATCACCAGCCAATCCAGTTCCACAAAGTTTGCCATAGCCAAAGTGCCGGTGCCGCGAAGCAAAACGTATCCTGCCGGTCGATAGCCAACGAAGACCTTGGCGCGGCCACTCATGCCACTCCGCAAAACCGCGTCTTCGTTGGCCAGCGGAACACGCGCGGCGAACGTTCGATCTCCATCGACGGACTGCGCCTGCGGGCTGACGATAGCCACCGCGCCATGCCAGGAACGCTGCGGATAGCTATCCAGCTTGATCGCCACGGATTGCCCCGGCAACACCAAAAGAGCGTCGCGCTGCGGAACAGCGACATCGACGACTGCGGTCGACAGATCCAGAACCTGGGCAAACGCAGCGCCGGCGTCGAGATGTTCACCGGCTGCGTTCTGCAATGCAGGAGTCACCACGATGCCGGCGATTGGCGAGCGCAACTGCGCGCTTTCGAGCCTGGCGCGGTTGCGGGCCACGTCGGAACGAAGATATTCCATCTGCGCGCGATCGGCTCCGGCCGAAGCCGCGCCCCGGGCAAGATCGTTTTCCATGCCTAACTCGGCGGCGCGATACTTGGCCTCAGCCGACGCCAGGTCCATGCGCCACTGCCAATCGTTCATCGCCCCCAGCACGTCTCCGGCAACGACGCGCTGCCCTTCGTGCGCAAAGACCGCCGAGACGTTGCCGTCAACCGGCGCGGCAATCGTCACCAGATGCTGCGGCGCGACCGTGGCCTCACCGGAAACCCGCATAGGCAAAGGGCAGAAGACAAGGAAGAGCGCGGCCGCAGCGAGCCCGCCGGCAAACACGAGGCGCCGCCTTCGGCTGGTGCCCAGCAGCGCCCGCTTCCGTTGCACCAGCGGTTCGAGCAGGCTGATCAGCGGCACTTCGCGATAAAGCAGCGCATTGCGGATCGCCACCGTGGCCTGCCCGGCAAGGATCTTGATCATCTCCGTATGCGGCAGATCCAGAAAATCCGGATCGGTCGCCTCATAGAGCAGCACGCCAACGCGGCCTTGATCGTCGGCGAGCGTCAGCGAATACAGCGCGCCATAGCCCGTCGCCTCAAAATGCCGCGAGACGGCCTCCGGCAGGTCACCCGCAGGCGTCGCCGAATCCCCCCCGCTGCGAAGATGAATCGCCCCCTCCTGAGTCGAAAGCCACCGCAGCAGGTCGTTCAGCCGGTCGACCTGAACGTCGCCCATCGGCAGGCTGCTCATTCCCGAGACCGCCTTCACCTGCAAACGTCCGCGCTGGTCAAGCGCAATTGCGCAGCGTTCAAAGGGCAAAACATTCTGCGGGCTGTTGACGATGATCTGCAGCAGCCGCTCCAGCCGCAAAGTCGAAGTGATCTCCGAACTGACGCGCACCAGCGTTTCAAGAATCTCCAGCTTGCGCTCGGCGAACATCAGGCTCGCGTTCTTGAGTGCGCTCGAAACGGTCTCCGCGATCGCGGTAAGAAAAAACTGGTCGTCGTCATCGAAGGGGGCGTCGCCGGCTTTGTTCACCGCTTCCAGCACGCCGATCTCCGCACCTTCCTGCATCAGTGGGACAAGCAGCGCATTGGTGATCGGTCCAGTCGCGGAGTCTTCGTCAAGTCCGGCGTTGCGCAGAAGCAACCGCTCATCCTCGGCATCCACAATCAGGACCGGCTCACCCTCTTCGGCCATATCGGCGACATAGCCCTCGCCCGGCTCCTGAATCATGCGAAGCTGCACGGTTGCATCCTGCCCGCTGCTCGACATCAAACGAAGCTGCGCCCCGTCGAAGAGCCAAAGGTGGATTGCCTGGCACTCCAACATGGCGGCGGTCTTCTCCGATGCCAGCGCAGTGACTTCGTCCAGTTCCAGGGTCGCGTTGAGCGACTTCTCCAGATCGTAGAGCTGCGTCATGCGGTGGATCGAATCAAGCAGGTCCTGTCGGCCCCGATCGAAGTCTTCCCCTGCCAGCAATGCCGGGGGAGCCAGCCGCGTGATGGGCCCGAAGTAGAGCCAGCTCCGCCGAACCTAAGACCTCAGAAAACGCAATGACCTCGATCGCGCCAAGCAAGCTCTCCTGGTCAATCAAGGGCAGATAGGCAAGCGAGGCGATCGAGCGATTGACGTTCAGATGCGCAAAGTCCTCGCGCTGAATCTCGCTGCCCGGGTAGACCGCCGCAGTCGGCGTTTCAGTTAGCAAAGGGGCCAGCAACCGGCCGTCGGCCGCCATCGAAACCTGTTCCAGGGCGACGTCACCGCCGATGCCAAGCGCCGTCCAGACACCTTCGCCGCCGTCAGAGAGGAATCGATGAAGGACGCAGGCGCAGTCCGGGAGGGCCTCGACCACTGCGACCGCAATCAGCGCGGATCGCGCCGCCGAGTCGTGCGCGGCCAGAAGGGAGGCAGCTAGTTCCAGGCTGGCATCGGTTGACCGCATCATCGGGCGTCAGGGCTTGCCCCGCCAGCCCCGCTTGACGACCGAGACTAGTGGGTGGATGCTGAAGTAGCTGGAGCGTAACAAGGGGCAACCCCGATGTAAAGCAAATTATCGCCCAGCTGGAGAACGCGTGGACCTCGATGTAAGGCAAAGCGGCAACATCTGCACGTTGAAAGTGAAGGGTCCGCTGAAATCCGGCCCCCCCGTCGATGAACTCAAACAGACGATCCAGTCGGCGCTCGCCAGCGGACACGTCAATATCGTTCTCAATCTCGAAGCGATGCCAGTCCTCGATTCGTCCGGCATTGGCGCTATCGTGAATGCTCTGCGTCTGGCAAAGAAGGCGGGAGGCGACGTGAAGCTCGTCAACCCATCGTCCTTCGCCGAGAAGACTTTCAAGATGGTCGGCATCCTCAATCTCTTCACCGTCTACGACACCGAAGGCAGCGCCGTCACCGCCTTTGGCTAAGGCCTCCGGTCGACAGTCCCGCTCTCCGCACATTTAAGACAACCTCGGCTCGCAAGCACGGTAGCGCTCTCTCGAGATGACCGCGGGGCCAGCCGTTATCTGGAACCAGCACCCGCATCCGCATAACGCCCTCTTCTGTAGAATCGACCCATCCCCAATGCCCGGTACCCCTTCCGTACCCGCGTCGTACTGGCAGCGCACGCTGCGCATCTTTCGCCCCTCGCACCGCCATACCGCTTTCACCGCGACGCTGCTGCTGATGCTCTCCGCATTCCTCTCGCGCATCATCGGCCTGGTGCGCGTGAAATACATCGCCTACCTCTTCGGAGCAGGCCCGCAAACCGACGCCTTCAACTCCGCCTTCCAACTCCCCGACATGATTGCGTATTTCCTCGTCGGCGGCGCGGCGTCGGTGACGTTCGTGACCATCCTCAGCCGCTATCGCGACACCGGCCGTGACGAAGAGGGCGCTCGCGCAATGTCCGTCATTCTCACCTCGATGCTGCTGGTCCTCGGCGGCGCGATTCTGCTTGCCGAGGTCTTTGCTCCCTTCTACGTCCGCTGGTGGTTCAAGGGCTTCTCGCCCGAGCAGGCCGCACTCTGCACCGCGATGACCCGCATCCTGCTCCCTGGGCAACTGCTCTTCTTCGCCGGTGGCGTCTTCGGCTCGGTGATGATGGTGCGGAAGCAGTTTGCCCTCCAGGCCATCACCCCCCTGCTCTATAACGTCGGCATCATCCTCGGAGGCGTTTTCCTCGCAAAGCTCCTCGGCATTCGATCGCTCGCCTGGGGCGCGCTCGCCGGCGTCTTTGTCGGACCCTTCCTGATGAACGCCATCGGCGCGCACCGCGCCGGAGTTCACTATCGCCCCGCGCTCGATTGGTCCAACCCCGGCCTGCGCGAGTGGGTGCGTCTCTCCATCCCTCTCATGCTCGGCGTCTCGCTGGTCTCCTTCGACAGTTGGATCATGAACTACTTCGCCTCCGCCGACCACGGCGCGATTACCCTGCTCACCTACGCCAAAAACCTCTTCGCCGCACCGGTCGCCCTCGGCCAGGCTGCAGGCGCAGCTTCCCTTCCTTTTCTGGCATCGCTTTTCACCACCAACGACGCCGAAGCCTTCTCGCGCAACGTGAACTCCTCCGTCTCCCGCGTCACCGCCTTTTCGCTTCTGCTCACCTCCTGGATGATCGGCCTCGCCTTCCCACTCGTCGATCTGATCTTTCGCGGAGGCCTCTTTCACCGCAACAGCGCCCACGAAATGGCGCTCTACTTCGCCATTTTCTCCGTATCTCTCTGCTTCTGGTCAGCCCAAACGCTCTACGCCCGCGCCTTCTACGCGGCCGGCAACACCCTCGCGCCAATGATCGCGGGCACCATCGTCGTCCTGGTCTCGCTGCCCATCTACTGGTCGCTCTACCACGCCAAGGGGGCCATCGGACTCGCCATCGCCTCCGACATCGGCATCGTGATCCAGACCGTAGCCCTCGCCGTCCTGCTCCACCACAGGAAAATGGCGGCGCTCTCCGGTCTCGAATTCAAAGAGCTCGCAAGGTCGGCCCTCGCCGCTCTTGTAGGCTTTGGAGCCATCTACCTGGTGGTTCGCGCGATCCCACCAGCAAGTGGACGCTGGAACGACTTGCTGCTGCTCGCGGCAGGAACTGCGGCATGGTTCGCAGTGTCCGCAGCAGTACTGCACTTCACCGGCTCCGACCTGCCCCGGCAACTAATCTCCCGATTTCGCAAATCCCCTGTCGCGACCCCAAAACCGGGCCTCTGAACCCGAATCAAAAAACTGTCCCATTCTTCGATTGACTCCGGTGGTCCATCTACGCCACACTCTGAAGCGTTGCCTATGTCTGCCATCCGCTAGTTTCGGCCACTTTGTAATCTCGCAGCGCGAATGCTTCTCAAGCCCGCGCTGAAGACAAAGCCTCGCCTAACCCGAAAGCGGACCCGACATGACCCTCGAAGCAGCAAAGCCCACTCTCGCAGTGGAAGCATTCACCCCTGACATCGTCACCCCACGCCTCGCCCTGGTAGCCATCGTTCCCGAAATGCTCCGGGCAGACTTCGCTAAATCTCCCCAATTCCCTGGCCTCATCGACGCCCAGGTCCCCACCGGATGGCCCACCGATGGCTGGGACGAGGACGCCTACAACTATCTCCTCGAAAGACTCGAAAAGTATCCGAACTACCGCGGATGGTCGCGTTACATCGTCGTCAACGCCAACGACGGTGGTCGCCGCACTCTCGCCGGAGGCTGCGGTTTACTCGGCCCCGTCGAGCTGACCGACGACCCCGAGATCGGCTACGGGCTGCTCCCCGAATACCAGCGCTGCGGATACGCCACCGAGGCAGTCACCGCGCTCGTCGAATGGATCTTCTCCCATCCCCACGTTCGCTCCGTCAACGCTCAGACCTTCCCCCATCTACAACCATCGCTGCGCGTGCTCGCCAAAAACGGCTTCCAATTCGTCGGCCCCGGCCCCGGCCCGGAGGAAGGAACAATCCTCTTTCGCAAATCGCGGGAATAAAGCTCAATCCCGGTTACAAAATCGCTTTTGGTAACCAGAATGCCGAGCTATATCCCTTTCAGCGCCCGGAGCCGCAGCCTGCGCCAATATAATTAGCAGTGATAATGCAGACTGCGGCCCGGCTTCTTCTCGTCCTTCTTTTTCTTTCACCTGCTCTGAACGCCCAGCAGTTGACCACCCGAATCTGGAAGAGCGTCCTGCACGACGCGAGCGGCGCTCCGATTCAAGGCGCGGAGATTCACTTGATCGGCGGACACGGCGAGCTCGTCGCACACACTGAGGCCGACGGAAGCTTCCAGTTCCCCAATCCGCCGCCCGGAAGCTATCAACTCGCCGTCGTCATCGCCGGAGTCGCCCACAACGCCACCGCGCCCCGTCGATCTAACCCCGGATTCGCTGCCAGCGGTCGTGACCCTCGACGAAAAAGGCACCGTCACCGTTACATTTCCAGCCTTGGCTGGCGCGCCCATCGTGAAAACCACCGGCGGCGAGCAGCTCTCCAGCCAGACCGTCAGCGCCATCCCGCTCAACAAGCGCGACTTCAGCCAGTTGCTGCTCCTCGCCGCCGGAACCATGACCGACGCCAACGGCGCGACCAACTTCACCCAGCAGTTCGCCATCAACGGCCAGCGCGGAGTCGAAGCCACCTTCGCCATGGACGGCGCCGACACCAGCGACCCCGAGATGGGCGGCGCGACCTTCTCCAACTTCAACGTCGACGCCGTCCAGGAGATCCAGTCCAGCTCCGGCTGGATGCCCGCCGAGATCGGCCGCGGCGCCGCCGGCTTCACCAACATCATCACCCGCTCCGGCAGCAGCGGCTTTCACGGCTCGATCTTCGAGTTCCTGCGCAACTCGGCCCTCGACGCACGCAACTACTTCGACCACGCCACCATCGCCGACCCCGGCCGCATCCCGCCCTTCCGCCGCAACGAATTCGGCTTCACCAACGGCGGCCCGGTCATCCTCCCGCACATCTATAACGGCAGCGGGAAAACGTTCTACTTCGGCCAGTACCAGGGCTTTCGCCAGGTCCTCGGAACCACCCAGGTCTTGCCCGTCCCCACCGCAGGCCGAGCGCGCACGGCTTCGACGCCAGGGCCTTTCCCGGCGACGTCCTCATCATCACTCCCAATCCGGAAATCGCCGCAGTCCTCGCCCGCTATCCGCTGCCCAACAACCCCACCGGCCCCTACGGCGTGAACACCTACGCGGCCTCCTCGAAAGTCGTCACCAACGCCAACCAGTTCTCGCTCCGCCTCGACCACGCAGCTCTCCGACAAGATCGCAGCTCATGGCCCGCTTCAACTTCAACAACCTCTTCGGCCCAACCACCAATCCCGACCAGACCGCCATCGACCCCAGCTTCGGCGTCAAATACGTCGACCATCAGCGCAACGGCATCCTCACCTACACCCGCACCGTCTCGCCCCGCTTCACCTCGCAAAGCTCGATCAGCTTCACCCGCACCACCCCGCAATTTCCCACCCCCAACCACACCGACCCCGCAGTGAAGTTCAACGACGGCCTCTTCGAGGGCTTCAACACCGCCGGCGGATCGGTCATGTCCGCCTATGGCAATCTCTTCCAGGGCCAGCAGAACTTCACCATCATCGCCGGCAGGCACACCATCAAGACCGGCGGCGAACTCCGCCTCAATCGCGACACCACCTACTTCGGCATCAGCCCGAACGGCGAATACGACTTCGGAGGCGGCACCGCCTACTCGCCCGTAGACATCCCCTCGCTGAGTGGAAAGAACGACGTCAAGGCCGGGCAGGCTTTGCCCGATACCCTCTCCGCCTTCCTCACCGGAAGGCCCTTCGTCTACACCACAGCGGTCGCCCCTCCATACGCATCCGGCGGCGATCACATCGGCCCCGCCGCGCTGACGCGCAACGCCGGCGGCGTCTACGCGCAGGACACCTTGAAACTCTCCGATCGCTTCGTCATCGACTACGGCCTGCGCTGGGAGATCTATTCGCCCTTCATCGAACGCGCCAAGCGCACCTCGGGCTTTCTTGAGGTCGATCCACCCGCCGGGCAGATGCAGCAATATCTCGACAACCCGCAGCCCGGCTACAAAACAAATCTCGACAGCTTCGCCCCTCGCGTTCAGGTCTCCTGGCGCGTCAAAGACACGCTGCAAATCCATGTCGGCGGCGCATTCACGACCATCCCGCCCAATATCTGGCAGGACAATTTCCTCACCGGCGCTGTCCCTTTCGTGATCTATCCTCACCTCACCACGTCGCAGATCTCCCCGATTAACTACGGCTTCCAGATCACCTCGGGCGAGCTGCCGATCTTCTATAACACTGCGGGACAAAACGTCTTTGCCAGCGGAAAAACCAATACTGTCCCGGCAAACACCGTCCTCGATGTCGAGCGCTACCAGCGCGACCTCGCCGCGCTCACTCCCGAATCGGAGCTCACGCCGCTCAACCTCCCCGGAATCGACCGCCGCTTCGGCAGCGGCTATCTGCAAACCTGGACCCTTGGCGTCGAGCGCGCCTTCGGCAAGCTCACCGCCGACGCCTCGTATATCGGAACCGCCGCCGTCCACCTCCCGCGCTCCTACTTCCCCAATGCCTACTCCGGCGCTGGCCCCGGCTTCGCCCGCTTCACGCAGTTCGGTCCCGACGGCAACGCCATCGGCGGATTCGGCACCGAGCAAGTCATCGAGGCCACCGCCCACTCCAGCTACAACGCTCTGCAAGCCTCGCTGCAAGGGCCAGTCGTCGAGAACGGCCCCACCATCCAGGCGAGCTACACCTTCTCGAAATCCCTCGACGACACCAGCGGACTCAACCCCAACGGCAACACCACCGGAGCCGTCTCCATCCCCTTCCCGCAAGACCCCTTCAACACCAAACCCGAAAAAGGCCCCTCCGCCTTCGACGTAGCCAACGGCTTCACCCTGAGCGCGGCACAGGATCTCCAGATTGAGAAGGCACCGTTCCTTCAGTCCGTCCCTCGCCCCATCACCCAGGGCTGGACGCTCCTCAGCATCTCCAGCATCAGCAGCGGAGCGCCATTCACCATCTACTCCGGCATCCAGCAAACCGGCGCCGGCTCCAACGGCGTCGACCGCCCCAACCAGATCGGCATCCCGCACCTCTCCACCGCCCGCAAGGTCCGCGAAGACTACTTCGGAAAGGGGGCCGACAACGCCTCCTACTTCTCCATCCCCATCAACCAGCCCGGAGGCACCGGCCCCAACTCCGGCTACTTCGGCTCGCTCGGACGCAACACCTTCCGCGGCCCCGCCTATTACGACTTCGATTTCTCGCTCATCAAAGACACCCCCGTCGGCACCCGCTCCGGCGGAGGCGAACTCTTCGACGTCCAGTTCCGCTCCGAGTTCTTCAATCTCTTCAACATCGTGAACATGGGCCTGCCCGCCAACACCATCCTCGGCTCCGGCTTCGGCCAAATCAGCAGAACCGCCGGAACCTCCCGCCAGATCCAGTTCTCGCTGAAGATCCTCTTTTAAGAGCAAGCCGCAAAGTCGAAGGGCACCTCTGCTGCGTTGGAGTGCCCTTACCGCATACTATGAATGAACCTGAATTCATGGTGGACAATGCTCAGCACGAAAACTGATTCCGCAGAAGACGAACGCCTCGCCCAAAGCAAGGCTCGAACCAAAAACTGGCAGCGCTGGGGAACATACCTCCCCGAGCGGCAATGGGGCACCGTTCGCGAGGATTACTCCTACAACGGCGACGTCTGGAATTCCTTTCCCTACGAAATGGGCCAATACCGCGCCTATCGCTGGGGCGAAGACGGCCTCCTCGGATGGACCGACCGCCAGTGCCGCCTCTGCTTCAGCACCGTCTTGTGGAACGGCCAGGACCCCACGCTGAAGGAGCGGCTCTTCGGTCTGAGCAACCCCGAAGGCAACCACGGCGAAGACGTCAAAGAACAGTTCTACTATCTTGACTCGCTGCCCACGCACAGCTACTGCAAGGCCCTCTACAAATATCCCCAGAAGGCATTTCCTTACCAGCAGCTTCGCGAAGAAAACAAGCGCCGCGGCTACGACCAGCCCGAATACGAACTGCTCGACACCGGCATCTTCGACGACAACCGTTACTTCGACATCTTCATCGAGTACGCAAAGGCTGATGAAGAAGACACCCTGATCCGCATCACGGCGCACAACCGCGGGCCAGAGGCCGCACCCCTCACGCTGCTGCCGCAACTGACGTTACGCAACAACTGGTCGTGGAAGAACCTCGAAGAAACCGGCAATACCCGCCCGGTCATTGCGCAAGACGGTCCATCCCGAGTGCGCGCGGAGCACAAAATTCTGGGAGCGTATCGCTTCGAGCCCGTGCAGGGAAACACCCTCATCCCCGAACAACTTCTCTTCACCGAAAACGACAGCAACATGCGCCGTCTCGACCCCAACTACGGTGGCCCAGACCATTTCAGCAAGGACGGCTTCGATCGCTACATCGTGCGTGGCGAAGAAGGTGCCGTAAAGCAAGGCAGCGGCACAAAATGCGCATTCCTCTACCGGCTCCAGCTCGAACCCGGCGCCAGCCAGACGCTATACCTCCGTCTCGTTCGCATAGGCGATGTCACACCGGCCAAAGAGGCAAGCGAACGCGCGCCCACTCCTGAACCGCCAGCAATCGACATCGCCCGCGCCGAAGAGATTTTCAAGGCGCGCAAGGCGGAAGCAGACGACTTCTACGCCCAACACATCCCGCAGGAAGCAACTCCCGAGGAGCGCAATGTCTCCCGCCAGGCCTTCGCTGGACTCTTGTGGTGTAAGCAGTTCTACTACTTCATCGCCGAGAAATGGATGTCCGGCGACCCCACACAGATCGCGCCGCCGCAAGAGCGCATGAAGAAATCGGAAGAGTGGCGGCACCTCTTCTGTCGCGACATTCTCTCCATGCCCGACAAGTGGGAGTATCCCTGGTTCGCCGCCTGGGACACCGCCTTCCACATGATCCCCATGGCGCGCATCGATCCGGAGTTCGCCAAGAACCAGCTCCTGCTGCTCTTGCGCGAATGGTACATGCACCCCAACGGACAAATGCCCGCCTACGAATTCGCCTTTGGCGACGTCAATCCGCCCGTACATGCTTGGGCTGTGTGGCATGTCTATCGGCTTGGGGTCGGCGACGACGGTCTCGGCGATCTCGACTTTCTTGAGCGCGCGTTCCAAAAGCTGATGCTCAACTTTACGTGGTGGGTCAACCGCAACGACGAGCACGGCCACAACCTTTTCGGCGGCGGCTTCCTGGGGCTCGACAACATCGGCGTCTTCGATCGCTCGGTCACTCTCCCCGACGGAGTCACCCTTCACCAGGCGGACGGCACCGCGTGGATGGGCCTCTACTGCTCAACAATGCTGCAGATCGCCCTCGAGCTCGCGCACCACCGCTCCAAGGCGTACGAAGATATCGCCAGCAAATTCTTCGAGCACTACATTGCGGTCATCGACGCCATCAATTCCATCGGAGGCAGCGGCCTCTGGGATGAAGAGGAAGGCTTTTACTTCGATCAGTTGAAGCGCCCTGAAGGGCACGGCATGTCGATGAAGGTCCGCTCGATGGTGGGCATCGCGCCCCTGTTCGCCGTATGCATTTTGAAAAAAGACACGATAAAAGATTTGAACGACTTCGAAAGACGCACCGAATGGTTCTTGCAAAACAAGAAACAGCTTTCCGAATACGTCAGCACAGCCAAAGTTACAAATGAAGAGATTAACGGCTCGCAATGGATTGCCATTGCACCACGTGACCGGTTTCAGCGGATCTTGCAACGTGTGCTCGATGAAGCGGAGTTTCTTTCACCCCACGGTCTACGCGCTCTTTCGCGGTACCATCTTGCGAATCCGTTTGAAGTCGAGCTTCGCAATCAGCGGTTCGTGGTGAAGTACACGCCGGCTGAAGGCGACAGCGGTATGTTCGGGGGCAACAGCAACTGGCGCGGCCCCGTCTGGTTTCCGATGAACATGCTTTTCGTCAACGCCTTGGAACGCTATTCCCTGGTCTATGGGGAAGACTACAAACTCGAATACCCCACCGGCAGCGGACAGCAACACAGCCTCGTCGAAATCGCGGAAGACATCGCGCGCCGGCTGGTAAATCTCTTCCTTCCCGGCAAAGACGGTCACCGCCCCAGCCACGGCAGAGAAGAGCGCTATGCGACAGATCCCTATTGGAAAGATCTGATCTTGTTCAGCGAATACTTCGACGGCGACACGGGCCGCGGCGTGGGCGCCAGTCACCAGACTGGGTGGACTGCGCTCGCCGCCACGCTCATCGAAGCCTTGTACACCCGCCGCGAGATACGCAACCGCGCACAGTAGCTGCAATGTCGTAAGACGCCGTCACGGAAATTCGCCGTAGTCCAGGCAGGCCGGCCTAATACGCGCGGTATTCCGGCTTCAGCAGCATCGTGGCCTGAGCGGAGCCCTGGGTAAACGAGAACTCCTTCGCGTTCCACACCAGCGGTTCATGCGTCCGCACCGCAATGCACCCAAGCATCAGCGTCTCCACAATAGGCGATTCAAAGGCATAGTTGGCACGCGCAGGCGGGCCGCCGTGGCATGCATCGATCCATTCCAGATAGTGCGCCGCGTCGGCGCCGCTCGCACTTCCGCCGAGATTGGGAAAAGCTTTAGAGAAGGGCTCCGCAACAGAAGCCGTCTTCGGATAAGGCATCTCAATCTTCCCGTCCGGCGACAGCAATCGCGGATTCTGCCCCATATAAGCAGTCAGCAGCTTGCCATGGTCGCCATGGTAGATCACGCCCTCGCCATCCTCGCCAATCACCTCCGCCGGCGGCAGTTCCGCAGGCCGCGCTGGCTCAATGCCGCCATCAAACCAATTCACGCGCAGCGCAGGCCGAGCACTCGTCGCGTCAAAATCCATATGGACCGCCGAAGCGACCGGGTAGCAATCCGGAAAGCGGTCGGTAGTGCTCGCCTCGATGCGACTCGCCGCCTGCAACCCAACCGCACGGCTGAGCCCATCAAAGCCATATTCGCCCATATCGCCGAAAGCCCCGCAGCCAAAGTCGTACCACGCCCGCCAGACGAACGGCAGGTAAACATGGTTGTAGGCCCGAAAAGGCGCAGGCCCAAGCCACATGTTCCAGTTCAAGCCTGCAGGAATCGGATCGGCCTGCGTCGGCGTAGCCAGACCCTGCAACCAGAACTTCGAGGCCCGCTTGGTCCAGATGTCGATCGACCGCACCGGCCCGATAGCGCCCGACGCCAAAATATCGTGCACCTGCTTCGAGGCTGGCTGGTTGGAGTTAAAGATAGAAACCTGCGTCGCCCGCCCCGTCTCCGCCGCCACGCGAACCATCTCGCGGCACTCCCAGACGTTGTGCGCCATCGGCTTCTGGCTATAGACGTGTTTGCCCGCCCGCATTGCGGCGATGGCAATTGTGGCATGCCAATGATCGGGCGTGCTCACGATCACCGCGTCGAGGTCTTTCTCTTTAGCGAGTAACTCCCGGAAGTCTTCATAAGCCGCACAACCCGTCGAAGGCTTCCCCGACTGCCGCCCATAAAAAGCGTTCACAATGCTTTGCGCAGCTTCACGGCCCGCAGTTGGCCCCGCGTGATTCGCACCCCAGCTGGGGTCTTCGAGAACGCCGCGCACCTTGTCCCGCAGCTCATTCGGTCCCCAATCCAAATAAGCGCTGCTCAGCCGGTTCACATCACAGACAGCAACGATGCGCACCTCAGACAGACGGAGCAGATCAAGCACAACCCGCAACCCCTGCGAACCGACGCCAATGCAAGCCACGGTCAGCTTATCGCTTGCGGCCACACGCGCAGCCGAGGTTCGGAGGCTTTTCCCGGCAAGCGCAGCAGCCGTCGCGCCCATGCCATAAAGAACCGTACGACGATCCATGCTCGATGCTCCTTAACCCTGCGGCAGTGGAGCATCAAGCGTATACCGGCGGAATCGCTATTGTCTGCCACGCTTCCAGAACGGCAGAGACGGCGGTCGGGGTCCGCCAAACCGCCGGACATCTCTTCTATCGACCGCTTAGGATCGACCCCACAATCCCGCCAACAATCCCCGACTCGGTCCGCTCCGTTCTCGAGCTCGGCAGATATTCCTGCAGCGCATGAGCCAGCTTCGAGATCGGCAGCGATTGCAGCCACACCCGTCCCGGCCCCGTCAGCGCCGCCAGAAAAATGCCGTCCCCGCCAAAGATCATGTTGCTGATCCCCGGAATCCGCGCGATCTGGAAGTTGACGCTCGTCTGAAATGCGCCCACATGTCCGGGATGCACCCGCAGCGTCTCGCCCGGACGAAGGTCCTTCGTCACCACCTCGCCCGATAACTCGATCCAGGCCGTTCCGTTACCGTTGATATGCTGCAGCCGGAACCCGTCGCCACCAAAGATACCCGCGCCCAGCGACTGCTGGAACCCCACCCCAATCTGCACCTGCTCCGTCGCGCAGAGAAAGCCGTGCCGATGGATCATGTACTCATACCCATTCCCCACCGGCACCGGCAGAATGTGCCCCGGAACCTTAGTGGCAAACGCCAGCTCGCCCGCCGCGCCATAGGCACGATACTCGGTCATGAACAGGCTGCCGCCGCCCGCCACCCTCCGGATCGCCCCAAAGAAACCCCCACCACCCGCCATCTGCGTATGCGTCGTCATCTGGATCGAAGCACCCATCCACGAAAGCTCCCCCGACTCCGCGATAATGGCGTCATTCGGCTCGAGGATAAACTCGAGCACCGGCATGGTCGTACCAATAATGTTGCTCTGCATGAAAACTCCCTCCTACGAAAACCTCAGGCGCACGCTGCCGCCGCCCATCACGCCCATCTTCACTCGCCCATCTTCACTCGCAAGTCTAATACGATGCATCGACCACGTCCGTTCAATGTCTCTAAGGTATGATTTGAGTCGAAGTCGGAGGATAGGGAATGCGGAAACTGGCAATGTTAATGGGTATGTTCGTGGCTGTGGCGGCTGCAATGGCGGCACCGGCCGACAGCGTGTACAACTTCACTCTGAACTCGATCGACCACCAGCCTGTAAGCCTGTCCGGCTTTCACGGCAAGGCCCTGCTGCTGGTCAACGTCGCCAGCAAGTGCGGATACACGCCGCAATACGCGGCGCTCGAGAAGCTTTACCTGAAATACAAGGACCAGGGACTCGTGATCGTCGGCATTCCCGCCAACAACTTCATGAGCCAGGAGCCGGGCACCGACGCCGAGATCAAAACCTTCTGCACCAACAAATACAACGTCACCTTTCCGATGATGTCCAAGGTCTCGGTCAAGGGGGACGACGAGGCGCCGCTCTACTCCTTCCTCACCAGCAAGGCGACCGATCCGAAGTTCGCCGGCGACATCAAGTGGAACTTCACCAAGTTCCTCTTCGACCGCAACGGAAATCCCGTGGCGCGCTTTGAGCCGGCCGTAACTCCAGATTCGCCCGAAGTCATTACGGCGGTAGAAGCGGCATTGAAGTAGGCTAAGTGGCAAACTGGCTGCCCCGTCCCCCGAGGCAGCCAGTACGTCCGCGCTTCAACGAGTCGGCCTTACTTCTGGAGAAACACATTCGCCAGACGGAAAGGCTTCTGACCGAAGTTCTCAATCTCAAGCTGCCCTTG
This sequence comes from uncultured Acidobacteriaceae bacterium, assembly GCA_963777685.1. Taxonomy (GTDB): domain Bacteria; phylum Acidobacteriota; class Terriglobia; order Terriglobales; family Acidobacteriaceae; genus Acidisarcina. Next base: position 37,954 of record CAVZRF010000006.1, on the reverse strand, counting down.
CTTGTTGAACTTGACCTTGCACAGCGGCGCAAACGTCCCCTTCCCTTTGCCGTCCTTGTCCACATCGAGCACAACGATGCCGATCTTATATTGGGTCGACCGGGTAACGTTGTAGAGCTCCCCAAACGAAATTGGCCGGTCCGTAGCCAACACGATATGCTGGCCGCCATCCTTGGTCGGCCGAATCCGAACAAATCGAAACCCGGTACCCACCGAGCCCGTCGGAGAGACGCGCCCCTTGTCCTTGATCTTCCCAAGCGCGCTGACCAGTCCGTCCTGGCCTTTCTCTTTGAGCGTGGCGGCGAGCGCCTGCGCGGTGGCATCGTCAGTCAGGTCAGTCACGAAGATCGTGAGGCCAAAGCTCTTGCCCGCGGCCGACCCCGCCTGACCAAATGCGGTTGCTGCATACTGCGCAGGCAGCCCATAGGTCTCGTTAGTTGCCCCTGGAGTTTGCGCCATGCAAGCCGTCTGAACCACAAAGGCGAGCAGGCTTGCAGAAAGAAATACCTTGAGAGACTTCGCTATCATTTCGTTTCCCTACCTCGTGCGAACTGGAATCCCCATCTCAGCGATTCAAACACATCTCTCGTGCCGGAATTCGTGAGCAACGCGCCGTGTCGAGATAACTTTGCCGCTATGAAAACAGGCAGGTGCGCTCCATCCACGGCGAAGGCTACCATCGTCCTATGCTTGACGACTGGACAGCGGTTGACCCGATCGCACGATTTCACGAGTGGCTCCGCGAGGCCGAGGCCGGCGAACCGAACGACCCCAACGCCGCCGCCCTGGCCACCGCAACCGCCAGCGGCGAGCCCAGCGTGCGCATGGTCCTCGTAAAGCGCGTCGATGAAGGCGGCTTCCGCTTCTTCACCAACGCGGAGAGCGAAAAGGGCGTCCAGCTAGCAGAAAATCCCCAGGCCGCCCTCTGCTTCCACTGGAAGTCCCTGCGCCGCCAGGTACGGGTTGCGGGAAGAGTCACCGAAATCGAGAGCGGCGAGATCGACGCCTACTTTCACAGCCGCTCCCGCAAAAGCCAGATCGGCGCCGCCGTCTCCGAGCAAAGCCGGCCGCTCCAAACCCGCGAGGAACTCGTCGGCAAGGTCAACGCCTTCGCCGAGAAACACCCCGGCGAGATACCAAGGCCGCCGTTCTGGCGCGGCTATTGCATTTTCCCAGCACGAATCGAATTCTGGATGGACGGCGCCGACCGGCTCCACGACCGGATTCTCTTCACCCGCACCGGCGAAGATTGGGCGCAGACCCGGCTTTATCCATAGCGTCGACCCGCCGTCCCACAGCTACTCGATCCCAACCGTAAGCTCCCCATCAAGAGACGCACCGCGGTACTCTACTGACCTCCGCCCCCGGTATGCGATACTTCAAGAGAATGTACAAACGGGTCGTTCTTAAACTCTCAGGGGAAGCTCTGGCCGCCGGCCGGGGTTTTGGCGTCGACGTCACCAAGATCCACGAGATCGCCGGCGAGATCGCCGAAGTCCACAAGCTCGGCGTGGAAATCGCCATTGTTGTGGGCGGCGGAAACTTTTTCCGCGGCGTGGCCGAGCAGGCCAAGCATATGGACCGCGTCTCCGCCGACAACATGGGAATGCTCGCCACCGTCATCAATGCACTCGCCATCCAGGACGCAGTCGAGAAGCAAGGCGTCTTCTGCCGCGTAATGTCGGCCATCGAGATGAACCAGGTCTGCGAGCCCTATATTCGCCGCCGCGCCGTCCGGCACCTCGAAAAAGGCCGCATCGTCATCTTTGCCGCTGGCACCGGAAACCCCTATTTCTCGACCGACACCGCCGCCTCACTGCGCGCCATGGAAATCAAAGCCGACGTCCTGTTGAAGGCCACGAAGGTCGATGGCATCTATGACTCCGACCCGGTCATCAATAAAGGTGCGGTCAAATTTGACGAAATAACCTACATGGAAATCCTGCGGCTCGGGTTAAAGGTGATGGATTCCACCGCGGTCAGCCTGTGCAAAGACAACAATCTGCCCATGATCATCTTCGACATGAATCAGCCGGGCAACATTCAACGCGTGATCTGCGAGGAGAAGATCGGCTCGCTGGTCACCGCCTGAGCGCGGCTCCAGCCGTGCACGAAGCCCCGTCTGCCCTTCTCGACCCACCCGTCGAGACAATTCATCTAGTCCCGCAACCTCACCTCGAACCGAGCCCGGTTCCCGCCTCCGCGCCAGCTACAGCCAAGAAAATCTCGACTCCCCGCCCTGAGCGGATTCCGCACCTTCGCAGCCCTGAACCTCGTCTTCTTCCACTTCGGCAACCCAAAGGACTTCGGCTGGCTCGCCCCCGTCGTCGACAACGGCTACACCTCGGTCAGCTTCTTCCTGCTGCTCTCGGGCTTCATCCTGACCTACAACTACTCCGACCGCGCGGCGAATGGCGGAATGGAAGTAGGCAAGTTCTGGCTGGCGCGTTTCTCCCGGCTCTATCCGGTGTACATCTTCAGCCTGATCGTCTCGCTCAGCATGTTGTTCGCGGAATACCACGCCCACAGCCTGCCCGTCTTCATCGCCGGATCGGATCTGACTCTGCTCCTTGTCCAGGGCTGGAGCCCCACCCTCTCCACCTTCTGGAACACCCCGGCGTGGACCATGTCCACCGAAGTCTTCTTCTACATGATCTTCCCGCTCGCCGTGCGCTGGAAGCGCCCCCGCAAACTCGTCTCGCTGCTCGCGCTTCTCGGCGGACTGTGGCTCGCAGGCATGGCATTTCCGGCGCTCTACACCTGGCTCCATCCCGACGGCATTCTGAACCCCGACCGCTATTCGAGCGGATGGTGGCTCCGCGCCCTCAAATTCACCCCACCACCCCACCTGCCGTCCTTTCTCTTCGGAGTCGTTCTCGCCGACCTGAACGCCCGCTTCCCTATCGAAAGCCGTTGGCGGCTCGCCTGCGGAACCGGTGGCCTCGCCGCTCTCTACTTCGTCCTCGCCCACGGCGACCGATTGCCCTATGTCTTCCTCCATGACGGCGCGCTGATGCCCCTCTTCGGGCTCACCATCCTCGGCCTCGCCGGTAAAAATGTGCTTACCCGCTTCTTCGGATTTCTCCCCTTCGTCCTCCTCGGCGAAGCCAGCTACTGCCTCTACCTGCTGCATTTCAATCTCTGGACGCTCATCCACGATTCAGGCATCCTGCAAAAAACCGGACTCATCGCCCTCGACCCCTGGTTCAGCTACCTCCTGCTTGTCATCGCAGCAGTCCTAACCATGAAGCTCATCGAAAAACCCGGCCAAAAACTAATCCGCAAACTCGCCGGAGCCTGAATCGAAAGATACCTTTCGAGAAGGAGGCTCAGCTTAAGACTCCGAAACGCAGCGTTTGAGCTGGACTCGAGAATTCAACGAAGGCACTTGACGACACGCTGCACAATTCGGGTCGATGTTGCCTACGACAAAATGAATTGTTCAAGTATTTTCTGAAGCGAGTCTACGATCATTGCAGCGTTATCGGGAAGAGGTTCGGCACCAGTTCTTCCGTGAAGTGCCTAATCTTCCAGATTAACTGGAGGTCTTCCTCGGTTGCTTTCGGCTCGGAGAACGGGCACCCAACGGCGATTCTCAAGAGACTTGAGCGTTCTCCTGAAGCGAGCCAAATCGAAATGGTGAGTCATCGATCCTTTTCCAACTTCATGAACTTCATTCATCACGTACGAATTGAGCGTTTCGATCAGAGGACTCGAGCTGTTCAGTCAGTGCACAGTCTGTCAACGTCGAAATCTGCAGTTGCCAGACAGCATTTCACCCAGATTCAAGTCGGCAAGTTGTCAGATACTCGCTGAGCGTGTTCCACGAGCCCGAAGTCCAAATCCGAAACTCGCTATCAGATTCACGCAAGACCAGCAATAGGCTATTACCTCGCATCCCTCGACAGTTTTTTGCTGAATCAAGATGATACGCTGCAACCGCAACGACTTCCGTGCTTGTCAGCCAGATACGGTTTCTGATGCGCAGGAAATCTGAGAAGTACCTGTCCACTTGCGAGCCTCTCTTCATAGCGTAGACGCTTGACTGTTCGGATTGAGCCGATCAGTCGGCTTCCGTGATAAATGACCAATTCTATCCTGTGATCATCGAGCAACGATCTGCTTTGTAGATTTCTGCGACCCCTCGCAGGCTCAGACGGACAGAACCTTGTCAGAAACGGACTCGCTGCACTTCAAAGGAGAGCGTGAACGATCAAATTTGTTGCCTGCGAAAGTTGGACCATCAGACACAGTTGAGGATTCGCTCAGCATCTCCTGAGTTCTCGAACAAAGTCGCCCTATCGGAATCTCCGATCTGTCAGACCTCGAAGAGCTCGACACTGAACCCCGCGACGTTTCACCCGCCCATTCCCCTCTCACCCACCCAATAGCGACCAAAACCAATCCCCGGCATCTATTACTTAGATACTTGTTCTAACAACTATTCGCCGGAGGGTACTTCCATGCAGATCGGCATTGACAGTTTCGCGGCAGCGATCGCCGACCCGAGAACGGGTGTCCTCCCCAGCGGAGCAGAGCGACTCCAAAACCTCGTCGAAGAAATAGAACTAGCCGACCAGTCCGGCGTCGACGCCTTCGGCATCGGCGAACACCACCGCGCCGAGTTCCTCGACTCGGCGCCGGTCGTCATCCTCGCCGCCGCAGCCGCGCGGACGAAGCGCATTCGCCTCCACAGCGCCGTCACCGTGCTCAGCGCCGCCGATCCCGTCCGCGTCTTTCAGGAGTTCGCCACCCTCGACCTCATCTCCAACGGCCGCGCCGAGATCGTCGCCGGCCGCGGCTCCTTCATCGAATCCTTCCCCCTCTTCGGCCTCGATCTCGACGACTACGACTCGCTCTTCGCCGAAAAGCTCGACCTGCTCCTCAACATCCGCGAAAACGTCAACGTCACCTGGTCGGGAAAACATCGCGCCGCGCTCACCGGCCAGGGAGTCTACCCTAGACCCATTCAAAATCCCCTGCCCGTCTGGCTCGGCGTAGGCGGAACACCCCAATCCTTCGCCCGCGCCGGCGCGCTCGGCCTTCCGCTCATGGTCGCGATCATCGGCGGCGAGCCCCACCGCTTCCGCCCCCTGATCGATCTCTACTACGAAGCCGGCAAGCGCGCCGGCCATCCCCGCGAGCAACTGAAAGTCGGCATCCACGCCATAGGCTACGTCGCCGACACCACCGAGCAGGCCGCCGACGAATTCTTCCCCGGCTACGCCGACGCCTTCACCAAGATCGGCAAGGAACGCGGCTGGCCCCCAACAACCCGCGCGCATTACGACGCGCTACGCGGCCCAACCGGAGCCCTCATCGTCGGCGACGCAGCGACCGCAGCCGAGAAGATCCTCCGCATCAGCGAATCGCTCGGCGGCATCGCCCGCCTGAGCTTCCAGATGAGCGTCGCCACGCTGCCCCACGCCAAACTGATGCGGGCCACCGAAATCATCGGCGACCAGGTCGCCCCAATGGTGAAGAAGGCCCTCGCCGCCTCTAACAGCTAATCGTCCCCCTGCCGGGTTAGTCATGATGAACTCTATATCAGGTATCATGCGGCATCGGGCTAGTTACGTCCGCCGCTCTAACTCGCCAGGAAGGTCCACATCGATCCTCATGCCAAAAGAGAAAAAGAAACACGACTCCAAAAAGACACCCGCAACGAAGACGCCTCCCACCGAGAAGCTCTCCGCAAAAGACTATAACCGCGAACTCACCAGGCTCCAGGCCGAGTTGGTCAAGCTTCAGTTCTGGATCAAGGAATCCAAGGCCCGCATCGTCGTCATCTTCGAGGGCCGCGACGCCGCCGGCAAGGGCGGAGTCATCAAGACCCTCACCGAATGCGTGAGTCCCCGCGTCTTTCGCACCGTCGCCCTGCCCGCACCGACCGAACGCGAAAAAACCCAGCTCTACTTCCAGCGCTACGTCGAGCAGATGCCGGCCGGCGGCGAGATCGTCATCTTTGATCGCAGTTGGTATAACCGCGCAGGCGTCGAGCACGTGATGGGTTTCTGCACCGACGAGCAATACGAGAACTTCCTGCAAGCCACGCCCATCCTCGAAAACATCGTCATCGACTCCGGGGTCCTCCTCATCAAGTACTGGCTCGAAGCCAGCATGGAGGAACAAACCAAGCGCTTCGAATCAAGAATGACCGACCCGCGCAAGCTCTGGAAGTTAAGTCCGATGGATCTCGAATCCCACCGTCTCTGGGATAAATACACCGCCGCGCGCGATGCAATGTTCCGCGCCACCGACACGGAAAAATCGCCATGGCTGGTCGTCGATTCCAACGACAAGAAGCGCGCCCGGCTCAACTGCATTCAGCACCTGCTGAGCACGATTCCCTACAAAGAGGTCCCGCTCCCGCACTTCAAGCTTCCCAAACGCAAGAAGCAGAAAAATGCCAAGCCGCTACCGCCGCACCCGCTTCGCTACATTCCGCAGATTTTTTAAGGGAGAGCTCGCCGAGCGGGGCCTTTTCGTCGCGAATGCTCAGGCGACGCGGTTAATCAGCGTCGCCACATAGGCCGCGCCAAAACCATTGTCGATATTCACCACCGTCACGTTCGGCGAGCACGAGTTCAGCATCCCCAGCAAAGCTGCAAGCCCGCCGAACGACGCGCCGTAACCAACGCTCGTCGGTACCGCAATTACCGGAGCAGCGACCAACCCGCCAACCACCGATGGCAACGCGCCTTCCATCCCCGCGCAGACGATCAGCACTTTAGCCTCCCGCAGCCGCGAATGCTGCGAGAGCAGCCGATGCAGCCCGGCGACGCCCACGTCGACGATACGCTCCACTGTATTCCCCATCAGCTCCGCCGTGACGGCAGCCTCTTCGGCAACCGGCAGATCGCTCGTCCCCGCGCACACCACCGCAACAACACCGGCCCGAGCTGGCCCATCATGTTGCTTCAAAGTGATGCATCGAGCAGTCTCATGAAAGCTCGCCTTCGGCTCAACTGCGAGCACCGCCTCAAACTGCTCCCGGCTCGCTCGCGTGGCAAGAACGTTCGCGCCCGCCGCGCTCATGCTGGCAAAAATACCGGCCACCTGCGCAGCGGTCTTGCCCTCGGCATAAATCACCTCGGGCATGCCCGTCCGCAGCGAGCGATGATGGTCCACCTTGGCAAATCCGAGATCTTCGAAGGGAAGATTCTTCAGCCGTTCGCAAGCCGCCTCGGGAGTCACCTCACCCACCCGAACAGCTTCCATCAGCTTCTGTAGTTGTTCAGGATTCACGCCCGCGACCCTAACACAGGTGATCCGACACCGCGCCACGCCGCGAGAGCGGCCTGCATCACCTGCTTCAGCGGAACCGCGTGGCTCTCCGCAATTACGCGACAGTCTTCATACTCCGGCGCATAGTTCACCATCTCGCCGTCAAGCAGGCCAATCTTGATCCGGATCGCGCCCCACTCCGTCTCAACCGAAACGCTGCTTCGCGCCAGGCTCTTCTTCTCCTCTTCGCGATACCGCAAGCCAAGTGTAGTCGTCTCCAGAAAGATCAGCTTCTGCAAAGCCTCGGCCTTCTCGGGAGAGCACAAGATCGTCATCTGTGTACCAGTGCGCCCCTTCTTCATCTGCACCGGAGTGCGATAGACATCCGAAGCGCCAGCAGCAAGAAGGCAGTCGGCTACATAAGACAAGACCTCCGGCGTCGCATCGTCAATCGTGGTCTCGATAATGCCCACGCAATTCTTGGTCGCATCGCTCGTCTGTTTGCTCGTCGCCTCGCCGATAACCAGCCGCAACACATTCGGCTGCCCCGCGATGTCTTTCGTTCCCGCCCCATACCCAGTCGCGCTCATGCTCATCGCCGGAAACCCCGACGAAGTCACATCCAACGCACGCAGCAGCGCCGCTCCCGTCGGGGTGACCAACTCCTTCTTCACTCCCGAGGAATAAACAGGCAAGTCCCGCAACAACTCCAGCGTCGCCGGAGCGGGCACAGGAAACTTCCCATGCGCGCAATGCACATGCCCTCCGCCAACGTTGAGCGGCGAACAAATCCAGCGCTCCACCGCCAGCCAATGGCATCCAGCGGACACGCCAACGATATCCGCGATCGCATCCACCGCACCCACTTCATGGAAGTGAATCGACTCCACCGGCACGTTATGGATCTTCGCCTCCGCATGACCGAGAAGGCGAAAGGCCCTCAGCGCAATCGTCTTCACGCCATCGGCAAGCGTCGACCCGCCAATAATCTCCTCGATCTTCGAGAGCGACCGCCCATGCACATGAGGCTCGCCCGCGCCGTGAGAGTGTTCATGATCGTGCGAGTGCTCATGAGAATGATCGTGATCATGCAAGTGATTGTGATCATGATCATGTGAGTGAGAGTATGTGTGCCCTTGAGCTACCGCCGGAGCCCCATGAGCGACCTCAACCAATTCGCCTTCGGAAGTCAGAACATCGACCTTCGCAGAATCAATCCCGCTGCGATCGACACGCCGCAACTCCAACTTCGCACCAAGATTGAGCGACCCAACGGCATCCTGCAGCACTTCGATAGGAACGCCCGCATCGACCAGCGCGCCAAGAAACATATCTCCGCTGATTCCGGAGAAGCAATCGAGATACGCAATCTTCACGAGCCGGCCCCGCCGATTTTAGTCCCGCCGCTTTAGTCCCGCTTTTCAATCCGCTCAAGGCAATCTCCGAGGCCGGCAGCAGCGCGTTCATCGAGCCGGAACGATACCCTTCCAGATCGAGCGTCACATATTTATAGCCAAGCCGCTTGAGCGCCGCGCTCGCCTCGGCGAACATCGAAAGAGACAACATCCGAGAAAGCTCTTCACGCGCGATCTCAATCCGCACCAACTCCCCATGATGCCGCACCCGAAACTGCCGAAAGCCCATCGCGAACAATACTTCTTCGCCTCTCTCGATCGACTCCAGCGTCTCGCGCGTGACAGGCAATCCGTAAGCAATCCGCGACGAAAGGCAGGCCGAGGCCGGCTTGTCCCAAACGCGAAGGCCCGCATGACGCGCCAACGTGCGAATATCTTCCTTCGTAAACCCAACCTCAGCCAGAGGAGCGAGCACGCTATGGTTCGCCGCCGCCTTCTGCCCCGGACGAAAATCGCCCCGATCATCCAAATTCATGCCGTAAGCAACGTTGTTGAAATGCAGAGGTCCGCCGACGCGCTCCATCACCTTGAAAAGCTCGTCTTTGCAATGAAAACAGCGCGAGCCATCATTCTTCGCATAGTCAGGATTTTCAAGTTCGTTCGTGTCGACCACCTGCAACGGAATCCCTTGCTGCTCGGCAAACTCCACCGCATCGCGCAAATGCGCGCGCGACAAGCTAGGAGAATCGGCGATCACCGCAAGCATCTCATCGCCCAACACTTGATGTGCAGCATAAGCAAGAAAGGCCGAATCGATTCCGCCCGAGTAAGCCACCATCAACCGCCCGATTTCGCGCAACCGGCGATCAAGCGCCTCGCGCTTCTCGACAAGCTCTGCCGATAGCGGCTCTTTTGTTTCAAGCTCGGTGGAAATGGGGATTTCCGGCGTCATCGCAACCTCTGGCGGACATCTTCATAGTAACGCTTCGACATGGCTATGCTGGTTGGATGCGACGACGGCCGTCCCACCGCTACACCCTCTAGGCGCCGGCAAAGATCTGTCGCTGCGAGCCAAGGCCGTCGATCGTCAGATCGACCACGTCCCCGGCCTTCAGATATTGCGGAGGCTTGAAACCCAATCCCACCCCCGGCGGCGTACCCGTCGAAATCAAATCCCCCGGCTCAAGCGTCATGAACTGCGACAAATAGTGAATCAAGTAAGCCGGATTAAAGATCATCGTCGACGTGTTCCCGCGCTGCTTCGACTCGCCATTCACATCGAGGCTCATCGCCAGATTCGCAGGGTCGGCAATCTCATCCGCCGTCGCCAGCCACGGCCCCAGCGGATTGAAAGTGTCGCAGCTCTTGCCCTTCGTCCACTGCCCGCCGCGCTCCAGTTGAAAGGCGCGCTCTGAGACATCGTGCGAGACGCAATACCCGCCGATGTATGAAGCCGCAGCTTCGACCGACTCCACGTAGCGGGCCTCGGCGCCAATCACCACGCCGAGTTCGACCTCCCAATCTGTCTTCACGCTCGTGCGCGGAATCAAAACTTCGTCATACGGCCCAACGACAGTATTCGCCGCCTTGAGAAAAACAATCGGCTCTTCCGGCACCGGCATCCCAGATTCTTTCGCATGGTCCGAGTAGTTCAGGCCAATGCAAATCACTTTTCCCGGCCGCGCGATCGGCGCACCCCAGCGTTCCGACTGCGGCACCACCCCCAGCGACCCCGCCTTCGCGGAAACTGCTTCCGCAAGCTTCTCCAGGCCATTCTCGGCAAAGAACGCCGCGTTCCAGTCAGCGAACTGTCCTGACAAATCGATCCGTGTATTCTCGCCGGTCAGAATCCCCGGCTTCTCTTTGCCCTTAATTCCAAATCGAACAAGTCTCATCTGCCCTCAATCAACCTCGACCAGGAGTCGGTTCCAAAAGGCAAGTATAGCCTCGTAGCGGCGAATGCTCCTCACCGCAGTCCGGCCACGCGGTGGTTCACCTCGGCCTTCACCTTACCCTGATCGTGCTTGAGCACCTTGCCATGATCCACCAGCAGATCGCCTCCCACGTAGACGCGCTCCAGATCGCGCTCATCGGTAACGAAAACCAGCGACGCATAAGGGTCAAAGATCGGCCCAAACCGCGAGGGATCGACCACAATAAAGTCGGCAAACTTCCCCGGTTCCAGGCTGCCCAGCTTGTCCGCCACGCCGAGCACATCCGCGCTACCCATCGTGTGCAGCCGCAGCACGTCATACGGGCTCATGATCGTCGCATCCTCATACTTGTCGCGAATCGCATAAAGCCCGATCCGCATATTCTCAAACGGGTCGGCAAGATCGGCGCTCGCTTCGCCATCCACTCCCATCCCCACGCGTATCCCGGCTTTCAGATAAGCCGGAATATCCGCCACGCCCGACGCCAGCCGCCCATTCGACAGCGGATTCCAGCTCATCGCCGCGCCCGCCTTGGCGCTCTCCGCGAGAATGAAGCTGTTCGTATGAATGAAGTGGCCAAAGATCAGCTGCTTCGAGAGCAGGCCGCTATCCATAAACCAGCGGAACTTGCTCTGCTCTTCCCACTGCGTCTCCGGTGGCTCAAGGTAATGGGTCTCGTTGCCGAGATGGAATTCGTCCATCAACGCCTTTTCCATCACCGCCTGCTGATAGGTATTGTTAAACGCCGTTCCCCCGTTAATCATCACCGAAAGAAACGTCGTCGACTTCGGTTGAGAGTCGGTCCAATCCAGAAAGGCCTTGAGCGGAACCCGCGCTTGCGCGACGCCGAAACTCGGCTTCACGCCCAGTTCAGTCGCGCGACCCACTTGAATGCCATGAACAAACCGAATCCCCGAATCCATCTCCGCGCGAAATCCATTTTCGTCAAAGCTGTTGACGCCTGCCTTCACCCCGTCCTGGCCATAGCTCGCCGCGCCCCCATAGCTGAAGTTGTAGGCGGCGGTAATGCCATGTTGCAGATGGTCGAGACAGCCATCCAGGGTGAAGAAGTAAAAGTCCTCAGGCTTCGCCTTGCTCGCCGTCTGAGTGTAGAGCTCATCGATCCAGCCCGGCAGGGTCTTGTCGGCCGCCATGCCGCGAAAGGCGCTCTGCCACAGATGGCTATGCGCCGAGATGAACCCCGGCAATACCCAGTGGCCGGCGGCATCATAAGTCTCTTTCGCCGCAAGCCCCGCAGGTGGATCGCCCGCGGCAACGGCCAGCAGTTTGCCATCCTCGCCAATCAGCAGATAGCCGGTGATCGGAGCGCGCTGCCCCGCAGCCATGGTCATGATGTACGCATTCTTGACCAGCAGCTTGGCGGGTGTGGACGGGCCGCTCTGTGCGAAAGAGTGCGCGGGCCGAGCGAGAGTAAGAACGACAGCGAGAGCAACGAAGAAAGAAATTCGGCGGCAAGATCGAGCGGTCATCTGCAATTACTAACCGAGAGGGCCAAATCGAACAACTAAATTCCGCGCTCCATCGGCATGCAGCAAACAGGCACACGGAAAGCCCCCCAGCCCAAACTCTAGAAACGCTCCCGCAACTCCAGTAAAGTGTTCGCAGACTCTTTTCTGAGGTGGAGATGTTTCGCAATCCGCTATCGCAAATCACCGCACGGCTCGCTCTGTTCTCATTCTGCTTGGTTCCCGTTTCTTTACTCGCGCAGGCGAAACCCGCTCCACCGTCGGGCGTTGAGGCCGGCCTCGACAAGGCAAAACTCCAACAGATCAGACCGCGTCTTCAGGACCTCGTCGATCAGGGAGTCATTCCCGGCGCAGTCTATCTCGTCGCCCGCCACGGCAAGATCGTCGCATTCGACGCCGTCGGCCTCGCCGACGTCGAGAACAACAAGCCCATGCGCAAAGACACGCTCTTCCAGATCATGTCCATGACCAAGAACTTCACCGGCGTCGCGGCGATGATGCTGGTCGAGCAGGGCAAACTCGAGCTGCGCCGTCCCATCAGCTACTATCTGCCCGAGTTCAAAGACATCCCCATCGAAGAGCGGCTCCCCAACGGCACGATGACCACTCGCCAGCCGAAAAATCCGCCTACCGTCTGGGAGCTGATGGACCACACCTCCGGCCTCGAGTCCGACCCCGTCGGCAACATCGCCGACAACGAGCAAACCCTGCGCCTCAGCCTGCAGGACGCCGTCACCGCCTACGCCCATCAACCCCTCCGCTACGAACCCGGCTCAAAATGGATGTACTCGAACGTCGGCATCGCCGTGCTCGGTCGCATCGTCGAAGTCGTCTCCGGCGAAGACTACATCCAGTTCATCTCCGGCCACATTCTCGAACCGCTCGGCATGGCCGACACCTACTTCAACATCCCTGAAAACGAACGCGACCGCCTCGCCTATGTCTACAAGCACGTCGACGGCAAGCTGGCGCTCTCCGGCGCCGGCATCCTCGCTGGCGACTCCACAAAATTCCGCCCAAACATGAAATACCCCGCCCCGGAATTCGGCCTCTACTCAACCGCCGGCGATCTCGACCGCTTCTACCAAATGCTCCTCAACGGCGGAACCTACAACGGCGTACGCTTCCTCTCCAAGCAGTCAATCGAGACCATGACCCGCGTCTTCACCCCCGACGACGTAAAACCGACCGGCTGGATGGGCGGCACCGGCTACGGCCTCACCTTCGAGATCGTCAACGAGCCTGAAGGAACGCTGCTGCTCCACTCTCCCGGAACCTACGGCCACGGCGGCGCCTTCGGCACCGAAGGCTGGATCGACCCCAAGAACGACCTCATCCGCATCGTTCTCGTGCAGGTCTCCGACAAAACCGGAGACGCCGCGCGATCGGTAGTCATGCAGATCGGCGAAGCGGCGGTCCAATAGCCAAGCCCACAGCCAGAACTCGGCGAGAAGTCCGTACGAACCCTCCTATTGCATTCCCATAGAAGCCGTGCCATTATTTCTATGGGCAACCAATAGGAGTTGGGAATGGCGGATAAAGCAGACGTCTGGCAAGGCACACTGGCCTTGATGGTGTTGAAGACCCTCGAATCCATGGGCTCGTTACACGGTTACGGCATCGCCCGCCGCATCGAGCAAACCAGCGGCGAGTTGATCTCCCTCAATTACGGCACGCTCTATCCCGCACTGCTAAAGCTTGAGCAGGAAGGCGCGATCTCCTCCGAATGGGGCACGTCCGAGAACAACCGCAAGGCGAAGTTCTACAAGCTCACCCGCGTCGGGCGAAAGCAAATCCAAAAAGAGTCGCAGGACTGGCAGCAGGCCACAGCGATCCTCGCCCGCTTCCTCACGCCAGCCGAGGAGGCGTAATGCGAAAGCTCCGAGCCTTCTGGATTCGCCTAAGAGGCCTCCGCCGCACGTCAAAAGCCGACGCAGACTTCGCAGCCGAGCTCGAAAGCCATCTGCAAATGCACACCGAAGAAAACCTCCGCGCCGGCATGACACCCAGCGAAGCCCGGCGGCAAGCGGCTATTCAACTCGGCGGCATCGAGCAGACAAAACAAGCCTATCGCGAACGCCAGACCCTCCCCTGGCTCGAAACCCTCGGCCAGGATCTCCGCTTCAGCCTCCGCATGCTGCAAAAAAGCCCCGGCTTCGCCGTCATTGCAATCGCAACCCTCGCGCTCGGCATCGGCGCAAACACCGCCATCTTCTCGATCGTCGACGGAGTCCTCCTCAACCCACTGCCTTTCCCCGAGCCCGATCGGCTGATGATGCTGAATCAAAAAGAGAAGAACTTTGAATTTGCCTCGGTCTCCTACCCGAACTTTCAGGATTGGCGCAAAGACAATCACACCTTCTCGTCGATGGCCATCTCTCGCGGTTACTACTTCAGCCTCATCGGCTCGGGAACTCCCGAACAGCTCGACGGCCAATTCATCTCCGACGGTTATTTCGACACCCTCGGCATTAAACCGCTGCTCGGCCGCACCTTTACCGCAAGCGAAAATCTTCCCGGCGCCGGCCCGGTCGCGCTGATCAGCGAAGGTCTTTGGCGGCGCAAATTCGATGGATCGGCCAACGTGCTCGGCAAAAGCATCTCGCTCGAGGGCAGAAGCTACAGCATCATCGGCGTGATCCCGGCCAGCTTCAATCTCTCGGCAGCCAGAATTTCCAGCCGCGACATCTACGTGCCCATCGGGCAATGGCGCAACACCGAGCTCCAAAATCGCGGCAACGGAATGGGCTTCCGCGTCATAGCGCGTCTCAAGCCCGCGACAAGCATCGAGCAGGCCAATGCGGATATGGCTGAGGTGAGCCGCAACCTCGCGAGTGCTTACCCCGATAGTGACACCGGAGTTGGCGTAACTGTCGCTTCGTTGAAGGAGCGCGTGGTGGGGGATGTCCGCCCCTTTCTGCTGCTGCTGATGGCGGCGGTGGGCTTCGTTCTGCTCCTTGCCTGCGTCAACGTCGCCAGCCTGATGCTCGCCCGCTCCACCAGCCGTATGCGCGAATTCGCCATCCGCACCGCGCTCGGCGCGAGCCGCCGCCGCATGATTCGCCAGCTCCTCACCGAGAGCCTGCTGCTCTCGGTCACCGCCGGTGCGCTCGGATTAGTTCTCGCACTATGGGGCCTTCATGCTGGTCTGAAGCTCCTGCCCGATTCCCTGCCGCGCGCCAACGAGATCGGCCTCGATCCCCGCGTCCTGCTCTTCACCACCGCCGTATCGCTACTCGCGGGAACTCTCTTCGGTCTCGTTCCAGCGCTCAAATCTTCGCGGATCGATCCCCAAACCGCACTCAAGGAAGGTGGTCGGGGCGCCAGTAATATTCGCCACCGCGCACAGAGCGTCTTCGTCATCGCCGAGATGGCATTGGCCCTGCTCCTGCTTGTCGGTGCAGGCCTGATGTTGCGCAGCCTGCAGCGCCTTTGGAACGTCGACCCCGGATTTAATCCGAAAAATGCCCTGACCTTCGGCTACACCCTTCCTCCCTCGATGATCAACGCGAGTCCCGACGCGATTCGCTCCGCCTATCGCGATTTTGATGACCGGCTCGCCTCAACCCCCGGCGTGGAGGCGGTTTCGCAGTCCTGGGCTGCAATGCCGATGGAAGGGGACAGCGAGGCATTGTTTTGGCTCGACGGGCGGCCAAAACCTCTAACCACCGATGCGATGAACAGCACCCTCGCCTACATTGTCGGGCCGGACTATCTCCGCGTCATGGGCATGACCCTCCTCAAGGGAAGGTTCCTGGCAACGAGCGACAACGCAAATACGGCCACCGTCGGGGTCATCGACGACATCTTCGCGAAGAAATACTTTCCCGGGCAGGATCCGATCGGCAAAACCCTCGTCCTCGACGGCAAACCCGAACGAAAGCTGCAAATCATAGGCATCGTCGGTCACACCCGCCAGTGGGGACTCGTGGACGATGATGCCCAGCCGCTTCGCGTCCAGCTCTACACGGCGTGGATGCAGAGCCCCGACGATTTCACCAGACTCGCCCCATCGGGCATCGATGAGGTGGTCCGCTACAAAGGCGATCTCGCCAACGTCAGCGATGCAATTCGGCGCAGCATCGGCCAAATGAGCAACCAGCAAATCATCTACGACCTCGCCACCATAGAAAGCATCGTGGCGGATACTCTCGCCTCCAGGCGATTCGTCATGGTTATGCTCGCTGCTTTCGCAGCGCTCGCATTGCTGCTTGGCGAGCATTGGGATCTACGGTGTCATCGCCTACATCGTCGGCCAGCGCACCCAGGAGATCGGCATCCGCATGGCGCTCGGCGCGCACCGCCTCGACGTCTTGCGCTTGATGCTATGGGAAGGCATGCGCCTGGCGCTGATCGGTGTCGTAATCGGAATCGCGGCCGGGCTCGCCCTCACCCAGCTCATGAGCAAGATGCTCTACGGCATTAGCGCGACAGACCCGCTGACCTTTTGCGGAGTAGCCACGCTACTCACGTCCGTCGCCCTCGCAGCCTGCTATTTCCCCGCAAGAAAGGCCGCTCGCACCGATCCCATGCAAGCGCTGCGTTCGGAATAGGAGACCCACGAAGCCTC
The DNA here is from genome assembly GCA_963777685.1 of uncultured Acidobacteriaceae bacterium. Taxonomy (GTDB): domain Bacteria; phylum Acidobacteriota; class Terriglobia; order Terriglobales; family Acidobacteriaceae; genus Acidisarcina. The sequence goes on along the minus strand of CAVZRF010000006.1, from coordinate 21,381 downwards.
CCATTCCGAAGCCCGAGACATACAGACCAGACGACGCGCAGCCACACTACCGATCAATCGCCTTCATCTGCGCCGGAGCGTACCGGTCACCCGCTATCGCTCCCACCGGAACCACAGCCTCAAGCTCCGCCACTTCCTCCGGCGTCAGGCGAATATCGCCCGCCGCGGCATTCTCCTCAAGATATTTCCTGCGCTTCGTTCCCGGAATTGGCACCACATCCTCGCCCTTCGCCAGCACCCACGCCAACGCAAGCTGTCCCGGAGTCGCGCCCTTCTTGGCGGCAATCTCCCGAATCCGCCCCACCAGCGCCATGTTCTGATCAAAGGCGTCTCCAGCGAAGCGCGGCATCCGCACCACGCGGGAATCGTTGCTCGGCAGATCGCTCGGATTGATCGCTCCAGTCAGAAGCCCCCGCCCCAGTGGACTATAAGGCACAAATCCAATGCCCAGCTCACGCAGCGTCGGCAGAATCTCCTCCTCCACATGCCGCTCAAACAGCGAATACTCCGTCTGCAGCGCGGTAATCGGATGCACCGCATGCGCACGCCGGATCGTCGCCGCCGACGCTTCGGACAGCCCGAGATACTTCACCTTGCCGGCCTTCACCAGCTCCGCCATCGCGCCAACCGTCTCCTCGATCGGAGTCTCCGGATCGACCCGATGCTGGTAATACAGGTCAATGTGCTCCACGCCCAGCCGCTTCAATGAGGCGTCACAAGCCGACTTCACATACTCCGGCTTGCCGCTGATCGCAAAGTGAGTCGGATCGTCCTTCCGCCGGATATTCGCAAACTTCGTCGCCAGAAAGACCTCGTCCCGGCGGCCGCGGATCGTCTTTCCTATAAGCTCCTCGTTGTCACCGATCCCATACATGTCGGCCGTATCCAGGAAAGTCATCCCCAAATCCAGCGAGCGCAGAATCGTAGCCGCCGACTCCTCATCGTTCCGCTCGCCGTAAAAGTCGCTCATTCCCATGCAGCCCAATCCCATGCGGGAAACGACCGCGCCCTGCGAACCCAACTTCACTTCTTTCATGCTCATAGTCCTCTTGGATGAGCTTACCCGCCGCGGGTTGCAGCATCGTTTGGGCCGTCGAATCCTTCCGAGGGAGCGAAGACGCCGAAATCCCGTGTCCCAGCGGCTTCCGTCGCGCCGATTCACCCCATGACAAATTCACAATCCTTTTGCATTTCCTTTGCCATGATGGGATACGCTGATGCTGTCCGGTGCGGTGTTTCACCTCTATCACCCGCCGGCAGAGGAAGAACCGGTTGAGCCAAATAGTATTTGTTCTTGAGGACGACTCCGACATCTCGCGCCTGGTGCAGCATCATCTGGAAGCCGCGGGATTCACCGCCCGAGTCTATGGCACCCCCACCAACATCGTTGCGGACGCCGAGCGGCAGCCCCCGGCACTCTTTCTTCTCGACATCATGGTTCCCGGCGGCGACGGCCTCGACGTCTGCCGGCGTCTGCGCAACCACTCCAGCCTCAGCACCATCCCGATCATCTTCCTGACCGCGCGAGCCGGCGAAAACGACCGCGTCCTCGGCCTCGAACTCGGCGCCGACGATTACATCACCAAGCCCTTTGCCACCCGCGAACTCGTCGCCCGAGTCAAAGCAGTCCTGCGCCGCTTCGAGCGCCCCACCACCCCCTCGGTCATCAGCTTTGAAGAGATCGTCATCGACGCCAGCGCCATGCAGTTGAAGGTAAGCGGCGAACTTACGACCACCACCGCCACCGAGTTCCGCCTCCTCGACTATCTCGCTCGCCATCCCGGCCGCGTCTTCAGCCGCGATCACCTCCTCGACGCCGTCTGGGGCGATGCCCGCTTCGTCACGCCGCGCTCGGTCGACGTCTACGTCCGCCGCATTCGTGAGAAAATCGAAGGCGACGCCGAGAATCCGCGCTACTTGAAAACCGTTCGCGGCGCCGGCTACCGCTTCGAAGTTCCTCGGTCCGCCTGACGAAGAATCTCTCATCTCCACCGAAGCGCAGGGGAGTGGAGGACGACCCGTGGATTGCACGAAGCCCAACCCATGCTCTGATCGCTCTGGCGACTGCCGTCCCAGGTACAGCAAATGACCGGCCGGGTCTTCACCAAGCTCTTCTTCTCCTTTGTCTTGGTCCTTTTCGTCGGGACCGCCATCCTCGATTTCTCCCTGCGCCGCATCCTCGAGCATTCGCTCCGCCAGGCGAACCTCCCCTCAGACAGCATCGCCGCAACGATGCACCTGCTGCGCCGCGATGTGCTGATCGCCAGCCTGATCTCGCTGGTCCTGGCAACGATCATCGCCGCCCTGCTCGCCCAGCGTTTTTCCCTCCGGCTACGCCGCATCGTGATCTTCGCCAGCCGCATTGCAGCCGGTGAACTCTCCGCCCGCGTCGAAGAAGGCAATCTCGACGAGATCTCCGAAGTCGCCCACGCCCTCGACGCCACCGCCAGCCGCCTCGAACAAAGCTTCCACACCCTCGAAACCAATCGCCGCGAGCTGGAAGCGTTGCTCGACAGCATGCAAGAGGCAGTCGTCGCAGTAAACGCGCAGGGCCAGGTCAGTTGGTCCAACGCCGTGATGCAAAACATCTCCGCGAGCCCGGTTCGCGAAGGCCGCTCGCTCGTCCATACAATTCGCGACCCCGAGGTGCTCGCCTGCGTCGACGGCGCGCTCGCCAACCGCCAGGTCCACCGCGCGCGCGCAACCTCGGTAGCGCCCGGACGCATCTACGAGGTCAGCGCCGCTCCCACGCCCGGCGGAGGCGCAGTGGCCGTCCTCCATGACGTCACCGAAGTCGAGCGCGCCGAGAAGACCCGCCGCGATTTTGTCGCCAACGTCTCCCACGAGTTGCGCACACCCCTCACCTCCATCTCCGGCTACGTCGAAACCCTCATCGACGGCGGCCACTCCGAAAAAGATACCCGCGATTTTCTCTCCATCATCCTCAAGAACGCGACCCGCGTGAACCGCCTCACCGAAGACCTCCTCGCATTGGCCAGCGTCGAGTCCGGAGACTACAAGCTACGCACTCAGCCAGTCCGCGCTTCGGAGCTCGTCCGTGACGCGATCGAGTCGCTCGCAGGAATGGTCCTCGATTCCGACGTGACTCTCGAAGCGGCAGAGACGACCGACGAATTCGTCCTCGCCGATCCCGACTCCCTCAACCAGGTCTTCGGCAATCTGATCGAGAATGCGATGAAATACGGCAAGGCTGGCCAGCGCGTCAGCGTCGGGGCGCTCCGACTAGAGACTGATGTCGAATTCTTCGTCCGCGACTTCGGCCCCGGCATCGCCTACGAGCATCTCGACCGCATCTTCGAGCGCTTCTATCGCATCGACAAAGCCCGCTCCCGCGAATCCGGCGGCACCGGCCTGGGACTCGCCATCGCGAAGCACATCGTCCTCGCCCATGGCGGCTTCATCCGCGCCGAGAGTGAGCTTGGCCAGGGGGCAACGTTTCTCTTCACGCTGCCCATCGCTGCGCCGAAATCGCCCGCTGCTCCGGCACCACCGCCATCGCGAATAGACGACCCAGTCTCGCTTTCGGTTGAGCAATAGCTCGGGGCACTCCATAGCTTTGGCCCTAAATTCACGCTCCTGTAAACGGGCGTTCACAAATTCCCGCCACGATCAATAGGAACTATCCTAAGGACGAATCATGAAAAGACTCTGGGCACTCGGTGTCCTCTGCCTCATCTCGGCTGCAAATCTGGCTGTCGCGCAAGATATCACCGGCGCTGGCGCAACCTTCCCTTATCCTATTTATTCCAAGTGGTTTATCGAGTACAGCGCCGCCCATCCTGGCGTCAAAATCAACTACCAGTCCCTCGGCAGCGGAGCCGGCATCCGCCAGGTCACCGCCGGCACCGTGGATTTCGGCGCCGCCGACGTTCCGATGACCGACGACCAACTCGCCGCCTCCAAAGTGAAAATCGTACACATCCCCACCGTGCTCGGCGCGGTCGTGCCGATCTTCAATATCAAGGGTGTCAAGGACCTCCGGCTCGCTCCTGATGTCCTCGCTGAAATCTATCTCGGCAAGATTACGACGTGGAATGATCCGCGCTTGGTCAAAGACAATCCGGGTGTAAGTCTGCCCAACGAGCCAATCTTCATCGTCCACCGCGCAGAGGGCAGCGGAACCACCTTCATCTTCACCGACTATCTCTCCAAGGTCAGCCCCGATTGGATGTCGACCGCAGGCAAGGGCGCAGCGTCTCCAAACTGGCCGGTTGGCATCGGAGCCAAAGGCAACGAAGGCGTCGCCGCCATGGTGCGCCAGGTCGAGGGAGCGGTCGGCTACGTCGAGTTGATCTACGCCCTGCAAAACAACATCAACTACGGCTGGGTTCGAAATGCCTCAGGCGTATGGCTCAAAGCCACCACTGAGGGTGTAAGCGCCGCAGCCGCCGGAGCCAAGATTCCCGCCGATTACCGCGTCTCCATCACCAACGCCCCCGGAAAAGACGCATACCCGATCTCCAGCTTCACCTGGCTGTTGATTCCCAACCCGCCCAAAGACGCGAAGAACGGCGCGGTCATCAAAGACTTCCTCAACTGGATGCTCGACAAGGGTGAGGCCGAGACGACCAACCTTCACTACGCGCCGCTGCCGCCAGCAGTCGTCACGCGGGTCAAAGCAACGATTGGGCAACTGAAGTAGCCAGCCAGACGTTGCCCGGTGCCCCATTCAAGCCCGCCGTTGGCTTGAGTGGGATTCACAGACTCCCCCCGAACCTGACCGCCCGATGGGGACTTTTTCCGTCCCCTCGGGTGGAAGGGCAATCCAAGATCAACCTTGGCCCTTCCGCTTCGCTTCAATTCCCCTCATCACGCTCGCAGCCTCAAGATTGCCCGGAGTCCCGCTAGCCTCCAGGCCGGCCAGAACCCCAGCCCTGTCCTGCACCGTCGAGCGCTGGTCAAACTTCCATTTCCCTTCCAGCCGCGAAATCGGTAGCTCCACGCCAATAATCCTCGCCAATTGCGAATCCACATACGCTGGCGGAGCGTCCGTCACCTTCCACGGTTGCGCGTTGCTCGCTTCATGCTTATCGGTCAGCCGGGTCACAACATCCCTCAACCACTCCGCGTCATCGATGAACCTCACCTTGCCATAAGCGTGAATCGCCGCATACATCCACGTAGGCACCACCTTGCCCGTCTCCTGCTTGCTCGGGTACCAGTTCGGCGTCACATAAGCGTCAGAAGCCGTAAAGATCGCCAGCGCCTCCACCTCGGGCAAGCTCTCGCTCCACTGCGTATTCCCTCGCGCGACGTGCCCATAAAGCGTCCCATAGTCGCCAGCCGCGGAATCAAGCATCAGCGGCAAATGCGTCGCGACCATTCCGTTGCCGGTGACCGTCACCAGCGTCGCTAATTGGATCTTCCGCATCTCAGCGTGAATGGTGGGCAAATCCTCTTCGCGAAAAGCGGGCGGCATGTACATCGAGAGCGCTCCAGGCAACGTTGAACTGCAATCAGTCTAAAGACTTCGCCCCCTAAACACTAAATGGCATTCTTGCCATCCAGCCTCGCTTCTCACGCGGCCTCGGCGGGTAAACTATTGGCAGCGAGAGAGTCGCTCTCGATTGAGGTAGCTGTGGACCATGCTTACGTAGAACGGGTCGTCGATCTAACCGATCCCGCCGCAAATCAGATCTACAACCTCTCCGTCGAAGAAGCCCGAGACCTTCTTCTCGAACAAGCCGGCAGAAGCCGTACGAAACATCCAGGGCTCTTTCGCGCTCCTCGCCCGCAACGGCAAGACCGTAAAAATGGCCCGCAGCCTCGACCGCCCCATGCGCTACTTCCTCGCCAAGCGGCAGGAAGGCCCCGCGCTCGTCGTCGCGCATCGCATCGACACCATCTTCGATTGGCTCAAGTCCGAGGGGCTCGATGGCCAGTTCCATCCCAGCTATACGCGCATGGTCCCCGCGCACTACGTCGTCGAACTCCAGCTCATCGGCTGCCCCGATCCCGACCCCGTCTACACCCGCTTCTTCGATCCGGTCTCCGCAACTCTCCCCGCCGACCTCGATGTGATCGGCCGGACTTATATCTCAGCGCTCGCCGAAGAGATCTCGCAGTGGCTACAAGCTATCCCCAACCCGGAACCCATCGGCGTCTGCTTCTCCGGAGGCATCGATAGCGGCAGCGTCTTTCTCACCACCTATCATGTGATGCGCAAGCTCGGCATGAGCCCATCCCGGCTGAAGGCCTTCGTGCTCGACCTCGGCAACGGCCCCGACCTGCGCCAGGCGCAAAGCTTCCTCGAAGAGCTCGGCCTCTCCCTCTTTCTCGAACCCATCGAGGCCGAACCTTCCTCTCTCGACGCGAGCGAAACGATTCGCCTGATCGAGGACTACAAGCCGCTCGACATCGAATCGGCCACCATGGCCATCGCCCTCTGCCGCGGCATTCGCAGCCGCTATCCCGACTGGCAATATCTGATCGATGGCGACGGCGGCGACGAGAACCTCAAAGACTATCCCATCGAGGAAAACCCCGAGCTCACCATCCGCAGCGTGATCAACAATCCAATGCTCTACCAGGAAGGCTGGGGCGTCGGCAAGATCAAGCACTCCCTGACTTATAGCGGAGGACTTAGCCGCTCTTACACCCGCACCTATGCCCCAGCGCATCAATATGGCTTCAAAGGCTTCAGCCCATTCACGCGCCCAAGTGTGATCGCTGTTGCCGAGGCCATCCCCTTCATCGACCTGACCAACTACAACGTAGATCGCCTATACGAGCTCAAGGGCGAGATCGTCGCTCGCGGCGTCGCCGCAGTCACCGGCCTCAAGATGCCCGTCTTCCCCAAGCGCCGCTTCCAGCACGGAGCGATCCCAGTCGATGGCCTCCGCAATCAATTGCCCTATCGCGAAGCCGAATACCGCAAGCAGTTTCTCTCTCTCTACCAATGAGCACGACCCCGCTCGCAATCTATCCCGAGAAGGGCAGCGATCGAGACCGCTGGATTCTGGATCGTCGCGACCAACGCAACCGGCTCGACCCTTCACGCCCCTACGCTTTCTTCGTGGAAGAAGAGCGCGCTGCTTCCGGAGAAATCGTTCCTGTCGCGACGATTTTCCTGACCAACCGCGAATGCCCCTGGCGCTGCCTGATGTGCGACCTCTGGAAGAACACATTGCTCGAAACCGTACCCGCCGGAGCGATCCCAGCCCAGATCGAGTTCGCTCTTGAGCAGTTGCCCCCGGCACGCCAGATCAAGCTCTACAACAGCGGCAGCTTCTTCGATCGTCGCGCAATTCCCATCGAAGACCATCCGCGAGTCGCGCAGCTCGTCAAACACTTCGATCGCGTCATCGTCGAGTGCCACCCTGCCCTCGTCGGCGAAGACTGCTTCCGCTTCAGCGGCCTCATCGACGGAACCCTCGAAGTCGCCATGGGCCTGGAGACCGCGCATCCACAGATTCTCGAGAAGCTGAACAAGCGCATGACGCTGGACCAATTCGCCGCCGCCGCCGAGCGTCTTCAGAGTCACGAAATATCTCTGCGCGTCTTCATCCTCGTGAAACCGCCATTCATGCAGGAAAAGGAAGCCCTCGAGTGGGCCTGCAAGTCCCTCGATTTTGCCTTCGACTGCGGCGCAACCGCCGTCACGCTGATCCCGACCCGCGCAGGAAACGGAGCCATCGACGAACTCGCCAAGACCGCATCCTTCTCGCCACCCAGCATCGCTACCCTTGAGTCTGCTCTCGAATATGGGTTGACCCGAAACCGTGGTCGCGTCTTCGCCGATCTTTGGGACACTCGCCAATTGCTCGGTTGTACTAGTTGCATTCAAGACAGAGTCGAACGACTACGCCGGATGAATCTCGAGCAGCGCATCCTGCAAGCAACTCAGTGCACAGTTTGCGGAGGCACCCATGACCGCTGACTACGACATCGCCATAGTCGGTTCCGGCTTTGCCGGCTCGCTGATGGCGATGATCGCCAGGCGGCTTGGCCGTTCCGTCGTGCTGATCGACAAAGGCAAGCACCCCAGAGTCGTTATCGGCGAATCCTCAACCCCGCTCACAAACCTTCTCTTCGAAGAGCTCGCAATCCGCTATGACTTGTCCGCGCTGAAGACCTCTCGCCAAATGGGGAACCTGGCAACGCACTTATCCCGAGATAGCCTGTGGACTCAAGCGCGGCTTTACCTTCTATCATCACGATCTTAGCTCAACCAATAACATCACGGCCAGATAGACATCATCAGCTTCTCGTCGCCGCGAGCCCCAACGACCAGATCGCCGACACGCATTGGTACCGCGCCGATTTCGATCATTTCCTCGTCCACCAAGCGCAGGAAATCGGCGTCGACTACTTCGACGAAACCCAACTGACTAACTTGACCGAAGAAGACCGAGGCTTCACGCTCCAAGGCCGCCGCGAAGGGAACGACCTGAAACTCTCAGCGAAGTTCCTGATCGACGCATCCGGCCCGCGAGGCTTTCTGCATCGCGCACTTGAACTAGAAGAGGCCGCCCTACCCGGCTATCCAGCAACGCAAGCGCTCTATACTCATTTCGCAGGAGTCGAACGACTCGACCATCTACCTTTCGGCGCGAACAACGAGCAGCCGCCATACCCAATCGACGACGCCGCCGTCCACCACGTCTTCGACGGCGGCTGGATATGGGTCCTCCGCTTCAACAATGGAATCACCAGCGCGGGCATTGCCGCAACCGGTGCGCTCGCGTCAGAGCTAAACCTCGGCCAGGGACCCGAAGCATGGCAGCGACTCATGCAAAAAATCCCCGCCCTCGAATCGCAATTCAAAAACGCCACGCCCACTCAGCCCTTCACTCATATCCCCCGGCTCTCGTTCTGTAGCAACACGCATGAGCGGCCGCAATTGGGCGATGCTCCCATCCGCAGGCGGATTCGTCGACCCGCTACTCTCAACAGGTTTCCCCTGACGCTGTTAGGCATCTCGCGACTCGCCGACATCCTCGAAAAGGATTGGGATTCAGATGCGCGCGCGAACCGCCTCCACGATTACGCTGCTCAATCAGAAGGCGATCTCCTGGCCGCTTCGCGACTGATCGCCGCCCTCTACGCAAACATGCACGATTTCCCCGTCTTCGCTGCGCTGTCACTTCTATACTTCACCGCCGTAAGCTACGCCGAAACCGTCCGCCGGCTCGACAAGCCACATCTCGCGGACAGTTTCTTGATGCACAACCACCCTGACTTCGGGCCTCGCATGCGCACGCTCCTCGAACGCGCACATCGACCCCGCTCCGCGCAGGACTCCGCAGATTTGATATCTGCTATCCACGAAGCGATTGAGCCATACAACGTGGCTGGTTTTGGCGATGCCCGCCGCGGGAACTGGTACCCTGTCCAGCCCCACGATCTACTCAGCTCAGCATGGAAAGTGAAGTCGAGCAAGAGAGAAGTAGCACTTATGCTTCAAAGATGTGGCGTCGAGCTACACGTTAAAGACGGACCACTGCAGTCCCGATCCATCGCTGGCTACTTCGCAGCAGCACTAGCCGCTTTCAACTCCGGGTTAAAGACGATCGCATGCTGCTCGATGACTCCTCTGCCTTCCTGAATCGTCACAGACTGATTCGGCTTGAGGTTGGCGACCGACTCCTTCTTGCCGCTCGGCCACACCAGCTCAAGACTCACAGTCCGCGCATCGTCAGGCTTGCCCAATCCAAAAGTGACCGGCAATTCGCTCTGCGAGAGATAGCTCGACCCGCTCTTCACGATGGCGAACTGCCTGGCGCCCTTGGTGCTGGTCAGCGTGATCTTGGTGCCGATACCGTCCCGATTCGACTTCGTGCCCACAACTTTCACCCGCAGCATGTCGTTCTGGTTCCCGTTTTCATTTCGCAACAGACGCGCCGGTCCGTTGTTCGGTCATGAGCAATAGATCGAGATCGCCATCGTTGTCGATGTCCGCATAAGCCGCGCCGCGACCGACGACCGCCTTCTGCAAAGCCGGGCCCATGCGACTAGCCACATCCGCAAACTTCCCTTTGCCTTCGTTCCGAAACAGCAGCGGAGGCTCAGCATATTTGAGCGTCGGCCGCAGTGCGCTGATATCATCCGCTACGTGCCCATCGAGCGCGAAGATATCAAGCAATCCATCAAGGTTGTAGTCAAAGAAGAAACTACCAAACGTCAGGAAGTTGAGCGAGGGCTCCATAATTCCCGAAGCCAACGACTGGTCGCTAAACAAACCTGTGCCGTCGTCTCGATAAAGAGTCAGCCCTTCATTGGTGAAGTTTCCAACGATCAGATCCCTGCCTGCCCGAGTGGTCGTAATCGCCGGCATCGGTGCCCATGCCCGCTCGCGTTCCACCCGATTCGCCATAAGCAACGCCAACCAGTTCACCGCTCTCGGTGAAGGTCCCGTCGTGGTTGTTGTGATAAAGCTTGTTGCGTTGGGTATCGTTCGAGACAAAGAGGTCCATCCAGCCATCGTTGTCATAATCCAGCATGGCGACGCCAAGTGATTTGCTGCTCGGGTCATAGAGCCCCGCATGCTTGGTGACGTCCTCGAACACTCCATTACCCAGATTGTGATAGAGACGTCGCGCTCTCGCCCTTATAAGCGTCAGGAGTGCAATAAGACTTGTTCTTGCCGTCCAGGGAGCAATAAAGATCCTTCTCGCGAGACCACGTGACGTAGTGCAGAACGAAGAGATCCAGCTTGCCATCGTTGTCATAGTCGAACCAGATGGCGCTGGTCGCAAACCCGGGGTCACTTACCCTCGCCTTCTGGGTAACATCCGTGAATCTCCCCTTTCCGTTGTTATGGAAGAGATGGTTACCGCCGACCGCAGTGACATAGATATCATCGAAGCCATCATTGTCATAGTCCCCAACGGCGCAGCCCATCCCATACAGCTCGATCGCCAGTCCTGCTTCACGAGTCACATCGGTAAATGTCCCGTCTTGATTGTTGTGATAGAGCGCGGGGTAAGACTTATGCGTCTTATGGTCAGGCCAATCCGTGGAGTTGACCAGCAGAATGTCTTGCCAGCCGTCATTGTCGTAATCGACAAAACACGCACCGCTGCCCATCGTTTCCGGAAGATACTTCTTCCCAAACGCGCCGCTATTGTGCTTGAAAGAGATCCCCGCCTGCGTAGTCACGTCGACAAACTGGATCGGCCCGGACGGTCGCTGCTTCGCTTGCCGTATCTCCGGCGTGGCTTGCGCTGGCACTGACGAGTTCGCAGCGACAGGTGGAGTTTCAAGGCCTGAGGGTCGAGGCGACTCTACTTCCTTCGATTTGCATCCAACAAGGGCGAATAGCAGCAGTACGGCACCACATAATTCTTTTCGTTGCACGTCGATTCGTCTACTTCCTTTTCCGATTGCGGCCAGGTCACTCCGCTGTTATATCTACGCCGTCGCCAACACCGTCTTTTGCGTCCGCGAAGAGAGCCACATTTCAACAAGCAGCGCCGTCGGCCCAACAAGGAAGAGCGCATAGAACGGAGCATAGACGACCTGATTCAGTCGCAGAATCATCTCGACCAGCGCGATGGAGAAAGCCACAAGGCATTGCCCCTTAACACTGCGCACAGTCGTCTTCGGATCAGTGATCATGAAGAAGATGTAAAGCTGATATTCAGGCCCGGTGAGCGGCGCTACCTCCGCCTGCCATGGGTTTCCCGTCACCCACGCACGAAGGAACGCGAAGACCAGGAATGACCCAACATACGTCGCAGTGATATGGAAGCGCTTCACCCGCCATACGATAATGCTGCCCAGCGCCCAGATCACGGCCATCGGCGGAATATAGTTACCCCACTGAATGCTGAGGCTCGCCGCAGCATCCCCGGCCAGAAAGAGGAGCGCGGATATTCCGAAGTTAGATGGATTCCAAATATGCCGCCCCCGAACCCTCAAGACGTACTTTGATGTTATCGAGAGGAGCGCACATAGAACATAAGGCCAGAATGCTGGCGAACGAACAAGTATGCCAACGCTGATGCCCGTAATATAGGCGCTTGCCAGGTGCGGCCACTTCCCCGTCATCACGCGGCTAAGAAACAACTCCGCGCAGATGGCTGTTCCAATGGCCAGCAACGTCTTCTTATAGCTCTCCAGCATCCCAAACGAAATTTGGCCCACTAATAAGATCAGCGTAATGAAGATCGGCGGAATATAACGATTCTCTACGCTAAGGAATCGTTTCCATGCTGCCCGGTCTTTGGCTGCGGATTGAGGTTCGTGAACTAGCACTGGTTGCATCATTGTGGCTCTGTCACCTTATATAGCTTTCCCGGCGTCAGCTCTTGCAGCGTCTGCGTGCTGCCAGAGGGCCACCGGATAGTCGCCTTCTCGATCTGCGGACTCTTGCCTAGACCAAAATGCACGCGGCGGTCATTCTGCGCGGCAAATCCGCTGCCGCCAGAGACTTCCTGCGCCTGCTCTTGCCCATTCCAGTAGAGCGTTACCTTCGCGCCGATCGCGCTCCTGTTGCTCTTCGTCCCCTCGAGCGAAAACTCAATCCACTGGTTCTCTGCCGACACCGTGTTTTTATAGATCAAAAGCGGCCCTCTTTGGTTCGCGACAACCACGTCGAGGCTCCCCGTATTCCACAGGTCCGCGAGCGCAACCGCGCGCCCGTCATACGTATCGTTCACGCCGACCGCCTGCGCCACATCGACAAACTTCCCCGCGCCATCGTTCAGCCATACGTGCTTTGGTTGATAGCCCGATAAGCTTCGGCCATTCATCGCCGGCCAGTTGCTGGCATCTCCAATAATAGAGCTGTTGCCGCCGGCAACATGCGAAAAGTCATACCAGTAGCTACGATTTCGATCGAGCGACACATATCCGTTGGTGAGATAAAGGTCGAGTGTTCCATCGTTGTTCAGGTCGCCAAACTGTGCCCCAAAACTCCACCCACCCAACTCAACTCCAAGGTCGCGCGCAAGGTTCTCATAAGTCGTGGCCGCGCCCTCTGCCGCCTCACGCGGAACCCAAAGATTATTTCCCTGGATCAGCACACCCTCTTCAGAGATATTCGACACGTAGACCGAGTAGCGCCCCTGATTGAAAATGTCGCCAAAAGCAACATTCATACCACTCTTCGGCGCGAAGCCGACACCGGCCTGCTCGCCTGCTTCGTGAAATCTCTTGCCGTCATTGATATACAGCTCCGACACGCCGTAGTCATTGGCAACAAAAAGATCAGGATGCCCTGTACCGTAAAGATCCGAAGCGGAAGCAGCCAACGCCCATCTGCGACTGCTGATGCCTAGCTTCTCGCTGACCTCTTCGAACTTCCCATTGCCGAGGTTATGAAAGAGATATTTTCGTCCCCCATTCTTGGCATACTCAAAGCTGTCGGGCATGATCTTAGTGGTGTTGAGGTGCCATAGATCGAGGTCCTCGGAGTAATATCCACCTATAAACAGATCTAAGAGCCCATCGCCGTCATAGTCGAACCACACCGCCGTATTCGCATTGATCCACTTCGGCAGTCCAGCTTGCTCCGTGACTCTCGTGAAGCCGTGACCGGCATCGTTGTGATAGAGCTCGGGGCGTCCCCACTTATATAAGCAACAGATCTTCGTAGCCATCGTTGTCATAGTCGCCCCACACCGCGCCCATCGAGACTCCGGTTCCAGCCTGATTGACATCGGCGACGCCAAGCTCGCCGGCAACATCCTTAAACGTCCCATCATGCTGGTTGCGATAAAGACAGTTCTTGGTTCCGATCTCGCTATTGGTGACGTAGATGTCGGGCCAACCATCGCGATCGTAGTCCACGATAGAAACCGACGCCCCCATCGAGGCAACCTGCGGCATGATGCCCTCAAGTTTCGCGTCGAGCGCGGGTGCTTGGTGAATAAAGTTCACCCCTGCCCGCTTCGAAACTTCTTCGAGGTAGAACCCATGACGCGTGAGCGCCGCGCTCTTATCAAGATGAGCAGTCTCCCCGGCAGAGACCCGCCGAATGATAGCTGGCGTCGCAAGCAGGCCCGCGAAGAAGATCGTCAGCACCGCCCGAGCGATTCGCGGATGCTTCATTCAGCTCCTCCCCATCGAGCATGGTCAGGAACCTGTCCGCCGTAACATAGCGGGTGTGGTATCTCTCCCAATCCTCAGGATGCTTACGGTAAACCCACTCATCTTCGAGCTTGCCGGGAGGCGTGTCGTAAACCGTCCTTGCATGATGCGGTAGAGGAAGTACCGTCCTCGAATAAGTCGAGTTATAGTCACCATCTTTGATCCATCCGTCCCCGGCGATCACATAGTCGCGAACCAGGCCGGACTTCGGCGGCGGCTGTGCTTGGAAGCGCAATGCCATCTCGTCTCCAGCATTCATGATCACATAGCGGTCATCGATGCCGTCGAGCAGCTCGCGCACATCGCCGTAACGCGTGTAGTACCCCTCGATGTCGCGCCACGGCTGCCGAGCGCCGGTCAAGTGGTTGTAGTTGGGGATCTCAGGCGACGAGGTATTTGCCTGACTGATCGTCGAGTAGCCCCTGTAGCGAAGATCGGCTGAAGCAGGCGCAAGTCGCGTGACCTGAGGGAATACATCGGGCCTGCCCTCCGCCCATTCGATCGCGTCCCAATAAACTTCAAGGTTCGTCCTCAACCGCACGATATGAGGCGTTCCCGGCTAGAAAGACGTTCGTAATATCGATCACGCAGGTCTTCTTCCTGCCTGCAGGAAAGCCAAGGTTCGGTCGCGCGACAACCCAGCCGCCTCGTCCATTCGGGACCTCAAGGCTAAGTGCGCGCGCTTGCTCATGGCTGCCCTGACTGATCGCGACATTGACCGATGAATCTGACGGATGGAGCCAACCACTGGCAATGAGATAAACCGGCCCCTTCGCGGGAAGATTCTGGCCCAGATCCACATCGACGTAATGGTCTCGCGTAACCCCCTGGTACTGACCGCGCCCGAAGGTGTCGAGGTAGTTGCCATCCAGATCGCGAACAACGCTCGTAACGTCATTGCCCTGATCATCGACAGCGTGAGCTATTCGGTGAGGTTCGTCGGTCACGATGATTTTCGGCTTAGCGGCAGGAACCATAAAACGCTCGTCGGTAAAGACCTCAGTGCCAGCTGGATGATCGACAACCATCAACGAGAGATAGTCGTAGTAATAGGTCTCCCATAACTCCCCTGTAAATCGTAAGTCATAGTAGCCATCGCGCGGTGCCAGCTGACTGCCGGCAATCTTGTACCACTCCTCGGTCGCGGCGATCTTTGCCGTCCCCTGGTTATCGATGCGCAGGCCGATCGCCGAACCCCAGGGCACGGCGTCTTTCACAAATTCCATACTGGAGCCATTGTAGGCAAAGAGAAATGGGCATGAACCCTTGAGCCGCTGTTCAGTCACAACCTGTTGGTCCGCTTTGAGCGCAAACTCGGCGCGCAACGTGCCGTTGGGCCACAGTATCCTTGCAACGTCAGTGTGATCTTGCTCCCCTAGGCCGAAGTGTACCTGCGGGCCCGTGATCGGCTGCATCTGCACCAGCAGCCCGGAGCGGATCTCGATCTCGCCCCCAACGCCAAACGAGTTAATCCGCTGATCGCCCTTTGCCAGCAAGGCACGCGGACGAATGATCTGCCAATGATAGTTCCGCGAGCCCCGGTTGATCCCTTGCACGGCTTGACCATCGCTGCCCAGCCCCAGCAAATCGAAGCGCCCTTCGCTGCTAACATCCGCGGCACCGAAGATCCTCGATGGAGCACCGACATTAGCCGCCGTCAGGAACCCGCCTTGATCGTCGCCAAGCCACAACAGTGCGCCCGGCAGATTGCTTGCATTCCGCGCCCGAAACACGCCCCAGCAGCAGATCGATCGCTCCGTTATTGTCCAGATCAATGGCGTGCAGACGAACGTCGCCCGCAAGGAACTTCGACGCATCGGGAACCTGCGCGATCTGGGCTGAGTCCCATCCGCCCGCATCGAGCTTCTCAGCCAGGCGAAGAACCGCCCCATCGGAACGCACAGCTATCAGATCAAGCACCCCGCGGTGACTCGCGTCTGCCGCAGTAATCGCTTTCACCTGCCCAACATCTGACGGCAACGGGACTTCGCTGAACTTTCCCGAGCGCTGATTAGCAAACACCCGAAGGTGGTTGGCGCCATCGAGGAACGTAGCATCAGGATTACCGTCACCATTCAAGTCAGCCCACACAAATCCGCGCACCCCACTGACGCCGCTGAACGCAGTCGTGGCAGTGAAGCTCCCATCTCCGTTATTACGCAAGACCATCGGGCGCGCCAGTATTGGAACCAAGCACAAGGTCTAAGTCCCCGTCGGCTTCGATATCGACTGCCCAGGCCCCCGTATACCGGCCATTCAGAACCGAAGCAGGCAACTTAGTTAGGAAGTAACATCGGTAAATGCCGATGGGCTGTCCTGCCGGTAAAATCTAACTCCACCAGCGCCCGCCAAAACCAGATCGGTCTTGAAGTCATAGTTGAAATCGATAGGAACAATGCCTTCGGGCGAAGGGGCTCGTGAGCCGCGCCGCCGGGAAACGAGAATTTAGCGCCGCTCGCCAGCCTCACCTCGTCGCCGTTCGCCTCGACGACGGTCGGCGCGCCGGCATCGCCTAGAGAGACCGACCCAATCCACGTCCATTTCGTCTTATCGGCATTAGCCAGCGGCTGTGCATCGAAGTGCATCGCGGTATCCGCAGGCGCAGGAGTAAACTTCGGAGTCTCCATGCGCAGAAAGTGCGCGAAAGGCTGCGCCTCATCTCCCGGCTGTGGCTTGATCGCCGCGAGGTCTTTTCTGAACTCAGGCACTCTCATCAGCACGTTGCGAAGATAAGTCGTCCGCAGCGCCGCGGTCCTCGGCTCTGGCCCCATCGCAGCAGACTGCAACGCATCGACCTGTTGCTGCACCTCCGGCGGCCAGGACTGAGACTCGCCCTTGATGCTGTCGACCACACGCTTGAGCGTGGCCGCGTCTCCACGCTTCGCCGCCACACGGCCCAGCTCCAGCAGCGCAGCGACGTTGCTCGGCTGAGCATCCACAATCTGCTGCATGAGCTTCTGAAATTCAGCGTCGCTATTGGCGTCTCCCTGGCGCTCCATCTCTTCCGCCAACTGATAGGTTGCGATTAGGTTCTTGGGAGCTAGCTCGATGGATTTCCGAAAGTCTGCAATCGCCTCCGCCGAATGGCCTTTGCCGATTTCGAGCAACCCAAGCAAATAATAGATGTGCCCATCCTGGGGAGCTAGCTTCTTCGCGCGTTCGAGTCTTTCGGATGCAGCATCGAAGTCTCGCTGGCGCAATCGCAGAATTCCCCAGTTGGCCCAGCCGGCCGGCTCCGCCGGCACTAACTCCGCCGCATGGGCAAGCTCCTTTTCGGCGCGAACATCGTCACCCACTTGGAGCGCAGCCAATCCAACGTAAAAGGTAGAAACATACTCTCGATAGGTCGGCGAAGATGGCTTCGGCAAGCCGCTTTGGCAACCGACGCAGCACACCGCAGCGACCGCCGCGACGATAGCAGACCCCAGTACAACTCTTCCGTACCTTCTAGACCTGACTGCCAAAGACCACCCACCTACCCGACCGCACTTACCTGATATCGTCGATCTTCCACTCAACTGTTCTACTGAACCAAGTTACTGAAACGCACGCTAAGACTGCGCCGGAATTGCTTCCGGCTTCCTGCGATGCTTGCGCCTCACTGCCTTGAACCAGAGAAAACCCACACCTAAGAACGGCAATAGATACAGCAGCATGTCCCATCGACCCAGGCCCGGAGGAGTTACCTCCACATTCGCGACTGCTTCCCCGCCACCTTCGGCGCTGTCGATCGTCACTCTCACCCGCCACATCTCCTGCGCGTCAAAAGGGACCAGCGTTTTGTACTCCACCTGCCCACGCAGATTTTCCCGCGACGCCGCGTAATGCTTCTCCGGCAAGCGGCCACTCAGCGGCTGCACAGCCACATCCACTTTCAGATCGCTCGGAATCTTCCCCCCCGCGGGCGGATCGACCAATACGAAAAAGCTGCCGGTCCCCACATCGGGATTGGTCCACACCGAGATCACGACCGGCCCCACCGCCCGATTTTCGATGATCGGAAAGGGCGGCCCATTATGCGCAAGCGCCCGCGGGCTCATCAAACCCAGCAATACTGGCAGCAACACCCAGCCCAGCCAGCGGCAACTCTTCTTCGATTTGGGCACAGGCGACAACATCCTCCTCCACCATAACGGACGAAAACCCAGGCATCCACTCCTCATCGGCTTTCAGCTTCACCCGCTCATCAACATCGCGCGCATCTCCATCGGCTGCAACATGAGCCAGACCGAGCTCGCGAACAACACCGCGCTAACCGCCGCCCACGGAAGAAAAGCCCGCATCGGATGCTCCGCCGAATCCACTTCTGCGAGGCCATGGGCAACCATCAATGACCCGGCAAAACCCAGCGCCAGAAAACCAAACTCAAGCGGCTGAACCAGGCTCTTCGGCAATCCCGTCAACATCCAAAGAGGCTGCCCAAGGATGGCCCACCCCATATCCGCTACCGCTCGCTGCGTCACCGGGATAATCGTCAGAAACCCCGTAAGAAAGTGAAAGCAATAGTGCGCAAGCCACATCCCAAAGCCGATCGGCACCAGCGAATAGCTATACCGCACCGCCAGCGGCACCGCCGCTCGCCGCACCCCGGCCCAATGCAGAGTGATCCACGTGGCCGCGGCCAACAGCACGACCGGCTCGACGACAATCCCGGCCGTGAAGATGAGGCCAAGCACCGGAGCCTCATGGCTAATATGCAGCAGACGGCCAAGCCACGCCTCCACAATATAGACCGGGCTCACCATGCCAAACGCATTCACCAGCGCGCCAAAGCTGAAGACAATCGCCAGCGCCGCGAGGTCTTTGCGCCGCGAGAGAACTCCGATGCCCGACCTCACCGGATCGACCATCAACTCGCTCGCCGGCAGCCGGGCCAGAATTCCAACATTGTCATGCGGGCAGGCGTGAACGCAGTCGAGGCAAAACGTGCAATCCATATTGCCGACCTTCGCCGGCTGAAAGAGCGCCAGCTCGCAGCCCCTTTGCAGGATAACGACCTCCGGCGAAGGTTCACGCTTCCCTCGAATGCAGTCCTTCGTATGGCAATCCGCACAGACATGTCTTATCGCGCACCGCGACTTCGAGCGGAGAAATCGTCGAAGCAACGAAGTTGAACTGCCCGATCGGGCAAACATACTTGCAAAAAGACGCATGCTTAAACAGTCCGTCGACAATCAGCACAGCGCTGAAATAGCCAACGATCAGCCACGCCGTCCACCACGGCGAAGCCCACAGATCAAAGAGCTCATAGCAGAAAAGAATCAGCACAAATAGCCCGGCCGAGAGCCACTTGTTCCGTAGCGCGCGCGGCCACGTCAGGCGAGGATGAAGAAACTTTCGCGCGAAGTTGCGCACCAGCATGAACGGGCAGGCGAGGCAAAAGAAATTTCCCGCGCACAAAAGCACCAGCACCAGCGCCCCGCGAAAATGCACCCAGCTCAGCACCGTGGCAAGGTTCTTAGGTGCGAGCGCCGGCCCGAACAAGCCATGCGCGATCATCGCCCCGCTCACCAGCAGCAGCGGCACGCCTAGCACGGTGCGAGAGTGACGCCATTCAAGAAATCGCCCCAGACCGGGGACCCGCAGCAAATCGAATGGAAGGGAGTCGGCTGGAACGACGGGCGGATTGGAGATAGAGAAAGACAACGTGTTTCTATTTTTGAAAAATAGCCTATCCCTATTTTGCCCGAACGCCCTTCACATCGATCTGGCGCTCGACGGCTTCACCGTCCGCCAGTTGAATGTGCAGCAGCAGCACCCAATCGCCGGCCATCGCAAAATCGATATGGGCCTGGTAGCGGCCGCCCGTTACTTCCTGTGACTCGACAAAGACCGGGCTCATGCCGGCGTGCGACATATCGCCCTCAACCGTGAGCTTTGCCCGCGTGATCGGATGCCCTTCGGCATCCGCCAGGCTGACCGTGACCGTAGCCGGCCCCACGACCGGGGGCTCCGGCTCGATCTCCTCCCGCACCGATAAAGAGACACTCGGCCCTGCGGTCGATGACAAGCCAGTCAACGATAAAAGAGCGAAAGACGAGCAATACAGCAAGACTCCTCAAAGAACTCGCGAATCGCCCTCAACCACGAGCCGGATCTGCGCCCCATGCCATTCGCAGCTGCAGGTCGCCGTCCGCGCTTCATCCGCGGGCGGAAACATGTGGTAGTACATCGCAATCACCATCGGGATGAACACGATCGAGTTGTAGAACAAATGCAATTCCACCCGCGGAAAGACCAAGTTGCAGCACGCTGCACGGAACCGGCTTGCCCCACAGGTTGTGATGAAACGTCGCCTGACCGATCAGCAGCAGATGTTCGATGTGGTGCCAGAACTGGATCACCAGCGCAACCGTCCACCATTTGCGGCTAAGCCCCGTAAATCCCTTGCGCAGCACCCAGAGAAAGATCAACATCACCAGGGCATACCCGTAGTGCAGCACCTCTGACTTGATCAGCCACGGATACCAGAGGCCCACGATCCCATTCGCCATCGGACGCGGCCAATGCAGTGCATAGATCTGCCAGGCCTGCACCAGGTGCTCGCCCCAGTGAGCAAGAACGATCACCATGAATACCTGCAAGGCCCGCTCGTGCCATTGCGAATTCAGCTTCTCATAAAAACTCTGTCCGTCCGACGACTGAATGTGGATCTGCGGAATACTCTGACTGGATGCTGACATCGGCCTCTTGACCTCCGATTAAATATCGGCGCTGCTGAAACATCCACAACCGTAATCGCCCGAAATCACTCCCGTCTTCAACATATCGATGGATCATTGTCTGCAACTTTCGATGGAGTCCGTCAGCTATCGAATAAGCCCTCGCGCCATTGGTCAAAGCCCCGTGGGGCCTGCAAAAATCTTCGCCCGCGGGAAGCATTTCTTCCCCGCCTTAGTTGCAGAGAAATCTCCACCCTCCGATGGTTGACCCCAGCCGCTCATTCTGTGAACCTTCGCATCAAGAATGGTGTAAAAACCAGCGGTCCTCTCTTCGCCTGCCTGTCCTCAAGGCTTTGCCCTGACAAGGCAGCCTGACGAGAAGTCGATACCGCACCAGGAATCAGATTTAGCCCTTTCGGAGGAGAAGTTTGCGTCGTTTCATCTGTTCTGTAGTTCTCTTAGTTGGTTTGCCTGGCGCTTCGCCCGAGCCCCGCAGCCGCCACCGAATGTTTCAGCCCCCTGCCCAAACCGTCGGCCACTAGCCACCCCGATCAACTACTTCGTCTACGAGCGCGCGCGCATGGCCGCCTGGCAATGGTTTACCGGCCGCCGTACGAAAATTCTTATCGCTTCGGCGAATCGCTGCTGCGTTTTTCGGCGATTC
>CAVZRF010000005.1:0-10075 GCA_963777685.1 uncultured Acidobacteriaceae bacterium | reverse complement strand
TTGTAATGCCCCGCATATTGTTATGAGAGAGCCTCGTCCTTAAGGCTCTCTCCGCGGCGGTTAATTACCATGGCTCCGCATAAAGTGCCGCGGTTTGAGGGAAGCGATCGTTTGTCGGTAGCCTTGAACCTGCTGGCCCGCAGCTTCGGGGCGACTATGGACTCGAGTACTTCGAGCTTCACAGAAGGGTCAACGCGCGTGTAGATCTCAGTTGTTTGCATGTTGGCGTGCCCGAGCCACAGTGAGACCTTCCGTAGATCTTTGGTGGCTTTAGCGTTACGAGGGCGGCGGTGTGCCTCAGAACGTGTGGTGATATACGTTTGGCCGCCAGTGACGGCACCTCTTGATCGCCGCGCGGACGTGCTTACGCAGTATATATTCGAAGCCGGATCGCGTCATGGCTTCACCGCGCGCATCGACGGATAGTCCGGTACAGACGTGGTCGATCTGATCGACAGCCATGCGCGAAGGCGAAGCCGTCTCGCGCCACAGCGGCGGCAACACTGGGCGTCGAGCTCTGCCATGATCAGCACGCTTGCCTGTGGTTGTAAGGTGATCGTTCTGTCGCAGACCCACCAGCTCGGAGACACACTATGCCGGTGCGAAGACAGGTGCAGCATGGCGCGATTGCGTATACGGCTCCAGTCGGTCGGCAACGGTGTATCCAGTATTATCGTAGCTCATCCACCGTCAGGTGCCTGACCAGGCCGGATCGGTCTTCTTGGCGGATGGCCAGGATGCTGCGAATCTGCTCTAGCGCCAGGGCACTCGATGTTCGAAGAGCGCACCAGGACTAATGGCGGCAGCCGGGTGTTCCGGGAGTCGCGACTGTCGGCGCGCGATCTCCAGATGCTTAAAGAACCCTAGAATCAGCGGCGAATACAGTCGCTCGGCATCACTCGGATGGCCAGCCCTTCAGGGCACTGCCGCGTATTCCAGGAGGAGCCTGAAGGCGTAGCATAGGAATCGCAGGTGTTAATGCTCCAGCCGCGCTCGACGGGTAGCCGCTCACGCAGGAAGGTGGTTAAGTGCGGAGCAATGGGCGTCATGGGCGACCTCCCGCGACGAACGTTCCACCGTTCGGCAATGTCTGTCATCAACTGCGGGGTGGCCTCGAAGTACCAGTAGGTATGTGCGATGTGGCCATGACCCAGGTAGGTCGACAGTGCCACCATGTGCTGGGAGATACGATCGCGATCATCCGGGCAAGCCTCGAGTGCCCTGACCGCAAAGGTGTGCCGCAACGCGTGAATCGTCGGTCGCGGCTGCCCGGACTCACGTCGCAGACCGATCTTGAGTGCCGCGGTTCTCAATGTGCGTTCCGCATCAGCAACCGGCGGAGGCTTCCTTCTCAGCGAAATGAAGACGTGGTCATCCAAGGGCGCATAAGCTCGGCGCTGGTCAAGATAACGCTCAAGTGCCGCGCGTGCCGTCTCATGCAGGGGAACCAAGCGGCTCTTGCGGAACTTAGTACGTCTGATCACCAGACCGTCCACCGTAATGTCCGAATACCGCAAATGGAGGGCCTCAGATAGGCGCACCCAGTGCAAGCGAGTAGACCGAAGAGAGTAAAGTAAGTCGCTCGGCGCAACGTGCGGTAACCCGACCGAGATATGACCTGAAGCAATCGCCGGATATCCTCCTGTGAATAAATATAGGGCACCGGTCGTGGCGCCTTCTCAGCACCAAATACTGCAAAGGGCAGCTCGTGGCGGGTGTCCTCGGCGCGCACATATCGAGCAAACCGAATGACAATGCCAAGCCGCCGGGCACGAGCGGGCATGGAGCGAGCTTGTCCGGCCCACTCCATGGCTACATCGGACCGAACGTGATGCTCACCCTTCGCGGCCGAGAATGCCGCGAATCGCAGCAGGCAGGCCCCCTCCGACTCGAAGGCAAAGCCGCAGGCCCGGCGCATCTTGATATAAGAATCCACCGCCTTGGTGATCATGACAGCACCTCCGGCCACGCTTGCGCGATCTGACCCAGGGCCGGTACGTCAACCTTGGCGTAAATCTGTGTGGTCTGAATGGATCGATGTCTGAGAAGCGCAGCGATATCTCGAGCGCTGCGCCTTGCCGCAGCAGGGAGGTAGCCACAGAATGCCGCAGTAAATGAGCCGCACCCCGACTCGGAGGGGTCACGCCGGCACGACGCATGCTCTGGGCGACCATCACTGAGACAGCGCCATGAGAAGTGAAGGGACGATAAGGCGCCCGACACCAGACAAAGACCTGGTCACCGTCAGTCCGCGGCCTGCCGTTGCGCAGATAATCCACGAGGGCGTCGCCCACCTCCTTGCTCAAGGGTAGGCGCGTCTGGCGACGAGCCTTCCCGGTCACGCGAATCCAAGCATCCTTCCAGTCGATATCCGTGAGACGCAGCTGAACAATATCTCCGGCGCGAAGTCCCAGGCGAGCGAGCAGCAATAGAATCGCTCGGTTCCTCTTGCCCACAGCCGTGGTGGGCTTGCACGAGGCGACAACCCGTTCGACTTCCTCCGGCTGAAGATACCGAGGGAGCGAAGTAAGGCGCCAATGCGGCAGCAGAGGTATGGCTGCCTCCAATCCTGAGGGGCATAGACCCCGCGCAATCAAGAATCGTAGGAACATGCGAAACGCTGTCGCAGCGTGCTTGATGACCACGTGTCCCCGTCCGACACAGTACTTTAGAAAACAGCGCCGGAGGCCACGGGCCTCAAATCGCCCAGGATCCTCGCCAAGAGCGTCGAGCAGCCCCCGAATCGCCGCGTCGTAGTTGGCAAGAGTGGCGTCACATGTACCGCGCTGATCACGCATCCAGCAGCGAAATGCGACGAGCAATGACGGCGAAGGGAGTGGCTCAATAAGCGGACCGGTTATGATGCCGGTTGCCCGTAAATGCACTAGGAACAGCCGCGCACTTGTCACTTGGTCCTTAGGTTCGTTGTGGCCATACGAACAGCGGCGGCCCTTGCAGTGCCGAAAGAACTTCTGCAGGGCGTGATCGTTCCACTGAGGAAGCGGCACCGCAGTGTCGACCGAAACATGAACAAAGTGCTCCGCGGAGCGAATGTGTCTACGTGCAGTAATCGTCGCGTAGCGCGAATGGAAGAGCTCCCTCGAGAAGCTATCAAGCAGAGAGCCATGCGTGCCGTTACGAAGCGAACGCACGCGAGCTCGGCCGCCTGCTGAGGAATCAAAGAACTTGTCCAACATGACGTCCTCCTTCGGTTGTGATATCAACCGGACAGACGTCATGGTTATGCGGAGTAGACAGGTCAGCAACCTGGGTCTTACTCGTTGAATCAGCTACCGTTCTGGAGACCCAGATCGGCTCATCACTACATAAGGATGCTCTGGGCATTACAGCTGTTACGCCGTGCACCGCGTAACAGCTGAGCGGTGATGACGGTGGCGTGCCGTTCGGCGCGGTCGTCCATGATTTCCAGTAGATCTTCTCGGCCGTAGGGTTCCAAGGGCTGCAGCGCCCAGTCGTCCAGCACCAGGACTTCGATCTTGGCGAGAGCCAGGAGGCGGCGTTTATGAGTGCCATCACCGCGTGCGATGCGCAGTTCTTCAAGCAGCCGCGGCAAGCGCGCATAGAGGGCGGTATGGCCGAGCCGGCAGGCCTTTTGCGCCAGCGCGCAGGCGAGCCAGGTTTTGCCGACGCCGGTGGGACCGGCGATGAGGATGGGTTGCCCGCGCTCGAGCCATTGGCCATGGGCAAGGCTGCTGATCAGCCGAGCATCCAGGCCGCGGCTGGCGCGGGTGTCCAGATCCTCGAGACACGCCTGGGCGTACTTGAAGCGCGCCTTGGCCAGCAGACGCGTGAGACGCCGGCCGTCACGGTGTGCGGCTTCGCGTTCCACCAGCAGCGCCACGCGATCTTCGAAGGCGAGCGAGCTGCTGCTGGGAAGGGTCACCTGCTCCTCGAAGGCTGCGGCCATGCCCTCGAGATTGAGCGCTCGAAGCTGAGTCAGAGTCTGTTGCACGATCATGGGTCATATCCTCCTTCCTTCATTGGTAATACTTCGGCCCACGCAGATGCGCGTGTTCGGGCGCACTCCAGTCGGCCTTCTCACTCACCGCTAAACTCTCGGTTCGCTGCTTCAGGATCGAGGCCACGGTCTGATAGCGGGCGCTGCCGAGTAACAGCGCTCGGGCGCAGGCTGCCTCCAGACGCGCAGCACCATGTTGTCGCTCCAGACGCAGCAGTCCCAGACAGGCCCTATAGCCTTGTTCCGGATGCGGACGGGAAGCCAGGATCTGGCGGATCACTTCGGCACAGGCCGCGCCATGCTGCTCGCCCCAGCGGATCAGCCGCCCAGGAGACCACTCCAGGTGCGCGCGGTGCGCGGCCGGCAGATGTTCCGGCAAGGTGGTGTGCGCAAAGCGCGTGAAGGAGCGCGCGTGAGAAGCCACGCGCGCTCCGCGGTAGAGGATCTCGACGCTGCGGGCCGTGGTGCGCACTTCCACCTTCTGATGCACCAAGGCCTGCGGCACACTGTAGAAGTGATCCTCGATGGCGATGTGGTAGTCGATGTTCACGCGCGCCTCGTAATAGCGGGCAAACTCGTAGCGGCTGACCGGCAGCGCCTTGAGCGCTGGGCGATCGAGTTGCTCATACGCGCTGACTCGCGAGCCAGGCAGGCGCTTGAAGGCTCGGGTGTTCAGATCGGTGAGCAGATCGCCAACGGCGCCATCGACATCGGCAAGCGTTGCGAACACGCGGTCACGCAGTCGCGCCAGGATCCAGCGCTGCACGATCTGCACGGCCACTTCGACCTTGGCTTTATCCTGCGGCCTGTACGGGCGCGCCGGCAGCACCGCGGTGCCGTAGTGGCGGGCCAGATCCTCGATCGTGGCGGACGCCCGCGGCTCATAGCGATCTGGATCGGCGATAAGCGCCCGGGCATTGTCCGGGACGATCAGCGCCGGCACACCCTCGATAAATTCCAGTGCCCGCACCAGCGCCCCGGTCCAGTCGATCAGACGCTGATGCGCGGTCGCACAGGCAAAGGTGTAATGCGAGGCCCCCAGTGCCGCAACGAAGATCTGTGCCCGATCGCCTTCTCGTCCGTACGGTACCGTCTGGCCGGCGTAATCGACGAAGAGCTTCTCCCCGGCGCGGTGTACCTGGCGCATCGAGCGGCGCAGACTCGCCACGTAATCTCGATACAGGTCCGTGAACTGCGAGTACCGGTAGGTTCGCGCATCGGCATTGGCGGCGGTGTATTCCTGCCACAGCAGCATCAGCGTCACGCTCGGGCGCTTGAGCTCGCCGTGCACGTGAGCAAAGTCCGGAGCGATCCGGCCCCCGTACTGGCTCGACCGTGGCGCCGGGGTGATCCGCGCCAGCACCTCGGCGTCCCTCAGCGTCATCAACGCCTTGGGCTCAAGCCCGGCGCGCTCGATGCGCGCGACATACTTGGCCACCACGCCCTTGGAGATCGCCAGCGCACCGGCAATCTGCTCGTGCGAGAGGCGAGCCTCGTATTTCAGTCGGATCAGTTCTCGGATCTTACGCATGCTTAGTGCTCGTGTCGGCATCGACCCTCTCCGGTGCCAAAACCGGCGAGGGTATCCCCTGAGCACTTCAGCTTCCGGCCAGGCCCGATTTGGCCTCCCGCCAGCGTTCCGATCGACCCCTAAAAACCGGTCACGCCAAATCGGAATCGGCGGTCACGCGAATTCGGAATCCTCGGTCACGTCAAATCGGAATGAGCGGTCACGATCGACCGGAATACGCACTCCACCACGACACTGTTGTTCGGGACACCAATCGCGCGGCACCGGCAAGCCCCGCGTGGTTGTAGGGCGTAAAACGACACGAGCCCGATTGGTTCTAACCGATTGACTGACTGACTCAGGGCGTGAAGCAGCCTGTGGTGACTGACCGCTTTTGCGAATGTCATTTCAAGCGGCCGCTCTTGCCACTCATTGCCGTGGTCGCGGCTGGGTTGGTTAGACCACCCACGAGTGCCCGCAATCCCGTCTCAAAGCTCTCGGGGAAGTCGATCATCTGCGTCAAGAATTTATGCATGGACTGGCTCTGCTCATATGCGACCCAGCCTACGGTGTAGGCGATCACTGAAGCGCAATAACTCAATGCCTGTCGATCGTTCAAACCGCTTTCGACGAGTGGCGCGGCGATCCGCTCCGCTACCGCCTTAGGGTCCGCTGATGGGGAAGCCGCCAAGGACAGTCTCGCGGAGTCGCGATGCACCAGCATCGCTCCGCGTAGCCCCCGCGCGAAGGCAACGAGCTTGTTCCTCCAGCCGCGGGCCTTGTCCTTGTCGCGGTTCGCCACCTCAGAAAAGGTCGCTGCCATCAAATTGATCAACGCGGCCTTATTTTCGACATGCCAATAGAGAGCGGGCGTTTGAACCTTCAGTTTCTCTGCGACTAATCGCAGGCTCAGTCCGTCATAGCCTTTGGCGTCGAGTACCTGGAAAGCCGCCGCGAGGATCGAATCGCGATCCAACTTGGAGCCTACGCGAAGCGGTTTTGTCCCCTGGCGCATTCAGATCTCTAGAAACTTGACTATTTAAGGAGATTAAATGAAACTTTCATTTAACGGGATTAAATCTGCGAGCAATGGGAGCGGGTGTGCCCTACGCCAAGAATCTCTGGTACGTTGCTGCTTGGTCACATGATCTCAAGCCCAATCAGCCCCTCGGCCTCCAGGTTCTGGGTGAACCCATTGTGTTGTGGCGCGATGAGCGGGGCAGAGTTGCCGCGCTCGAAGATCGGTGCGTCCACCGCTTGGCACCTTTATCGCTGGGTCGCTGCGAAGGCGACAAGCTCCGATGCATGTATCACGGCCTGCTCTATAACACCTCGGGAGTCGTGACCGAGATCCCGGGCCAGGATGTCATTCCCCTGCAGGCCAAAGTACGTTCCTACCTGGTCGCCGACCGACATAGTTGGATTTGGATCTGGATGGGAGAGGCCCATGCGGCGAATGAGACGCTGATTCCTCCTGCGGTGGGCTTGGATGATCCGAATTTTGTCCTGGGATCTGGTCAGTTGGACTACGCCGCCGAGGCCCGGTTGATCAATGACAACCTGCTCGACTTCAGCCACTTGAGCTACGTGCACGCCAATAGCTTCGGCGCGAGTGAGCAATGGGCGCGCGAGCGGCCGAAAGTCACCTTGCTCGGCCAAGGGGTCAGGGTTGAGCGATGGATCATCGTGCAGCCCGGTGCCGCGGGGCGTGCTTATGAGCATCCCGTGGAGCAATATTCACGCTATGATTTTCTGCTTCCTGGGGTGCTCTTGATGACGGGCGGCGCGTTCCCGCTAGGCACGAAAGACAAGATGAACGGCGAAACACCCGAACTCGATCTGGCGATTGGCGGAGTCACATTCACCAGTCAAGCGGTAACGCCCCTCACTCTGAAGACTTCGCGCTACTTCTTTTCTTGGGGTCCGCACCGGAAACATGGTGATACCGTCCTACGCGACACACTGATGGTTGTAGCGGGCAAGGCATTTGCCGAAGACCGCACCATCATCGAGGCACAGCAGCGGGTGATTGATTCCACGCCGGAGCCGCGGATCATGCCAACGAGCGCTGATCGAGCCATAACCCTCTTCAATCAACTGGTAGCAAAGCGTCTACGCGACGAAGAAGGGTCAGTAGCACAGTCTCGCGCGGGTTGATCCTCGCGCAGACGGTTAGGTTGGCCATCGAGCACCTAATGTCCGCTTTGTGGCCGGGGATTCGGTGCTATGTATGTCTGCTCCTGGGCCGATGCCGGCGCTTGCTGCCTCCCGCGTACCGGTCATTCGCCGTCGGGTCAATGCCGACTTGCACCGGTCAGTTTCATGCGCTATCGCTTCGGGTAATAGCGCGCGCCAGGTAACCCGTCGAAGTCCGAATCCTGAGTCCAGAGCGTCGCGCGGTGCCGATGTGCAGTCGCCAGCATCACGCTGTCAGCCATGGCAATGGCATGCTCGATCGACAGTCGCGCCGCCTCGAGTGCAATCGCGCGATCCAGATCCACAACTCTCCCTTGCTCCATGACCGCGACAGCTCGTAACGCGTCGTCCTCATTCCTCTGCTGGCGGACCCGCTTAAACACCTCGAATAATGCGAGGGTCGGCACGATCAATGATCGTGTGGCTTCGATCGGCTTTGCAAATATCGCGGCGTTCGGTCCGTCGGCCAAGTACTCGAGCCATGCTGAAGAATCGACCACGTTCATACACGGTCGGTATCACGAGGAACGCTGGTGTCGATGCCCTTCAACGACCCTCTCGCTGCTTTGGTTGGCCGTACCGGCACAAGTTCGATGCGCCCGCGATACTCGATGGCATGGAGTTTCTCGCCCGGCTTGATGCCGAGTGCCTCTCGAATTCTCGACGGAATGACGATCTGGTACTTTGACGACACGGTTATGGTACTCATACAAATCTCCGATCGATCACATTTTCGTAAGACGACATGCGAGCTTACCATGACCACCTTGAGAGGTCGCCGGAGGACGGCGATTTGTCCGTTGGCGCAAGACCGGCTGACTGCGGAGCGTGAAGGCGCGTTATATGCTTGCGCGACGGTGACGGATTTGTGCCGAAGTAAGATTGGGTGTGCCGTAATTGTGCCTTCATGTGGCGGGGATCGGGGTCGGCAAGCGCTGCAAGTGGTTGATTTAAAGGACCCTTAATACTCCGGTATCCGCCTCATAACCCGAAGGTCGCAGGTTCAAATCCTGCCCCCGCTACCACAATTATAGATCTTTGATTTATAAGAAAATTCTTCCATATCGAGCAAGCCGGCGGATCTAAACCGCGCGCCAATTCGGCCGTCCCTCGTAAACACCGTTCCATGTCCTCCCAGCAACTCGCGCACTAGACGCCGCTCCTCTGCAGCCTGGTCGCTGTATGGGACGTGCTTCCCCAAATTTCTCACCGCATCTCTGTAACGTTCTAGCCCCAGCGAGAAGGCTTCGGCGCTGCGTGCTGCCGGCATCCTGAGAGCAGTCGCAATTGTTCGGCGCTTCCTCTCTACCGCATCGAGTGCGGCGCGTGCGACGTCTGGTGATAACGTGCCAGCCCTCAGCATCTCTCTGAGCTGTGCTTCTTCGGCGTGTAGCGTGCCCGCTCCTTTGACCTTCGCATGTTCACGTGTTCCCAACTCTTTACGGATGGCCTCTTGGTAAGCGCGCTTTGCGATGTCTACTGCCTCAGGCGATAGCAACTCCTCGGCGATGTAGTCGACGATTGCTGCCTCCGCGCGCGCTCGTTTCACACGCACCTTATTCGAACACGCGCTCAAGCCGCCGTAGGCTCTAGTCGCGCACTGGTAGCTGTACTGGTCGCTAGCGATAAAGCGAGAGCCGCAGTCCTCACATAGCAGTAACCCGGAGAGGAGGGTGGTCGCGGGCTTTCCTGCCTTGGACAGATTCATGCCATGTGGGCCGATTGACTGCGCGGACTGTCGCGCCTTGACGCGCTGCCAAAGCTCGTCCGAAATGATCTGTAGTCGCGGTTCCTCTCGGATCACCAACGAAGCGGGGTCCGCGGCGATGGCCGTTCGCTTGTTGCTGTTCGCCGCGCCCCGCTTCCATTGAAGACGGCCCCAATTAAGTCGTCCAATATATCGCTCATTGTTTAGAATCCCATACCCGCGCCTCTGGTCGCCATGGATCGCAGATCCGACCCATTTGCCGCGCCGCTTCGCATGCTCTCCCGTATCGGTTCGCTTCCACGCTGCGCCGGGGCTCGGGATGTTCTCAGCGTTGAGCGCTCGGCAATGGTCCGCGATGAGCAGCCAGTCGCATATAACTGGAATATCCGGCGCACTATGGCGGCCTCGGCATCAATGATTTCGACTTGGCCGGTCGAGGATTGTGACGCGGGCGTATAGCCGTATGCCCTGCCGCCTGCACTCTCGCCTTTGATCGCCTTACCTTCCAGCCCCCGACGAGTACGGTAAGACGCCTCGCGGCGCGCGTGTTCTGCGACGGCCTGCTTGATCTGAATCACAAGTCCCCAGCCGTCGCGCCGCGTGTCATCGCCAACGGCAGTCACACAATGTACCCCCAGTCTCAAACTCGGCGGAGCGTGGCCCGAATTCGGCTCGGTTGCGC
>CAVZRF010000004.1:0-357422 GCA_963777685.1 uncultured Acidobacteriaceae bacterium | reverse complement strand
CGGCACACAGAGTCTGTTACGAAACAGCAGTCTCTGAGCGATGCTCAGAAAAGCAGAAACGCTCCCGAACGGGAGCGTTTCTGCTTTGGGTATAGGTGCGATGTTTTTGCCCGACTGGCGTTAGGCCGGTAGCAATCTGGCGGTGAGTACGGAACCTCCGAGGAGGTTAATCATGCGTTTGAGGTTGTAGGCCATGACTGCGAGGCCGATTTCGGTGTGGGCGCCGGAAGTCCGCGCAGCAAGAGGCGGGGATGTCCGAAGATGCGGTATTTGAGAATGGCGAAGGGATGCTCGACGGTAGATCGTCGGAGCCTCATGCTTCCGGGGTAGCGCGTTGATGCATGCGGTTCAGCGCATCCTCATCCAGAGCGGGTCAGGATGCGAGCTGAGGTCTGTGTGCAACGAGTCTTCATCGCGCAGCCTACCGCAGTCGGCGGCTTCGGCGCTGATAGACGACGGCCCGGTCCTTGCGGTGAAGTTGCTTGCGTCGGATGCGTCTTGTCTGCAGGGCAGAGGATAGGTGTCAGTCTCCGGCTGATAGCGGAAATGCTCTACGGTCCAAACAAGTGCCGTTGCCCTGGTTGTTGACGGCGCGCTTGACAGGCACATGTGGCAGGATCAGCCGGCTGCCTCGCAGCGTGCCGCCTGCTCGCCGTTGGCGTAGCCGGTGTCGGCCACGACCTGTTAATGCTCTCTGCCGCCGAGCGCCTTCTTCGCGGCTTCGGCCATCGGCTGCAGCTGCACGTTGTCGTCCTGCCTCCAGCGTGACCGCATGGGCGACGATCAGCGCATGCTCGGCATCAACTGCGGTCTGCACGTTGTAGGCTGGAGCCTTGGTCCCCGGCGACGGGCATGAAGCGCGCCTCCGGCTCAGGATGTTGCTTCAGCTTCTCCAGCGCAACCTGCACAGCGGAGGGATCGATGACTGTCTGCTGCTCTTCGTCGGCCCGCTCCATGCTGTCCAGATAGCGTTCTAACGCCTGCCGCTCACGCACACTGTCGGCACTGGAAACAGCGCGGAACTTCGTGCCGTCGATGGCAACCCACTCCCCGCGAATCAGGCCGCCAGCTCTGCGCAAACCGCACCAACTGCGCTCCCGCAGCTGTAACCGCCTCTCGATGCATCCGCCGGAACTCGGCGATCGACTTGTGATCCGGATACAGCCGCCCCAGCAAGCCACATCAACTCCACGTTGCGGCGGCACTCGGCTTCCAACCGCCGCGATGACCGGATCGTGTGCAAATAGCCATACAGATACAGCTTCAGCAGATCGCGCGGGATCATAACCAGGACGGCCCGTCTCCGCCGCTTCGGCTCGCTCGAAGCCCAGCTCACTCATCGCCAGACCTTCCACAAACGCGTCGATCACACGGCACACATGATCGGCCGGAACAAGATCGTCCAGCACCACCGGAAACAGCGTTCCCTGACTCCGCCCATCCCCTCGGATATATCCCATAAACGAAGATGCCCTCGCTCCCGCAAGGGCATCTTCTCATCTATTCTAGGCAGACCGGAAGAGTTTCGTAACAGACTCAAACTACTCCGGGCCTTTCTAATTCTTAAGCCCAATTCTCAAGCCCAATTCTCAAGCATTGACAGGAACGCTGAGCACCTTGGCGATGCTCTTGTCGATCACGTCCTTGGGCACGAAGCCCACGATCTGATCGGCGACCTTGCCGTCCTTGAACAGCAGCAACGCGGGAATGCCGCGGATACCATAACGCCCAGGCGTCGAGGGGTTCTTGTCGACGTCCATCTTCATCACCTTGAGCTTGCCAAGGTTCTGCGCGGCGATCTCGTCGACGACCGGCGCCAGCGCTCTGCACGGGCCGCACCACGCAGCCCAGAAATCGACCAGGACAGGATACTCGGACCGCAGCACCTCCTGCTCGAACGTGCCATCACTTACTTCAAAAACTCCAAGTCCAGCCATGTTCCTCCTTGCGAATTATCTGATGATAACCCTGAATACCAGTCAATTGGATGCTATTTCCCCCTGAAAGTCGCACCGGGGTCATTTGGCCATCATCGCCGCTTCGACCACTGCGGGCGAAGTCTCGATCCCACAATCGATTAGCTCCGCCGGCTCGCTCAGGCAGGTCGTCACTAAAGCTCGAACCTCGTTGATCGGCGCATCGCCGTCCAGGATCAACAGCACCGACGGTCCAGCTCCGCTCAGCGCGACTCCAAGAATCCCGGTCGTTCCCGCAAGTGGAAGCAAAGACGGCAGTAACGGGCAAATTGCGCCACGAAAGGGCTGGTGCATCCGGTCCTGCATCGCTACCCGCAGCAACTCGCCATTCCCGGTGGCGAAGGCCGCAGTCATCAGGCTGGCGCGCTGGACGTTGAAGACCACGTCGTCCTGGTCATAGCTCCGCGGCAGCACCAGCCGCGCGGCCGTGGTCGCGAGAGGCTTCTCCGGCACCGCCAGCAAGAGCTTCCATCTAGCCGGCGGCGCGAGGCTCACCGCGTGAACGTGCCCGGCATCCATCGCCGCCACGGTAAACCCACCCAGCCAGCAGGCGGCGGCGTTGTCGGGATGGCCTTCGAGCCGCGACATGCTTCGTTCAGAATGCGTTCCCGGCTCCAGCCGAGCCCGCCAAAATGATTGGCCAGCGCGAGCCCGGCCAGGCGCACCACAGCAGAAGATCCGAAGCCCATACCGATCGGAATCTCATTCTGAATCTCAAGCGCAAGCGGAACAACTTCCGCTCCATTGGCTGCCAACGTTTTCTGGTAGACATCCAGCATCAGGTTGCGCCGCAGCGACGAGCAGACGTCGGTGTTGCGACCTGTCGCATTGATGGAGAACTCCGATGCGCGAGTCGCATCGATCTCCAGCGCCAGCGTCAATGCCAGAGCGATCGTGTCGAATCCCGGTCCAAGATTCGCCGAGGTCGCCGGAAGTCGCAGATGGAGCTTGTCCATCGAGCTAACCCGAGCTTGCACGCCAGAGATCGCGACGCCGTTGGCTGCAGTCGCACTCATCGCCGCACTCCGGCTTCGAGGGTCTGCAGAACGGCATCAGCGGAAGCATCGAGCACCGGCATCTCGGAGCGCAACTGCCACATCGCCGGCTCATAGCCGCGCGACTCCGCATCGGTCAGCAGTTGGCCGCGATGAAAGTCCAGCGTGTATTCGGAATCCTTCAGCGTATGCCCGGTGAGCAGCAGGACCACATTCTCAGTTCGGCTTCACCCGGCCGTCGGCGACCAGCTTCTTCAGCCCGGCGAAGGTTACGGCCGAAGCCGGTTCGCAGCCGATGCCTTCGCGCCCGATCTCGGCCTTAGCAATCGCGATCTCCGCCTCAGAGACTTGCTCGCAATAGCCGTTGGTCTGCTCCAGAATGCGAACCGCCTTCCGCCACGAAGCCGGATTGCCAATGCGGATGGCGCTCGCCCGCGTATCGGCGTGAACCGCAGTTAGTTCCCTTCCCTGCGAGGTCTTCATTGCGGTGTACAGCGGGTTCGCACCCTCCGCCTGAATCACGGAGATCCGCGGCATCGCCGTCGTCAGGCCGAGGTGTTTCATCTCTTGAAAACCCTTGCCCAACGCCGAGCAATTCGCCAGGTTTCCACCCGGCACGATCACATGGTCGGGGACATTCCATTCCAGCTCTTCGGCAATCTCCAGAGCCGGAGTCTTCTGCCCCTCTAATCGATAAGGATTGACGGAGTTGAGAAGGTAGACCGGATAGCGCTCAACCACCTCGGCCAGCACGCGCACGCAGCCATCGAAGTCGGTGCGGAGTTGGCAGGTGAGAGCGCCATAATCCATCGCCTGCGACAGCTTGCCCCAGGCGATCTTGCCTTCGGGAATCAGCACCAGGCAGCGCATTCCTGCCCGCGCCGCGTAGGCCGCCATCGCCGCTGAAGTGTTTCCCGTGGAAGCGCATGCGACCCACTCGAATCCGCGTTCGCGCGCCACCGAGAGCGCCGCCGTCATGCCTGTGTCTTTGAATGACCCGGTCGGATTCATTCCCTGGTGCTTCGCCAGGAGATGATCCATACCGACGATCTCGGCGCAGCGTGGCATTCCGTAGAGCGGAGTGTTCCCCTCGCGCAGCGTGACCGCATCATTCGGTTTATCGAGGATGGGCAGCAGTTCGCGAAAGCGCCAAACGCCGCTCTGGTCGATCGGCAGCGCGGAGTGACGCCGTTCCTTCCATAACCAGCGCAGCGCGCTCGCATTCGGCAGCCACGCGCGAGGCTTGGCTGCGAACGCTGCTCCCGTCAGAGTTCCATTTCCTTCGTGGCCGTTGGCCGCCGATGCATGCGATGAAGCCGGACTCCATGCTGGATATTCCACTTCGAACAATTCGCCGCAGTCGACGCAGCGGAAGTTACTGCGCGCCTCGCGTTGCGCAACCACGCGCGCGCAACCGGTGCAGCGCAATTGATGGACAATGTCGTTCATGATCTCCTTCTAGCCTAGCAGCTAGAGTGGAGGGTGTGGCTTAGGCGAGCAGAACTGGTTCCCGCTCCAGCCTGACTCCAAACTTCTCTTCCACCTTCGCGGCGATCTCTTCGCTTAGCGCCAAGACATCTGCAGCCGAGGCGCCGCCCCGATTCACCAGCGCCAAGGTGTGCCGGCTTGAAATTCCTGCACGTCCTTCGCCGTAGCCCTTCGAAAATCCAGCCTGCTCCACTAACCATGCCGCCGCCAGCTTCACCTTCCCGTCCGGGGCGGGATACTGTGGAATTTTGGTATCCGCAGGAACAGCAGTTGCGATTCGCTCTAGCTCCGACAGATCCACCACTGGATTCTTGAAGAAGCTGCCCGCGCTCGCGCAGTCCGGATCGCCCTCGACCAGATACATGCCCTTCGACCGGCGGATCGCCCGCACTGCATCGGCGACTTGTGCTAAGGAAGGCGCGAGGCTTCCATTCTGAAAATGCCGCTGCAAGTCGGCGTAGGTAAGCGTAGGCGCACCGCCCGCCATCAACGCATAGTCGACTCGGGTCACGATGAACCGGCCCTTCGCCGAGGTATTGAAGATGCTCTGCCGGTAAGCGAATCCACACTCCGGTTCGCTCATTTCGAGGAGTTTCTCCGATTGCAGGTCCAACACTCGGACCCTGACAATTCGTCTGGGAAACCTCTTGGCCGTAAGCGCCGACATTTTGCACCGGAGTTCCGCCGACTGTTCCGGGAATTCCGGCCAGGCACTCGATTCCGGCGCACTCCAAGGAAACGGCGTGGCTGACTAGCTTGTCCCAGTCTTCTCCAGCCTCGGCCTGCAAGACCAAGGTGTCGCTATCGAAATGCTCACGAATCCCGCGCAAACCGATCCGCAGCACCAATCCTTTAAAACCAGCGTCGGAGACGAGCAGGTTGCTGCCGCCGCCGAGCACAAAGATCGGGAGACCACGGCCGCGGGCGAAGCTTACGGCCTCAAGAATGTCGGCCTCGCTCGTTGCCTCGGCAAACCACCGCGCCGGGCCACCGATTTTGAAGGTCGTATAGGGCGCTAACGGAATGTTCTCCAGAATTTCCATCCCATCGAGGGTATCAGCCCAGGCATAGGTCCAAGGCCGATCCT
This sequence comes from uncultured Acidobacteriaceae bacterium, assembly GCA_963777685.1. Lineage (GTDB taxonomy): Bacteria > Acidobacteriota > Terriglobia > Terriglobales > Acidobacteriaceae > Acidisarcina. The sequence goes on along the minus strand of CAVZRF010000004.1, from coordinate 351,876 downwards.
CGCAGCGTCTCATTGACTGAGGCTTTACAATAAGATCAAGGCAGTCGCCGAAATATCCGGAGGAAACTGAATGTATCCCGAAATGATGGTCATCCCCATGCGTGAAGAGCTAACGCGGGTAGGAATCAAAGAAACCAGGACCGCCGCCGAAGTAGACGCGGCGCTGGCCGCGCCCGGCACCACCCTGCTGGTGGTGAACTCAATCTGCGGTTGCGCCGCCGGCAAGATGCGCCCCGGCGTGCGACTCGCCCTGCAGCACACGACTAAGCCCGACCAGGCCATCACCGTCTTCGCCGGCCAGGACCGCGAGGCGACCGATCGCGCCCGCTCCTACTTTGTCGGTCATCCGCCGACCTCGCCCGCAGTGGCCATCCTTCGCGATGGCAAGTTGGTCTACCTTATGCAGCGTTCTGCAATCGAAGTGAACACGGCTCAGGCCATCGCTGGCGAACTCGCTCGCGCCTTTGACGAGTTTTGCGTCAAGACCACTGCTTAGTTAACCGCCGCATCTTATGACCCACGTCTCGTGTAGAGACGTGGGACTCTCATCAGCACACCCAAAGAACATGACACTCACTCTCTACTCAGCCTCCTGGTGCCGCGATTGCCGGGAAGCCAAGCGCTTTCTCGACGAGCACCAGATCGCGTACACCGAGGTCGACATCGAACGCACACCGGGCGCTGCGGACGAAGTTCTGCGCAATGTGGGCAAGCGGGCTATTCCGCAGTTTGTCATCGATGGAGAATGGGTGCAGCCGTACCGGCCCGGCCGCGGATTTCTTCACGCCGAGATGCGCGAACGCCTCGGCGTGAGTTAGTCCAAGGCAGCCTACGGATTCTGCCTCAGTCTTACGATTCGGTCGGTTCCAAATCCCTGCCGGTGTAGGAGCTTGCGACTCCTGGCGCACCGATGTCCTCGAGAATTGCGCGGGCGTCGCCCTCGTCCTCGGGGTGGACTTGCAACTGCAGCGGCCCGAGGCCAGGCGACAAAATCGCCGCGTTCTCGCCGGAGAGAAACGTCTCGATGCCGGCCGATTCCAGCCGCAACTTCGCCATCTCCGCTTCCATCGGTTCAGGAAACTCGCCTAAGGTTACGAGCTCCGGTAGTTCATGTGTTTCTTCAGCCATATTGGTTTCCGTCGTTCCTCTCAAATACAGGTCGATTCTACTCCGCGAATGCTGAACGGTGAGATGCGCCGAAAGCTACAATGAGGAGGCAGGAAATCGAGGAAAGCTAATTGATCGCACGATATACGCGCCCGGCGATGGGCGCCATTTGGACCGAAGAGAACAAATACCGCATGTGGCTGGCGGTCGAGAGCGCAGCCAGCGATGTGCTCGCTGAAGATGGCATCGTGCCCGTCGAGGCCGCAAAAGCGATTCGCGAACGTGGCGCCATCGACGTTCAGCGAATTCAAGAGATCGAGGCGGAGGTGAAGCACGACGTCATTGCCTTCACCACCGCCGTCGCCGAAAAGATTGGCCCCGAATCGCGCTGGCTGCACTACGGCCTGACGTCGAATGATGTGGTGGACACCGCCCAGGCGCTCCAAATCAAAGCTGCCTCAGCCATCATTACCGAGGGATTGAACAAACTCGCCGCCGTGCTGAAGAAGCGTGCGCTCGAATTCAAACACACTCCGACGATCGGGCGCACTCACGGCATCCACGCCGAGCCGACGACTTTCGGCCTCAAGCTGCTGAACTGGTACTCCGAGACCCAGCGCAACATCTCCCGCTTCCACGCCGCCGCCGAAGACATGCGCGTCGGCAAGCTCTCCGGCGCCGTCGGCACCTTCGGCCATCTCAAGCCGGAACACGAAGAGCGCATCTGCGCCCGTCTCGGCCTCGAGCCGGCAGCCGTTGCCACTCAGGTCATCCAGCGCGACCGCCACGCGCATTACATTTCCACGCTCGCGATCATCACCTCGACGCTGGACAAGATCGCAACCGAGATTCGTCACTTGCAGCGGACTGAGGTCCGCGAAGCCGAGGAGTTCTTCTCCGAAAAGCAAAAAGGTTCGTCGGCGATGCCGCACAAACGTAATCCGATCACCAGCGAACAAATCAGCGGACTCGCACGCGTCGTTCGCGCCAACTCGCAGGCGGCTTACGAGAATATCGCGCTGTGGCACGAGCGCGACATCTCGCACTCTTCCGTCGAACGGATCATCTTTCCCGACTCCACCATCCTCACCGACTACCTGCTCGAAAAAACCTCCGCGCTGATCGAGAAACTGCTCGTCTATCCGGCGCGGATGCTGCGCAACCTCGAAAGCACCGGAGGCCTGATCTTCAGCGGCCAGTTGCTTCTCGATCTTGCCGAATCCGGCATGGCTCGTGAAGACGCATATCGACTGGTGCAGGGCCACGCGATGCGCTCCTGGCGCGAAGAACTCGTCTTCAAGGAACAGATCGCGAACGAACCCGCCATCACCTCGCGGCTCAGCCCCGAAATCCTCGCGAAAAGCTTCGATCTCTCGCGTCAATTGAAAAATGTCGACGCCATCTTCAAGCGGGTCCTGGGCGAATGACAGCCAGCCAAAACGCGGCCTGGAACCTCACCGTTGCGCTCACCGGCGCGAGCGGAGCGGTCTTTGGCCGGGAACTGCTCGCCGCCCTCAACGCCGACGAGCGGGTTGCGCACGTGAACTTCATTCCATCGGAAAGCTCGCTTCGCGTGCTCGCGGAGGAGCTGCAGCTAGGCGGCCGTAATCTGCTGGTGGAGAAACTACTCGGCGGCGCTTCAGACAAGATTATTCAACTGAACGAGAGCGACATTGGCGCGGGAATCGCCAGCGGCAGCTATCCCTCGAACGGAATGATCGTCCTGCCTTGCAGCATGGGCACGTTGGGAGGAATCGCGAACGGCCTGGCTCGCAATCTCATCGAGCGCGCCGCCGACGTTTGCCTGAAAGAGCGCCGTCCGCTGCTGCTCTGCGTTCGCGAGACGCCGTTCAACAAGATTCACTTGAGAAACATGACGCTCGCGGCGGACGCCGGAGCCGTGATCTTTCCGGTGATGCCTTCGTTTTACAATCTGCCGACAGATTCAACCGAGATGGCGAAACAGTTCGCCTGCCGGGTACTTGCGCATATCGGACTGCCCCAATCAGGCGCGTTTGTGTGGAAGGGCGACGAATAGTTGCTAGTTGCTGCCGCCCGGAGCCACGCTTGCAATTTCCGGACTGATCGACATTGGCTGAGTCAGACTGAGAACAAGCGTAGAGTCCTTTGGAATCTTCACATCCGCCGGATGCTGCACCACGATATTCGTGGTCATCACTCCGGCACCGATCAGGCTGCCTACCAGCGCTCCCACCGGACCGCCGACAATCGCGCCCGTAGCCGCGCCGACGCCGACTCCCGCTGCTTCCTTGATGACATTGGTCTTCAACCGCGACGCTGGCTTGAGCGTGCCTTCGTCGTCGATTCGCGACTTCGTGCTGGTGTCGATTACCTGGGCGCGCAGCACGTAGCGCGTCCCGTCGGGGAGGATCACCACATCGGGCCGCAGCCGGATCGTCGCCGGAGCGCCAAAACGATGTCCCTCTGTGACCTGAACGATCTTGCCAACGACTTGTGCACCCTGTGGAATCGCTACCTTACCGAGCGAGACAACGTCCGCCGCGACGCGACCGCTAAAATCGGCTCCAACTGTTGATTGCCCGGTCGCGATCTCCTGATCCAAAGCGATCTTGATGACCGTCCCTTCGGGCAGCTCGCCCGGACGAGTGGGCACCGAGGTCACGATGTCTGCGTCGGCATCAGGTGATGGCTTCGGCTGAACTGTCTCCACGATGGGCTGCCCCGGCGTAAGACAAGGGTCAGGATCGCCAATCATCCGGTCTTCAGAGTTGCACGGCGCTTTGGCCATCACTGGAACATCCGGCGCTGGAGGGGTCGCTGCCGGAGCAGCCGTAGGTGCGGGCGTGGCTTGAGGCGCGGCGGGCCTCGTCACCAATGTGGCCGTCGGCGTGGTGGCCGCGGGGGTGTCGCTGGTGATGGTGTCGTCCGGCGGTGGCTGCGATACGCCGCTATACGAGCTAGGCTTCTGCGAACTCTGGCCGTGTAGACACGGCGAGAATGCCGCAATTCCGACAACCAGTGCAGCTGCAACTCTTAGGCTTCTCATCATTCATCCACACTCCGAGCAGACACCGTGCATCAACTTCGTGTCACCTTTAATGATGCGGCAAGATTTGGTAGCTTGGCGCAGCCAAATCCTCGTTGCACCTTGGGAGTAACGGTGGTGCAGAGTGCGTTCGCTAGGGGGATAAGGACCAGCCGACCAGCACTAATGGCGGAAAATGCTGACCGGCCGGCGAATCGAGATCGTGAGCCCTATTCACGACCAACACCTATTCGCTTTGTTAGAATCCAAACGAACCCTTATGGCCATTTTTCACCACCAAATCGCAGGGCGGAGACCAGGTTGGGGATGAGTAGTTTTATCGAAACCATCGGCGGTGCGACGGGGCATGCGATCCCGGTCGACCGCCGTCCAAAGCTGAAGGACCGCCTGCAGCACCATATTGTTAGGAGCGAAATGACTGAAATTGCAGCAATTCACGCCCGCGAGATTTTGGATTCGCGGGGAAACCCCACCGTCGAGGCTGATGTCGTCCTGGCCAGCGGCGCGATGGGCCGGGCTGCCGTGCCGAGTGGCGCGTCGACTGGCGAACACGAGGCGGTAGAGCTCCGCGACAATGACAAGTCCCACTACCTCGGCAAAGGCGTCCTCCAGGCGGTCGAAAACGTAGAGACTATCCTCGCTCCTGAGCTTACCGGCATGGATGCGACCAACCAGCGCCTGCTCGACGCCACCATGATCTCGCTCGACGGTACTCCGAATAAGTCACGGCTCGGCGCCAATGCGATTCTTGCCGTTTCCATGGCCGCTGCCCGTGCCTCGGCAAATTCCCTTCACATCCCGCTTTATCGCTATCTTGGCGGCGTCAATGCCTGCATTCTTCCCACGCCGATGATGAACATCCTCAACGGCGGCGCGCACTCTGACAACAACGTCGACTTTCAGGAATTCATGGTCATGCCCATCGGCGCGGAGCGTTTCGCCGATGCACTGCGCTGGGGGGCGGAGGTCTTCCACACTCTTAAAGGCGTACTCAAAAAGCGTGGCTACTCGACCGCCGTCGGCGATGAGGGAGGCTTCGCTCCGATGTTGAAATCGAACGTCGAAGCCATCGAAGTCATCCTGGAAGCGATCGACCTTGCCGGCTACAAGGCAGGAGAAGACATCGCAATTGCGCTCGATCCGGCGGCCAGCGAGTTCTACGACAAGGCGCGCGGCGTCTATGTCTTCAAGAAGAGCGACAAGAGCGAATACTCCAGCGAAGAGATGGCCCGCTACTGGGAGAGTTGGACGAAGCAATATCCGATTATCTCCATCGAAGACGGCCTCGCGGAGGACGATTGGGACGGCTGGAAATATCTTACGGAACTCGTCGGCGAGCGCCTTCAATTGGTCGGCGATGATCTCTTTGTCACCAACACCGAGCGCCTGCAGCGCGGTATCGACGAAGGTGTAGCCAATTCGATCCTGATCAAGGTCAATCAGATCGGCACCGTCAGCGAGACCCTCGAGGCGATCCAGCTCGCGGGACGCTACGGCTATACCTCAGTCATCTCGCACCGCAGCGGCGAGACCGAAGACACCTTCATCGCCGATCTCGCCGTCGGCACCGGAGCCGGACAGATCAAGACCGGCTCGGCCTCGCGTACCGACCGCATCGCCAAATACAACCAGCTTCTTCGTATCGAGGAAGAGCTCGGTCAGGCGGCCGAGTTCCTCGGGCTGGAGTCAATCAATTTCGGCGAATGACGGGAAGGGCTGTTGCTGACCGCGCCACGGCCCGATACAGAAATTTGCACGGAACTCTCGCACGAAAATTTGGCAGTGAACATCCAGGAGAATCGAATGAAGTTTTTGCAGTGCGCACTTTGTGGTTTAGTCCTAACCCTCTCGGCGAACGCTCAAATGGCGCCAACGAATCCATCCCCCGCAACAACGCCTGCACAGGCGTCCCCTTCAGCATCAGCCACTCCGAAAATGAGCACCCTTGGCGGCGACGAAGTCAAAGGTCCGGAACATCCGCTCACTCTCGACCAGATGAAGGTGCTCTACACGGCCATGGGCTACGAAAAAACGATCAATGACAATCTGGGAAAGATGATCAGCATGCAGAAGCAAAGGGCTGCGTTCATCCCCCAGGACTTCTGGGACGATCTTCAATCCAGCTTCCAGAAGATCGACTATCCGACTGCGCTCTACGACGTTTACAAAAAATATCTTTCCACCGACGACGCCGCGAAGTTGATTGACTTTTCCAAGACTCCCGCAGGGCAGCACTTTTTTGAAACGATGCCCGAGACCTCGCGCGAAGCGATGATGGCGATCCAGAAAGAGCAGCAGACGACGGGACAGCAGGTACAGGCCCGGCATAAGGATGAGATTGACGCGGCCCTCAAGAAATACCGCGACGAGCATCAGCCCAAGCCAGCTGCGACGCCTTCGGGAACTGCGCCCGCGGCTCCGTCGGGTTCGAGCACACCCGCGGCAACTCCTGCTCCGGCTGCCACTCCTGCCAAGCCTTCGACCACAACCACCCCACAGAACTAAGCACGAAAGGCTGTATGTCGATGCATACGAAACCGCTGGTCCTGGCCATCCTCGATGGCTGGGGCTACCGGGCGCAAGTCGAGGCCAACGCCATTGCGTTGGCCCGCAAGCCCATCTATGACCGGCTGCTCGCCGAGTTCCCCAATACTCTTCTCCACGCTTCCGACCACTTTGTCGGCTTGCCTGACGGACAGATGGGCAACAGCGAGGTCGGCCACCTCAATATCGGCGCGGGCCGCATCGTCCACATGGACATCACCCGCATCGACGCGTTGATCGAGAGCGGCGGATTCGCTTCCGACCCGGTAATAGCCGAGGCCATGAAGCGCGCCGGTGAGGGCAATCGCCAGTTGCATCTGCTTGGCCTGCTCTCCGATGGCGGCGTCCACTCCCACCAGCGCCATCTCTACGCCCTGCTTAGGGCTGCGGCCGCACAGCGACTCAAACACGTCTTCGTTCACGTCTTCCTCGACGGCCGCGACACCGCGCCCACCGGCGGCGCCGAATACCTGGCCGCCCTGCAGCAGAAGTTTGCCGAGTATGGAGTTGGCCAGATTGCCAGTGTCTCCGGCCGGTATTACGCCATGGACCGCGACCGCCGCTGGGAGCGCGAGCTAAAGACCTTTGACGCCATGGTTAAAGGCCATGCTGAGGGCGGCTCTTATTCCGATCCGATCGCGCGCGTGAACGAGTGTTACAACAACGGCATCACCGATGAATTTGTCATCCCCTTCGTAGTGACAGGAAGCGACGGCCATCCCGTCGGCCTCGTGCGCGATGAGGACGTCTGCATCAATTTCAACTATCGCGCCGACCGGGCGCGGCAGATCACTCGCGTCCTCGCCCGCAACAGCGGCCTGACGAAGGTAGAAGGAAACGAGCTTCCGGGCGCCGAAGACCTCGACGCAACCATACCGCGCACCGATGTGCCGAAGCATCTGCACTACGTCTGCATGACCCAGTACGACAAGCAGTTCACACTGCCCATGGTGATCCTGCCCGAGTCGATGGAGAACCTGCTCGCCAACATGCTCGCCCAGGCGAATCTACGGAACATCCGCATCGCCGAGACCGAGAAGTATGCGCACGTCACCTATTTCTTCAATGGCGGGATCGAGACGCCCTTCCCCGGCGAAGACCGTTTTCTCGTTCCGTCGCAAAAGGTCGCGACCTACGATCTCGCCCCAGAAATGAGCGCCGCCGGAATCGCGGACGCAGTAATTAAGGCCGCTGAAGACACGGCCTTCGACCTGGTCGTTGTGAATTTCGCCAATGCTGATATGGTTGGCCACTCCGGCAAGCTTGCGCCAACGATCAAAGCTTGCGAAATCGTCGACGAGCAGCTCGGTCGTATCTATCAGACTCTGCGCCAGCGCGGCGGAGCGATGCTGATCACCGCTGACCACGGTAACGCAGAAATGATGGTGGACCCGGTCACCGGTGGGCCGCACACCGCGCACACGACGAACCCGGTTCCATTTATTTTGGTCAGCGAAGACGCGAACAAATACTCTCTGAGGCCCGATGGATCGTTGCGCGATCTTTCGCCAACCATCCTTAGCATGCTCGGCCTCGACCAGCCAACGCAGATGACCGGCGGCGATTTGAGGGTGATCAAGGCTTAGCCGAATCTTGCCTCGATCGAGTACGATTATGGCAAGAAGGGAGAATCGGCATGCAATTGAACGTTCCCCCCGACCTCGAAACGCTTATCAACAAGCGCCTTTCCAGCGGCGGCTATACAAGCCCTGAAGATGTCTTGCGTCGCGCACTCGAAGCTCAGGACGCCGAGGAGGGTTGGACAGACGAGCAGCGTCGTGCGCTCTCCGCCCATATAGAGCAAGGTTATCTCCAAGCGGAAAGTGGGGAACTGATCGACAGTACCCAGGTTCGTCGTGAAATTCAGACGATGAAGGACAACTGGCTCTCGTCTAGCAGATGAGCAACTACAGCCTGACTCCTCTTGCCAAGGCTGATATCTTCAACATTTGGTCTTACATTGCGGGAGACAGCTGCGACGCCGCGGACAGAGTGGAAGAAGCGATCTTCGAGGCATGTGAGTCTGCTACTAGGTCCCCTCTCGGCGGCCACTCCCGGCCCGACCTGACATCTCGCAATCTTCGCTTCTGGACGCTGAGCAGATATCCAAATTATTCCATCGTGTACCGACCGGAGACCTCGCCGCTTCAGATCGTCGCTGTTATGCATGGGAAGAGAAACCTGCAACGCGTGCTGAGAAATCGAGTTTGATCGCCTCGAGCTACCCACCAAATCAACCGGAACTACGGAACCCCACACTTCCGGTCCCGCATAGTATCCTCAACTCGTCACATCCCAAGAGGACCACGCATTGAAAAACCCGCTCTATCGCGCCTCCGCCGCAGCACTCCTTATCGCTTTCACTGCAACAACCGCACGTGCCGACGAAGGCATGTGGACCTTTGACAATCCGCCGATTGCGCTGATCCAGAAGAAATACGGATTCACCCTCACCAAGGAATGGCTCGACCATGTCCGCCTCTCCTGCGTGCGTTTGAATGACGGCGGCTCGGGTTCTTTTGTCAGCCCTGACGGCCTCTTGCTCACCAATCATCACGTCGCTCGCGGACAGCTGCAGAAAAGCTCGACAGCCGAACATGACTACATCCATAACGGGTTCTATGCGCCCACCTACGATCAGGAAATCAAGTCGCCTGACCTCGAGGTCAATATCCTTCAGTCGATGGAGGACGTGACCGCTCGCGTGCAGGGTGCTGCCAAGCCGGGCATGAGTAACGACGATGCCTTCAAGGCGCGTAATGCCGTCATTGCCGCTGTCGAGGCAGAGAGCCTCAAGGCGACCGGCCTGCGCTCGGATGTCGTCACCCTCTATGAAGGCGGCGAATACTGGCTCTACCGCTATAAGAAGTACACCGACGTGCGGATCGTCTTTGCTCCCGAGGAGCAGGCCGCCTTCTTCGGCGGCGATCCCGATAACTTCACCTACCCTCGCTACGACCTCGACATGGCGCTCTTCCGCGTTTACGAGAACGGCAAGCCGATTCATACCGAGAACTATCTAAAGTGGAGCGCGAACGGCCCTGCCAAGGACGAACTGGTCTTCGTTGCCGGTCATCCAGGATCGACGCAGCGTCATGACACCGTCGCCCAGCTCAAGTTCGATCGCGACATCTCCAACCCCGCAATTCTCGGGGTTCTCGAAGATCGAGTGAAGACGCTGCAGGATTACTCCGCCCGCGGCCCCGAGCAAACGAGGCAAGCAGCTAGCCAAATCTTCTTTCTCCAAAATTCCATCAAGGTCTACCGTGGACGCATCGACGGACTCAACGACAAGAATGTCTTCGAGAAGAAAGTGCGCGACGAAGCCGATTTCCGCCAGCGCGTCGAAGCCAACCCCGCGTGGGCCAAGGAGTATGGCAACGCGTGGTCTGAGATCGAGAACGCAGTCGCTCAGGAAAAGCCACTCTTCCTCGAGACTTTCTACCACCGCACCGGCTCGACCACGCTTTCGACTGCGCTCAGTCTCGTTCGTTACTCCGCAGAGGTCGCCAAGCCTGACGGCGAGCGCCTTCCGGGTTTCCATGACGCCCAGTTGGAGTCGCTCAAGTTTCAATTGCTCTCTCCAGCGCCCTCCTATCCCGAACTGGAGATCGCCCAGGTAACAGCCGTCCTTGAGGCCGACAGCAAGCATTTGCCCGCCAACGATGAGTGGCTGACCACGGTGCTCAACGGCCGTAGCCCTGCCGACGCCACGAAAGAACTCGTGAGCGGCACTAAACTCGCCGATCCCGGAGTTCGCAAAGCGTTGCTTGATGGAGGCCCATCAGCCGTTGCCGCCTCGACCGATCCGATGATCGTGCTGGCTCGCAAGATCGATCCGCTGCTCCGCGCCGAGATCAAGAAATCCGATGCGATCCAGGCGGTCGCCGAGAGCGCCGGTGAAAAACTGGGCAAAGCTCGATTCGCCGTCTATGGAAAGAGCACCTACCCCGACGCCACCTTTACACTTCGACTCAGCTACGGCGCGGCCTCCGGCTTTCCCATGAACGGCACCATCGCGCCCTACAAAACCACCTACTACGGTCTGTATGATCGCTCGGCGAGCTTCGATAATGCAGTGCCTTTCAACCTGCCACAGCGCTATGTCGATCGCCTCGGCAAGTTCGACCTCAAAACGCCGCTCGACTTTGTCAGCACCAACGACATCACCGGAGGCAACTCCGGCTCGCCCGCCATCAACAAGAACGGCGAACTTGTTGGCCTGATCTTTGACGGCAATATTCAGTCGATTGTCGGTGACTTCGTCTACGACGAAACCCAGAACCGCACCGTCTCCGTCCACAGTTCGGCAATGCTGATGGCGCTCCGCCAGCTCTACGACGCCGGCAAGGTGGCGGACGAGATCGAAGGCAAATCTCACTAAATAGAAATGCCGGAGGGTATCCGCCCTCCGGCATTTCTATAAACTTCGGTCGTTACTTGGCTAGCTGTTGAGTGCCTAGAGGCGACATGATTCACAGAGCTGGACGTTCATCGGATACTCCGACTACTTCTTGATCGCGCCCCACTTGTAGACGACGCCCACCGAAGCCGCAGCCTCTTTCTGAAAGGCCAGGCCGTAGTGCGTGGGTTGGAAATCCGCGATCAGCCTAACCGACCATTGTGGGGTGAGATTGCGGTCGACTGTGCCGCCAGCAGCCGCGGCGAAGGCCAACTGGTTGTTATAGAGACGTAGCGCGTTCGGCTCGACGCCGTTGGGAAACGAATTGTCGAATATTCCGTAGGTGCCGCCAAGCAGCACATGCGCCCCGACCGTCCACTTTGAATCGCGCAAGATCCGGAACTCGGGCCCGAAGAGAAACAGATGCTCGGAGATATGCGCCTGGTTCAGATCGTATTGATTGGGGGGCAGCGATACGGTGCCGTAGTAATTGCCGGTGCTGGCGGTGATCCCGACGATGGGGTTCAGCCAGCCGGTAACCTGGCCCTTCCAGCCATACATGTTGGTCTTCAGGTTGACGCCGAGCGTCGTCTGAAAGCGGGCGTAAGCAAAGCCGCCGTACGCATCCCAGCGATTGTTGTAGTTGGCGAGATCGTTGCTCAGCGGGGGAGCGGTTGCCGTCACCTGCGCAGACAGTTGCGAAACGGTGAGAACGAGAAAGGCACAGCACAGCGACAGACGAAGAAAGCGTTCGACAGAAGACACCCGAATCAACCACCCCTTACAGAAAATAAAAGACTGATGAGCATTGCGGCTGAGGTCCAACACCCCCAATGGCAGCAACCTTAACGATACACGGTCACCGGAAAGGATGTCGCTGGACGCCTGCGGCCTCAGTTCATCCACTTCCGGTCATTTGGGTTCTTCGCTTCGTCCGGATCGACATACCGCCCCTCGCGGTCGAAGTGCACGTCCCGATTGTGTTTCCGCATGTAGACCTCAAACTTGCGCGCGGCCCGGCGCCTCTTCCAGCGGTAGTATTCGTTGCGCAGTCCGTAAACGCGTTCGCTTGCGACAAAGCTAAGACCTCGACCACGCGCCTGTCTGGCGTAGATAAATCCCAACAGTCCGCCAGCCAGGTAAACCACCAGCGGCAGAATACTGCCTCCACCAAATAGACTGGCGATGGCGATCAATAGATAGATCAAAACCAGATATTTCGCCTTAATGCTGATGGGTATTGGGAAAAGAGTGAACTGCTGTTCGCCAAAGAGCACGGCGAAGGCCGCAAGCAAGCCGAAGATACCGGCTTGCGCGCCGGAGGCGTAATCCAGGGGAGAGAGTCGCGGGATCGGCGCAAAGCTTAGCGCTGTGGCAATGAGTGCACCGCCCACGACCGCCAGGAAATAAATCTCAGCCAGCCAGCGGCTACCCTTTACTTCCTCGATATACGAACCGATAAACCAGAGCGACAAGAGATTGAAGAGCGCTTCCAGAATCCCGCGATGCACAAAGGCATACGTCACCAGTTGCCATACAAAGCCATGAACCACCGCTCGCGGAGTCAGTGCCAGTAACCCAAAGATCGAATCGCCTAGCGAACGATTGACCGCACCGAGCACCAGCAAGACAAAGAAGACGACGAGGTTGATCAGCACCAGACGCCGCGTGAGGCCCCGGAATGGCGGAAACATGAGCGAACTCGAACCGATGCGTGCCATAAGCGCTGCGCTTATTGTCTCAGAATCAAGGGGACGTGGCAGCGCAGGCGTCCAAAACCGACGTGCCTCAAGATTCGGCCTAGCGCTCCGGAATCGGAGTCACCGCAACGCTGCGGTGCCCCGCCGCATCCGCCGCGCGGACGCCAAAGATCACGTTATCTTTGGAGACAGGCACTGTGACCGAGAATGTCTCTCCGTCTGATTTCGTCTTAGCCGGAAGACTCCGCTGCCAGTCAGGAGCTTGCGTTTCCCGCCAGACAATCTCATAAGCAGTCCCTGCGGGAGCGCCACTCCCCGCCGTCCAACGCAAAGTCGTGTTGTTGTCGAGTTCCTTGGTGACGATGCGAACCTTCTCCGGTGGCGGAGGCGCCGCAGCCAGCGTTGCCATTGCGGCAGCATTCACCCGCGCAACCTTCGCTACATAGTCGAAGTCGACATACTGCAGCATGTCGCCATACTGGACGCCGTTCTCTACTCGCACATCCTGATGCTGATGGTTGTAGTCCTCGCGCCACTCGGTGAAGCGCACGGCCGGGAAGCCTTCCTGATTGAACGAGTAATGGTCGCCGCCTCGCAGATAGCGATCGCGACGAAAGATCAACACTGGATGAAACGGCGGCGCGAGCTGATAGCTGCGGCTCACGTCGGCAATGGCCCTCGCCAGCTCGCGCGAAGGAGAATCGCTTTCCAGGCCGAGCGCGGTGATGCGTTTGATCTCGTCCGCAGTGGCCGTCGCCGGAATCCCCTCGGAAAAAACCCTGACCTGCGATTTGTCCTGCAAGGTCTCGCCCGGAGTGGTGTTGCCGCCGACAATGTCGTTATTGAATACCCCTTCGAGCTGCCAGCCCTCGCTCTTGGCCAGCTGCGCCAGATGGCGGCTGCCGTCGAGCCCCTGCTCCTCGCCCGCGACCGCGACAAAGATCAGCGTCGCCGGCAGTTTCAGCCTGGATAGAACCCGCGCACACTCCAGACTTACCGCGACGCCGCTGGCATCGTCATTGGCGCCCGGGGCTTCGGCTCTGGTCCCAATTGTGGCGTCATCGGTCGCTCTGTAGTGCCCATTAATCGAATCGTAGTGGCCGGTAATCAGGATCATCCGCGCGGCCTGTTTCGGATCGCTGCCGCGCAGGACTGCGTAGACATTTGTGATCGTCGTCGGCTTAAGAATTCGCCCCTGCGGCGGAGGTTCTGGCTCCTGCGTGAAGGTATCGCGCTTGACTTCGAGGCAGCCGCCGCAGTCGGCGGAGTAATCCACAAGCTGCTGCGCGATCCAATCTGCGGCTGCGGTCGCGCCCTGCCCCGCTGGCAGGTCGGTATTCATACTCGACAGAGTGCTTCGATTATGGAAACCCACCAGCTTCTCAATCGTGCGACGAATCTGCCGGGCTGAAATCTGGGCCAGCGTGGCTTGAATTGCAGGGTCTAGCGGGCGCCGCTTGTATCGGCGATCCGGTGACATCCAAATCACGCGGATTGTCATCGCAGACAGCAGGAATCGGGCTGGCGACGCCGAACACGAGACCGGCCACCAAACACAGGCTGAAAGGACGGCGAGGTACCGAGTTGGATTTAAGCGTGGCGGGACCGTTGGGCGGGGATCCGGCGGAATTCATGCCCAATTCTAGCGCGAGGTTTTCCTCTGCCTTGCCCATTGCATTACTTGACGGCCCCGAGCTTCCCTTGAACACTGGTTATAGCCCGGCGGAAACCTTCGCGTCTTTCCGAATGTGTCATCATCAGTCTAATAATCCGCAGATGTGGAGAGGGTTATGGCGATTTGCTCTGAATGTGAAAACGTACTCGATATCGACATCGATGAAATCGAAGAAGGCGACGTCGTGACCTGCGATGAGTGCGGTGCCGAATTTGAAATCGTGGCCGCCGAACCTCTCGAACTCAGCAAGATCGACAACGAAGGTTACGAACTCGAAGATGTCCCAGTTCGCGATGAGGATGAAGAATGAGCTTTCCCGAAGTCCGCAGTCAGCAACAACGCAAGCATTCCTTCCATACTTTGATCGTTCTCTTACTGGCTCTGCCGTTTCTCGCATTGAGCAACTACGCCCCAGCCCAGACTGGACAGAAGGTCGTCCAGGGCAAGGTCGTCGGATCGAACAATCAGCCGCAGACCGGAGCAATCGTCTATCTGAAGAACACAAAGTCCGGCGACATTAAGAGCTTCATCTCGACCACCGATGGCAGCTATCGCTTCGGTCAGCTTTCTCCCGATATCGATTATCAAATCTGGGCGGAGTACCAAGGCAGGAAGAGCCCGACCAAGACAGTCAGCTCTTTCGATTCGAAGAAACTTGTGGACTACCTGCTCAAGGTCGACACCGGTAAGTAAGCTTTCGCTGCGCGACCATCGGCCAAGGTGGCCCCGGGGAAACCACTCCGGCCGAGAAAGTTGGCATCCACAATGGCGGAGGGAAAACCCACTATTTTGCTCGTCCACGGCGTCTGGAGCGACGGCTCCGTCTGGCGCGAGGTCATCACGAACCTGGCCCATCAGGGCTTCTCGGTGAAAGCCGCGCAGATCCCGCTCACCTCGTTTGAGGAAGATGTCGCCACGGTCAATCGCGCTCTCGACCATCTCGATGGCCCGGTTGTGCTGGTCGGCCATTCCTATGGTGGAGGCGTCATCTCCGAGGCAGGCCACCATCCCAAGGTCGAGAAGCTTGTCTACATTGCCGCGCTCGCGCCATTACCTGGAGAAGTCCTTGGAGCGATCCTCGGACGGAATCCACCTGCAGCCCAGATTGAAATGCATCCCGACGCCCACGGCTTTATCTGGGCTACGGCGGAGCAATATCAGGACGCCATGGCGCACGATATTCATCGGGGTCTGGTGCATCTAGCGGTTGCCGTTCAGAAACCCTTCGCAGCACAGATCTTCGGAGCCTCCGTGGCTGCGCCCGCTTGGCAAACCAAACCGAGCTGGTACCTGATCGCCACCGAAGACCGCATCCTCAACCCGAAGACCCAATATGCAATCGCCGCGGCTATCGGGGCAAAGATCCGCGAGACGCCGACCAGCCACATGCCGATGCTCTCCAATCCAGAGGCCGTCGCCGGAATCATCGCCGAGGCTGCGCTGGCTTGAGGCATGGCTGCGCCTTCGAAAAGCCCTCAGCGCGTTGTTAGTCCGACAACGCAAAACGCCACCGCGAAGGTGGCGTTTGCATTGAGCTACGAGTTACTTAGCCGCGCTTCCAGTTCATCAGATCGCCAAGAGTCGTCGTCGAGCTCGAGACTGGCGCCTTGTAAGACTCCACCTCTGCCCGGCTGGCTTCCTCGCCGACGGCGCGGATGCTCAGACCAACCTTCTTCTCTTCCTGGTTCATCTTGATGATCTTGAAGTCGTGCTCCTGACCGGCCTCAAGCTTGATCGCCGTTCCATTGGCATCGGCCGCTTCGGATACGTGGCAGAGTCCTTCCACGCCTTCCGCGATCTCGACGAATGCGCCAAACTGCGCGGTGCGAAGCACCTTGCCCTTGACGACATCGCCAACGCGATGCTGCGCGAAGAAAGTCTCCCAAACGTCAGGCTGCAGTTGCTTGATACCCAGCGAGAGGCGGCGGTTTTCGGGCTCGACGCCAAGAACGACCGCGCGCAGCTTTTCACCCTTCTTCAGGACTTCAGAGGGATGCTTGACCCGCTTGGTCCAGCTCAGGTTGCTCACGTGAACCAGGCCGTCGATGCCGTCTTCGATTTCGATGAAGGCGCCAAAGTCGGTCAGGTTGCGTACCCGGCCCTCAACGATCGTCCCCGCCGGATAGCGACCCGACAGGTTCTCCCACGGATTCTCCTGCAACTGCTTCATGCCGAGAGAAATACG
The DNA here is from genome assembly GCA_963777685.1 of uncultured Acidobacteriaceae bacterium. GTDB lineage: Bacteria > Acidobacteriota > Terriglobia > Terriglobales > Acidobacteriaceae > Acidisarcina. The sequence goes on along the minus strand of CAVZRF010000004.1, from coordinate 335,235 downwards.
GCGATCGTTCGAGTTGACGCTGATCACCACGGTGTCGACTTCGTCGCCCGGCTTCACCAGCTTCGACGGATGCTTCATCCGCTTCGACCAGGTCATCTCCGAAACGTGCACCAAGCCCTCGATGCCCTGCTCCAGCTCAATGAACGAGCCATAGTCGGTCACGCTCAGTACTCGTCCACGGACATGCGCACCCACCGGGTAACGCTCGACCGCATCGAGCCACGGATCAGGCGTCAGTTGCTTGAAGCCCAGCGAGACCCGCTGCTTTTCCTTGTCGAACTTCAGAACCTTGACCTGAATCTCATCGCCGACATTGACCAAGTCGCGAGGATGCGTGAGGCGTCCCCAGGACATATCGGTGATATGCAGCAAACCATCGATGCCGCCCAAGTCTACGAACGCGCCGTAGTCGGTGAGGTTCTTGACCGTTCCGGTCAGGATAGTTCCCTCAGCCAGATGCTCGAGAGTCTCGTTGCGCTTGCTGGCCTGCTGCTCTTCCAGGATTTCCTTGCGCGAGACGACCACATTACCGCGCTTCTTGTTGAGCTTAATGACCCGGACGTCGATCGGCTGACCGATATAGGCGTCGAGGTTGCGCACTGGACGAACTTCCAGTTGCGAACCCGGCAGGAAAGCCTTGATGCCGATATCGACGGTGACGCCGCCCTTGACGCGGCCGACCACGATGCCAGTGATTGGCGTCTTATCGTTTGCCGCCTTCTCGATCACGTCCCACACCTTGTGGCGCTGAGCCTTTTCGTAGCTCAGCAGATAGCCACCCTCGGCCTCTTCGCGCTCCACGACGACTTCGACCGTGTCGCCCGCCTTTAGCTTGGGCTGTCCCGTGTGATCGAGCACCTGCTCCAGCGGAATGAGTCCCTCAGACTTCAGGCCGACATCGACGACGACGTGCTTGTCGGTCAGCTTGATGACCGTTCCAGTCACGATGTTGTCATCGAAGGCCAGCGCAGCAGCCTCAGCGGCCTGCTCGCGATCGAAAGACTCGAGGGCTGCGGCGAAGTCTTCCATGCTCGCAAGATCGCCCTCGTCGGAAGCCGGAGCACTCTCTGCGGCGACCGTCTTGCTCTCGGCGATAGGCGTCTCCACTGCGTGGGCGGCAACCGGGGCAGCAGCGGCCTCCGTGGCCTCCTGCGCGCGGCTATCGGCGACGGCGTGAAGCGAATCGAGCGCGGCTATCTCCTGCGACTCGGTTTCGGGGTTGTGGGCGAATTCGGCTGACGGTTCGGCGTGTTCCGTCGCGGCATCAAGGGTAAGGGTATCCATGTCGGTGCTCAGGGTTATGCTCTCGTTTTGTTCAGGATTTAGGACGTTTGCCATAGGTGCAAGCTCCGGGATTTCTCGGTCGGCGGTCCCGTACCCGCCCCGCGTCGTTCTATGGCGATGCTTATTGGATTAAGCATGGCCCAGTTCGTGCGCATTTTCTCGACTATTGCTATGAATTTTTCGCAACAATCGAGAGGCGTCGGGGCTCTGCCGTTTTTATTCTCTGCTGACGGGCGACCAGGAGGGAGGGGAGTGAGGGGCCAGGGTTAAGTGGACCGGCTCTACTTCGTCTCCAAACTGGAGCATTCGGCAGGCGGGAATATGTTTAGCGGCGTTCGCAGGTCACGGAAGAATTCCCAGACGCAGACCTCTTTTGAGAATAGCAACCGTCGCGAACGAGTGTCAATGAAAACGAGGGCGATCCGCCGGATGGGGCAAAGATTCTTGGTTACCCAATCGAATCATGGCCTCGTCGTCGCACTTGCATCGCTCGCGACGTACGTCAGCCACTCAACGCTATACTCGCGGATATGGACCATCTCTGGACGCCGTGGCGGTACGCCTACGTGAGCTCCGCCGATGGCGGTGAGGAGCGGCAGGGCGTCCCGCGCGAACTCGCCGCGTGGCCGGGAGACCACCATTGCGTCTTCTGCAACATGATCGCCGCCGTAGAGTTTGCTGAGCAAAACGGCATGTCGCCGGAAGATGCGGAGAGAGCAGCCGGCATCATCTACCGCGCCAAACACAATTTCCTGTGCCTCAATGCCTATCCGTATGCAAGCGGCCATGTGATGGCCGTTCCCTACATCCACGGCAGTTCGCTCTCTGCTCTTGAGGCCGAGGTCACCTACGAGATGATGGACATTGCCCGGCAGACCGAATCGCTCTTCAACGAACTCTACGCACCGCAGGGCATGAACTTCGGGCTCAATTTGGGAAAGGCGGCTGGCGCTGGAATCGCCGACCATCTGCACCTTCACGCCTTGCCGCGCTGGACGGGCGACACGAACTTCATGACGACCATCGGAGAAACCCGGATCCTGCCCGAGTCGCTCGAGATCACCTGGAAACGCATGCGCGAGTCTAAAGTGTGGCAGGCGGTATGGCAGGCCGGCGCGGCAGGCTTGACCTCAACTACAAAAGTTCGTTGAAAAGCTGAACAATTTGCCCGAAATGAGGCATCCAAGCGTCTAGTAGTCGGATAGCATTCTTTCACCGTTTCATGCTCGGGGGCATCGATGGCCGTACGATCAGCGACAAGCTCGAAGACCAGTTCCGTGAAGGTCGATCCAAAGTCGGATTCAAAGGGTCCGCTTCAAAGCCGAAGGCCAAAAGCGTACCCGCCTCCAGGCGAACGTCTTCAGAGGCGGCCCTGGAAGAACAGGCAGCCAAGACTCAGGCACCCACTTCTGTCCAGCCAATTGAACCAGAAGACGCCTACCTCACCGGAGTTAGCCGCTCCTTGCAGCGCCGTTTGCTGGGCCTCAATGTGAGCCAGGCCAAACCCATTCCGGGAGCTTCGTCGCCGGGAATTCACTCCACCGGCTCTTATACCGAAGGCCAGGGTGTCAAGCCGGGCGGGGCGCCTAAGGCCGTAAAGAACGGCAAAAAGAAGTAGGCCGCAGTCGTTCCGACCATGGCCGCACCGCTCAGATATCTTCCGGACTGGTGAGCAACTCGGAAATTTCGAGCGTGGGCTCTTCACCGAACTCCAATGCTCGGGCGGTCAATTCCGCCGGCAACGCTTTCTTTGCTTTCACGCCCATCCCCCGCAGCAATTCGGCCTGCCGGACGAGGTTTCCTCGACCGGTGCTCAATTTGCCATAAGCCTCATCGTAGGAGTCTTTCGCCTGCGTCAGGCGCATACCAACCGCCCTCAGGTCTTCGACGAAGCCCACAAATTTGTCGTACAGGTCACCGCCCCGCTTGGCGATCTCGACGACATTGCGCGTCTGCTGCTCCTGCTTCCACAAGTGCGCCACGGTGCGAATAACAAACAAGAGAGTGCTCGGGCTTACGAGTAAGACATTCTTGTTCCAGGCCTCGTTCCACAGGTTGGGATCGCGCGCAATGGCCAACATGAAGGCCGGCTCGATCGGCACAAACATGATGACGAAATCCAAAGAAGTCAGGCCGTACAGAGACTGATAGTCGCGATCCGACAGACTTCTAAGGTGGGCGCGAACCGAGGCGAGATGCCGTGCCAGAGCGGCCTCGCGCATCGCGTCGGATTCATTGCTGCTGTAGTCGCTGTAATCGCCGAGCGAAACCTTGGAGTCGATAATCAGGTGCCGTCCGCCGGGAAGATTCACCAGCACGTCCAGCCGCGCCCCTCTGCCGTCTTCTCGCTTCAGGCTCTCCTGGACCACATATTCGCGCCCCTTATGAAGACCGCAGCTCTCCAGCAGGCTCTCGAGAATGTATTCACCCCAGTCTCCCTGCACCTTGGAAGAACCTTTCAAGGCGCTGACCAGGTTGGTCGCATCGAGCGAGAGCCGTTCGTTGAGTGTCTTGAGTTGGCCGATCTGCTCCTTCAACTCAGAACGCCCCGCGATCCCTTCTTTCTGCACTTCCTCGACCTTGGACTGGAATTCGGTGATCTTCTCGCGCAGGGGTAGCAGGAGCTGCCCGATATTCTCCCGGTTCTGCTCGGTGAAGCGCTTCGATTTCTCTTCGAGGATCTCCCCGGCCAGCAACTTGAACTGATTCGACATCTCCTGCCGCGCCTCATTGAGCATGGCAAGCTTTTCCATGGATTGCACCCGCTCTTCGGCTAATTGGGTCTCCATCGTCGTCGCCCGCTTTTCAGCGGACTGCCAAGCGATTGCGGTGGTCTTGAGTTCCTCTTCCAGGCGCTCGGCGCGCTCGCGTTCCAGCCTCGCGGCGGCCTCGTTCGCGCCCGCTGAGGCTCCTGCCAATCTCGCCTCGTCCTGAAGCCGTTTGTTTTCCGAAGCCAATCCGGCAATCGATCCCTGCTGCGCGGCGATCCTCCCCCGTTGGCTCAGCCAGCCCAGAACAACGCCAGCCACCACCGCAACCACAGAACAGATCAGCAAAATCGAGATCGAAACAGCCATGCGCAATATCCTTCCACAAACCCGGCCTACCCGTTCTGTCCCAGGCGGAGGAAAACCCGGACCTCCCTCATCCAAACCATCTGGTAGCCTTAGACGGAAGATCCCGCGCCGCGAGGCCCTTTTCCTCGCGCCCTTCCTTTACACTGGGTTTGGTGCTCAGTAGACTTGGAATTTCGGGATAAGCTGCCCGAGCGGGCCGGATCTTCGTGCCTGGCGCCGTTCAGCTTTCGCGTTCGCAAGTGGGCTATGCGCTACGCAGATATTGCAGTTATTTTGACAGGAGAAGACATGGCAGCAGTGGAAGAAAAGGTTAAGCAGATCATCGTCGAGCAGCTTCAGGTGGACGAAGCCGAGGTGACCCCCAGCGCATCGTTCCAGGAAGACCTCGGCGCGGATTCGCTCGATGTCGTCGAGTTGGTCATGCAGTTCGAGGAAGCATTTGACCTCGAGATTCCCGACGAAGACGCCGAGAAGATCAAGACCGTGAAAGACGCCACCGAATACATCGAGAAGCACGCGAAGGCAGGCAAGTAGCTTTGTCAAGGCGCGTCGTAGTCACCGGCATCGGGCTGATCTGCGGAGTCGGCAATACCACCCCCGAAGTCTGGAATAACTTACTTGGCCGGCAAGAGCGGGATGGCGACCATCTCCGCCTTTGATACCACCGATTTCCCGGTCACCTTCGCCGCCGAAGTCAAGAACTTCGATCCTCTCCAGTTCATCGATAAGAAGGAATCGCGGAAGATGGGGCGGTTCATTCACTTTGCCTTGGCCGCCACCGCCGAGGCGATGGCCGAGTCCGGGCTAAAAGTGACGCCCGAGAACGAAGAGCGGGTCGGCGTCCACATCGGCTCCGGCATCGGCGGTTTCGACGTCATTGAGCGCGAACACAGCAACATGCTCAAGGGTGGCCCACGCAAGATCTCGCCATTCTTCATTCCGGCAGCGATCGTCAACCTCGCCGCGGGCAATGTCAGCATCCGCTACGGCGCAAAAGGTCCCAACGAGGCGACAGCGACCGCCTGCACTACCAGCGCACACGCCATCGGCGATGCCTACCGGCTCATTCAGCGCGGCGACGCAGAGGCGATGATCGCCGGCGGCGCCGAAGCCGCGATTACACCCATGGGCGTCGGCGGATTTGCGGCGATGCGCGCTCTTTCCACCCGCAACGACGATCCCGAACATGCCTGCCGCCCCTTTGACAAGGACCGCGACGGCTTTGTCGTCGGCGAAGGCGCGGGAATCCTGATCCTCGAAGAGCTGGAATTCGCCCAGGCGCGGGGCGCAAAAATCCTTGCCGAAATCGTCGGTTACGGGATGAGCGCAGACGCCTTCCACATTACCGGAATGCCACCGGAAGGCGAGGGCTGCTATCGCGCCATGCGCAACGCAGTCAAGAGCGCGGGAATCGAGCCTACAGACATCCAGTACGTGAACGCCCACGCCACCTCGACGCCGCTCGGCGATGCCCTCGAAACCGCCGCGCTGCGCAAGCTCTTTGGCGAACACGCCACCAGCCACAAGCTGCTGGTCAGCTCCACCAAGTCGATGACTGGACACCTGCTCGGCGGCGCCGGCGGTCTGGAAGCCGGAATCGTAATCCAGGCACTGATCAACCAGATCGTCCCGCCAACCGCGAACCTCGTCGATCCAGACCCGGAATGCGATCTGAATTACGTCCCCAACACCCCGCAGAAGGCGGATATCGAGGTCGCGCTCTCCAATTCCTTTGGATTCGGCGGCACCAACGGCTCGCTGGTTTTCAAACGCTGGAACGAGGAATAGAGCGGATTTCCGCACCTATCTCAGCCGGTAACCGCGGAGTAGACGACTTTCACGAGTTGCACCAGAATCCACCATCCAAAGACGGCCGTCAGACCGGCGGATTTTTTCACCTTCGCGACAATTGCGAGTCCGATACCCGCCAGGAAAAGAGACCACAGCCAAAAAACGTCGATCGACGTAGCGAGCTTCATCAGCCACGGCGAGGTCTCGGCCGGAAGATAGAAGCCGATGTTCGTCCCCACCGGATTGTTGATGTTGAAGGCTTCTCGATCCAGGCCCGCAAATAGCGTCACTATGGCCAGAATGTATAGAATCTGCAGCGGCAGGCCGGCGTACATCCACATCGAGAAGACCTGGCCGAAGGTAGCGCGACCGCCAAAGATGAAATTGATGGTTCCCCACCACACCAATGCGAGAATCGCGGCGCTGATCAAAATAATGATCGGCGTGCCGTACATTCCATATTGAATGCTCATGGTGGTGATCTTCATCACCTGGGCCTTCTGCGCTTCAGTCTGGCCAGACAGTCGCTCCTCGGTCTTGGGGTCTTGCTTGATCGAGTTGGCCGCGATGGTCTCCCAGCCCACCTGCTTCTGCAGAGCAAAGACGAATCCATAGCTGATAATCACGCTGATGAGGAAGGGCAGCCACCAGCTCTGACTCCGCAAGATGTCGGTGAAGGTTTTGGAAGGGGCGATGAACGTATCGATAACGCGTTCACCCTGGCTCAGGCCGGGCGTTGCCACTGCTTCTCCGGAAGATAGAGCACCACTCTCAGTCATAACTCTCCTCAGAACCTGGTTTGACTGCTCCGCGTTGCGTGAGCAGCGTCAATGGCGCGATTGTACTCTGGACCTGCCGAATAGCGCATCGAAAATTCCAGCCCTACCGGACCTGCTCCGCTAACAATGCTGCAGAAGCTGCATGGCGTGAGCCTGCTGGCGTTTTGGCTTCTTCAGTACGCGGCCTGTGGCCGGTAAGAGCGGTAAACGGTGATGTGGAAGCATGCCTGGTAAAACTCCTCCTCAACATCGATCTTGCCCGCCGCCTGCAGGGGCTGCAGATACGCCCGCATCCACCCGACCTCTTCCATCGAGAGCCCCTTCTTGGCAATGTCGATTGTCGCGCCAGTCAGGTGGGGAGACGCGTCTTCGCCCTCGGCCGGCGCGGCATTTCCGTTTACCAGTTCGAGATGCCGCTGATACTCGACCGTCCGCACCGCGGAGTTCACCTGGAGCGTCCGGTGAAATCGTCCGTAGTGCACGCGCGACAGGTCGGAGAGAAACTGCGCAGTCCACGACCGGCAGTATCGCCGGTTGGCCGGAAGCCGCTCGTCGACAACCAGCGCGCCGCTGGTTGGCAAGCCGACCAGTTCCCCATCCCGGCGCATCGCCAGCAGATCGGCGTCATCCTGGATCCGTGTCAAACCATCTGCGTTGGAACGCACGTTTTGCCGCACCAGGGACTCGTGCGATCCCTTGAGCGGACGGGGCACCACAAAATGCCCCCGCGGCACTGGGTCGATAAGGGCGGTGATTTCCGGCTGCGTCGTTTGGAGAGCTACAGACCTGCTCCGTGCGCGGCGCAACGAAGCTTTTTGAGCGCGGTGGGCCTTTGGCGAACTCGGGTGGCTTACCTTGTGAGAGTTTGCATGATCTGCGCCTGCGCCGGATTTTGCATGCCGAGACTTAGTCGTCTTGCCGCCGGGCTCTGCTCCGGTGGCATGCGCTTTTTTCGCAGAGGAATGCGCTGGCGCGGCGATCAGCGCAGAGGGTAACAACAGAGCCTGCAACATGGCGATGCATAACCAGCGTCGGCGCATGGTTGGAGGGCGGAGAGATCCAGAGCCTTACTAGAATATCGCCGGAGCCGGCCCACCAAAAGTGGCGACGCTGGTTCGCCCCCGAGCACTTCCTCCGAAGCCACCCCGGCTCATACGTACCGGAACGGGACCCTACCCACAAGTAACGGCCCAGATAAACCGAAGATTGTTCAAGTGGCCTCCGCCACCGCCGAAACATGGATTGAGGTTCCGTGAAACCTCTCGACTCTCGAACAAGGAGCGCAGCCATGCAAATTGACAGCATTGCTTCGATAATCGCCAGCATTCCGCCGTCAGGAACCCTCGCCGCGACCACCAACGTCGTTTCGAACGGGAAGCCACAAGGCGCGGTCGTGGAATATACAGGCGGGGGATATGAGGCCTATGTGCCAGGTCATATCGGCCCCGCCGCCAGTGGACCCAGCATTGCGGTCGCGGAATCGCGACTCGACTCGACGGTACAATTCCAGGCCTGAACCGGGTCTTGGCGGTGGCTGATCGTCCCTTCGTGGTCTCTCTGATTTATCCTCAAAGAGACCATGTCGTTAGACCAGATCCCCCTACCGGCCATTCCGACTCTGGCCGGCTTCGGCCCGGACAACCTCGACGCCGCCTTCGCCAAGTTGGCCGCAGAAGTCAAAGATTCTGCCGAGAACCTCTCCGGCGCAGAAGCTGTCGAGCAATTCCGCCTCCATTGGCTAGGCCGCAAGCAGGGCCGCCTCAAGGCCATCAGCGACGCCTGGCTCAAGACTGCCCCCACCGACGCCAAGAAGCTCATCGGCCAGCGCTTCAATAAGCTGAAAGAAGAGATCGAGCAGCATCTGGAGTCAGCCAGCGCCGGCGGCCTCAGCCTCTCCGAACTCGCCGCCGAAGCCATCGACATCACCCTCCCCGGAACCCGCCGCGCCCTCGGCGCAGAGCATCCGCTCATTCGCACCATGAACGAGATCGTCTCGGTCTTTCAAGCGATGGGCTACTCCGTCGGCGTCGGCCCCGAGGTCGAGACCGACTACTACAACTTCGAGTCGCTCAACTTCCCGCCCAACCACCCCGCCCGCGACACCCAGGACACGCTGGTCATCGCCGGTCAGGAGCGCAAGCCGCTGCGCGACCGCCTGCTCATGCGCACTCATACTTCGCCGGTACAGATCCGCACCATGGAACAGCAGCCACCGCCCGTGCACATCGTCATCCCCGGCAAGGTGCATCGCAACGACGCTGCCGATGCGACCCACTCGCCCATCTTCCATCAAGTCGAAGGCCTTTGCGTCGGCCCCAACATCACCTTCTCCGATCTCAAGGGAACGCTCGACCACGCCATGAAAGCCTTCTTCGGCTCCGCGGTGAAGACGCGCTTCTTCCCATCGTTCTTCCCCTTCACCGAACCCAGCGCCGACGTGCAGATCAGCTGCATCTTCTGCGGAGGAAGCGGCTGCCGCAAATGCAAGCACTCCGGCTGGATCGAGCTGCTCGGCTGCGGCATGGTCGACCCCGCCGTCTTCGGATTCGTCCAGGCAAAACAACCCGGCTACGACCCGAAGAAGATCAGCGGCTTCGCCTTCGGCATGGGCGTCGACCGCATTGCCATGATGAAGTATGGCATCAGCGACATCGGTCAGCTCTACTCGGGCGATGTGCGGTTTCTGGAGCAATTTGCATGAGGCGTTCTATCGTCCTGTCTCCCATTTCCCAAGCAGTGCCCTTTTGTCATCCCGGCCGGAACGGAGCGGAGTGGAGGGATCTGCGGTTCAGCGATATACCTACGTCGGGAACTTTGCGAGCAAGACTATAAACTCATGAAAATTCTTTCTAATTGGCTTCGCTCCTATCTGCCTCAGCTATCTGTCGACGACAAGCAACTCGCCGAAGACCTCACCCTGCGTGGCATCGCCGTCGAAGGCATCTTCGACCTCGGCGCACACGGCTCTCTGTTCGACATGGACATCACGACCAACCGCGTCGACGCAATGAACCATTACGGCATCGCGCGCGAAATTGCAGCGATCTACGATTTGCCACTAAAACCGTTACAGATCGATCTGCCCGGCGGCAGCCGTCTGCACAGGCGCCGTATCCTGTCGCCATCGAAGCCCCAGAACTCTGCGGACGCTTCACCGCCCGCGTTCTGCGCAACATCAAAATCGCGCCCTCCCACGGCATCGTCGCCGAACGCTTCCGCCTGCTCGAACAAAAGCTCATCTCGAACGCCGTCGACGCCACCAACTACGTCACCCTCGCCATCGGCCAACCCACCCACACCTTCGACCTCGACAAACTCGAAGGCGGCATCGTCGTCCGCCGCGCCCGCAAAGGCGAAAAGCTTCGCACCCTCGACGGAGTCGAACGCACCCTCGATCCCGAAGACCTTATCGTCGCCGACCACGTCAAGCCTCTCGGCATCGCCGGAGTCATGGGCGGTTGGGACTCGATGATCACCGCCGAAACAAAAAACATCCTCGTCGAAGCCGCATGGTTCGATCCCGCAACCGTCCGCCGCAGCTCCCGCCGCCACGGCCTGCACACCGACGCCTCGCACCGCTTCGAGCGCGGAGCCGACTTCAACGCCGCGCCCATCGCCAACGCCCTCGTCACCCAGATCGTCCTCGAAGCCGGCGGCGAAATCGAAGGCGACCTCGTCGACATCATCATCCCCGAAGCCCAGGCCCGCACCGCGAATCGCGCCGCGATCAGCCTGCAAGTCAGCGAAGTCCAGCGCATCCTCGGCACGACCGAAGACCCCGAAGGCATCACCGCCGAAACCACCGAATCGCGTCCTCACTGCGCTCGGCTGCAAGCTCGACAAAATCCGGCGAAGGCGCTTACTCAGGTCACTCTCCCCAGCTGGCGGCTCGACCTCGAACGCGAGATCGATCTCATCGAAGAAGTCGCCCGCGTCTACGGCTACAACCGCTTCGCCAATACCCTGCCCGCCTTCGCCGGCTCCGTCGTCGCGCTTCCCAACGCGGAAAAAGAATCGACCCTCCGCCGCACGCTGCTCGCCCTCGGCTGGAACGAAGCCGTCTCCAGCACCTTCTGCTCTGCGGACCGACGCGGCCACATTCGCGCCGCAGCCCGACTCCGCCGTCAAAATCGGCAACCCGCTCAGCGAAGAAGCCGGCATGCTGCGCCCCTCGCTCGTTCCCGGAATGCTCACCATGCTCGCCGGCAATCTCAACCGCGACTCTGACAATGTCGCGCTCTTCGAACTGGGAACCGCCTTTTCCGGGAGCACCGACAAAGTCGAGGAGCGCCCGACGCTCGCCTTCGGCGCAACCGGCAACTGGGGCGAGAGCAGCCCCTTCCAGCAAGCGCAGCCCGTCGACTTCTACCGCTCAAGGGCACCGTCGAAGAGCTGCTGGCCAAATTCTCCGCCCGCTCGATCTACATCGACGCCTTCCCAGTCGACTCCGGACTGCTGCCCGGCGTGGCTGCATCCCGGCCGCTCCGCGCGTGCCGTTATCGATGGCCTCACCGTCGGCTACTTCGGCCAGCTCCATCCCACCGAAGCCGAACGCCGCAAGCTCAAGCAGCCTGTCTTCGTCGGCGAACTCTACCTCGACCGCCTCTACCGACAATCGCTGCGCCAGCCCGCCGCGCGCGAGCTCTCGCGCTACCAGGCCGTCCGCCGCGACTTCTCATTCATCTTCCCCGACACGGTGAAGTGGGGCGCGATCGCCACCGCGCTCGACGCGCTCGCCATCCCCGAACTCGTCTCCTTTCGAACCGAAAGAAGTGCTCCGCGACCCGAAGGGCGAGCGCGTTCCGAAAGACCGCTACTCCCTGCTGCTCGGCATAGTCTTTCAATCCGAGACTCGCACTCTCCGCGAAGAAGACCTGCAAAGCTATTCCAGCGCAATCGTGGAGGCTCTGAAGCAGCGGGTGGCCGCTTGAGAACGTAAGGATAACACTCACCCCGTTGCACCAATTCAAGCAATAGGACCCGGTTTTCCTCATCCCATCCCACGCTATACTTTGAGAATTAGAGGGGTAATGGGATGTCCACCTTAGCGTTTCAGGCCACGGAAGCCACGGTCGGCGCTGACGATTTTGCCGCGCTCGAGCAGCGCATCCTGCGCACCGTCGATCTGCTCAAGGCGGAACGAAGCGCACGCCTCGCCGCCGAGGACCTGGTGGCAGAGCTGCAACAAAGGCTCGACGCCCAGACCGCAGATACGCAGCAAGTCGCATCCGAGGTCGAAGCCTATAAGAGCGAGCGCGACCTGGTGCGGACGCGCGTGGACCGCCTGCTTCGCCAGCTCGACGAGCTGTCGGTCTGAGTTCTTCATGAGCGAAAACGACGTAACAAATCGGCCTTCCTCCTCAACCGTGACGGTTGAGATCTTCGACCAGAGCTATCGCTTGCGCGGAGAGGACTCCGAATACATCCACCAACTTGCCGCGATCGTCGACAGCAAGATGCGCCTGGTCGCCTCCCAGGGCAAGACCGTCGACTCGCTTCGCGTCGCTGTGCTCGCGGCGCTCAACATCGCCGACGAGCTAGCCCGCGCCGAAGCGCGGCTCAACGAGCTCAGCGAGACCCGCAGCAGCATCCATAACCGCGCCAGCTCGCTGAACGGGCTCCTCGATTCTCTGCTCACCGAAGACCGCCGCATCAGCTGACCCGGTTCGCGTAGAAAATGGCTGCATGCAGTAAGCCAACCGTGGTACGCTCCCTGTTGATTTCCATTTTCTTTATTTCCATTTTTAGAGTTTCTTTTCCCCATTTCCCTTGGAGGGGATTTCATGCGTCACTGTCTTCCTCTGTGCCTTTCGCTCCTGCTCTCCGCGAGTGCCGTCGCTCAATCCGGCCCAACCGACCCGAAGGCGCAGAAGTCCTACGCCGAGGCCCAGGATTTCCTCAAACACCGCCAAAACCTTTGGGCCCTCGAAGGATTCAAGAAGGCCGCCAAGCAGGACGGCCACTGCGTCGCCTGCGACCAACAAATCATCACACTCGGCCTTGAGATGGATGACTATAAGTCAGCGATGAACGCGGCGCAGCACATGATTACGCTGGTCCAGAATCCAAAAGATGTCGCTGGAGCCCATTATCTCTTTGCCACTGCGCTGTTGCGTGCAGGAGCCGCCAAGCACAAAGACGATCTGCTCAACCAGGCTCAACAGGAATACAAAGCGGCCCTCGATGCCGATCCAACGTTGAAGCCGGCGATCTTCGGCGAGGCCATGGTGCTTTCGTGGCTCAACCAGGACGATGCTGCCAAGGCCCGCTTCATCGACTACATGAAGGTTGCGAATCCCGCTAATGCCGATTTCAAGCGGGCGCAGCGCTTCAGTGACCGCCCCGAACTTGTTCGCGCACGCATGGCGCCGGCTTTTACGATCAAGACGATGGACAACAAAGAAGTCTCGCTCGACGATCTCGCCGGCAAGGTCGTCCTTATCGATTTCTGGGCCACCTGGTGCGGCCCATGCCGCGAAGCGCTGCCGCATGTCAAAGACATTGCTCATAAGTTCGCCGGACAACCGCTGGTCGTTATGAGCATCAGTCTCGATACCGACGATGCCAAGTGGCGAGAATTTGTCACGAAGAATGAAATGACGTGGGTGCAGACTCGCGACAACGGCTTCGACGGCAAAGTCGCGACCATGTTTGGTGTTCACGCGATCCCGGCCACTTTCACCATTGATGCCGACGGAGTGCTACAGGACCAGCACGTCGGTGACGCCGCAATCGAAGGCAAGCTGAAGAAGCTCATCGCTCGCGCGCAAACCCAGCCCAGCCAAAACGAGGCGCAAACGCGCGTGCCGGGAGGCTCTTAGCCTGATTGCCCCCTGTTCCGGGCCTCCGTCCCAAATCGACCCTGCACACTGAAGTTTTGTGAAACGAGGAAGTTTCCCACCTTCTTCGCTTGCAATGCCGCGCATCTCCCGTTAGCATCCAACTCAGAAACCGGCCTGCAAAGCAGGTAGGTGGTCAACTCTGGTTGAACCTTTAATCATCGAACAGGGGCTCGACTCGATAATCGGTTCTGTGTGCCGCGTCCGCCAGTCCGGAATGCCTAATGAACCGCGGAGAGCCCCACCGTCTTAGGACGGGTTCACCAGAGTACTTACCTACGGCCCAGTGGGTCGGTTTTGTTGTTTAGCTAGCGCCCTGTGCATCCACGCCTCTTCCAGCTAGGTTCCGTAGCGATCCCCACCGCTGGAGTCGTCACCGCCATCGCGATCGTTATCGCGCTCTTCACCGCGCGAGTCACGGCGCGACGCCTCGATATCGATCCAGACAAAGTCTGGGATCTCGGCATCGTCGGTGTCCTCACCGCGCTCTTCGCCCCGCGCCTGATCCTGATCTTCACCAACTGGAGTGAGTTCGTTGCCCATCCGCTTTGGCTGATCGGCGTCCTCCGCGTTCGCTCCGCAGTGGCGGTGGCCGGCGGCATCGCGGTCGCGATTGCTGTCGTGGCCGCCTTCATCTTCTTTGCGCGAATGCCCTTCCGCCGTACCCTCGACGCGCTTGCGCCGTCACTGGCGCTAGGCTTCGCCATCGCCAGCCTGGGCTCTTTCGCTGGCGGATCAAACTTCGGCACATCAACCAACCTGCCCTGGGCCGTCACCTACACCAGCCGTCTCGCATCGTTATGGAACGGCGCGCCACTTGGCACCCCGCTCCATCCTGTGCAGATATACGCGTCACTCGCTGAACTCTGCATCTTCGCGCTGCTGTTAGTGATAATCGCCAAGCGACGACACTTGGAAAATCCGCGTAGGCGAGATCATGGGCGCATGGCTTTTCTTTTGCGGCGTGAGCAGCTTTGTGCTGAATTTACTGAGAGGCGATCTGGTCGCGAACGACTTCTTGTCAGCTCAGATCCTCGCCGCATGTATCACCATCGCGGGCGGCCTGCTCTGGCTCCTTTAGAATAGAAGTAGGCAATGGCATACACCGAACAATACGAAGTAGTCGTCGTCGGCGCCGGACACGCCGGCTGCGAAGCCGCCATCGCCGCGGCGCGCATGGGCCTGCGCACCGCGCTCTTCACGCTGAACCTCGACCTCATCGCGCAGATGTCCTGCAACCCCGCCATCGGCGGCATCGCCAAGGGCCACCTGGTCCGCGAAGTCGACGCGCTCGGCGGCATCATGGGCGAGGTCGCCGACGCCGTCGGCATCCAGTTCCGCCTGCTCAACACCTCGCGCGGCCCCGCCGTCTGGTCGCCCCGCGCCCAGTGCGACAAGCAGCAGTACCGCGTGAAAATGCGCCAGGTGCTCGAGTCCCAGCCCAGCCTCTTCATCAAGCAGGCCGAAGTCATCGACGTCCTGCTCGAAGAATCCGGGAACGGGGAGGAAAATCCCGGCAAGCGGCAGAAGGTTATCGGCCTCAAGCTCCGCGACGGACGCACCGTCTTCGCCGGCGCCGTCGTCATCACCACCGGAACCTTCCTCAACGGCCTCATCCACTGCGGCGAGCAGCAATACTCCGCCGGCCGCAGCGGCGAGCCGCCATCAGTCCTCCTCGGCGAAGCACTGAAGCGCCTCGGCCTGCGCGGCTGCCGCCTCAAGACCGGCACGCCGCCGCGTCTCGACGGCCGCACCATCGACTGGTCACGCTTCGAAGAGCAGCCCGGCGACGCCGAGCCCACGCCTTTCAGCTTCCGCACCCGCGAGATTCCGCAGCGCCAGATCAGCTGCCACATCGCCCACACCACGCCGGAAACGCTGCGCATCATCCGCGAAAACGTCTCGCGCTCGCCCATGTATTCCGGGCAGATCCAGGCCATCGGCCCGCGCTATTGCCCGTCGATCGAAGACAAGGTCGTCCGCTTCCCCGACAAGGAGCAGCACCAGTTCTTCCTCGAGCCCGAAGGCCTCGACACGCACGAGGTCTACGTCAACGGCATGTCGACGTCGCTGCCGATGGATGTGCAGTCGGAGATCGTGCACTCCATCCCCGGCCTCGAAAACGCCGAGATGCTGCGCCCCGGCTACGCCATCGAATACGACGCCATCGATCCGACCGAGCTCGACCGCTCGCTCAACGTGAAGTCCTTCGAGAACCTCTACCTCGCCGGGCAGATCAACGGAACCTCGGGCTACGAAGAAGCTGCCTGCCAGGGCCTCATGGCCGGCATCAACGCCGCCCTCAAGGTTCGCGGCGAGGCGCCCTTCACCCTCGATCGCACCGAGGCCTACACCGGCATCCTGATCGACGACCTCATCAGCAAGGGCACCAACGAGCCCTACCGCATGTTCACCTCGCGCGCCGAGTTCCGCCTGCATCTGCGCATCGACAACGCCGACCGCCGCCTCACGCCCTATGGACGCCGCCTTGGCCTCATCAACGACCAGGCCTGGGCCGACTACGAAGCCAAGCAGGCCCGCGCCGTCGCGGTCGAGAAGCTGCTCGGCACTCGCAAGGCCGACTTCGCCCTGATAACCGAACTCCTTCCCGCGATCGCCATCGGCCTGGTCGGCGCGAACGGACAAACCTACGCCCAACTCCTCAAGCGCCCCGAGATCACCATCGAATCGCTACTGCCTGTTTTGCGCGAAGAGTTCGCCAGGGCCGAGGAAGCGAGCACGCTGTTTGCTCCGCTGCTCGAAGCAAACCAGACTGAATCGCGAAATGCGGGGATCATGTCAGCGCAGGTTCGCAATGAACTCAAAGCCATCGAGACCGAGATCAAGTATTCGGGATATCTCGATCAGCAGCGCAAATCGATCGACAAGCTCAAGAAGGCGGAGGGCCGCACCATTCCCGAGTGGTTCGACTACACCGCTGTCAGTGGCCTGTCGCGGGAGATGCAGGAGAAGCTCGCCCGCGTTCGCCCTCAAACGCTCGGCCAGGCCAGCCGCATCCCTGGAGTGACGCCCGCCGCGCTCACGCTGGTGAACGTCTATATCGAGATCCAGGGCAAGCGCTTGACGACAACTGCCCCCTAGCCAATCCGCGCTTCGCTCTACTGCTGTGGATTCGCTGGCTGTGTTTCCGTCGCGGAATTGGTTGGCGTCTGCGCGGAAGTACTTTGCGTCTGCGACTGGGTTTGCCCCGCAGGAGCAGGGTCCGCACCCTTGTGGAAGAGCGGGATATGGAAGGGCAACTCGGCGCTGCTCGTCTTGGCACTCGCCGTCTTCGCCTTCGCAACCGCCTCTTCCTGCACGATTGTCCGCTGCGCGTTGATGCACTGCCAGTTCGAGCGGGTCTTCTGAAAGACGTGGCTGAAGACCCCTCTTTCCTCAACCGGATGCCCGTTCACTCGCCGCTGCAAAATATAGGTGCCGTTCACCAAGGCGACATCGCCCATTGTGCGCACGCTGACCACGGTCTGCTCCAGCGAAATCATGTCGGGAAACTTATTGAGGACGTACGCGATCTCCTGGTTGCGCGACCGCACATCGCCGTCGGCGGAGATATTCACAAACTGCGGCGATAACACGATCTCCAGGCCGTACTGATCTCGCTTGGCGAGCGCAGCGCTCCAGGTATCTTCGAGCTTCTGCATCGTCTGCAGCTGGGTTGGTGTCTTGGCAGTCTCGTTAGTAGCTGCCTCTTGTGCGTGGGTTACCATTGCTGCGGGAGCCAACCCCGCCAGCAGAAACAACAGACTTCTCAGGTGCATTTTCATGGGGACACGTCGTACGCTTCTATTGTAGTGGAAGTGGACGTCTAATCGCAGCCAAGGTCCTATAGGAGGGATGCGAACTCCCATAGCTGACCGTCGCCCATACCTCACCCGTTGTCCACGAGTGCCCACGGCTCATGAGTTATTCGAAAATTGCCCTGCAATTATTCGTTCCAAGGATTCAAGAGCGAGAGCCGGTCGATGCCTTGAAAGTCCTTCGTATTGCGAGTGACGAGTATGAGGCCATTGGCAACGGCCGTCGCCGCCAGCAGAGTGTCTATCACAGCCCGGGAACGCTCGGCCGATAGTTCGCCCCATATCCGCGATACGCTGACGTCGACAGTGAGAACTCGTTCGGAAAATTCGTGCTCGAGTTCATCTATCCACAGGGCGAGCCTCGCTGCTCCTGAAGGATCAGTTTTGGCCTTGACTTTCACTCCTTTCCGAAGTTCCCCAAGAGTCATGACGCTGATACACGTCGCCTGTGCGATGTCTGAAGCGAGGAAAGCAGTGACCTGAGGGCTAGGTCGAAGCTTCCGCACTTCGGAGATGACGTTGGTATCGAGAATGTACTTGAGAGGCGGACTCAAAGTTCGATCTCACGTCCGATATCCCGGTCACGCTCAATTTCGAAGTCCTCGAACTTGGGTCCGCTTAGCAGAAATTCGTTAAAAGTCGGCTTTCGGTTTGTCAGCAGGGTCTTGTATTCGGCAATGGAAAGCACGACAACCTGTTCAGAACCGTGCTTGGTAATGATCTGCGGACCCTGGTCGCGAGCGCGCTCGATGAGCTCGCTCAGCCGGGCTTTTGCTTCTTGGACTTGCCAGGCGGCCATATATATCCCTTTCATCCATTCTAACCATAAATCTAGGACGTCTGACCATAAGCTAGCTTGTGTTTGGCAGAACGGGTACCGTTTTCCGAAACGTGCACATAGACATATATTGCTGTTGAGGGTCAATAATGCAAACTTGCATGAATGGCCACCACCCCCGACATCGCGTTTGAACGCGGCCTACCCGCCAGCATCGACGCCGAGCGCTCCATCCTCGGCGCCATCCTGCTCGAAAACACCGCCTACAACGAGGCCACCGAGCGCATTACCGCCGACGACTTCGCCTCGATTCGCACCAGCGCATCTTCGCGCGCATGGGCGAGCTCATCAACTCCGGTCGCCCTGTCGACATCGTCACTCTGACCGACGAGCTCGGCCGCCGCAAAGAGGTCGATGCCGTCGGCGGAGTCGCCTATATCTTCTCCCTCACCGAGGGTCTGCCGCGCCGCCTCAGCATTGAAGAATACGTCCGCATCGTCAAAGACCGTTCGCTGCTGCGTCAGCTGATCAAGCACTCCGCGCTCTCAATCAGCGAAGCGCACGACCAGAGCGAAGATGCGCTCACAATCCTCAATCGCATCGTGAGCTCGCTGCTCGAGGTCACTGAACAGGGCGTCACCAACGGCTTTGCCAGCATCCCCGAGATCGTCCGCGACAGTTTCGGAACCATCGACAACCTGTACAAGCAAGGCAAGCAGATCACCGGCCTGCAAACCTACTTCGACGAGTTCGATAAGAAGACCAGCGGCCTGCAGCATTCGGAGCTGACCATCATCGCCGCGCGTCCCTCCATGGGCAAGACCGCATGGGCCATCAACATTGCGCAAAACGCGGCCGTACGCGGAGGCAAGGTCGTCGCCGTCTTCTCGCTAGAAATGTCGAAAGAGTCGCTGCTGCGACGCATGTTGGCCTCGGAGGCGCTCGTCGATTCGCAGAAGATCCAGCAAGGCTTCCTGCTCCGCGAAGACCAACAGAAGCTCACGCTCGCCCTTGAGCGCCTCACCGAGGCGAAGATGTTCATCGATGACACGCCCGGCATCTCGCTCGCCGAGATGCGCGCCAAAGCGCGCCGCCTTCGTCAGACACAAGGGCGGATTCGACCTCATCGTCATCGACTATCTCCAACTGATGTCGGCCACACAAGGCAGCGGCAAAGCTTCGAGAGGCTATGAGAACCGCACCCAGGAAGTCTCGGCAATCTCCCGCGGTCTCAAAGCGCTCGCCAAGGAATTGAAGGTCCCGGTCGTCGCTCTTTCGCAGTTCAGCCGTGCCTCAGAACAGCGAGCCGGCAAGGACAAGAGGCCGATGCTCTCCGACCTGCGCGAATCCGGCTCGATCGAGCAGGATGCCGACGTTGTCGCCTTTATCCATCGCGAAAGCTACTACAACCGCGACGAAAACGGCCAGCCAGATCCGGATACCGAAGGCAAAGCCGAGATCATCATCGCCAAGCAACGCAACGGCCCTACAGGTACCGTCCATCTCGCCTACATGTCGAAGTGCACGCGCTTTGAGAACCTCGCCCACGGCGGCGACGGTGAAGGCGACTACGGATGAGTTGGAAGGGCCGCCGAATAGGCGCGGTCTAAGAAGCTTGGGTCGGAGATTCTCCTCGCGAACTCGTCAGCGCACGAACGACAAGAGAAGCTCCGAAGCAAACAATCACTGACCGCGTCAGCAGATCGGCATCGTAGAGCCAGGCCAGCGCCGCAAAACAAACAGCCGTTCCCACCGGATAGACCTCGGCCAGCAAGCTTTGCAGCCAGCGTGGTTTCGCGGTGGAGGCGGCCAGCCGCGACCGCAAGCTCGGCAGAATCGATGGCACGGCTTTGCGATACTCGGCATAATCTTCGCCTAGTTGCCCGATCAAGAATGCTTCTTCAGCGCCGATCAGTCGCAGCGTAAAGACGGTAATACCCGCCAGAAAAAAGGCCGCACCCGTAACCGGCATCAGGATCGAGACGGCAAACGCGTTCAGCAGCAAGCCAATGTATAGAGGATTGCGCAGATGCCGGTAAGGCCCCGAAGCCATCACGGCGCCGGCCTGCATCATCTTGTTGCGCATTACAAAGTGGCCCAGGTAAGCGGTACCCCACACCCGCAGCCACGCGCCGGCGAGAGCCAGCGCGACTGCCGCAACTGTGACCGCCAGATAGGCAACGCCGGTTGCGACCATATTCGTCCGCGCCGCCTCGATGGCCAGCCACGACCAAAGCCGCATCGGGTTTGGATTCCCCGAAGACCCCAGCCGTACCCAAGGCGCCCAGAAACCCAGAAAGTAGAGCACCGAGATGATCACGACGCGAAAGCGAAATTCGAATCGAGTGGCTTTCACTTTGCAGCGGTCGCTCTTCGCATCTCGTTCTTGTAGACAACACCCGACTTCATCACGAACGGAACCGTCTGCAACGTCTTGATGTCCTTAAGGGGATCGCCGTTGACCGCAATAATGTCCGCCCACTTGCCGGGATCGAGCGCGCCCGTCTTGTCCTTCCAGCCCAGCAGGTCCGCCGCATTGATCGTGCCCGACTGTAATGCCGCCAACGGCGTCATCCCGATCTGGTTCACATACACATCGAACTCGTGCGCATTCAACCCATGCGGATAGACTGCCGCATCCGTTCCCAACGCGACCTTCACGCCGGAATCAATCGCATGCTTGATGTTTTTCTTCGCCACCGCGCTGACGTCCTTCATCTTCTGCTGATAGAACGCAGGCAAATGCCCGGACTCAATCATCCAGTCTTCGAGATAGAGTGTCGGAACCAGGTAGGTGCCGTCCTTCTTCATCTCCGCAATGTCGGCGTCGTCGATGTAAGAGCCGTGCTCGATCGAATCCACGCCCGCCTCGCTCGCCCACAGAATTCCCTGCGCGCCATGCGCATGAGCCGCGACCCTGCGTCCCAGCCGATGCGCATCGGCGACGATCGCCTTCATCTCTTCAAGCGTGTATTGCGAGGCCTGCGGATCGTCGCCCTTCGAGAGCACGCCGCCGGTCGCGCAGATCTTGATCAGGTCCGCACCATATTTAATGTTCTGCCGCACCTTGTGCTGCACCTCGGCGATGCCATCGGCCACGCCATCCCCCGTGACGTGATACTCAAACGGCAGCAGGTTCTCGTCGCAGTGACCGCCGGTAATTCCCAGCGCCGGCCCAGAGACCAGCATGTGCGGCCCCGGAAAGTGCCCCGCATTGATCTCATCGCGCAAAGCCACGTCAGAATAACCGCCCGCGCCCACATTCCGCACCGTTGTGAAACCGGCCATCAGTGTAGTGTTCGCGTTGCGCACGCCGTTGAGCGCCTCTTTGATCGGAGTCGTCGTCAGCTCAAGATAAGGATCGAAGTCAGGATTCCCCGTCAGATGCGTATGCGCATCGATCATCCCCGGCAGCACCGTGAGCCCGCGAAGATCGATCTGCTTGTCGCCAGCCTGCGCGGGAGTTGACGCCGTCGCTGCAATCGCGGTGATCTTGTCACCGGTGACGATGATCGTCTGGTCCGCAGCCTCATTCCCAGTATGAACATCAATGACGTGTCCGGCGCGAATCAAGGTCCGCTGCGGCTGCTGTGCCGTTGACGACAACGCTGAAAACAGCAAGAGAGGCAGTAGATACGGGCACTCGCGCAGGGACTCGATCAGCTTGGCTTTCATTTATCTCTGGCCTTTACTTGTAAGATTCCGCAAGTGTAGCAGAGGCCTGAGAGCGATCAGGATTCTCCGAGCGCCTTTCGCAGATTTCCGCCGGCGGAGGCTAACTGCGATTCGGCGACCGCGCGCGAAAGCCCAAGCTTCGCCATCACCGCTGCGGTCTTCACCGAACCGGCTTCATGCAACAACGCACCCGCGCGCTCGCGATCCAATCCCGTAATCCCCGCGACGATGCGTGCCGCGCGATCAACCAGTTTGGCATTGGTCGGCTGCACATTCACCATCTGGTTGCCATAGACATATCCAGCGCGCACCATCACGCCGGTGCTGAGCATATTCAGAACCAGCTTGGTCGCCGTTCCCGCCTTCAATCGCGTAGAACCGGTCAACACTTCGGCTCCGGTCACCGGCGAGATGGCGATCTCCGCCGCCGCGCCGATCACGGAGTTCGGGACACAGCTCAACCCAATCGTCAGCGCTCCCAACGAGCGCGCAAATTCAATTGCTCCCAACACATAAGGAGTCCGCCCGCTCGCCGCGATCCCGACCAGCGCATCCTTAGCTGCAAATCCAGCAGCCTTCAAGTCCGAAGCGCCGAGAGAAGCGTCATCTTCCGCGCCTTCGACCGAGGTACGCAGAGCAACATCGCCCCCCGCCATAATCCCCTGGACGAGATCAGCAGAGACGCCGAAGGTCGGCGGACACTCCGAGGCGTCCAGCACGCCTAACCGCCCCGAAGTCCCCGCACCTATATAGAAGAGCCTTCCGCCTGCAACGATACGCGCAGCGATCGCATCGACCGCAAGCGCAATGTGAGGAATCTCAGCCTCAACCGCGTCTACAACCTCGCAATCGGCCGTGTGCATGACGCCAAGCATCTCCGCCGTCGAAAGCTCGTCCAACCGTTCACTCGCCGGATTGCGCGCTTCGGTCGCTAGCGCCGCCAGCGAAACCGCATCGAACTCTTTCATCACGTGCTCGTCCTCGCGTCTGTCGTACAGCAAAGACGCCGTGTATACCGCAAGGTTTACGGATGTGGCGCCGCAGGCGGCGGAGCTGTTGTCGGTGGAGTCGACGTTGGCGGCGGAGCTCCCGATTCCGGCTTGGCCGACCCTCCAATATCCTGTCCACCGTAGGTGATCTTCACTGTCGAGCCGAACTGCTTGTAGTCGGTATACTTCACGAACTCGCGAATGTGTACATCCTGGCTGAGGTAGCCTTTGCCGCCGGAAAAATGCAGGATGCCGTCGCCCTTGGTATACACCGGAAACCAGTACTTGCCATCGATCTGCTCGCGGTATGTCACAAACGGAGGCGACAGGTCTTCATGCCCCTTCCGCGTGTCATCGGGAACGTTCTTGCCATTCGTCACGACGATGAGCAGGTCCTGCGTATCGACCCAAATCCGCCCCTGAAAATAACGATGGTTCTTCACCATCTCCTTAGGAGCAACGTCGAAGACATAGGTGTCGAGGTCGTCCACCTTCTGTTTACCAAAGTAGGTAACTTTGTACTGGCCGATGTCTTCCTGGGTAAGCACAAACGGCAGCCGCTGCTGAATGTCCTGAAAGTCCGCCGGACTCATCATGATGCGTTCCAGCGAACTCGCCGGAGCCAGCACTACGTGCTCCGTGCGCTTCCCGGTCGAGTCGAAGGAGATGTCCGTCACTTCGTAATACTCGCCATCGACCTTGCCGTCATCGTCGACCGTCTGCACTTTCACGCTGCGCCGGTAAGTGTAGTTGTTCAGCGCCTGCCGGAAGGCGCTCTCTTTGGCGGCGAACTTGGCGATCAACTGATCGGGAGGCATCGGAGGATCGGATTTATCCAGCGGCCCAAACCCCTGATCCATGGGCATCGGCGTGTACGACACCTGCCCGAGCGCCGCAGCGCTCGCCACCACAAGGAGCGCTAGACCCACCAATCGACGCCGCCCTCGTCCGAATCCCACCGAAATCCCCATACCCATCAGTCTATCCTCGCCCTGCCTGCCGCTGCTCGTTCACTCTATAAGTAGACGGTCAAAGCCGCACAAAGGATTAGCTCAACGCGTGACCCACCTTCATGAACCCTAATAAACCCAGTACACTATGCTCCAAATGAAATTCATTCACAGACTTGCGGCCATGGTGCTCGGCATCGCCTTCGCGACCATCCCCACGCTCGCCCAAAGCCGTCGCCCCATGACCTTCGAAGACCTGATGAAGATGCGCCGCCTCGGCGACATCGACCTCTCGCGCGACGGCAAGTGGGTGCTCTTCTCCGCCACCGACGTCGACCTCGAGAAAAACACAAAAACGTCGCACCTCTGGATCGTCCCCGCCGCCGGTGGCAAAGAAACCGCCCTCACCGACTCCCTCGCCGGCGAAAGCCGAGGCCGCTTCTCCCCCGACGGCAAACAGATTCTCTTCCTCAGCCCCCGCGACGGTGGCCAGCAGATCTACCTCGCCGACTTCGACACCGCCACCGGCAAGATCGGCGAAGCCCACAAGCTCACCAGCATCTCGACCGAAGCCGACGGAGCCACCTGGTCGCCCGACGGGCAGAGCATCCTCTTCACCTCGTCGGTCTACCCCGACTGCGCCACAACGCCCGATCCTGACGCCTGCAACAAAACCCGCGACGAAGAGCAGGCCGCCTCCAAGGTGAAAGCGAAGATCTTCACCACGCTCCTCTATCGCCACTGGAACGCCTTCATCGGCGACAAGCGCAGCCATCTCTTCCTCGTCCCCGCCGCCGGAGGAACTCCCCGCGACCTCAACCCCGGCGACACTCACGAGGTCCCACCCTTCTCCCTCGGAGGCCCCGACGCCTACGCCTTCGCCCCCGACGGCAAAGAGATCGCCTTCGAAGAGAACCTCGACCCGGTGCCCGCCATCAGCACCCACGTCGACATCTTCACCCTGCGCCTCGACGACCCAACGCGAAGCCAGTCAAGATCACCACCAGCCTCGGAGGCAACTTCAGCCCCGCCTATTCGCCCGATGGCAAATACATCGCCTTCCGCTCCCAGGCGAGAGCCGGATATGAGAGCGACAAATTTCGGCTGATGCTGTTTGACCGGCAGTCGAAACAGACTACAGATGCTGCTGCCGAAGTTGGAACGACTGGGTCGACGAATTTGCTTGGGGGCCGGACTCAGAGCGGATCTATTTCATCTCGGGTGAAAACGGTGTAGCACCCATCTATGTCTTTAAGCGCGCTTCCGGCGCTCTGGATCGATTCGACGATCGACCGAAGCGGAATATTCGGACCTGCACCTTGTCTGCAGATGACCGGGTTCGTAGTCGACCAAAATGTCAGTTCGGGGCGCCGTCCGAAATCGAAACGTTTTCTCGCTTTCTATGCGCAACAGACAGCGATGGCTGTGGCTTACCGCAGGTAGACAGATACTCAGCCGAAGCAACTGACCCACCTCAACACAGCCATCTTGTCGCAGCTCGACCTCCCGAAACTCGACTCCTTCTGGTTCCCCTCCATCGGCGGAGTCAAGAGTCCAGGGCTTCCTCATCAAGCCCCCCAACTTCGACCCTAACAAGAAATACCCCGTCAAGTTCCTCATCCACGGAGGCCCGCAAGGCGCATGGGGAGACTGCTGGAGCTATCGCTGGAACGCCGAACTCCTCGCCGCCAACGGCTACGTCGTCATCATGATCAATCCGCGCGGCTCGACTGGCTACGGCCAGGCCTTCATCGACGGAGTCAACGGCGACTGGGGCGGTAAGCCCTACATCGACCTCATGCGCGGCCTCGACTACGCCGAGCGCAGCTTCCCCTACATCGACAAGACCCGCGAATGCGCGCTCGGCGCGAGCTACGGCGGCTACATGACCAACTGGATCCTCGGTCACACCGACCGCTTCAAGTGCATCGTCACCCACGACGGCATGTTCAACCCGGTCTCCGCCTACGGCACGACCGAAGAGCTCTGGTTCAACGAGTGGGAGTTCAAAGGCAAGCCCTGGGACTACTACGGCAAGTCAGCATTGCTCGACCCTTACCGCAAGTGGTCGCCTGCGCTCTACTGCGAAGAACTTCAAGACGCCGACCCTCGTCGTCCACGGCCAGCTCGACTATCGTCTCGATGTCTCCCAGGGATTTGAACTTTTCACCACTCTGCAGAGGCAGAACGTGCCATCGAAGATGCTCTACTTCCCCGACGAGGGCCACTGGGTGCTCAAGCCACAAAACTCCCAGCTCTGGTACAAAACCGTAAATGACTGGGTGGATCAATATACGAAGCCGGCGCCATGAGCATTCCCACCACCGATTGTCATCCTGAGCGGAGCGCGCAGCGCGGAGTCGAAGGACCTGCAGTTTCTTTCTCCCACTCGCTTGAGAGGCAGCCATGAGCTTTCGCCCAAAGAAGAAGCCCGAACCGCTCGAAGAGCCCGCACTCTACGACTACGCGATTGCTGCGCTCGGCCGCCGCATGCGCACCGTCACCGAACTCAAACGCCTCATGCGCACTCGCGTCGAAGAAGGCGAAGCCGGAGCAACAAAGATCGCCGCCGTCGTCACTCGCCTCGAAGAGCACCACTATCTCGACGACCCAGCTTACGCCGCAACCTACACACGACTCCGCCAGGACAACGAGAAGTTCGGCAAGCGCCGCGTCCAACAGGAGCTCGCGCGGAAAGGTGTCAGCTCCGAGACAATCTCCACCACGCTCGACACCGCCTACGAAAACGTCAGCGAAGAAGCCCTCGCCCGCAAGCACCTCGACCGAAAACGAGTGAAGCAGCCAACCAATGAAAAGGAATCCGCCCGAGTCGTGCGCCTCTTAGTCCGCGGAGGCTTCTCCACCGGAGTGATCTTCAAGGTTCTCAAGAGCTGGAACGCGAGCGACGAGACCCTCGCCGCGGTTGAAACGATCGACGCAGAAGGTGACGCCGGCCCCGAGTAGGACCGGCGTCACGTTATCTCTCCGATGTCATCCTGACGACCAACGGGAGGAAGATCCCGGCCATCTACCGACCGGCAAGAATCAGTCAAATCTCTAACAAGACTCTCCACCGTTCTCGGCCAGAAGATCAAAAGTGCCATATCAAATCCGCAGCCGCCGTCAGCGCATACGTCTTCCCCTGCTGATAATTCCCGTTCTGCAAATTCGACACCGCCGACCCCGGAGCAATATCCAACGCCCTCAATCCCCACGGCCCGTAGTATTTGGTGAAGCTCACTTCAGGGCGGAAGGTCACCGTCGATCCTACCCAGAAATCGAATCCCACCATGTGCTCTTCATACCGGCCGGGAGTACCCGTGCGCTGCCCCTTGATGTCGTCGAAGAACTCGTTGCGGATATTCAGCGACGCCTGGTTGTTCCAAAAGTTGTGCTCCAGATAGTTGGTGATCGCCCACTCCGGCGCATAGCAGTGCGACGGCTGATTTGCCGCCGACAGCCGTCGGATCGACGCAGACCGCACCAAAGTTCAGCGTTGCCGCTCCGCCGCCAGGCCTGTAGTTCTGCGCCTCTGGCCAGGGCGTAGCCTTGGTATTCGCGTACTGGATTCCCGTCGCCGGATCGGTCCCGTTATACCAATACATATTCGGCGTCTCGCGCATGTACTGGTACCAGGCCTCGGTGTCGGTGTGCCAGTGAGCGTTGATGCGGTGATACCACGTCTCATAAAATGCGGTCAGGTTGTTGTAGGCGTACTTGCCGTCATTGATCGTGTTGTCGCAGGTGTTGAGCGCGTCGCCGCCATTGCGCCACGTGATAAACCACGCAAGCATTGCCAGTCACCTTCGCGTCGGTCGTCCACGGCATCACATCGCAGCCCGGCGAGATGCCGCCCTGCACCGTCCAATGATCGTTGATCTTGACGGTCGCGACCGCTCCCAACTGGGTGTAGCAATCAAACGTGTAAAGAATTGAGTGCGAATAGGTGTAGTTGTTCGGCGCAAGCTGCGCCTCGATGTCCGGCAGTGAAATATACCGCCCCACCCGGATATTCATCCCCTGCGCAACATGCGGCACATAAAAGTCCAGGTAAAACATCACCGGATCGAAACCATACTGCGCATTCTTGACCAGCAACTGCTGGCTTAGCATTCCCTTCGATGTCGTAAAGCGATAGTCCTGCCCATAGAGGGTGGTGACGCGCCACCCCCAGTCGAAATGTTCTTGCTGCGCTTCGTTCGGTATCCGTTCGTAATACACGGCAAACTGGTCTAGCACGATGGTGTTGGGAAATTCGTCATAAGCCGATGGCCAGTTGGCGGGGATTCCCTTTGACGCGTTGCCGCGATTATTCGACGAGCCATTGGCGCCAACGGCGGCATAGCCATACCACTTCGAGCGACTCTTGTTCTCATTAACCGCCTGCATCAGCGGATAGGTCTGCGTGTCCGGCGCGCCAATCAACGGAGTGCCGCCAATCGGCCAGTCTGTCGCCGGAAAGGGCGGAGAGGCTATCGGAGGCGGCGTGCCCCGACGCGGCGACACCAGCGAGGGATCCGTCCCCGGAGCATGTCCGTGCCAGTCGGCCACGTAGGCATTCCCCCAACGCGTGAAGAATCCCGGCTGCGGCCCGGTCGCGGGCGCCACCGCGCCCGGCGCGGCTGCCGGAGTTTGCGGATCCATGCTGGCCCCGGCCCTAGCATTGTCAGGGACGCTCGATGGTGCGTCTGCTGTTGCCGCGATTGGAGCCGGCGGAGCAGAACTGTCGCCTTCGTTGAGCAATGCGACCTCAGAATGCATCTGGTTGCCAGCCGGCTGGTTGGCCAAGGCCGACTGCGCCTGGCTTGGCGTCGCCGCTTGTGCGGCTAGCCGATGCGTATTCATGGAAAGAATTAGAAGAATCACTGTTCCGCATAGCGCGGAGCGCTTAGGGTATTCATTGGACCGTCCTGTCGATCGGCGGGTGAACTCCGCCGCCGTCTATGTTCTTGCAAAAAGAGGTACATGCCGCTCACTGCAGCTTGTTGAGCTGGCGTTGCGAATTGAGAAGAATCCGTTCGAGTTGCATCGCCTGTTCCGCACTGGCAAAGTCTTTTAGTTTGGCGGCGCGAGCCCGCAGCGCCGACGTTCTCTGCAACGCGGCCTTCAACTGGTGCTCCAGCACCATGCGCTCGACCTGAAAGAAATACTGCATATCGCCGTGAGGGTTCATTCACTGGACTCACTTCTGAGATCACGTTGCAAAGTAGGAGCGGACGCCACACTCAACGCCCGCTCGAAAAAGACGAGAGCACCAGCACCCTAAGCGCAGCTCAGAGCAAGCTCATGCTGCAGCATCTCGTCCGTTGATTGCTTCCGCCATTTGCTACGAACTTTCCTCCACATCGCCATTTGTGACCCTCCGTCTGCTCGGCGGCACATCGCCGCCATCACTGATGCTAGGCAGCGACCCGTAAGCCCACGCTAAGGAGGAGATAAGGAATTCATAAATGGGGGAGTGAGTTCGCAGCACCTGCACAGGCACTATGGGATTTGGCGGCGAAGCCGCAGTCGCCCGTGCGGCCAGCACTCACGTAAACTGAAAGTCCCTATGAAATACATGTCCGGCTCTGAAATTCGTGAAACATTCCTGCGCTTCTTTGAGACCAAGGGGCACCGCCGTGTCCACTCCTCTTCGCTCGTGCCCCACAACGACCCGACGCTGCTCTTCACCAACGCGGGCATGAACCAGTTCAAGGATGTCTTCCTCGGCAACGAGCGCCGCGACTACAACCGCGCCACCACCTCGCAGAAGTGCGTCCGCGCCGGAGGCAAGCACAACGACCTCGAAAACGTCGGCTTCACCCGCCGCCACCACACCTTCTTCGAGATGCTCGGCAACTTCTCTTTCGGCGACTACTTCAAGCGCGAAGCCATCGCCTACGCCTGGGAGCTTTGCACCTCCGACGAGTGGTTCGGCATTCCCAAGGACAAGCTCTACGTCACCATCTTCGAGGGCGCCGACGGAGTGCCCCGCGACGACGAAGCCGAACAATATCTGGATCGAAGTCGGAGTTCCCAAAGAACGCATCTTCACCATGGGCATGAAGGACAACTTCTGGGCCATGGGCGACACCGGCCCGTGCGGGCCATGTTCGGAGATTTTCTATGACATGGGGATTGGGGCTTCGGAGACTCCAGACAAAGACTTGCCGTTCCCGCAGGATGATGCCCGCTATGTAGAGATTTGGAACCTGGTCTTCATGCAGTTTGAGCGGGATTCGACGGGAACGCTGAACCTGTTGCCGAAGCCTTCTATTGATACCGGCATGGGGTTGGAGCGTACGGCTGCTGTGTTGCAAGGCAAGATCTCTAACTTTGAGACCGATTTATTCACTCCGCTAATTGAACGTGCCGCCGATGAGCTGACTGGGAGAATCAACAGCAATCGATCGTCGGAATGCCTGCCTTCGCATCATTGCAGACCATGCGCGGGCCGCAACTTTCTTGATTGCTGACGGGGTTCTCCTGCCAACGAAGGCAGAGGCTATGTTCTGCGGAAAATTCTCCGCCGTGGTATTTCGCCATGGTCGCGTTCTTGGCTGTAGAGCATCCGTTCTTTTACATATGGTCACGCATGTAATTGCAATGTTCGGTAATCGAATGCGGAACGGTGCGCCTTACCCGGAACTGCTAGAGTAGGCAGATGTCGAAGCTCGAGAGGATCCTAGGAGGAGGAAAAACAATTCGCAGGTGTCGCGTAGAA
This sequence comes from uncultured Acidobacteriaceae bacterium, assembly GCA_963777685.1. Taxonomy (GTDB): domain Bacteria; phylum Acidobacteriota; class Terriglobia; order Terriglobales; family Acidobacteriaceae; genus Acidisarcina. The sequence continues at coordinate 304,549 of CAVZRF010000004.1, read as the reverse complement.
CCGTTTCGGAATACTCGCGCATAGTTAGCTCGAAATTGAAAAGCGGCTGCTGGAGTTGAAACGAGGCACATATGAAGAACGATCAGCGAATGCAAGAGATGAGATACTCTCGGCAACTCGATGATGAACTGGGGATGCACGCTATGCGAATCCTGTCAGCTGTTCTTGACGGTAAACAAGGCCTTTCATCTCTACGAAACCTATGGCCTGCCGCTACGACTTCATGCATGGACGCCGCGTCACGATGCGGGCATTCACTTCGATCTCGAAGGCTTCGAGCAAGCCCGCGCCGAAGAACAAGCCCGCGCCCGCGCCTCCTGGAAAGGCGGCTCGCAAAAATCCGCCAGCCCCGTCTTCCGCGAACTCCCCAAGACCGACTTCGAAGGCTACAAGCTGCTCACGGTCGAAGGCGCAGAAGTCCTCGCCATCATTAAAGATGGCGTCGGAGCGCAAGAAGCGAAGCCCGGCGAAGAGGTCGAGATCGTCCTCGACCAAACCTCCTTCTACGCCGACTCCGGCGGACAGGTCGGCGACATCGGCTGGCTCTACTCCGACGACCACAACTCCATCGTCGCCGAGGTCAGCGGCGCGACGAAGCCGGTGCAGGGAGTCTTCGCCCACAAGGTGCTAGTTCGCCAGCCCATCCGCATCGGCGACAAGGTCGACACCGTCGTCGACGCCGACTACCGCAACGCCACGCGCCGCAACCACACCGGAACCCACCTGCTCCACGCCGGACTGCGCGAAGTGCTCGGCAAGCACGTCAAGCAGGCTGGGTCGCTCGTCGACGATCATCGTCTCCGCTTCGACTTCTCTCACTTCACCGCGATCGCCGACGAAGAGCTGCAGGACATCGAAGACATCATTAATAAGGAAGTGCTCTCGAACACCGCAGTCGTCACCCTCGAAGACGTGCCCATCGACGTCGCCGTCAACGAGTACCACGCCATGGCGCTCTTCGGCGAGAAGTACGGCGAGAAGGTACGCGTCGTCAAGATCGGCGACTTCTCGACCGAACTCTGCGGAGGCACCCACACCGCCGCCACCGGCGAGATCGGCACCATCAAGCTGCTCGGCGAGGGCTCTGTGTCGTCAGGAGTTCGCCGCGTCGAAGCCGTCACCGGACTCGGCGCGCTCAAAGAATTCCGCCGCGACTTCGCCGTAGCGCAGCTCGCGAATCAACTCGCGCCAAGCGTCGAGCTCTCGCCGGCAGACTCGCTGCGCAACAAGCTCGCCGCCAACGAAGAAGAGCTGAAGAAACTCCGCCGCGAGCTCGACGAAGCCCGCATGAAATCCGCTGCATCGTCGGTAAGCTCCGCCGCCGATCAGGCCGTCGAGGTCAAAGGCGTGAAAGTCCTCGCACAAAAAGTCGGGGCGCTCGATCGCGGGCAGCTCCGCGTATTGGTCGATAACCTGCGCAACAAGTTAGGTTCCGGAGTCGTCGTCCTCGGCTCCGTTCAGGAAGACGGCAAAGTCGCCATCATTGTCGGCGTTACCAAAGACCTCACCGCCAAAGTCCAGGCCGGAAAAATCATCGCGCCCGTCGCCAAACACGTCGGAGGCTCCGGCGGCGGACGCCCCGACATGGCCGAGGCCGGAGGCAAAGACGCGGATCAACTCGACGCCGCGCTCGCCAGTGTGCCTGAGGTCGTCGCGTCGTTGCTCGGATAGTGGCAAAGCTGTGTGTACCTGAACGACCAGTCCGCCCGTTCAGCATGAGGTTCCCTCCGTGAATTGGCGGGTCGTTTCCGGGTTTTGCCCGTTCGTGCAAACCTATAATGAGAGAGTCTCTGGCGGGGAGTCTCTCCAGCATCTATGGCGCGTTTCGTAGGCAATCGAGCATGCACCCGCCACCTCCGCCGCGAGGCAGCGGCAGCGCGCTCCGAACGCCATTCGAATCCTTACCTGGCGCATCTTGCAATCGCACTCTTTGCGCTTTTCGCCGCCGTAGCATTTGCCTCCGCAGCGCCCTCACACAAAGCCGCCGAATCACCCTACGCTGAGGCGCAACGCGCCAGGCAATTACTCGAAGGCCGCCCCGAAGATCAACGTACCCGGCGCGACTACGATCGCGTCCTCGACCTTTATCGCGCCATCTATCACGACGATCCCGCGTCGCCCAAGGCCGACGCCAGCATTTTCGCCGTCGCCCAACTACTCGCTGAACAGGGACGCACTCTCAACGATGAAAAGTCCCTGCGCGACTCGATCGGCCAATACGAATTTCTTCGCCGCGAATATCCCGAAAGCCGCTATCGCGCCGACTCCCTGCTCGCCGAGGGAGACATCTACTTCCACGATTTGAATGACAGTGCGGAAGCCAAGACGACCTATCAGTCTTTTCTCAAGCAATATCCGCGCAATGCCGAAGCCACCCAGGCCCGCGCGGACCTCAAAGAACTCCACACCGATGAAGCTGCGGCAAAGCATTCGGGCAATGCACCTCCATCAACCGTTTCGCGAGCCGCCTCACCATCCACGCCTGCGCCGACGCCCGCACCGCACCAAAAGCATTCGAATACTGTACTGACCGCCGCCATTCAATCGCAGGACGCTAAGCCGCCGCCCTCAACTCCGCCGCTCTCGACTCCGCCAGCTACGACCCCGCCATCGTCAACTCGAACGCCGGCCACGTCACCGCAGGCAATTCGTTCCGTCTCTGCGCCAGCTGCATCGGGCCAGGGCACTGCATCGGGTCAGAACGCCGTGACCCCACAAGATATTCCGCACGCAACGGTACCGACGCAGCCTGTCCTCCCATCGAGCTACGCCGAACCTCCGCGCCGCAAGGGCAAGCTGGTCCAAGTTTCCGGAGTTCGCCACTGGTCGACCTCGATCTACACACGCGTCGCCATCGACCTCGGCGATGAAGTGCAATACGAGGCTGCTCGCGTTCCTGATCCTGACCGCATCTTCTTCGATCTGCACGGCACCCGCCTCTCGCCCGAGCTCATCGGCAAGTCAGTGAGCGTCATCGACGACGGCTTTCTTAAGCGCATCCGCGTTGCGCAGTTTTCCAACGATGTGACGCGCGTCGTGCTCGATGTTAGTGATGTGAGCGATTACTCGGCGTTCCTGCTACCAAACCCATACCGGCTCATCATCGACATTCACGGACGCAAACCCGCGACGGCTAATCAGCAAATCGCCCAGGCCCAAACCCAATCTCCGGCCCAGGCGCAGACAACGACGAATCCAGTCGCAACGACGCCTAAAAAGCAGCCCGCCACGCCGCCAACGTCCTCAACACCGCCGCCATTGCCGGCGACGAAGACATCTGCCACAGCTACAGTTACAAATCAGAATTCTCCATCTACCGACGCCAAGGCCACACAGGATATTGCCGCGTTAAGTCACCAGCCGGACCGCGTGAAAGCCACCAGCCACCCGACGAGTGCGCCGATTGCCGCCTCCGTGGCGGGCACGACCCCAGCTTCGCAGCCCGATCTCACGCAAGCAAAGTCCACCCCAAGCCCCAAACCGAAACGAAGCAGGTCCGCCGAAACCGCCGGCACTACGGATACCGCGTCGTCGACAATTCATGAAGCTGAGCCGACTGCCGACGGCGGCCGCTCGATGGTCCGCGCGCTCGGGCTGAAGATCGGCCGCATCGTGATCGATCCCGGCCATGGTGGCCACGATTCCGGCACCCTCGGCCCTGAAGGCATCGAAGAAAAAGATGTCGTGCTTGACGTCTCGCTTCGCCTCGGCAAGCTGCTCAAGCAGCGTCTCGGGGCGGACGTCATCTTCACCCGCAGCGATGACACCTTTATTCCGCTCGAAACGCGCACCGCGATCGCCAACAAGGCACAGGCCGACCTCTTCGTTTCCGTTCATGCGAACTCCAGCCCCGACCCCAGCGCCCGAGGCGTAGAGACCTATTACCTGAACTTCACTTCCTCACCAGAATCACTCGAGCTGGCAGCGCGTGAAAACGCGGTCTCGCAGCAATCGATTCATCAGCTCTCCGACCTGGTTAAGAAGATCGCACTGCACGACAAGATCGACGAGTCGCGCGAGTTCGCCTCCGACGTCCAGAAGTATCTCTACGACGGACTCGACCAAGGCAATCCAGGTTTGAAAGACCGCGGTGTCAAACAAGCGCCTTTCGTGGTGCTGATCGGCGCCAACATGCCATCGATCCTCGCTGAGATCTCCTTCCTCACTAATCCCGACGATGCCAGCGAACTCCGCGATCCCAACTACCGCCAGCGCATCGCCGAGTCGCTCTACCGCGGAATTGCCCGTTATGTGAGCGGGCTGAGCGGTGTCCGCATTGCCGAGAACTCCGCTCGGCTTCCAGGGAATTGAGAATCTCGATAGCGACGTGCGCGAAAGCTTTTCGTCCTTTACAATTGGCCGGGTAAACGTTTCCGCAAACCGAGGCACAGTTATGATTCTCTCGCGTTCCCAGTTCTCTGCCGGCATTCTTTCGCTCGCCCTTTCGTGCGCCACGCCCTCGCTGCTTGCGCAGCAGGCCCCGGTAGCAACGCTGCAGATCCAGACCGACAAGGCAGTTGCGAAGGTAAGTCCAACGCTGTACGGCTTGATGACCGAAGAGATCAACTACTCCTACGATGGCGGCCTCTATGCGGAGTTGGTCAACAGCCGCGTGGTCGGCCCTCAATGGGACAACCTGGAGCATTGGGTCGCCGTCAATCTCGGCAACGCTCAAGCGACCATCGCGGTCGACCATGCAAACGGACCAAGCGCCGTGCTGACCCGCAGTCTCAAGATCAGCGTGAAGCAGGCAAGCCCGGGCAACGACGCCGGCATTCAGAACGACGGCTTTTGGGGAATCCCGGTGCGTCCCGACACGACCTACCAGGCATCGTTTTATGCGAAGACTGACACTCCCACCCTTGGCCCAGTCAAGATCAGCATCGTCAACAACGAGACGGGCATGGCGGTTGCCAGCGCCACCGTCCCCGCAGTCACTTCCGATTGGAAGCAGTACAGCACTACATTGAAAACCGGGCATGTGGGTGTCTCCGCAAGCAATCACCTCGTTCTCTCGGTTCAAAATCCTGGCACTCTCTGGCTCGATGTCGTCTCTCTTTTTCCCCCGACCTATAAGGGTCGCGAACACGGCTTTCGCATCGACCTGATGGAAAAGATGGCAGACATGCAGCCCAACTTCCTCCGCTTCCCCGGGGGAAATTATCTCGAGGGCGACCACATTTCCGAGCGCTTCGATTGGAAGAAGACCATTGGCCCATGGGTTGATCGTCCCACCCATCCCAGTCCGTGGCGCTACCACTCCTCCGATGGCCTGGGCTTGCTCGAGTTCCTCTACTGGTGCGAAGACCTCAAGATGCAACCGGTACTCGCCGTCTACGCCGGATACTCGATGGCACAGGAGCACGTCGAACCCGGCCCGGCCCTCGATCCCTACGTTCAGGACGCTCTCGACGAGATCGAGTACGTCACCGGCGGCACCGACACGAAATGGGGCGCCGAGCGCGCAAAGGATGGGCATCCCGCGCCTTTCGCTCTTAATTTTGTCGAGATTGGCAATGAAGACTTCTTTGACAAATCCAAGAGCTACGACGGCCGCTACGCCCAGTTTTACAAAGCAATCAAGGCAAAGTATCCGAATCTCCAACTGATCGCCACTACTCCGGTCACCAGCATCAAACCCGACATCATCGACGACCACTACTACAAGCAGGCCGAAGAGTTCTTCGCTGATGTCCATCATTACGACAACGCCGACCGCAATGGTCCAAAGATCTTTGTCGGGGAATGGGCGACCCGCGAGGGCGGTCCAACTCCCAACTTCGGCGCAGCCCTCGGCGACGCCGCCTGGATGACCGGCATGGAGCGCAATAGCGATCTCATCATCCTCGCCAGCTACGCTCCGCTGTTGGTTAATGTGAACCCCGGCGGCATGCAGTGGCGCAGCGACCTGATCGGCTATGACACACTCACCAGTTACGGCTCACCCAGCTATTACGCCCAGGTTCTGTTCAGCAAGTATCTCGGGAAAGAAGTCGTCGGATCGACGGTCAGCGGCGGCGGCCAAAGGTTCTTCTACTCCGCAACCGAAGATCCCGACAAAGGCGTTCTCTATCTCAAGCTCGTCAACGCCTCGTCGATCGCGCAACCGATCGATCTTCAGCTCACCGGGGCAAAGTCCATCGCGAACAGCGCTCGCGTGATCAGCCTCTCATCGAAGACCACGCAGGATACCAACACCATCACCGATCCGAAGCACATCGTCCCTCAGGAAAAGACCATCTCCGGGGTGAAAGACAACTTCAAGTACACAGTGCCGAAGTATGCAATTCAAGTGCTCGAGATTAAGTTGAAGTAGGCTCGCGATAGTGCCGCCGCGATAGAATCATCGTGTGAACGCTCTGCTCCATCTCGATCCCGAGTCTCCGCCACGCAGCCTGGCTTGGGACCAACCACTGTCGGACGAGCAGTTCGAAGCCTTGTGCCTCGCCAACGATTTCTTCATACTGGAGCGCACCAGAGACGGAGAGATCATCGTGCATGCACCAGCGGCGGGCGCGACAGGCGACCGAAATTCCGAGATCAATCATCAGCTGCGGGCCTGGTGGAAGACTCACCGACGCGGCCGGGTCTTCGACTCCAGCACCGGGTTCTTCCTCGCCGATAGCGCCATGCTCAACCCGGATGCCGCCTACCTTCTGCCTGAAACGATGGCGGGGATCAGCAAGGGCGAGATGGAGCATTTCCTCTATCGCTGCCCCGATTTCGTCATCGAACTGCTCTCGAAGTCCGATCGGCCCGCAGACGCGAAAGAAAAGATGGAGCGATGGATCGAGAACGGCGCGGCGGTTGGCTGGTTAGTCGACCCATATCAAAAACGTGTTTTCATTTATTCGCACGAGGCAGTTACGGTTACATCGGGAAAATTCCTTCAAGGGAACGGCCCGGTCGAAGGGTTCCATCTCGATCTCGACGAAATCTGGAAATGCTACGAAATCTGAGTTCATCCGCTATGAAGTTTCTACGGCGAGCCGATAGGAATGCCTATGTTGCAATGACCTGCTTCGTCTGCGTGATCGTCCTCTTTAACCTCACGCTATTGTTCTTCGTTCCCATCACTCCAGCGGATATTCTTCGTATAGCGCCGAAGAATCTGGCTATGACCTATGCGATCGATGTCGCTCTGGCAATGGCTGGAATAGCTATTCAAATCTGGCTGCGAGATAAGCCCAGCTTCAACTTTGTCAGACTAATTGCTTACGCGCTGACTTTGGCAATTGTTTTCTCGGCCGTTGGGTCGACGCTGACCTGGGTGAAAGCCAACAACGTTTGAGGCAGGAGGCGGCCGCAGCTAACTTGCACTCTCCAGTGGTAGTCTCAGGAGCAGATGGGTATGTTTCGCCGCACTTTATTCCGCGCCACCGTCGTCGCACTCGCAGGCTTCCTCTGCCTCAATCTGGCCCTCGCAAAGACCGCAAAAGCCCCACCTCCACCGCCACTCCTTCCCACTGACTTCGCCGGATGGCAGCTTGCCGCGCCAGCCACAACCGGTGTCGCTCCCGAAGCGGCCGACAGCGCCAACGCCGATCTGCTCAAAGAGGATGGATTCGCCCAGTTCGCCTCCGCCACTTACACCCGCAACGGCGACAAACTCAGCGTGCGCGCCATCCGCTTCGTCGATGCCTCCGGCGCTTACGCCGCGTACACCTTCTATCGCCGCCCCGGCCTGCCTAAACAGGAAGTCGGCTTTGGCGGAGTCTTCGACGGTACAAGGGTTCTTTTCTGGCAGAGTTCGACCTTGGTGGACGCGACCTTCGACCACCTCACCGGGATGTCTGCCGCCGAACTACGCGAACTTGCCGGTTCCTTGCCCAAGGCCGAAGGTGGCGCGGGGGTTCCTCCACCGCTGCCGGGGTATCTGCCTCAGGCCGGCCTCGATCCGCAGTCGACCCGCTACGCCCTCGGCCCCATAGGCTATGTTCGCGGAGGCGGACTTCTGCCTCCTTTGCTGGTCGATTTCGACCGCGGCGCCGAGGTCATCACCGCCCAATACTCCGGTCGCGATGGCGATGGCGCCCTCACCCTGATCGACTATCCGACACCGCAGCTTGCGGCCAACCGCGCAAGCGCCGTGGCCGCTTTTCTGGCCGCCGGAAACACTCCCACCACCCAATGGAGCACCCAATTGGCCGCAAGCAGCCTAGCGGCCCTACAGAGCCGCCGCAGTGGGCCATTGCTGGCGATCAGCAGCGGAAATTTCTCTGCTGAGGCGGCACACAAGCTGATTTCCAGCGTGAATTACAGCGCCGAGGTCACCTGGAACCATCCTCAGGGGTACGTCAGCGAGGTTTCCAAGACCGCTAGGCTGCTTGTCGGGATCATTACACTCACCGCGATTCTGGGCGGAACGGCTTTGCTTCTGGGCATATTCCTCGGCGGCGGACGGGCTCTCTATCGGCGTCTGCGCGGCAAGCCCGCCTCCACCCTCGCAGACGCGGAATTCATCAGCCTGCATCTGGGCGAATGATGGATTTGAACTAAAAACTGTGCAAAAAGCGTACTAAATCGCTCATTCATCTCGCGTTACCGAAGCTAAAACCCACCTCGATGCGAAGATAAGGCGAAGACCATTATTCGCGACGCGCTTCTCCGCCCCGCCAGAACCCGCCCCAAATCAGCTATTTGCAAGGCTTCGGATTTTGCCTTGACACTCGGTTTTCCCAACCATACTATTTCGCCAGAAAGTTCTGATGGCTTTGCCTCCGTTGGAACTGTTCTCCCTAAGAGAAAAGGCCGCCCTGTTGCCGGGTGGCCTTTTCGTTGCTGTCCGGCCATTTTCTGTTCTTGAATGAAGCCGGTTTCGAACCAATTCCGACTGTGACGACCGACTCGGAGAGCCCGGCTCCCGCGCCTTTACTCCCGGCACAGCGAACGAGAGAGCAGAAGTACAGTTCCTGGAAGGCGGAGAGCCTTGTTCGGCAGGCTCTTTCCTTAAGAAAAGGCCTACATTGCCGCTCTCCGGCACATGACACCGACTGTACTTCTGCTCTAGACTAACTAAGGTCAAGCCGACGTAGCTCAGCTGGTAGAGCAGCTGATTCGTAATCAGCAGGTCACCGGTTCGATTCCGGTCGTCGGCTCCAGATGTTTGTCCGCCCTCCGCGCAAGAAATTAACACCTGTACCCTATCTAGTACCGCTTTATCCACTAGATTTTGATTTTGCGCTCTTGTGCCCCGGTACGTCGCTCCGCATAATCGTTTGAGAGCAAGTAGACGGTTACCGCGAGAGCACCCTGTGACCCGAATTCACCGTCAAGACGTTCTCCGCTACCTGAAGATTCGCCCAGCCCACCTCCGGGCCTGGGAACAAAAGGGTCTGATTCCCCGCCGCGACACTTACAGCCTCGAAGAAGTCGGTCGTCTGCGCACGCTCCGCGACCTGTCCGCTAAGTTTTCCGCATCGAGCATCAGCGCCTCGCTCGGCGCAATGAAGATCGTCGCCGGAATGGAGAATCCGCTTCTCGACGCCCGCGCCGTCGCCGGTGGATCGCGGGTTCATTTCTGGCACCGTGGTTCGGTGACCGAGCCCATCGCTCGCCAGTTCGTTTTCAACTTCGAGAGTGACGGCGCGCCAGCCGGATCCTCAAGCGGACAGGCCGGCCCAATCGAGATCCATCAGCCGGGTAGTGAGGATCGCATCGCGGATATGTTTCTCCTGGCCATCCGCCACGAGGATGCCGGAGAAGTCGAAGAGGCGGTCCGCGTCTATGAGCGCATGCTGGAAAGAGACTCCGCAACACGCAGCGGCCTGCATCAACCTCGGCACTATCTGCTATAGCCGGCGGCAGTTTGTCCGCGCCGAGCAGCTCTATAAACGTGCGACGCAGGCTGATCCGAACTACGCCCTGGCTTTTTTCGATCTAGGCAATGTACTCGACGAGCTCAAGCGCCTGCCTGAAGCCATCGCCGCCTATCTGAACGCCATCCGTCTGGTACCCACCTACGCCGACGCGCATTACAACCTGGCCCTCGCCTTCGAGCGGACCAACGAACGTCGCAAGGCACTTCGCCATTGGACCGCCTACCTCAAGCTCGATCCCTCCAGCCGTTGGGCCGCACACGCCCGCAAGCAAGTCAGGTTGATTCTCGATCGCGAGAACCTGTCGATCGTGCACCGCTCCGCTCGGCCTGCGCAGCCTCGCAACCTGCGCCGCACAATGCGACTCAATGCAAAGGACCAACCCGTCCCCACCGCCGGCTGACTCCGGCGCAGCCCAGTCTGCGGGCTTCCTGCTAAACTCGCTTGTTTGCCTGATCTTGCTGCCCGGCTGATTCCGGGTCGAGGTTCCCGATGTCCGAAGTTCTCACTCCGACGCCCGCGCCCGCTCCGCTCACTCAACTAACCGAAGATGAAGAGCTCTTTCGCTCCACCGTCCGCGACTTCGCCACAGAAAATATCGCCCCGCTCGTCCGCCAGATGGACGAGGAACAGCACTTCGCCCCAGAACTCATCCCCCAGCTCTTCAACCTCGGCCTCATGGGGATCGAGGTCCCGATCGAGTACGGTGGCTCCGGCGGCACCTTCTTCGAGGCCATCCTCGCTGTCGAGGCCATCTCCGCCGTCGACCCTTCCATCGGCGTGCTGGTCGATGTTCAGAACACTCTCTGCGTGAATGCGCTGCTTCGCTGGGGCACTGAGGCGCAAAAACGCCGATTTCTGCCCCATTTCGCCACCGATCTCATTGGCGCTTACGCGCTCAGCGAAGCCGCCTCGGGATCCGACGCCTTTGCGCTACAGACCAGGGCCGAGAAGCGCAGCGACGGCTACATCCTCAACGGTCAGAAACTCTGGATCACCAACGCCCGCGAGGCTGGCATGTTCATCGTCTTCGCCACCCTCGACCCAGCGGCAGGATACAAAGGCATCACCGCCTTCCTCGTCGAGAAAAACACCAGCGGGTTTTCCGTCGGCAAGAAGGAAGACAAGCTCGGTATCCGCGCCTCCTCGACCTGCGAGATCATCCTCGAGGACTGCCACGTCCCTGCCGAAAACGTCCTCGGCGAGCCCGGCAAAGGCTACAAGATCGCCATCGAGACCCTCAACGAGGGCCGCATCGGCATCGGCGCACAGATGCTCGGTCTCGCCCAAGGAGCATGGTCGCACGCCGCAGCCTATGCCAAAGAGCGCAAGCAGTTCGGCAAAGCCATCGCGGACTTCCAGGCCGTCCAGTTTTCGCTCGCAGAGATGGCCACCGAAATCGAAGCCACTCGCCTGCTCGTCTACAACGCCGCCCGGCTCAAAGATGCCAAGCTCCCCTACGTCAAAGAAGCCGCGATGGCCAAGTATTTCTCCTCCCAGGTGGCCGAACGCGTCGCCAGCCAGGCCGTCGAAGTCTTCGGCGGCTATGGCTTCGTCAAGGATTACCCCGTCGAAAAGTTCTACCGCGACGCCAAGATCGGCAAGATCTATGAGGGAACCTCGAACATGCAACTCGCAACCATTGGCAAACTCGTACTCGCGGACTAGCGTCCAGCGCGCCTCAAACAACGATTGGGGTTGTGTAAACTGATCTGGCCTCTGAAAGACGCTGAGGCGCAGTTCCCGCGGACACACCCATGCTTCAGCGCCCCGGATTGACTTTCTCCATCATCGTTCTGTGCAGCTCGCTCATCGCGACGCCGCTCTTCGCGCAGACCGCAGTTCCAGACGAAAACGGCCGCCTCGTCTTCAAAGCCAATGCTCGCACCGTCCTGCTCGATGTCGTCGTGACGGGACGCGACGGCAAGCCCGTAAAGGGGCTGCACAAGGAAGACTTCCAGGTCGGCGAAGACGGTCATCCCCAGGCCATCACGTTCTTCGAGGAGCACTCCGGCGCTCATCCGCTCGCCACAAGCGAGGCCAGCTTGCCGCCTCTGCCGCCCAACATCTTCACCAACATTCCCCGCGTCCCACCCAGCGATGCAGTGACAGTCCTGCTGCTCGACTCGATGAACACTCAGCTGGCCGACCAGAGCTTCGTTCATGCGCAGATGCTGAAGTATCTGAAGAACATTCCCCCCGGAACGCGCATGGCGGTCTTCACTCTCGGCAATACGCTCGGCTATGTTCAAGGATTTACTGACGATGCCTCTCAGCTCTCAGCCGCGCTCAGAAACCCGAAGCTCGGCGGTGGCCCCGTCTCTTCCCCCCTGCTGGCATCTTCGGGAGACAGAGCCGCCAATCAGTCGCTCACTGGACAGATTCAACAATCGGCCGCCGACACCCTCTCGCCTGAGGCCGCATCGGCAGCTTCCGCCCTACAACAATTCCTGGCCGAGCAATCTTCCTCGCAAAACGACCTCCGTGTTAAGACCACCCTTCAGGCCTTCCAGTCGCTCGCCGGATATCTCGCCGGAATTCCCGGCCGGAAGAACGTCATCTGGTTCTCAAGCGCCTTTCCGCTGGTTCTCTTCCCCAACCCTCAGCTGAGAGACGCTTTTGCAGTCAGCCGCGAGTACGACCCGCTGGTCAGAAAGACCGATGCGATGCTCGCCGCAGCTCAGGTGGCCGTCTATCCAGTCGCGGCAGAAGGAAATTCCACCGATTCCCTCTACGACGCCCAAGGGGGATTTCAGGCAACCAGCGGTCCCCCTCAGATGTCTCCGTCCTCGTCGACCGCAGCCAACACTGGGCAAAAAACTCAGACGGGAGCGGCCCCCTCTCCTGGGGGGCAATCTCAGCAGCAGATGGCGCAAAACATGGAACTTGGAAGCCTGCAAAACGACTCCGTGCAGCGCAACGCCAACCATACCGCGATGCAGGTCATCGCCCAGGACACTGGCGGAGCTGCCACTATCAACTCCAATGGATTGGCCGACGCAGTCGCGCACGTTGTCGATCAGGGCTCCTACTTCTACACCATCACCTACACCCCGACCAACACCGCCACCGACGGAAAATACCGCAAGATCCAAGTCAAGCTCAATCACGAAGACGCCGGTGACAAGCTAGCCTACCGCCGCGGCTACTACGCCGCCGATACCAAAGAGGCGAAGGCCGACGCAGCCAAGCCAGCCGGCGATCCACTTCATCCCTTCATGGGCCCGGGGATGCCGAACACGACTCAAATCCCGCTCGCGCTTCGCGTGCAACGCATCGCGACTCCGGCGGACGCAAAGCCCTCCGGCGACAATCCGAATCTCAAAGCTCCTCTTACCCGCTACCGCGTCGATTTCGTCATCGCTGCCAGCGGTCTCGAACTCGACGCCAATCCCGACGGTTCGCGCCACGGCAAGCTCGAAGCCACCATCCTCGTCTACGACCACGAAGGTGTCGCCCTGAATTGGATCGTCAGAGAACTCGACCTCGATATGGATGCGGCGCGCTACGCGCAGGTCAAGGCCAACGGCGTCAACTTCAACCTGGATATCGACGCTCCGAGCAACGGCGCAATACTCCGCAGCGGCGTATTCGACCTCAACGCCAACCTCGCCGGAACCGTTGAAGTCCCGCTTAGCAAGGTCGTCGCTTCAGCCCCGAATAGCCATCTATAATTCAACCTTCACTATTCAGCTTCGCCCGCGAGCATTCCAAATCCTGTCAAAGAGAGCTTCATGAGAGCTTCGCAGCTGGCCCGAATCTTCCTGTCTTCGACCTTCGCGTCTTCCCTTCTGCTCGCTGGGACCGTTCCCGCGCTCGCACAGTCGCTCAGCACCGACTACGCCCGCGATCCCGCGCAGCCGGTCGACCAGCACTACACCGACCAGATGCGCAAGTACACCACCGACCCGGCCTTCACCTCGCCGCTGGTGGATTACCTTCCAGCATCGAAGACCGTTCCCACTCCAGAGAAAGTCCTCGGCGACGTCTCAGGCGCACCCGACATGCTTCCCTACGCGGAAGATGTCTACAAATATTTCCGCATGTTGGAAGCCGCGAGCCCGCGCGTCAAAGTCTTTACCATCGGCCACTCCGAAGAGGGCCGCGAGATGATCGCCGCCGCCATCGCCGATCCTGAGATTCTCGCCAAGGCAAAAGAAAACAGCGCCCGCCTCGCCCAGCTGGGAGACCCGCGCGCCATCAATTTCGATGACGCCAAGGCGCGTCAACTCATCAGCCAGTCCTACCCCGTGTACTACATCACCGGGACCATCCACTCGCCCGAAACCGGCGCGCCCACCGCGCTCATGGAACTCGCCTATCGCCTCGCCGTCGACGACGCGCCCTACATCAAATACATCCGCTCCCACATGATCGTGCTCATCACCCCGGTCGTCGAGGTCGACGGCCGCGACCGCATGGTCGATATCTATAAATGGCACAAGGCCAATCCTGGCAAAGACTGGCCGAGACTGCTCTATTGGGGCCACTACGTCGCCCACGACAACAACCGCGACGCGATGGCGATGACCCTCGACCTCACCCGCAACGTCCTCGATACTTATATCGATTGGCACGCCCAGGTGCTGCACGACCTGCACGAATCAGTGCCCTTCCTCTACGACAACACCGTCGGCGACGGCCCTTACAACGCCTGGGTCGATCCTTTGCTCGCCGACGAATGGGCCGAGCTCGGCTGGAACAACGTCGCGCAGATGCAAACCTTCGGCATGCCCGGAGTCTTCACTCACGGCGACTTCGATACCTGGAGCCCGGGCTACCTGATGTTCCTCGCCGGAATGCACAACGGCATCAGCCGCCTCTACGAGACCTTCGGCAACGGAGGCGCCGACACTGAAAAGCGCATCCTCGATCCCGAGGAGTATTCGCGCACCTGGTATCGGCAGAACCCGCCGTACCCCGTCGTTACCTGGTCGCAGCGCGACAACAATAATTACGAAGAGAGCGCGCTGCTATCGACGATCTCCTACTTCTCGCACCATACCGAGCACTTCCTCGACAACTATTACTTGAAGAGCAAGCGCGCGGTGCAGAAGCCTACGCTCGAAGGCCCAGCCGCCTATGTCATTCCCGCTGACGCAACCAACACCAATCGCGAGATCGAGCTACTCAAAGCGCTGAAGCGGCAACATGTCGAGATGCAACTCCTCTCCGCGCCGGCCACAGCAAATGTCCCGCCTGAGAAACGCGGAGACAAGCCCAAATCAGAGACCTTCCCCGCCGGCAGTATCGTCGTCCGCATGGACCAGCCCTACTCGCGCGCCGCCGACGCCCTCCTCGACAAGCAATTCTGGGCGCCCGACGATCCGCAAAAACATCCCTACGACGACACCGGATGGTCCTTCACTCAGCTCTTCAACGTGAAGACCGTCCGCATCACTGACCCCGCGATTCTCAAAGCGGAGATGAAGCCATTCGACGATCCCGCCACACTCGCAGGAAAAATCTCCGGTGCTGGGTCGGTGCTCGCCATCGCCAACAACAGCCAGGTTTCCCTGCTCGCGGCCGTCTATAAGCTCAAAGGCGCAAAGGTCGAAGTCACCGAGAAAGCCTTCGACGCCGACAACAAACACTTCCCCGCCGGTTCCCTCCTCATCACGGGCGCACCCGACGACCAAGCCAACGCGGCTCTCAAGAGCCTCTCGCTCGACGCTTCGCGCATCTCCGCACCATCGGTTGCGACACACACTGTCACCGCGCCGCGCATCGCCTTCATGCACACCTGGCTCGCCACCCAGACCGAAGGCTGGTGGCGCTATGCCTTCGACACCGCGGGAGTTCCCTTCGACTACATCAGCACCCAGACCGTCGCCAAAGAGGACGATCTTCGCAGCAAGTACGACGTGATCATCTTCGCTCCCGTCGGCCGCGCTTCATCGCTCGACATCCTCAACGGCACGCCCACCTGGAACAACCCCATGCCTTGGCAGAAAACCGAGCTAACCCCCAACCTCGGAGCCATCGATAGCACGGCAGACGTGCGTCCCGGACTCACCCTCGACGGCCTCGCCCACCTCAAGAGCTTCGTCGAACAGGGCGGCCTGCTCATCACCTGCCAGGACACCGCTCAGTTTGCTATCGACAACGGACTCGCCCTCGGCGTTAGCGTCGCACCCGCCGGCGACGCCCGCGTCGTCGGCTCTGTGCTCAACACGGTTTTCGTCGCGCCCAACAATCCGGTCGCCTTTGGCTATGGAACCAGCGTTCCGGTCATCAGCGACAGCGGCCTCGCCTTCAACATCAGTAACACCATCAACCGCGCTTCCGGTCGCATTTTGATGGATCCCTATTCAGAGCGCCCAACCGGCCGCGGTACGGTCGACGACGGCGATGACGTTCAGGGCCGCAAAGCCATTGAAGCTGAGCCGCTCGTTAAGCAGCAACCCTGGGAAGCCAAGCCGCTTAACGAGGAGCAGGCCCGAAACAACCCACGTGTGATCCCCGCGCAATATCGCCCCGACGTCATCCTGCGCTTCTCTGACTCGAAGACTCTGTTGCTCTCCGGACTGCTCGACAAAGCATCCTCGATCGCCGAACACGCCATCGTCGTCGACGCCCATCTCGGCCAAGGCAACGTCCTGCTCTTCGGAAACAATCCCATCTATCGCGGAGAAACCATCGGCACCTACGCGCTCGTCTTCAACGCTATCCTCAACTACCAGCATCTCGCGCATGAACCAACGACCCCGAAGACACCGTAGACTTACGCGAGGCAGCGTTCTCCTGAGCCGGATCTCTGAATCCAGAGTGAGGCCGTGCGAAAACACGAGGAATTTGCTTCAATAGGGAGCGCCATCGTAGGTTGATGCAGGAGAGGATCGAGAGCCGATCAGGAGTTCGATAGATGACACAGAACATCGGCAATCGACCGCCCGGCCCTGGCCAACAGCCGCCGTACGGCGCGTATCCGCCGCCGAACCCGAGTCTCTCTGACCGCGCGAATCGCTTCTGGCTGCGCGTCACGGAAGGAATGCAACTCAGCCAACTCTGGAACCAGTTTCGTACCGACGCAAAATCTAGTTACCGCCTGTATTCCAAAGAAGTCGATTCTACCCGAGGGGTCGGCGTGCGCCCTGGTCAGCATTTCTTCCATGTGGCCACGCAATTCTTCTGGGCGATTATCGAGAAGCTCACCCCAGTCCGTCGCGTGTTGCTTCTCATCGCTTTGGTGCTCGTCGTTCTGCCCGGTGGCGAATGGACATTCCACACCAGTTCGGAAACGGTCAAGATCGTCGCCTTCGATTTTCACTTCTACGGCGGCCTGCTGATGTTCGCCCTGTTGATTGCGGAGGTCGGTGATCGCGTCGTGATGAAGCGCGATCTTCAGATCGCGAAAGAAATCCAGACCTGGCTCCTCCCCGCAAGTCCTCCGGCAATTCCGGGGCTCGAAGTAGCCTTCACCACTCGTCCAGCCAACACCGTTGCCGGAGATTATTACGACGTCTTCGCTCGTCCGGCGACAGAGCCGGGCAGCGAAACCTTTCTCATCGCGATCGCTGACGTCGCTGGCAAAAGCATCCCTGCGGCGATGCTGATGGCGACATTTCAGGCGAGCCTGAAAACACTCAGCAGCACCCATAGCTCGCTTCCCATTCTCGTGAGCCGGATGAATCGCTACGCCTGCGGCAACAGCCAAAACGGCCGTCGATTTACGACTGCATTTATCGCCGAGTACGATCCCGCATCGCGCCGCTTGACCTACGTCAACGCGGGGCACAACGATCCCATCCTGCGCCGCCAAGCCGGAGTCATCGAGCGCCTCGGAACCGGCGGCTTGCCCCTAGGGATCATGGAAGATGCTCCATACCAGGCAGCAGAAGTGACGATCCAGCCCGGCGATTGGCTGGCGATCTTCACCGACGGCGTCATCGAAGCAGAGAACGCACATCAGCAGGAATACAGCGAACAGCGCTTCATCACGATGTTGCACGCAGGAGCAATGTTATCGCCGGAGATGCTACTCAATACCGTGATGGTCGATCTCGACCGATTCGTCGGCGACGCTCCGCAGCACGACGACATCACCTGCATGTTGCTGCGCGCGACCTGACCTACTGCGGCGAGGGCACAGAGTCACTCCGTTCTCAACGCCTTCACCGGATCAATCGAAGCTGCCCGCCGCGCGGGAATAAACCCCGCGACGCAAGCTGCAATCGCCAGCGTTGCGATCGCAATCAACATCACCTGGAAATTCGCGCTCGTAATCTCGTACAGTTGCGATTTCACGAAGCGGACCGAAAGCAACGCGATCGGAATCCCAATCGCCAGCCCCAGAACCGTCTGGATCACCGCGCCGCGCATCACCATCGCAATCACGCCTTGCCGTCCAGCGCCAAGCGCCATGCGAATGCCGATCTCTGGCGTGCGCCTCACGACGCTGTAAGCAGTCACTCCATAGAGGCCGATCGTCGCCAGCAGCAGCGCCAAACCGCCAAAGAGCGCGGTCAGCCGCGCGATCATCCGTTCTTCCGTAAAGCGCTCCGCTATCTGTGCGTCAAAGGTTTGAAACTTCACCACGGTCAAATTCGGATTGATCTCCGCCAGCGTCTTCCGCGTGATCGATTCCAGATCGCTCATCGGCCGCGCTGTCTCAAGCACCATCGTCCCTGCATAGAGGGATGTATCATCGGTGATCGGCCCTTTATCGCTTGGCTCGCGCTGCATGATCGGCACGAAATACATGCTGTGGTCCTTCCAGCGCACGTCGGTATATGCCGTATCCTCAACCACGCCCACGATCTCAAAATCGCCCGGCGAATCGGGCGAGCCAATCCGTTGGCCGATCGGATTTTGGTTCTTCAGGAATTTATTGACAAAAGTCTGGTTCACCACCGCCACCGGAGGCGCAGCCGACGTGTCCTGCGCGCCAATCCCGCGTCCCATCAACACACGCGTGCCCACCGAATCGAAGTAGTCTCCGTTCGCCTTGATGAATGACGCCACTTCATGAGGGTCTTCCTGTCCCTGCACCCTGACGCTATTGCTCCAATTGTTGTCTTCCATCGGCGTGTAGTTCGAGATGCCCACCTTGATGCACGCCGGGAACCGCATGAAACCGCTCCTCCATGATCCGGTACAGCGCCTCCAGCTGGGTCTGCGAATATCCCGCCGCCTGCGGATTGATATGCACGATGTAGCGGTTCGTCGAATTCAGCTTCAGATCCGATGCTTTGCAGCTTGTTCAGGTTCTGCGAAAAAATCCCGGCACCCACCAGCAGCACTAAGGACAGCGCCGCCTGCGTCACCACCAGCACTCGCTGCAGCAACGAAGCTCCCGAGGCTGTCGTTCTGGTCCCGCTTCGCAAAGCGTCCGCGGGATTCGGCCTGCGCCGCGATCCACGCCGGCGCCACGCCAAACAGAATGCCTGTGATCATCGAAATCGCAAAGGCAAACCCGATCACCACCAACGAAGGACTCGCCTCGATCGGCACACTCGTCGCACCCGGAAACGCCAGCAGCAGCAGCATGCGAGTGCCCGCATAAGCCACGACCAGTCCCGCAAGTCCGCCCAGCCCGGCAAGCAGGATGCTCTCCGTCAACAACTGGCGAATGATCCGCGACCGCATCGCGCCCAGCGCCGTACCGTACCGACATCTCCGTCTTTCGCCCCATGCCCCGCACCAGCAGCAGGTTCGCGATATTCGCGCACGCAATCAAGAGCACCAGCCCCGGAGATCCACATCAGCAGATGAAGGTGAGACGCATAGTCCTCCTGCAAGGTCTGGATACCCGCGCCACCCGGCGTCAGCACCACATGCACCTTCGGCAATGCCTTCTTGCCTTGCTCCGTCGTGAACATCTTCTGCTCCCGCAAACGCCTGCCGCAGCACCGCGTTCACTTTCTCCTGCAACGGCCGAGCGCCATTCCCGGCTTCACCCTCCCAACGATGTAAAGCCAGTTCGTCTCGGGATCGTGGACATAGGGCAGCATTCGCCAGCACCGGCATCGTCTCGATCGGCAGGTAGAAATCCGGTGGCGTGCTCGTCAAACGGTCACCATAAAATCCTCGCGGCGCAATCCCCACGACCGTCACCGGTTTGGTGTTCACCCAGAACGTCGCAGCCGATCACCGCCGCATCTCCGGCGAACTCGCGCTGCCACGTCTCATAGCTCATCACCGCTGTCGGCGGCGCGCCCTTCAGATCATCCGCATCGGTCAACAATCGTCCCGCCTGCGGACGAAGGCCAAAGGTCCGAAAATAATTCCCGGACACGAACTCACCCATCACCGACTCGCGCTTGCTGTCTGCGCTCCATCGCGGCCGCGCAATGATCGGCCGATAGGTGAAACCCGCCTGCATCGCAGCCAGCTCCTCAAACTCCGGCACATTCTTCTTCAGCTGTTCGTAGGTGTCCGTCGAGAAGTTCGAGTAGTCCCCGCTGTCCCGGGTGCCGTTGAATCCAACACAGCAATCATGGCCATTGTCCCCCAGGCGGATCAGCGTCTTCGGATCGACCACCGGCAGGTTCTGCAGCAACACCGAATTCACCAGCGTGAAGATCGCAGCATTCGCCCCGATGCCCAGCGCCAAAGTCAGCAGTACCGTGATCGTAAATCCCGGCGTCTTGCGCAACTGCCGCAGCGCATACCGCACATCCTGCCCAAAAGTCGTCATCCTCACCTCGAAAGGAGGCGCAGTAGCGTCCCCTCCCAAGGGATTGAGCACGTGGTCCTCCAAGTCATGGACCGAAATCTCTCTTTTGTATCTATGCTTTACAGCGAAAGCCAGAGATGAAGGTGTCCGCGCGGACTTCTCACTGTCCGATTAGGGACACATCAGGCCGCCCAAAAACCAATGAAGAAAGCCGCAATCGCAATCACCGTCTTTCACGATCGCGACTCAGTAATACAAATACTTCCGCCACTTCTGATCCGAGTGCCCAATCATCCGCATAATATGCCGGCTCGTATGCAGTGAGAACGGCCTCGGCTCGCGCATCAGCTTCATTGTGTCCAGCTCATGCAGCAACTGGTTGCCCTTGCGCCGGTTGCAGCTATGGCAACAGGCAACCAGGTTTTCCCACGTAGAAAGCCCTCCACGCGAACGCGGAGTTACATGGTCCAGCGTCAACTCGCCAGCCGTCAACACAACGCCGCAATACTGACAGGTATTGCGGTCGCGCAGCAGGATGTTCTTCCGCGACAGCGCCCTTGTCTGGTGCGGAATGCGGCGATACTCAAGCAGCCGAATCACGGAAGGCATAGGGACGCGCATCCGCGCGGCGTGCAACACCGCGCCGTGCTCCTCCTCCGTCTTGGCAACGCCCTTGAGCACCAGCACCAGCGCCCGCCGCGCACCACAGATATTGATCGGCTCGTAGCTCGCGTTGAGCACCAGCACTGGCTTCTGCATCACGCTCGGCGGTTGCAGACGCACATCGTCGCCCGTTCCCGGAGCTTGCATGGCATGGCACTTCACCAGAGACTTTTGCTTCCGCGCGTGGATGGTCGATTTGGCCGTCGTTTTGGTCATCGATCTGTTCAAGGACATTTATCCCCCAAACCCTCTGTGCTGTTGAGTTGCCGGTTGCCGGTTCGCCACCGTCGCCACGGGTGGCATTGCTGCTGTCCTTCGCGCTCCCCAGAAAGCCACGTCCTGCTCCATGGGGATTTCTTCGACTTCAAACTGCGGAGCCGCGACGTTTTCCCGCTGTGGTCGCGCAACAGTCGCCACTCGGACCGAAGCCGCACCCGCCCGGCGCAACACCTGGCTGCAGGCCCGTGCCGTCGCGCCAGTGGTGTAGATATCGTCGATCAGCAGAATCTCTCGCCCGGCAACCAGCTCCGGTTGCGGCACAAAAAAAACGCCGCGCAAGTTGGCGCGGCGCTGGTGCGGACTAAGGCCCGCCTGACTCAGGGTCGCTTTTCGCCGCTCGAGCGCGTCGCCGGAAAATGTGAGCTTCCACTCAGGCCGCCGACGGTGCAACTCCCGGACCGTAGCCTTGGCCAACAATTCCGCATGGTTGAACCCGCGCTGTTTCCGCTTCGTTATGTGGAGCGGAACTGCAATCACCAGCAGTTCGCCAAGCGACAGATCTCCTTCCAGCTTGAGAACCGCCTCAGCCAGCAATTCTCCCAAACGCTCCGCAACCGGCAAGATGCCGTCATATTTCAGCAAATGAATCAACGACCGCAGCGTCCCGCTGTAGCCCCCATACGCAATCGCACGCACAAACGGTGGGGGCGCCAATCGGCAAGGCTGGCAGAGCCGGTCTTCCGGTCCCAACTCTGACCCACCGACGTGGGCAAACGCCGACACCTGCAAATCCTCGCTGCATCGCGCACAAACTAAACCAGTCTGCGGAGCAAGGCCATTCCAGCAATCATCACAAATTGGGGTACGGCTGAGCCGCAAAAGAGGGTTGCCGCAGACGCGGCACGGGGAGGGGAACAACACGGAACTTACATCGTGGAGCGGACTTCGAAGCGCATCCGGAAAAGCAGGCGGCCAACTTCGCAGGTGGCGTACCACGGCGCGCCATGCCGAGGTCTCGGATGACGGAACTTCGAGCGTCAGTGAATCACTCTGACTGCAGAAGGCGCACCTCACACATCGCCGGCATCTCCACCGAAGCCGCCGATGATCAGAGTATACGGAGAAAGCCCTCTGGACGCCAGTTCCGTTTCGCTGGTCCCCCGTGACCTGACGCGCACGTGATTCCTAAATAGCGAAGGCATCGTCCGAAGACGATGCCTTCACGGGTGATGAATCGGCAACTAGTTCGTGTCGTCGGCAGCCACCCAATCCGAGGTTGGGTTGTAAGCGGTGATCTGCTTGGCTACATTGGCCGTATCGTCGCCCAGGTCCTTCTGCAACACCACTCCGTTCTTATCCACCAGGAACGTCATGATGCCGGTGTTGCCGTAGGTAGCCGGATAAGCCAGCAGAGCAAACCCACCAGACAATTGCCCGTTGACAAGGTAACTCTTCGCTCCACCCTCCGCGTCCGGCCCTTGCTCCTTCAGCAGCCGATAGTAGTAGCCGTGATACGGGTCCGAGGCGCCCGTGTAGCCCTCGCCCGCAGCCGCTGCTACAGCCGGCCCCATCGGACTCTCCGGTTCGCCCGGCCCCGGCTTCCAGTAAAGACCGTCATGCTTGCCCTCGGTGCTCACGAGCCTCTGCGCATACAGACCGGCAGGTAGCCCGTCGTGGCCTTTCGCGGCATACATCTGCTGCGCTTCCACATATCCCTCGCAGACAGCGATCGCTCCAAGTTCATTCCCGCCGATGCGGCGGTCGATGATCTCGTCGTGGCCCTGGACGGAGTCGAAATACCAGCGCTCTCCATCACGAACGATCGGAATCGGCATCGGCCAGTCGTTGGCGCCGACGATCAGCGTTTCATATCCCTGCGCTTCCGCAGTCAGCCGGTGTTTGACCGCGTAGTTCTTGACAAAACCTTCCTGCGATTTCCTGTCTGCAACCGGATCACCCGACGAAATCAGGTCTTTACCGGCCGGCCCCAGAATCTTAAGAAGCTCATCCTCATTGCCAGACTTGCAAGCCGCCACCAGCGCGCTTGCCGCCGCAGAGGCGCTCGCGTAGGTCGTCTGCCCTGGAGCAGCCTGAGCCCGCGCAGCAGGAGCTGCGGTCCCAACCAGTGCCCCAGTAATCGTGAGGACGAAGAAGCACTTCGTTATCAATTGTCCTTTTCTCATCTCTTCCTCCCGCCGGCGCTGGCCGCGCCACGCTGACTTGCCATATTGGCGGATTTTCCTGATTGACCACCACCGGAAAACGCCGGCGATGGCCTGGCCTGCGCCTGTGCGGGTCTTGCTTGCGGCGAAGGTCTGGCTTGAGCCTGGTTAGCGCCGGGACGCGACTGATTGCCACCGCCAGGACGCGCCTGGTTCCCACCCCCCGCCGGCTTCGCATATCCCCGATCCGGAGCCGGACGATTGGCTGAGTTGTTGCCTCCCGGGCGGTTGCCGGCATTGTTGTTCCCATTGCCGGGTTTGTTGTACCCACCACCGCTATTTCCGCCGGGACGATTATTCCCCGCGTTGTTGTTATTCCCGTTGCCCGGCTTGTTGTAGCCGTTGTTGTTTCCGTTGCCAGGGCGATTGTTGTTGTTATTGTTGTTGCCGTTGCCCGGCTTGTTATACCCGTTGTTGTTACCCGGACGATTGACGTTATTGTTGTTCCCGGTGTTGATGTTGACCGTGTTATTGCCGCCGCGATAGCTATTTCCACCACCGCGGTAGTTATTTCCGCCCCGGTAGTTGTTGTAGTAGTTGCTGTTGTAATGGTTGACCCGGTGATACGGATAGTTTGCCGGCGGCCGGTAACCATAAGCGGGCCGGTAACCCGGATACACGGGGCGATACGGAGGTGGATAAAAAGGCCGGCCACCGTAGTAAACCCCGCCATAGCCCCAGCGCGGATAGCAGTAATTGTTATTGTTCGCGAAGATGGCCCCCACTGCCATACCTACTCCGAACGAAATCACTGACGCCGCCACCACATCCCCCGTACTCGGTCCGGATTGCTGCACGTATACCGTCTGCGGGTTGTACTGCGGCACGTAAACAACCTGCGGATTCGCAGGCTGGATGACAATTACCTGCTTGCCGTTGTCGGTCTGGGTCTGCACTGTCTGCTGCTGCGTCGTCTTCAAAGTACCGGCTTGCTGCGCCTGGGCCCGCAGTCTCTGAATGGAGGCCAGTACCGAAGCCTGGTCCGCCGAGAAATCAGCCCCTACCTGCTTGGTCCAATCCAGGTTGCTGCACATCTGATCGACCACGTCGGGAAAGTGCAGCAACGCCGTCGTCGCCGCGCTAAAGCCAAGCTTTTTCGCCGCGTCATCGATCTGCGTGCCCTGCAATGACTTGTTCTCGAGCAGCCAGTTTCCCGCATCGAGGACCTCCTGGCTATTCACGGAAGCCGCGAGCACCTGCATGAGCAGCGCATCAGGATAAAGCGCGATCGGTGCCATCGTGTGGTCGAGCGCATCGGGGGTTGTGTCGGGCGCAACTGGAGCGTCGGCCGGGGCCGGTGCAGCAGCGGCCTGTGCCGCAAGCGCCTCGGCGGGATATCCCGCAACGCTCAACGCCAATACCAGGGTCATTACTACCGACCGCTGGAATAAAACCAGTGGGTGAAACGAATGGAGCGGACTTGCGTTGGCCAAGAGGGCCTCCTTGAAACTTTCGCTGGGACGAAACAATGCTTCTGCCCAGCGGCATCTGATTATACGCAGTGATAGGCCAGATTCCACCTGTCAAAAGTGGCTATGCTAACTACAGTCGATTTACCCGGTGAATCGCCGATCACCCAAAAGGTCACCTCATAACTACATCTCAGGCTCCTGTATCCTTGAGTGCATCGAGCGGCGGTCTGCAGCCGGATGAACCTGTGAGAATTGGATCCAGACTGTAAGAACGGAACCATGTCGATTAGTCTGCCAAAAATCGAAGGCGCCGATCGCTTCACTCTGATTAGCAAAATCGGCGAGGGCGGCATGGGGGTCGTCTACGAAGCCTTCGATCGAGGACCGAGGCATCCCCGTCGCCCTCAAGACCCTGCGCCGTGTCAGCCCCACCGCGCTCTACCTGTTCAAGCAGGAATTCCGCAGCATCGCCGGCATCTCCCATCCCAACCTGGTCGCGCTCTACGAGCTCTTCGCGGGAACTCCCGAAAACTGGTTCTTCACGATGCAGCTGCTCCGCGGTCCGGTCTTGCTGGACTACCTCCGCGCAGACTCCTTTGCTCCGGTCTTCGAGATGACGGCACGTTTGCCGAGATGGATTCGGATTCGCCGACGAGCGCGCCAACCAGCGATCCCACTACTGCGCTCACCAGCCCATTTACTCAACCTATCTCGCAGTCTCACCACACGCCTCAACGCCGCCTCGGCCCGAAAGAGCGCGTGCTCTTGAGAAAGGGAACGGCCCCTGACCCTCGATTGGTGCGCGATGTCATGCGCCAGATTGTCGAAGGTGTCTCGGCCCTCCACGCCGCCGGCAAGTTGCATCGCGACATCAAGCCGACCAATGTGATCATTCACACCGGGGGCGAGGCAAAGGTCCTCGACTTCGGCCTCGCCGTCGACGAGTTCGCGCTCAAAGAGGCGCGCCAGTTCGATGTTGTTGGCACCTCCGCCTACATGGCGCCCGAGCAGGCCACAGGCCGCCCACTCTCTCCGGCCTCCGACTGGTTCGCCGTCGGCGTAATGCTCTACCAGGCGCTCTGCGGAGAGTCGCCCTTTCACGGCTCCTTCCGCGAAACCACGGATGCCAAACTGAACCGCGCCTTTCGCCTTCCCAGCGAGATCGCCGAAGACGTCGACCCCGCGCTGCGAAGAGCTCACGCTTGCTCTGCTGGAAGTCGACCCCGCCGCCCGGCCCGATCACAAGCGGATTCTCTCCATGCTCTCCACGGAGACCCAGGCCGGGCGCTCTCTGCGCCGTGATGCCCATATCGACCCATCTTTTTATGGTCGCAGTCACGAGAAAGCCCGCATCGAAGAGGCCATGGCCGCGAGCCTGTCGGGGAATGTCGCCTTTGCACTCGTCCACGGCGCATCCGGTGTTGGCAAATCGACGCTCGTCCAGCATTATGTGCAGCAACTCGATGGCAACGAACTCATCCTTCGCGGGCGCTGCTATGAACAGGAGTCTGTGCCCTACAAGGCGATCGACAGCGCCGTCGACGCCCTCTGCGAACATCTGCTCACCCTGCCCAGGCCCGAGCTTTCCGACATCTTGCCCAGCGACATCTCTCTGCTGGCGCAGCTATTTCCCGTGCTGAATCGCCTCGGCGAGCGCGTACTCTTTCCCGCCGCCAGCACCGGCGCCAGCGACGCCCGCCGCATCCGCCGCAGAAGCGTGCAGGCGATGCGCGAGATCCTTGCCCGGCTGCGCCGCGACCGGCCCGTCATCCTCACCATCGACGACCTGCAATGGGGCGACGTCGACAGTATCTCCCTTCTCGGCGAAATCTTCTCGACCTCAGACCCACCCCCGGTCCTGGTGCTCTGTACCTATCGTCGCGAATATCGCGACCGCAGCCCCTGCCTTGCTGCGCTCTTCGAGTTGCAAAAGTCTAACCCGGCCATCCGCTGGTTCGATATCGCGGTCGATCCTTTCTCCGCCGAAGAGACGCACGACTTCGCCCAGTCTCTGCTCGGGGACACGTCGATTTCCGAGGCGTCGCTTCCCGCATCGCGAAGGAGTCTGGCGGCAACCCGTACTTCGCCGTCGAACTGGCCCGATACGCCAGCCGATTCTCCGCCGAGGAAGCGCGGGCCTTCGGCATCGACAGCCTGCGCATCGATAACTTGTTGCATGACCGCATCGCTGCTCTTGAAAACGACGGTCGTGAGTTGCTGGAAGTTGTGGCCGTGCACAGCCAGCCGCTGGCCCAGGCCGACGCCTATCAAGCCGCTGGATTCGCGAGCCGCGACCCCGCTCCCCTCAGCGCATTAAGGCTTGCCAACCTGGTCCGTAGCACTGGCTTCAACCAGACCGATCAGGTGGAAACCTTTCACGATCGAGTCCGTTACGCCGTGCTGCAGGCGATCTCCGACGAGCGCAGAAGATTCCTGCATGGCGCGCTCGCCGCGACCCTCGAGGCCTCAGAGCGAGGCGACGCCGAATCTCTCGCGCTCCATAACGAACGCGCCGGCAATATCGCCAAGGCTGGCCATTATCACGAAGTCGCCGGCGATCGTGCCGCCGCTGCGTTCGCTTTTGATCGCGCCGTCCAGCCATTATCGCGCTTGTCTCGAACTTCTCGACCCGATCCCCGAACGGGAGTCGTCCCTGCGCGCCAAGCTCGCTGAAGCCCTGGTGAACTCCGGTCGCGGCGTCGACGCCGCTCGGGAGTTTGAGGCCGCCGCGCACCACTCTCCAGCCAAGGCCAAGATCGAACTCGAACGCAACGCCGCCTTCCACTATGCCGCGAGCGGATACATCCTCGAAGGCAATGCCATCTTCGAGCGCGTCCTGCAGAGGGTCGGGCTAAGCTTCCCCACTTCCAAACGCGCAGTCCTCTTCTCGATTCTCTCGTCGAGCTTTCGCTTGCGCCTGATGGGCAGCCGATTCCGCGAGCGCGACTTGTCCAGGGTCTCGCCGGCGACCCTCGCGCGCTTTGACGCCGCCTCCGCAGTCGCCAAGCCGATGTCACTCACCAACACCGCGCTGGGCATGAACTTCGGCTTGCTCGCGCTGCTGATCGCCATGCGCTCCGGAGATCCGGTCCGCTTCGTCTACGGATTGGAATGCGCCTATGTGCTCGCCCTGCAGGGCCGCGAGCCGCGCCGCCGCGCCGAAGCGCTCATCGAGATAGCTCGCGAGATCGTCGCCCGTCATGACGACGCGAATCTCAAGGGCGCCTTCCTGCTGACCGAGGCCGGCGTCGCCTACGTTCAGGCAAAGTGGAAGGAATGCATTCGCCTGCTCGACGAAGCGGAAGATACCTACGTGAATCACACCCGCGGCACCTACTTCCATGTGGCCCAGGTCCGATCGCTTCAGCTTTATACGTTGTGGTCAATGGGAGAATTCCTCGATCTATCCAACCGCAGCGCTCCCTTCCTTGAAGAAGCCGAACAGGTCGGCGATCTCTTCTTCTCCGCCAACATCCGCACCTTCAGCCGCCCGCTGGCCTATCTCGCCGCCGACCGCCCCGGTACTGCAAGCGAGAGCGTGCTCTCTGGGCTAGCGCGTGGCCGGCGCCGGGCTATCAGCTGCAAAATGCCATGGCCGCGCTCATTCTCGCCTGGATCGCCTTCTACGAAGGCAAGGCCGGACGCAACCTCGACTTCGTCGAAGAGCAGTGGCGGCTGATTCGCGCCAATCACATCGACAGTTTCGACAACATGCGCGCAACCACTCTGGACTTTCGCTGCCGCACCGCGCTCGCCGCGGCCAACCGGCACAATAAGACCTCGCCGCTAGCGATTGAAGGCGCTCAAGATCGCTCGCGATTGCTCACCGCATCCTCGATCGCCAGACCAATTCCTGGGGACGCGCCAGCGCCAAAGTGGCCCAGGCCGCGCTGCAAGAGTTCGAGGGAAGCACTCGCCGCGGCTGCGCGAATCCTTCCTCGCTGCGGCAAACTCTTTGAATACATCGACATGATGGGTTACGCTTGGTCGGCAAGGCGACGCGCCGGGAAAATGATCGGTGGCGAAGAGGGCAGCATCTGGTCGAAGCCGCCGATCGCTGGTTCGAATCGCAGTTCGATCTTGCGACCCGGACGCTTCGCCGCGATGCATGTCGGAGGGTTTCGCCACAGCTCACGTTAGCTCGAACTAGAAAGGAACCAGAAGCATGCCACCAACGCCAGGCGAACCCTCCAGAAATCCATTCTTGCAAGTTCATCGTCTGGCTCTACGACCAGACCTGGTTTCACTGGCTGATTTCTTTTCTGGCTCAACCCATCTATTCCCTCATGGGCGCGCTCTATCGCCTCGAAAATCCCTTCTGGCCGATCAACCTTTGGAAGGATTGGCAGAACCGCCCCGAACCAAAATATCCCATCCCGCTCACCAAAACCGATCTTCCCGTGAAGACCCGGCTATGCGATGACTGCGGAAACTACGTGGGCACGCTCATCGGCACCTACGTCGACGTCGAAGAAGTGAAGAAGATACTCCCTCCCGGTACCTCGCTCGACCCAGCTCATATTCACAAGAACCCGCTTCCTCCTTACGAGGATCAGCACGCGATGATCATGCTCTTTGGCTACACCGAAGACCTGCACTTTGGCTGGTGGCCCTTTCGCAGCATGAACTATCTGGAGTGTGGCGTCGCCGTTCCCCACATCTGCATCGATGACAACGTGCAATACGTCGAACGCTTCTTTTATATACCTGTCCTCCATCTCAATCGCTTCTACCCGGTGCTCCTCGGCTGGATGGTGGGCTATTGCAAAAAATGGAGCCGCGTCACGACGACCTTCAACACGTACACCATTAAGGGGCGGTTCACCGGCAAGCCAATCCTGCACGCCGAGTTCACACCCACCGGGCACGAAGTAAAGGAGAATTCAGAACACTGGAAAGAGCTCTGCGAGGAGCCTCACCTAAACCAGTTCGGCACCGACAAGCTCTTCCTTCACTTTCACTGGGATTGGGACCGCGCTCTCTTCGAGTCTGTCGACGCCACCGTCACCCTCTACGAAGACTTTCCTGGAATCAAAGCCGGAACCTACAATTTCAAGGGCATGAACCAGGGCATGTGGGACGACGGACGAGCGCCTATCGGCGCAGTCAGGCTCGCCTCGCCCTTCGAACTATTGCTGCCGTTTTCTCTCAGCAAGCTCCGCGTACATACGAAAGAACAAAAGGCCAGCGCACCACCTGGGCCCCGTAGAAGTAGATCGCTCAACGGAAGCTGGCCAGGAAGCGCGGCAGCGTCTTAGGACTCCGCCGTCTCAACCTTCCACGGACAATGCCTGCATCCCGAACCGCAGCAATACCCACGCTTCAAGTGATACTTCTCGGTGAAAACCATGTACGGCCCGTCGAAGTAATAATCCTCTCCCTCGACCGCAGGCTCACCGGTCAACGCCCATTCGGGAATATCAGGCACCGGCACGCTCCATACTTGATTCTCTCAAGATTTCCGGAGCCGCAGGAAACAGTCCGTGAAACACAACTTCATCCAATGCCACAGGAGCGGCATCGATTTGCGCCGGTAGGAGCTGATCACCCGCCACGACTCCGTTGACGAATGTAACGGTCTTTCCCGGCACCGCAGCCACCCGCTCGCCCGGAACCACGATACCAACCAGGTTCATCGGATCGGCCGCCGCAACAGTGACCGTGTCGCTCGAATCCGGCCTCCGCCGCATCTCCCGCAGCGACTCGACTGCCTCCGGCAACGCAAACTGCTCTCCTCCAAAACCCGAAACGAAACCGTCCGCCGCGCACCTCGCCGCGCGCTTCCATCCGCCGAAAGATCCCCAGCAAATCGCGCCAGCGAGGCATCGTCTCCTCGCGCGCCAGCAGATCGCGGAAGACTACGCCATAGCGCCGCAACAGTACGGTGCAGGCCGACTCCAGTTGCGCCTCGCGCTGCGCCGGAGTTGCCGCCAAAGCATCGCCGCACAGCAAACCCCACCGGCCTGCTGCGTGACTTCCAGCCTTTGCCGAGCGGCGCGAAGCCGACTTCCGTCTCGGATCGATCAGGATCCGCAGGCTGTCGAAACCATCGGCAGTGACCAGCCCCGCCGCCACCAGCTCCCATAAGGCGCGCTGCAGTTCGGCCGCAGGAACGGCAAAGCTTCGCGCCAGGTCGCCGAAAACATCGCACCGCGCTCGCCGAGACAAGACCGAAGCCTGCCCGCAAGCTCGCTCAGGCATGCATGCGAGCACCGCTGGCGGAATTTGTCGCTGTTGCAGGCACAAATCCATCCACAACGCCTCTTCGCGAACGAAAAACGTCACTGGCGCCATGCTGGTCGGCACAATCCGCCGCGCCGGCGACTTGCTCCCGCCCGTCTCGACGCTGTCAAAGCAGGATGCGGCGAAACCCGCCCCCACCCCACCACGCCCGTCATGCACAGCGAGTCCAGCCAGCGCGGATCGTACCCCGCGACCCGCTGCGGCAGCAGCGACCGCTCCCACTCGATCGCCGGAGCCTCAAAGCCTTCCAGGCCGCGAATCGCCTCCAGCAAGCCCTGTTCGCCGGCAAGCTGCGTCTGCGGCGCAACATGCTGCCACTGCAACAGCCACCGCATATAGACCGCCGGAGTCACCGGCTCGATCTGCTTTCGCAGTGCGCCCAGAGTTCGTTTATGAATTCGCTGCAGCAAACGCCGCTCGCACCACTCAACCTCTTCATCTGTAACAGCAGCTGTTGCATTACCTTCAAAGACGCCCGCGAAGGATCGCCCCGCTCGCCTCCAGCATGCAGCATCGCTTTCCAAATCTCGCTCGCCGGCACGCCAATTCGCTCGCCCAAGAGATCGCGCCGTCACCGGCCCCAGGATTCCCAGCCACCCCAGCGCAACTTTCCGCAGAATTTCCTCGCGAATCAGCTCCTTTTTCTCGGCGCGGTGCGGCCAGTTCACGCGCACACTTCATCTCCGGCCAAAGCAACCGCACCCAGTCCACGCGCTCCGCAGCGAAGCGCATACTCAACCTCGTCCGACTCGCCGACCGTCGCACGTCCCTGCTGCTCCAGCCGCTCGAAGAACAAGCCCCAATCCCGCGTCCGCGCATCCGCGAGCATCGCCGCCGGCACAACGGCCAGCGAGCACAGCAGGTCATGGAACTCATGCTCATCGCGAATGTCCGGCCATATCTCTTCGCGCACCGCCGCGATCGCCGCCGGATCAAGCCTGCCCGCCTCGCCCAGCACCGAATCCGGCACCGTGCCGCGCATCGCCACCGCGCGCGCCCGCCGCTCTTCAAGCGGAGCATCGTCGAGAAACGCGTAAGGGTTGGCATTCAGCAGCTCATGCGCAAACTGCGACGGAGTCGTCGTATCGACCGCCAGGCAGCGGACCGC
This sequence comes from uncultured Acidobacteriaceae bacterium, assembly GCA_963777685.1. Classification (GTDB taxonomy): domain Bacteria; phylum Acidobacteriota; class Terriglobia; order Terriglobales; family Acidobacteriaceae; genus Acidisarcina. The sequence continues at coordinate 272,246 of CAVZRF010000004.1, read as the reverse complement.
GCCGGTCTGCATGCCAACCAGCAACCGCTTCAAGCCCTCAAGGTCCATCGCCTCGCCAAGCACGTCCTTCATCACCTCGCGAATCAGCGGATGATTGGGAATCTCGCGGTCGCCCTCAATATTCTCCTGGCACGCCGCGACCTGCGGAAACACGCTCGCCAGCAGATCGTCGGAACGCGTGCGCTGTATCTGCGGCGGAATCTTCTTACCCTTTTGGAACCGCAACAGTTGCAAACTCCGCCCGGCGTCCCATCGCCAGCGCGCTTTGAAGATCGGCGAGTCGAGCGAAGCCTGCTCCAGCAGCTCCGTCACCGTCTGGTCGTTGATGAACTGAAAGACATCGCTCAGCGGAAAGCTGTGCTGCTCGGCGAGCGAAATATTCAGGCCGTTGTCCGTAGCCGCCGCCTGCAGCTCAAAATTGAATCCGCGGCAGAACCGCTTGCGCAGCGCCAGTCCCCACGCCTTGTTGATGCGGCCGCCAAACGGCGCATGCAGGATGAGCTGCATCCCGCCGCCCTCATCGAAAAAGCGCTCGGCAATAATCGTCGTCAGCGTCGGCACCGCACCCAGCACCGCGCGCCCGGCGACGATGTAGCCGATCATCTGCTCGGCGCCGGAGTCGTCGACGCCGCACTCGCTCTTTCAGCCATGCAACAGTCGCTGCTACAGAAGGATTCGTCTGGCTGATGTAGCCGGGCAGCAGGTCCTTGCGTGCGCTCATCGATTTCCTCGCGCAGGTCGGAAACGAAGCCGCGATAGCTCCATCGTCCGCTGCGGCGCCTCGCCGCGCCAGAAAGGCACCGTCGGCGGCTGCCCATGCGCATCCTCCACCAGCACGCGCCCCGCGCTCTCCACCCGCTGCACACGCCAGCTCGTATTGCCCAGCAGGATGATGTCGCCCGCCGAAGACTCGACCGCAAAATCTTCATCCAGGGTCGCGATCTGAATGCCTTCCGGCTGCACAATCACCGCAAAGAGCGCCGTATCCGGAATCGTGCCGCCATTCGAGATCGCAATCGTCCGCGCACCACGCCGCGCCTGCATGCGCCCCTGCACGCGGTCGCGCAACAGATACGCGCCATAACGGCCGCGGCTCGATTCGATGCCCTCGCTCAGCAGGCAAAGCACCTCTTCGAACTCGTCGCGCGTAAGATCGCGATACGGATAGCGCCCGCCGCATCACGTCAAAGAGCGCATCTTCTTCCCATGGCTCGGCTGCGCAGGCGGCAACGATCTGCTGCATCAACACATCGAGCGGCTTGTCGGGAATCTCCAGCCGGTCCAGTTCCCCGCTGCGCATGGCCCGCACCAGCGCCGCCGACTCCATCAGGTCGTCGCGCGTCGTCGCAAACAACCGCCCCTTCGGAATCGCGCCCCGCCAGTGCCCTGCGCGGCCTACCCGCTGCATCGCCGCCGCAATCGCGCGCGGCGAATTCACCTGGCACACCAGGTCGATGCTGCCAATATCGATGCCCAGTTCCAGCGAAGCCGTCGCCACCAGCAGCCGAATCTCCCCCGCCTTCAGCTTTCGCTCCGCCTCCAGCCGCAGCTTGCGCGAGAGGCTGCCGTGATGCGCCGCGACATTCTCTTCGCCGATGCGCTCGCGCCAGCGCAAAGGCCAGCCGCTCCGCCATCTTGCGCGTATTCACAAAGACCAGCGTCGATCGGTGCTCCATCGCCAGCTCTGCCAGCCGATCGAATACCGAGTCCCAAATCGCGTTCGTCGCGACCGAGCCCAGCTCATCGTCGGGAATCTCAATGGCCAGGTCCATCACGCGCCGCCGTCCCACCTGCACAATGGCGACTTCGCGCGCCTCGCGCTCCGCCCAGAAATTCCGCCACCAGCTCGATCGGGTTTTGCGTTGCCGAAAGCCCGATCCGCAGCGGAGCTTCGTCGCCGCCCCGTAATCCACGCGCCCGGCATAAGCCGGTTCTCGCCGCGGACCAGCGCGTCCAGCCGCTCCAGCGTCAGCGCCAGGTGCGAGCCGCGCTTGTCATCGGCGATGGCGTGGATCTCATCCACGATCACCGTCTCCACGCGGCGCAGATTCTCGCGGCTCTTCTCCGCCGTCAGCAGAATGTAGAGCGACTCCGGCGTCGTCACCAGGATATGCGGCGGCCGCTTCAACATTTTGCGCCGCTCCGCCGGCAGCGTGTCGCCGGTGCGCACCCCGGTACGAATCTCCGGCGACAGAGTAGCCGCGCTCCAAGGCCAGAGCCTGAATCTCGCGCAGCGGCCCGTTCCAGGTTCTTCTGGATGTCGTTCGAGAGCGCCTTCAGCGGCGAGACGTAGACGACTTCCGTCTCGCACTCGAGCGTTCCCTCGATCGCCTTGCGGAGCAGCCGGTCGATGCAGATCAGGAAGGCGGCCAGCGTCTTGCCCGAGCCGGTCGGCGCAGAAATCAGCGTGGGCCGCCGCTCCAGGATGCGCGGCCAGCCCTGCTCCTGCGGCTCGGTCGGCGTGCCAAACCGCCCCACAAACCACTCCTGCACCACCGGATGCGCCCAGCGCAGACCCTCTGGGATGAAAAGAGGCGCAAACTGCTCTGGCTCGGAATGGACGGCAATTGGCATAAAACATTCTAGCTCGATCTTCGTCAGTTGTTCGCCTTGAAATCAGGCGACGGGACAATTGCCTGAGGGCGGCAACGCATGGAATTCGTAACAGTGTCAGTGACCTTTCCCGCCCGTTGCTAACGTAACCGCATGGATCAGCAACTCTCCCACCGCATCCAGGCTCTCGCGCACGCCTTTCGGGCTCCCGGGAAGATTCACGATCAGGCAAGCTCCGCGCAAGCCCGCGACGCCGCGCGAGAGCCAGGAGCGCGGCTCAAATGCGCTCCCCGCAATCCGCATCTTCTCCGCAATTCCCGGAACCGAGCGATCCATCACTCGCATCGTCGACTCCGGGGTCACATCACGCGGCGCGCACCCAGTTCCGCCTGTAGTGACGATCAAATCCACTCGTGTCGACCAATCCAGCAATACGGATGAGATCTGCTCCGCCTCATCCGGAACCACCGCGGTACCGGCGATCGCGAATCCGAGATCCATCAACGCCGCCACAGCCGCCGGCCCAGACTTGTCCTCATACACGCCGGCATGCACACGGTCACTCACCGTAACCACCGCAGCACGAAACGCCGCCGCACTCATCGCCTTGCACCCACAGACTTCTTCGCCGGCAACGTCTTGCGAATATAAGTCCCGCTACGGCCACCGCTCTTCTTCAGCAAGCAGATGTTCTCAATCGTGATGTCTTGTCCGGCCGCCTTGCACATGTCGTACACGGTAAGCGCCGCCACGCTTACCGCCGTCAGCGCCTCCATCTCAACTCCGGTTCCGGCAGTCGTCCGCACCTTGGCACGAATCCTCACCACCAACCCGCGCACCACTACATCGACATCGATGCCCGTGAGCGGCAAATTATGGCACAGAGGAATCAACTCCGCCGTGCGCTTCGCCGCGCCGATCCCCGCAATCCGCGCCACTTCAAGCACGTTGCCCTTGGGATTGTCTTTGAGCGCACGCAACGCGGTATGCCCTAGCCGAACGTCCCCTTGCGCCTCAGCCTCGCGCAGCGTCTCAGGCTTCGCCGAAACATCCACCATCTGCACCGAACCGTCGGACCGCACATGACTCAATGCTTGAGCCGAAGCCGCATTCTTCCTCTTATCCACCATGACACCAGCATAGTGCCCCAAAATCACTTGGTCACCCAATCCGATCCCCAGTCCCTCATTACTAGTCCCTAATCTCTAGTCCCTGTTCTTTAATCCCTATTCCCTAGTCCCTAGAGACATGCCATACTCCCCCCATGCGCATCCGCGTGCTGCTCTTCGGTCCATTGGCAGAGATCTACGGCACTCGCGAAGAGTGGCTCGACGTTAGCCCCGCTCCCACCGCAGCCGACGTCTATCACCACTATCGCCAGCGCGACGCCCGCATCGGCGAGCTCGAAAAGTCCCTGCACATCGCCGTCAATCAGACCATCGTCGCCGCCGATCACGTGCTCGCTCCTGATGATGAAGTCGCTCTGCTTCCACCTGTCTGCGGAGGATCTGATGCACCAGATCGCGACCCGGCCAACACCGATCTCATCGACTTGGTCGAATCCCCACTCGAAAACTACCCCTGGCGCAAGCACCTCAACGAAGCTGCCGGAAGCTTTGGAGCCGTCGTCTCGTTCGAAGGCCTCGTCCGCCAAGACCCCATCAACATTGGCGATGCCTCCGACCCCGTCACTGCGCTCGCCTTCGATGCCTATCGCCCCATGGCCATCGCCGCTCTACGCGCGCTCGCCGTCAACGCCCGCCAGCGCTGGCCAATCCAAAGCATCGTCATGCTCCATCGCCTCGGTACTGTCCCTGCCGGAGAAATCTGTGTCGTCACCGCCGTCGCCACCGGCCATCGCGAAGAAGCCTTCGCCGCCTGCAAATATCTCATCGACACCCTCAAAGCAACCGTCCCCATCTGGAAGAAAGAGATATCCGCGTCAAGTTCCCACTGGGTCGAGGGAGTTCTGCTTGATAAATAGAGTTGTCATCCTGAGCGGAGCGCCTTTTTTGTCATCCCGAGCGAACGCAGTGAGTCGAGGGACGAAGGACCTGCATTTTCAGCGATTCCCGTTACTAAATCAGATCCTGTCTCTTCTCGCGGTCGCCACGTTAATGGCCACAGCCCACGCCCAATCCCCCCAGGTTGTCATCATCGACCGCGCCGCAACGCTCACCCTTCCCTTCGATGCCCTCGCCAAAACCCTCCCCAATCTTGAATGCCGCCAACGCAGCGCCGGCTCCCGCTTCCTGCTACAAAGCGACGTCGACTTGAAGCAGCCCGTCGACGTGCTCGCCCTCGCCGACGTCTCGCTGTTCGAAAAACCAGTAAGCCCAGCGCAGACTACGCGCTTCCCCTGGTGGTCGATCTTCGCCGGCAACGAGATCGGCATCGCCTACACCGAAAAATCCAAAGCCGCCGACAAGATCACCGCACAGAACTGGCCACAAACCCTCCTTGAGCCCGGAGTTCAGACCGCCTACGCCGACCCCGAGTCCGACCCTGAGGGCTATAACACCGTCATCGCCTGGACCCTCGCCGAGAGCTACTACCACCTGCCCGGCTTCGCTGCCAAACTCCGCGCCGCCATCCCGCAAAAGAACATCCGCAGCGACTCCACCCAACTGCTCGCCCTGCTCTCCGCCGGCGAGGTCGACTACGCCTGGGAATACCGCTCCGTCGCCGAGCAGCACCACCTCAAGTTCCTCCGCCTGCCCAAAGAGATCAACCTCAGCGACCCCGCGCTCGCCGCGACGTATAAGACCGCCTGCATCGACCTCCACCACACCGGCCCCAACGGCGAAAAGGTAGCCCAGCCAAAATGCGGACAGCCGATCCTCTACGCCGTCGCCATCGCCGCCGACGCCCCCCATCCCGAAGCCGCTGCGCAATTTGTGAAGGCACTTTATGGCGAAGTGGGAAAGAAGGCGCTGGAATCAGCATTTCAGCAACCGCTGCCTGCGCAAGATTGGTGGGAATAAGAGTACTGCGCCTGAATGGCTCCGAACGACGGCTAGATAGTCAGTCGATTTGCTCCAACTCTTACTTGCGAGCGCTCCGACGGCATACATTCTGTTTCTGATTCCAAAGCATCGATATGCGTTAAGCGCGTTCGAGCAGCCTTGATTCGTCGGTTACGAATAAGATTATGAATATGCAACGACCGACGAACACCAAAAGTTGCGCCCGCCAGCTATTGAAGCATCTGTATGCAATGGCCGGAGACGCCGGTCGTAAGATTACACCGCTCGAATACACTCAGCTCGCCTCTCAGATCGGTCTGAGTTCCTCAGAGATGGCAAGCGCTCTCGGGGACCTCAGACAGGATCTGCTTATCGCCTACCCTAATCAAGGGATGGAAATCATCATGTTAACCAAGGCCGGGATTGAAAGAGCGGACTATTGAAATTTCGACAGGAATTTTTATTGGTAGGTGTCCCCTTCCCGACTCTCTGGAGGGAGTCCAGGCAGAGATGCGATTCTGGGTACAGGAGAGGCCAAAAACATTCTCCTAGGTCCGACGAGTGGCGGCTGATCGCCGCAAGAATTGAAGATCTTAAACATTTGGAAAACAACATGCCACGAACCCCTTCAACTTGAGCGGCTTCATCCCACCCGCGACGACTGCTCTCGCGGCCGCGCAAGGCGAAGAGGGGTTCTCAATCTCCTCCACCCAGCCATCCTGAACAGTAGCTATGCATTGTTTCGGAATGGCCACTTACGCGACGCTGTCCTAAATTCCGTACTAGCAGTTTTTGACTTGATCCGCCAGCGAACTGGACTCGATCTAGATGGGACCGCCCTAGTCGGAAAGGCATTTTCCTAGACCACCCATGCTTGATCGTCAGCGAGTTGGATAAAGAATCGGGTCAGGATCGACCAGAAGGGTTTCATCCAGCTGCTCAATGGTAGCTATCAGGCGATTCGAAACACAAAAGCGCATTCCCTAAACCACGACCTGGACGAGATTAAGGCAGCCCAATATCTCGTCCACGCCAGTCTTCTTGCGAGAAGGGTATCTGAAGCACACGTGCCGAATAAAGAAGCAGAGTCTTCCTGCTAAATCAGCCACGGATACACTAGACACATTGCAAATGTCCAACGAAATAGTCCAGCCAGTAACCCTCAAAGGCCAACACGTCGAGCTAATCCCACTCTCGCTCGACCACACCGAAGCCCAGATCGCCGCCGTCCAGGACGGCGAACTCTGGAAGCTCTGGTACACCTCCGCCCCGGCTCCCGAAAAAATGCACGCCGAGATCGAGCGCCGCCTCGCCCTGCAAGCCGCCGGCTCGATGCTGCCCTTCACCGTCATCGACCCGGCACCGGCAAAGCCGCCGGCATGACGACCTACATGAACGTCGACGCCGCCAACCGCCGCGTCGAGATCGGCTCGACCTGGTATGCGAAGAGCGTCCAGCGCAGCGGCCTCAACACCGAGGCCAAGCTGCTCCTGCTCGGCCACGCCTTCGACACGCTCGACTGCATCGCCGTCGAGTTCCGCACCCACTTCATGAACCACCAGAGCCGCCGCGCCATCGAGCGCCTCGGCGCCAAGCTCGACGGCATCCTGCGCAGCCATCAGATCGCGCCCAACGGCACCCTGCGCGACACCTGCGTCTACAGCATCATCGCGCCGGAGTGGCCCACCGTCCGCGCCCACCTGCAATGGCTGCTCGAAAAGCCACGCTAGGCCCGCGCGCTGCGACTATAAGCGTTAGGACTGCTCCGGGACGAGTACTATGCTGCTGCAACCTGCCACCGACGCCGACTACCCAGCAATCGTCAACCTCGCGAATGTCGCTTTCCGCGGTTCCGGTTCTGAAGCAGGCTGGAACTCTGAAGCCGACTTCATCGACGGGCCCAGAATGACCGAATCCCTCCTCCGCGCCGACCTCGCTTCCAGGCCGGCCGCGCATCTTCTAACCTATCGCGACGCTCCCGACGGGCCTTTGCTAGGAACGGTCCTGCTCGAGTCAAAAGAGAATGGCGTCTGGTATCTCGGCCTGCTCACCGTCCGCCCCGATCTGCAAAACCGCCAGCTCGGACGAACCCTGTTGGCCGCCGCCGAGAACTTCGCAAGGGAACGCGGCGCGCGGCGCATCCGCATGACCGTCGTCAACGTCCGCGAAACCCTGATCGCCTGGTATCAAAGGCGAGGATACGCCCTAACGGGCGAGACACAACCTTTCCCCTACGACGACCAGCGCTTCGGCAAGCCTCTCCGCGACGATCTGTCCTTCGTCGTTCTTGAAAGAGATATCTGATCGCGGCGAGCCACACGACATCGGCTAGCATAGCCAAGTGAAGCGAAGCCCCGCCGACCGCCGACTTCTCGCCCTCGCGGCCACGCTCGGCGCGCTCCTGCTCGCCTTTCTTATCGTTCCGCTCATCGGGCTCAGTTGGGTCTCCCCGCTCGCGATTCTGCGGCTCTTCACCATCCCCGAGGTCCGCCAGGCGCTCATCCTCACCTTTGCCTGTGCCGCAGCCGCAGCCGCTCTCGGCCTCATTCTCTCCGCCGCCCTCGGTTACTGGCTCGCGCATCGCCCGGTCTGGATATCCCGCCTGCTCCTGCCGCTGGTTGATATCCCGCTTCTCATCCCGCATCCCGTCGCCGGCATCGCTCTGCTGCTGATCCTCGCCCGCCCGGGTCTGCTCAATCATCTGCTCCAGACGCTTCACCTCAGCCCTGCCTCCGGATCTCTGCTCGGTACCCCCGCCGCCATCATCGCCGCCATGCTCTTCGTCTCCGCCCCCTACCAGGTGCAGGTCTGCCGCCAGGCCTTCGCCGGACTCGACCCCGCCTACGCCCTCCGCGCCCGCACCCTTGGCGCTGGCCCGTGGCGTACCCTGCTCCAGATCGAACTCCCCCTTGTCCGCCGCAGCCTGCTCGGCGGCGCGGCCATGGCCCTCGCCCGCTCCGCCTCAGAGTTCGGCGCTATCCTCGTCGTCGCCTATTTTCCCCGCACTCTGCCCGTGCTCATCTACGAGAAGTTCTCTAACGAAGGCCTCGACGCCGTCCGCCCCCTCGCCGCCCTCATGATCGTCGTCGGGCTGCTCCTCCAGGCCGTCATCCACTACCTCCAGCCCAGCGAGGCCCTCGAACATGCCTGAGCCCTCGCTCGAAGTCTCTCGCCTGTCGTTGCAACGCAACGCCGCAAGCCTCGGCCCTATCAGCTTCACCCTGCCCAACGCAGGGTGCTGGTGGCTCGCCGGAGCCAGCGGCGCAGGAAAATCCCTGCTCATGGAATCGCTCGCCGGCTTCCACGCCGAAGCGCAGGGCAGCATTCGCGTCAACGGCAACGAGATCAGCCACTCGCCCCCGAACGCCGCTCCATCGCCCTCATGCCACAGCGTTGGAGACTCTTCCCTCACTGGACCGTAGCCCGAAACCTGACCTTCGCCGCGCAGCTAGGCGGCGCGTCCAGGGATCGCATGGAATCCCTCGCAAAACGTCTGCAAGTCGCCGAACTTCTCGACCGCCCCACCCGAGCGCTCAGCGGAGGTGAAACCCAACGCATCGCCCTCATCCAAACTCTGCTCTCCCCGGCCAAGATCCTGTTGCTCGACGAACCACTCTCCGCCGTCGACGCCGCCCTGCAATCCGTCGTCCTTGATCTGTTGCAGAAAGAGGCTGCGGCGCATCAACGAATTTGCCTCATCGCAGTCCACCGCGCTGCGTCGAACTATTCAATGCAAGGAACACTTTTCCTGAAAGACGGCCACCTGATCGCCAACGCCAATTCGGGATAGACAAACGGGAGTGCGCCGAAAGGAAAAGAGCTAATGCCACGTGGCTGGTATAAACTGATACAAGTTTCAGCCGGGGAGTGCGAACCCGGCTGAAATGCTGATTACCTCCGGAAGAAGGCAATCAGCGCGGCGATCCAGGCCCTAACCGGCACATGAACCGCGAAGCGAAACTGCAACATGATGAACATGCAGCATCACCACCTTCCGTACCAGAGTGACTGCAAAGGCCCCGCCACTAACGGGGCCTTTGTTGCTTTGGCAAGCAACATCTGTCCACGCCAGCTACCGGCTTGCCTGAAGCGCACTTCGCACGATACGGAAACGTGCGGCGATCTTACATCGCTACAATTCTCTTGAGCCACTGCCGTTTCGGCTTTCTTACGATGGCGCACCGCTCGCACTTCCAAAACGGAACTGAATGCCCCTGACCGACAAATTCGGCCGCAAGATCACCGACCTTCGGGTCTCGATCACCGATCGCTGCAATTACCGCTGCGTCTACTGCCGCTCCGGCGAAGACGGCATTCCCTTTTCCGAGTTGCCGATGCCAGACTACATGCGCATCGTTCGGGTCTTCGTCTCGCTCGGCATCGAAAAAGTCCGCATCACCGGCGGCGAACCTCTGCTGCGCAAAGAGCTTCTATCCATGGTCAGCGAACTCGCAGCCACGACCACCAACTCCGGCAAACGCCTCGACGTCGCCATCACCACCAATGGACACCTGCTCGCCAGCCTAGCTCAGCCGCTCAAAGACTCGGGCCTTTCGCGCGTCACCGTCAGCATGGACGCCGTCGACCGCGACAAATTTGCCCGCATCACTCGCGTCTCCAATGGCTACGACGCGGTCCTTGCCGGAATCCGCGCCGCCAAACGAGCTGGTCTAGAACCAGTCAAGGTGAATGCCGTCATCCTTCGCGGCTTCAACGAAGATCAGATCGTCCCTTTCGCCCAATTCTCCCGTGATGAAGGCGTGATCGTTCGCTTCATCGAATTCATGCCCCTCGAAGAAGACCGCATCTGGTCGCCCGATGTCGTCGTCGGCTTCAACGAGATGCTCGACATCCTCAACAGCTTTCGCCCGCTCGTCCCGCTGCCCGCAAGCACCCCCGGCGAAACCGCCATGCGCTACACCTTCGACGATGGGTTAGGCGAAGTCGGCATCATCGCCCCGGTCTCCAAAGCTTTCTGCGGAGCCTGCAGCCGCATCCGCCTCACCTCCGACGGCAAAATCCGCACCTGTCTCTTCTCACAGTCCGATCACGACCTCTACGCCGTCCTCCGCCGCGGAGGCACTGACGCCGACCTCGCCGCCTTCATCGAAAAGACCGTCGAGCAGAAAGAAGCCCGCCACCACATCGGCGAACCCGGCTTCCTCAAGCCCTCAAGAAGCATGGTCCACATTGGCGGGTGAACCCGCAACGCTCCCCACCGGCTCGTACTCCTACTTGAAGACCAAAAACACGACCACCGAAGACTGATCAGTCCACGAAGGACTATGATTCCCTCTCTATGGCATTCACCATCGAACAAATCGACCACGTAGTTCTCACGGTAGCCAGCCTCGACGCAACCATCGACTTCTATACCGAAGTCCTCAGCATGGATCTAATCAAATTTGACGGACGCAAGGCGCTCAAGTTCGGCGACCAGAAGATCAACCTCCACCAGCGCGGCCACGAGTTCAACCCCAAAGCTGCGCACCCCACACCCGGCTCCGCTGATCTCTGTTTCATCACTCTCGACCCGCTCGAAGAAGTCATCGAATACCTCGCGGCTCTCCGCGTCCACATCGAAGAAGGCCCGGTCGAGCGTACCGGAGCCGTCGGCAAACTTCGCTCCGTCTACATCCGCGACCCCGACCACAACCTCATTGAGATTTCCAACTACGTGTAAAGGGTGTCATCACTGGCGCAATCGCGACGTCAGTAATCCAACAACTCTGTCATCTCGACCGGAGCGCAGCGGAGTGGAGAGATCTGCGGTTCCAGCGATACCCACTTAACTCGATCGCAAAATCAAAAAGGCCGCTCCCAAGAGCGGCCTTCCGAGAAGCAGGCAGACAGCAATTACTGCTCTGGCGGCGGAGGTGGTCCTTCGTGATCGCCCATCGCCTCAGGGCCGCCACGATGCTGCATCATTTGCGCCTTCTGCGTATCGGTCAGCAAGCCGCTGATCTGGGTACGGCTCTGTTGGTGTAGCGCCTTGGTCTGCGCCAGCCACTGCTGATGCGTAATCGTCTGGTTGGTGTTGAGCGCCTTCATCTGCGCCTGTTCATTGGTCAGGATATTTTGCACTTGGGTCTGTTGCTCCGCCGTCAGGCTCAGACGCTTCGCCATATGCTCCGCTTGCGCAGCTGGATCCATAGGCCCGCGAGGACCATGGCCCCATTCGCCGCGTGGCGGAGGCGGAGGCGCCGAATCGGCACTCTGCGCCGTCGCCAGATTGACCGCAAGCGCCAGGAAAGCGCCCATCACGATACCGCTAAGAAGTTTCCGCATACAGTGTTCCTCCAGTGGCTCAAGAGCGGCGGCGTTCTCTGCCGCAAATCGCTCAACTAAACAAATAGACGAGGTTTTGCAAACTGCGCCGCACCTGCAGAGATAAGTTTGTTCGAAAGATTTCCTTTATGCGATCGGCGCGAACCGCGCGGTGAAATGCCGCATCGCCGCCGGCTCCCAAACAATCCGGTAGCCCGAGAGCCGTTCTTTCTGCGCGACAATCTCCGCCAAAGGTCTCAACCACATAATCCGCATGAGATTGCGTATAGACTCGCCGCGGCATGGCCAGCCGCACAAGGTCCATGGTTGCAGCATGCTCCGAACCATCCGGCGATCGCCCGAACATCACAGTGCCGATCTCGCAGGCCCGCACTCCTCCGAATTCATAGAGCGCGCAAGCTAGCGTCTGCCCCGGATACTGGAGAGGCGGAATATGATCCAGCCACGCCCGCGCATCCACAAATACCGCATGCCCACCCGTCGGCCGCACCACCGGAATCCCCATCGCCATCAATCTCTCGCCGATATATTCATTCGTCCGAATCCGGTAAGCAAGGTAAGCCTCGTCCACAATCTCGGTCAGCCCTTGCGCAATCGCATCCAGGTCCCGCCCGGCCAACCCACCGTATGTCGGAAAACCCTCCGTCTGAATCAGCCGCGTTCGCGCCCGTTCAGCCAGAGCGTCGTCATTCAGCGCCAGCCATCCGCCGATATTCGCGAAGGCGTCCTTCTTCGCGCTCATCGTCATGCCGTCGGCCTCGGCAAACATCTCCCGAACGATTTCCGTCACCGTTCGCGAACTCTGACCCGGCTCCCGCGTCTTGATGAACCACGCATTCTCCGCAAACCGGCAGCCGTCGATAATGAAGGGTTTGCCATACCTGTGCGCCAGCTCCGCCACTTGGTGAATATTCTCCAAACTCACGGGCTGCCCGCCGCCTGCGTTATTTGTAACCGTGAGCATCACACAAGGAACATCGTCGCCATGCTCGGCAAGAAACTCTGCCAACCGCGCGACATCCATATTTCCCTTAAACGGATGCAGCGCCTGCGGATCGCGCCCCTCCGGAATCACCAGATCAAACGCCTCCGCGCCCGTCGCTTCGATATTGCCGCGCGTCGTGTCGAAGTGGGTATTTGAAGGGACCTTGCGCCCCGGCCCACCAAGCAGGTGAAAGAGGATCGCCTCGGCCGCGCGCCCCTGGTGCGTCGGAATAATATGCCGAAACGGCATCAGGTTCTTTACCGCAGCCTCAAAGCGCAGGAACGAAGGAGACCCCGCATAACTCTCGTCGCCAAGCATCACCGCCGCCCACTGCCGTGCGCTCATTGCCGAGGTGCCGGAGTCGGTCAGCAGATCGATCAAGACATCTTCGGACTTCAGCCCGAACAGGTTGTAGTGCGCCGCAGCCAGCAACTCATGCCGCTCCTCGCGCGTAGTCATGCGAATGGGTTCGATGGATTTGATACGGAAAGGTTCAATGATCGTCTTCATGAGGGCATCTTTCTGCCCCGATCATGGTTGACGAACCGGGGCGATGCGCCGCGGTTGCCGGCCACGTGGCCTGCCGCGCTCTGCGCCCTGATTGACTCCATGATAGGCGAAGGGCGCAGAGCCGGCAAGGATACTTCGTGCCTAAGCCCGCGAAGGCGAAGAAGGAAAAACACTAACCGATCTGGCGGGCACGAACGTGACGAGATGAGCCTGGTTATCGCGGCTTCAGTCCCGGAGCTTTCCCCACCAGAACGCTGTTAATCGGGACCTCCAGCGTCCCCGTCAGGCTCGACTTGAGGTCGTAGACGCCGCTGCGCAGAGTGACCGCCTCTTTGGGAAGGTCGATATCGAAGCGGAAATTGACGCCATTCTGGCGTGCGCTGGCGTACTGCGCCGGATCCAAATTGAGATCGACCTCGCGCACCAGCCAGTTGACCGGCCTGCCATCGCTGTCATAGGCAACCAGCGTAGACTCGACCGCTCCCTGGTGGCTTGCGTTGGCGCCTGGGTCGAGTTCAAGACCGCTGGCCGCGATCACAAAGTCCACACTATAGCGAGTGAGCTTCCCCTTCAGCTTGGGATTATCACCGGCGTGACTCGGATTGCTGTTTTCAAATCCGGGCACGAGGTCAGTGTGAGTGGCCATCTGGATTTTGCCCCAGCTATCCGCGCCCGCCGGCGCCGTATGCTGTTCCATTTGCGGGGTCGCTTCCAGCGACGACGGTATCGGGCCCGTCTTCACCCGCAGAGCGAAGAGGATCTGAGTCGAAGCCGGCATTCCCGGCCCCATAAACGGATGCAGCGGATCGTCCCCTGGCTTGAGCGCCGCTGCGTTCAGTGTCTTTGCGTCGGCTGCGAAATACCCCCGGCGGTAATCAAGCTTGACCGCTTCCAAATTCGGCGCTGACACCTTCACGCCGATCTTCCGGTAGTGCCCGTCGTTGGCCGCATTCGTCGGCGTATACGTGACGGTATAGAAGCGTGCTCCGTGATCGAGGACACGGGCCACGGCATTCTCCAGGCCGTTGTTGTTATAGAACGCCTCCCCGCCCGTGTCATGCGCGATCACATCCATCGTCGTGTGGTCTGCGTTGCGTTGCACCGAATCCTTCTGCAGGCTGTCGACCTGTGCGTTCACTGCCTGCTCACCAAACGTCTGCGACTTGGGCTGGCTCGGGTGGGTGATCACATCATTCACGGCCTCCTGCATGTTGATCTTTCCATTGAAGCCGGACTCACTGTTATAGAGCGTATCCGGCGCGGCGCCGCTGGCATCGACGGGATAAATCGCCACTTGTGCCGAGCTCAGCAGAGCGTCCGCGCGCTGCACCTGCCGCTCGTACTTCCGCTCCGTGACGAACGAATCCTGGAGATTGGGATCGGGAAATAGATTCAAGGGAAAGGCTCCCGAGAACCAGACCAGATTTTTGCGGCCCGGAATACCAGCCAGATATCGAGAAAGCTCTTCCATTGCCTCCAGCGTGAGGTGCACCCGCTCGTCGACCTTGAACGTCGCCTGCTCCGCTTGAAACTGCATCACCGACTGCATCGATAGCAGGTTGACCGTCGAAGGATTTGCCGCGAGATTGTTGTAAATTACGCCAAGCGATTGCTGGTTCGCGTCATTTTCGCTGCTCGACAGTAAAAGCGGCGACTGCCGCGCACTTGAACCGTTCTTCGAATTGTCCAACGCCGCAGCCAACACCGACGGATCGTCGGTAAATCCCTCGACAAAGCGCAACCGCGTTCCCAGCGTAAAGATCGCGATTCGCCTACCAGGCTGCACAGTCCTGAGGAACTTCAACATCTCGGTGCGCACAAAGCTCTGGTCGGCGAGCGGCGTATTCAGCGAGTCGAAGAGGAGTACCGTCACCGAATCGACCGGCTTCACCCTCGGGATATTGGTAAAGATATTCGGCGGCAGATCGGGCAAAGCCGCAGGCATCGTCGTCCCTACTCGATGCTCTTCAAAAGAGGTGATCTGTTGCGGCTTCCCATCCTCCGCGATTGCGAAGTCTTCCTTTTTCAGACCCTGTATCGGCTTGCCAGCGTGATCGGTAACCACCACGTCAAGCACGACAATCCGCGCGTTCGCCTTGAATACCAGGCGGCCGTCTGCGTCCGGAACCGCAGTCTGCCCGATGGCGTAAGGAATGGCGGTCGCCAGGCAACCGAACAGGACCATCGAAAGCGAAGAAGAGAAGGTGGGCTGCCGCAGAGAAACCTCCCTTAGACCATCAAGTCGCAAAGCCGATGCGCTCTTCCTCTGGCCTGGCGCCGACAGCGATAGTCGCCGTGCTATTGCATCAAGCACACTTCAAAGGAGCGACCCGTGAACGCACAGAGCGAGAGGAGCGAAACATTCCGCAGACGAGGTAAGCCTACAACAATTGAGGGTAGATTGGGCAGGTTCCTGTTGAGGTTACTTCAAATCTTCAGACCCCTTGAAACCCATTTCGGATGCCTTCGCCGTACGCCGATACCACTCCTTGAGCCGGCCGCTCCAACTTGATAGCAGCCGGGCCATCCGGCCGGCCTAACTTGCCGGTTCCACCACTTTGAGCACCTGGTCGGCAGGCACGTCATGCAAGGTCTGCACCCTCCCAGACGGCCAATGGATCTCGATCAAGTCTGCGCGAGAGTCGGCGCCAAGTCCAAAATGCACCGGCCCATCACTCGACGAAGCGTAACAGACGCTCGAGGTCATGTGGTTATACTGAGCGCCACTCTTGCTCACCACCTTGATGCGCGCGCCCATGCCGTCGCGATTGCTCTTGGTGCCGCGCAGCGCGATGTCCAGCCAATGCCCAGAATTCGGGCTCCGGTTCATCCATATCTCCGCATCGGCGCTGAGCGCGGTCGCCACCACGTCGACGCGCCCATCGCCATCCAGATCGCCGAAGGCGCAGCCGCGATGTCGCGCAGCCGGGACGGCAGCCAAACCCGCAGCCTCAGTGAACGCGACCCACTTGCCGCCCTTGCCGTTCGATTCCGGCCCCGGATTGCGAAACACGGTGTTGAACTCGTCAATCTCCGCGCCGGGCAACGGCATCGACTCGACATGTCCGCGAGTAACGAAGATATCTTTCCAGCCATCGTTCTCAAAATCGATGAACGCCGCGCCGTATCCGGCCATGCGCAGCGTCGCCTCGCGTATACCGCTCGGCGTCGTTACCTCGCGAAAGTCTCCCTTCCCGGTATTGAGCAACAGCGGAAACGTCTGGTTGTTCAGCGCCACATAGACAATGTCGGGATACCCGTCATTGTTGTAATCGCTGAAATCCAGCCCCATGCCCGAGATGAAGTTACCGTCCTCCGGTAGAGCGACCCCCGTCTCGAAGGCGACCTCGTCGAACTTGCTGCCCGTGTTGTGGAAGAGTGAGTTGTACGAGGCGTCATTGGTCACAAAAAGATCGGGACGACCATCGAGATCGTAGTCGGCGACTCCAACCCCCATGCCCTTACCCGGATGCTGCCGAATCCCCCACTCCGCCGATACATCGCGAAACGTACCATCGCCGTTATTGAGGAAGAGCTGATTCGGCTGCGGCTTGTAGAACTTGGGATGGCAGTAATCCGCCACGCCGCGATAGGAGCACAGTGGCTGGTCGGAATACTTCCACTGCATATAGTTCACAACGAAGAGATCGAGCAACCCGTCGTTATTAACATCGACCCAAGCGCCGGTGATCGACCACAGCGGGCCAAACTCGGGATCGTTCGAGCGGTTCAGCCCAGCCTTGACGGTCACATCGGTGAAGGTCCCGTCGCCGTTGTTGTGGTAAAGCGTGTTCTTATACACCCCGGCCACGAACAAGTCCGGATGTCCATCGTTGTCATAGTCCCCAACGGCGACCCCGACATCGTAGCCCGTTCCCGCCACAGCGGCAGCATCGGTCACATCCGTGTACACGCCCTTGCCATCGTTGCGAAAGAGGCGATTGCGATACTTTGGCTCGTCCTTTTTGAGGTTGGCGATATTCGCGCCGTTGGCGAAGAAGATATCCGGGCGTCCATCCCCGTTGTAGTCGAAGATCGCGACCCCGCCACCCATGGCCTCCGGCGCATTCTTCCCCGGCGTCTCGTCGTTCTCCAAATGAAAAGGGATCTTCTGAAGATCGAACTGAAGTGGCGATGCTTTCGCTTCGGGATGCGCTGTTTGTTGTGCGCCCGCTGCGACGGAGAACATCACCACAACGCAGACCGGCAGGAGCGATCGCTTGATGAAATGCATAGTTAAGAAAAGCAAGGGGCGGCGCGAACGCCGCCCCTTGGGCTAATAGTAATGCACCCCTCGTTTTAGAAGTAGTACTTCAGAGCGAGGGTGACAAACCGCGATCCGCTCTTAAATGCCGGGGCGCCATTAGTCTGTGCGTTCTGGTTGGTGGGCGCTATCGACGTCACACCGGCTACGGTCTGCTGCAACAAGAGAGACTCGTCACCCGTGCCCGCCAGTCCAAACTGCCCCAGCGGATGGTTGAGCCAGTTCGTCGCGGAGGCCTTGAACTGAATGCTCTGGCTTTCCGTGATGTGGAAGCTCTTGTAAATACCCAGATCGCTGTCCCAGTAATTGGGATTTCTCATGTAAGGCAGGACGATCGGACCATTTTGCCCATACGCTGGAGTTGTGAAGCATGCGGGGTTGAACCTCTGGTTCTGGCTGCCAGCGCTGGTTTTGACGGAGTGAAGTCCGCTCCTCGGATCGCAGGACAGTGCCGGAACCAGTACGTTGTATGCGTTAGAGCCGAACCACGTGGAGGTGTTGACGGCCGTTGATACCAGCCCATTGGGCATCTTGATGCTCTCGTCCGGGAGGTTTGGATTTCCTACCGTCGGAACAGTCAGACCGCTGGCATAGGTGGTATTGAAGTTGCCACCGGTGGTGGTTTGAAGCGGCGCGCCGTTCTGGAAGGCGGTGTAACCTGATATCTTCCAGCCGTTGACCGCTCCGCCAGCTAGCTTCATCACCAGGGTGCTCTCGTCCTTGATAAAGTTCGGGAGCGCCCAGTTGTAAGTCATGTTCAGGATGTTGGTATGGTCATACTCCAGCGGCCCGTAGTTGGCGCGGAGGTTGAACGGATCGATACCGGTTCCGTTGCCGTTGCCATTGTCGGTGCCTCCATCGCGAGTGCCCAGCACTTTGCTGAACGCATAGTTCGCGATAAAGGTAACCGGACCCGACTGCTTCTGCCACGAGAGTTGGACGCCGTTGTACTTGGCATAACCCGCGTGGGTCTGCATATACATGTTCTGGTAAGTCATGTAAGGCCTATAGTTGTTGGGCGTGAACGCCACCGCGTAGTTCGGATTCGCCGCGCAATAGAGGCTCTCACCGGCGCCGGTACCGCACGACGGTGCGCTGGGCGAGAGAAGCTTGCCCGTTGTTGGATCGGGGCCAAACATCTTGCCTGGAACAACGTTGTTCAGATTGAAGAGGTTGCTGTTGGCGCCATTGATGAACTCGTTGGCGCTCCGGTTGCCGATGTACGAGACTTCCATGACCGAGCGCCATGGCAACGCCTGCGAGACTGTCACATTCCAGTTTGTGGTAAAGGGCGAACGGCTATCGCCGCGTTGATCGCCGTAGACAGTGGCCCCGTTCTGCGCAACGCTGAAGACGGCGGGACAAAGTTGGCGTTCTGAATGCTCGCATAGCCCGAATGCAGCCCACTGCTCCCGGGGCGCAGTAACCAGAAGAAGACGGCGTGGTGTAAGTGAAGGACCCAACCGGGCCAGCAGCCGCGTTCTGGGCGTCGTTGACCGCGATCGGATAGTAGTAGGTGCCGTAACCGCCACGGAAGACGGTCTTGCCGTTACCAAAGATGTCGTAGGCAAACCCAACGCGGGGCGAGAAGTGGAAGAGCTGAGAGGGAAATCCTGAAGGTGAGATGCTTGGGTCGGTTGCGTGCCATAGCAGCCCGGTATTGGAAGGCGCTGTCGTGGGTGCGGCATTGACGAAGTTGGTGAGATCGAAGACCTGAATCCCGGGATATGGGGAAGGAGAGTAACCGTACCAATTGCCCATGTGGTCAAGCCGGAACCCAACGTTGACGGTCAGCGATCTGGCTGCCTTGAAAGAATCCTGTGCGTAGATCGACCACTGGTGGAATTTCTCTCCCAGGATCGGGTTGGCGTTCTGCTGCGCGTAATTCACAATACGACCTAGTTCCGTGTCGGCGACCAGATTGCTTGTCGAGTACTGGCTCCACTGCTGCGTGTTGTAAGTGCCGTTGTCCGCATAAGTGTTGCTTTGAATGTTCTCGCTGGCGTCCCAGTAAAAGCCCGTCTTGATGCTGTGGTTGCCGATGATCTTGGTGAAGTTGTCATAGAACGCGGGTACCTGCTTGGTGGCGCCGAAGGTAGCGTTCGAGAAGGAGTAGTTCGAGAGGTTGGCAATTTCGCCACCCCACGGACCCTCGAAGTTCGGGATCTGCTTGGTGGTGTGGCCGAAAAGTCCCGGAACGTTGAACCCGGCAGTCGCGCGGCTTACCGCAGCCGGATTGTCGAGCGCGTAAGGATTCGTAAAGTGCGACCAGGTAAAGACAAACTCGTTGGTCGTCGTCGGGCTGAATACGTGGGTGTAGTTGGTCAGCACGACGTAGGCGTTCGTTGTCGATGCGGCCGGGGTCGGGATAAGGCAGAGTCCAGCCTGGCGACCACCAGATCGAGATCGGAGCAAGGTCCGACTCTCTCTGGTAAGTGTACGAACCGGTTACCTTGTCGTTGTCGCTGATCGCATAGTCAACCTTGCCGGTTGCTTCCCAGCGATTCTGAGGGGTCGCGTTTGAGTAGGCATAGTTGTAGTTTCCGTTCGCCGGATCAGGCGTCTGGAAGTGGCCCAGCGATCCGCCGGGGTTCTTGAAGAAATTCAGAACGCCCCCGATATTGGGATCGAAGGTCGCCCACTGGAAGATTCGTTGCGGTGGCGTCGGCGGGTAGATAGCCACCCGCAAGGTTGCTGTAGAAGTTTGGCCACTCTGCCGTGGCCGTTGCGGGCGCCGGGCAAGCCGTGTTGCTGAAGTCACCTACCTGCTGGCAGGAATTCGGCACGTTGAAGTTAAAGGCCGAACCAGCCGGCTGCTGCTTCATGTACTCGTAACCGCCCCAGAAGAAGAGCTTCTTGCGGTCGCGGTTGAATTTGGTGAAAGGCAGGATGATCGGACCACCGACGTTGCCGCCGATGTAATAGTAGCTTTCGGCCGCGTTCGTCAGGCCCTGGCTCTTGGCATACGCGTCGACTGAATCCAGCACTGCGTTGTGGGTGTAGAGATAACCTTCACCGTGGAACTGGCTGCCGCCGCTCTTGCTGAAGGCCTGGAAGATCACTGGCCCTTTGGCATAGTCGGCGCCATAGTTCGAGATCAGAACCTTGACGCTTGAAACCATGTCCTGGTTGATGTTGGCGATCTGGGTGCCGGCGTTGCCTGGGTCGACCAGGTTTGCGCCGTCCAGCATGAAAGCCATCGTGCCGTAAGGCTGCGTGCCGTTGGAGGAATAGGCTCCGACCGGACCATTGTTCGTGCCGACAAGCTTGTCGTTAAAACTGGAACCCTGGCCGCCGCCATTGTTCAGCGCCATGCCCGGCATAATCTTCAACAACTCGCCGGCGTCGCGGCCCTGGAGCGGAAAGTCGTTGATCATCTCCTGATTGACCGTCGTGCTGATTTCGGCGGTGTCCGTCGGAACCACGGCGTCAGCCCCAGCCACAACGTTGACCTGCGTCGAGTTCCCGCCAACATTCAATTTGATGTTCGGAACGTCGCGGCTATCACCGGTGCTCATCACGATGCCGTTTTCCTGCCAGCTCGAGAACCCGGTAGCGGAAACCGCGATCGAGTAGCTGCCCGGCTGTACGGCGGTGATGACAAAGTGGCCGTCGTTACCCGACACGGTATCGCGCTCGTCGCCGCTAGCCTCATTCTTGAGGACGACCTTCGCCTTGGGCACGACTGCGCCGGACTGGTCATAGGCGGTACCGCTGATGGTGCCGGTAAGCTGTTGGGCGTTGGAACTAAGACCGGAGAGAGCGAGAATCGCTCCGAGTAGCACTGCAAGCGCATAGAAAAACGGCAGCTTGCGGCTGCTTCCGCTGTTTTGCTTCATGAATTGCCTCCCAAAAAATCTTTCAGCACTGCGCGTCAAAACGGCGTTCAGGCCATTGCAAACGCTTTGCAACTCTCAATCCGGCATGAAATATCGGCCGGAAAGTTGTTCAAATCTACTGCGCCATCTGTCTCTATCGGCGCCCTGGATCCAATCTTTAGATCACTTTAAGTCTTGTTCTATCTACGTTTTGTATCGATTTACTTCAAACCAGAGCTTGACCTGCCCGTGCTTGGTTCACGGCATAGATCGATTTAGTTGTCTTTGATATCGTTATCAGATACATCGCATTGTTGATACGCTTGCGCAAAGACAGCTGTCAACATCTTTCTTGCTGGCGGGGAAACTTGTTATCAAATTGTGAAACCCCATCAGCCTGTTTCAACAAAAATTACGGAAATCCACTAGGGGCCTAGCCGCAGACAACGAGATCGATACTAACACCTTGTGAACATCCTTTGCAGGGGCATTAGGACATTGGCTCAGCCTCTTTGGTATCGTCGAGAGAGCGTTGAGTTCGTCTCGCGAATGAGAAACCCCTTTCGCGGGCCGGTGCGCAGTATGAGTGCTGAAGCTCCTTTGGTTGCCGGCGATGTTGAATAGATCACGCGGAATGTACTCAGATCTGGCGGCATACTCTGGATTCATCGGGCACAATGCAGCCCGCTTCCCACTCCCATCCCGGCTCCCGCTAGCGCTTGTCCTGGCCTCTATCCTTTGCCTATCGCCTGGCGCGCAAAGCCAGCAGCAGTCTCCGGACTTCGACTCCGTCGTCGCCAGCGCCACCGCCGCTCGCAATCAGGGGGACACAGCTTCCGCCATTCGCCTCTATGCTCAGGCCGTCGAACTCAATCCGCAGTGGCCCGACGGCTGGTGGTTTCTCGGCGTCTCGCAGTACGGCGCCAACCAGTTTGCCCCGGCGCGCGACGCGTTGACCCATTTCATCCAGTTAAAGCCCAATGCCAGTGCGGCCCTTGCGCTCCGCGGACTCTGTGAGTTCGAGACCGGTCAATTCAACGAATCGCTCGGCGACATCCAACACGGAATCACCCTCGGCGCAGCCGCTCAGCCGCGCAACGCGGAGATCCTCCTCTATCACGAAGCGCTGCTGCTCACCCGGCTCGGCTACTTCGAGGAAGCCATCGGGAAATACACCAACTTCGTCAAGCAGGGCAAACAAAACCCCGAACTCACCACGGCCATCGGCCTCGCCGGCCTGCGAATGCCCGTCTTCCCTCAGGACGCCGACCCCGCCCAGGCGGAGCTGATCGCCATGACCGGGGCTGCCGCGACTAAGGTCATGGGCGGCGACATGGATGGCGGCCACGACGCCTTTCAGCAGCTCTTCGCACACTATCCCAAGGCTCCCAACGTCCATTACCTCTACGGATACCTGCTCTTCGCCACCCAACCCGACGCGGCGATCGCCCAGTTTCAGCAGGAGCTCACCCTCTCCCCCAACAGCGCCGTGGCCAACGCGATGCTTGCCTGGGCCTATGGAATCCAGGGAAACTACGGCGATTCCCTGCCCGTGGCACAAAAGGCCGTCGCCGAAGATCCAACCCTGGCGATGGGACAAATGGTGCTCGGTCGCGCGATGGTCGAATCTGGGGACACCACCGCGGCACTTCCCCACCTCGAAAAAGTCTTGCAGCTGGAACCAGGAAATTTGGAAGCTCATCTCACGCTGGCCAAGGCCTACTCCAGGCTCGGCCGCAAGGACGATGCCCGCCGCGAACGAGCGCTCTGCCTGCAGCTTTCCACCGGAGGGGCAGCGTCTAGTGCCACTCCCTAGTCCTTTCTCGCGCCGCCTTCTCGCCGGCTATTGGCTCACCGCATGCTGCCTTCTATATCTAGGCTCCATCGCAGCCTTCGCGCAGACCAAACCGAGCACAATCACCTGTGCCACCTGCCACGCGGACCAGGCTCTCGGCCAGGCCGACACGCAGATGGGCCGCGCCGCAGAGCTGCCCGGCAACAATCCCACTCTCAGCGGCCACCCCAAAATGACCTTCAAGAGCGCCGGATACACCTACACCGTCGAGACACGCAACGGGCAGAGCAACTACACCGTCAGCGACGGCACGAACAGCATCACCATTCCGATTCTTTGGGCGCTCGGCAATCAGGCACAGACTTGGGTGCTCGAGCGCAATGGCAAGCTCTTTGAAAGCCAGGTGAGTTTCTACCCCGAGATCAACGGCCTCGACATCACCACCGGCGACGATCTCTGGCATCCCAAGAACCTCGAAGAAGCGATAGGCCGCCCCATCGGCGACGAGGAAGCAAAAGTCTGCTTCGGCTGCCACACCACCGGCGCCGTCGTCGACCACAAATTCAACCTCGCCGCGGCCAAACCCGGCGTCACCTGCGAACACTGCCACATTGGCGCCAGCGCCCATTTCGCCGGAGTGGTCAAAGGCGATATGAGCACTGTGCCGAAGAAGCTCGGCAGCATGACCAGCGAGGACCTATCGAATTTCTGCGGGCAGTGCCATCGCAGCTGGGAGACCGTCGTCCGCAGCCACTGGCGCGGCCAGGCGGATGTTCGCTTCCAGCCTTACCGGCTCGCCAACAGCAAGTGCTTCGACGGCACCGATCCCAGGATCAGCTGCGTCGCTTGCCATGATCCACACAAGAAGCTGGTGCGCGACTCCCCGTCTTACTACGACCCGAAATGCCTCGCCTGTCACTCGCCCTTGCTCACCACAAGCGCTCCCAACGAAACCCACGGCAAGGTCTGCCCCGTCGCAAAATCAAACTGCGTCAGTTGCCACATGCCCAAGGTTGCACTACCCAACGGGCTGATGCACTTCAGCGACCACCAGATCCGGATCGCCAAGGACGGCGAACCCTTCCCCAACTAAGCCCCACTATGCTCGCGTAGTCGTCGCGACTACTGCTTGGCAGGCATTTGCTTTTGCTGTTCGATGGTTATCCTGTCGACGATCGCGCGCTCTTTCGCGCCGTCCTCGGGACGATGCAGCCGGTAGTAAACCGTCGCCAGCTCAACATGCGGCTCCAGCCAATTCGGATCCTGCTTCTCGACCTCTTCGAGCTCTTTAGCAGCCTCTTCATACTTGCCCGAGTTGCTCTGCCACATGCCCTCTTCGTAACGGGCCATCGTCGACGAGGGATTCAGCGCGATCGCTTTATCGAGATACGGCTTGGCTTCTTCGACCGAGCGCTTCTTCAGTAGCTCCGCGCCAAGGTACAAGTTAGCGTCGAAATCATTCGGGTCGATGGCCAGCGCGGCGCGAAACGCCGGCTCCGCCGCAGCCGCGTCTCCGGTCCGGTCTCTCGCCATGCCGACCAGCGTATTGATGCGTGGCAACTTTGGATTCAAAGCCAGCGCAGCCTCCAGGTCTTTGCGCGCATGTTCGAACTCATTCAAGTACATGTAAGTCGAACCAGCCAGAAAGTAAGCGTCCGCACTATTGGTCGTCTGCGCCACCTTTTCGAGCCGCGCCACGCCATCGCGGCGATTGCCCGCAGCCACCAACGCCGTGCCCATCACATACTCAAAATCAGGATTGCCCGCATTTTCAGCTTCCAGCGGAGTCAGCATTGCCACGGCATCCGCACCCTTACCTGAGCGGACCTCGCTATCGCCCAACAGAATCGCAAGCTGCGGGTCAAGCGGACGCGACTTCTGCACGATCTTGAATTCGCCAATCGCATCGGCAAGATCGCCCTTCTTGTAATAGGCCAGGCCGATATTCATGTGCACTGAGTTTTTGTCTGGAACATCGGGAAGTGCAAGCTGATATTCCTTGATCGCCTCATCGAAGCGCCCGGTGTGCGCCAGCGCCGCACCCAGGTTTACGCGGGCCTCGACCATCTTCGGACGAAGTTTCAAAAGCTTCTGATAGTCCTCGATCGCGGTCGTATAGTCGCCCCGCTGCTGCGCCTCAATCGCACTGCCGAAAAGCCGATCAGGATCAGGCTGTTGCGCCGATTGTTGCGCCGCGGCAAACGCGGAAGAAAGAAGCAGAAGCAGGACAGCATTACGCATCGATTCCAGAATAGCGCAGCACGAAGGGGCGAAGTTCAGCTTGCCATTCGTCAGCGCTCACTCTCTGCGCCTCTAGCCACGGAGAGCTGACAAGAGATCATCACGGATGCGAAACCGGCAACTTCGCTTTCATCGCCAGCGCCTGCGCGTTATGCGGATCAAGCCGCAACGCATGAGCGATGGCCTCATGCGCGTCGGCAAATCGTGAAGTGGAAGCAAACGTCGCCGCCAGACTCACCCATGCCTGCGCAAAATCAGGGTTAGCGCGAATCGCTTGCCGAAAGTGTCCTTCGGCCGTCTCATATTGGCCGTTCTTGAAGTAGAGATACCCGAGCTGGTTCTGAGCAATCGCCAAATTCGGGTCGATCTGAATCGCCTGTTCCAGCGCCGTCCGCTCGCCCGTCTCATCGCCCGCACGATCCAGCGCAATCGCCAGCTTGTATTCGAGCGCGGCATCCTGCGGCGCAGCCTCAAGCGCCTCGCGATAGAGCGAGACTGCCTTTTGCGAATCACCTTTGTCCAGAGCCTGCTCGGCGTCAGCGCTTTTGCTCGCAGCAATTTCGCGGTTCGTCTTACTCTGGATCGCCTGCTGATAGAGCTTCAGCTGCTCATCTGCGGCC
Source organism: uncultured Acidobacteriaceae bacterium (assembly GCA_963777685.1). Classification (GTDB taxonomy): domain Bacteria; phylum Acidobacteriota; class Terriglobia; order Terriglobales; family Acidobacteriaceae; genus Acidisarcina. The sequence continues at coordinate 246,206 of CAVZRF010000004.1, read as the reverse complement.
GCGATGTCCCCCAAAATCCGCAATACCTTGGAAAGCTCGAGATGCGCCTCCGGCTCGGTGGCTCCAAGCTCGATCGCCTTCTGCAACTGCACCTTCGCCCCAGCCGCGTCCTGCAATCGCGCCAGCACCACGCCCAGGTTGTAGCGCGCCTCAGCATAGTCCGGAGCTAATGCCACAGCCTCCTCGAAAAGCGGCTTTGCTTTTGCATAATCCCCGGCCTTTTGTGCGAGCACCGCATTCAAATACAACAACTCACCATCATGTGGATACGCAACCAGCAGCTTTCGCGCCAGCGGCTGCGCTTGCAGCGTCTGGTTCGTCGCCACCAGCACCCGCAGGTACAGCTTCTCCGCCTCCAGATCATGCGGATGCACCTCGTAGAAATGTTCCGCAAGCCGATACGCATCATCCAGGTGATTATTGCCGGCCAACAGAACAACCAGAGCGCTAGTGAGCTTCGCCGAAGCAGGGTTAGCCTTCACACCGCGGACCAAAGTCTCTGAGGCCTCATCTGTCATTCCAGCCCTGCCATAGGCGGTCGCAAGATCAAGCGTCATCTCTTCATCGCGCGGCGCGGAACGCAGCAACGTGATCGCCCCCGAATAATCTCCGCCGGCAATAAGCCCTTTGGCCATCCGATCAATCGCTGGGCGAAAATGAGGATCGATCTTCAGCGCGGCGCGATACGATTCCCCCGCGCAGGCAGCCTGCCCATGCTGCACAAACCAGTCGCCAAGCTCAGTTTGACTTTGCGCATCGGGATGAGCGGCAAGCCGCGCCTCCAAAACCTCCGGCCCGGTGCACGAAGCAGCTCGAACGACGCCGCCAGCCCCTAGAAATACCACAGCTGTCAGAGCCGCCTTCACCAGCTTCGGACGCAGGAACATCAACTCGATTTGCCTCCACACACTGGCAAATACGAGTGTGCACGACCGAAGCGCAGCCACGCAACCAAGCCCAGCATCCCGCTACACCGCATCCGCCGGTATAAGCTGGTCTCAAGCGATCGACGATGCTCACCTGGATCTTTCAACACCTCGCGATGGGATTCACAGCCAAGTCGCTCGTCCCAAGCCGCCACCATCGCCGAGCCGTCTCCACTCCAGCACTCTCGGCCATTCTGATCGCCGCATTATCATCGCTGGCAATCTCCCCCGCTCAAACACAACGAACTGCCCCGGCCGCTGCCATCAAGCAACCGCCCCGCGAAAGCTACGTCGGCGACCAGGCCTGCCGCTCCTGCCACGAAGAAGAGTTCAAAACCTATCAGTCAACCGCGCATCACTTAACCTCGCGCGCCGCCGATGCGCACTCCATCGCGGGAAGCTTCGCTACCGGCAGCAACATCTTCAAGACCGCCAACCCCGCGCTTTACTTCAAAATGACCGCCGATGCCGACGGATTTCACCAGACCGCCGTCGACGAAGTCTCGCCCGGCAAGAACATAGAACTCACCCAACGCTTCGACATCGTCGTCGGCTCCGGCCATAAATCGCAAACCTATCTCTATTGGAAAGACGACCTGCTCTTCGAGCTGCCCGTCTCCTGGTGGGTCGCAACCAGCCAGTGGATCAATAGCCCCGGCTACGAAGACGGCGGTGTCCGCTTCGATCGCCCGATCTATCCGCGCTGCCTCGAGTGCCACGGCAGCTACTTCAAGTCCCTCGCCCCGCCGCCCAATAAATACGACCCCGCCAGCCTCGGCCTCGGCATCGAGTGCGAACGCTGCCACGGCCCCGGTCGCGAACACGCGGCCCTATATAGCTCACCCACCCCGCCAAAAGCCGGAGCGCCAAAGGCCATCGTCAACCCCGCATCGCTCCCTCGCAACCGCCAGGTTGACGGCTGCGCACTCTGCCACGCGGGCCTCGGAAATCCCCTTCAACCCGCCCTCTCGTTTCAGCCCGGCGAAGCGCTCGATAAATACCTGCAGCTCCCTGAAATGGATACCGATCTCGCCGTCGACGTCCACGGAAATCAGGTCGAGCTACTCAAAAAGAGCCGCTGCTTCCGGTCCAGCAACATGACCTGCATCACCTGCCACAACGTCCATCAGGTCGAGCGCGACGCTGCCTCGTTCTCGAAATACTGCCTCAACTGCCACAAGGCCCAGCAATGCGGAAAGTTCGCTACCATGGGCGCGCAGATCGCCAACAACTGCGTCGACTGCCACATGCCACTCAAGAAATCGCAGTCGCTCTTCTCCAACTCCAACAGCCAAACGCTCCAACTCCCCGTCCGCGACCACGACATCGCCATCTACGCGGACTCGAATACTGTTAGCCCGCACCATCCGCAGTAGATTAGTCCGCAGTCTCTGCGAAGACGCCGGTTGAACGCTCCATCGCCGCGAAGGAACTCCCTTTTCCAATATTGGCGGCAACCACAAACACCGCAGCCGTGATCGCCCATGAAATGAAAAACGCCGTCCACGGCAAGCGCGTCTGCGGTGCGGCTAGCACCGCCGGAGCCCACACGAGAAGCGTGATCACGCTCAGCATTCCCGCCTCAGCCCACGCAGCGATGCGAGGCAGGATAGAGAACAGCACTCCAATCCCTGAAGCCATATGCCCGATTCCCGTGAGGTAAGCCCAGAAAGTCTTGAAAGGAAGCCACGCCGGAATCAACTCAACTGTCTGCTTCACATAGAAAAGATGCGAGAGCCCGACCGGTATCACCCAAATCGCAAAGAGAATTCGCGCGATGCGAATCCCTCTTTCTCCCGTTGCGAAAGCCAGAAACGATCCCTCCGGAAGCCCCGCAAAGATCGCAAACAAACTCCACCCGCCTGCCAGTAGCATGAGAAGCTCGCCAATCCCCAGCCAAACGCCCTCGATCTGCCACGCAACCACCAACGCCGGCACCTTCAAGAGCGCCCACACGATGAGGTAGGGAAACAAGATTCGAACCGACCACTTCACGGTTGCGCGAAAGAGCAATCCAACGCCGCATAACAGCATCAGCGCGCCCGAGGCATAGGCAAGCCCGGTTCGACCCGGCACCCACGCCGCAACCGGCTGCCACACGAGCGCGAAGTCGCCATAGACCAGGGCAAGTATCCCCAGTCCGATCATTCCAACCGCAAAGAGTAACAATCCAGGTTGCTGGCTTCGAACCATCCGTCGGGGTCTCCCTTGTGAGCGTCTAATCGATCGAAGGACTGTTATCGCTGAGCTAAGACTTTAGCTCACTTTGACGCCAGCAAATGGCGAAAGAAAGCCCGCCGTTGTGGACGTATAGCCACTTATGCCAGCTTTCGCGATAGGGCGAATAGCCACTCACGCGCAATAGATCGTTGGATAAAACAGAGGGGATCTGCCTTCCTAGCAAAGAAGACGATCCACGCGCATCGATCTGAACCTTAACTATGCCGAGTAGAGGTGCCGATATCGGTCGTCATGCCTGCTACCGAAAGGGCCGTCCCTTCACAATCCCCTGCCCCTCGCGAATCGTAAACAGCTGATTCGCCGCCAACCCCGAATAACTTTCCTTGACTCCAGAAGGCCAATAGACATCCACACTCGCTGAGGTCGCCGCGCCGAGCCCGAAGTGCAGCCGGGGGTCGTTCGCCGAAAGATAGCTTGTCTGGCTCTGTACCGTCTGGGCCTGCACTTTGCCGCCGTAGTGCGCGAGCACCCTCGCGCCGATCGCGCTGCGGTTGCTCTTCGTGCCTTCCAGGCGGACCTTGATCCAGTGGTTGCCCGGCGGCGCATCGTTGCGCAGCAACGACGGCGGTTCATTCATGTTCATGCACCAGCACGTCCAGGTCGCCGTCATTGTCGAAGTCGCCGAAGGCGCAACCGCGGCTGTTGTACTTCGCTGCGATTCCCGGGCCGGTCTCATCGCCCAATTCCTCAAATGTCCCATTGCTTCCGATTCCGAAAGATCAACCTTGGGCCACGGGTAGGGTAATCGGCGAATTGCCGGCTCGAGCTTCTGGGTAAACCGTTGCCGGTGCGCCACGAAGATGTCCGGGTAGCCGTCGTTGTCAAAATCGGCGAATGCCGGTACCCCAGCTGATGAAGCGCGTTCTCCAGAGCCAGGCCGTCCTGGACAGTTACGTCCTCGAAAACTCGCCCTTGCCGTCGTTGCGATAGAGCCCGGTTGCCTGCTTGCTGGAAATGGGTCTTGATGATGTCGAGTTGGCCGTCGAGAGTCGTAGTCGCCCGACGCCGACGCCCATGCCGCCCAGCTCCTCGCCCTCGCCGCTGAGCGCGACTCCGCGCAGCATGCCTTCTTCGCGAAACGTGCCGTCGTGGTTGTTCATCAGCAGCAGGCTTGGCGTGGAGTCGCAGGCCACGAAGATGTCCGGCCAGCCGTCCTCGTCGACGTCGAAGGCGACCGCGCGTCAATCCATAGGAACCGCGGAACGCCGCGACGCCCGACTCCTTCGAGACGTCGGTAAACGTGCCGTCGCCGTTGTTGCGATAGAGATAGTGGCTTGGCGCCGGTCAGGCTCCTCGGGTCCGCAGATTGACCGGCATGCCCTCATAGCTGCAATTAGCACTTCGACGGGTTTGGCGTGCGAGAGCCAGGTCGAACTCGACGTAGTTCGAGACAAACAGATCGAGCAGGCCATCGCGGTTGTAATCCACGAAAGGTGCAGCCCGGCGCCAAAGCGCATCGCCTTCGTGCAGCAGACCGGCCTGGCGCGTCACGTCGGTAAACGTGCCATCGCCGTTGTTGTGGTATAGGCGGTTCTGGCCGTAATAGGTGACGAACAGGTCTTCGTAGCCGTCGTTGTTGTAGTCGCCGACGCACACGCCGTTTGCCCAACCGGCATCCGCACAGTCCGGCCTTGACGGTGACATCGGTAAATGTGCCGTCGCGATTGTTCTTGTAGAGGCGGTTCGTCGCGCTTCGCGGGCTGCCTCGTCCAAGCGCTGGCCGCCAAGGATGAAGATGTCCATCCAGCCATCGTTGTCGTAGTCGAAGAAAGGCGCAGCCGCCCCCCATATCTTCGATCACATAGGTCACATGGTCGGGGTCTCCGTAGACCATGGCTTCATGCAGGCCGGCGCTCTGCGCAACATCAACGAAACGAGAATAGGGCGCAGCCGATTTGCCCGAGGCGAGGACTTCCTCAGGCCAGCTCGGAAGCAGAGCCGAGCCAAGTCCGGCCGGAATCGTCGTTAACACGCGGCGTCGTGTCCAGCCGTCGAAGCTTGCAGGTTTCATCGTGGGTCCGGATTTCTAACGGCGAGCAATGCTCGCCGACCGGCCCCTTGCCAGCACGCGAGAGAAGAGGGGGGCGTCGCGGAATCATACCCCGACCGGGATGCGGACAGGTAGAAGCAAATCGACTACGCAATTGACCTCATCGAAACGGTCGCCCCTTCACAATCCCCTGCCCTTCGCGAATAGTAACGAGCTGGTTTGCGGCAACGCCGGGGAAACTCTCGCTCTTGCCATCGGGCCAGCGCACCTCGATATCCGCCTTCAAATTCGTGCCCAGACCAAAATGGAGCCGTGGATCGTTCGAGGAGAGATAGCTCGACTGGCTCATCACCTCCTGAGCCTGGGACTTGCCGCCATACCGCACCAACACCCGCGAACCGATCGCGCTTCGGTTGCTCTTGGTCCCTTCCAATCGCACTTTGAGCCAATGATTATGCGGGGGAGCGTCATTTCGTAACAGTGACGGTGGCTCATTCTGATTCATGATCACTATATCCATGTCGCCGTCATTGTCGAAGTCGCCAAAGGCGCATCCCCGGCTCACATAACGTGCCGAGATCGCCGCACCAACCTCATTGCCAAGCTCGGTGAACGTACCATCGCCGTTGTTTCGGTAGATTACCCGCGGATTCCGCCACGGATATTTCGCATGAACCCGCTCCAACTCCGGATTCACATTGCCCGCAACCAGAAAGATATCTGGATTGCCATCGTTATCAAGGTCCACCAACCCCGCGCCCCACGCGACATAGCGCGTGTCTGCGCCAAGCCCGGCCTTGATCGTAACGTCTTCAAACTCGCCCTTGCCGTTGTTGTGATAGAGCCCGGTCGACTGGTCCTGGAAATGGGTCTTCACGAAATCGATGTGTCCATCGAGGTCATAGTCGCCCGGCCCAATGCCCATCCCGCCCAGGTTCTGTCCATCGTTGCCCACGGCGACGCCGCGCAGCAGTCCCTCCTCGCGAAACGTGCCGTCGCGGTTGTTCATCAGCAGCATGCTCGGCGTCGCATCGCAGGCTACAAAGATGTCCGGCCATCCGTCTTCGTCGACATCGCAGGTCGTCGCCGTTAGCCCATACGAGCCGCGCATCGCCGCGATTCCAGACTCCTTCGAAACGTCAGTAAATGTACCGTCGCCATTGTTGCGATAAAGATAGTGCTGCGGAGCCGGCAACCCGCGTGGGCCGCAATACACTGCAACGCCCTCGAAATTACAGTTAGGAGTTTCAAGCGATGGAAGGGGTGCCGTCTTCATGTCGAACTCAACATAGTTCGCCACGAAAAGATCGAGCAGCCCGTCGCGGTTGTAGTCGACAAAAGTACAGCCGGTGCTGAAACGCGTGTTCGGATGCAACAAACCAGCCTTGGCCGTCACATCCGTAAAGGTCCCATCACCGTTGTTGCGGTAGAGCTTGTTCTGCCCATAGTAGGTGACGAAAAGGTCTTCAAAACCGTCGTTGTTAAAGTCCCCAACGCAGACCCCGGTGCCCCACCCCGCGTCCATCAGGCCCGCCTTCAACGTCACATCCTTGAAAGTCCCATCGCGATTGTTGTGATACAAACGATTGCTTGCACCTGCGGGAACGGCTTCGAGCCTGCGTCCGCACACGATGAAGATGTCCATCCAACCATCGTTGTCGTAGTCGAAAAAAGCGCATCCACCGCCCATCGACTCGATGATGTATTTCACATTGGTTGTGCCGCCATACGGCATCGTCTCGGTAAGCCCGGCAGCCTTCGTCACATCGGTAAACTTCGAAAATGGCGCACCTGTCGGCGCAGAACCGGACTCGACACTCAGACTGCGAGCCAACGATCCAGGCGAGACCAGCGCAGGCGCTAGCAGGGCGGGCGCGCTGCGCAGCAGTTGGCGGCGGGTCCAGTCCCCGGATTTGTACTGAGTCATAGCCGAAGTATGCCTGTCAGAGATCGAAGCAGTCCAACCGCGCGGTAAATCCAGCCGCCGCAATCCTAATGATGTGCCACAGCGTTCAGTTGCTGGCTGAGTTGCAGCGCATCCGCATTCTTCGGGTCAAGCCGTAACGCCGTCGCAACCGCCTCCTGCGCTTCGGCATAGTGCGCCTCGGCGCCCAAGGTTGCGGCGAGGTTGATCCATGCAACGGTAAACTCGGGCGCCGCTTTCACTGCTTCTCGGAAATGGCCCTCTGCTGCGGCGTTCGACGCCGCGCTACCTTGGCGCGATAGCAGGTAGCCAAGCTGGTTCTGCGCTAACGCAAACGTCGGATCGATCTTCACCGCCTGCTCCAGCGCGCTCCGTTCGCCCGCCAGATCGCCTGCCTTATCCAGAGCCATGGCTAGTTGATAGTTCAGCAACACGTTGTCCGGAGTCGCCGCAACCGCTTCGCGATAAAGCGATATCGCCGCCTGCGAGTCACCCGCCGCCAGCTTCTGCGCCGCCAGCTGCGATTTGGTGTCCGCCTGCGAACGCGCCACACTCGCGCGGTTCAGTTGCTGATAAAGCTTCAACTGCTCCTGCGCACCTGCCGTGTCTCCAAGCGATCGCAACACGGGCGCAAGCTGAAAGTGGGCCTCAGCCTGCGAAGGATCGAGCGCAATCGCCTTCTCCAGTTGCTCCTTTGCGCCAGCGGCATCATTCAAATGCGCCAACGTCGCACCCAGGTTGTAGCGGCAGTCATAGCTCTGCGGCTCTAGGGTTGCCGCCTCCCGCAGATGATCGCGCGCCGTCGCATACTCCCCAGCCTCACGCTCCAGCATTCCGTTCTGCAACAGCACATCGAAGTTATGCGGCATCACCGCCAGCAGCTTCTTCGCCAAGGGGCGCGCCTCATCGCGATTGCTGTTCAGCACCAGCGCATTCAGATAGAAAACCTGCGCATCCAAATCGTCCGGATGCTGCTGCACAAAGTCATGCAGCACCTTCGCGGCATCCTGATAACGGTGCTGGTTCACATAGACAGTCGCAAGCGCGTTAGTCAGTCGCAGCGACGACGGATTGACGACCAGCGCATCCTTCACTGTCTTCTCCGCCTCATCGAGCAAACCCGCCTGCCCATACGCGCGCGCTAGGTCGATGTTGAGATCCTCATCCCGCTGCGCCGGCTTGAGCAAAGCAACAGCAGCCGCCGGATTCCCGCCATCCGTCAGCAGCGTCGCCAGCCCATCCAACGCATCGGTCGAGGCCGGATCAATCTGCAACGCCGCCTGCCACTGCGTCGCCGCATCGTCCTTTCGCCCCAGCGCCGTCAAGACCGTCGCCAACAGAATCCGAGGCTGCATCGCCTTCCCGTCCGACTGAATCGACTGCTCGAGCGGCGTAATCGCCGCCTCAGCCTGATGCGAGGAATAAAGACTAAGCCCAAGAAAGTAATTCAGCTTCGCCGAGGTCGGGTCCAGCTTCACCGCCTCGCGAAACGCCTGGTTCGCACAGTCAAACTGTTGCTGTTGCGCAAACCATGTTCCCAAGTCGGTGTAGGCGCCCACATCGGGAGCGTCATGGATTCTCGCCTCAAGCGCCGGAGTCGCCGTGCACTCCGCTCGCGCAAAGGCCCCCGCCGCGAGACACACCCAAAACAAGACCCCTAGAGCCGAAAGGGTGGCGTCAAATCGAACCATCCCACGCCCGCGCCTATACTGAACAGCGATACACATCTTCTCGCTAAGTGTTTCATATTCTCACTAGAACCCAGCAGCCGCTCACCGCACCCCTCCGCCCCCGCCACGCAAAGACAGAGCGACCGGCGGCATGGTCAAAGCATCTACAGTTAGTCCCACTTAAGAGATCCAGATCGAGGAAACCACCCAAATGACTACCGAACAAATCATGGCAACCACCGCCGTTAACACTTGGAAGCTCGTCATCGGACGCTTCAGCAAAGGCCTCGCGCCGCTCACTGAGGAGCAGCTTCAGCAGCAGGTCGCCCCCGAACGCAACCGCTTGATGTATCTCCTCGGCCATCTGACCGCCGTCCACGACCGCATGTTCTCGCTCCTTGATGTCGGCGAACGCCTGCACCCCGAGCTCGACGAAGCCTACATCACCAACCCCGACAAGACGCATCCCGACCCGCTCTCCGCCGCAGACCTGAAACAGGCATGGACCGAAGTCAATGCCAAACTCACCGAAGCCTTCGAGAAGCTCACCCCGGAGGAATGGCTCCAAAAGCACACCGCCGTCTCCGATGAGGACTTCGCCAAAGACCCAACCCGAAACCGCCTCGCCATCCTGCTCAGCCGCACCAGCCACGCCGCGTTCCACACCGGCCAGGCGGTGCTCGTGAAATAACCGCGATTGGGCCGTCAGACTCGCTAACCCTTGAAGGAGTTATTCTTCGGGGTTAGGAAAATGGTATGAACTCCACCGAGAAGCGAAAAATCGTCGATGCCCACTTTCACCTCTACGACCACGAGGCGAATCGGCACGACTTCCTCGAGCGCGTCGATCCGACCTTTCAGGCTCTGGTCGGAGACTACTCCGCCCTTCCGCGAACATACCTCATCGACGACTACATGAAGGAATCGGCCAGCGTAGAAGTGATCGGGCTCATCTGGCATGAGATTCTGTCTTCCGACCCGCTGCGCGAAGTGCAGTGGGCGCAGAAAATGGCCAACACTCTATCGACGCCAATGTCGATCGTCGGCCTCGTAGATTTCCTGGCGCCCGATCTTGAGGCGCGGCTGGAGGCCTATGCCGGCTGCCGCAACGTCACTGCCGTCCGCGAACACCTCGCATGGGACGACAGCAACCCGCTCCGCCGCTTCGCCAAGCGGCCAGACCTTCTCACCGATCCACAATGGCGGCGCGGCCTAGGTAGCCTCAGAAACCACTCTTTCAAATGCTCTTTGGAAGTCTTCGCACCCCAACTCCCCGACCTGCTTTCCGTCGTCCGCCTAAATCCCGAGATCGGCTTTGGGATCGCCGTCATGGGCTGGCCCCTGGATTTGAGCGAGACCGGATTCGCGCGGTGGAAACACGACCTCGCCGCTCTCAGCGAATGTGAAAACGTGCGCATCACCATCTCGGCAATCGAATGCGTCTTCGGAATGAAGTGGTCGACGCCCCCCATTTTGCCTTGGATTCACACCATCTTCGAGCTCTTCGGTCCGAATCGTGTGATGTTTGGAAGCCATCGACCACTCTCTGGCCTCGCCGCTAGCTTCGAGACCCTTTACAGTGCCTATGAAGCGATGGCAGCGGTCCTCTCTCCATCAGAACAAGACGCAGTCTTCCGCAGAAACGCAGCCGCATGGTTCCAACTCCCTGAAGCTGGAGCGAAAAGCGGCCCGGAATAGTCTTTCCTCGATTTGGCTTTTCGCTCGGCTCTGTCCTTAGATCTGCGAAGTACCGCCATCCACATACAACTCCACACCATTCACAAAGCTCGAATCGCTCGACGCCAGGAACAACGCGACCGTCGCAATCTCCTCCGGGCGGCCGATTTCGCCGCGAGGAATGAGCGTCTTGAAATATTCCTTCGCCTCCGGCCCCAGCGGATCAAGAATGGGCGTATCGATCGTTCCTGGGCTCAGAATATTCACCCGAATCTTCCGTTCCTTCAGATCCATCAGCCACGTCCGCGCAAACGACCGCACAGCCGCCTTGCTCGCACTGTAAACACTGAACGCCGGAAAGCCCTTGATGCTGGCAATCGATCCATTCAGAAAGATCGATCCGCCATCGCTGAACAACGGCAACGCCTTCTGCACCGTGAACAGCGTGCCGCGCACATTCAGATCAAAAGTCGAATCGAAATGCTCTTCCGTGATCTCGCCGATCTTTCCGAACTCGCCTCGCCCCGCGCTCGCAAAGAGCACATCGATCTTGCCTTTTTCTTTCTTCACCGTTTCGTAAAGCCGATCCAGATCGGCCAGGTTCGCCGCGTCGCCCTGAACCCCAGTCACATTCCGCCCAATCGCCTTCACCGCCTCATCCAGTTTGTCCTGCCGCCGCCCGGTGATGAAGACGTATGCGCCCTCTTCCACAAACAACTTCGCCGTCGCCAAAGCCATCCCCGAAGTCGCCGCCGTAATTACCGCAACCTTCCCATCCAGCTTGCCCATTGAAATCCACCCTTCTCATTGATCTGCTGGCCGTCGGAAACCCGTCCGCCCATCGCTCACTTAGATGGAGGTAAAACTATCTTCGATTCACTTGTTGGGGAACAAGCGCGGCCCAAGGCCGCCTCTTGTGCGACGATAATTCAAACAGACATCTTCGAATATTCATCCTCAAGCGAGGTCCAATTGCCACCTGTCCGCCTTCCGCGCCGATGTGTTCGTGTATCCCAACTTGCTCTCGCTTTGCTGGCAATCGCGCTGCACCAAGCGCCGAATGCGCACGCACAGGCCGCCGCGGGCGATTCGACCTACGACCCACGCCTCACCTTCGCCCCGCTCACCCTGCCCGATCCCGTCAACGCCTACCGCTCCAGCAACGGCGCGCCCGGCCCGAGCTACTGGCAAAATGAAGCCGACTACGAGCTCCACGCCACCCTCGACACCACGGCGAAGCAGCTCCACACCGACGAGATCATCACCTACACCAACAACAGCCCCGACACGCTGACCAGCCTCTGGATCCAGCTCGAGCAGAACATCTACCGGAAGGATTCCCGCGGCCACGACGCGTTCAATTCGGCAGGCGTCGTCCGCCGCCGATGCGGCATGCCCGACCGCAGCGCCCGCCGCACCGACCACCGAAGGCTTCGTCCTCGACTCCGTCGAAATCAAGTCCGGCAAGCAACACGACCAAGGCCGACTACCTCGTCAGCGACACGCGCATGCAGATCCGCCTCGCCGACCCGCTCAAGCGCCCACGGCGCAGCTCAAGATCCACATCAAGTACCACTACCAGATCCCCGGCGTCTGGGGCGGCCGCACCTCGTGGGGCATGTCCAAGCAAGGCGAGATCTACGACATGGCCCAGTGGTACCCGCGCATGTGCGTCTACGACGACCTGCGCGGCTGGGACACGCTGCCCTACCTCGGCAGCGAGTTCTACCTCGAATACGGCCACTTCGACTACTTCGTCACCGTGCCGTCGAACATGATCGTCGCCGGCTCCGGCGAGCTGGTGAACCCCAAAGACGTCCTGACCGCCAAACGCAGATCGCCCGCCTCGCACAGGCCCGCAACAGCGACAAGACGGTCTTCATCCGCACCGCCGACGAAGTCGAACGACCCCGCCAGCCGCCCCAAGCAGGACGGCACGCTGACCTGGCACTTCCACATGGACCACACCCGCGACGTCGCCTGGTCCGCCTCGCCCGCCTTCGTCTGGGACGCCGCGCGCATCAACCTGCCCGACGGCAAGAACGTCGCTCGCCATGAGCGTCTATCCGCCGGAGAGCGTCGGCCCCGACGCCTGGGACAAGTCCACCGAATACGTCAAAGACACCGTCGAGCACTTCTCCAAGCACTGGTATCCCCTACCCGTGGCCGACCGCCATCAACGTCGCCGGCTTCTCCACCGGCATGGAATATCCCGGCATCGTCTTCGACGGCATCGACGACAAGGGCCATTCCTCTTCTGGGTCACCGCGCACGAGATCGGCCACGACTGGTTCCCCATGATCGTCGGCTCCAACGAGCGCCGCAACGCCTTCATGGACGAGGGCTTCAACACCTTCATCGACATCTGACGAGTCCGCCGACTTACGCCGGCGGCAAGTACGGCCCCAAGCGCGACTCCGAATACTCCGCCGGCGGCGAGCCGCCCGACACCATCCTCAAGGTCCTCGACAACCCCGACCGCCCCCACCGTCATGACCCGCGCCGACGCCTATCACCTTGCAGCTCGGCCATCCCGTCAGCTACTTCAAAGGCGCCTACGGCATGGTCCTGCTGCGCGAACAGATCCTCGGCCCCGAGCGCTTCGACTGGGCCTTCCGCAAATACATCCGCGACTGGGCCTTCAAACACCCCTCCCCCTCCGACTTCTTCCGCGACAATGGAAAGCGAAGGCGGCGAAGACCTCAGCTGGTTCTGGCGCGGCTGGTATCTCGAATAACTGGAAATACGACGTCTCCGTCGACAAGATCGACGGCCAGCAACGTCACCATCACCAACCACGGACAGCTCGTGCTGCCCACAACGGTAGAAGCAGCCTTCACCGACGGCACCAAGGACCCGCAGTCAAGCTCCCAGTAGAAACCTGGCTCTCCAAAAAGAGCTACGTGTGGACGCCCGAAAACAAATCCCCAATCGCCTCCGTAACCGCCGACCCAGACCACTCAACTACCCGACGACGACCGGAGCAATAACACGAAGAAACTGCAATGACGATGGCCTTGTATCATGCGTGATGGAGGCACCGCAGCCGTGACCGAAGACCCCGTTAAACTCTTCGCGACGAGAGCCGAACAGTACCCGGAACCGACCGATGCAGACATTGCTCAAGGCGCGGCGAGAGCTACTCTTGCCGCAATGCCACTTATAGGCGGTCCTGTCACCGAGGCGTTGTCGATCTTCTTGGTTTCTCCAGTCGCACGTCGGCGAGACGCTTGGTTCAAGAATCTGGCGGACGGCTTCGACGAACTTGAGGCTAAGGTTGATGGATTCCGGACGGAGAATTTGCAAAATCAAGAGCGCATCATCTCTGCCGTAATCCAAGCGACTAGATCAGCCCTTGGCGCGCATCAGCGAGAGAAGTTGGATGCCCTTCGCAATGCGATCCTAAATATCGCCTTAAGCAAGACACCGGACGAGGAGAGGGAAATCTTCTTCCTGAATCTAATCGAATTGTTTTCCGTGACTCACTTGGAGATTTTGAGGCTGTTCGCCAATCCTCGGATTACCCGCCAACGCGCAGAACGGAGCTAAGAGATCGACGACAGCTAACTGATCCGATGGTGTTGGACTTAAACGATCGAGGCCTGCTCGTGGATCCTCGTCCCTTCGTTGCCCGCACCCGCGAGTCTAGTGAGAGCCTCACGCAAGCTGGCTGGGCTCTCTCGCCCCTGGGGAACGAGTTCATGCTTTTCATCGCCGTTCCCGCACCGCTAAAATAAGTCGGCAGTTGCAGGAACGCCCTCAAGTTAACCTGGGTTCCCTGACCTCTTCCGGTAATTACCTCGTTGCCCAGAAACCTGCGCGTGCAGTGCCATCAGCCTAGCGAGGCTTAACTTCCGTGTTCGGGATGGGAACGGGTGGGGTCGAGAAGTCACGCCTCAATCAGCGGATTCACCCAGCGCAGCCCCGGAAACCGCGCGAAATCGCGATCCGCCGTATATAACACCCCGCCGTATTCCATGGTCAGGGCCGCCAGCTGCGCATCCGTAATCATCTTGCCACGAACCTGTCCTTCCAGAATCATTTTCTGAAAGACGATCCAGTGGCGCTCGCCCGGAGAGAGCAGTCGAACGTTCGGTAGCTCCATCCACTCCTGGATCATCGAAACGACCTCCCTAGTCGAGAAGCAGTCTCCCCCAAGATTTGGGTTCGTGCAGAGCCTCGCGAAAGCCGAGATCGTCTGCCACGGTAAACCGACTAGCTCGTCTCCCGAAAAGATGCCCTCAACCAACTCCCTGGCGCGAACGTGTTCCGGCGCCGAACGCCTGTATGCATAGATAAGAAGATTCGCGTCGAGGACGATCACTTATGCAGTGGGCCTTCAAGCGCTTCCAGCATATCCTCGGTTTTGTCCGTGTTGACGCCTGGCGGAAAAGTAAAGTCGCGCGCTCTTACCACAAACCGCGTCCGCGCCGGCGGCTTGTCGGCAGCCATCAGCCCCAACCGCAAGAGCCGGTTGACCGTCCCCTTGAGTGAGTCGCCCGAGCGGCGAACCTCCTGCTCCAGCAAAACGGCAACATCGTCTTCGATGGAAAGAGTCGTCCGCACATCATGATGCTTTCATCCAAGGCATCACGATGTCAGACAGAAAAGCCGAAGGTCGAGTCAATACACTCTTCTCGCACGAACAAGAAAAGCCCACTCCGAAGAGTGGGCTTTTCAATATTATTCCGGCGATCACCTAATCTCCCACACACCTGCGCGTGCAGTACCATCGGCCCAGCGAGGCTTAACTTCCGTGTTCGGGATGGGAACGGGTGGGACCCTCGCAGTATGGTCACCGGAAACTTGAGGCATTTAAGGAAAGCATGAAGCGTCTTGCGCTTGGAGCTCTCCGCCAGACCATCGGTCTCGACTGCCTTTGAAACTTGAGACGGCGCTTGGCGGGAAGTTCCCCGCAGCCGACTTCCCATTCTGGTCTCTGCTCTGCGGGTGGTTTCTCCCGGGCGAATACCGAACAGTGAAGTGGCAAACTGGCGCCATTCAACCTTTGATTTTTCACAACGAAACCGATTGGGTTGGATCGTGACCGCTTACTCTCACGATCCTAAAGTCAATTACTTGGCTGACCGTTGAATGTTCTCTAGGCGGCGGTGATTTGCTGCGCAGAGTTAATTCTATGGACAAGCCGAACGGGCGATTAGTACTGGTAAGCTACACGTATTACTACGCTTCAACCTCCAGCCTATCAACCAGGTGGTCTTCCTGGACCCTTCTTGACCCTTTTGGGTTGGGAGATCTCATCTTGGGGCGTGCTTCCCGCTTATATGCATTCAGCGGTTATCACAACCGAACTTCGCTACCCAGCCGTGCCTTTGGCAAGACAACTGGAACACAAGAGGTTCGTCCATCCCGGTCCTCTCGTACTAAGGACAGCCCCCCTCAAATCTCCTACGCCCACAGCAGATAGGGACCGAACTGTCTCGCGACGTTCTGAACCCAGCTCACGTACCGCTTTAATAGGCGAACAGCCTAACCCTTGGAACCTTCTACAGCTCCAGGATGCGATGAGCCGACATCGAGGTGCCAAACCATTGCGTCGATATGAACTCTTGGCAATGATCAGCCTGTTATCCCCGGCGTACCTTTTATCCGTTGAGCGATGGCCCTTCCATACAGAACCACCGGATCACTAAGGCCTGCTTTCGCATCTGCTCGACTTGTAGGTCTCACAGTTAACCACACTTATGCCTTTGCACTCGACGGCTGATTTCCAAACAGCCTGAGTGTAGCTTCGCGCGCCTCCGTTACAATTTAGGAGGCGACCGCCCCAGTCAAACTACCCGCCTTACTATGTCCCTCTCCCGGATCACGGGAGGAGGTTAGATTCACAACACTCACAGGGTGGTATCTCACCGGTGGCTCCACCAAGCCCAAGAGCCTGGTATCAAAGCCTCCCACCTATCCTGCGCAGTAAGAGTCATAAATCATAGTAAAGGTGTAGTAAAGGTGCACGGGGTCTTTCCGTCTAGCTGCGGGTAACCGGCATCTTCACCGGTACTACAAGTTCGCCGAGCAACTCGTTAAGACAGTCGTACGATCGTTACACCATTCGTGCAGGTCGGAACTTACCCGACAAGGAATTTCGCTACCTTAGGACCGTTATAGTTACGGCCGCCGTTCACTGGGGCTTCAATTCAAAGCTTCGCCTTGCGGCTAACCTCTCCTTTTAACCTTCCAGCACCGGGCAGGTGTCAGCCCCTATACGTCGTTTTCGACTTAGCAGAGACCTGTGTTTTTGTTAAACAGTCGCCGTACGCGTTTCACTGCGGCCCACTTGCGTGGGCGCTCCTTCTCCCGAAGTTACGGAGCTAATTTGCCGAGTTCCTTAACAAGCTTTCACTCGAGCGCCTTTGGATATTCTCCTCGTCTACCTGTGTCGGTTTGTGGTACGGTTCCCATCCCCTCTCCTTAGAGGTTTTTCTCGGCAGCGTGGAATCAGCAGCTTTCAGCCATACGGCTTACTGCTTTGCACCTCAGTGTTATGCTCCGACGGATTTGCCTATCGGAACCACCTTACGCGCATCGAACCCCATAGCCATAGGAGGTCCTGCTTATCCTTCTGCGTCACCCCATCGTCAAACGAGAGTATGGGAGGTCCGGAATATTAACCGGATGTCCATCGACTACGCCTTTCGGCCTCATCTTAGGGACCGCCTAACCCTGAGCGGATTAACCTTCCTCAGGAAACCTTAGACTTTCGGCGTGAATGGTTCTCACATTCATTATCGCTACTTATGCCGGCAGGGTCTCTTCTCAACGCTCCACTAGTCTTCTCAGTCTAGCTTCATCGCGGTTGAGAATGCTCTCCTACCACGCACACCTAAAAGGTGTGCATCCGCTGCTTCGGTATACAGTTTTAGCCCCGTTATATTGTCGGCACCGGACCGCTTGACCAGTGAGCTATTACGCTTTCTTTAAAGGATGGCTGCTTCTAAGCCAACCTCCTGGCTGTCTGGGCGTTCCGACTTCCTTTCCCACTTAACTGTAATTTCGGGACCTTAGCAGGCGGTCTGGGCTGTTTCCCTCTCGACTGTGAAGCTTAGCCCCCACAGTCTGACTGCCGTACTGGTTGTCACTGGCATTCGCAGTTTGGTTGGATTCAGTAAGCCGGAAAGCCCCCTAGTCCATCCATTTCTCTACCACCAGTGCAAATCATACGACGCTAGCCCTAAAGCTATTTCGGAGAGAACGAGCTATCACGGAATTTGATTAGCCTTTCACCCCTACCCTCAGCTCATCCGAGCTTTTTTCAACAAACACCGGTTCGGTCCTCCAGTGGATGTTACTCCACCTTCAACCTGGCCAAGGGTAGATCATCCCGCTTCGCGTCTATTCCTGCCAACTTATCGCCCTATTAAGACTCGCTTTCGCTTCGGCTCGCTTACGCTTAACCTTGCTGACAAGAATAACTAGCCGGCTCATTATGCAATAGGCACGCGGTCAGACATTCCCTTGCGGGCATAGTCCTCCCACTGCTTGTAGGCACACGGTTTCAGGTACTTTGTACTCCCCTAACAGGGGTGCTTTTCACCTTTCCCTCACGGTACTGGTTCACTATCGGTCAGAAACGAGTATTTAGCCTTACGGGATGGTCCCCGTGGATTCAAGCAGGGTTTCACGTGCCCCGCCTTACTCAGGTATCCGCTTCGAGTCTGGATAGTTTTCGTCTACGCGCCTGTCACGCTCTATGGATCCCCTTTCCAGAGGATTCGACTAACTACCAGATTGGTAACTCTACTGTTGCGGACCCTACAACCCCAGAAACACCGAAATGTCACTGGTTTGGGCTATTCCGAGTTCGCTCGCCACTACTATCGGAATCGAGGTTTCTTTCTTTTCCTTCAGGTACTGAGATGGTTCACTTCCCTGAGTTCGCTCGTACCCGCCTATGTATTCAGCGGGCCGTTCGGCGGTTTTGCCGCCGAGGGTTTCCCCATTCGGAAATCTCCGGATATAACGCCTGTGTGCGGCTCCCCGGAGCTTATCGCAGCTTGCCACGTCCTTCTTCGCCTGTTTCTGCCAAGGCATCCACCGTGCGCCCTTAGTAGCTTGACCATAGAATTAACTCCAGCGCAGGAACTCATCCCACCCCCTAACCTTAATAAGAGGATCGAATGCGGTTCTTGTCGTTTGAGCTCTATAGCTTTAAATCGCCGCCATGTGTCGTCCACGTTCAACCTGAAGTCATCCCGAAGGATTGCTCCCGGCTTCCATGTCGCACATATCCTAAAGACACTCAACTAAACAACCTCATGTACTCCGGAATACGAATCCGGGTACAAGGTGTTGCTCAGCCTTGTAATTTATTTACCCAATCGATTTCGTTGTCAAACATCCAAGTCGCCAGCCTTCGCCAGCGCCCACCCTGAGGTGGATGAACCAGGTAACAGCAATCTCGCGATCACCATTAACCCTGCTCAAAGATCGACACCCAGATGAACTCAGGGTGACCAGCTTCAAGCAGACTCTATTCAGAATTTTTGGTGGAGCTGAGGAGGATCGAACTCCTGACCCCCTGCTTGCAAAGCAGGTGCTCTCCCAGCTGAGCTACAGCCCCATAGTTAAGGAGTGGTGGGCCTGGGTAGATTCGAACTACCGACCTCACCCTTATCAGGGGTGCGCTCTAACCAACTGAGCTACAGGCCCGTCATCGTTGTGCCACCTTTAGTATAGCGAAGGATCCACTTCGAATGCCGTCCGTCAATTCCAATTCTTCCGACCCCGGCTCCCACAAGGAGAGCCCAGGCCGATAGAGTTTCGAGGACCAGGTTGAACATGCAGAGCAGCTACGCCGCTCTTGACCGTCGTGCAGAGAATTCAAAGAAGCAGAGATGGCTTGATTCAGGCTCTCTCGAGCTCAGCCTTGCGGCCTGCCCTAGAGGTTGTGGACGCCTCGAATGCGCCGACCCGAAGATCGGTCCGCTATCGCGGAGGCATTCAAGCGCCACATGTTCTCTCTTAGAAAGGAGGTGATCCAGCCGCAGGTTCTCCTACGGCTACCTTGTTACGACTTCACCCCAATCATGAATCACACCTTGGACGGCTGCCCCCTTGCGGTTGGCTCACCGGCTTCTAGTGCAACCCACTTTCGTGATGTGACGGGCGGTGTGTACAAGGCCCGGGAACGTATTCACCGCGGCGTTCTGATCCGCGATTACTAGCGATTCCAGCTTCATGAAGTCGAGTTGCAGACTTCAATCCGAACTGAGGCCGGCTTTTTCCGATTAGCTCCCCCTCACGGGTTTGCGACGGTTTGTACCGGCCATTGTAGCACGTGTGTAGCCCTGGACATAAAGGCCATGAGGACTTGACGTCATCCCCGCCTTCCTCCCCGTTATCCGAGGCGGTCTCACCAGAGTGCCCAACTAAATGATGGCAACTGGTAACAAGGGTTGCGCTCGTTGCGGGACTTAACCCAACATCTCACGACACGAGCTGACGACAGCCATGCAGCACCTATATAGCAGCCCATTGCTGGGAAGGGATATTTCTACCCCGGTCCACTACATTTCGAGCCCAGGTAAGGTTCTTCGCGTTGCGTCGAATTAAACCACATGCTCCACCGCTTGTGCGGGCCCCCGTCAATTCCTTTGAGTTTCAGCCTTGCGACCGTACTCCCCAGGCGGATCGCTTAACGCGTTAGCTACGGCACGGCGGGATTGGGTACCCGTCACACCAAGCGATCATCGTTTAGGGCTAGGACTACCAGGGTATCTAATCCTGTTTGCTCCCCTAGCTTTCGTGCATCAGCGTCAGTTATGGTCCAGTGAGCCGCTTTCGCCACAGGTGTTCCTTCCGATATCTACGCATTTCACCGCTACACCGGAAATTCCACTCACCTCTCCCACACTCAAGCCCGGCAGTTTCTCGTGCAGACTTCGAGTTGAGCCCGAAGATTTCACACAAGACTTACCAAACCGCCTACGCACCCTTTACGCCCAATAATTCCGAACAACGCTTGCCCCCCTCGTATTACCGCGGCTGCTGGCACGAAGTTAGCCGGGGCTTCTTCTATTGGTACCGTCATTATCTTCCCAATCGAAAGGAGTTTACGTACCAAGATACTTCATCCTCCACGCGGCGTTGCTGCGTCAGGGTTTCCCCCATTGCGCAAAATTCCCCACTGCTGCCTCCCGTAGGAGTCTGGACCGTGTTTCAGTTCCAGTGTGTCCGTGCGCCCTCTCAGGCCGGATACAGATCACTGCCTTGGTGGGCCATTACCCCGCCAACTAGCTAATCTGCCGCGACCCCCTCCCAAAGCGAATTGCTCCTTTGACCCGTAGGTGTTATGCGGTATTAGCTAAGGTTTCCCTCAGTTATCCCCCACTCCAGGGTAGGTTAGTCACGTGTTACTCACCCGTGCGCCACTTTACTCATGGATTGCTCCACTTTCTCGTTCGACTTGCATGTGTTAGGCACGCCGCCAGCGTTGATTCTGAGCCAGGATCAAACTCTCGTTTGAAACTGTTTTGCTACGATTCACAACGGACGGAGGTCCGGGAACCGTAGCGCATCGCAACCTCGAAAGTCTGCGATGCTCAATACTAGTGAGAATGATCAAACCAAACCTCTTTGGTCATCTCACGACTGGCATGTTCAACCTGATTGTCAAAGATCCACGCCGGACACCACCAAGGTGGGCCGCTTTGGATCAAGGCTTATCACTCCTAGAAGGAGTGGGTCCTCGAACTTGTTGCGCTGTGTTAGCGGCGAGTGTGCATCGTACATCTTGCATCGCTCGAGCCGCGTTAGGCGAACTTTCTGAGAGTATCGAAGATTCATCAGCGTGTCAACATAAATTGTTGATCATTTCGATGATTGCTTCGTAGACCATCAGGCCTCAGCCTGGCGTCCAGAACTCAGAATCCCCAGGGCCCTAGCCCCGGAACTCACCACACAGCACGAAATCTCAAACATCATCCAACTGACATAATCAGTCGTCGGGCCAAAGCCCTTCTCGCGGATCCTCTCCGCTTTCAATTCCCTATGGATTGTTCGCTCTGGAAGGCCTAGCCTTCTGGGACAGTTAAAGTCCGTCGAACTACCACCGTTCGCCTTACCTCTGAACTACTGCGGGCACTCAAGCCTTACAGCGCCACACCGGCGAAACGCTTAATTTTCAGTCGCAACCAACCTCGCTGCAACTTTTCAAGAGTACCACCGTTCGAATCATTCTGCAAATCGAACTCGATACTCAACAACCAGCCACAATCAACAACCTTGTGACCTCGTTGAGCCTATCAACCCCGGCACCACAACGCAATGTTGAAAACCGGTCAGAGCTGTTGAAAACGCTACGCTGCTTGTACGTCCATGGCCTTTAGATTTGTCATCGCGACCGCAACGAAGCGAAGTGGAGAGATCTGCGTCTTATCGAGTCTCCGCAGTGAAGGCGCGCTGCCATTTGTGGCCTTTGATCACAGAGCTACCGGCCACCGCCGGATCAACTGGACCGATCTCCTTTATTTTCAACTTCATGCCGAGCTTGTTATCCCGCCATAAAGATCGACATCGCCAGGCAAAAAACTCCAGCCCGTCCATCCGTAACATTTCTAAATAACCAGCGAGGTCAACCCCCCAAAAAGACGCTGGCAAAAGCCCCCATTAGAGTCGGGCTGAAAACGATCAATTTGAGTAGAATTCTCGAACCGCATATCCCAGCAGTGTAGCGGTGCCCAAGATACTCGCGGAGGTCTCACCATGACCGAATCCTCTGACTTCCAAACCAAGGCATTCCCCCTCAACAACGGAACCACCCAAATCCCCGCGCTCGGCTTCGGCACCCTCATCCCCGATCCAGCCGTAACCCTCAGCGCCACCAAAGACGCCCTGGAAGCCGGATTCCGCCACTTCGATTGCGCCGAGCGCTACCGCAACGAGCGCGAAGTCGGAGAAGCCCTGCAGTCAGGAATCGCCGCCGGGGGCACCACCCGCGACGACCTCTTCATCACCACCAAGCTGTGGAACACCAATCACCGCCCCGAGCGCGTCGAACCCGCCTTCGAGGCGAGCCTCGAACGACTCAAGCTCAACTATCTGGATCTCTACCTCATCCACACGCCCTTCGCCTTTCAACCCGGAGACGAGCAGGACCCCCGCGACCAAAACGGCAACGTCATCTACGACCCCGGCGTGACGCTACTCGAAACATGGACGGCGCTCGAAAGCCTCGTCGACCACGGTAAATGCCGAGCCATCGGCCTCTCCGACATCTCCCTCGACAAACTGGCGCCCCTCTACGAATCCGCGCGAATCAAGCCAGCCGTCGTCCAGGTCGAGTCGCATCCCTATCTCCCCGAAACCGAGCTGCTGGAATTCTGCAAAGAGAAAGGGATCGTCTTGCTGGCCTTCGCGCCTCTCGGCCACGGCATGAAGCCCGGCCTCATCGAAGATCCAGTCATCACCGCAGTCGCCGCACGAATTGGAAAATCCCCGGCACAGGTGTTGTTGGCCTGGGCGGTCCAGCGCGGCACAGCATTGCTGACCACGCCCAAGTCCGCCGCCCGCGCCCGCGAGAATTTTGACATCGCTGCCCTTCCCCGAGACGCATTCGACGAGATCAGTGGCATTCAGACCCGGCAAAGACTCAACGACGTCGTAAATACCGGCAGCCCCGGCTTTATTCCGCGGGCGACGTCGGTATAAGAATCGAAGAGCGCGCAGAAGAGTCAATACGAGCCTGTCAAGAATTACGGAATCGACGGGCGCGGCAATCTGCAATTGGAGAGGATGCACGGTGAGCAGGCTAGTTTCTGTGAACGTCGGCCTTCCAGTCGATGTCGAGTGGCAAGGCAAGGTGGTCCATACCGCTGTCTGGAAGCGGCCGGCCTCCGGTAGGGTGATGGCGCGCCGTCTCAATCTTGACGGCGACGGCCAGGGCGATCTCGCCGGCCATGGCGGAGAGCACCGTGCGGTGATGGTCTATCAGCTCGACTCCTATCGCTACTGGGAGACGCACCTCCAGCGTCACGACTTCGAGTATGGCCAATTCGGCGAAAACCTCACAGTCGATGGCCTTGGCGATGACGAAGTCTGCATCGGAGATCGCTACCGGATCGGTGGCGCGCTGTTCGAAGTGACGCAGCCGCGCGTCACCTGCTATCGCGTCGGCATACGGATGAACAACCCGCAAATGCCTGCGCTCCTGGTCTCGCACAAACGGCCAGGCTTTTATTGCCGTGTCATCGAAGAAGGCGAGATCGGCGCAGGCGACGAGATCGTGAAGGTCGCCGACGGCCCCGAGCATGTTACGGTCCAGGAAATCGATGGCCTGCTTTATCTGCCCGGCCATTCGCTGGATCGGCTCCAGCGTGCTCTGCAGTATCCCGTCACTCAGCGCCGGTTGGAAGGGGTCGCTCGACGCGTTGGTCGCCGCCGAGGAGAAGCATGGGCAGGGCGGAAATGCGGGTCTGGCCCCATCTTCCACGCCGCCGCCGGCGTGGCCGGGCTTTCGGTCACTCCGCGTCGCCGCGGTAGAGCGGGAGAGTATCGACGTGCTCTCGTTTGTTCTCGAGTCGGAGGACCGAAGCCCGTTACCGCCGCCTCTTCCCGGTCAATTCCTGGTCTTCAAGCTCGAACTGGACGACGACTCGGCGCCCAATCCTGCGAAGTTATTCGATGTCGGGCCCGCCGGGCGCAGGAACGTATCGCGTCAGCGTGAAGCGATCCACTGGCGTAGGGAGCCGCTACTTTCATGACTCCATTCGGGCAGGAGATCTGCTTCAGGTGAGCGCGCCCAGAGGCAGCTTCACACTCGCATCCCGGCGACAATCCCCGTTGTCCTGCTCAGTGCGGGTATCGGGGCGACGCCGGTTCTCGCGATGCTTCATTCGCTTGCGGCACGCCACCGATTCATCGCGAGAAGTCTGGTGGTGTTACGGCGCTCGCAATGGCAGGGAACACCCCTTCGCCGCGGAAGCGCGCGCCTTGCTCAAGGGTCTTCCGCACAGCCACGCATTCGTCGCCTATAGCAAACCGGAAGATGCCGATCGGTACGGTCAGGACTACGATGCCTCCGGGCATCTGAATCTCTCACTCACTGCAACGAGCTTCAAGTGCCAAAAGAAGCGGACTTTTATCTCTGCGGACCAACTGACTTTCCTTTCCGACTTGACCGCGGAGTTGAAGTCATGGGGCGTCCCTGGATCTCGCATCCACTCCGAGACATTCGGAGCCGAATCTTCCATCACGCCCGGAATCGCAAACACCGCATCCGTACCGCCGCATCCACCCTCCGGAAGCGTGGGCGACGGCCCGATGATTTCCTTCACGCGCAGCGGTCTTACCGTGCCTTGGAGTTCGCGGTATGGAAGTCTCCTCGAACTTCGCCGAGGCCTGCGACGTTCCGGTCAGATGGGCTTGTCGGACTGGCGTCTGCCACATGTGCGAGTCTGGCTTGATCGACGGAGAGATCGGCTACACACCCGAGCCACTTGATCGGCCTGCTAAAGGGAACATTTTGATCTGTTGCTCCTCTCCGCGGACAGCGGTCGAGCTGGATCTCTAACAGCCACAAGCAATTCGTCTGGAGATCTCGGAACAAGCCGGGATGAAGGGACAAGGTAGATAATGATCGACGCAACCGGAGGCGCCCATGCCCGAGATACAAATGATTGACGAATCCCCATCTGACCGGCAAATCCGCGAGGCTCTCAACGCCCACTGGCAAGCCTCGGCAGCCGGCGACGCAGAGGCCGAACACAACATCTACGCCGACGACGCTATCTGTGACTACCCCCAGTCTGGCGAACGAATCCTCGGCCGAAGAAACCTGCAGGCCTTGCGAAGCCATCATCCCGGCAAACCGTCGGGCTTCACCGTCAAGCGAATCCTCGGCCAAGGCGATCTCTGGATCACCGAATACACCATCACCTACCACGCAAAGCCGGCATTCACAGTGAGCATCATGGAGTTCCACAACGGCAAGGTCGTGCATGAGACCCAATACTTCGCGGACCCCTTCGACGCCCCAGCCTGGCGCACCCAATGGGTTCAACAGATCCCGTCGTCGTGACCCTTCGAGTGCCCGATTCAAGAGGGCGGTCGGCTTGAATCGGGAGAGCAAGCGCCGGAGGGCGCCGCCCATTCCGGAATGCCGCGCACTGCGAAGGAAATTCACAAGCGAATGAATCTCTGGACTAATCTCGAGAACTCATCACCGCAATCACAACCAGCGCCGCAAAAGCCGGAACAAGCGCAAGCCTCCCAAGACGATAAACCGCTAGTCCCGACAATACCGCACCACCCAGGAAACCGGCCCAAACACAGGCTTCTAACATCGCCCGGCGCAGATGCGAATCCCCCGCTCCCTCCGCATCCTTCGGTCGCTCACCCCGCGCCGCGAGCGCAAGGTGACCGCCAATTTTGTTCAGCGTGCCGGTCACGAAGGTTAAGCTCAACGGCTCCGATCCAATGCGCGAGACCGCTGGATTCAAAAGACCCATCGCCAGGCCAAGAATCGGAGTTCCCAGGTTCACATTCAGAGCGCCATGGAAATTGAAAGCGATAAAGAGCGCCAGCAAAGCGGCAGAAACTCCAAAAAGCAATCGCCTGGAATACCGAGAGTGGGAGTGCGAGATCCAACTCCCCACAAAACCGCCGGCAAGGAAACCAAGGATCGCTAAGCCAGGAGGCAGGGCCGCCATAAGCTTCCCCTGCCCGGCTACCAGACCGGCAAATGTCGTGTTCCCGCTCATGAACGACACATAGTTGTTCAGAGCGTGAAGAGCATAGCCGTCAACATAGCCCGCCACCAGCGCCAGGCATATCGCCGTCCCTATTCCATTGCTCCGGCTGGAAGCCACTCCGGTCATACAGCAAAAGTACACTGTCGCCGATGCGCCCCTGGCATCGAGATAGCCGCATGTGCCTTCCTGCCGGCTAGCCACGGAATCCTCTTCGCCTAGGCGGAAGTCCGCGGCAGGTGCGGATCGTCAAACCTCGATAACCTGCCCTGGCGCCAGCCACTCAGAGGCACCAACCCCGGCAAACTGCAAAGGCAAACCCTTCGCCACGCCAATCGAAACCTCCGCCCGGTCCTGAGCATGAATATGCAAATGCGGTGCCATAGTATTTCCGCTATTCCCGCAAAGACCCACCAAATCCCCGATCCTAACCGCCGACCCAACTCCAACTCGCACCGAACCGCGCTGCAAATGGCACAGCAGCAGAAATGCGGGCGAATCTCCAGCAACCTCTATCGCAACATAATTTCCCGCCGGAGAGATCACATTCGCCTTCCGAAAAAAGCGCTGCGGACGCACATCCTCGTGCCCATCCTCGACATGAGCCACCACTCCATCGACGGGAGATAGAATCTCGCTCCCCAGCGACTCCCCGTCCACCCGAACAAAATCCGTCGCGAACCACTGATCGCGCGCTGCCAGATGGTGGTTCTTCGCCGCGTCGGGCCCACATCCCGAGGCCTTCCACCGCCCCCGAAACGGCGCCGCCACCGCAATTCCGCCACCCACCCGCCACCGCTTAAGCCAGGCGGCCTTCAGCCGCGCGGACAAACGCCGCGACCGAACCCCAAACCAAACCGATCCCGCTATTAGCGCCGCCCCAGCAAACGCCTCCGCCTCGCGGTGCCCACCAATGTCAAGGATGATTATGAAAAATAGCAGCAAGAACCCGTCCCGCGCCCAACGCATCCGCATCGCTCGCAGGCCAAGCGGCAGCAGCAGAGATAGCAGATACGCCGCAATCGAAAGGTTGATGACCCATGATGCGCCATGCATGCATGACGCCAGACTAGAGCATCGCCGGAGCATGTCCGTCGCTCGGGCCCCTTGCAAGCGTTACCATGCGGTTACCTCCTCTGGTTCCGCTGCTTTGGGAAGGTAACTTAAAGTCTTGCGGAGGCTATCGTAGTGGGATGAGGATGACCCCATGAATACCTTTCCCCTGAATATTTCTCCCCAGACCGAAAAGTCTCCTAAGACTTTGTCTGTGTCTGCGGGGTTCGCACAACTAAGGAGGCTTACCGACGGAAGTCGCGTTAAGGCGTATCTCTTAGATCACGAAGCGTCGGCGCTGGTCTTGCTCGCTGTTTCCCTGATTGCAGGCACAGTGTTCTACGTGGACCTCCAACCCCGTCTTCACGCCGAAAGCGGGCCAGCCCCAAATAGCGCGTCCTTGAAATTGGCTGCAGCGCCGATCCCGCAGCCACCCAGTGCTGTGTTGTCCTCTTCGCCAGTGCAGGGAGCCGCGTCCGACATGGGCTCAACCGTTTCAAACCCGCCCGATCAACCAGCCGGACTACTTTCCCCCGCCAAACGAGATAACCAACTGGTCCATCGGAAAGCGGTTCACCATCACCATCGCCGCCGGTGAGACGGCGGTGATCGCGAGAGGAACTCCCTTTTCCTCCGCCTCATCGAAAGCGGCGGTACCCGAAGTCTTGCCGGTAACTTTAAACTCATCGATCTCATATGGAAGGCCGTTTGAACCCAGTGAAAGCGGCCCGTCCATTACTTGGAAATGCAGATGCGGGGCCACCGAATTCCCCGTATTTCCTACCAACCCAATCACTTGGCCACGCCTCACCCGGTCCCCACGGCGCACCTTGAGGCTTCCCGGCTGCATATGCGCGTAAAGCGCGTAGCGATTCTGGCCAAGATCGAGCACCACTGAATTCCCGTCAGCGTCGTCGAGAGAAATATTGGTCGGATACTTCCCCGGAGTCTGCTCCGGCAACCCATCCGTTGTTGAACTCACCACCGCATCGGCAACCGCCAGAACCGGCTTGCCAAAGATCGTATAGCTCTTCAAGTCACCGCTAGGCCCTGAGTAAATCTTGCCGCTCGCGTCCAATTGCTCCCAGTCGACGGCAAACCGCTGTGCCAATCGCACTCGCCCATTTACCGCCATGGCGGCGCGCCGATGACGCGACGAATCGCAGCAGGAGTCGGCCGAGATATAACTCTCGCCACGCAGCGGAGGCCCAATCACCGCGACCGCCTGGCGATCCACCGCAACCGAACCGCCAGCTTCGCTAAGCTCCTCGTGACCCGGAGGCGCAGCGCTCGCCTTCAACGAAATCCGGTGCGACAGCTCTTTGGGAATCGCCGCTCCAGCACTCAGCGCAACATCGAGAAAGAGCAGCGCCTGCGTCCCTTTGGCCATCGATCCAACAGACTCGCGTGACCCGCCGGGCTGCAATCGAGTCGCAACCTCCGCCACATCGAGACTCTGGAGCACGACGCCATCGCCAAGCGCCTCGACCTTTTCCACCGCGACATCGCCGCTCGAGAAGTTCGTCAGCGAAAGCTCATAAACCAGGTGAACGCGCCCATCCGAGCCCGTGAAAGGCACCGGCGCATCATGGACGGCCATCAGCAAAGGAGTCATCGTCTCCGCAGCCTCGCCGGCTCCGAAGGACACATGCTCCGAGGTCATGATCGAAACCACCGAAACCAATGCAATCAACCAGCGGCGATCGAAACTCATAATGGCAATCCTGTCAGAGCGTTATGAACGACAGGATAAGCCTAATGCAACGGGAATCTTCGCTCGCCGGCAGAATAGCCGCGATAAGAGAAAGAGAACGATTGAGTCGAACAACAAGGCAGGTGGCCCGGAATTCTTACCGCCAACTCAACGGGCCTGCACATCGCACTCGCTATTGCTTATAGACCACTGCAGGTCCGCTGACCTTCTTCGCATTGAGGTCGACATCCACCTGAACGCGATCGGCGATCGTGACAAAAGGAATGCTGCCATTCATCCCATAATCCTTGCGGTCAAAGTACATGCTTCCCTTGATCGTGCCCGATCCGGTCCCTTTGCCGGAAAGCGTCAACTGCAAAGTCTGAGGCTTCGAGACTCCGCGGATCGTAAAGGTCCCCGGCACATCGAAAGTGTTCGGACCGGTCTGAACGCAGTGATCGGACTTGAACGTGATCACCGGATTCTGGGCGGAGTCGAAGAAGTCCTTGCTCTTCAGCTTGCCGTTCTTCATGCCGCTACCCGTGTCCACGCTGCCTGACTGGACCTCAATGTCCAAAGCGGCCGTCGTAACATCCGGGCTTTTCATCGTAAGAGTGGCCTTCCACTGGGTAAACTTTCCGACGATGGAGACCGAAGACTTTACATTGAACGTGACCGAGCTTGAAACCGGCGTAACTTCAAAAACAGGAACTTGTGCCCATCCCATTGGCGTGAGCAAGGCAGTAGCTACGAGACTGAAGATCATTTTTCGCATGGGGAAAGTCTGGTCGCTGGGGACCGGAGTGTCAACTGGTAAAAATGCCAGTGCTTACTCAGTATCCCGCCCAATCGCCTCGTGCCCAAGTCCCGAGCGGCCCTGTGCCCTGTGCCCAATCCCTGTGCCCTGATCTATCCCGCCGCCTGCCGCGCAATCACACCCAGGTCCGTCAGCCCATTCACAAAGAACTGCACCGCCAGCGCCATCAGCAGCAGCCCCATGATCCTCACCAGGATGCGAATGCCCGTCTCGCCCAGAATCTTCCGCACCTGGTCGGCGCCGTTCAGCACGAAATAGCTCGCCGTCGCGCGTCAATCGCGATCGACCCCAGGATCGCCGCCATCTCCCACGCCTTCTGCGCCTGCCCCACCAGCACCATCACGCTCGAGATCGCGCCCGGCCCGGCCAGCATCGGAATCCCCAGCGGCACAATGCCCGCATCTTCCTTCGCCGCGCCCTCTTCCGCTTCGTCCGAAGACTCCTGCGTCGGCGACCGCTTCGCCTCCAGCATGTCGATGCCGATCAGCAGCAGAATCAGCCCGCCGGCAATCTCAAACGCCGGCAGCTTGATGCCAAACATCTTGAAGATCGTCTGCCCGGCAATCGCAAACGACGTCAGCATGATGAAGCAGGTCAGCGACCCGCGCAACGCCATCCGCCGCCGCCGCCGCGCATCCGGCCCCGCGGTAATCGCGATGAATGTCGGAATCGCCGCAAACGGATCGACCAGAAAGAAGATCGAGCTCAGCGCCAGCAACGAAAAGCGCACATAGTTCGAGTGCGGCAGGTCCGAGAGCGTGTTTGCCAGCAAGGCACCCGCCGAGGTCGCGTTCGTCGGGTTGAGCATCGCCGCTAGCATCTATCTCACTATATCCGTCCCCATCCTCGCGAATGCCAAACGAAACGATCGGCGCGCCCGGCGACACCATGAGTTAGCGTTCAACAGAAGGTGATTGCCGCCGGAACTGTTGACCGATCTATAACACCTTTCGTGGGACTGTGCTTTTCGCGGATTCGCGCTAGCCTGTCCTTGAGGGCATCTCATGACCTCCGTGCAACTCCAGCTCGACGGTACTGCGCGCTAACCACCACCTCTATCAGATTTGGCAGGTTCGAGCTCGACACGCGTTCTGGCGAACTGCGCAAAAACGGCCACCGCGTCCGCGTGCAGGAACAACCCCGCCGCATCCTTGTTCGTTGCTCGAGCACGCCGGAGATCTCGTCACCCGCGAAGACCTGCATCGCACACTCTGGCCGGCCGACACCTTCGTCGACTTCGATATCGGCCTCAACGCGGCCATCCGCAAGTTGCGCATCGCCCTCGGCGACCGCGTAAAACATCCCCAGTTCATCGAGACCGTCTCCCGCCGAGGCTATCGTTTCGTGTCGCCCGTAGCGGTCTTCGAAGTGGACGCCAAACAACCACCCTCGCAA
The DNA here is from genome assembly GCA_963777685.1 of uncultured Acidobacteriaceae bacterium. GTDB lineage: Bacteria > Acidobacteriota > Terriglobia > Terriglobales > Acidobacteriaceae > Acidisarcina. The sequence continues at coordinate 215,116 of CAVZRF010000004.1, read as the reverse complement.
CTATTCCCCGCCGGACTCTGGCTCACCGCCATCGAAGCTTTTCACGACCACGCACCGCATCGGCCCTAAACCCCAACCACTAAGCCGACCAACGAAAGCGCTCGAGGATTTGCATCAACCCTAGTCCCAGTCCCTAGTCCCTAGTCCTAGTCCCGAGTCCCTAGTCCCTAGTCCCTAGTCCCTAGTCCCTAAGTCCCTAGTCCCTAGTCCCTAGTCCCTAGTCCCTAGTCCCTAGTCCCTGTCCCTAGTCCCTAGTCCCTAGTCCCTAGTCCCTAGTCCCTAGTCCCTAGTCCCTAGGGTCCCTAGTCCATAGTCCCTAGTCCCTAGTCCCTAGTCCCTAGTCCCTAGTCCCTAGTCCCTAGTCCCTAGTCCCTAGTCCCTAGTCCCTAGTCCCTAGTCCCTAGTCCCTAGTCCCTAGTCCCTAGTCCCTGAGTCCCAGTCCCAGTCCCTAGTCCCTAGTCCCTAGTCCTAGTCCCTAGTCCCTAGTCCCTAGTCCCTAGTCCCTAGTCCCTAGTCCCTAGTCCCTAGTCCCTAGTCCCTAGTCCCTAGTCCCTAGTCCCTAGTCCCTAGTCCCTAGTCCCTAGTCCCTAGTCCCTAGTCCCTAGTCCTTGTGCCCTGTTGTGTGCCCTGACAAACAACTGCGGGCCCTCTTCCGCCAATAATTCAATCATTGGAAGAAGAGGGCCCGCAGGGTTATCGTGAACAGCGACCAAAGAAAGGGCTGTACACAGATCAACGTGTTCCAACGGCCGCCACCTCAACAGTTTGAGCGGTTTTGGAAGCCTCGAGCCGTCTTGGTGCGCGCTTGCCGGACCACGGCGTCGAGTTCGATGCCGCTACCCATGTTCTTGATCTGGGTCAGATCGTATTGGCCGCCGTCGACGTTGAACGTCAGACTCGAAACGTTGGACGCCTTGGCGAGGTTCTCCTTGTTGGTCATCACGTTCGCGGTTTTGCCGTCTTGGGAAGTCAGAAACACAACTGAACCAGACTCGCGAACCGTATACGTGCCAGCGGGAAGGTTGGTGTGGCGGACGGTGAAGTCAAAAGGAATATTCACCTTCCAGGAGTTTGGGCTCTGCGCGTAGGCCGCAACGCCTACCGCCATAGTTGCAACTGCGAAAATGCTACGCATGATCTTCATTGGGGATCTCCTTTTGTTCACGTTTAGAACTCCCGCGAACACCCCCATAGTCGCCCCATACGCCCGGAATCACAATGAACCGAGAATGGTCTGAAAGTAGCCCATTTCTGATCAGCTAAATCTAAGTCGTGTATCGAGTTAGGGCTTATGAGACGGCGATAGTACCACCCCTCATCATCAGCGGACGAGCAATCCTCGGTACCATCCTCACCCCCGTAGTCGTGCCCGGCGTCGTGCCGCGAACGATGACGTTCGTGCTGTTGAGCACAGGGACCTGAAGAATGATCGGATAGCTAAAGCTGTGCTGATAAGCTGCCTGCGCAATGAATGCCTGCAGGTAAGGAATGAGCGTAGCGGAAGTTGGAGTGTAGGCGGTGTTGAAGGTTCCCTGCACTGACGCTGCGCCGGTCACGATTTGCGCGTAATCCTGGGTGCTGAGCATCTTTGCCATATCGGGCAGAACGTCCTGCAGCACCATAGTCCAGGCAAGGCCCGACGTAAAGTCCATATTCGAAAAATCAAGATTGGGTACGTAGATCGAAAAGAGAGGCGACGAGCTCGAACTGGCCGAAAGATTGGAGGAAATCCAGGCCATCGGAGCCACGTCTAAACTGCATCGGACAGCATCGCAGGTTGTGCCCAGGCTCGGATCCCAATTCGGTGGGTTTGGCGCTCCGACGAACTTCAAGTCGGAGTAGTTGGCAAACGCAACGTTGCCGGCCGTAGGTCCGGCGAACGTGATGCAACTCACATTCGACTTACCCGAAGCATCCCACATCGGAAGGTTGTCCTTCAGGTAAAGAGCAAGCGTACCTGCAAGGCATGCGCCAAGGCTGTGACCAGTCACGCAGAGGTTGATCGCACTCGTCGTCTGCGACAGCAGGAAGCTCATTAGCGACCTCGCAGAACTCGGAGCGCCATTCATGGCGAAGAGTACCTGCAAATCGATGCTCGTAGATTCCGACATCGTACACCCCGCCGGAGCCGAACCGCCCGAACCAGGAGGAGGCCAGGGCATCGTCTGGCGAACATCAAAGTCTTCCATCAACCAATCCAGATCGGCGACGAAGTTGGTGCCACGAACGGCGACCACAAACTGCGTTTTGTCAGACTGATTCTGTGCAACAAACATCAGGTTGTCCTGGTACAGCGCGCCCGGTGTTGTGTACGCCGCCGGGCCCCAAACGACTTGCCACGTTGCGTTGGGGCTTGCAATTGGCGGAATCTGCGGCATCGCGGCGTTGATCAAACTAAGAATCTGCTGCTCAGGGTTCGCGGTTACAATTTCCTCTCCGCAATAAGCAAGGTAGGCAAAGCTCAGCATGATCTGGCGCTGGCTAAGGTTTGGAATGGTGGTGGCCATGATGATTTCCTTTCAGTCAGGATTCGCGACCATGGGAAACAAGCTGGATCGGCGCTCACCCAATCGGTAAGCGGGCCAGAATTTCGACTCAGGAATACCGACCGAAAGTATATGCCCAATAACTCCATGGCGCAGGTCGCGATAGATGAAAATCCGCCCGGATTTCTCACGCGCAACTCTGACATGGTGCACTCGCGCAAGGCGCGAACCTCTCAGCCCAAAACCGGAGAGCGGCCCGAGTTTGCCTCCCACAACAGAACCCAGTGGCCGCCGACAGCGATATAATCGAACATCAAGCGTCAGCCAGGAGCCATAGTTCATGCCCATTCAAACCACTGCCAACATCTGGCACAACGGCACACTCATCCCTTGGGAGAAGGCCCAGATCCACGTCCTGAGCCACGTCGTCCACTACGGCTCGTCGGTCTTCGAGGGAATCCGCTGCTACGCCCAGCCCCAGGCAGCCGCCATCTTCCGCCTGCCCGAGCACATGCAGCGCCTGCTTGACTCCGCCAAAATCTACCGCATGGGCCTGCCCTATTCGCTCGACCAGCTCTGCACCGGCGTCGTCGACCTCGTCGAGGCCAACGAGACCGCGCCCTGCTACATCCGGCCAATTGCGCTAAGAGGCTACGGCGAAATCGGCGTCAACCCCAAGGGCTCGCCCATCGACGTCTACATCGCCAACTTCCCGTGGGGGAAATACGTTCCCGGAGACGAAGGCGCCGACGTCTGCATCTCCAGTTGGAACCGCGCCGCGCCCAACACCCTGCCCTCGCTCGCCAAGGCCGGCGGCGGCTACCTCAACTCCCAGCTCATCCGCATGGAGGCCGAGGCCAACGGCTACGTCGAAGGCATCGCCCTCGACGTCAACGGCTACCTCTCCGAAGGCTCCGGAGAAAACCTCTTCGTCGTCCGCAACGGAGTCCTCTACACCACTCCGCTGACCAACTCCGTGCTCTCCGGAATCACCCGCGACTCGGTGCTCACCCTCGCCCGCAACCTCGGCATCCCGGTCGTCGAGCAGGCCATGCCCCGCGAGCTGCTCTACATCGCCGACGAAGCCTTCTTCACCGGAACCGCCGCCGAAGTCACACCCATCCGCTCCGTAGATCGCATCCTCGTAGCCGACGGAGAAACCGGCCCCATCACCAAACAACTCGCCGACGAATTCTTCGGAATCGCCAACGGCCTAAGACCCGACCGCTTCGGCTGGCTAACCCCAGTAAAAGTCAACGCCGAGCAGCCTGTCAGCGTCTAGACGAACTTCAGCCCATCCGTCTCAACGCAAAACAAGGGAGGCTTAAGAGCCGCCCTTGTTTTGATTGCGGATGAGGAGCTTTGGGCGCGAAGCGGGCAGAAGCGCTGGGCTTTAGCCCCCCGAAATGCGAGCAACTATGAGGCCTTTAGGCCTAGGCTTCTGGAGAATGCCTCGCATCCAGCGATGCAAAATTTCGGAAGATGCGTTAAAGCATTACCGCCAACCCCTTACGGCGAATCACATTCAGCAAAACCAGCGCCGGCCCCTTCGGCCGCTTCACCCCGCGCTCCAACTGCGTACCCAACAGTAAGATTCAGATACCGCGCGAACGCCGCGTGGCTCAGCGCCGATACCCCTGATCAGCGCAAATCTCAACAAACTCCGCCGGCGGGACAATCCTGACGCCCTGATACTGCCCGATCCTAAGCAGATGCCTATCGCCGCTGACGAGGTATCCCGACCCGCTCGCCGCCGCGCACTCCAGAATACGGTTATCAGAGGGGTCTTCCTTGACGATATCGATCAGCTCTGTCGGCTCGACATGTTCGGCGAAAGTCAGGATTTGCCTCATCGCTTCATCAATGCGATCCTGAGGCCACCCAAACTTCGGACGCCGCAGCACCCGCTCGACCTCCTTGAGGATGGAATCGGAAACGGCCATACGAACCTCCCCATCTGCCGCCATATCGAGGATGCGCGCCGGATTGCCGGGAAAGTTTAGGGCAGAGATGATGACGTTTGTATCGCAGGTGACTTGGAGCACGTTCTACCGCGTGTGTTTGGCACGGTCGGCCATGATTTCCGCGCCTACATCCTCAGGCTTCAGAGCCCGCTGGCGGGCGTTACTGTGGCCAAACTCGATGGTCTTCCGCCAGTCGGCACGGCTCAGACGCGTCTCCACGGCATCACGAACCAATTCTTCAGGGCTGATTTCCTCCTGCGCCGCCGTTTCCTTCACTTTCTCCAAAAGCGGACCAGGAAGTTTTATGGATTCCGTCGCCATAGACCTATTTTGCTCCTTTTCGGGAAACCTAGCACGCGCCTAACGAGATTACCAGCCACTACAACATCACCCCAAACCCCTTACGTCGAATCACATTCAGCAAAACCAGCGCCGGACCCTTCGGCTGCTTTACTCCCCGCTCCAACTGCGAGACATATCCCACAGTAAGATTGAGATAGCGCGCGAACGCCGCCTGGCTCAACCGCTCCCGCTCCCGAAGCGCGCGAATCTCATCGCCAGTGATTGGCTCAGCCACGGCAGCAGCCTCCGGCCCCAGGTGCCGCACTGTGATCTGCTTATAGGTCTCGTCATTCATCACGCCGATGCGGTGCATGCCCTCAGCAGTTTCGAGCATGGCCTCTGCAAATCGGCCGAGCTCCTTAGTCGTCATTGCCAATCTCCTGTATCTCCTCTTCGAGAATTCCTCGCTCGATACGCCTTGCATTGGCTGCCAGCCAATCCGCCGCGATCGCCCGCGCGGAACTCAGTTCGCCCAGAGTCAGGTTTTCTTGCTCGCTCTTGGCAAAGCCGTAAATGAAGAAAGCCTTTTCCTTCGCTCGATAGGCAATGATCGTCCGATACCCACCCGACCGGCCCTGCCCTTTTCGAGCGACCCGCTGTTTGATCAAGCCTCCGCCAAGGTCAGCGTCGATAATGCCGCGCTCCGCCCGCTCAATCGCCTCGGTCAAGCTCGCATCAGCGATCCGTTCGTGTCGCGCAAACCGCGCGAACCATTTCGTTTTGTAAGCTTGCACAGGGCGATGCCAGCACTATGAACTATAGCACAAGGAACCATACTAGGAACCTCCTTCAGCCAATCCGGCGGCAATCAATCATGCCCTAGTCGTTCCGCAAAGCCACCACCGGATCCACACTAGCCGCCCGTTGCGATGGAATCACCGCCGCCACAAACGCGGCAAACCCAAGGAGCAACGCCGCCGATCCCAAAATCACGGGATTCCACGGCTGTACGTAAAAGAGCTGCGCCGTCATCGCATGTCCCGCGGCGATCGCCGCCGGAATCCCGAGCAACAGCCCAACACCCACCTGCAGAAAAGCTCCGCGCAGCACCATTCGGACCACCGAGAGACGATCAGCTCCCAGCGCCATGCGAATCCCGATCTCGTTGATCCGCTGCTCCACGCCATAGGCCGTCACTCCGTAGATGCCGACCGCGGCCAGTATCAGCGCCAGGCCGCCAAAGAGCGAGGTCAGCCGCGCGACCAACCCCTCCTGCCTGAAATCGAAACCTACGGTGTCGTCGTAAGACTTCAACTCCTGAATGGTCAGGTTCGGATCAATATCGGTGAGGGCCTTGCGCAACTGCGTTCCCAGGCCGGCGGGGCTACCCGGTGCCCACACGACGATGTTGTACAGGTAGTGGCTGGCGCCTTCGCCCGTGTTGTCCTCCGGCTTGTCGTAGTGGATCGTCTGCGCCTCCGCCAGGAAATACATAGGCTGGATCGAATCGCGGTCCGAGACAATATAGCGGATGTCCTTGACCACACCGACGACCTCATAGTCGCCGGCGCGTTTGATGTCGTTTGCGCCGAAATGCTTGCCCAGCGGGTTTTCCCCCTTGAAGAACCTCTTCGCGAAGGCCTCGTTGATCACCGCGACGGGACGCGAGCTGGCGGTGTCCTCCCTGGTGATTGTCCGGCCCATCGCCATCGGCGCTTCCAGGGTCTCGAAATGGCCGGGCGTAATCCGGGCAAAGGCAGCGTCAAAGTTGTCTCCCGAATGCGGCTCCGGCTTGCCTTCCACCCGGATGTTGTTGCTCCAGTCATCGCCGCTCATCGGCGCATAGGTCGAGAGCGCGACGCTTCGCACTCCGGGGACGTTCTGGAGGCGGTCCTGCATGCGCTCATAGAGAGCGGGCAGTTGTTGGGGCTGGATACCGGCCAGCGCAGGATCGATCCAGGCAACATAGCGGTCCTTGGTTTCAAAACCAAAACTCTGATGCTCAAGGTTATGCAGACTTTGCGAAAGCATCACCGCCGCGCTCAACAACACCAGCGACAATCCTGCCTGGGCCGCAACCAGCGCCTTCTGCGGAAACGAACTCTTCTTCGCCGTGGAGCGGTTCGCGCCGCGCATCGCCTCGACCGGGTCTCCATGCGAGGCAACCCACGCCGGAGCGACGCCGAAACAAATACCCGTAATCAGCGAGATCGCCAGCGCAAAGAACAGCACCGGCAACGAGGGCGCGGCCTCGATCGGCACGAAATTATTCTGGCCCGAGAAAGCGAGATGCAGAATCATGCTGGTGCCTGCATAGGCAATCGCCAGCCCGGCGATCCCGCCCAGCAGCCCGAGCAGCAGGCTCTCGACCAGCGCCTTGCGCACCATTCGCACTCGCGAGGCGCCGAGCGCCATCCGGACCGCAGTCTGCTGTTTGTGGGCAAGACCCCGAGCGAGCAAGAGATTCGCCAAATTCGAGCAGGCAATCAACAGCACGCAGCCCGCCGCGATCAGCAGCAGACGCAACCCATCGCGATATTGCTCGCGCATCTGCGTCACCCCGCCACCACCGGGGGTGAGGTGCAGCGCCTGCTTGTCCAAACGTTCCTTATCCTGCGGCCCCATGTCAGCCAGATGGCTTATCTGCCATTGCCGGAGCTCAAGGCGCAGCTGGGCCTCGAGCGCCTTAGGATCGGTGCCCGGCCGCACCCGGCCAATTACGTCGAGCCAATTTGTGTTGGGTCGATTGAGTGCTGAGGTTGACTCTGCGAGCACCGGCTCATCGGCCAGCGGAATCCAGTATTCGGGCATGCCCCAACTCTTGAGCGCGCCTCCAAAGAACCCCGGGGGAGTAATGCCAATTACCGTGAAAGGCTTGGCATTAAGGAGAAGCGTTGAGCCGACCAGAGATGGATCGCCGCCGAACTTCTGCTGCCACGTGCGATAACTCATCACCACGACCGGCGCACCGCCTTCGCGGTCGTCGTTCTCATTGATCACCCGGCCCGCCCAGGGGCCAATTCCAAATGTCCGAAAGTAGTTCCCCGAGACATACTCGCCATTGCCGGCCTGCGCCGGCTGCTCGCTCCCCATCCGGCGAACCGAGAGACCCGAGTTGCCCGCCTCAAAGGCAGCAAGATCGGTAAACGCCGGGGTATGATCGCGGAATTGCTGATAAAGCTCGTAGGAAATGAGCGAATACTCCTCCCACTGCGTGTACCCGCCCCACATGCAGCAATGCACCTTGTCGCCAATCCGGTAAAGCTCTTCCGGCTTCGTAACCGGCAGCGACTTCAGCAGCACGGCGTGAACAAGAGTGAATATCGCCGTCGTCGCCCCGGTACCTAGTGCGAGCGTGAGAACCGCCGTAAGAGCAAACCCCGGCGACTTCGCCAACTGCCTCAAAGCCACTCTCAAATCCGTCAGCATAGTAAGCTCCCGTCGCAACCCAAGGTCCCGGAATTTCCCAGAAGTGGCTGCATATCCAATACCAACCAAGCATTCATCGGGCCATAGCTGGCGCAGCTCAGTTGTTCAGAATGTAGGAGTTAGTTGGGCTATCGTCGCGCAGCGCGTCCACGAACGCAACCGGAGCGTTCAGAACTGAACAGTCTTTAGGGATTTCGCAGGCGACGCTCAGAATCCTCAGCCAGCCGGAGAGAGCACCACCGACGCCTCGCTCGTCAGTAACCGAAACGTAAACGACTCCTGCAGATAGAGCCGGACCACCGCGTCAGTGTGACTGAGATAGCCGATCGAAACATCCTGCCCGATCCTCAGCTCAAAATCTCCTCCACGCGTCGTCAACACAAACGCACCCTCGATCGCGGGGGCCCAAATAATATTCCCGTCGACAATGCGCTTCACATGCTCCAGCACTGGATATCCATGATCGCGCGTCTCCGCCAACTCCGTGTAGGCCTTAGCTCCGAGCAAAACCGAGTAGGGTCCGTTCACACCGACCAGCCGCAATTGACTCAACGCCTGCGCCACAGCATCCGGATAATCCCGCACATCCGCCGGAAGCGTCATGATCGGATTGCTAGTCCCCTCGCGAATGCCCTGGATATTCGCTTCCGCATAGCCACTGAAAATTGCCCGGTCCTCAGCGAAAGCGATCGTCTTCGCTGCGTCCTTGGCCGGCTGCCAATCGGAATCGTCCGAGCCGCGATCCACATCGTCGATCGCCTCGCGCGTCAGCTCAAAAGGAACACGCAACTCCACCAGCGGCTTCACCTCACGCTGCCTCGCGAGAATTCCTTCCGCCGGAGGATTGATCGCCACCAAATGCCCCGTACCCACCGCCGGCAATCCAACTCCGCCCGGAGTCGGCACATCGACTACGCGCCGCCCGGCAAGATAGCGCTTCAACGTGCGGGTCGTCTCTTCCTCGATCTCCGCCCACGCGCCGTCAGAGATCGGCGCCAACTCCCGATGGAGGTTATTCATTCGGTTCTCCTCTCAGCGATCCTATTCCAAGTGATGTGTCGCGCTCTTTGGATGCCGGCGATGACACTGTAGGCTCATCCGCTGGCGTCGCAACCGCCGGTGTCGCCAGCGCCGCAGCACCCGGCTGTTCCTGGCCCGCGCCCTCAAGAAAAGTCACCGAAGGCGCAAAGAACAATCCGCCCGTAACCGGCCGGCTGAAATCCAGCAGCCGGTCATAGTTCCCCGGCGGCCGCCCCACAAACATATTCTCAAGCATCAGCTCGGTGACTCGCGGAGTACGACTATAGCCAATGAAGTAAGTGCCAAACTCGCCGCGCCCAGGACTTCCAAAGGGCATGTTATCCCGCAGGATCTTCAGCTCTTTCCCATTCTCCTCGATCACTGTCAGCGCGCTATGCGCCGAGGCCGGCTTTGTCGCGTCGTCAAGCTCGATATCCGACAGCTTCTTCCGCCCAATAATAAGTTCCTGGGCCTCAGTCGAGAGCGCATTCCACGCCTTCATATCATGCAGATATTTCTGGACAAGAACATAACTCCCACCGGCAAAAGCCGCATCCTCATCGCCAACCAGGGCGGATTCAAGAGCAAGCGCACCCCTCGGATTCTCCGTGCCATCCACGAACCCAATGATGTCGCGGTCTTCAAAATATCGAAAGCCTTGCACCTCATCGGCAACCAAGACCGCGTCGCCGATCTGTTCCATAATCTGCATCGCAAGCTCAAAGCAGATATCCAGACGCCCGGCGCGAATATGAAACAAGATGTCGCCCGGAGTAGCGACCGCATGGCGATTCCCCGCCCGGAACTCCCGAAAGGGATGCAGCTCAGCCGGACGCGGATTCCCAAAGAGCCGGTCCCAAACATCCGACCCGAAGCTGACAATGCAAGTAAGTCCAGCATCGATGTCGCGAAATTCCACAGCACGAATCAATCCCGCTACGTCGTTGCAAAACGAACGCACGGCGGCATAACTCTCAGCCTCCGGCTTCACCGTAACCACCAGAAAGATCGCCGCACGCGTCAGCGGTCCCAGCACAGGCTGCGCAAGCGGCGTCTGGTCCGGCACATTGAGCGTCGTCATCCAGCCTGCCCCGATTCGCTGCAAATCTGATTCATAGAAGCTTCGTCCACCCGAAGCGTATTTTACCGAGTTTCTGCCCGCAAGACTGCCGATCCTGTTTTTGGGCCACAGCAGTCGTCATGAAGTAAATGACTGGCTCGGAAGCCTTGGCCGCCACCTGTAAGCAGCCATCGAATTCTTCGAGAAGAACTTAGCCGTAACGGCCGGCCCCTTAGGCGAGATGAAGTCGCGAACAATGTCGAATGTCTGCGTATAACTCGCCACATGATCGCTGTTCGGCCAGTCGCTGCCATAGAAACATTTGTCCTCGCCAAAGATCTCCCAAAGCCGGTCCAATCCCGCCTGATAAAACTTCAAATCAGTCACGAGCTTTCCGTCTAACAGCACGGGGATCTCCGAAAGCTTCACAAACACGCGCGGATTCTGCGCCAGAGTTCGCAGATCCGACCAATAGGCATCGTTCGCTGTCTTCTCCGTCGGGATAGGCGCATGAGGAAGATGATCGACCACAATCCTAAGATCGGGAATCACGTTCAGCGACGACTCACCAATGCACGAATCAAATTAGCGTCAGGGTTCGCGCTCTCAAGAACTAATCCAGCCTGCGCAAGCAATTTCAGCCCATCGATAAACCTCGGCTTCGCCATATCGACAAGAAGATCGCGCTTCCATAGATTTCCATATCGAAATCCCAGAAAGAGCGGATTCGCGTGGAGCCTTTCCAGATTGGCCGCAAACCCCGGCTCCAACGGATCAAGGTCGCCGACCACGCCGACCATGATCGGATCTGCCGCGACCACGCCAAGCAGCCAGTCGTTGTCACTCGCCAGCGGACTCGCTGCCACCGCAATCGCCGCAACCACTCCCAACCCGGCCGTGACCTGCTTGTATCGCGTCGGCGTTGCCGGACGATACAGAACCGTGTCGCTCTTCTCCGGCCAGGGAACGCCGCCCGGACGCGACGTATCGAAGAGATGAATGTGCGCATCGACAATCGGCACGGGCTCGGTCATCGGCGAAGACCTAACCATAGCATCGGCTGTCCGGCGCACGGCAAACCCAGCCGCTCCATACATCGCCGTTTTGAGCAGCTCGCGTCGTCTCATTCGATTCCAGTTCTCGCGCGTATCAAAAGTGGCTTCCGCCCGGCTCAATCTTAGTAGACAGGCTAAATATTCAATAGAGAATTATTTCCCTATCGAATCATGGCCTCAAAATGCTATGATCCCGCGTTGGAAATGAACGCGATTCGCGCACCGGGATTTCGCATCTCGACGGGGAGTTAGATATCAAAATGAATGAACCCAAACCAGCAAGAAGCAATCCCCGAGCACCCAGATTCATCGCCGTCGCCTTGGCGATTAGCTGCACCGCAGGCCTCGCGCAAAGCGCTCCCGATCCGCTCAAGAGTGGCTTCGAAAATCCACCTAGCGGAGCTCGCCCGCGCGTCTGGTGGCACTGGATGAACGGCAACATCACCCAGGAAGGCATCAAGCTCGACCTCGACTGGATGCACCGCGTCGGCCTCGCCGGATTCCAGAACTTCGACGCCGCCCTGGCCACTCCTCAGGTCGTCGAGCACCGCCTCGCCTACATGACTCCGGATTGGAAAGCCGCCTTCAAATACGCCACCACCCTCGCCGACCAGCTCGGCATGGAAGAGGCAATCGCCGGTTCGCCCGGCTGGAGCGAGACCGGAGGCCCCTGGGTGCCGCCTCGCCAAGGCATGAAGAAGTACGTCTGGAGCGAGACGGTCGTCGAGGGCGGCAAACCGTTTACCGGCACACTGGCCCATCCCCCAGCCGTCACCGGCTCCTTTCAAGGCCTAGCCATTCACGACCAGATCGCTTCGCCCGACGGCAGTAAGGGAACTCCGCAGTTCTACGCCGATGTCGCCGTCATCGCCTACAAGACAGCCCGTCCAGCGACGTCACCGTCGCCTCGCTGAATCCAAAGATCACCGCGAGCGCCGGTTCGCCCGATCAGGCAATCCTCACCGATGGCGATCTAGAGAAGACCACGAAGCTCCCGATTCCCGCGCTCGGCGAGAGTGCCTGGATCCAGTACGAGTTCCCACAGCCGCAAACAATCCGCTCCATCACCCTCGTTTCTAGACATGTAGGCGACATCGAAACCATCGTCACGGGAGTCGCTAACCCCGAGAAAGCCATCGAAGCAAGCGATGACGGACAGACCTTCCACGTCATTCAAGAACTCCCCGACGGCGGCGCTCCGCAACACACGATTTCCTTCGCCCCGGTCACCGCAAAATATTTCCGCGTCACCTTCAAGCGCGTTCCGCCACCACCTCCGCCGTCATGGGCAGTAGGAATCGATCCCGCATCCTTCGGCATAAAACCCGGCCCCCCTCCCACTGACTACGAGATCTCGGAACTCGTCCTGCATCCCGGAGCCCGCGTCAACCGCTTCGAAGAGAAAGCCGCCTTCGCCCCCGTCCCCGATCTCTATCAGTTCGCCACACCCGCCTATTCCGCAGCCGACGCCGTCGCAAAATCTGACGTCATCGACCTCACCGCAAAGATGCGTCCCGACGGCACGCTCGACTGGACTCCGCCCGCCGGCAACTGGGTCATTCTTCGCTTCGGCTATTCGCTGCTCGGCATCACCAACCACCCCGCGACCGCAGAGGCCACCGGCCTCGAGGTCGACAAGCTCAACGCGACCTACGTGAAGAACTACATGGACGGCTATCTCGACAGCTACAAAGACACCGTCGGCGCGGACATGATGGGCAAGCGCGGCATCCGCTACGTCATCACCGACAGCTGGGAGGCCGGCTCGCAGAACTGGACCGACGACATGATCGCCCAGTTCAAGAAACGTCGCGGCTACGACCCCACTCCCTGGATGCCGGTTCTCGCCGGCGAAGTCGTCGAGAGCGCCGAGGCCAGCGACCGCTTCCTCTGGGACTTCCGCAAGACCATCGCCGACCTCATCGCCGACGAGCACTACGGCCAGGTGCAGGCGTCGCTCAAAGAGCGCGGCATGGGCCACTACGGCGAATCCCACGAAGGCGGCCGCGCCTTCGTCGCCGACGGCATGGAGGTCAAGAAGCTGGACGACATCCCGATGGGCGCCATGTGGACGCAGTCTCCCGGCGTCAACAAGATCCAGTTTGGATACAACGCCGACGACCGCGAGTCCGCCTCCGTCGCCCACATCTACGGCCAGAACCTCGCCGCCGCCGAATCGATGACCGCCTCAGCCGCGCCCTGGGCCTGGTCGCCGGCAACCCTCAAGCCGACCGCCGACCAGGAGTTGCTCAACGGCATCAACCGCTTCGTCATCCACGAGTCGGCGCATCAGCCGCTCGTCGGCAAAGCTCCCGGCCTCACCCTCGGGCCCTTCGGCCAATGGTTCAACCGCAACGAAACCTGGGCCGAAGAAGCAGCCCCATGGATCAACTACCTCGCCCGCACCAGCTACTTGCTCCAGCAAGGCCATTTCGCCGCTGACGTCCTCTACTTCTACGGCGAAGACTCCAACCTCACCGCAATCTTTGGCGGCAGTGCGCCGAATATTCCTCCCGGCTACGGCTTCGACTACATCAATGCCGACGGCCTCATTCATGAGTTCAAGGTCACCAACGGAAAGATCACTACCGCCAGCGGCATGAACTACAAACTCCTCGCGCTCGATCCCTACAGCAAGCACATGTCGCTGCCCGTGCTGCGCGCCATCGACAAGCTGGTGCGCCAGGGAGCAATCGTCGCCGGACCCAAACCTGCCGATGATCCCAGCCTCGCCGACGATCAGGCCGAATTTCACAAGCTCGCCGATCAGCTCTTCGGAGACGGAACCGGAACGCACACCGTCGGCAAAGGAAAAGTCTACGCAGGCCAGAGCCTCGCCGACGTATTCAAGGCAATGAACCTGCAACCCGACTTCGACTACACCAATCCCAACCCGTCCGCGCCGGTTCTCTTCGTCCATCGCCATACAGCCGATGCCGATCTCTATTTCATCGATAACCGCAGCGATAACCCCGCAGCCTTCGACGCAACCTTCCGCATCGCCGGCAAAACACCCGAGCTCTGGTATGCCGAGACCGGCAAAACTCAGCCTGCGTCCTACACTGTTGCCGCAGGCCGCACTTCCGTTCCGCTGAAGCTCGAGCCGTGGGGAACAGTCTTCGTCGTTTTCCGCGAAAACAGCAAACAGCCCAGTGTCGAACTCTCCGCCAAAGCCGACAACCACCTGATGACCGTCAGATGGCCCCTGGCAACTAAGCTTCCAGCCCGGCCGCGGAGCACCGGCCTCCATTACCCTCGACAAACTGATCTCATGGAGCGATAGCGACGACAAGGGAGTGAAATACTTCTCCGGCGAAGGTACCTACACCAAAACAATCCAGGCGTCAGCCGACTGGTTCAAACCTGGCACGACTCTCTGGATTGATCTGGGCGACGTCAAGAATCTCGCCGAGGTCACCGTCAACGGCAAGCCGCTCGGCCAGGTCTGGCATGAGCCCTACCGCGTCGATGCAACCAGCGCCCTCAAACCCGGAGCCAACGAGATCCAGGTCAAAGTGATCAACGCATGGGTCAACCGGATCATCGGCGATCAACAGCCCGACGCCACGACCAAGTACACCTTCACCGATGTGAAGCCCTACAAAGCCAACTCGCCGCTACTATCCTCCGGACTGCTAGGCCCGGTGAGGATCACCTCCGCGACGAGCCCTTAATTCGGTCGTACGTATCAACGACGCCGCTCATCAATCTGATAGCCTTAGATCGTTGTAGAGAAAGAGACTTCTCGCGGCCTACGCTTCCTCGGAGGTCCGCAAGGAGGCTCAGCCCTTCGCTGCCGGCCCACGAAACGCCGCCGGGCACAGCAAGTGTTTTTGCAATCACCGCCGGACTCAACAGATTGAACCATCAATTATTAGACAGAGTGGAAACGGTCTGACCAACGTGGGTATTGCTACAAGCATTCGGGCTGCCTTCAGCCGGGAAAAGCTTATCGCCGCGCGCACCGCCGTCCTCAGCAACTCGCTGGAGACCCTCACTCTCTTTTGGATGACCGCTTTCTTCCTCTTTTATGGCCTCGTGCCCGTCTTTGGCGGCGCGGCGCTCGGACTCGTCGGAGCCGACGAACCCCGCTACGCCCAGGTCGCCCGCGAAATGCTCGCCCGCAACGACTACGTCACCCCGATCCTCTACGGCAAACCCTGGCTCGAAAAACCCGCGCTCTACTACTGGCGCGCCATGTTCTCCTTCCGCGAATTCGGCATTCATGACTGGTCCGCCCGCCTCCCCTCAGCCAGCTTCGCCTTCACGCTGATCGTCCTTATTTACTTGCACATGCGCCGCTTCCGCCCCGGAGGCCAGCTCGACGCAGCCCTCATCACCGCCTCCTGCGCCGGAATCATCGCCTTTTCCCGTGGCGCATCCACCGACATGCAGCTCGCCGCGCCCTTCTTGTATCGGCATGCTCGGCTGGTACGCCTGGTATGAAACTGACTCGAAATTCTGGCTCTTCGACCTTTATTTCTTCGTCGGCGCAGCCACCCTCGCCAAAGGCCCGATCGCGCCATTCATGGCCATTGCGATTATCTTCAGCTTCACCGCCCTGCGTCGCGAGTGGTCCCTGCTCCGCCGCAGTATCTGGATTCCCGGCATCATCCTATATCTGGCCATGGTCCTGCCCTGGTTCATTGCCGTCCAGCGCCGTAACCCGAACTTTCTCCGCGTCTTCTTTCTCGAGCACAACCTCGAACGCTTCGCCACCGATCTCTACAAACACGAACAAGGCGCTTGGTACTACCTCCCGGTCATGCTGCTCGGCCTCATGCCCTGGGCGGTCATCGCCGTCGCCGCTCTGGTCGATGCCGTCCAGGGCTCCTTCGCCGAGTGGCGCGCCCGGGGCGCAAAAATCCGATACCTCGGCTTTCAGCGCGCCGGTGACGCCTTTCCCGAATTCCTCGTCCTCTGGGCTCTCTTCCCCATCGTCTTCTTCTCCTTCTCCAAATCGAAACTCCCCGGCTACGTCCTCCCTTCCATCCCCGCGCTGACCATCCTCGCCGGCGACTACATCAACCGAAAACGCCACCAGGGCCTCCAACCCTGGCTCCTCGTTATTCACGCCGTCTTTACCGGAGGCCTCGCCGCCGTCGTTCTGCTTCTCCCCCGCTACTTGTTGAATCCCCGAGTGCTGCCCCCAGGCCGGGCCATCGCCGCCGCCGCCCTTACCGGAGTCGGCGCCGCTATGCTCATCCTCGTCGTTGTCGCCCACTTTGGAATCAAGCGCCTTCGCATCGCCACGCTGGTACCTATCGTGATGCTGCTCTTTTTCCTGCTCGGCGTCGGGCCTTTCTTCGGAATCGGCCCCATTCCCGGTTCCAAAGCCATCGCCGAGATCATCGACGAGACTTATTCCGCTCGCCCGCTCGCTCGCATGCTCGGGGCGGTCGTCCAGCCCGGCGAAACCCTCGCCGTCTACCGCGTCAAGCGCGATATGGAGTACGGCCTTTCCTTCTACCGCGAGAAACAAGTTGTGAATTACGAAGAAAACGGCGCCCCCGCCGTCCCCGGCGAGCAACATATTCTGGTTGTTCGTGAATCTTACGCGGCGGATCTTCGTCACATACTTGAAGGGCGGAGCTACGAACCGCTGTTTGCCTATCCCGCTCAGGGACTCATCATTTATTCAGTCGCCGCCAGAAGCAAGTAAGACAACTGTTGAGTTAAGCTGGTTAGCATCCTGAAAGACGCTACCCGAACTACTTCGGCACAGCGCTTATTTCGGTATTACTGCAATTCGGAACTCGAATGACACCAGCGCTCCAATTCGAGATCCTCGACCTTCGCCATTTTTCGGCGAACTCGATCCGTCCTGTCCTCGACTCTGAAGTCAAGCTCTGGAACGAGCGCCTGCGCTGGGACTACCGCGGTTCAGCCGATCTTCTCCTCCAATACCTGGACTCCCGCGTCGCTCCCCGGTTACGTCGCCATCGAAGATGGCCGCATCTCCGGCTACGTCTTCTGTATCTACGAGGACAATAAAGCCGTCATCGGCGACGCCTTCGCCATCCCCGGCCGCGGAGCCCACACCGCCGGCGAAGTCGAACTCCGCCTCCTCGACCACATCATCGAACTCCTCGTTCACTCCCCCGGCATCGAGCGCATCGAGTCCCAACTGCTCATCCATCACCACGCCGCGCACGCCGCCGTCTTCACCCGCGCCGGATTCCAGATCTTTCCCCGGCTCTTCATGCAGCGCGACCTTACGCCGTCCTTCTCCAACTTCTGGCAATCCGACCTGCTCAGCACGCGACCGCACAAACCGCTCCCTCCAGGAATGGAGATACGCCAGTGGCGCGACGAAGACTTCACCGCCGCCGGTCGCCTCATCGCTGCCTCCTACGAAGGCCACATCGACAGCCACATCAACGACCAATACCGCACCACCGCCGGCTCGCTCCGCTTCCTCCACAATGTCGTCCGCTTTCCCGGATGCGGCACCTTCGATCCTCACGCCTCCAGGGTCATCGTCAAAACCGGCAGCAACGAACTCGCCGCACTCGTCCTCTGCTCCCGCGTCCGCAACGACACCGCCCACATCACCCAGATCTGCGCCGCCAAGCAATACCGCGGCCTCGGCCTCGGCACCATGCTCCTCAAGACCGCCGCCGCCGAGCTCCGCAAACGCCGCTACACCACCCTCACCCTCACCGTCACCGAAGGAAACACCGAAGCTGTCTCCCTCTACCAGACCCAGGGCTTCCACATAAAACACACATTCGACGCCATGGTGTGGAACCAGACCAAAAGCTAGTACAGGCCGATAGCCTGTTACCTGCGGTATTCGCAAGGGACGGAGCGCAATAAATCGGTCTCGTCAGCCTCCCATTTCCCCGTGTACACTCGACACTACCCCGCCTGCACATACGCAGGTCCCCTCACCGGGACATAAATCAATAATTTTCGGACGGGTATGACGATCGCTGCTGACACTGTCTTTGGGCCTTATAGAATAGTTGAGAAAATCGGCGCTGGCGGCATGGGTGTGGTGTATCGCGCACTCGATACGCGACTGGAGCGCGAAGTCGCTCTCAAGCTGGTTTCGGACAGCTTTCTCAACTCCGATGCGGGCAGTGGGAGTCCATCTCCCGCCGGAACGCCGCACTCGGCTACCCAGCTTTCTCACGGCCGCTTTCTTCGCGAGGCGCGAGCCGCCGCTACACTAAACCACCCGAACATCTGCGCAATTCACGATGTGGGCGAGCAGGATGGGCGTCCTTACCTGGTGATGGAGTTGCTCCGCGGGGAGACGCTCAAGCTGTATCTCAGCCACCATCGCCTCTCCGCTTCCGAGGTCCTTGCCTTTGGAATGCAGGCGGCAAGCGCGCTGGCCGCGGCTCATGCCAAGGGCATCGTCCATCGCGATATCAAGCCGGCCAACTTGTTTGTGGTGGATAGCGGCCGCGACCGGAAGCAACTGAAGATCCTCGATTTTGGCCTGGCCAAGAAACAGGGGCTCGAAGCCTCCCCCGACTCGCGCTTCTTTGGGCCTCCGGGCGAAGACGAGACGGCCACCGGAGGCGCCACCGACCTTACGATTCCAGGGTCGACTGTCGGAACCGCCGCCTATATGTCTCCGGAGCAGGCCAAGGGCGACCCGCTCGACGCGCGCACCGATCTGTTCAGCCTGGGCAGCGTTTTGTTCGAAATGGCGACCGGCGAGCCGGCTTTCGGAGGCCGCAGCACCGCGGAAGTGTTTGCTTCGCTACTGATGAAGGACCCGCCAGTGGTCACCAGTATCAATCCGGCGATGCCCAGCGCCCTCGATCCGATCATCGCGAAGCTGCTGGCTAAAGACCGCGCACAGCGCTATGCAAGCGCTGAGGATCTTCTCGCTGATCTTGAGGAGGTGCAGGGCGCGTCATCGTCTTCCTCTGCCGTGTCTTCTTCTGGTGTCAAAGCAGCGTCTGCTTCTTCGATTCCTGCGGCAGCCGCTCCTATCCCAGTAGCGTCCGCCGAGCCACGGCGTTCCGGTACCAGAGTGACGATCGGTGTCGCCGCGGGGGTTGTGGTGCTGGGGGGCGCACTTTTTCTGCTACGCGACCATCTCAGCAAAAAGAGCGATCAGCAAACTGCGACCACCGCTCCAGCAACCTCGGATTCAGCGGCAAAGCCGAAAACGCTGAAAGACTCCATTATCGTCGCCGACTTTATCAACAAGACCGGCGATCCCGTTTTCGATTCCACCCTCGATCAGGCACTACGTGTGCAACTAGGTCAGTCTCCGGTGCTCGACATCGTTAGCCAACAGCACCTGCGGCAGAGCCTGCAATATCTGGGCCGCAAACAGGATGAAGCGGTGACGCCACAGATTGCCAGGGAGATCGGCGAGCGCGAGGGAATCAAGGCGATCCTCACCGGAACCATCGCCCCTCTGGGCAAGGCATTCCTCATTACGCTGAGCGCGCAGAACACCGCCAGCGGCGACGACATTGCCAGCGAAGAAGCCACCGCGCCGGACAAGGAGCACGTGCTCGACGCTCTGAACCAGGTCACGACGGCCATGCGCGCCAAACTGGGCGAAAGCCTTTCCAGTATTCAACGGCTCAACGCCCCTTTCGGCCAGGCAACGACCCCTTCGCTCGAGGCCTTCCGCGCGTACGCGCTTGGCGATGAGGCCCACCAAAAGGGCAATGACATTCCCGAGGCAATGGATCACTATAAGCGGGCCGTCGAGCTTGATCCAAGGCTGGCCATGGCCTGGGCCCGCATGGGAGTGCTTTACCTGAACACCGGGCAGGTCACCAAGGCGAGCGAATACTTCACCAAGGCTTACCAGTTGAGCGGCAATGTCAGTGAGCGGGAGAAGCTCTACATCGCGGGGCATTACTACTCTTCGGTGGCCGGCGATTTGAATAAAAGTATTGAGACCCTGCAGGTCGCCACCCAGGAATATCCCCTTGCAGATCGATAACTTCATCAACATCGGCGTCTTTTACCTGCAAAACGGCGAACTGGAGAAGTGTGCCGCCGCGAATGACAGGGCCCTCGAGCTGCAGCCGGATGACGCGATCGCCCTCGAAAATGGGGTTGCGACCGGAACAATGCTGGATCGACCAGAGGTATCCGCGAAACACATCGCGGAAGCAAAGCGTCTCGGATTAAGCGGAACCAGCCTGTTTGCGATCGAGCTGCAAGACTACGCGGTCCGCGGCGATTGGGACAACGTGCAGCGCATAGTGGCTGAGACGGCGGGCCGGCCCGACCAGGTAACGGTGACTGCTGTCCTGGGCGCTCTCTATCCGGAATTTGGCCAGATTCAGCTCGCAAGGACGACCCTGCTGCGCGCAGCCGATCAGGCGGCGAGCGTCAAAGCGAGTGACGCGCAGGCCGGCGCCCTGCTTGCCGCGGCGGCAGCAGGCTGGATGGTCGATGAATGTTTCGATGCATCCGGCGTTGCAAAGCGCGCGCTGCAACTGGATAGCGGCAAGGTCACTCAGATCGCCGCAGCTACGACTCTGGCGCAATGTAACGAGGCGAAGCAGGCTACGGAGCAACTCTCGGCCCTTGAAAAGCGCTACCCGGAAGATACTTTGGTGCAGGAAGTTTTCGTACCACAGTCTCGTGGGTGGCTGGCGCTCAAGGCGGGCGATCCGAAACAGGCGCTGATTTATCTGGAACCCGTGAGATCGCACGATGTGGCCTCGTTCGCTCCGTTCATGCGGGGCCTTGCATATCTGCAACTGAAAGACCCTGCGAACGCCGTCACTTCCTTCAAAGAGGCGACGCGCCTGAAGGGCCAGGCCTATCTCATCGGCAATCCTTATGGCCTGTCGTTCCTCGGAATGGGCCGCGCCTACGCGATGGCCGGCGATAAGGCTAACGCGAAAAAGGCCTATGACGTCTTCTTCACCGAATGGAAGAACGCCGACACCAACCTTCCCATCGTCGCCGAAGCGAAGAAGGAATACGCGCAGCTATAGCGGCCGAGCAGAGTTGCTTCGCCGTATTCGGGATTCGTGGTCAATGCGTGGAGTCGGCCGTTTCCCAATCCAGAGAATAAACATCCTGAGTGCCGTTGTTGCGCAGCAACAGCGGGGAGTCGTCCGGGGTTAGCGTAAGAGATGCGGTCCAGTATCCGGTAGTCGGCAAGTCCTTCAGATCGGCCACCTGTTCCACTTTATGGTCGATGACGCCGACCCTCAGCACGACTCGGTTCCCCAGGAAATATATGAATCTCCCATCCGCCGACCAGTTAGGAAAGCCGGCTGACAACTGTGTCAGCTCTGACCACTTTCGTGTCCGGAAATCGAAGAGGAAGATACCATCGCTCTGTGCTGACATGGCCGCAATGTAGCGGCCGTCAGGCGACCATCGTGGCGAGAAATATCCTTTCGATTCGGGAAGATCGGAAACCTCATGGCTTACCAGGTCTAGCACGCGAATGACTGACGATTCCGTATCCACACGGCCGGCGAAAACCATCTTGCTGCCGTCAGGCGACCAGTTGGGGTCGCTTTGAGGGTCGGGGTCATGAGGGATCAGTTGCTCCGGCGGCCCACCGTCACGAGACACTGCGTAAACCTTATAGGGTTGTCCTGAGACGGTGATCCGATTGTCGACCTGCAGTTTTCCCTCCAGGTCCCAGCCGTAGAAGACGATCCGCTTGCCGTCCGGAGACCAACGAGGCAGCCTGGCATACATACCCGCATTGCTGAGCGGAAGACGCTCGCTCCCATCCACCTTGCTTCGCCAGAGCACGCCGTCCGGATAAGTGACGTATGCCACCCATTGGCCATCCTTCGAGAACGAAGCGAATTCCGCTGAGATCCCGGAAAGAAAGGGCAGGAATTCCACAGACTTCGCGTCATAGCGAACCAGTTGTCCTAACAGCCTGTGCCCCACCACGAAGAGCTTCTTGCCGTCTTTGCTGGGGAGGGGCGAATCGAGGTTGAGCGGGCTGTCCGTTAGCCTGGCAGGCGTCCCAATGGATCTGCGGAAAAAGCCAGTTTTCTCCGGAAGGACCCAAATCTGTCCCTTTGACTTGAAGAGGAAATACTTTCCGTCGGGAGTCCACTTGCCGTGTTCCTCGTCAGCGGGGGTATGCAGACCTGGAAGCAAGGGGTGCAGGTTTTTCCCCTGCGCGGAGACTTCCCACAGGGCATGGCCACCTGACTTGGGGTCCCTTATGCTGAATCGCAGTTTCGTCTCATCCGGCGAAATCTGGGGATCGTAAGGTATGCCCGGGACAGTAACCAGCTTGCGGGCTTCTGTGCCGTCGCTTCTTGCCAGGTACAGGTCGTTCCCGTGGCAGTATGCCAGCAGCTTCCCGCTTGGGGACCAGACAGCCGATTCAGACGCGACCAAGGATAAGGTATTTCCCAGGCGCTGAGGCGCTCCACCGAGTGTCGGCAGGCTCCAAAGACTCCCCGATAAGTCAATGGCGAGAAGCTTGGATCCATCGGGAGAAACGCTGAGCGGGATCAGTCCCTCGGAGGCGACGGGAATCGGAATCGGATCACCACCCGAGACAGATATTTCCGCGACCTTCCAGTTGGTGGAAGGAGTTCTCATACCAAGATAAAGGCGCAACCCGTCGGTCGCCTCCAGAATCTTCGGGCCACCGTCCTGGGTGAGCTGGACATAATTCGAGACCCTGGGTGATGCCGGGGGACGCGTCCAGAAATAGACGAACCCGCAAGCGAGGAGCATAAAGATTGCGGCGAGAGTCACCGGCCGGCGTCGGCTCAGAATGGACCGCTTCGCTTCATTCTGACTACGTATCGGTGTGGAAGATCGCATCTCCCGGCGCATGCCGTTCTGCACTTATTCGAGACGCCACCACAGGGGAGAGGAGCATCCGTAGACGGATTGCGTTGCAGCCGCTTCAAGTCGGTGCGAATCTCCGACGCATGCTGATAGCGGTATTCCGGATTCTTTTCCAGACACAGTTCGATGATCCCCCCGAGCCCTGTTGGAATGTCGGGGTTCAGTTCCGCTGCCATGACCGGAACCTGCTGCACCACTGAGATCAGGAGCTCACCGGTGGTGTCGCCGGAAAAAGGCGACTGGCCGGTGCACATCTCATAGAGCACGATGCCGAAAGAAAAGAGGTCGGTGCGGTGATCGAGAGGCTTGCCCAGAGCCTGCTCGGGAGACATGTAAGCCGCGGTACCCAAAGCGGCCCCGAGCCCGTCGGTCATTTGAAGATGTTCGGCACGGGATTGCGGCGAGTCGTAAGCCAGCTCTTTTCGGGGCACCATTTTCGCGAGGCCGAAGTCGAGGATCTTGGCGCTGCCGCGCCTCGTCACGAAGATATTTGCCGGCTTGATGTCGCGGTGAATGATTCCACTCTCATGGGCAGCGTCGAGGGCATCGGTGATATCGATGGCGAGTTCGAGCAATCTGTCGATCGGAAGCGGGCCGCATTGAATGTGCGTCTTCAGCGTTTCGCCATCGAGAAATTCCATGGCGATGAACAGCCGTCCGTCAGCTTCGGAGATCTCGTGAATCGTGCAGATATTGGGGTGGTTCAACGCCGAAGCCGCGCGCGCCTCGCGCCGGAAGCGCTCCATTGCGGTGCGATCGTTGGCGAAGAAATCGGGCAAGAATTTGAGCGCGACAAACCGGCCGAGGATAGTGTCCTCAGCCCTGTAGACCACTCCCATTCCTCCGCCACCGATCTTTTGTAGGTTGCGGTAATGGGAAATGCCGGCTTCATCCATTGAGATATTCTCGCAAACTACGGGAGAATCTTATATCTCAATCAAAATCGATGCGATAAATGTAGCTTGTCCAAGCGTAACTGAATGGAACAGTTAACTAATTTCCTGAGCTATCGGCGCGCGCGCTGTTATCAGAGTGCCGTTTCCAGGGCTGGAGATGATGTCGAATTCGCCTCCAATGAGATGGATCCTCTCGCGCATACTGATCAGGCCAAGCCCGGCTGCGAGTCTTGCGGCTTCAAGGTCGAAGCCCCCGCCGTCATCGCGAATTTCGAGGCTCAGGTGCTGGCCTGCGCCATTGAGCCGCACCGTGATGTTCTTTGCGCGGCTGTGCTTGGCGGCATTATGCAAAGCCTCCTGCACCACCCGCAGGAAGGACAGCGCCATGATGCCATCCAGCTTCTTCTCTACCTGGTCGCACTGACAATCGATCGGGATACGCAGCTGTTGGGAGCATTCGAGGCAATGGCTCTGCACCGCGGCGGCCAGCCCCAGGAATTCCAGCGCTGAGGAGTGCAGGCCGTGCGAAAGGCGGCTCACCTTATGCGTGATGGCGTCGAGCTTAGTGGCGAGGTCGACCAGGCTCGGCATGCCTCTGACCGGGGTGTCCCGAGACCGGCTGCCCTGCCCGAAGCATCTGAATCTTGAGCACCGCGAGGGACTGCCCAATGTCGTCGTGCAACTCCCTTGCGATCCTGGTGCGCTCCGCCTCCTGGGCATTCAGCAGCCTGCGGCTCAGTTCATCGCGCGCTTGTTCCGAGTCGTGCAATTCTTTCTTTGCGAGCACCAGCGACGTAATATCGCTGGCGACCAGGGTCAGCCCTTGAGGGAATGCGGCGTTGCCGTCAGGGATGGAGGAAAAAGTGATGTCGAACCAGAGAAGTCCGCCGCCGGGATTCATAGCGCTCATCTGCGTCGAATAGCGAGGTATCTCTGCAGCGGCCAGCCTGCCAAGCGCCGTGTCGATGTCGGACTGCGTCTCCGCAGCCTGAAAGAACTCTCGAAAATTCTTCTCGAGCAACTCTGTCCGAGGTCGACGAAGGATTTCGCAGAGGCGATCATTCACCGAGAGGAAGGTGCCATCGAGAGCCAGCTGACCCACGGCCACGCCAAGATGATCAAAAGCTTGGCACCAAAAGCTTGCTTCGAGATGATCCAATGGTCCTTCGTGGGGGAGCGGTTGAGTTTCGGATTGACCAATTGGAACAAACACTGCGAGGCACCGTCTGGCCGAGATAGTTACAAGCAAGTATAGGAGTAGCGGCGGCTAGCTCGCATGAGAATTCTGGTCTGCGATCAACAGACTGGTCTTACCGTCGCGGCCTTGCTGAACAAACCTAGGTTAGCTGCGCGAACCTGGGGCGCCCGCCGCTGATGGAGCGGCGACCGATGGTTCGGCAACGGCTTCTGGCTTGGCGCGTTGGCGCTTGCGGCTCATGAGCTCGTCGATACGCGCCTCCATCTTCTTGGAGCGGTCGATGTGGAAGCTCAGGTCGGGGACGTGGCGCTTGCCGGTGCGCTCGAGTAGTTCGTGGCGGATGTAGCCTCGGGCGGCCATAAGCGCGGCGAGCGTTTCCTCTTCTTCTTTTTCGCCGCCATCGACGGTGATGTAGACGAGAGCAGACTTGCCGCCGGGGTTGAGGGCGACTTGGCTGACGTAGGCAAAAGCAATGCGCGGGTCAGAGAGCTGACCCTCGATCATGGCGGTAATTTCGTCGCGAAGGGTCCCGGCGACCCGGTCTTGGTGGTACTTGCGCGCCCTCTGTTCTGGCATGGCTGTCTTCTCCGGCTCTTTCTTAAAACTAACAGAATCGGGCAAGCGGTTGAGGTCGTTGCGCCTCCGTATGAGAGCAGGCCGGGCTAATGAGCTTTGGTGACGAAGAACGGCTGGTAGCCAAAAACCGCGCAGCCGGTCGAGCCTGCGGGAAAGTTCTCGACGAAGACCTGGTAGTTGCCGGCCGTGGCTACCTGGGCAGCGGTGATCGGGACGGTCAACTTGGTTGAGCTCACGTAGGTGGGCGTCAGGTAGTTTCCGTTGAAGGCAACCAGAGACCCTGGGGCAAAGCCGGTTCCAGTCAGCGTGAGGGTAAATGCGGAAGAACCGGAAGCCAGACTGGCTGGGCTCAGTCCAGTCAAGGTGAGCGGCGTATTGGTAATGTTGAAATTCGCGAAGACCAGAGTCTCGCCACTTGCGATAAGGGTGGTGGGATTCGTGGTGCCCGTAACATCGTAGGTCCATCCGGCGAAGGTCCATCCAGCAGCCGGAGTGGCAGCGAACTGGAGCTGCTGACCGGTCGGATAGAACCCGTCCCCGGTAGGCGAGGCCGGCTCGATCGTGGCCGTGCCACCGCAAGGCGGGTAGTCGAAATTCGTTGCCGGCCTGAACTCGGGAGTGACTGTGGCTGTGTAAGTCGTACTGCCGGAGGGGCGGATGATCGTGTGCGACGCGGCGCCGCCGTCGCTCCAGTTGTCGAAGACATAGCGTGAGTTGACGCTATACGGATACTCGGGTGTTGGGTACGCGATCGTGTGCGAGCTGCCCGCACTCCAGGTGGAATCGTAGGTGCTGGAAAAGTTCTTGGGAGAATACGCGAAACCCGCCTCAGTATTGATAGACAGATTCGAGGTGGACGTCTCAGGCGTCACTTTGATGGTGAAGAGTGCCTTGTTCGTAAATTCAACGGTGGTGTTGACCGGATTCCCAGTGTCGGGCACGTATAGAGGCTTCGAATTCGAGCCGAGTGCACCTGGCAGCCAGAACGGACTGTTGTTGAACTCGTAGAACTTCCAGCCCGAGGCCGGGGTTGCGGTGAGAGTCACTTTCTGCCTGGCGACAAAGAAGGTGCCGGTCGTGCCGGAATAGCTAATTGGCGCCGGCGAAACGCTGACCGTTCCTGAGCTGGCAGGGTAAATCGCGGCAGTATAGGGAACGATCTGAATGAAATTTGCCGAGTAGGTTGAGACTCCTGACGAAGTCGCTGGGAAGGCAAGCTTGCCGTTACCGGGCGTCACGGTGATGGTATGGCTTTGCGAGGTGCTGTCGTTCCATCGGCCGTAGGCGTAGTAAAAAGTCGTCGAAGTGGTGCTGTTGGCAATCTTTCCCGTAAGGGTTTGCACTCCATCGGGAACGTCGAGGGTGTGAGTCGAGTTGAGAGTCCAGGAGAAGCTCGCTGGGGTAGTGATGGTTGTGCCGTCCACGACGACCTTCAGGCCAACCGGGTTCGAGGTGACGGTGACGGAAGCGGGAGCGGCGCCATACAGTCGTTTTATGCCCTCTTTGTCACCGCGAGAGTAGTCCGCGGTCGAGGTGAAAGGCACACCGTCACTGCTGCCAAGCGGAATCCCTGCGGGAACGGTTTCGATCACCGGATTGCCGCTTGCGGTGAAAGTAAATGCCGGATATTGCATCAGGGATGCATAGTCGTAATAGCTGGTCAGATATTGGTAGTTGTCGGTCGGCGGCAGGAAGTTACTCCAGGAACCCTTGATGACGTTGCTGTAGTGATGGGAGATATAGGTTCCATTGTCAGGGCGCGACTGTTCGTGCCAGAGTCCGATGATGTGTCCCATCTCGTGGAGAATCGTCCCGACGGTGCAGTTGGTCGATCCGGTCATCGGCTGGGCAGGTCGAGCCTCATATCCCTCCAAAGCCTCGCACTGGCCGCTGGTGTCTGAGGCACTCAGATTGATATCGACATAGTTGGGGCCGACCGAGGATGTCCATTTGACCCATTGAATGACGCCGGGAAAGTCCGCATTGAATTGATTGATGGCGGTCTGGATCTTTGGCGTGGCGTTCGGGTCCGACGCCGAGTCGATGACGTAATAAACGGTGGCGACGCCCGCTACCTTGGGCCAGAGTGAAGAGCTGTAGGCGACGCCGATTGACGCCGGCGCCGGGAAAAGCACGGCGCGCAGAGCGCCGTTCGTCGAAGGCGCTCTTTGACAGAAAGCGGCGACGGTCAAGGTGAGTGAGAGGCACAAACAACGGACGAGGGAAGAACAGGAGGGCACTGAAGAAGACATGGGATACCTCTTTGAAGGACGCTCGCTCAGGCAGAATATTCCGAGCGGACCGCCCTTACCGCGACTGGACGAGGTTCGCAACCCACATATAGGACTGTCAAGTGTGCAAATCAAGATTTCGGTGATTTTGCGATACCGTTCAGTCGCACGGAGATCCAGGCGTCTGCCGTGGAGGAGGCGAGGAGAAACAGGGTAGACCGGGAACAATCCTCCTGGAGGCGACGTAGCAGTGACTACGGAGTTGCGCGGCGCGCGACGGTTTCCAATATCCAGCTGTGATCGCAAGGATGCCGGCCCCATGCTGGCATGGAGGTTTGGCCCATGTCGATGGTTTTCGATCAGTTCAAGCAGGTGGTCCGCAGGCTCGGTCGCGCGCCCTTGTTCACCGCCATCACGCTGCTCACGCTGGCGATCGGGGTCGGCGCGAATACGGCAATCTTCAGCGTGGTCGAGGGCGTACTGCTCAAGCCTCTTCCCTACCCGCATTCCTCGGAGTTGATCGGTGTGTGGCATACCGCACCAGGGATCGATATCAAAGACCTGAACATGGCGCCGTCGATCTACTTCATCGACCGCGAGCAGAGCAAGACCCTTGAGGACATCGGCGTCTACAACGATGATTCCGTCAGCGTGACCGGCGCAGGCGAGCCGGAAAATGTACAGGGAATGGACGTAACCGACGGCACGCTGCCTCTCTTAGGCGTGGTTCCGGCAGCGGGGCGGTTATTTACCCGGCAGGACGACACCGACGGCGCTCCGCAGACAGTAATTCTTTCCCATGGATATTGGCAGAAGAAGTTTGGCGGCGCGACTTCAGCGATCGGGCAGATGCTTAAAGTGGACGGCAAGCCGCGCCTGATCATCGGCGTTTTGCCTCAGGGCTTTCACTTCCTCGATCGGGAAGATGATGCGCTGTTTCTGCCCATGCAATGGGACCGCAGCAAGACCAAGCTGGGCAATTTCAGCTATCGCGCGCTGGCGCGGCTCAAGCCCGGAGTGACGATGGAGCAGGCGAGCGCCGACATGGCGAGGCTCCTGCCGATTGCGAATCGGAGTTTTCCCGCGCCCGAGGGTTTCAGTGCCGCCATCTTTGAGAAGGCTGACTTTCGTCCTAACCTGCGGCCGTTGAAGAAGGACGTTGTCGGCGATATCGGCAACATGCTTTGGGTGTTGATGGGCTCGATCGCCGTGGTGCTGCTGATTGCCTGCGCCAATGTCGCGAACCTGCTGCTGGTTCGCGTCGAGGGACGGCGCCAGGAGCTGGCGGTCCGCTCCGCTCTCGGAGCCGGACGAGGACGGATCGCGCTCGAGCTGCTTTACGAAAGCGCGCTGCTGGGATTTGTAGGGAGTCTGATTGGATTGGCTCTGGCTTATGGCGCGCTGCGGGCTCTGGTTGCAATTGCGCCAACGGGACTTCCACGCATCAACGAGATTGGCATTGATATTCCAGTCTTGCTCTTCACTCTGGGCTTGGCGCTCATGGTCAGCCTGCTCATCGGCCTCGTTCCGGTCGCACGATACGCCGGCCGCGGACTGAACGCCACACTCCGCGAAGGGGGGCGTTCGCAAAGCCAGGGCCGCGAGCGGCACCGCACCCGCAAGGCGCTAGTGGTGGTGCAGGTCGCGTTGGCGCTGGTGCTGCTCATCTGTTCCGGGTTGATGATCCGTACCTTCGTGGCGCTCATGCACGTCTCTCCCGGCTTTGTTGATCCGGCATCATTGCAGACATTTCGCTTTGTGATCCCAGAGGCGCAGATACCCGACACGCAACGCGAGCGAGTCGTCCATATGCAGCAAGACATCCTGGACAAACTTGCAACCCTTCCGGGCGTCACTTCGGTCAGCTTCTCGAGCGCAATCCCCATGGATGGAAGCAGCTCGAATGATCTGCTCTTCGCGCAGGACCGCGTTTATAAAGAGGGCGAGCTTCCGCCAATACGCAGATTCGTCAATATCTCGCCGGGCTTCTTTGCCACGATGGGTACGCGCATCGTAGCCGGCCGCGACCTGACCTGGATCGATACCTACGACAAGCGGCCAGTGGGGATCATCTCAGAGAATTTTGCGCGCGAATATTGGCATGACGCGAACAGCGCTCTGGGCAAAAGAATACGAGTCGGAAACACCGACGACTGGCGCGAAATCATTGGGGTTGTAGAGAATGTGCACTACGACGGTGTCGATCAGCCAGCGCCAACCACGGTCTACTGGCCTGTGATGATGAACAACTTCGAGGGCCAAAAAGAAACGCTGCGGCGATGGACGGCATTCATCATCCGCAGCCCGCGCGCCGGTTCCTCGGCCTTTATGAGCGAAGTGCAGCAGCGTGTATGGTCAGTCGATGCCGAGGTGCCTCTGGCTTATACGTCCACGGTCGGCGAATTCGCCAGGAAATCAATGGCGCGCACTTCGTTCACATTAGTCATGCTTTGCGTTGCAGGAAGCATGGCGCTATTGCTCGGCATCGTCGGCATCTACGGAGTCATCTCGTACTCGGTGGCACAGAGAACGCGCGAAGTCGGCATCCGCATGGCGCTCGGCGCGCAACGACAGACCCTGGTTGCACTCTTCGTGCGCCAGGGCATGTTGCTGACCGGCATCGGCGCCGCCTGCGGATTGGTGGCCGCATTCGTCACTATGAGGCTGATGTCGTCACTGCTCTTCAAAGTGAGCCCGGTCGACCCTATCACTTACGCGGCGATGACGTTCTTAGTGGTGCTGATCGCCTACCTCGCCTGCTATTTGCCTTCGCGGCGGGCGGCAAGCGTCGATCCAGTCAACGCATTACGGGCGGACTAGTTCTCTAAGCGGCGGATTCCATCGCGTGCTCATGCTCCCAGCTTCTGTAAGCGTCGCTGGGTTTGCCAAGCTGGTAGACGGTGTTGCGCGTTTCCACCTTACCCTCGTGAGCATCCACCCTAAGGATGGGCGAGGTGTAAATGAATTCTGCATTGGGAAGGGTCCTATGTCCGGCGACATTTCCCATCAGGTGCTTGCCGGGTCGCAACTCTTCATAACTCAGAGCGACCGCTCTTTGAACGACCGCCCAATTCTCGATGGTCACTAATGGTTTCTGCATAGTCGGTTAACTCCGGTAGTTTCAACTCTGATAGTTGGATGCCATCGGCTGCCCGTGACCGTGCAAGTAACGATCGAAAAATGAAATCAAAGTAACTTTGATCGACAAATCCCAATGTTGGGAGGAAGCTTTTACCGCTTTCGCGCAAATTCTTCCGAGGCTCCTTGCCTTTTACGGGCAACTTAGGCGTCCCGCATAAGAATGACTAGACTCTGCAGGTGTCATTTGCAGGCATCGCGAAATGACTTTCCGAGTGTCCAGGCCCTCGAATAAGCGCAGTTGGCGGCATTTTTAGGGGGCGTCCTGCGAAGGTCCCCCTGCTATACTTTGAGCACTTTCGAGGGTTCTTCTCCCAGTGCAAACATGAGCGCCGGCCCCAATTCGTCCGCTGGGCAAAGGGTGAAGAGCCGGGAGGCGAAAGGCCGGGAAGACAGTCTCGCGAAGAGCCAGGAGGAAAGACTTGTCGAGGGTCGCAGCTGGGGAAACTTCCGGCTAATCGAGCTCGTCGGCAAGGGGAACTTTGGCGAGGTCTATCGCGCCTGGGACCCGCATCTGGAACGCGACGTCGGCCTGAAAATCCTGCTGCCGCGATCGGCGGGCGACGACGCGCAATTTAAGGCCCTGTTGCGCGAGGCGCGAGCGCTGGCGGCGGTACGCCACCCGAATATCGTCCCCGTTCACGGCATCGATGAGCACGATGGGCTCGTCGGCTTCTGGACCGACTTCGTGCGTGGCAAGACGCTGGCTTCCTTAGTACGAGAGCAAGGGCCTTTCGGGTACCGCGAAGCGGTGCTCGCCTGCATCGACGTTTGCAAGGCATTGAGCGCGGTGCATCGCGCCGGGCTGCTCCATCGCGACATCAAGGCGGAAAACGTGATGCGCGAAGAGGGCGGCCGCATCCTGCTGATGGATTTTGGCTTGAGCACCCTGCCTCATCTACAGAAGGACTTTGCTGGAACTCCCGTGTACATGGCGCCAGAGCTATTTGACGGGTCTCCCGCCTCCGTCGAGAGCGATATCTACTCCGTCGGCGCGTTGCTGTTCTTTCTGGTGACGGGCAGACATCCCTCCGGCCTCAAGGTGAGCGGTAGCGGAACGCCGCAAACGGCGGGTAGCGATGAGCTGACCTCCGATCTGGCGGTAGTCTCAAAAGCCGCAGCCGCGCGGATACTGACCACCCGCTCGGTGCTTGACCATCGGCCCGATCTGCCCGAAGCCTTCGTGCGCGTGGTCGATGCGGCAATCCATCCTGACCCGGCGAAGCGCTTCGGGAGCGCGGGAGCGCTGTTGAGCGCTCTCTCTGCCGTGCTGGTCGAGGGAGGTGAAGAGACTCCGAACGAGACAGCGTCGCAGTGGCTTGTAAGGCAGTGGCGCTATGTGGCGCTGGCGTTTGTGTTGTTGACCGCGGCGGGCGTATGGGGATACCACCACCATGCAACCCAGGCCAAAGTGCGAAACGCGGCGCAGTCGGCAAACGAGAATGAGCAGTATCAGCAGGCAATGAACCTGCTTCGCCGCACCGACAAGCAGAAGAACGTGACCGATGCGGCGACGATTTTGAAGGG
Source organism: uncultured Acidobacteriaceae bacterium (assembly GCA_963777685.1). Lineage (GTDB taxonomy): Bacteria > Acidobacteriota > Terriglobia > Terriglobales > Acidobacteriaceae > Acidisarcina. The sequence goes on along the minus strand of CAVZRF010000004.1, from coordinate 182,473 downwards.
GGTGGTGGCCACGGACCCCGATTTCGCGCTCGCGCAAGCGGGATTGGGTCTCGCCTACTTCATCCAGTACCGCAATAGCTCGACGCCGGGCTTGCTCGACCAGGCGAGGACAGCATGTAACCGGGCCATCGCGATCGAGCCCAACCTTGCACCGCCATATGTGACGCTGGCGAGAATCGAAGCGATGGCCGGCCATAACGCGATGGCCACCCAGCAGGTGCAGCGCGCGCTTCAACTTGACCCGCACAGCGCCGACGCCTACGGGGCGCAATCGGAGGTCTTCCATGCGGAGGGACGCCAGGCGGATGCAATTGCCTCGGTCGAACGGGCAATGGACCTCGATCCGGAGTACTGGCGTTGGCCCGTCGTGCTGGGCTCTTACTATTTCGCCGACGGCAGATTGCAGGAGGCGGCCGAGCAGTTTGCCAAGGCCACGCAGATCACCCCCGACAATGCGATTGCGCTGGGCGACCTGGGGCAGGCATCGCTGCAACTGGGACGATTCGATCTGGCTCAGGCAAATCTGGAAAAGGCCGCCGAGCTGGAGCCGAGCTACCCCACGTTTTCGGCTCTCGGAACGCTCCTTGAACTCAATGGGAAGTACGCTGAGTCGGTAACGATGTACCAGAAGGCCATGGCGCTCAGCCCCAACGACTATAAAGCGTGGGGCAATCTGGCTTCGGGATATATGTGGAGTCCTGGCGGACATGAACACGCGATCGAGGCCTACCACAAGGCGATCGAACTCGCCGAGGTCACGCGCAAGGAAACACCCGACGATCCGCTGCTGCTGGCGGTCTTGGGAGGCTACTACGCCGCGGTTGGCGACGGAGATCACGCACTACCGTTGCTACGGCAAGCTGTGGCGCTCGCGCCGGATAATCCGGATGTGCTGTTTCGCGCCGGCGAAGGGTACGAAATCCTACATCAGCGGGAGCCGGCGATTCGTTTCATCGCCGAGTCGATTGCACTTGGCTACCATGAGACCGAATTGCAACGCAGCCCCGAGCTTGCCGCCCTGCGCGCCGACCCTAGTTTCCAGCGGGCGTTGCGCGCCGCGCGCACCAAACATTCTATCGACCAACAATCTCTGGACAAGGCAAAGCAAAGCGGGTAACGTTTGAGGCCATGACGACTACGAACGTTGTGATTCAAGACGAATTAGGCTTGCGGGTCCCAAGTGTGACCAGCGTTGCGGTGATTGCCGGGGCAGAAGTCACGTTTACCGCGGACTTCGGCGCCGATTCGAGCCTTTATTTTTCGCAGGCGGCGGCCGCGATCCTTTCGCCTGCGCCCAGTTCTCCAGTCTCCTTGCCGTCCGGCGCGTCAATCACATTTACCTTCGAGGCGCCATCGGGCCAGACGTATGGGGTGATCGTGCAGGCCCCGGCAGCTCCAGCTCCCACGGAATTCGACTTTGGCCCACCCGCCGATCCGCCGATGTTGGTTGTCGAGCCGGGAGGAGGGGCCAGTTTCCCCGGCCCGGTGCAGCCGATCAGAACAGGCAGATAGAGAGCGATGGACGCGGGCACTGAAAGTCCTCTCCATTCGAATCGAAGCCGAGCGCCGCGTTTCAACACCGCGCTCTCCAGACAAAGTGGGCGTTCTTCCTACAACTTGATCGCGCCATGCTGGCCGTGAGCTGATAACCATATTAGAGATTCGAGCGGTCAATGGAAGAAACCAGGCACGACGGAGCCAGCGGTAACTCTCAGCTCCCATCCGAGATTGGGATACCCGCCGAGTCGCCTACTGAAGGTGATCTCACTGCAGGTCCGAAATCCGCAGGCGCGGGACTGACTTCGCAGATCGAAAGACTAGGCCCCTACAAGCTCCTGAGCAAGCTTGGCGAAGGCGGTATGGGGCAGGTCTGGCTGGCCGAGCAAACGAGCCCCGTAAAAGACAGGTTGCCGTCAAACTGATCAAGGGCGGCTGGTACGACGAAGACGTCACCCGGCGTTTCGAGTCGGAACGGCAGGCCTTGGCGATCATGGACCATCCGGCGATCGCCAAGGTCTTTGACGCCGGAACCACTCCTGAGGGCCAGCCTTACTTCGTGATGGAGTACGTCTCCGGCCTTCCCATTACCCAATACTGCGACCAGAAAGGCCTCGATACGCGAGAGCGGCTTGAGCTTTTCATCAAGACCTGCGAGGGCGTGCAACACGCGCATCAGAAAGCGATCATCCACCGCGACCTGAAGCCCTCGAACATTCTGGTGACGGAAGTTGATGGCAAGCCCGTGCCCCGCATCATCGACTTTGGCATCGCCAAGGCGACCTCCCCCGGTTCCGCGGATGCCGAGACGCTCTTAACCGGCGTGGGGTCGCTGCTCGGTACGCCGGACTATATGAGCCCCGAGCAAGCCGATCGACTCAATGCCGATATCGACACGCGAACAGATGTTTATTCGCTGGGCGTCATTCTTTACGAGCTTTTGACCGGGTGCATGCCCTTCGCACAGAAGGAGAAGTTGTCTCTGGAACAAAGGCTCCGCCAGATTCGCGAGCTGGATCCTCTGACGCCCAGCGCCCGTGTGGCGAAGGAGACCAAGGCGCAAACTACGACTGGGCAGACGCGCCAGACGACGCCGAAGCAACTTGTGAGCCAGCTCAAGGGTGATCTGGATTGGATCACCATGAAGGCCCTGGAGAAGGACCGCAGCCGTCGTTATGGCGCGCCGTCCGAACTCGCGGCCGATATCAGCCGATATCTGACCAACGAGCCAATTATTGCGCGCCCGGCAAGCGCCGGTTACCGGATTGGGAAATACGTCCAGCGCCATCGTCTCGGCGTCGGCGTGGCCGCGGGCATGGTGGTTCTGCTGGCGGCCTTTGCCGTGGTGCAGGCGCTCCAGTTGCGCCGGATCACCCGGGAGCGGGACCGCGCCAACCGGATCACCGAGTTCATGACCAGAATGTTCAAGGTCTCCGATCCCAGCCAGTCGCGCGGCAACGACATTCGCGCGCGGGAGATTCTCGACAAAGCCTCCACGCAGATCGATACCGGCCTGTCAAAAGACCCCGAACTGCAGGCGCAAATGATGCAGGTGATGGGCGACGTTTACTCTAGCCTCGGCCTGTATCCGCAGGCGGAGTCGCTGGTAAGAAGGGCGATCGATATCCGCAAACGGGTGCTCGGGGAGAACAACCAGGACACACTAAAATCGCAGGCTAGCCTGGCCCTTATTCTTGATGAAGAGAGTCGTTATCCCGAGGCCGAAAAGATTGCCCGAGAGACGCTCGAGGCCACGCGGCGATCTCTGGGCCCGGAACATCGCGACACACTGGATACCATGCGGAAGCTGGGGTTGGTCCTCGCGGACGAAGGACGCTATGCCGAGGCCGAAAAATTGAATCGTGCGCTTCTGAACTCGGCCCGTAGCAAGCTTGGGCCGCAGGACGATCTGACGATGAGTGCCGCGACGAACCTGGCAATCGATCTCGCGTATCAGGACAAATATCCCGAGGCGGAGAAGGCATTTCGAGAAGTGCTCGAAATGCGGCGGAACGCGGCCGGTGCTGACGATCCCGTGACCCTCAACGCCATGAACAACCTGGCATCGATCCTCCTTGAGGAAGAAAAATACACGGATGCCGAAAAGCTCTACCGCGAGGTATTGGAAGCTAAGGTTCGCGTGCTGGGCCCGGAACATCCGGGTACGCTGCTTGAGATGGGAAATCTGGCGCTGGCCTTATCCAACGAGAAGCGTTACCCCGAAGCGGAAAAGTTGTTTCGCGAGACGCTTGAAATCAAGCGCAAGCGGCTTGGCCCGGAACATCGCTCCACCGTGGTCACGGAGGGCAACCTGGCCGACGTTCTGGTCGCGGAGAATAAATACCCTGAAGCGGAGCAACTGCTGCGACAGGTCCTGGAGGTCGAGAGTCGTACGCTGGGCCGTGAGCATTCCGATACTTTGGGCACTATGGAGAGTCTCGGGGACCTGTTGACCAGGGAGGGTCACTTCGCGGATGCGGAGAAGCTTCTTCACGAAACCTACGATACCCGCCGCCGCGTTCTCGGGCGCGATCATCTGGACACCGCAGGAACCGCTTATTCCTTAGCTGAGCTCTATGCACTTGAGGGCCGGCGAGAAGACGCCTTCGCCATGCTCAGCGAAGCTATCGACCATGGGCTGCCGCCAAGCAAAGACCGCGAGTTGAGCACAGAGCCTGAACTGAAATCGCTTCACAGCGATCCGCGCTTTGAGGCACTCGTTGCCGACGCGCAAAAGCGAGCCGCATCGCCGGCGGCCGCGCAGTAGCGATTGTTCTTATCTAAACTCGGCCGGAATGGAATCAGCGTCGATGCGCGCCACTAATGGCCTTCTCATCTTTAACGGAATCAATGGCGCGACCGGCGGACGTCAACGCATCTCGGTCGCCGCAACCTCCTCGCTGAGATCAGCGAATTAAAACTCCATCGCCCTCTTCGTATACCATCACTTGCTGTGAGTTCTTTCACAGGAGATCGGTATTCGCATGAACCGCAGATTCACCTCAGCGTGCTGCTTCGCTCTATGCCTGCTTGCTTTCGCAGGCCTCTCTCCGCGGACCATTGAAGCCGCCGATCAGCCGAAATGGACGGCAAGCTGGATCACCCATCCGACCGCGCCCCTCCGCGAGCCGCTGGTTCTGCATTTCCGGAAGGCTCTGCAACTCGCGGCAAAGCCCGACCGGTACATCGTGCACGTAAGCGCAGACAATCGCTTCATCCTCTATGTGAATGGACACCGCGTGGGCGATGGCCCGGCGCGTGGCGATTTGTCGCATTGGCGCTATGAGACGTTCGATTTGTCGCAGTACCTGGTTCAAGGCAGCAATTTTGTAACAGCCACGGTGTGGAATTACGGCATCTACGCGCCAGTCGCGCAGATCACCGATCGCATCGCTTTTCTCCTGCAAGCCGACAGCGTCACCGACGCCGACATCAGCACGCCAAAGGATTGGATGGTTGAGGTCGAACCCGGACAGCGACCCGTGCCTAGGAAAGCGGGCGGATCCAATGAATACATGGCGAATGGGCCGGGCGAAGAGCTGGATGCCGCAAAGTTCGACTGGAGTTGGAACGACCCGAGCATTTCAGGCGGCGCATGGGTCGCCGCAGCGTCGCCGATGCGGGAAAACATCTATCCGACGGCGGCACGCGCCGGTCTCTTCGGCCAGCAGGTCGACAACTACTGGCAGCTGGTTCGCGATGAACTCCCACATATGGAGTACACGCCCACCGAAGCAGGCAAGGTCGTGCGATCGGATGCGCCGGGCGTAACAGCCTTTCCTTCGGCGCCAGTCGAAATCGCAGCGAACCAGCACGTACATATTCTCTTCGACCGCAAGACGCTGACGACAGGCTATCCGCAGCTGACAGTTTCCGGCGGCGAAGGCACGAGCATCCAATTCACGTACGCCGAGGCTCTCTACGACGACAAGCACCACAAAGGAGATCGCGACGAGGTCGGCACGCGCCAGGCAGATGGTTTCCACGACACCTTCGTGCCCGACGGAAAAGCCCATCGCATCTTTGAGCCGCTGTGGTGGCGCACTTGGCGTTATCTCGACCTCGATATCCAGACCGGCGCATCGCCGCTCACTCTCGAATCTCTGACAGCAAACTTCACCGCGTATCCGTTTGAAGAACGCGCTTCGTTTGAGGGCAAGACCGGCCAGACCAGTGACGCCAATCTGGCGAAGATTTGGGAGACCAGTTGGCGGACGGCTCGCCTCGATGCGCATGAAACCTACATGGACACGCCGTATTGGGAGCAGCTGCAGTACGTCGGCGACACCAGGGTACAAGCGCTGATCTCGTATACAGTCGCGGGCGACGACCGGCTCGCGAAGCAGGCCCTCGAGGCCTTCGACGAGTCGCGAATTCCCGAGGGCCTCACGCAGAGCCGCTACCCCACCTCGCAACCGCAGATGATTCCGCCATTTTCTCTGTTGTGGGTGGGCATGCTGCACGACTACTGGATGTATCGTCCCGACACCGCAGTCGTCAGGACCCATCTCCCCGGCACGCGCACAGTGCTCGATTGGTTTGCGCGCTACGAGCAGCCCGACGGCTTACTCAAGAAGCTGCCATGGTGGAGCTTTGTCGACTGGGTCGTTGGCGGCGAGCTACCAAATTACGACGCCAACGAAGAATCGTGCACGACCACACTGCAATACCTGGGAGCTCTCGGGGAGGCCGCAGACATGGAGAAGGCGCTCGGCGATGCCGAACGAGGAGCGCACTACAGCAGTCGCGCCGAGCATGTGCGAAGCGGCATTCGCGCAAAATGCTGGGACGCGAAACGCGGGCTGATGGCAGACAATCCCGGGCTGAAGAACTTCAGTCAGCAGACGAATGTGCTGGCGGTGCTGTTCGACGTGGTTCCGAAGGATCAGCAGCAAGCTGTTCTGAAGAAGGTGATGGATATCGAGCCGGGCACTCATCCAGACGGGATGCTGAGTTGCTCTTACTACTTCCGCTTCTATCTGGCGCGGGCCCTCGATCATGCCGGCATGGGCGACGACTATCTGGCGAGTTTGAAACCGTGGCGCGAGTTGCTTCCAATGCATTTCAGCACCTGGCCTGAGATTCCCGGCGATACGCGTTCCGATTCGCACGCCTGGAGCGCGCATCCGGCATATGACTTGCTGACACTGGTCGCGGGCGTTGAGCCATCGTCGCCGGGGTTTGCCTCAGTGCGCGTCGCTCCGCATCCGGGCGAGCTTACAAGCGTATCGGCGAACTATCCGCACCCGCTCGGGATGATAGCGGTGCAACTACAGCGGAGCGGGGATGCGGTCAGCGGGAACGTCACGCTGCCAGAGGGACTTAGCGGAACCTTCGTCTGGCGCGGCCAATCCGCAGGCATTACATCCGGGCGTGAATCCGATCAAGGCGGAATAAGCGTAGCGGTCTATTCCTCCGAGAACGCGTCCTCAGCGAATAAGACTCACGGATGACGCTCGATCGAGATGGCCACCGTCGCAGAATTTCCCGTAACGGCTTGCGCGTCGAGTTGTGTGGGAACCGTGCCATCGGTCAGCGGCGTCAGGGTGACCATGCCGTTGCTATCGGAGGTCGCCTGCACCGTCTGCGTCGCGAGCACCGGCGCCGTCGGGCAAGCGCCCGACGGCGGACATGGCGGCTCCCATTGCCGCAGGGTCTCGTAGAAATTGACTGTGGCACCCGCCATCGAATTTCCCGACACGTCAACGACCTGAAGGACGACCGGGGCAATTGGATCGCCGGCGGCTAAGGTCTGGATGGTTCCGCTAACCGAGACCATGGTCGCCGTGGAAGGATCGTCTGCGATGATCGCGAAGCCGGCGCAGCCATTGCCACCCCGTACACCACCGGCTAGGCAGGCATAGACCGTGGCTGTCGAGGCCGCCGCCAGCGGCCCCGCAGTGACCTGAATCTGGGCGATTCCGCTGAGGTTGGTAACGCTGCTTGCCGCGGTTACCGCCGCGTCCGCTTCGCCGCTCCAACTCACGGTTTGCCCCGGATAAGGAACCGCGTTGCTGAGCGCGAGAGCCTGCGGAGTCCAGTTGAAGATTGCTCCTTGCGCAAGATAAAGCGTGCCGTTGAGCGCCGTGATCGAGGGCGCGGTCGCACCGATGAACTCCGTTGTCACACTGGCGCCGTTGGCGATCGAGGCGCTGACTATGGCGAGCGCCGTCGTTGTTGCAGTGACGCCCATCGTGGCCTTACCGTCGCCACCCGTGGTCGCCGAGCAGATATTCTGGCCGCACGCGAGCGAGGCTTTTCCTTTTGTAACAATGAAGGTGACAATTGTGTTGGCCTGGGATGCGATGCCGTTCGCTGCGATGGTCTGCACGGTGAAGGGCATTGGGACGCCAATGCGAACAGCGTTCACTGGCGCGGTCACGATGCGCAACCCGTCGGTCGATTGGGCGCCATAACTTAACCCGGTGCCGGAGTTGCCCTCAATCGTCGTCCATCCCTGGGTTACCGGATCGGTAATTGTCACGTCCACGTTTCCGCTCGCATCACCGGGGGAGGCGGGCGCGATTGCAGTAATTTCGGTCGGGGTAATGCTCGTGACAGCGGCAGCAATTCCGCCGACGGTCACGGTAATTCCTGAGCGAAAGCCCATGCCGTCGATAACAATCGGCCCTCCTCGCAAGGCCCACGCGCAATGGGGCGACGGTGTCGGCATAAAGTACCCGTCCGCCATACAAATAGTCAGAGCGCCCATCGCCGCGCTGGTCTCCAAGGGCAATACGTATATCGCCGTCATTGGCGGCCTCGAAGCTAAGAGTTGTGAGTCCAGTTGGGACGGCGTTAAACGGCTGCGGCGTGCCGATCTCGGGAGCGGTGTCCAGCGGATCGTCGCCATTCCAGGCGCCAATGACAACCCTAGCTTTCGCCGCTGTCTCCACTCCCCTTTCATCGAGCGGCTGCGCTTCCACGGTAAGCTGGCGGCCGCCGCGCATGTGCCAGCGCAGCCAACTCATATGCCCGTAGCCGCTGAGGCGGGCGAGCCATTCGCCATTGACCGGCACTGCCGCCGGCTCCGTTTCTGTGCCGTCGCCTCCGCTGTTCGCGTCTCCGGCCGAGTCGGCGATGGTTTCGTTTTCAATCACCACGGAACCGGCGGAGAGGCCCCGCACAATTACCGTTGGCATGGTTCCAGACGGATTTACTTGTCCCAGCGTGTACGGCCCGACGGATTCGGTTCCGGTATAGAGCGGGTTGATCGCCTCAAAGGTCAGTTGATAATCGGCCTCGGTCGCGCCGGGCGGAAGCGGAATGCCGCTCAGGTCGTACCAGCCCTCATCTGTGGCAGTGACTGTTCCAAATTCGTCAAACGGCTGACCTGCGTTGTTCGACAATTCCGTTAATCAAATTTCCGGCGTCGCCGATAAACAATTGCCCGCTCACCGCCGCCGCCGGATATCGCATGTCAGGAGTGTCCGTACCGGGAATGAGCGGACGCGCAACAACGTTCACTCCCTGCATGCCTTGCCCGGTGCGAAAGCTGATCGTTCCCTTGAAAGGAGATTGTCGCAGTAGCAGTTACAAGTTTTCGTGGAAAATCGCCTGCATTTGCGCCATCTACTGGATACAGTCGATTGATCGCGGCGATGTCATCGGTCCGCGGCGCAATTGTGCCTGTCATGCATGGGTTTCCGTTGGAATTACACAGTTTTTCCACCGGATGCATCAAGGGCCATCCGAGCAGGCCATCGGGGGTGGTATTGCCGGGAAACATCTGGTCGTTGGCCTGCGACCAATCGAGGCCAAGTGCGCGTCCAAAGCCGCGAAGAAGCTCATATTGCAGCAGTGCAACGTGGGCGGCATCGGCGGTGCAGAGGCCATTCACGATGAGCAGAGCGTGCGCGATTGTAGCATCTTTCGAAAAGTTATCCACAACCGTTGTGACGGCGTTGACGTTGCAGCCTCCCGGGTCGCTGGCGCCTGGTCCTTCGAGGGCGTTGAGCACCGACCCGTCGGCGTCGTAGATGATGCCCAGCGGAGTGCCGGTTGCAATGCTTTGCACGTCCAGCGGCATGGTGACACCGTTGGGCCCGGCATAGAAATTTGAGCCGTTGACGTCCTCGGCGAGGCTGCCGGCAGCGTTGATCTGGAGGGCGGCGGTCGGGATGCCGCTCCACAGCTCGGCGGCAGCGGCAACCATGGCGTTCGCCTGGGCCTGAGTCACGGTCGGGCTCAGATCGCCGAGGTCGGTGTAGTAAGTGACGACCCCGTTTCTCCAAACTATGGGTTGGCCCAGCACCGAGGGAGCGAAGTAGCCGGAGCCAGCGACCCAGCGAGGCCCTCCCGCGAAGACCGGCACGGAGCCGCCGATTCCAAGCATGACGAGAACGGAGACGAACAACCGGCGGATTCCCATGCCTCCATTCCGACATGGAGTTGCCGCTTCTACAGCAGAAAAGCGAAGCCCCGGCTACGGCGGGTTCCAGAATGAGACGCAAGACGAAGTGATTTCCCGATTTGGGTGAGGGTTCCCCGGCGGAATCAGAATCTCTACGGAACTCAGAGAGTCCCCGAGCCGAAGGATGTGCAACTGCTTGCTAAAACTCCGATCAAACCCGAAGATGACTGGATGATGGATGCCCCCGCTGCGATCTCACCAAAACGACCGACCCACGAGGGAGATATTGCCGACTTAAGGCCTACCAAGCTATCGCTCTTGGTGGCGATCGGGATAGTTGTGCTGTTTTTCGCGCAATGCGTCCACACGGCAAAGACCGATTCGGTCAGTTGGGATGAGTCTCAGCATCTCTATTCGGGATGGCTGTCTTGGAAGCATGCGGACTACGGATACAACCCGGAGGTCCCGCCGCTTGTAAAGATGTGGTGCGCAATCCCGCTTCTGCATCGCGCAATGGTCCAGCCGCCATACACGGGTGACGATTTCAAGAACGAAGGCTTCGTTCTCGGACAGCGCTTTTTGAAGGCGAATGGCATTGATCAAACGTTAATCCCAGCCCGGGTTATGGCCGCGCTTCTCAGCGCACTGCTCGCCATAACAATTTTCGTCGCCGCTCAAGAAATGTTCGGCCCAAAAGCTGGGCTCTTCGCTTTAATCATGTTTTGCTTCGACCCGAACTTTCTGGCCCACGGCGGCTTTGTCACTACAGACATTGGCGCATCGTTAACGCTGCTCTTGTCCATCTACTGCTTTTACCGTGTGCTGAAGCGCCCTTCTGCAGGCCGAATCATTATTCTTGGCATCACCGTGGGGATGACTTTCACGGCCAAGTTTACCGGGATCTTCATCCTCCCCATGCTCGTGCTGATCGCGGCGCTTGACTTGTGGAATCGGCGTGCACGACTCCGAAGCGGTCAAAGATAGAGTACGTCCACTGATCGTCTCGATTTTCGCGGCGTCGTTTCTCGGCCTTCTCATCATCTGGGCGATATACGGTTTCCGCTATGCGGCGCGTCCGGCAAATCTAACTCTCAATCCAGGCATGAACGAATACCTGCAGCAACTAACCTCGCCGTTCACTCGATCGGTGATGTCCTGGGTTGCCGCGCATCACTTGTTGCCGGAAGGATACATTTACGGGCTTGCGGATACGAAGATCTCCGCCGCCTCGCTGCCGAGCTACCTCTTCGGACAATTGACCCATCGGGCATCGCGCTGGTACTACCCGGCGGCCCTCTCCATCAAGTCCACGCTGCCCTTTCTCATCCTCTTATGCATCTCGGTTGGCGCTCTCATCACTAGGCGTTGGCGGGTTGGCCGCGAAGTCATCGTCCTTACGGTCCCGCCGGCCGTGCTCTTTCTCATCGCCAGCACTTCAGACATCGGGATTGGGTTCCGGCATTTAATGCCAATCTTTCCGATGCTCTACATCCTGATCGCCGGGTGCGTAGTGCATCTGGCGAGGCAGAACCGGAAGCTGGCGTATGCCTTTGGCCTTCTGCTCGTCTGGCAGGTCGCTGAGCCGATGGTTGCGCGACCCGGCTTACTTGCGTATGCGAACGAAGCGTGGGGCGGGCCGGAAAAGACGCATCTTTATCTCTCAGACTCGAACACCGATTGGGGTCAGCAGCTCCGATACGTCAAGAGCTACCTCGACGGTCACGGAAATAAACCCTGCTACTTCGCCTACTTCGAGCAAGGCCCAGTGGACTTCCGGGATTACGGCGTGAACTGCCAGGTGCTGCCGACGGGCTCTGGCGCCTGGACCGGCATGGACTCAATGCACTTTGGCTCCAATCCGAACGTCTCCGGGCTCGTCCTGGTCAGCGATGGCGTTCTGGCAGGCGCGGACATCCCCGGCAAAGCAAATCCTTATGCGCAGTTCCGAGCCGTCCAGCCAACGGCAGTCATTGACCGCGGCGTGTATGTCTACGAAGGCCAATTCAATCTAGGCCCGGCCGCAGCGATCGAACACGTCGAGGCCTCGGGGAAACTTCTTGCAGCAGGGAGCAATTCGCAGAAGCGCTGGCAGAGGCTGAGTTAGCCAGGAGTCTCGATCCCGCAAGTGCAACCGCCTGGAAGGCTGTCGGCGATGCGCTTGAAGCGTCGGGTCGTCCCGGAGAGGCTCGAGCAGCCTATCAGAGCGCGCTCCAGGCACAGGAGCTCGATCCGGTGTTTCAGACGGAACTGGTTGCAGCGTTGCAGAAGAAGCTCAATCCTTAGCGGACCGCGGTGCCGACGCACACGATTTACGTGCGACAGGCGATTCAAATCTCCGGATAAAAATCAAAGAAAGCATCAATGCTTTGTCGCAGTTGCGCCTCGATCTCTTCCCGCGAGCCCTCGAGGATGTGCATCGTAACCCGCGCACCATTGCCGTTTTTCAGAGTCACCGGAGCCTCGCCGACCTCAACCACTTCTTCTGCCGGCAGCAGTCTCATTCCATAAACTAATGTCAGATTTGCCATATATTCAGTTTAGACTCCGCAACAGTGGCGTCCGATGCACGACCCGCCAGGAGCGCCGAGTTGCCCGGATGAATCCACCGGCCACCCGGTAGAATCGAACAGCAGCGAAAGAAAAAGCGAAACCATGTCAGAAACCGTACGCGATACCGTAATTCTCGGCTCCGGCTGCGCCGGACTAACCGCAGCAATCTACACCGCCCGCGCCAACCTCAAGCCCCTCGTGCTCGAGGGCCACGAGCCCGGCGGCCAGCTTTCCATCACGACGCTTGTCGAGAACTTTCCCGGCTGGCCAGAGGGCATTCAAGGCCCGGAACTGATTGAAAACATGAAGCGTCAGGCGGCCAGGTTCGGCGCCGAGTACGCCATGAACCATCTCGTCTCGGTCGACCTATCGAAGCGCCCTTTTGCGTTGAATTTGGGCGACGCCATGCTGCACACGCGCACCTTGATCATCGCCAGCGGCGCCTCGGCGCGGTGGCTCGGCCTCCCGTCCGAACAAGCCCTGATCGGCCACGGCGTAAGCTCCTGCGCGACCTGCGACGGATTCTTCTTCATGGGCAAAGAGATCGCGGTGATCGGCGGCGGCGACTCGGCCATGGAAGAAGCGCTCTTCCTCACCCGCTTCGCAAGCAAAGTGACGTTGATTCATCGCCGCGAAAGCTTCCGCGCCTCCAAGATCATGCTCGAGCGCGCCATGGCCCACGACAAAATCAAGTTCCTCACCAACACCGCCGTCGAAGAGGTACTGGGCGTGGAAGAGAAAGAAGTCTCCGGCCTGCGCCTGCGCAATATCGTGAACAACGAAGAGTCGGTGCTCCCCTTGAGCGGCATGTTCCTCGGCATCGGCCACGTCCCCAACGCCAAAATGTTCGCCGGGCAGATCGATCTCGACGACGACGGCTACGTGAAGACGCACGACAACGTCTTTACCCGCGTACCCGGAGTCTTCTCCTGCGGCGACGTGCAAGACCGCCGCTACCGGCAGGCGATTACCGCCGCCGGCTCCGGCTGCATGGCGGCGCTTGAGGTCGAAAAATACCTCGAAGAGCACGGGCGGTAACCATTGATTACCAATGCCGGACGCGACGGTATCGAACGTGTGGGCGAGAACTTTAACTTTGTCCGGATCAAGGACACTGATGCCCCTCAGTCGCCCGCCGCGAGGCCTTCGAGGTTGTAAACTCTGGAGAGTGGAGGTTCGTATGAACCGCGTTGCCAACTCTTGTCTCGTCATGATCTTAGCCCTGTGTGCGACCACTTTCGGCTTAGCCCAAGCGAACTCCCCGGCAAACCCTCCAACCTGCCCCGTGAGCTACTCCCAGCTGCGGATGCCGATCCGGCATACAGGAGGGATGTCCACTCCAACGATTCAGCTCTCCTTCACCAACGAAACAAAGAAGAAGATCACTCGCGCCAAGTTTGGCCTGATCATCATTGAGCAAGACAACTCGCAGGATCCCTACGGCAAAGGGCTCACGTTTACAGCAGGGGCCGACCCCGGTAAAGTCGTCGACGCAGAGTGGGCGCTACAGATGGACAAGGTCAACATCGAGCACTACGGCGAAACCGTCTATCTCACCAGCGTCGAATTCGAAGACGGGACGACTTGGAAAGACGACGGCAACCAGCGCTGCCGCGACGAAATCTACTACGGCCCGAAATAGCCAGCGACGCTCGAAGCATCACCCCATGAACTAATCCGGTGGGCTAGTCTAATTCTGGTGACTCATTTCAGCGAAAGACTCGCCCGCGTCGAAGACCAGATAGCCGCCGCCTGCCGCAACGCCGGTCGCCCGCGCTCCGAAGTAGCGCTCATGGCCGTCTCCAAGACCCATCCAGCAAGCGCGATCGCCGAAGCCGCCGCCTGCGGAATCACGCTCTTCGGCGAAAACCGCGTCCAGGAGTTCCAGTCCAAAGTCTTAGACCTCGCCATCGAAGATGCCAGCGGCCCCAGCCTCGCAGGAATGAAGGTCCACCTCATCGGCAAGCTCCAATCCAACAAAACCACCAAGGCCGCGGAAATCTTCTCGGGCGTCGATACGGTCGACTCGCTCCGGATCGCAGAGCGCCTCAATGAAGCAGCGACGCGACTAGGGCGAACGCTCCCCGTGCTCTTCGAAATCAAGCTCAGCCCCGAAGAATCCAAGAGCGGCCTCGACCCCGAGTCGCCAGAGCTAGCGCAGCTACTCGAACGAATGACCGATCTCCCCGCGCTGAAATTGCGCGGACTCATGACCGTCCCGCCCTGGTCCGAAGATCCTGAGACCGCCCGTCCTTACTTCGTGCAACTACGCCACGTCCGCGACCAGCTTGCGAAGCGCTGGCCGGGGCTCGACTTCTCTCAGCTCTCCATGGGCATGTCTGGAGATTTCGCTGTCGCCATCGAAGAAGGCTCAACCTGCGTCCGCATCGGAACTGCCCTCTTCGGCAAGCGCCCTTATCCAGCAAAACCGGAAGAGCCCTGAGGATGACTGCCACCTCGCGGCGCTAGGCTTGCCTAAGCAAACGCTGCACCGGCGACACCATCCGACCTTGATTGGTGAAAAAAGAAGAGACGCTTTTTCCTTGGTCGGCAAGCCGGGCGATCGCTTCGGCGGAACGGCGTCTTTTCTTCGGCACATTCTTCATAAAGTTGCTATCACTTTTATTGTAGTGAAGTAACGAGCGTCAAATCTCGTACACTTGCCAGCAATGAACCTCTACGCAATCGTCCTCGGGATTATCGTCCTCGCCCTGCTTACCGTCTCGCTCGCCCGCGTCGGCAAAGTCAAAACCAAAGCCGACTACCTCGTCGCCGGCCGCTCCCTGCCGACCTTTGTGCTCGTCTTCACGCTGCTCTCCTCGTGGATCGGCTCCGGCTCGCTCCTCGGCGGCGCAGAGAACGCCTACCGTCACGGATTCCCCGCGCTCTGGCAGGGCGCGGGAGGATGGGCCGGACTCCTGCTCATCTACTTCATCGCCCCCCGCGCGCGTCACTTCGCCCAGTTCACCATCCCCGATCTGCTCGAGGCGCGCTATAACCAGACCGCGCGCATCCTCGGTGTCATCGCCGTGCTCTTCGCCTATACCGCAATCGCCAGCTACCAGATCACCGGCGGCGGAGACATCCTCCACCTCATCTTCCCCACTGTCGTCACCGCGACCCTGGGCAAATACATCATCGCCTTCTTCGTCATCATCTTCACCGCCATCGCCGGCATGTCGTCGGTCGCCTACATGGATGTCGTCATCGGCTCGCTCGCGACTGTCGCATTGTCCGTAGCGTTGCCAATCCTCATTCATCAAGCCGGAGGCTGGCCGCATGTCACGCAATCCCTGCCGGCCACGCATTTTCAATTCCTCGGCGACTTCACCCTCATCCGCGCTCTCGAACTCTTTCTGCCCACCTGCCTGCTCATGCTCGGCAATCAGGCCATGTACCAGAAGTTCTTCTCCGCGCGTTCCGAGAAGGCCGCAAGCCAGGCAGTCATCTGGTGGATTCTAGGAACGGTAATTCTCGAGACAGTCATCGTCGCGATCGCCGTCGTCGGCTCCGTGCTCTTCCCCACCGGAGAGGTCCACGACCACCCGCGCGAGATCCTCGCATGGACCGCACTGCACGGCCTAAGCGGAACCCCCATGCTCAGTCTGCTCGGCGCGATATTGATGGGAGCCATCTTCGCCAAGATACTTTCGACGGCAAATAACTTCCTCTTCTCGCCAGCAACCAACCTCGTCAACGATATTTTCCTCCGCTACATAGCGCCCAACGCTTCAAACAAGCGCATCCTGGCCATTTCCCGTCTGATGGTCGTGGTGCTAGGAATCTGGGCGCTCTACCAATCCCTCAACATCGAATCGGTGCTAGCAAAGGCGCTCTACGCCTACACCATCTATTCCGCAGCGCTAACTCCAGTGATTTTGGCAGCATTCTATTCCCGAAGAGTCAACGCCCAGGGAGCAGTCTCCGCCATCGCCGCAGGAACAATAGTCACAGTCGGCTGGGACTTATCGTTTGTTCATCGCTCGTTGCCAGCGTGGTTAGCAGATCGCGACGCAATTTTCCCCGCACTCGTGGCCGCCTTAATCTGTTTGGTGGTGGTGAGCGCGTTGACAAAGCCTCCGAGGGCAGAGCAGGTAGCGCAGTTTTTCCCGGAGAAAGTATGACCAAGAACAAGACTGAGGCCGGACCTCGATTCGTTCGCTACTTCGGACCAATACTCGACGCGCTGCGGACTCTGGGTGGCTCAGGAACGCCGGATGAAGTGGTGGAACGCATAGCTCAGGATCTTAGAATTCCGGACGAAATTCAGAACTTGGGCTCAATCCGGTAAAGACCTACGAGATTGACGAGGCGTTCTTCAAGGACTTCAGGAGCTAACCTTCCGTGACTTAAACTGAGGTCGGAGGCGAATTCGTGGCGACCGAAACAACAACTTCCGGAGTCATGTTGGATAGCGAGGGGTTCGAAGACTTCCGCACGCTGCAAGCCCGCATTTTGGCGGAAGCAAGTGAACGTATCCAGGCTGATCTGCAGCGTGCCAGGGAACTTGGCATTATCGACGAGTACGGCAATCGCATTTCAAAGGACTGGCCTGCGGAGATGCAACCGACCGAATCCTCGACAGGTGCACCCCTAAATCCCGACGATTACGATTGGCGATTCTAGCCGTCACCCTGCTACTTGAAATCTACTGGAGTAAATTTGCTCTAGAGGCCAGCCATGGCAACCAATCCAAAGGTTCTCGACCCCGCCCCAACCTCAGATGAGGACGACGATTTCGACGCGGTGCTAGATCGGGTGTTGTCCGGAGCCAAAGGGCGCATTCAAGAGCAGATCAAGCGGGCCCAGGCGTTGGGAATCATCGACGCCGAGGGAAATTTGTTGTCCGATGACTTACTCGATGATATGAAGCCCGGCGCGCAACGCGACTTCGGCGGCTAATTGCCTACTCCTAAGATGTACATCGTGGCTTCCCAAATGGCTCAACGATGCGCTGCCGGATGGCCACATTCCGCAGAGATAGCCCAATCTGGAGCTTGACGCCACGAAGCTAAAGTAGCTGGAGTTCCCTTCTTCCTCGCGTTATCATGACGGCAAGGTTAGAGGACGACTGCATGACGGAAGCCACCCAAGAGAATCCACTCGAAGAGATCAAAGAAAAGCTCAACGAAGTCATCGAGCTGCTCAATCAGCCCAACCTTCCCGTCGCTGTGAGCGATGACGCCGAAACGTCGGCTCCAATCGACCCAAAAGAGTAGCCGCCAACTCCCGCTCAAGCCGCCGCCGCTATTTGGCCGCCGGAGTCAGCACCGGCACAAAGCTCGTCACCTTCCCCGTCTCCGGATCGACCTCGCAGGTAAAAGTAAAATCCTGCCAGCCCTTAGGGTTTCGCGCCGAACCCGTCCCAGTCAGCTTCGCATTGCTCTCCAAAGTCAAAGTCTTAGGATCGTCGGTACCCAGAAAAACCCGATCCGTCCCCGGAACCTGCTTCTTCAAAGCAGCAACCGCTGCCGGACGGCAGATCGTCTCCGCAACCTTCTTCGCGTTGCTCCAGCCCTTCGCCATACTGCGATCAACGGACGAATGCAGCGTAGCAATCTGCCGCGCCACCGCAGCGGATTCCGCCGCCGAAAGCGCCGGCTCGCTCGATCCAGCAGCCTGCCCCAAAGAAGCAGCACTCGTCACCACGGCACCAAGCATAGCAACCACAAGCAGTCTGTTCTTCAGCATCCCAATCAATCTCCAATCCAAAATACTAAGCTGAATAAAGATACCAAGCCCCCGCGAACGCAAGCCCAGGACTCGCATTGCCTACCACCATCTCAACAAGAACACCCCACGAATCCACTCCCCCTGCGCCGAACCCAACCCAACCCGCATCTCTTCAATAGAGAGACTAAGCTCAGGAGAGGAGCACCCATGGCCCACGAAGTAGCACCAGCCGCAACAACCCCAGCCCGCGTAACCCCCAACGCCGCCACCCGCGAAGGCCGCCGCCCCCGCGTGCTCATCGTCGGCGCTGGCTTCGCCGGACTCCACGCCGCACAGGCCCTCGCCAAGCAGCCCGTCGACGTCACCGTCGTCGACCGCCGCAATCATCACACCTTCCAGCCGCTGCTCTACCAGGTCGCGCTCGCCGTGCTCTCCCCGGCCGACATCGCCCAGCCCATCCGCACCATCCTCCGCAACAAGCCCAACATCGAGGTCCTCATGGACGAGGTCACCAGCTTCGACCTCCAGCGCCGCACGCGTCCAGCTCGAAGCAGCGGCGCAATGCTGAACTACGACTACCTCATCCTCGCCACCGGCTCGACCCACTCCTACTTCGGCCACGACGACTGGGCGCACCTCGCCCCCGGCCTCAAGACCGTCGAAGACGCCATCGAGATCCGCCGCCGCGTCCTGCTCGCCTTCGAACTCGCCGAGCGCCAGATGCTCGAGACGGGCTCGCACCCGCCGCTCAACTTCGTCGTCATCGGCGGCGGCCCCACCGGCGTCGAGCTCGCCGGAGCCATCACCGACATCGCCCGGCTCTACATGAAGCAGCGACTTCCGCCACATCGATCCCTCCATGGCCCGCGTCCTGCATCCTCGAAGGCGGCCCGCGCATTCTCGCCGCCTATCCCCGAAGATCTCTCCGCCAAAGGCCGTCGAGCAGCTCGACCAACTCGGCGTCGAAGTCCACACCAACGCCCACGTCACCGACGTCGAGCCCGGCTACGTCGATGGCCGGCGACGAGCGCATCGAAGCCGTCGTCACCCTCTGGGCCGCCGGCGTCCAGGCCTCTCCGCTCGGCAAGCTGCTCGGCGTCGCCGACTCGACAAGCGCGGCTGCGTCATCGTCGATCAGCCAACTCAATCCCGCCCGGCCATCCCGAAGTCTTCGTCTTCGGCGACCTCGCCCACTTCGAGCAGGACGGCCACCAGGTCCCCGGCGTCGCCCAGCCCGCCATGCAGATGGGCGACCACGCCGCGCAAATGATCGCGCGCCGACCTCGACCGGCAAGCCCCGCACGCAACTTCCGCTACTTCGACAAAGGCGACATGGCCACCATCGGCCGCATGGCCGCCGTCGCCAAAGTCGAGTGGCCCTTCAAAGCCCACTGGAGCGGCTTCCCCGCCTGGGTCACCTGGCTCGTCGTCCACATCTTCTTCCTCATCGGCTTCCGCAACCGCTTCTCCGTGCTCTTCGCATGGGCCTGGACCTACTTCACCTTCACCCGCGGCGCCCGCCTCATCACCGGCGACCACACCCTCGTCGGCTGGAACCAGCAACAAGGAGTCGCTCCCCAAACCCACCCCGACTCCGGCGTCTCCATCCCCACCGCACCGCCAACCCAAAATCGCGTCCCGCTTGGCGGAAACCCAATCGACGTCTCCCACCTCCCCGACCCAGCCAGCTCCAAACAACCAGCCTGACCTACGGTTCCAGCAATGCATCGGTGCCCCATTCAAGCTGCTCTTCGGCTTGAGTGGGATAGCAAACGCGCCCCTCAAACAAATCTGTCATCCTGGAGCGGAGCACGAAGTGCGCAGCGAAGGATCTGCGGTTCCAGCGAATCCAAGTGCCCCAAATCGCGCCCTTGGGATGTGGGAAGCATCCAAGGTATCCTAGTCCCTAGTCCCTAGTCCCTAGTCCCTAGTCCCTAGTCCCTAGTCCCTAGTCCCTAGTCCCTAGTCCCTAGTCCCTAGTCCCTAGTCCCTAGTCCCTAGTCCCTAGTCCCTAGTCCCTAGTCCCTAGTCCCTAGTCCCTAGTCCCATAACCATGCCCAACCCCACCAAAGTCACAAAATCCCGCTTCGAATTCGAACAAGACGGCCACACCGCCTGGCTCGAATTCGACCGCGACGACCAGGGATGGATGACCCTCTGGCACACCGAAGTCCCTCCCCCACTCCGCGGCCAGGGAATCGCCGCCACCCTCGCCCGCACCGCCCTCGAATACGCCCGCGACGAAAACCTCAAGGTCGACGTCATCTGCCCCCTCGTCCTCAACTACCTCCAAAAGAACCCAGAATTCCAAAACCTCATCGCCAAGAAACACTAGGCCCGTTCGAACAAGCGCGGGTGCCCCAGGTACGCGAAGCTTACCTGGGTCCTTTTGGTGGCGCCTTGAATAACCTGACAACAAAGAGCGCAGCGAAGGACCTGCGGTGTGCCCAAAGCCGCGCCGCAGTCGCACACAGAATGCTCTTCGCGTGGCCACTCAACCACACCTCCAACAACCGCCATTTCAAGAACAAATGTCATCCTGAGGCGAAGCCGAAGGATCCGCGGTTCCGGCAATGCGAGGGACCACCAGTCCGCGCACCCAGTAGATTTGTCATCCTGAGCGAAGCGGAACGCAGTGGAGCGTAGTCGAAGGACCTGCATTCCCGTCGGCGTCCTCAACAAATCCGGGTCCCCCACATCCCGCGTTTGGGATGTGGAAAAGGGCGGACACCCGAGCAGAAGTCCACCCACCAAATACAACGCGCCCATTGGGCAGGCTTTTTCCCACAGGAAAAAGCCTACATAGCCGCTACCCGGTCAAGCCCCTATTGGACTTCTGCTCCAGTCCGCCCTCCGGTGGAAGCAGGGGTTTAGCCCTACGACAAAGCAACCAAAAAGAAGAGGCCTTCAGGCCCGGACTCTTCTCCACCCACCAACAAAACTCGTCATCCTGAGCGAAGCCGCGTAGCGCGAGCCGAAGGATCGGCACACCCGAGCCAAGCCGAACCCTATCGAGACTCGAACAATCGCCATTGAAAGAAAAAATGTCATCCTGGAGCGCAGCACGAAGTGCGCAGCGAAGGATCTGTAGTTCCAGCAATGAAAAGGGAACCACCAATCCGCGCACCCACTAGATTGGTCATCCTGAGCGGAGCGGAACGCAGTGGAGCGTAGTCGAAGGACCTGCATTCCCGTCGGCGTCCTTAGTAAACACGGATACCCCATATCCCGCCTTTGGGATGTGGGAAGGGCGGACACCCGAGCAGAAGTCCATCCACCAAATACAAGCGCCCATTGGACAGGCTCTTTCCCCTCAGGAAAAGCCTAAATAGCCTTTCCCCGGTTCCGGCAATGCCAAGCCGCGCACTTTATGGCAGCGTGACGGCGCGGCTGAAGTCGCGGATGCACTGGATCAATGGTCAGCGATGCAGGCCTGAGGTTAGCTCGAATGTACTGTCACATTGCTGCGTCAGAAGCGACAACTTTGGTAGAATCAGCCGACATGATTCGGTCCCTTTCGCTTACTAATTTCAAAGGATTCCAGCGTCTCCGAAATCTCGAAATTAAACCCGTAACAATCCTCTGTGGAACAAACAGCTCGGGAAAGAGCAGCATTCTTCAAAGCATCTTGCTTCTGAAACAGACCCTAGAAAGCCAAATGCCCAATCAGGTCCTTCTATTGAATGGAAGGCTGGTTCATCTTGGCCCATTCGAAGAAGTTATTTTCGATAGAGAAATCGATCGACGACTGGGCTTCGACTTTCAGTTCACGATCTCGCCAAGGCATCGCGCTTCATCCGGACTAGGTAACCGAATTCCACTGGATTTTCTTCTTCAACAACTCACAGGACTCGAAAATCAAGACGCGGTCGACGTTCGCTTTTGCGTAAATCTGAAGACGTCTAAGCAAGGCGCAGCGGACGCCCAACTCAATCCGCTCCAAGTTGAGTCACTGGAGTTCTCCTTCAGTAGGGAGGCGAAAAAATAACCCTAGCGTCGTGAGCTCAAGAGTGATGTTGGAGCATGAATCCGAAGACAAATATATCCTCACACTTCAAAACATTTCATCTCGATCAGGAAAGCCAAAAACCCAGAAATTGAATGTTACCTTATTCTTTTCCAACCTTGGCGCACCTCGAATTCGATTTAGCGAAGAACATAAGGAACCGTCTTGGGAAAATCATGAACCCTGTGTACGCGATGGAAGAAATACTCAAGACAATATTTTCTTCGTATACCTACCTAGGTCCGCTCCGCGAGCAGCCGCAGAGAAGGTATATATACGACGATGAAGTGCTGGAAATCGGTACAAAGGGTGATAACGCTCCGTATATTTACCTCGCCGAGCGAGACAACATCTTAAAAGACCACTACTTTTATGACCCGACGACGGACTCGTTCAAGAAAAAGGAACACATAAGACTTTCTGACGCGGTAAAACGTGGCTGAGCGTAATGGGCATCAATGGATTCAGCCCCGCTTCTCGATGGACATCATCTACGTTAGCCTTGACCCCGGACCTGGGCGAAAAGAGAAGGTGAGCATCGCCGACGTTGGCTTTGGCGTGAGCCAAATTTTTCCCATTATCCTCGAAGGTCTGAGGATGGCACCGCTCTCCACCCTACTACTTGAACAGCCTGAAATCCACTTACACCCAAACTTGCAAATGCGGTTGGCAGATTACTTTGTATGCCTCCCTAATCAGTTAAAATGTCATAGTCGAAACCCACAGCGATCACATCATCAATCGCCTAGTAAGAAGAATTAGAAGACAAGACGGGGGATTTGAGGAAATCAGTTGGGATCTCACTTCGTAAACAACTCCGCTGAAGGATTCCGCCTTCGAGTCGGTCGAGGTAGACCCGCTTCAGGGAATTGTTAATTGGCCGATTGATTTTTTAGACCAAAACGCCACGGAGCAGGAGTTAATACTACGAACCAGCCTTAGGAACCGCCGTGCACACACCAAATCATGATCGGCATTCTCTTTTCACCTTCCCTCATTTTCATTGACCCCGCCGAATGGGCCATCGAAGGCATTCGAGATGCTTGCCTCACCTATCTCTTCGACTACCTTGACATGGTGGAGAAGCTGAAGGTGGTCTAGATCCTTTGGAGCGACGAGTCTTGAAGTGGTCCTGTGGAGCGACCCCGCGCTGCCACCGTGGAGGATCGAGAGGGACTGGAAATTAAAACTTGTACCCGTTCTCGCTGCCAAGTTTAATCGACGCAAAAAGGTGATTGATATTCCCGAGAATGAAGGGATAGCAGCACTGCTGTCCCCCTGCGATCAGCCCATTGTGCGGCACGATATTGAGATGGCCTTTCTTCGCCTGTCTCACCGAGTTGCTAGTGACGGCCAACCGGTGATCCTGTGTGCGACCTCACGACTCGGCTACGCCCTAGCCCAAATCGCTGTCAGTTGCGAATGCCACCGGCTGAACGCAAGAACCTCACTAATAAGAAATCCCAAAGAACTGCTTGCTGTAGACGAAATATCAGACTCAATTTGGGACAATGTCAATTTTACTGGCGCCGCTGACCTAGACCACTTTCTGGACCTCGCGCTAATCTCGCGAAGGGAAGGTATAGCAAGACTTTATGACGTAACCTACGCGCGGAATTTTATAGAGGAGGCATCAGCCGACTCAGTCAAAGCGACAGCTCTTTGACGCGCTAGCCAAACGGGTTACGAGGTCGGAGAGCGAGGCGCGTCATGACGCCGGCCTCAAAGACGAAGGTGTAAAAGGCAACGACGGAATCAGACGCTTTCGTGTATCCGGGGAGACTTGTGTTCACTATGACTATCCGCGTTCTGGTGAAATTCGCTTCCTCAATTATTATGGGGGCAGGCCAACATGACGACGGTCTGTAACGCAATTGCCACCAGTCAATCTAACCCAAAAAGGTTGCTAGCTGCATTCCAATGATTCCGGCCAACATCGCCGCATCTCCCTGTCAAGCCCCCAACACACACTAAACACCCCTAAAATATTCACCCCAAAGGAAATAAAAAATCTCAAAACCTGGCGTAGTGAAAGGGGTCAACTTGATATCCTAGATATAGGGCATAAGAAGAGAATAAACGCGGACTAACTCAAGGCGGCGAAAGCCGCCTTTCTCATTTCTAGAGCAAAACTACAGTTGGAAACGTGCGAAGTTTGTCGCAGTAGACGTTGATCTCGGAAAAACGACTGCCGGGCAAGACACCTCGCACGACGCTAGCTGTACTTTGGCTCGGGCCCACTTACAGGAGGAAACAATGACGATCAAATGCCAACACATCAAGACTTCAGGCGAAAACTGCGGCTGCCCTGCCCTGCGCGGCCAAACATACTGCTACTTCCACTCCCGCGTACCCGAAGGGGAGTCAACGGTGCGCGCCACCCCGCAGGAGCTCAGTTCCCTCCAACTCGCAGTCTCCGATCTCGAAGATCGTGCAGCCATCCAGCATGCCATCAGCGAGGTCACCGTGGCCCTGGCCAACGGCCATATCAGCGCCAGGCACGCTTCAACGATGCTCTACGGGCTCCAGATCGCCTCCCAAACGCAAAACGCGCCCTCCAGGCCATCTCCGGCAATGCCGTCTAGCGACCCCTCGGCCCGGCTAACCGCAGCCTGACTTCAAGCGTCAAGGGTCGGAATCGCCCGTAAGTCCTTTGCTGCCACACACCTGCGGGCAAGTTCTTTAGAATGTCATAGATGGAGGTTGACTAGACAACTTAAGTCGAAGAAAAAAAACGACTTATCTACAGAGACGAAAGGAGGGGGATCTACCCCCAAAGAGGCTGGAGGCGCGGGTCGGGATCGAACCGACGCATAAAGGTTTTGCAGACCTCTCCCTTACCACTTGGGTACCGCGCCCTTGGATTGTAAACTTCTTCGTCAAACCAACGACCAGACGAAACGACCGTGCGGGGTCTGCCGGCACTGCACGGAGTCCAACTCTGCTTTGCCAGGAAAGGAAGCACAGGCTGCGGAGATTGGAGCGGGAGACGGGACTTGAACCCGCGACCCTCGCCTTGGCAAGGCGATGCTCTACCACTGAGCTACTCCCGCGTAAGTACTCTGTGAGTATATCGGGACGGTCTGAGCGCGGTCAACGTCGACGCCGCTCGATCAGGCTCGCGCCGCCAGTTCCGCCTCCACGCCGACAGACGTCATCTCCCCGTCGCGCATATGCAGGATGCGGTCGCCAATGGCGGCGGCCTCCTCGTTGTGCGTGATCATCAGCACCGTCTGGTTGAATTCGCGATTGGAAAACCGCAGCATCTCGAGCACCGCCTCAGAGTTCCTGGTATCGAGGTTGCCGGTCGGCTCATCGGCCAGAATAATCGCAGGCCGGGTAATCAGAGCACGAGCAATGGCGACCCGCTGCTGTTCACCACCGGAAAGCTCGGATGGCCGATGGTCGAGGCGTTCTCTGATACCGAGCATATCGGCCAGGTGTTCTAAATAGGCCGGATCAAGCGGCTCCGGACGTTCGGCAATGTCATACCCAATCTGGATATTGCCGCGAGCGGTGAGCGTCGGCAACAGATTGAACTTCTGGAAGACGAAACCGATGCGCGCCTTGCGCATGCGCGTGCGCTCCGCGTCATTGAGGGCGACGAAGTCAATACCGTCGATGCACAGGCTGCCCGAGGTAGCACGAGCAAGGCCGCCCAGGATGTAGAAAAGCGTCGACTTGCCGCTGCCCGACGGGCCGACAACACTGACGAATTCTCCGGGCTCGACGGAAAAACTAACATCGCGAAGCGCCGGGACTTCGATCTTTCCTGACTTGTAAGTCTTGCTGAGGTGTTCTGCGACGATGATGGGCTGCACTTAGAGATTGTAAATGCAGCTCTCCGTCGCGATCTGGGAACAAGAGCAAACACAGGTCAGGACCTCAGGAGCTGAAATCGGCCCTACGAAGCGAACGCCGGCAGACCCTGACCGCTGGCTTGGTCGAATTGCCCTGACGGGCTCGCGACGCGCGCCGCGACAAAAGTGCCTTTTTTCGGCCCACGCTTGCGCGCCAGCATCATGCGGACGCGCTCCAATACGTCGAGGGGTGAACATTGCCCTTTGGGCAAAAAGCAATCGCCACACGTAGCGCGCTCATAGGCCTTCACGGAGCCGCTGACCAGCAGGATCGGGACCTCCGGAGTTATCTCCTTCATGCGGCGGGCGAGCTCATTCCCATCCATGCGCGGCATGGTCAAGTCGCTTAAGACAAGATCGATTCCGCCTTGGCGAAAGACTTCGATTGCCTCTTCCGGCACCAGCGAGGCAACGATGCGATAGCCGCGGGTTTCAAGCATGAACTTCCTCACAGAAAGGGCCTGTTCGTTGTCGTCGACGCAGAGAATTGTCTTCTTGGGGCGCATCGCTTTCCTGACTGCTCCGGCGTGGTTGCGGGGAGCGGTGAAGCAGGCGCACGTTGAGTGAGCCCGCGAGGTTGCAGGTGAACCGCTGCCTGTCTCGCAGGCAAGAAGCCGGATTCGCGTCTCCGACGGCCACCCATCGGGCAGCGTGAAAAAAGCGCGAGGCTTTGCTTGCCAGTCGATCGACCGGAAGGCGGAAAACTAGCTAAGCGCGAACATTCGTTTAGGCACCCGAATGCAAATCACAGTACCCAGTGGCAAGCCGAAATGGCCTTTGAAGCCGGGTAAACGGAAGCGTTCGAGCCGGCACAGATGCGGCACGCTATTGCTTTTCAGTTGTGGATCACTCGGCGAAAGTGAATGTTCTCTTTCAAGAACGCTTCGCAAGAGTACGAAGACTTAGTCACTCCCGCAATGGAGAAGAAAGGGGGAAGACAACAATACTTTTTCGATACAGATTCACGCAATTTTGTTGTTTGACGATAAACACTGGCATTTCCGCCGATTCTGCCTGTTGAAACTATGTGAATCGCGCAAGGAAAACCAGACCTTTTGCCACGGGAACAGTGCTGCCGCCGACCCGCACTTCATCGATTCCACCAGTAGTCCATTTTGCGCTCACGTACAAATCGCTGGGGCGGCCGATCTCGACTCCCTGGCGAATATGTATCTGCTGGCCTGACTCCGCCAGCGAATGCTCGACCAGGTAGGAAATCGCGCAGCCGGCTGCGGAGCCAGTCGCCGGGTCTTCCCCATTGTAGAACTGCATGCGCGCCTGCCAGACGTTTGGCTGCTCCGGAACTCGCGCGAGGCAATAGAAGAACCTCGAGCCCATGGTCGCGAGATAGGCAGTAGCTTCGCGCTGTGGTATCTGCAAGCGACCAAGCACTTCGAGAGAGCGCAACGGCATAACGCAGTACGCGAGCCCCGTAGAGACCGTCTGCGGAATCGCGCCAGGCAGAAGGTCATCCACAGATAAGCCGAGACGCGGCAGCGGCCCTGGCGGGATCGTGGAGAGCTCCAAAGACCGGTTTCGTCTGAGTCATCACGCCATAGGGCGCACTGCCTTGTTGCTGGTTGGGCGAGAACTCGACGCGAATCTTGCCGATGTTCAGATCGAGCACTATTGCTTCGGCGCCGCTGTACTCGGGAAAAAAGTTGCGAACCGTGCACGCGGTGCCCAGTGTTGGATGACCCGCGAAGGGAAGCTCCTCCTGGGTCGTGAAAATGCGGACGCGCACTCCTTCCCGGCGTTCGATTGCAGGATCGCGACGCAGGATAAACGTCGTCTCGGAGAGGTTCGTCTCGTTCGCCAGCTTCTGCATCTCGGCAGAGCTCAACTCGCCTGCATCTTCGAAGACAGCAAGCTGATTGCCTTGAAAAGGTATTGCCGTGAAAACGTCACACAAGCGGTAAGGGAGTTCGAGACGTTGCGATGACCGGGCCGGGTTAGAGACCTCACTCAAATTGACACACTTCCTATCTGGCTCTATTCTTTGAAAACGAGCTGGATTGCAAGGATTACGGTTCCTCTTTGGAACACTCCAGCGATCTACTCTTTGGCGACATTATGATCAGAGACTTCCACATTCCGTTGGAGACAAGCTGCTGTTGTCGCGGCTTGGCGCGGAATTGTCTCCAGAGCTGATCTCATCGGCCTTAAGACTTTCCACTCGCCCGCCGCGCATCGCAGAGGCGGGTTTTGCATTTTAGGGTGAAAATTGATCAAGCGATCATGCGCTGATGGCTAAAGGTGGTTGAGCAAGTTTGATATTCCTCCTCGCCCGCGATGGAACGGGCAAGGAACAGAGCACCGGTGGCGAAGTGGCTAACGCGCTGGTCTGCAAAACCAGTATTCGCGGGTTCAATTCCCGCCCGGTGCTCCAATTCTTCTCTGTTTCGCTTACTTTGCTGGCTGTTTGGCGATAATCATGCCGCTGATCTTGCTATAGACGCCTGCGGGTAGAATCCCCTTCGTCTTCAAGTCAGTCTTCGCATGATAGGGGCGTCCGGCGATGATCTTCGACGAATACGCGTCCCCGATTCCTGGCAGTGAGCTCAACTCCTCCTTGCTGGCCGAGTTGATGTCGATCTGTTTGGCCGCCATCGTCGAGGAGGCCATCGACCCGGCCGGGGGGGCGCTTTGCGCGGCGGTGGACGCAGTCAATGCGCCGAAGGCGATGATGGATGCGATTACTGCGGGAGCTATTTTCCTGAAACAATTCGTCATCTTGGTTCCTCGAATGATTTTCTGTACGGGGTTCACAACTCGACTGACAGCATAAATCTCTTTTTCGTATCTGTCGCCAGCCAGGTAGCGCGAAAAACAGCATTCGGTGTCAACTAGGCGGGCATTTGCCGCGGTCCGAGAAGTCTTTTCCATGTCTTCGACACGGCGCTCCAGATCCATCGCGCAGTCAAGACCGCGGCGATGGTGAAGCCTGCGGCAATGCTCCCAGCGATCCACGGATGGCGAGTCGCCGTCCAGGTGAGTCCGATGGCGACCGCATCTTCCCCGGTACTGAGTGCAATGTTGGAGATTGGCTCGGGGCTCGGAGTCACCAGCGTCCGCGCCGCAGTCTTGGAGGAATGCGCTGCCATCGCAATCAGCGCACCGCCGACGGTTGCCAGCAGTTGCATCTCCGGGGAAAGCTGAAGAGTCGCGCGATAGGCCAGCAATGCCGCGAGCGGAATTCGCACAAAAGTGTGCAACGCGTTCCAGATCAAATCGAAGGCCGGAATTTTATCGGCAAAAAACTCGATCGCAAACATCGCCGCGCTGGCCGCTATCACCCATCCGTTGGCGAGCACTTCAAGACCGGGAGGCAGTTCGACCCAACTCATACGAGCGAGAATGCCTAACGTCAGCACGGTTGCATAGAGGTTCAACCCGGCCGCGAAGCTCGCGGCGATTACCAGTCCGGCGATGGTGGAAGGTGTAAAGCTCATAATGCAGAGCGCCACGGCTGAATGGCCGTCTCAAACCACAACGCTATAACAAACGCAGGATTTCAGCGACCGGTTCTCCCGCTGCCCAGCCGCAGGAAGGCGATCGAGACCGGCAGCGAGAATCGTCGTGGCCCGGCGCTTCCGGGATTCAGGTAGAGCACGCGTTTCCGCTGCTCGATCAAGGGCTGGTGTGAGTGGCCGCTCACGACGATGCCGATTCCTGCGGCTGCAGGGTCAAGATCCAGGTCGGCGAGACTGTGCAACATGTAGATCGTCGAACCGCCAAGGTCTAGGATTTCGGTTGCTGCAAGAGCGGCGCAGACCCCAGCGCGATCGATATTCCCGCGAATGGCAGTCAGTGGCGCGATCGACGACAGCGCATCGAGTATCGCCGGATCGCCGACATCCCCGGCGTGAAGAATCTGGTCGACGCCATGAAGCGCGGCCACAGCCTCCGGCCGCAACAAGCCATGCGTGTCAGAGATAACGCCGACTCGCATAGCCGTTCAGAGCCCGATCGACAGCCGAGTGCGCGGGTCGAGATAATCACGCAACGCATCGCCCAGAAAGTTGAACGATAACACGCACAACATGATCGCCAGTGCCGGAAACAGCACCATATGCGGCGAGTCGAAGAGATGGGAGCGCGCATCGTTGAGCATGTTTCCCCAACTGGCAGCTGGAGGAGGCACGCCAAGCCCCAGAAAGCTGAGCGTCGCCTCGGCTAGCACTACCCCAGCCATGCCGATAGCGGCCTGAACGATGAGCGGCTGCAGGATATTCGGCAGAATATGGCGGGTAAAGATACGCAGGTCCGAGGCGCCAATGGCCCTGGCCGCCTCGACAAATTCTTTCTCTTTGACGGCTAGCACCTGCGCCCGCACCAGCCGCGCGTACCCGACCCATCCGCCGATCGACAGCGCCAGCACTAAATTCCGCATTCCTGGCCCGAGGAAGGCGACAAAAGCGATTGCCAGCAGGATGCCGGGGAGAGAAAGGAATGCGTTCATGACGAAGACGTTGAGGGCGAGGTCGAGCGCCCCGCCATAAAACCCGGCAATTCCACCGAGGATCAGTCCCAACACTAGCGAACAACTGACGACGGAAACGGCGACGGAAAGCGAAATTCGTGCACCAAAAATCACGCGCGAAAGAATGTCGCGTCCCAACTCGTCGGTGCCGAACCAGTGCGAGGCCGAGGGCGGCCTTAGACGTTGGGTGAGGTCGATCGCTGCCGGGTCAGCCGGGGCCAGATGCGGGGCAAACGCCGCAGCACACAGGAACACAAAGAGCACGACCACGCCGAAGAGCGCTAGCGGCTGCCGGCTCCAGCGCGTCCAGACGCCGGGAGCGGCGGACACTTGGGGCGTGACGGTGGTTGAGGTGCTCAAGAAAGAATCATTGCACAGCTGCGGTTCGAGAAACAGTTCGAGTAACAGACCAAAGTGCACGAACTTTTCACTCCCCTCAAGTTCGGCGCATCCAAGAATAAGCCTCCGAAACGATCAGAACCTGGAGATCAAGGGCGGACAAAACGAATATGACACTGAAAATGGCATCCTTTGGAAGATTCCTTAGGTCCCTCGCATGGTTGCCGCTCATTGCAAGTGCGGCAATCTGTATGGCGCAATCAGTGCCTCCGGCCCAATCTCCAGAGCAGGATCTCTTTAATCTGACCAACGCCACGCGCATCCAGCAGGGGCTCGCGCCATTGCAATGGAACGATTCGCTTGCCCAGGCCGCCAAAATCCACGCGGCGTTGATTCTTCAGAACGGGCAGCTTTCTCACCAATATTCGGGAGAGGCAGACCTTGCAACTCGCGCGGGCCAGGCCGGCGCTCATTTTCAGACTGTTGCGGAGAACATCGCGCAGGGTTCGAGTGCGGATTTAATTCAGAAGGAGTGGATGAATTCTGCTCCGCACCGAACCAACATTCTTGACGCGAAGCTCGATGCGGTCGGCTTTAGCGTTGTGAAGCATGGCGATACGATGTATGCGGTCGCCGATTTTGCGCGGATTGTGCCCAACATGTCTAACGACCAGGTGGAAACAGCAATCGCGAAACTGCTGACTGCGCGCGGCATCCAGGCCGACGGGGCCAACCCGGACGCCAGAAAGACCTGTGAAATGGACCACGGTTCGGCGGGCGACACGAAGCCCGGATTTATCATGCGCTGGCAGACCGGGGACCTGAACCAACTTCCATCTGAGTTGGAAGAGCGTATCCAAACGAAGAAATACCAGCGCGCCGTTGTCGGCGCGTGCTCCAGCGCGACCGGAGGCTTTAGTGGTTATACCGTCGCGGTGCTGCTCTATTGACGCCCCCTTATGGCGGTGGCCAGGAACGACCGACTCGGAAATTTTGACGCTACCGGGCCCATTTGAGATACTCAAAGAGCACGCAGACTTCTGTTTGCCGCTGCGACACTCCTCAGTAGCTCAATGGCAGAGCATTCGGCTGTTAACCGAAGGGTTGTAGGTTCGAGTCCTACCTGAGGAGCCAATCCTCCTAAGACCTCCAAAAGCAATTTGAACTTGAACCGCTTAACCATCCTGGCGAAGGATCTCGGCCATCTTCGCTTCCCCGTCCATTCGGCCGGGGGGAGGAACTGAGAGAAGCCGAATGCAGGCGTTGGGTCAAGTGCAATCCACAGGTGGACGATATGGTGATTGACCCAGATTTAACGAGTGGCCCCCTAACCAAAATTCAGTCCTTTCACCGCTAGGCGATCCCAATTTATGTAAGATATGTGTGCGACTACATTTGTGCGGCGACGTTGATTCGGGCGATTCAGAAACACTTTGAATTGGAGCGATCTATGCAACTTGGGATGGTAGGTTTGGGCAGGATGGGGGCGAACATGGTTCGCCGGCTGGCGAAAAACGGCCACGAATGCGTGGTTTTCGATATGTCACCGAAAGTCGTCGAAGAGTTGGCGAGCGAGAAGAAGGAGATTACCGGGTCGAGTTCGCTTGAGGACTTCGTCAGCAAGCTGACCAAGCCGCGCGCGATCTGGCTGATGATCCCCGCAGGTTATGTCGACCAGACCATCCATCAGATTGTGCCTCACCTTGAGGCCGATGACATTCTGATCGATGGCGGCAATTCCTACTACATCGACGATATCCGCCGCTCCAAAGAGCTTTCCGCCAAAGGCATCAAGTACGTCGACGTCGGAACCTCAGGCGGCGTATGGGGCTTGGAGCGAGGCTACTGCATGATGATCGGCGGCCCCACCTCAGCGGTCGAATATCTCGATCCCATCTTCAAGACTATTGCTCCCGGCATTGGTGACATTCCACGGACGCCGAACCGCGAAGGGATCAAGAGCACAGCCGAAGACGGCTATCTGCATTGCGGCGAGAGTGGCGGAGGCCATTTCGTCAAGATGGTGCACAACGGCATTGAATACGGGATGATGGCCGCCTATGCCGAGGGTCTTGGGGTTTTGAAGGCCGCCGACATCGGCAAACATGCAGGCGAGATCGACGCGGAGACGACGCCGCTTCGCGACCCCGAGCACTACATGTATGACTTCAACCTGACCGAGGTGACCGAGGTCTGGCGCCGTGGCAGCGTTATCGCCTCCTGGCTGCTGGATCTGACGGCAGCTGCGCTCGCCGAGGATCCGGCACTCAGCAAGTTCGGCGGCCGTGTTTCAGACTCCGGTGAAGGCCGCTGGACAATCAAGGCAGGCATCGATGAAGGCGTGCCGATCCACGTGTTGACCGCGGCGCTCTATGAACGGTTCAGCTCGCGTGGGGAGGCGGAATACGCTAACAAGATTACATCCGCCATGCGCTACGCCTTTGGCGGTCACCTGGAAAAGCCTGAGAAGTAGTGCTGGCAACAACCTTATAGCGCCGAAACTGACACACTGTCAGGGCACGGCGCAACGAAAAGACCGCAGCGCTAGCTGCGGTCTTTTTCGTTTGATCTCTCAACTGTTCTGCCGCTACGAGACAAGCACCTTCCGAGGCTTGCCGTCTTGCGCCTGATGTGAGGCGGGGCGCCCCATGCTGATGTAGGTAATGCCGTGATCGAGCATCTGCTGCGGCCGGTAGAGATTACGCCCGTCGATCACGATGGGGAAGCGCACTTTCTGCTTCAGGAGCGCCAAATCGATTCGGGCGA
Source organism: uncultured Acidobacteriaceae bacterium (assembly GCA_963777685.1). Lineage (GTDB taxonomy): Bacteria > Acidobacteriota > Terriglobia > Terriglobales > Acidobacteriaceae > Acidisarcina. The sequence goes on along the minus strand of CAVZRF010000004.1, from coordinate 148,946 downwards.
ATTCCTTCCAATCCGTCAGGATCAATACTGCATCGGCGTCGGCGACCGCTTCGTAAACACTGTCGGCATAGATCATTGTCTTCGACGGCGGGAGAGTGCCTTTGGCGCGGTCGTTGGCGGCGGGGTCATAGGCAGTGACGATGGCGCCGGCAGCGAGCAGCTTCTGGATCATGTCGATCGCCGGGGAGTCGCGGATGTCGTCGGTGCCGCCCTTGAAGGCCAGTCCGAGTGCCGCGAGCCGCTTGCCTCGCAACGTCCACAGCGCCGCGCGAACCTTGTTGAAGAAGATCTCTTTCTGGGTGTCGTTGATGCGGCTGATCTCCTGGAGCAGCTGGAAGTCGACTCCCTGTTGTTGGGCGACCCAGTGGAAGGCAGCGACATCCTTGGGAAAGCATGAGCCGCCATAGCCGAGGCCGGCGCGCAGAAACTTGGGCCCGATGCGGCTGTCCATTCCTATTCCGGCGGCGATGTCCTCGATATCGGCATCGACGCTTTCCGCGAGGTTGGCAACGGCATTGATGAACGAGATTTTGAGTGCGAGGAAAGAATTCGAAGCGTGCTTGATGATCTCCGCGCTTTGCGCCGAGGTTACCAGCAGCGGAGCTGGAGAGGCTGGGCTGCACATCCCTGGAAGGGCGCCGGGCTGTTCGTAGTAGGAACCTCCGGTCAGCGGCAGGTAGATGCGGCGCAGCACTTCGGCGGCGCGTTCGGAGTTGGCGCCGACCACGATACGGTCGGGATGGAGGAAGTCCGCGATGGCGGTGCCTTCGCGCAGGAACTCAGGGTTCGAGACTACGTCAAAACTCTGCTCGTCCACGCCATAGCGATGCATCACGCGGCGGATCCATTCGTTGGTGTAAACCGGTACGGTGCTCTTCTCGACAATTACCTTGTAGCCGTTGACCGAGCGCGCGATCTCAGCGACGACGGCCTCGACGTAGGAGAGGTCGGCGGCGCCGGCGTCCCCTTGAGGGGTTCCGACGGCGATGAAGATGGCTTCGCTCGCTTCCACGGCCGCACCGAGATCAGTGGTGAATTCCACTCCGCGGTTGAGGTGCTTGGCGAGCATGTCGTCGAGGTGCTGCTCGTAGATAGGGACGCCGCCCCGGCGGAGCGTGGTCACTTTGGCCTCGTCGTTGTCGACGCAGGTGACGCGATGACCCATCTCGGCGAAGCAGACGGCAGCCACGAGGCCGACGTATCCCGAGCCGATCACACAAATGGAGACGGAATCTGACATGGATGTGGTTTCCCGGCGCATCCTGCTCGCGGGATTCTCCCCCTTCGAGCATCTTACCGGAAGCGTTTCTCGCGGCTGCGAGGCGGTGACCCCAGACTCCCCCTACCTCCGTCTCTGCGACTAACCGCTTTGTTTACTTCGGTTTAGCTTATGGTCGCGCCGCCAAGTATTTCATTCTGTGCAATTTATTCACAGAGATCTGCAAGCAAAGGACTTATGGGACAGTGCGACCCTCTTTCGGCCCATTTGCTTCCCTTTTTTGCGAGACGCTCCTCTCAGTTACCCTGGGCGGCGGGGACGGTCCGTTCAGGACTCGAAGTTTTTTCCGCATGAGAAAGGACGGCATTCGCCGCCCTTGTCTGTTTTCTTGATCTCTATTTCTATTTTATCAAGCCGGACCCATTCACTACGCCAACTGATTTTGATAGTTATCTCGTTGATTTGTATGGGGATAAGGGATGGTGTTTACTCTTGTGACACTTGACAGCTTTCGGAAGCGGTCGTTTTTCGTGACCAGAGCGAGATGCCACCGCCGACCCAGAACGGCCTTTCGCAAGCCGAAGTGATCCAGGGCGCTATCAAAGAAGCTTGCGATAGTATTTCTAGCGAGGCGGTAACTGATGCTTGATACGTATATTCTGGTTCGCGAGCCGTCTACCCCGGACGGGACTCTTGGCGAAATGTTCGATCCGGAGGGCGATCACTTGTGCTTCACGATGGAACTTCCGTGGGAAGACAATGTGCCGCAGAAGAGTTGCATTCCCACCGGCACCTATACCTGCGTTCCTCACAACAGCGCTTCTCATCCGGGAACATGGGAGCTTTTGAACGTTCCGAAGCGCAGTGAGATTTTGATCCACACGGGGAACACGGACGCGGATAGCCTGGGCTGCATTCTCGTTGGAAGAACGATTGGTTCTCTTGGCGGCAAGCCGGCGGTCCTGCTGTCGGCAGTGGCGTTCCATGTCATGAAGCAGACGGTCCCAAGCACTTTTCAGCTTGAGATTGAAAACGCCAGTCCGTTGGATCAGTTACTTCGAGCGTAAAGCCCAAAATCCTTACCTGGCGCGCTTGGTTTTGGCCTTGCGGCCAGAAGATTTCTAGTCCCACATTACGGTTTACGCTCCCAGTTTTCGCTATACAGTGTGGGTCGGAAAGCGCGCCAAGAAGATATTTCCATCGACGTTCGATGTACGATCAACTTCGAATGAGATTCGTATGAAGTCACACTTCTTTTTTCCGCAGCTCAAGGCCCGTTGGAAGAGTTCCAACATTCGATCTGGAGGATTCACCCGTGATTCCAATCAAAACCGCTTCGTCCTTCCGCGAATACTGTCCATGCGTGCTGACCTCTGCGGTCACAGCGTTGGTGATGACTGCTTGCTGCGCTGGACTCCTTCAGGCCCAGAGCAGCCTGCCATCAGCGGATGGCGGCTCCCATGCCGTCGGCGCCAGACAGGGTGACAACAGCGGCAAACTGGCAAATTACAGTAAGCTGCCGCTGAGCTTCGCTGCAAATCAGGGGCAGAGCGATCCGCGAGTAAGGTTCACCTCACGCGGGAGCGGCTATTCGCTCTTCCTCACCGACAGCGAAGCGGTGCTGGCGCTTTCCCAACGATACGGCGGAGACGACAGTGGGAAGGGAGCTTCCTTGCCAATGCAAAGCTCGGGCAAATCGCCATCCCGGGATGCGCTTAAGACCGATGTCGTGCGGATGCAACTTGTCGGAGCGAGTTCGGGACTCAAGGTCTCAGGCGAGGAGAAGCTACCGGGCTCGGCAAACTACTTCATCGGCAACGATCCCAAGAAGTGGCACGTCGACGTGCCTACCTATTCCAAGGTGAAGTATTCGGGTGTCTACCCCGGCATCGATCTGGTCTACTACGGCAACCAGCAGCAACTGGAGTATGACTTCGTTGTGGCTCCGGGCGTCGATCCGAAAGAGGTCAAACTGCATTTCTCCGGCGCCAGGCTGAGCTTGAATGCGCATGGCGACCTCATGGTCACCGGTAAGAATGGCAAGATCGCCTTTGAGAAGCCGGTCATGTATCAGTTCAAGAGCGGATCGGCCGGCGAGAGGGATCAGGTCAACGGAAGGTTCACCTTGCTGGCCGCGAATACAGTCGGATTCGTGCTGGGAAACTATGACAAGAGCCGCGCTGTCGTCATTGATCCGATTTTGGCCTACTCGACATATCTCGGGGGCCACGCAAACGTTTACGGCGATAAGGCCTTTAGTGTCGCCGTAGACTCTGCGGGAGATGCCTTCGTGACCGGGGTCGCATACTCCAGCAATTTCCCGGTGACTGACGGCGCCGTTCAGCGGGTAGATGGTGGAGCAGCAAGAAACACTTCCAATGCTTTCGTAACCAAGCTAAACAACACGGGAACAGCACTCGAATATTCAACCTACCTTGGCGGCGGGGGCAACCCATCATCTAATGTCGGAGACATAGGCTACGACATCGCGGTTGATTCCAGCGGGGAGGCATATGTGAGCGGACTCACAGGATCCTCAAATTTTCCCGTAACGCCCGGCGCACTGCAGACCGTCCAGAAGAACCATAGCTACTCAGCCTTTGTCACCAAGCTAAACAGCCAGGGGAACGACCTTATCTACTCCACCTATCTTGGGGGAGGCCCCAATGAAAGCTCCTCTACCGCTATTGCAATCGATGCCTCCGGAAATGCGTACGTGACCGGGAAGGCAGTTTACTACGGCTTTCCGGTCACTAAAGGCGCATACCAAACAACGAATCATAGTCTCCTCGCGGAAACAGGATCGAATGCTTTCGTCTCCAAGCTCAATAGCCAGGGAACTGGCCTTGTCTACTCCACGTATCTCGGCGGCAGCACAAATGATTTCGGCAACGGCATCGCAGTCGACGCTTCAGGGGATGCCTACGTAGTCGGGAACGCCTCATCCACCGATTTCCCTGTAACCGCTGGAGCGTTTCAAGTCGTCAACAACGCTGCGAACCAACAAGGCTTCAATATATTTGTTACAAAACTAAACAGCTCTGGAACGGCCCTCGAATATTCCACCTACCTGGGCGGCTCCTACGCTGACAATGGCAACGGGATCGCGATTGACGCCTCCGGGCACGCCTACGTTACCGGAGGTTCGGCCTCCTCAGACTTCCCAGTGACGCCTGGCGCCTTTCAGTCGGTCAATAAAGGCGCTGACGCAATTGTGGCCAAACTAAATCCCTCCGGAACGGCCCTCGACTATGCCACGTACCTGGGTGGCAGCAGTCTAAACACCGGTTCCGCCATCGCGGTCGATGCCTCCGGCAATGCTTACGTGTCTGGAACGGCCGATACTGATGGGGAAGCAGGGCAGAATCCTGCACCCTTCCCAACGACTCCAGGCGCGTTTCAGAGCGTCAATTATGCTGCAGGCGGAGACGCATTTTTAACCAAACTGAATAAGGCTGGAAGCGCCCTTGCCTATTCGACCTACCTGGGCGGCAACGACGGTGGCCCGGCAGACGGTTACGGTGTCGCGGTAGACATGGATGGAAATGCTTATGTCGCCGGATTTGCCGGTACCCTTACTTTTCCAGTGACCCCGGGGGCATTCCAAACCAAGAACAAGGCCGGCCAGACGCATCCGACGACGAATGCCTTCGTGACCAAGTTCGCCCTTGGTCAACCGGTGGCACAGTTTTCCACTATTCTTGAAACCTTTCCGAATGCTCCTTTCAACAGCAGTAGCGCCCCACCGGTCGAGTTGCTGACCGTCACCAACGTCGGTACGGGCACGCTGAACTTCACAACGGCAGTCGATTCACCTAACTACACGGTCCTCTCCGATGGAGAGAATACCTGCACGACAGGGATTACCGCAGGCCAGAGCTGCACGTTGCCGGTGGAGTTCGTTCCGTCCGGTATAGGGACACACACAAATACACTCACCTTGACGCCTGCCTCCGGGATTGGTGCTAGTGTTAACTTGCGGGGAACGGCCACAGGAATCGGAGACGTTTCCGAGTCCCCATTGCAATTTGGATCGATCGCCTACGGAACGACCAAGACACTCCCGCTGGTCGTCGCAAACTACGGGGTGGCCGGTTCGCCGACCGTCTCGGTTTCCTTCAATAACGCAAGCTATTCCCTGGCGTCTGGGGGAACCTGTGTGACGTCGGGAGTTGCGGTCGGCCAACAGTGCACACTAATGATCAAATTCTCCCCCGTGGGGCACGGTGTGCATAATGCGGGAATTATTTTAACTCCGAGTCCGTCCAGTGGAGCGGCCGCCTCCATCGTTGCTGTACTGGGGAGCGCCACGCCGTAAGCACCGCCGATTGTCCACATCCCAATCGAGTCATTTTCGATTGGTTCTCTTGGCGGCAAGCCGGCGGTCCTGCTGTCGGCAGTGGCGTTCCATGTCATGAAGCAGACGGTCCCAAGCACTTTTCAGCTTGAGATTGAAAACGCCAGTCCGTTGGATCAGTTACTTCGAGCGTAAAGCCCAAAATCTTTACCTGGCGCGCTTGGTTTTGGCCTTGCGGCCAGAAGATTTCTAGTCCCACATTACGGTTTACGCTCCCAGTTTTCGCTATACAAAGTGGGCCAAAAAACGCGCCAAGAAAATATCCCCGTCGACGCACGAAGCACGATCAACTTCGAATGAGGTTCCTATGAAGTCACACTTCTTTTCTCCGCATCTCAAGGCTGGTTGGGGCGTTTCAAGATTCGATCTGGAGAATTTAGCCGTGATTCCAATCAAAACCGCTTCGTCCTTCCGTGAATACTGTCCATGCGTGCTGACCTCTGCGGTCACAGCGTTGGTGATGACTGCTTGCTGCGCTGGACTCATTCAGGCCCAGAGCAGCCTGCCATCAGCGGATGGCGGCTCCCATGCCGCAAGCGCCCGACAGGGTGACAACAGCGGCAAACTGGCAGATTACAGTAAGCTGCCGCTGAGCTTCGCCGCAAATCAGGGGCAGAGCGATCCGCGGGTAAGGTTCACTTCGCGCGGGAGCAGTTATTCGCTCTTCCTCACCGACAGCGAAGCGGTGCTGGCGCTTTCCCAACAATACGCCAGAGACGACAGTGGGAAGGCAGCTTCGCTGGCAATACCAAGCGCGGCGAACCTGCCAACCCGGGATGCGCTTAAGACCGATGTCGTGCGGATGCAATTTGTCGGAGCGAGTTCGGGACTCAAGGTTTCGGGCGAGGAGAAGCTGCCGGGATCAGCCAACTACTTCATTGGCAACGATCCCAAGAAGTGGCATGTCGACGTGCCTACCTATTCCAAGGTGAAGTATACGGGTGTCTACCCCGGTATCGATCTGGTGTACTACGGCAACCAGCAGCAACTGGAGTATGACTTCGTTGTGGCTCCGGGCGTCGATCCGAAAGAGGTCAAACTGCATTTCTCCGGCGCCAGGCTGAGCTTGAATGCGCATGGCGACCTCATGGTCGACTGGCAAGAATGGCAAGATCGCGTTTGAGAAGCCGGTCATGTATCAGCTCAAGAGCGGCTCGCCCGGCGAGCGGGACCAGGTCAACGGGAGGTTCACCTTGCTGGCCGCGAATACGGTCGGATTCGCGCTGGGTAGCTATGACAAGAGCCGCGCTGTGGTCATTGATCCGATTTTGGCCTATTCGACTTATCTCGGGGGTAGCGCGGCCTACCACGGCGACAAGAGCAACAGCATCTCCGTTGATGCCTCGGGACATGCCTACGTAACCGGGATTACATACGCCGCAGATTTCCCTGTGACTGACGGCGCCTTTCAGACGGTAAATGGCACAGCCGGGCTCACCCATGGTTTCGGTTCCAATGCTTTCATCACCAAGCTGAACAGCACGGGGACCGCACTTGAGTATTCAACCTTTCTCGGCGGCACTAACGGTCTTGCGTGGGGGATCGGCAGCTTCTTTGTCTCGGGAGACGCCGGCGTCGGCATCGCCGTCGACGGCTCTGGGCAGGCCTATGTGACCGGAGTTGCGACCTCCTCAGATTTCCCGGTGACCCCAGGCGCACTGCAGACGGTGAACCCTGACTATGGTCTGGCTGACGGCAACATCACCGCTTTCATCACCAAGCTGAACAGCCAGGGAAATGGCCTCGTCTACTCCACCTATCTTGGGGGCCCGAATTACGGCTACACCAGCGGTATTGCCATCGACTCCTCCGGGGAGGCTTACGTGACCGGAAGCGCATACTTCACGGGCTTCCCCGTGACCTCAGGCGCATTCCAAACCGCAAATCACTCTGTCACGGGCTACCATTGCAACCCTTTTGTCACTAAGCTGAATAGTCAAGGAAGTGCTCTGGTCTATTCCACTTATCTCGGTGGCAGCAGCAGCGATGGTGATTACGGCAATGGCATCGCGGTCGATGCCTCAGGGGACGCTTACATCGTAGGGACGACCTCTTCGATAGACTTCCCTGTGAGCCCGGGATCTTTTCAGGCTGTCAACAACTCCCAATTCGCTGGGATACCGGGCGAGGGAGGCAGCAACGCATTTGTGACCAAACTGAACAGCTCCGGAACGGCCCTCGAGTATTCCACGTATCTGGGCGGCACATACACAGAGTACGGCGATGGCATCGCGATTGATGGCTCCGGACACGCCTACGTAACAGGAATCGCGACCTCCGAAGACTTCCCGGTGACGCCAGGCGCCTTTCAGATCGTCAGCGGGGACAAAGGCAACCACTACGGAAACGCATTCGTGACCAAACTGAATCTCTCCGGGACGGCCCTTGATTACTCAACGTATCTGGGCGGCATTGGCACAGACTATGGGTCTGCCATCGCGGTCGATGCCCACGGAAATGCTTACGTGACCGGATCGGCGGGTTCCCAGGGAAATCCGGAGTTTAAATACAAGCCCTTCCCAACCACTCCAGGGGCGTTTCTAACCACCAATCCTTCGATGGCCGACGCCTTCTTAACCAAGTTGAATGGAACGGGAACCGCCCTGGCCTATTCAACCTATCTGGGCAGTACCGTTAGTGGTGCGGCAGTCGGGTATGGTATCGCAGTAGACGTGAAGGGAAATGCTTATGTCACCGGCTCCACCGGTTCCGCTACTTTTCCGACGACCGCTGGCGCCTTCCAAACCGTAAACAAGTCAGCAGGTCTGAAGTATGGGGCCACAACTAATGGCTTCGTGACCGAGTTCGCCCTGGGACAACCGATCGCCCTTTTTTCCACGACTCTTGAAAACTTTCCCGATGTTGCATTTAAGAGCAGCAGTGCTCCACCGGTTGAGCTGCTGACCGTTACCAATGCCGGTGGGAGCACACTGAACTTCACAACGGCAATCAACTCGCCTAATTACACAGTTCTCACTGACGGGCAGAATACCTGCACGTCTGGGGTTACGGCAGGGCAAAGCTGCATCCTGCCGGTCGAGTTCGTTCCATCCGGCATAGGGACCCACACAAATACACTCACCTTGACACCTGCCTCCGGGATCGGTGCGAGCGTTAACTTGCGGGGAACTGCCACAGGAATCGGAGACGTTTCCGAGTCCCCACTGAACTTTGGATCGATCGCGTACGGAACGACCAAAACACTCCCACTGGTCGTCGCAAACTATGGAGTGCCCGGTTCGCCGACCATCTCGGTTTCCTTCAACAACGCAAGCTATTCCCTGGCGTCTGGGGGAACCTGTGTGACGACGGGAGTTGCGGCCGGCCAACAGTGCACACTAATGATCAAATTCTCCCCCGTGGGGCACGGTGTGCATAATGCGGGAATCATTTTAACTCCGAGTCCGTCCAGTGGAGCGGCCGCCTCCATCGTTGCTGTACTGGGGAGCGCCACGCCGTAAGCACCGCCGATTGTCCATATCCCAATCGAGTCATTTTCGATTGGTTCTCTTGGCGGCAAGCCGGCAGTCTTGCTGTCGGCAGTGGCGTTCCATGTGATGAAGCAGACGATCCCAAGCACTTTTCAGCTTCAGATTGAAAATGCCAGTCCGTTGGACGAATTAGTTAGGGCTTAGATCCCGAAAAACGCTACTTGCCGCGCTTGATTTTGGCTTTGCGATGACGCACGCCTCGGTGAAGAGCGTCTTTGCTGGAATCTTCGGATTGCTTCGCCATCATTTCCTTGACGGCCTTCCGGGGTGGGTCAGATTTCTTACCGTATGCGGGCATGTGGTTTCCCTCTATCCTGATAGTTAGACTGTACCGCTTCAAGTTTGATGCACCAAAGCGGATCAGAAGAACATATGCATCATCCACCAGATGAGAAACAGGGCCACGACTCCGAGAATTGCGTGCGCGATCCAGTCGGAAGCTGATTTTGGTTTGCCGAAGTTGAACACGGAGCGATGGTAGCACTTCAGACGATATGGAGTCGGAGTTTGCTATCGGGCCTCATTGCTTGCGGTAAAGGTTTAAGTGCCACGATCCGGTGGTCGCCATAGTCGACCTGGAGGCAGATTCCAAGCACACCGTTGATCGCGTTCGCGGTTAACTTCGCTGTCGTTTGGCAGCCGCCTCTCGCGGGCATAGTGTAGTTGTGTCATGCAGCGGTGGATTCTTCTGGGGTTCCTGGCGTCGGTGACACTGACCGCTGGCGCAGCCAAGCGCGTCACGGTGTCGCAACTGGAGCAGTCGTTGGCGGCGACCCATGCCGCACACAAAACGGATGCCGAGGTAGCGCGCCAGATTGCGGCCGTCGAACTTTCCGAACGGATTTCAGAATCCGCCTTGAGCCGGCTCCGTGAGCAATTGAGCGGAGATCCTCAATCGTTGCTGGCCTTGCAATTAGTGGCGGACCAATCGGCGTTCCTGGACCCACCGGTTGGCGAAGTTCCGGCTGATCCGGCACCCGATGACGCCGCGCAACGACGAATGCTGGATGCGGCCAGAAGCTATGTCGCGCACACGTTGCCGAGCCTGCCGAACTTCCTGGCTACCAGAACGATCAATCGCTACGACGACAGTCCCCAGGCGCTGAAGAAGGGCGGCTGGGCGGTACGAAGCGGCCTCCATTTGGTGGACACGTCGAGCCGCGAGACCTCGGTGCGCGATTCGCGTGATATTCAGTCTCCCACAACGGGTTCCGCGCTCTGGCAGGCACAGGTCGGGTTGATCTCCGGCGGCGAATTCGGGTCCACGCTTGGCATGGTTATGGCCGACACCGCGAAAGGCTCGATCAACTGGAGTCACTGGGAGACGACCGGTTCGGGCAGGGTCGCGGTCTACCGCTATTCGGTACCGAAGTCTGCATCGCACTACGAGGTGATCGGGTCGGTCCAGCGACAAGCGGCGCTGGATACGCCGGATTCCTTGAAAGGGCAAAAGAAGCCGACTCCTTCGGTGAGGTCGAATGCCGCTATGTCGAGCGCTCTCACCGTTCTTACGACCCCCGGTTATCGCGGCTCGCTTTGGCTTGATCCTGCAAGTGGCGCCGTCCTCCGCATCACTGTCGAAGCCGACTCGAAAGATGGCGTTCCGTTTCGGCGGGCGGACATTTTAGTGAGGTATGCGTCGGTACAGATCGCTGACAGACAATTCATCTGCCCGGTCCGCAGCCTGGCACTCTCGGTGGCGCTGGTGAATCCCGATGCGAGTCTGGATGCCCCGACGGTTTGGCTTAATGAGACCTTGTTCACGAATTATCGCCGATTTGCCTCGACGGCACGGGTTGTGACCGATGCGGCAACTGCGGAGCCCATGAGTCCTCCGGGTGGAGCTTCGGTGCCGACAGTAAGCGGGGCTGCGCCTAGTGCCGCGCAGCCCGCCCCTCTTGCAGCGCAATCGGTTCTACAACAAGCCACGGATATCCAGCAAGCGCCCATAATCACCGGGACTTCGGCGCCGAAAGAGAATGAACGGGCTTCAGCTGCGGCGGGCGAAACGGCGATCAATCAACCTTCGCTTGCGCAAACCACTGTGCCTCCGGAGGTGCAATCTCTATCGGAACATGTCACAGGAGTCGAACCGGGGACTTCCAGGATTGTCGTCAATGTCAATCGAGTCCTGGTCCCGGTTGTCGTCCGCAACAAGCAGGGTCAAGCAATTGGCGATTTGAAGAAGGAAGACTTTCAAGTCTTCGACAACGACAAGCTGCGAACAATCTCCGCATTTACGGTTGAGAAGCACGGGAGTCTTAAGGCAGGTGGCCAGGAGCAGGCGGGGGCTGGTTCAGTTGCCGCACCACCAGCGGCGCCGCGGCGTTTTGTCATCTTTCTTTTCGATGATATGCACTTGACGCCAGAAGACCTGACGTACTCGCAAAAAGCCGGTATCAAGGCGGTCGATACATCGCTGACCGATTCTGACCTGGCCGCTGTTATCTCAATCTCCGGCAAGACCAGTAGCGGCCTCACCAGCGATCGAGCCAAACTGAAGGAAGCGATCATGGGAGTGAAACTGCACTCACTCTACCGGTTAAACGGAGATTGCCCTTATATCCAGTACTATCAGGCCGACGAGATCGAGAATAAGCACGACAGTGACGCGCTTGCGGAGGCTGTGGGTCAGGTCTTCAGGTGCAACCCCGGCATGGATACTCAGCGAGACCTCGCCATTGCGCAAAGCATGGCCGAATCGGCCGCCATGCAGGTGCAGATGGCCGGACGGCCAGGACGTTCAGACGACCTATACGACGATCCGGAGAGCTCGTGCGCAAGATGGCGCCGTTGCCGGGTAACGCGCCTTTTAATTCTGGTGTCGCCCGGCTTTCTCAATCTGGACTCCGATACCTTGACCTGCAGAATCGCAGATTATCGATATCGCAGCACAATCTGAGGTGACGATCAGCTCCTCGATGCGCGGGGGCTGTATACGACATCACCCTCGGTCAGCGAACGTCAGGGTGCTGATGCGCGTGCCAATACCAGGCGGATGTCCGCCGCAGATCGCTCGAGGCTGCGGAGAATCCACTGTCGGAACTCGCCGACGGGACCGGTGGGTCTTTCTTTCATCAACAGCAATGATCTCGATTCCGGGCTAAGAGCCTGGTGGATGCTCCGGAGTACGTTTACATCCTGGAACTCTCGCTCAACGATGTAAAGCCGGACGGCGACTATCATCGGCTGAAGGTGAAAGTAGATCGAGACGGAGCGCAAGTCCAGGCGCGCCATGGCTACTATTCGCCTGAGCCACCGAAGAAGAAATAGAGGCTACCGGTCGGCGAACTGGTCCGCCTGCGATAACCTGTGGATCCGTAATCGCACCGCGGCTGTGGGCGATCAGGATTCTTCCCTGCTCAGTTCTCTGGAGTGAACTGCCAATCCAGGATCCATTGAATTGCGGTGCTGCTGCCGGTGGCTGCGGTGAAGCCTACGTAGGCGGTGTCACCGCCGACGGCGCGGGGTATGTCCACCGTGAACGGGTGCAACCAGGTTGCTCCGGTCGCGAGGTCGGTCAGGGTCAGGGTCAGGGTCGTTCCGTCATAGGAGATGCCGGCATGCATCTGGTCTCCGCTATGCAGATCGATGCCGGTGCCGGTGAGGTCGATCGCTCCCGCAGTGGGCGCGGCGCCGTCGAGATAGAGCCCGGTCGAGTTGATTCCTTCGCCGGCGTTATTGTAGAGATCAAACTTGATCGCCGCGCTCGGGGTCAGGCCTTCGTACCCCAGGCCTCCTCCATGACCGCCAGTCGAATAAAGGTTGCCGACATTCAGGATGGTGAAGGTGAACCCGTCGCCTTTCGCCTTGGTGAGCTGGAAGTCGAAAGCGGTCGTGAATTTCTGCACGAAGACCGGCGTTGGATCATAGGCGCTGGCGGCCTCGTTGGGCCCTCCGTCGGTCAGGACAAGAGAGGTCCCCACTATTGAGGCGGCTCCGTTCAAAGCCATGGAATTTGCGGTGAAGCCGGAGTGATCGGCATTGCCGTAAACCAGCGTTGAGGCCAGCACGTTTCCGCTTGCGTCGGTGATCTGGACCACGCCATCGCGCTCTCCCGCAAATGCAGCCTTGAATTTGACGTTTACGGTGCAGGTTGCGCCCGCCGAAACGGCGCCGGTACAGGTGCTTCCGGGAGCGAGGGTGAAGGGGAAGTCGAGCGCGCCGCCGGTGAGCACGGCTGGAGTGCCTAAAGTGCCGCTCGATGTGACGTAGTAGGTCAGCGCCAGAATCTCACGGCACGGCGCAGGAGAAGTCTGACCGGGCGCGCAGACGTTGACGTGGCCGAAGTTGACCGAAGAACGCTGTATCTCGACTACGCGATTATTGAGACTATCCGCGATGAATACGCTGCCTGCTTGGTCCAACGCCACTCCGACTGGCGCGTTCAGCCCGGTGCCCAAGGTTGCCTGAACGCCGTCGCTGGCCAACACTTCCACTACGTCGGCGTCCGGAGAGTCAACTTCGTTTGCCACAAACAGATCGCCCACACCATCGACCGCAATACCGCCAACGTCGAAGAGTCCGTTAATCACCGTGTGCTGAGCGCCGGAGCCGGCCAGCACTTCCACCACATCGCCGTAAAAGCCGTCTCCCACGAAAACATCACCACCACTGTCGACCGCCACAGCGACAGGACGGTTCCAGCCGCTGCCCACGGTAGTCTGCGTTCCACCGCCCGCTGGTATTTTCACTACACGTTGATTCCCGGTGTCTGCGATGAAGACGTTGCCTGCGCTGTCGACTGCTACTCCCTCGGGTTCGCTCAACCCCGTACCCACTGAGATCTGGGGCCCCCCACCCACCGGAACCTCAATCAAGTGGGCTTTTAATAAATCTGCAATGAAGAGATCGCCGGCACTGTCTATTGCTAATCCGTATGGTGCGCCGAGTCCGGTGCCCACGGTGGTTTGCGGGCCACCATTCGCCGGAACCTTGATGACACGGTGGTGGTTAAACGCATCGGCGGCGAACACATCGCCCGCCCGATTCACGGCCACTCCCTGAGGACGGGACAAGCCGGTGGCCTGCACGGTGGTCTGCATTCCGGCAAAACTCACTGTCTGCCCGTAGAGCGGGCTGGACGACAGGATGGCGGATGCAACGAAGGAGGAAATGGAGATGAGGGTTCCGATACGAAGATGCTTGATGCTGGACAGGCGGGTCGACATGGCGCCACCTAACTTTCGCCGCAAGTATGAGCTACGTCGACAGAAAATGCAATCGGTTCCGACCGTCGCCGGGCCAAGATTCACCTTATCGTCTGTCACAGATATCTCGCGAGTCACTCAAGCCGAGAGAAGGATTGAATGGCGTCACTTTCGGTATTGAGGAGATTAGGCGGGAAGCACCAGGGCATCCAGTTCCAGGAATTGGCGGATGATGGGGTCTTCGCTTTTTTCCATTTCGGGCATGGTTCCGAAGAAGTGGGCTTTGGCTTCGTGGAGGAAGAGGACGCGGTCGGCGAGCTTCTGGGCGAAGCGCATGTCGTGGGTGACGACGATGCTGGTGAGCTTGAGCTGGTATTTGAGCTTCTGGATGAGGTCGCCGAGCAGGCGGCCCATGAGCGGATCGACCATGGTCGTTGGCTCGTCGTAGAGGATGGCCTCGGGCTGCGAGGAGAGCGCGCGGGCGATGGCGACGGAGCGCTTCATTCCGGTCGAGAGGTCGGAGGGGAGCAGGTCGGCCATGCCGGCGACGCCGACCATCTCGAGCAGGCCGTTGACGATTTGCGTGATCTGGTCCTCGATGAGCTCGCCGCGTTCGCGGAGGGGGAAGGCGACGTTTTCGCCGACGGTGAGCGAGTCGAAGAGGGCGCCGTTCTGGAAGACCATGGTGACTTTTTTGCGGACGACCTGCATCTGCTCTTCGGTGTAGCCGGCGATGTTTTCTCCGGCAACGAGGATCTGGCCGGAGTCGGGCTTGAGGAAGCCCATGATCTGCTGCAGCGAGACCGATTTGCCGACGCCGCTGCGACCGAGAATGCAGAGGGTTTCGCCGGGGAGAACGAAGAAGCTGACGTCATCGAGGACGTTGAGGCTGCCGAAGGATTTCGAGACGTGCTCGAAGGCGATGTAGGGGAGAGCTTTTTCGGTTTTGCCGTCGGGGCCGGGGTCGAGGCGATCGTGCAGGGTGTGAACGCCGACGCCGGGCGTGATGGTCTCGATGGGCGGCGGGTCGGGGATTTCGTCCGACGGTGGGGGCTCGTTTGAGGTGTGAACAGCGACATCCTGCGTGATCGTTTCGATGAGAGGCGACTGGGGGATTTCGTCGGGCGGCGTGAGTTCGCTCGCGGCGTGGAAGCCGATGACCGGAGTGGCGGTCTCCATCGGGGGCGGCGCGGAAACCTTGTCCGGCGATGGGAGTTCGCTGGGCGTGTTTTTAAGGTCGCTATCGGGCAAGAATTCCTCGATCCTCACCGCAATTCTAGATCACGCGCTTTGGATAGGCTGGCGATTGTGGGTCGGGCTACTTCGAGAACGAACCTGGCTCGCGGTAGACGCGGACGTAGTCGACGAGCATTTCCTGGGGAAAGCTGATGGTGGCGTCGGGGTTGCCGGGCCAGCTTCCGCCGACGGCAACGTTGAGGAGGAAGAAGAACTTGCCTCCATCGAAGGGCCACTTCGCGGTGGCTGGCAGGTTGGCGGGGGTGAAGGTGGCGTAGATATTGGTCGGCGTGTCGAGGTAGAACTGGATTTTTGCGGGAGCCCAGATCATTCCGTAGATGTGAAATGCGGAGGCGAGCTTTTCTCCGTTGGGGAGCGTGACCTTCTCGGTGAGGTCGCCGCCGGCCATGTGGAGGGAGGAGTGGGCGATGGAGGGTTCCTTGCCGATGTTCTCCATGATGTCGATCTCGCCGGAGGCGGGCCAGGGGACGGTGGTGATGTTGTCGCCGAGCATCCAGAAAGCGGGCCAGATTCCCTGCCCTTCGGGGATTTTGATGCGGGCCTCAATGCGGCCGTATTGGAAGCCTTGCAGGCCCTGGGTCTTGAGGCGGGCCGAGGTGTAGACGCCTTTGCCGAGGTCGCGGGCGATGATGTGCAGATTGCCGTCGCCGCCGATGAAGGCGTTGGGAGTGGCCGGATTGCAGGGAGCGGTGCTTGCGGCCCAGGCGCAGTAGGTCTCGAGTTCCTGGTTGCCCCAGCCGTTATTTCCGGTGTCGTAGGTCCAGTTGGTGGGGTCGGGCTGGCTTTGGGCGGGGCCGTTGAACTCGTCGCTCCAGACTAAGGTTGGAGGATTGACTGGGTGCCTTAGGTTGGAGGTTTGTGCGTGGGCTGTGAAAGCCGCAATAAGGGTGGCGGAAAGGAAAAGAAGAGACTGCGTGGTCGTTTTCAGTGCCATTGGTTCTCCAGAAGAAATAGCTGCCACCGCAGATCTCTCCACTTCGCTGCGCTACGGTCGAGATGACAAAAGGAGAACATCGGTCGAGACACTCGACTTTCGGTCGGCGGAATTTACTTGGGGCGGAAGGCCCTCTCGACGCCCCAGGTGACGAGGCGGCGGGGCATGAATCTCTGGCCGAAGACGCCTAGCTGACCGACGAGATAGGGGATGACCCAGTGCTTGCCACGGGCGAGGCCTTCGAGGCCGCGGCGGGCGACGATGTCGGCTTTTTGGAATCCGCGCATCTGGTTGAGGCTGACGCCGGCGACGTCGCCGAATTCGGATTCCGTGGGGCCGGGGCAGAGGGCGCTGACGTGGATGCCGTATTTCTTGACCTCTTCGGCGATGGCCTCGGCGAGGAAGCGGTCGAAG
The DNA here is from genome assembly GCA_963777685.1 of uncultured Acidobacteriaceae bacterium. Taxonomy (GTDB): domain Bacteria; phylum Acidobacteriota; class Terriglobia; order Terriglobales; family Acidobacteriaceae; genus Acidisarcina. The sequence goes on along the minus strand of CAVZRF010000004.1, from coordinate 132,124 downwards.
ACTTTGGTGGCAGCGTAGGTTCCGAGATAAGCAACGGGTTGATACGACGCGGTCGAGGCGACGATGAGGATGTCGCCGCGGCGGCGCTGCATCATTCCGGGGAGGTAGAGGTTGGTCAGGGCGACGACGGCGGTGCAGTTGACCTGGACCATCGCGGCCTGGCGGGCGGGCTCTCCCTTGCCAAATTCGCCGTAGTAGCCGAAGCCGGCGTTGTTGACGAGGACATCGATGGTGAGGTCGGCGGCCTCGGTTTCGGCGAAGATCTTTTCGGGGGCGTCGGGTTGTTCGAGATCGGCGACGATGACTCTGGTCTGGATTTTGTATTCGGCGGCGAGCCGGGCGGTGATGGCTTCGAGGCGATCTTTGCGGCGGGCGGTAAGGATGAGGTTGACGCCTGCCGCGGCGAGTTCGACGGCGAAGGCTTCGCCGATGCCGGCGCTGGCTCCGGTGATGAGCGCCCATTTGCCTTGCCATGCTTTGCGGAGGATTTCGGAACCCTGGATCATGATGCTCCCACTATTCTTCGAAGATCGCGCGCAGCGTATCTAAAACGCTCGTTAGAGTTTCGGCATCAAGTGTACCGGCCCGCTTCACTAAGCGAGATTTATCGACGGTGCGAACCTGGTCGAGAAGAATTAGGCCTACTTTTCCTTCGTGACGAACGGGGATTCGAAAAGACACCGGGTGGCTGCCGGTGGTCAAAGGCGCCACGAGCAAGGTTCGGACATAACGGTTCATCTCACGCGGAGAAATCACGACGCAAGGGCGAGTTTTTTGAATCTCGCTGCCTGCCGTGGGATCCAGCGCAACGAGCCAAACCTCGCCCCTGTTCACCAGACCAGGTTCTCGTCGTCTTCATTTGCAAAACCCATCAGAACCGGAGTCGGCTCACCCATCTCTAACAACTTTCGACCCGCTTCGTCCCAGCCTTCGCGAGGATGTTTCTTTGGTTTCTGAATCACCAAGGTCTCGCCCTGAATAAAGAGTTCCACCTGGTCGGTGAGTCCTATTTGCTGAAGTAACGGTTTCGGGATGAGCACGCCTTGTGAATTCCCCATCTTTCGGATTGTGGTTAGCATGGGCCCTCGTAGTAATAACAATGTTATCACTGAAAGCTAGCCAGCTGGTTGCTCGAATTCTTCCCCGATCCAGGCTTTGAAGGGTTCGAGGCTTTGGGGGCGGCCGAGGAAGTCGTGGACGAGTTGGGCGGCTGGTTTGGAGCCTCCGGGTTCGAGAACTGACTTTCGGTAGCGCATGGCGGCTGGACCTTCGAGGAGGTTTTCGGGGTCGAATTGGGCGAAGAAGTCGAGGGCGATGGCCTTGTCGAAGAGATAGGTGTAGTAGTTCGAGGAATAGCCGACGAGATGGCCAAAGCTCGAGTACATCTTGTTGCCCTCGATCCAGGCGTAGGGGGAAAAGCGCTTGTATTCGTGCTGGAGCAGGGCGTCGAGGTCGATTGTTTCGGGGTCGGTGTTGTGGGTGTCGAGCGAGTAGCTGGTGTAGACGAGCTGGGTGCGGATGCTGTCGGCGCGGCCGAAGGCGCTGGCGCGGTTCATTCGCTGCGACGATCTCGGCGGGGAGGGTTTCGCTGGTTTCGTAGTGGCGAGCGAAGTTGGCGAGGAGCTTGGGATCGCGGAAGAACTCTTCGAGCATCTGGGAGGGCGCTTCGACGAAGTCCCACTCGGTGCGGATGCCGCTGATGCCGGCCCAGGGCTGGTCGCCGCCGAGGATGGCGTGCATGAGGTGGCCGAATTCGTGGAAGTAGGTGACGACGTCGCTGTATTGCATCAGGCCCGGGGTCGCCGTCTTTGCCGCCGGGGAAGTTGCAGATGAGGGCGGCTTCGGGAAATTGGCGGCCGCGAATGCCGGGGACGAGCGGGGCGGCGCTGAACCACTTGTCTTTGCCTTCGCGAGGGTGCATGTCGAGGTAGAAGAGGCCGATTTGCTTTGAATCGGCGCCGGTGTCCCCTCCACTTTGGTCAAAGACTTTCCATGCGGTTACGGAGGGATGCCAGACTTCGGCTTCTTTGTCTTGTTCGAAGCGGACGTGGAAGAGCTTTTCGGCGGTGCGCAGAATTCCGGGCTCGACCTGGGCGTAGGGAAAGTAGGGCCGCACTGATTGGGAGTCGAACTGGAAGGCGGAGCGGCGGTATTGTTCGTACCAGTAGCCTCGGGCGGCGAGGTCAATTTCCTTCAGGTCGGGTTGCTGCTGGCGGGCGAAGTCGAAGACCATGTTGAATTCGCGCTCGGCTCCGGTTTTTGAGGCGGCTTCGAGTTCGTTGAGGAAGCTTTGCATGTTCTCTGCCGACTGCATCATTTGATCGGCGGTGGCGAGGTCGGCCCAGCTCTTGTAGCCGAGGATCGTGGCCAGTTCCTGACGGGTCTTGAGCAGGCTGAGGAGAAGATCCATGTTCTGCGGATAGGCGCGGGTCTGATAGGCGAGGAACATTGCGCGGCGGACCTTGGCATCCGTCGCGTAGGTCATCAGCGGTTGCATGTCGGGGAAATCGGTGCTGAGGGTGATGGTTCCGTCTTCGGCTGGGGGATGGGCTTTGAGGTAGTCCTCGGGCAGCCCCTCGAGATCGGCGACCGTGACCTGAATGTGCTTGGCGCCCTCCTGGACGTTGCGACTGAAGGCCAGGGAAATCTCGGTGGCTTTGTCTTGCAATTCCTTGATTTTGGCGCGAGTTGGGTCGTCGCGGTCGACGCCGGAAAGACGATATTGCAGCAGAGTGCGCTCGAGATAGTGGCGGGTGGCGGGATCTGCGGAAAATGACTCGATGGCGCTCAGAGCCCGGTAAACGTCCTGATTCAGCGAGAGCAGGGTGCCGATCTCGGAGACTTTCTGGGTGAGCGCCTGGGCCTTGTCGCGAACTTCCTTTTCGGGATGGACGCTGTCGAGCAAGGATGATTGCTGGCCGACGGCGGCCAGCTCGGCCTGCGCGTCATCGAACGGGCGCAGGGTGTTCTCGATCGTCCGGGGGCCGGTGACGGCGAGGAGCTGGTCGATGCACCGCTGATAGTTTTCCAGCCGATGCGAAGCCCAGGCATCGAGAGTCGCTGCGCTGGTTGTTTCCCCAGATCTGGCGGACCATGCGTGAACGGGGTGAGGCAGGGTATTTTCGGTGGCCGCGCCCGCAGTTTCCTGGGCTTCGGTTAGATCCATACTCATAAAAGAAGACTCCAAGGCCATCCCATGGCCAGATTTCAAGATAGCGTCTTTCGGCGCGGAAGATACAGCGCGGCATCCTTCCGAAGAATACCCGCTCACGGATCACGCTCCCTGCCGCAGCCTTTGGAATTGCCCGGTTGATGGCGCACAGATTGCAGCATAAGTTCAAGTAAGTCCAGCGCGGACCTTGAGATATCGACGGTTGCCTGACGGCGGAGTTGCATCCCGGAATAAACGTCGGTAAGATTCCGCAGTTACTTGATGAACTCTCCGGCCACCTCGTTATCGCCGAATTACCTCCGTTCGCGGATCGGGAAGGTTTGCGTCGCCATTACCGGCGACAACGCCGCCGAGCTGCTGGAGCGCGCCGAAACTCTTTACCGGGACAATTCTTTTTTGGAGTTTCGGCTGGATTACCTGGCCAAGCCGCTGGCCGCGCTGCCGAAATTAAAGACGTTTCTTGCCGAGCACCCCGAAGTCACGGCAATCGCGACCTGCCGGCGCGAGGCGAATGGCGGCAAGTTTGCGGGAAATAACGCGGCTGAGCTTGAAGTGCTGCAGAAAGCCGCGGCGGCTGGCTTCCATCTCGTCGACGTGGAATTGCAGACGGCGGAACAGGTCAAGCCTCAGGAATTGGACAAATTGCGGCAACGCGGGGCGGCGCTGATCCTGTCGTATCACGACTTCATGACGACCAAGGACCTGGACGGGATCTTCCAGCGGATGTGTCCGCTGGAGCCCGAGTTCATCAAGATCGTCTCGACAGCGCGGCATCTTGCCGACAATGTGGCGATGATCCGCTTTCTGGAGCGGGCCAGGGACAAGGCGAATGTGATCGGCATCTGCATGGGCGAGCAAGGCACCATCAGCCGGATTCTGGGGCCGCGTTCGGGCAGCGTTTTCACCTTTGCCTCGGTGGCGACCGGCGAGGAGACAGCGCCGGGACAGATCTCGGCGCGGACGCTGCTTGACCTCTACCGCATCGGCCAGCTCGACCTTGCCACTAAGGTTTATGGGGTGGCGGGAAATCCGGTGGCACATTCGCTTTCGCCAGCGATGCTCAATGCGGCGTTTCGGCGGGAGCGGGTCAACTCGGTCTATCTGCCGTTGCAGACCTCGGGGATGAATGATTTGATGACGCTGATCCGCGAGGTGCCGATCGCGGGTTTCAGTGTGACGATGCCCTTTAAGCAAGATATTTTGAAGCACCTACAGAAGACCGATCCGCTCTCGGAACGGATTGGGGCCTGCAACACGGTCGTTCGTTCTGCGGAAGGCAAGTTGTATGGCTTCAATACGGATGTTGCAGCGATAGTAAGGCCGTTGGAGAAGCGGCTGGCGTTGAAGGGTGCGAAGATCTTGGTGATTGGTGCGGGCGGCGCGGCGCGGGCGGCGGTTTTTGGCCTGCAGGAAAAAGGCGCGGAGATCCACATCTTGAACCGTACGGTGCCGACGGCACAAAAGCTTGCGCGCGAGGCCAAGGCGAAGGTGGTCAAGCGCGAGCAGATGGCCAAGAGCAGCTTTGACGTGATTATTAACGCGACGCCGGTAGGCATGCGGGGACACAACAAACAAAAGGCGGGTGCGCAGGCGCTGCTGGAGCCGAACGAGATCAACGCGCGGCTGGTCTTTGACCTGGTCTATAACCCGATCGACACTCCGTTCATCCGGGCGGCAAGAGAGAAAGGGATTGCGGTGATCACGGGGGTGGAGATGTTCGTCCACCAGGGCGCGCGGCAGTTTGAGATATGGACGGGCAAGCCTGCTCCAGAGGAAGAGATGCTGCGAGTCGTAGTCCATGAGCTGCGGCAACAGGTCAAAACTCCGGCGGCGAACGGGGCGAAATGAATCGGCCCAGGTTGTCTTGAGATTCTGCGAACGGAATGGTCATGACCGATAATGGCCTATGAGCAAATCAGCGAAGCCCGTCTCGGAGATTGACCGGCTGATCGAATTGGCTTCGGACGAAAAGCCGCGAGTCGCGGTCGAAGCGCCACCTCAACACTCCCTGTCGCTTGAAAATGAAAAGGACTCCAGCCCCTCTATGTGGCGTGTCTTACTGCAATTGCGCGTACTTTTGCCTTATCTCGCCAAGGTGCTGCCGCTGGTGGAGCGGGGACTGCTGGGCACGAATATTACCGGTCAGCTCACTCCCCAAGGTGCTTCGAAGGCTGACACGAGCAACCTCGAGCGCGAGATCGCCGGAGTGGGCGAAGCGCAGCGTGATTTGAATACAGCGGTGAAGGCCCAGACGGCCGAGCTTCGCGAATTGCAGGAACAGGTTGCCGTATTGGCCAAATCGGTTGAAAAGAATCAGTTAATTCATGAGGAGATGGCGGCGGGTCTGAGCGCGCTCAAGAAGCTGACTGAGACCTTTGTGACCATAACCATTGCGCTGCTTTTGATTTTGACGGTGCTGGTTGGGCTTCTTCTGTTTCGACACTGGTGAGATCGCGGAATTACGAAGAACAGGATTTGGCGCGGACTGCGGGCGTCTTCGTCTGGAGCGCAGTCCCCTAACGCAGCTGGACGGTGATTTTGCGGGCGTCTCCGCCTGTGGATTCGACGACGATCTCTCCGTCGCTGCGTTTGACGACGCTGGGAAATTTCTCTCCCCACTCAACCAGAACGATGCTGTCCGGGCCAGCGAGCTCTTCGATTCCGAGTGACTCGAGCTGGCGCTCGCCCTCGATGCGGTAGAGGTCGAGGTGGTAGAGCGTAACTGGCGTTATCTTGCCGTGCTCGCGATACTCACCTTCGTATTCGTGGATGAGGGTGAAGGTGGGGCTGGTGACTTCTTCAGCCTCGGCGGCGTGGAGGCCTTCCGCGATGCCCTTCACTAATGTGGTCTTGCCTGCGCCGAGATCTCCGCGCAGGATCAGGAACTTTGGCGGAGCGAGCAGTTTCGCGATCTGGCGACCGACGGCGATTGTTTCCTCGCCGCCGCTGGTTTCGAATACGTGGCCCTTGCCGCTGGCTTTCTCCTCAGTCACGTCCTCGATCCCTGGCATGCGAAAACCCCTGTATCCAAAGATACCCGGCTTTGTCATTAAAGCGGTAACGGAATGCGTTACAGAGATGTGAAATGGTGTCGGTGGCGAGGAGCGTGTGTTCGTCCTGTTCTAAAACGGCGAGGTCGGCGGCGAGTCCGTGAAGATAGACAGCGGCTTCGACGGCTCGGGCGATGCTCTCTGGAGTGAGGTCGCGAGCGTATTGGGCGAGCATGGCGGCGACGATGCCGGTGAGGATGTCTCCGCTGCCGCCTTTGGCCATGCCGGGATTTCCGGTGGTGTTGACGGCGATTGCGCCGCCGGGATGAGCGATGAGGGTGCGCCAGCCTTTGAGGACGACGGTGACATTGTGGGTCGTGGCGAATTTGCGGGCGACGGATTCGCGATCGGCCTGGACATCTTTGACCGTGCCGCCGATGAGCCGCGCCATTTCGCCGGGATGGGGAGTGATGACGAGGGGGCGATTGTGGCCGTCGATTTTGTCCGAGGTCTTTGGCGAGCATGTTCAGCGCGTCGGCGTCGAGGACGAGAGGTTGTTTCGTCTGGCGGACGAGTTCGAGGACAAATTTTTCGGTCTCGGGATGCTGGCCGAGGCCGGGACCGACGGCGAGGACGGTGGCTCGTTCGAGGAGCGCTTTCAGCCGCTGGGGATCGAGGTTGGCGCTGGAGATTTCGCCGTTCTCGCCTTCGAGCATGGGGACGGTCATTAATTCAAGGGCAGCCTGAGCGATGGTGGGCAGGATCGATGATGGGATGGCCGCGGTGACGAGGCCGGCTCCGGCGCGAAGGGCGGAGAGGGAGGCCATGGCGGCGGCTCCGGCGGTGCCTCGCGCTCCGGCGACGACGAGGACGTGGCCGTACATTCCCTTGTTGCTGTCGGGAACGCGGGGCTTGTGAGTGATGGTGGCGGATTCGCCGCCCCAGGTGAGGCCGGTTGTCGATTGGATGGCTTCGTCGGGCGAGCCGATGGGCGCGACGACGATTCCGCCTCGGGTCATGTTGCCGAAGAGATGGGCGAGCTTTGGGCGCGGTGAAGGTGACGACCGCGTTGGCGCGGAAGGCTCCGGGGGCATCAGGTTGGCGGGAATCGGCGTCCCAGCCGGAGGGTAGGTCGACGGCGACTACTGGGGTTTTGGACGAGTTGATGCGCTTGGCGAGCGCGGCGGCGACACCGCGCAGAGGCGGCTTGAAGCCGGTGCCGACGATTGCGTCGAGGAAGAGATCGGTCGCTTCGAATAGGTCGAGGATTGGCACGTCGTCGAGGTTGGCTTCGTCCATGAGCAGAAAGGGTGCCGATGGGAGCTGGGCGAACATGGCTTCGGCATCGCCTTTAAGCTCGGCAGGATCGCCGAGGAGGACGACGGTGACGGTGCGGCCGGCTTCGGCGAGATGACGGGCGGCGACGAATCCATCGCCGCCGTTGTTGCCTTTGCCGCAGAGGACGGTGATTCGGTTGTGGCGCGGGATATTCGCGCAGGACGAAGCGGGCGACTGCGGCTCCGGCGTTTTCCATCAGGGTGGTGGAGGCGATGCCGAATTGCTCGGTGGTGACGCGGTCGACTTCGCGCATCTCGCTGGCGGTGAGGATTTTCATGGCTCGGGTTCCGGGAAAAAGCAACGGCCTCCGAATAGGAGGCCGTTGTCTCACTACTGTCAGATGCAGTTTACTGCGAAACGCCCAGAGTGGTTGCCGGTGGTGGCTGCCGTTGCGGCTGGCGGGTCGGTCTTTTGGACGAAGTAGCTGTGGTCCCACAGGTTGCGGTAGAAGAGTCCGGTGAGCTCGGCGGCGCGGGGGCCGAAGGTGGGGCGTCCGCCCTCGAGGAAGAAGACGGTGACGATGCGTCCGTACTGGGTGTCGGCGTAGGAGGCGAACCAGCCGAAGCGGGTGCCGTTGTTGGAGCAGGTTCCGGTCTTGCCCATGACTGGGAATTCGTTGAAGTTGGCGCGGAGGCTGCGGGCGGTGCCGTAGATCGTGGCCGCGTGCATGCCGTCCTGAATCTCAGGAATGATGCGGGGCGATGTCGAGGGTGCGCTTGATCTTGGGCTTGTAGTCGAGGACTTCCTGCGGGGTGGTCGGATGCTGGAGGTAGTAGAGGGTGCCGCCGTTGGCGATCGAGGAGACGAGTGCGCCGAGCTGCAGCGGGGTCATGGAGACGCTCTCGCCGAAGCTGCACATGCGGCCGACGCCGCCAGCCGACTCGGGGAGTTCCTGATCGGGATAGACGCCGAGTGTTTCGCCGGGGATGTTGTAGCCGGCGAGTTCGCCGAGGCCGAACTGGTTGGAGTAGTGGCGGACGCGCTCGAAGCCGAGGCGGCGGCCGAGGGTCTCGAAGTAGAGATTGTTGGAGTGGGCCAGCGCTTCGGTGAGGGTCAGGTGGTAGCCGCCGCCGAGGTTGACCGGGGTGTCTTTGGTGATGATGCCTTCTTCGAGGGCGGCGAGAGCGACGGAAACCTTGATGGTGGAGCAGGGCTCAGCGCCGCCGCTCAGGGCGAGCTTCTGGTTGACCATGGCGAGGATGCGGCCATTGCTCGGGTCGATTGCGACGACGGTGCCGTTCATGTTGCCGAGCGCCGCGATGGCGGCGGCGCGAACGATCGGGTCTTCCCCGGTGATGACGTCCCCAGCGGTCAGATCGCCGGCGGCGAAGGAGTTCCCGGTAAAACGCTCGTAGGAGTGGCGATGATAGGTCAGGCTGGCGTGATGCAGGCTCGCGCCTTTGTGATGAGCCGAGTGAGTCGAGACCGTGGCGGAGCTAGCGGTCGCGCGGGTTACAGCATGAGCAGGATGATGGTGAACGTGCTTTACCGTGCTGGTGGTTGCACCCAACGGCAGAGCGGTTAGCCCGGAAATCAATGCCAGCCGCGGAAGAGATAAGAAGGAAGATGTCATATAAGTATGGCTTTCTCAAGAAGCGGGGTTAAGTCGAGTCCCTGCTTCCAGTTCCCGGTGCGCTGGAAGGGCAATTTGCTCCAGCTTAAAGATTATCGGCACATCCGCAAAGAAATTTCTGCGGTCTGACTATTCCTCGAAAAAAAAGCACTGCCGAAACGCGGGTCCGGCGACTCTTCTATCGGCCGCCATCTTTCTTAGACTTCAGGCTGCGAACTTCGACTCACCTTGCAGCGCCACAATCAAAAGAGGTTGCAGCGAAGTCGCGTACCGAGGAAGTCCCATTCCGCGATGGCCGCCACTGGGTATGGGGCTTCCTCTATTGTAACAACCTGAGGCCTATTACAAGCCTCCGCGACGCATAAACGCGGGCACATCGAGGTCCTCGGTATTACTTTGGGCCTCCTCCGAGTCGAGTGTTCCGGAAAAGACACGCTGGTCGCGGCTGGAGACCACCATGACGGGCTGTTCCTCGACGCGCGCATATTCGAGATCTTTGGGTTCATCGATCTCTAGCGGCCCTGCCTCGGGGCAATAGACAGCACCGGCATCGAGGTCAGGCCGTGCGGCGATCTCGACCTGCGGCGAAGCTGCTGCGTAGACGACGGCCGGGGTGACTCGTGGCTCGGCGGACTTGAACGTCGCGGGTGTGGTTTCCTCCTTCGCCTCGCTGGCGAAACGAGGGGCGACGCCCGCTGCCTCGGCGCGAACGAAGGCGACGGGCGGCACATGGACGTTGAGAACGGTATTGAGCAGGCGTTCGCGACGTTCGGGCTGTTCCATCGGTTCGCCGCGGAATCCGGTGGCGATGACGGTGATCTTGACGTCGTCTCCCATGTTTTCATCCAACACCGCGCCGAAGATAATGTTGGCGTCTTCGTGGGCGGCGTTTTGGATGAGAGTGGAAGCCTCGTTGACCTCGCTAAGCTTGAGGTTGCTGGAGCCGCTGATGTTGATGAGGATGCCGCGCGCGCCGTCGATCGCGCCGTCTTCGAGCAGCGGCGAGGCCATCGCCGCCATTGCGGCGTCGATGGCGCGGTTGGAGCCGCCGCGGATGCCGGTGCCCATGACCGCGTAGCCCATGCCGGCCATGGTGGTTTTTACGTCGGCGAAGTCGCGATTGATGATGCCGGGGATGGTGATGATGTCGGAGATCCCCTGCACGCCCTGGCGCAGCACGTCGTCGGCGATGCGGAAGGACTCGAAGAAGCCGGCGTCTTTGGCGACGGCGAGCAGCTTTTCGTTGGGGATGACGATCATGGTGTCGACGCTCTCGAGCAGCTCGGCCATGCCTTTCTCGGCCTGCTTCATGCGGCGCTTGCCCTCAAAGGCGAAGGGCCGCGTGACGACGGCGACGGTGAGCGCGCCCATCTCGCTGGCGAGCGAGGCGATGACCGGGGCGGCGCCGGTGCCGGTGCCGCCGCCGAGACCGGCGGTGACGAAGACCATGTCCGCGCCCTTCGAGCGCCTCGATGATCTTGTCGGAGTCTTCGAGCGCGGCGCGGCGGCCGACATCGGGATTTGCGCCCGCGCCGAGGCCGCTGGTGAGCTTGACGCCGAGCTGGAGCTTGACCGGCGCCTGGCAGGCCTGCAGCGCCTGGACGTCGGTGTTGGCGGCGATGAACTCGACGCCCTCGACGCGCGCCTGAATCATGCGGTTGACCGCGTTGCCGCCACCGCCGCCGACGCCGATCACTTTGATCTTCGCGTGGCGAGGCATTTCTTCCTGGTATTGAATGCGAATTTCATCCGGATAGACTCATGTGTGACTCCTGTAATTCAATCTCGGCGCTTGTTTCTCAAAATCCTGTCGTACGTGACCTTCTAAACACTTCCTGCGAACATGGCCTTCAGCTTGGCTTTGAGGCCGCCATCTTCGGCGGCACGTAGGGTTCCGGTGCGATGCGAGTAGAGCAACATGCCGACGAGCGCGGAGCACTCCGGCTCGGCGAGTTCTTCGGGCATGCGGGAAATCTGTACGGGCGTCGCCGATGCGGGCGGGAACGCGCAGCAGGCTTTCGGCGACTTCGAGCAGGCCGGGCATCTTTGCGCCGCCTCCGGTGAGGATGCAGCCTGCGCCGAGGGCCTCGAGAACTCCGCCCTGGCGGAGATTGTCGCGGAGCAGGTAGAACAGCTCGCGGGCGCGGGGCTCGAGGATCTCGGCGATGATGCGCTGGCGGATGAGGCGCGGCCGTCGCGCAGGCGTGAGCTCGATCTGGCGTTGGGAGACGGCGGTGACGACGGCGTGGCCGTATTCGCACTTGAGCCACTCGGCCTCGGGGACGGGGATGTGGAGGCCGAGGGCGAGGTCGTTGGTGAAGTGGTCGCCGCCGATGGGAATGACCGCGGTGTGGGCGACGGAGCCCTCGAAGAAGACGACGAGTTCGGTCGAGCCCGCGCCGATGTCGATGAGGCAGACGCCGAGTTCGCGCTCGTCGGCGGAGACGGTGGCCTCGGCGGCGGCGATGGCTTCGAAGACGGTTTCGGTGACTTCAAGGCCGGCGCGGTTGGCGCAGGTGACGATGCTTTGCAGCGACTCCGCCGGAGCAAGTCGAGAGATGCAGGTTGACTTCGAGCCGAGTGCCGACCATGCCGACGGGATCGTGGATGCCGGGCTGCTCGTCGAGCAGAAACTGCTGCGGCAGCAGGTGGATGACTTCGCGGTCGGCGGGCAGGGAGACGGAGCGGGCGCGATCGACTGCGGCGCGGACGTCTTCGCGGGTGATCTCGCGCAGGCGGGTGCCGAGGCTGATGCCGCCGCGGCTGTTGACGCCGCGGACGTGCTGACCTCCGACGCCGACGACGCACTTTTCGATGACTCCGCCGGAGAGCTTCTCGGCGATGGTCGCGGCCTTATTGATGCGCTTCGGTTGCGGGCGCGAGATCGGCGATCGAGGCCTTTGCGCATGCCTTTGGAGTCGACGATGGCGTGGGCGCGGTAGCGCAGAGCGCCCTCGTGGAGCTCGGCGACGAGGACGCGCGTTTTGGCGCTGCCGACGTCGATGACGGTGATGAGCTCGTCTGCTCGCTGGCCCATGGCTAGTTCACCGCCGGCTGAGTATGGCTTGGATGGGCTGGAGTGTGAGGCTTGGGGCGGCCGGGAGCGTGGCTCGTAGCGATCGTTTTTGGAGCCGCTGCAGGAGCCGACGTCTCTGGCGCTTTGGCCGATTTCTCCGCAGCGGACTCTGCCGGTGTGTCTTTGCGCATCTCGAGGACGACCTGGCGCTCGTAGCGAAGGTCGACGGAGGCGAGGCGCGGATATTGCGCCTTCCATTCGGCGAGGTGCTGCTGATAGTTGTGCCAGCGAGCGAGGAAGTCCGTGTCCCCGAAGTGAAGCAGCAGTTCGTTGCCGTCGGATGGGACGAGCGCCTTGACGTCCTCGGGATCAGAGATATCGACTTCGCTCAGCTGTCTGGAGAGCTTCTCGCTAGTTGAGTCGATGTCGGCGATGAAGCGCTGGTAGATCCTCATGCGCGCGGCTCGGGTGGATGGCGGGTCGTTGGCTGTGATTCCGGTGATGACAGGGAAGGAATAGTGCTTCGCGGCCATGGTCTCGGGAGCCATGCTGAGGAGGACTCCGTCGCGGTCGACGAGGCCGATGTTGCCGCCGTCGCGGACGAAGGCGATGGGCGTGCGCTCGGTGATGGAGAGGCGAAGCTGGTTGGGGAGCAAGCGCATGACGGTTGCGGTGTCGACCCAGGGCAGGTGCTCGAGTTCGGCGCGGCGTTGGGCGAGCGGGACGAAGAAGACGTTGCGGCCCATATCGCCGCCGAAGACGCTGAGGAGTTCGGCCTGGGTGACTTCGGAGTTGCCGAGGATTTGGATGTTTTCGGACGAATCGATGCGGAAACGGGGATCGTGGGCGGCGAAGTTGCGGATGGCATAGCCGAGCCAGGCGAGCCCGCCAAGGAGAACGACGGCCCCGGCCGCTAAGCCGATGCGGGCCCAGCGGCCCTGGGGGAGAATGGCGCGACGGACGGCGACGCGGCGACGGGAGCGGAGGAATGGCTCGTCTTCGTTCGGGTCGTCGGGCTGGGTGTTCCTTTTGTCGCGAAAGGGGACGTTGCCGAGGTTGGGACGATCGGACGCGGGGCGCCGAGTGGGTGGACGGTAAAAGGCGTCTTCGCCGGAGAGCTCGTCATCTTCGGCGGCGGCGAGCGCAGTGCGGGTGTCGCTTGTCTTTGAGGAGAAGCGCGTGGGAACCCGTCCAGATTGTGTTTCAGGTTTACCCACGCCCGAGCAAGGTCGTGAGAATCGCCAAAGATCACTATAGCTTGGAGTGGGGTGGGTTTGAGCCTGTGAATTTTGGGTTGGGGGTGGAGGGTATCGAGGATGGAACTATGGGACATGGGGCGATGAATGATTCTGCCGTCCAGCCAATCTCTTGTTTAAAGCAGGGTGCAAATGGAAGATGACGACGAGAAACAAGAGGTTCTCCCCAGAAAACGTGGGCTGGTCGCACTGCTGGCCAGTTGGGAGCCACTTCCTGAAGAAGACGCTATGCCGGAGATCGAGGACCCTCCGCCGAATCCGGTCACCTGCTTTGATGATTGGGTCGACGAAGAAGAAGAGGCGAAGATCAACCATCAGCTCGCAGAAACGAGTGAGTGAATTACTTTCCTCAAGCTCGTCATGCGTGGAGTCTACTTGCAGAGCTTGCCAAGCTCTTTGAGGCGGCCAAGAGTGGCTTCGCTTGGGGCGGAGCGACAGAGGGCTTCGTGGGCGTCTGCTGCGTGGGTCTTCTCGTTGGCGATCAGGTCGAGCAGCCAGTCGGTTGCTTCCTGTTGCCGGGTGAGGGCAATGGCTGAGAGCAGCGTGATGCGGAACCAGGGATCGCGGGCGCGGGCGAAGATGGCCTTGAGGAGTTCGAAGGCCTCGGGGGTGTGGGTCTGAGCGATGGCCAGTGCAGCTTCGGCGGCGGCGTCATCTTCGGGCGGGAAGAAAGCCGGTCACCCAGGGGATCGCCGAAGCGCCCTCCAAGCTAAGCACGCCGGAATAGCAGGCGCCGAGGAGCTCCGGCTCGTCCGAGGCGAGCTCGGCGCGAAGGCGGAGCAGCAGCGCGGCGGAGTCGGTTCCGACCTGCTCGATGGCGCGGGCCGCATTGACGCGGACAGTGAGCTGCTTGTCGGCAAAGAGCGGCGTGAGATAGGTAAGCACGCGATGGCTGTTGAGCTCCCGGCACTGCACGAGTGCGAGGGCGCAGACGCCGCGGAGCGTGCCGGCGCTGTCTTCGGTGCCACCCCAGACTGGCTCGAGTTGGATATGTCTCATGCCGGTGAGGAAGAAGTCGGCATCCTGATATTCAAATTCGGCGAGCGCCTTGGCGATGGCGTTCTTGGCCCAGCATTGCGGGTCGGACTTCTGGGCGTTTTCGAGAAAGCGTGGGAAGGCGGCGGCCAGGTCCGGCGTGAGACTGGTGAGGTGGTGGTGGAGCGCGACGTTTGCGGCTTTGGCAACGAGAAAATTGTTGCGAAGACCGAGGGCCTTGACCAGGGCGGGTTTGGCCGTTTCGGGCGAGACTTCGCGAAGCGCGTCGAGCGCTGCGAGTTCGGCGTCGAAGGTGCGTTTTGGCGGCACGAGAGATTTGGGAACTGGGATGAGGGTATCGCGTCACTTGGGAGTACAACAAGGTTTACACTGACGAATTGGTTCAGCTATGGAGCTCGTCCTGTCTACGCATCCTGAGATTGTCGCCGTCATTCCTGCTCGTCTCGCTTCGACTCGCCTTTCGCGGAAGGTGCTTCGGGAGATTGCGGGGCGGCCGATGCTGGATTGGGTTTACCGGGCGGCGAGGGCTTGTGAGCAGCTGGACCGAGTGTTGATTGCGACTGATTCCAACGAGGTGATGGCTTTCGCGGAGAAGTCGGGGTTTGAGGCGATGATGACTCCGGCGGAGTGTGCGAGCGGGACGGACCGCGTTCACTTTGTAGCGCAGAACTTAGCCGCTGATATTTATGTCAACGTGCAGGGAGATGAGCCTCTGGTGCGACCGGAGCAGATCGATGCGCTGCTGCGTCCGATCTTGAGGCGGGAAGATGTCTTGGTTTCGACGGTGGCGACGGCTTGCGCTGTGGAGCAGATTGGCAATCCCAACGCGGTGAAGGTAGTTACCGCGGCCGATGGGCGGGCGTTGTATTTTTCGCGGGCGACAATTCCCTATGATCGCGATGGCTCGGGATCAGTGAGGTACCAGAAGCACCTGGGTTTATATGCCTATCGGAAGGCTGCCCTGGATCGCTTTCCGACGTTGCCGCAAAGCGCGCTTGAGGCGGCAGAGCGGTTGGAGCAGCTTCGGTTTCTGGAAGCCGGGATCGATATTTATGTTGAGCCGACGGAGTTCGACTCGATCGGCGTCGATACCGAAGAGGACCGTCTGGCGGTAGAGAAGATTCTGCTGCGGCGGTTGTCTGCGCCGGAGTAAGATACGCAAGTCCACCAAAAACCCGAATTTCACCTGAATCGGCGGAATGCAGCCAGCCGCTGGCTGCTGTAACGGCGATTTTGGCCCATCGCCGATGCCGTTCAAGGAGTTTCTTATGCCCACATTGCTTGTCATCGATTCGAGCCCTCGTTCGGCTTCCGCTTCGAGCTCGCTCACCCAGAAATTCACCGCCGAGTGGCAGCAGAAAAATCCCGGCGGGAAGGTCATCGCCCGGAACGTTTGTACTCAGCCTGCGCCCCACGTCGATGAGGCGTGGATTTCAGCGGCTTATACGCCGTTGCCCAAGCGCTCCGACGAACAGAAGAAGGCGCTTGCGGCTTCCGATGAATACGTCAACGAGTTGCTTGAGGCGGACACCATCGTGATTGGCGCACCGATGCACAATTTCAATGTGTCGTCGCCGTTAAAGGCGTGGATCGACCAGATCGTGCGCGGGGGGCGAACCTTTTCTGTTGGCCCTGACGGTTATAAGGGCTTGCTGGACGCAAGAAAGAAGGTCATCGTCGCCTCAGCTCGCGGGGGCGAATATGCCGGCGATTACGCATCTCTTGACCACCAAGCGCCGTATCTGAAGTTCATTCTGGGCTTCATCGGCCTGACCGACGTTCACTTCGTTTACGCCAACAACCAGATGCGCGGTCCCGACGCAGCGGAAGCTGGTGTGAAGGCCGGCGTGGAGCAGGTTTTGGCCCTGGTGTAACTAGGAAATCAACCGCGAGAGAGGGGCTCGAATTCCAGTTCCAGTTCCTGGCTGCCGGGAAGAACTGTCACTTCGACGTGCTCCAAAGAATCGACGATCCAGTCGGGGGCGGTAAGGCCTTCAATCGAGTGCGAGAAAGTCGTGCCGAGGACTTTGCAGCCAGCGGCCTTCCCCGCCGTGGCTCCGGATTCGGCGTCTTCGATAACGAGGCAATCTTCGGGAGCTAGACCTAAGACTTCCACGCCTTTGAGATAAGGCTCGGGGTCGGGCTTGCCGTTTACTACCATGTCGGAGGAGATCCACTTCGCCGGTGGAGTGATGCCGGCGGCCGCCAGCCTCACTTCAGCGAGCCGTTTGGTGGCTGAAGTGACAATCGTCCATGAACCCGGGGGCAGGCGCTTGATGAAGTTGCAGACGCCGGCGACCGCCTCGACGCCTTCGATGTCCTCCACCTCCCAGTCTTCGATCTTTATATTCTCGGCCTCGGCATCGAGGTCGGGGCGAATCGCTCGAACGGAATCGATGCTGCGGCGACCGTGGGCCTTCATTACGGTTTCGACTGGATCGAGGCCGTGCAGGGCTGACCATTTGGCCCATGAGCGCTCGACCGAGCCGATGGAACTGACGAGCACGCCATCCATATCGAACAAGATTCCTTTGACCCTGATTTTCATCCAGCTCCTTGCGATGCCGTGGCTTTGTATTCTTTTATCGTAGCCGACAAGCCTGTCATCCCGTCCTCCAGCAGGAAGTCAAAAGGCTATACACTCAGGGGAATCATGAAGATGTCTTTTCGCCCCATGTTTGCTGTGCTTGCGTCGTTGGCGGCGCTGCTTTCGAGCGGGGTTTCCGCGCAGAAACTGACTACATCGGCTCCGACCACGGTCGCGGGGCGGGTGGACGCACTGAACGCGATCTACTCGAGCTACTGGGAAGACCTGCTGAAGCACGCGCCGGAGTTTGCCTCGAGCCTGGGTGACAAGCGCTACGACGATCAGCTTTCGGACTATTCCGTCACCGGCTATGACGCGCAGCTGGCTCGAGGGCGCAGCTACATCGAGAAACTGGGCGCGATCGATCCTGCCGGTCTGCCGGACCAGGCGCAACTGAACCGGGACCTTCTGCTGCGAGAGCTGATTCAGGAGCAGGAGGAGGCACGATTTAAGACGTGGGAGCTACCGGTCAACCAGCAGAACGGCATCCAGGCAGATCTGCCAAGGCTGGTGCGGCTGGTGAGCTTCGACAAGGCCGAGGATTATGAGCACTACATCGCGCGCTTGAACAAGATGCCTACAGCGTTTCAGCAGGTGACCGATGACATGAATGCCGGCATCGACGACAACCGGACGATGCCGAAGTATCTGATAGAGAAGGTGGTCGTTCAGGTCAACGCGATCGCCAATGAGAAGCCGGAAGATACTCCGTTTGCCGCGCCGCTGAAGAAGTTCCCGGCAGGTATTTCGGCAGCGCAGCAAAAGGAATACAGCACTCAGATACTCGACGCAATCTCGAAGCAGGTGCAGCCTGCTTATGTGCGCTTCGCGAAATATCTGACGGAGGTCTACATTCCCCATGCGCGGACGGAATATGGGGTTTGGTCGCTTCCGGATGGTGACGCGTATTACGCGTTTTGCATCCGCCAAAATACGACGACCACTCTGACCGCCGACCAGATCCACCAGATTGGACTAGATGAGGTGAAGCGCGACGAGGCAGAGATGCTGGTGATCGCGCAGAAGCTGGGCTTTAAGGACATCGCATCGCTGCGTGCGGCGATGGTTGCAAATCCGAAGCTACACCCGACCTCGGCGGATCAGCTCCTGGGTGCGTATCGCGGCTACATTGACGGCATGAAGCCGAAGCTGCCGCAGCTTTTTGGGCACTTGCCCAAGGCGGCCCTTACCGTCGAGTTCCTTCCGGAGTTCCTGGGTAAGGACGCGCCACTTGCCTATTACGAGGAGGGATCCGCGGATGGCAAGCGGCCGGGGAATGTGGCGGTCAATGCGTACCAGTTTCAGACACGATTGCTGCCGGCGGCCGAGGTGATTTCCTACCATGAGGGAATCCCCGGCCACCACCTACAGATTGCAACTGCGCAAGAGTTGCAGGGCGTTCCCGAGTTCCGGAAAGAGACTTCTTACACCGCTTTCACCGAAGGGTGGGCGCTCTACTCCGAGCGCCTGGGCAAAGAGGTCGGCCTTTACCAGGACCCTTACAACGACTTCGAACGGTTGGAGGCGGACATTTGGCGAGCGATTCGGTTGGTGGTCGACACCGGAGTTCATTCGCAACACTGGTCACGCGACCAGATGATCGATTATTTTCACGCGCACTCTGGGCTCGATGAGGCGAATATCCAGTCCGAGACCGATCGCTATATCGGCTGGCCGGGACAGGCACTGGGATACAAGATCGGGCAATTGAAGATTCTTGAGCTGCGAGCGAAGGCGCAACAGGCGCTGGGACCGAAGTTCGATATCAAGGCGTTTCATGACGAGGTGATCGATTCGGGGGCGTTGCCGCTGGATGTGCTGGAAACGCGCGTCGATGCGTGGATCAGTATGCAGAAGACCGCAAAATAGTAGGAATGACGCTGCGGACGTGGTTATCGGCGTCGCGGCGGTGAGTCGAGGGTGAAATTGAAATGACGACGACAATACCTGACATCTCGAAATTGAAGATCGCCGTGATCGGCGCGGGGAAGATGGGCGGCATCCTGCTGCAGGCTTTTCTGAAGCAAGAACTGTTTACGCCGCAGCAGATCGTTGCGACGGTGGCGCATGAGAGCAGGGCGCGGTTTCTTGGTGAGCAGTGGGGCATCTCGGTTTCGACAGATAACGTTGCCGCGGTCAAAGAGGCGGATTTGATCTTGCTTGGAGTGAAACCATTTCAGATTCCCGATTTGATTACGCGGATTCTTCCTGTTCTGACTCCGCGGAAGACGATCGTTTCGATCGCGGCGTCGGTCACGACTCATGCGATTGAAGAGGCGGCGGGGATGGAGATTCCTGTCATTCGCGCGATGCCGAATACTCCATCCCAAGTGGGCGCGGGGATGACGGCGCTTTGCCGCGGACGATTTGCCACCGACGAACAGATGCAAATGGCGGCGCGGATTTTCGAAACCGTGGGGCGCTCAGTCGTTGTCGACGAGAAGATGATGGACGCGGTGACGGGGCTGTCGGCGAGCGGGCCGGCGTTTATCTACATCATTCTGGAGTCGCTGGCCGAAGCGGGGGTGAAGGTCGGGCTGCCGCGTGACGTGGCCACGCTACTGGCGGCGCAGACAACGTTTGGCGCGGCGAAGATGGTGCTGGAGACGGGGTATCATCCCGCGTTATTGAAGGATGCGGTGACGACTCCGGCAGGCTGCACGATTGATGGGATTCTGGAGCTGGAAGAGGGCGGATTGCGGGTGACGTTGATCAAGGCAGTGATGCGGGCGGCGCAACGGGCGAAGGAGTTAGCGGCGGGTTGACGTGCCTTGGACGGCCGTGAGCGCCGTCGTTGATTTTGGCCGGCCCCCCTTCTTTCCGTTCCTGCGCGAGGCCTCCGTCTTTCGCGGGCTTCTGGCAAGGCCTCCGGCTCTCCCGATGTCAGCCATCCAGCGGCGATTGCCGAAGACGCCACTCATCAGACCCTCGATCGAATGCTGCACGTCGAGGTCTGGCCAGTCCAGGCCGGTCCCCGGACCCAGAATTTCGATGTTCCGCAGTTGTAGCAAAGTCGCATTTTGTAACCCTTGCAGCAGCTCTCGCGGAACTGCCACCACCATGCCGTTCCTGAGATAGAGGGCGACCAGATCGACGCCCGGCTGGTACTCCGCGCGATCCACCCTAGGATCGGTGCGATCGTATTTTTTCGCGCGAGCGATGGCTGCGTCGATCTCGGCATCGGTAGTTGCGTTCCTATTCATGCATTGCCTCCCATAGCTCGACTAGCTCGTCGAAGTGTCGCTGCGCGGCATTGAGAATATTCCTTACATCGCTGCGCTTGGCATTAGCGGGCTTCACGGCTTTCTTTCGTCTGGCGAGTACCGCGATTCCGTTCCATTGCAAGTCGACGATTCCTTCCGTTGCGCCTGCAAATCCGTGGACATGCCGAGGTTCGTGATCGCTGGGATACGCCACGAACCTTACCTGGCCGCATTGCAACGATCCCATGGACCATTTTAACCCAAGCTGCTTGAGTTCCCAGGCATCTTGCGATCTAACCTATAGCAAGTATCGCTACCGGATAAGCATCCGATTCGTGCACACGCGCCTTGCCTCCTGGGTTTGGTTTGAGGAGGCGTCGGCAGGTTCGGGGCAGACAGCGATATTCACCACTAATTTATCAACGAGGCCGACAATTCATTCTGTGCTTTTCGACACATCGCATCCAATAGGAGCGGGCGTAGAATTTGGCTGTCGGCAGCATTGCACGAAATCCCACCTGAGGTGTTGATCTATGTCCACGGAAGCACAAGTCCCCGAGAAAATCTCCGCCAAACGCGCCAAGCCCAGCGTCGACCTGTTGGAAAAGATGAATGCTTATTGGCGCGCGGCGAACTACCTGACGGTAGGGCAGATTTATCTGAAGGACAATCCGCTGCTGGAGCAGCCGCTGACGATCGACGACGTAAAGCCGCGCCTGCTGGGACATTGGGGTACGACGACCGGTCTGAATTTCATCTACACGCACCTGAATCGGCTCATCGTCGAGCGCGATCTGGACATGATCTACATCATGGGGCCAGGTCATGGCGGCCCGGGGATTGTCGCGCATACGTACCTTGAGGGCTCATACAGCGAGATATATCCGTCGATCGAGCAAAACAAGGATGGGATGAAGAGATTGTTCCGGCAGTTCTCATGGCCTTATGGGATTCCGTCGCACGTTGCACCGGAGACACCGGGGTCGATTCATGAGGGCGGCGAGCTGGGATATTCGGTGCTTCATGCCTATGGCGCGGCTTATGACAACCCTGACTTGATCGTCGCTTGCGTTGTCGGCGACGGCGAGGCGGAGACTGGGCCAGCCGCGACCAGCTGGCACTCGAACAAGTTTCTGAATCCGGTGCACGATGGCGCGGTGCTGCCGATCCTGCATTTGAATGGCTACAAGATCGCGAACCCGACGGTGCTGGCGCGCATTCCTGAGCATGAGCTGCTTGATCTCTTCCGCGGCTATGGCTATGATCCGCACATTCTTGAGGGCGATGACCCGATGACCATGCACGCCGAGATGGCCGAGGTCATGGACACGATCGTCGATAAGATCCTCGCCATTCAACAATCGGCCCGCGAGGACGGTAACGCTACGAGACCGTCTTGGCCGATGCTGATCTTGAAGACGCCCAAAGGGTGGACGGGCCCGAAAGAAGTGGACGGCAAACCTGTTGAGGGGACCTGGCGAGCTCACCAGGTTCCGCTTGATGGGCTTCATCAGAATCCTGAGCACGTGAAGATACTTGAAGAATGGATGAAGAGCTACCGCACGGAGGAGCTGTTCGACGAACATGGGAAGTTCCGCAAGGAACTTGCTGACATTGCTCCAAAAGGCCGACGACGCATGGGAATGAATGCCCATGCGAATGGCGGCTTGCTGTGGCAGCCGCTGAAGATGCCGAAGTTTCAGGATTTCGCGGTCGATGTGCCGAGCCCTGGCGCGACGACGAGCGAGGCGACGCGGGTGCTGGGCAAGTTCCTTGGCGACGTGATGAAGTGCAATCTCGACAGCAAGAACTTCCGCATCTTCGGGCCGGATGAGACGGCCTCGAACCGCATCGACGATGGCTATGTGGTGAGCGGCAAGACGTGGCTGGACAAGCAGCTTCCTGTCGATGTGAGCCTTTCGCCGGATGGCCGGTACATGGAAATCCTCAGCGAGCATATGTGCCAGGGCTGGCTGGAGGGCTACCTGCTTACCGGGCGGCACGGATTCTTTTCTTGCTATGAGGCGTTCATCCACATCATCGACTCGATGGTGAATCAGCATGCGAAGTGGCTGAAGACCACGCGCGAGATGCCCTGGCGTAAGCCGATCGCTTCCCTCAACTACCTGCTCACGTCGCATGTATGGCGGCAGGACCATAATGGTTTTTCGCATCAGGACCCTGGCTTCATCAATCATTTGCTGACCAAGAAGTCGGAGATCGTGCGCATTTATCTTGCGCCGGATGCGAACTGCCTGCTCTCGATCGCCGATCATTGCCTGCGGAGTCGGCACTACATCAACCTGATCGTGGCCGGGAAACAGCCGGCCGAGAACTGGCTCACCATGGATGAGGCGGTGAAGCATTGCACGGTCGGAATGGGCAAATGGGATTTCGCCAGCAATGACGGCGACGGCGATCCGGATGTGGTGATGGCGTGCTGCGGGGATGTTCCTACGCTCGAGACGCTGGCTGCGATTACCGAGTTGCGCGCGAATTATCCGGATATCAAGATCCGCGTGGTCAATGTGGTTGATCTGATGGCGCTCGAGCCGCAGAGCGAGCATCCGCATGGGATTCCGGATGTGGACTTCGATAATCTCTTCACCAAGGACAAGCCGGTGATCTTCGCGTTTCACGGCTATCCGCTGGTGATTCACCAGCTCACCTACCGGCGGACGAATCACGATAACTTTCATGTGCGCGGCTATAAGGAAGAAGGCACGACCACCACTCCTTTCGATATGTGCGTGATGAATAATATTGATCGCTTCCAGCTGGCTTATGACGTGATTCGCCGTGTTCCGCGCTTTGCTCATGAGGCCGATGCCGCGTATCAGCGGTATACGGAGCAGATCCAGCGGCACAAGCTTTATGTGTCGGAGAATGGCGAGGATTTGCCGGAGGTCCGGAACTGGAAGTGGACTCTGTAGCGGAACCGTTCGTGCGTTGACATATGAATTTGGGGGGGCTACGCTCAGGCAATGGAAATCGACCTCACGCCCGATCAGGAAGCGCTCATTCAATATGGCGTGGAACTAGGACGCTTTAAAGATCCGTCTGAAGCAGTGCGGCGGGCCCTCGCAATATGGGAGGAAGTCGAGCGAAACCATATGGAGTTACTTCTTTCTCTCGACAAAGCAGAGGCGGACATGGCCGCAGGTAATTACATCGAGTGCGATGACGCAGGCCTCAAGGAGCTGGGCGAGCAGATAAAGCGGGAAGGCCGAATGCGTCGTTCCGCGCTGTCTTCGTGAGCAGAAGTGTTCTAAGTCCACAGGGTCGGCGAGATATTGCCGAAATCTGGGATTATCTTGCCAAATACAGCGAGTTGGAAGCTGATAGCGTGGTTGACGACCTTAACGCGAAATTCAGGTTGCTGCGGGAGTTTCCATATCTGGGTCGTAAGCGAGATGAAATCCGGGCAGGATATCGAAGCGTGACCGCGGGCGAATACATTGTCCTCTACCGCATAGTCCGGCGAAGCGCCGAAATCATGCGCGTAATTCATGGTAAGCGCGACCTCCCTGCCTTATTTCGTTCCTAGAGGCGGCGTACGATCGAAGTCTATTCGTGGCAGACCCAAACCCCATGTCCGAACTTCCCATTCTGGTGATCAACAGCGGCTCTTCGTCGATCAAGTTCTCTGTTTTTCAGGCGACGGCGGAGACGAAGACGATGCTCTTCGATGGTGCCGTCGACGGGATTGGGACGGCGAATGGCAGCTTTCATGTAAATACCTCGGACGGTAAGAAAATCGTCGACGAAAAGCCGGAAATCCCTAATCGCGAGGCGGCGTTCAAGCTGATTGCCGAGGCTTTGCAGAAGCCGCCATTTCCAAAGCCTGGGGCGATTGGTCATCGGGTTGTTGCCGGGGGTCCGAAGCTGCGTGAGCATCAGCGGCTTACTCCTGAGGTGCTCGCGGAGTTGGAACGGAGTATTGGCTTTGCTCCGCTGCATAATCCGAG
This sequence comes from uncultured Acidobacteriaceae bacterium, assembly GCA_963777685.1. Taxonomy (GTDB): domain Bacteria; phylum Acidobacteriota; class Terriglobia; order Terriglobales; family Acidobacteriaceae; genus Acidisarcina. The sequence goes on along the minus strand of CAVZRF010000004.1, from coordinate 108,025 downwards.
CGCGATTTACATCATTCACCAGATGCAGGAACTATTCCCCGGACTTCCAAATTTTGTTTGTTTCGACTCGACGTTCCACATCACGATTCCGGAGGTTGCGGCGCGCTTCGCAATTCCAGAGAAGTATTGGGAGGAAGGCGTCCGCCGGTATGGCGCGCATGGACTTTCTTGCGAATCGATCCTGTACCAGCTTGGCTCGGCTGTGCCGTCGCGCATGCTGATTGCCCACCTGGGCAATGGGTGTTCGATTACCGCGGTGAAGGATGGCAAATCAGTGGACACGTCCATGGGGCTGACCCCGACTGGCGGCATCATTTCCGGAGGGCGCACTGGCGATATCGATCCTGGAGTCTTGCTTTACATTCTTCGCGAATTCGAGGCGAAGAACGAGGATACAGTGCTCAGCCGGGATGACGCGGCAAACGAGCTGGAGACGCTGGTGAATCGGAAGTCGGGAATGGTTGGAACCTCCGAGGGCATGTCGGACATGCGCGATTTACGCGAGGCGATTCAGGCGGGAAATGCGCTTGCCAAAATGGCGGTCGGGCAGTTCACTTATGCGATTCGCAAATTTATTGGGAGTTATCTGACTGTTCTGGGCGGGTTGGATATGTTGGTCTTCACTGGCGGCATTGGGGAGCATGATGCCGACACCCGGGCCGAGGTTTGCGCGGGGATTGAAGAATTGGGAATTGTGATCGATGCGAAGCGGAATGAGTCCTTGCAGAGAGACGCGAGTGGTCAGGCAGTGATCAGTGCGGACGGTTCGGCGGTGAAGGTGATGGTGCTTTCGCCCTTGGAAGATTTGATGATTGCGAATCATGTTTATTCGTTGATGCATTCGTGAGGGCCCGCGAAAGGGCGGAAACTACAGGGCTCTCCACTCCGCGCTGCGCGCTCCGGTCGAGATGACAATTTGTGACAGTGTTTAGTGCATGTGCAATCGCCAGGCAGTGTAGCTGGCGATCTCGTGCCACAGTCTTTGCGTCGCTTGCCACCAGCCGATGGGCTTTCCCGGTGGGCGGGGCGAGGTGTAGACGTCGAGTCCTTCGGCGGCGCAGAGAGCGTGAATGCGGAAGAGATGGGTGCCGTCGCTGACGACGACGATCCGCTGGAGATGATTGGCGGCGGCGATGACCGCGAGACGCTCGGCTGATTCTTTGGTGTTGCTGCTTTGGGTTTCGGCGATGATATGGTCTTCGGGAATGCCGTGGGCGAGCAGATAATCGTGGCCGACGGCGCCTTCGGAGTGATCGTCATCGCCTGCGCCGCCGAGGGTGATGGCTAGCGGTGCGATTCCCTGCCGATAGAGTGTGAGGCCGTGGTCGAGGCGGGCGCGGAAGACGGGTGAGGGACGTCCGTCATACTCAGCGGCACCAAAGACAGCGATCGCGTCGGCGGGGCGGGATTCATCGAGATGGGCATAGTACTGGATTTGCGCATTGACCCAAAGCAGCCAGCCAATCGTGGCGAGCACCAGAATTCCCAACAGCAGAATGAGCAGCCTGACTCTCATGCTTTTTCTTCCAGCCGCATTCCGGCATTCACTCTCAGGCGTTTAAGGTGAGCGCGATCTCGTGGGTCGGGATCGAACCCTCGCGCAGCACCTGCCACGCGTTTTCACCGCCGGAGAGATCGACGATGGTGGTGGGCAGCCCCTGGCCGCTCGGGCCACCGTCGACGATTAAAGGAATGCGGTCGCCGAGCTGGTCGCGGACGCAGGCCGCGTAGGTGCATTCGGGCAATCCCTGCAAGTTGGCGGAGGTCGCCGTGATCGGCAGGCCGAAGGCTTGAACGACGGCGCGGGGTATCGCGGCGTCAGGGACGCGGATCGCGACGTTGCCGGTATTTGCCGTGCTGCGCAGGGGCAGCCGCGAGCTCGCTTTCACGATGATCGTGAGCGGGCCCGGCCAGTAGCGCTCGGCGAGACGGTCGAAGCCGGAGCCGATATCGCGGGCCAACTCATAGGCCTGGGCAGTGTCGCCGATGAGAAGCGAGAGCGGCTTGTGGCGCATGCGGGTCTTGATCTCGTAAATGCGGTCGACGGCGCGCAGGTTGACTGGGTCAACGGCGAGGCCGTAGAAAGTGTCGGTGGGCAGACCGACCACTTTGCCGCTACGCAAGCAGGAGACGATGTATTCGATACGCTCAGGTTCAGGTTCGTCCGGGTGGACGCGAAGAATTTCCGCCGACAAGATTTCTCCACAAGAATTGAGTTGAGGCGGGCAGCGTCCGAGAGTCAGAAACGCGATTTCGGGAGCGAGTAGAATCGCTGCAATGCCGCCTGCTTCACAACATCTTCACTCTCGAATTGTACAGAGTCGCCAGAACAGCCGGGTCAAAGAATTGCGGGCGTGTCTCTCGTCGGGGGTCTTGTCCGCCACTGGCCGTGTCGGCATTGAGGGCGAACACCTGCTGCTGGAGGCGGTGCGCAGCGGGGTCGAGATCGCTACGGTTTTCTTTCGCAGCGGCGACGAGGCTCTGCTCGCGCGAATCGAGCTGGGCGCGGCGGTCGAAGTGATTGAGTTGCCGGCGGAGATCTTCGCGAGTGCGGTGACGACCGAATCGCCGCAGGGGATCGCCGCGCTCGTCACGCCGAAGTCGTTTTCGCTCGACGACGCGCTGCGGGGCGAGTCACCCATGGTTGTCATTGCGGCGGGCTTGCAGGACCCTGGCAATCTGGGGACGTTGATTCGTTCGGCGGAGGCGTTTGGCGCGAGTGGCGTGATCACGCTGCCGGGGACGGTGAGCCCTTGGAATGCTAAGGCGATGCGGGCGTCATCTGGCTCGGTATTTCGGCTGCCGGTTGTGGCTGCGGGTGTGGATGAAGTCTTTTCTCGGCTGTCATCTTCGGGAGTTCGCGTTTTCGCTGCGGTTGCGGAGTGGGGTGTCTCGGCGACTGAGTCGCAACTTTCGGGGCCGGTGGCGCTGATGATTGGAAACGAAGGTCGCGGACTGTCGCCGGAGTTGCTGGCGCGGGCGGATGGTCGGATCACGATTCCCTGCCCTGGGCCGGTTGAGTCGTTGAATGCGGCGATTGCGGGAAGCATTCTGCTGTATGAGGCTTCGCGGCAGCGTAGGTTGGTGGAAGCGTTGAGTTAGTCAACTTGAATCAGCGGGGCGCCAGGCACCGCCTGAGAATCACGATCCGATATATCGCTGACACCGCAGATCTCTCCACTCCGCGCTGCGCGCTCCGGTCGAGATGACAAATAGGAAAAGCGTCGCAGTTCGCGAAACGGTTTAGTTTTCGGCGCTGACCTTGGCGAATGGCCATTCGTGGCGAATGCGAGCGCGGATGAAGTAGAGCAGGCATCCGGAGATGGCGATGGCTGCGCCGTAGCGAATCTCACGGGCGGCGTCGGGGCGCGAGAAGAGGACGAAGAGAAATCCAGCAGCGGCGAGGATGGGCGGCAGCGGGTAGAGCCACATGCGGAATGGCCGGGGGCGATCGGGTTCGCGGAGCCTTAGCAGGATGACTCCAGCGTGCTGCAGCAAGAATTGCAGGATGATGCGGATGGCGACCAGCGCCGCGATGACGTGCGAGAGATCGAAGAAGCAGAAGATGGTCGCAACCGCGCCGAGGGCCAGGAGCGAGATGTTAGGGAAGCCCTCTTTGGGGTGAAGGCGGCCGAAGACGCGGAAGTAGTTGCCGTCGAGCGCGGCGGCGTAGGGCACGCGCGAGTAACCGAGCAGGAGCGCGAAGACCGAGGCGAAGGCCGTCCACATCACAAGCACGGCGATGATTTGGGCGGCGGTGTGGCCGAGGGTGCGTTGCATGACGAGGGCGACGATTGCGTAGCGGCTTTGCAGGTTGAGGGAAGAACTCATCTCTTGCCAGGGAATGACGCCGAGCACGCTGACGTTCATGAGCAGGTAGAGCGCGGCGACGACGAAGATTGAGATGAGGACTGCGCGGGGGATGGCGCGGCCGGGGTCGCGAATCTCTGCGCCGAGGAAGCCGACGTTGTAGTAGCCCCAGTAGTCGTAGGTGGCGATCAGGGTTGCTGCGCCGAGTCCGCTGAAGAAGACGTGGCCGGGATGGAAGGCTCCGGGTGGAAAGCTGAATGCCTGGGTAGCGTTGAAGTGAGTAAAGCCGGCGAGGATAACTCCGCCGATGGTGAGCAGCACTCCGGCCCACAATACCCAGGCGAGCCTGGTGATCGAGCGGACATTACGGTAAAGCAAAGCCACGGTGACGATGCAGGTAGCCGCGGCGGCGAGGCTGGTGTAGTGGAGACCGGCGAGTGGGCCGAAGTTCGCGTGAGGAAATACGCTTCCGGCGAGCGATGGCCAGAGATAGGCGGCGTATTGCGCGAGCCCGATGCATCCTGATGCGATGGAGAGCGGCGCGCTGAAACCGAGCTGCCAGACGTAGAGGAATGATGCGAGGCGTCCGGCGCGATTGGGGCCGTACATCTCGCGCAGATATGCGTAAGAACCTCCGGCCTGGGGCATCATCGCGCCGAGCTCGGCCCAGACGAGTCCATCGCAAATGGCGATTAGCGCGCCGAGCACCCAGCCTAGCATTGCCTGGGGGCCGCCCATGGCGATGACGACCAGCGGCATGGTGATGAACGGGCCGACGCCGATCATGTTCATCATGTTGAGCGAGAGCGCGCTGCCGAAGCTGACCTGGCGAGTGAGGGCAACCGGTGATTGCGCGGCGTTCGAGTTAGCGGAGTTTTCTGAGGTTTTTTGCATCAGGTGAATTTCGGAAGAAACGACCCTCAGCAAAGGCCACTGAGGAACAGCTGATGCGACCTAGCTCGTAATGTTGTAGATCAAGCCGAACGGATCTTTAACGTAGCATCTCGGAAACTCGGGCTCGTCTTTGACGACTTCGCATCCGCTCTTGAGGAGCCGCAGCCGGGCTTCGGCGACGTTAGGTACGGTCACCTCGAAGACCGGCCCCAGCGCGGGCCCTTGCTCGATGAAGAGATTGATGTGCTTGCCGTGAAGGCTGATCATGTTTGCATCCTCGCCGGTGATCTCGAATCCAAGAGTCTGGGCGTAGAAAGCGGCGGCCGATTTTGGGTCCGGCGCTTGAATCAAAATGTCGGTGCCAAAGCTGTTTGCCATTGAGGCTCCACGTCCAGATGAGTGACAGTTGAGTTTCGACCTCGAACTGCCCGGATTGTACACTGGGCTTTTATTGCCAATTCCATCATCACATCTCGACCGATTGCTCGTTTAGGCTTGGACTTATTGATGAATCTTCGCAACAGGATATTTGCAGCGCCGTGCCTATTGGGTGTCGGTGCGATCGTATGCAGTGTTTCTCTTTTCGCGCAACAAGGCTCGTCGACGCTGCCGAAGACTCCGGCCGCGGTTGAGGCACAGCCCCTTGCCGAAGATCGCGGCGAGAATGGCCTGTGGCAGGAACTACAGCGGCTGCATACCTGGGCGAGCATGATGATGATCGTCGCCCATCCTGACGATGAGGACGGCGGCATGCTGACTTATGAGTCACGCGGCCAAGGCGTACGGACTTCGCTGATGACGCTGACCCGCGGCGAAGGCGGCCAGAATGTGATGTCGAGCGAGGCTGACGACGCTTTGGGGCTGATTCGCACCAACGAGCTGCTGAAGGCGGATGAGTATTACGGCGTCGAGCAGTATTGGGGCAGGGTTGCCGATTACGGCTTCTCGAAGACGATCGATGAGGCGTTTCAGCAGTGGGGGCATGAGCGGGTGCTCTATGACGCGGTGCGCGCGGTGCGGCTCAATCGTCCGCTAGTGATTACAGCGAGCTTTATCGGCGGCATTACGGATGGGCATGGGCAGCACCAGGTTTCGGGCGAGATGGCGCAGGAAGTTTTCACCGCGGCGGGCGATCCGAAGGTATTTCCCGATCAGATCAAGGCGGGGCTGCGGCCGTGGTCTCCGCTGAAGGTCTATGCGCGGGTGCCGAATTATTCGATTGGCAAAGAGGGCATGTTCGATTACGCGACGGGCAAGTGGGCGCCGGTGCGCTTCTATAACTATGTGACGAAGGAATGGAGCACGACCGCGCCGGCGACGAATGTTGTCGTTCCGGAAGGAAATTATGATCCGCTGCTTGGGCGGACTTATGTGCAGATTTCGCGGCAGGGTTGGGGTTTTCAGAAGACGCAAAATGGCGGCGGCTATATCGTGCTGCCTGGCGAAGTGAACTCCGATTATCACCGCTACGGGTCGAGTGTGAAGAGCGGCGAGAGTGAGACGTCCTTCTTTGATGGCGTCGATACTTCGATCGCAGGGATTGCGGGCCTGGCGCATGGCGATACCGGGTTTCTGAAGAGTGGCTTACAGACGATCAACGGCGCTGTCGAAAAAGCGATGGCGAGTTTCGATCCGGCTGCTCCCGTAAAGGTCGCGCCGGCTCTGCATGACGGATATCTGGCGACAAAGAAGTTGATTGGTGAGGTGAAGAACAGTTCCCTTTCCGATGACGATAAGGCAAACGTCACTTGGGAACTGGAGCGCAAGCTGGGGCAGTTCAATACGGCCCTGGCCGAGGCATTGGGACTGCAGATCGATGCTTTGACGACCCCGGGAAAGAGCGTGACGCAGGCGAGCATTTTCTCTTCAGGAGTTGAGGAGACGCGTGCGGCTGCGACTCCGGGGTCGGATGTCTATGTTCGGCTGCATTTGCTGAATGTCGGGGCACAGCAAGAGTCTGCGCCAAAATTGGTCAAGACGTGGGTAGCTTCGGCGGCGGATACGACCTCCAGCGTCGAAGAACTCGCGGAACCGAAGGCGGATGCAGTGACCGGGGATGCGCTGTTCCGCGTGAGCATTGCCGCAAAGGCGAGCGGGACGCGGCCGTATTTCAGCCGTCCGAGCACGGCGCAGGCTTATTACGATATCGATCCGCGTCGCGGAGAGCGGTGGTTGGCTCAACGATTCGTTTGCGCCGTATCCGCTGGAAGGATGGGCGGAGTTCGATTACGACGGCGTGCCGATTCAGATCGGACAGGTGGTGCAGACGGTGCATCGGTCGGCGGGGATGGGGTCGGTGGAAGATCCGCTGGTGATTGCGCCGGGGATTTCGGTTGGAATTCATCCATCGGCGGGTGCGGTGCCTTTGGGTGAGAGCAAGTTCTCGCTGGCTGTGACGGTACATAGCAATGTAGCCGGAGTTGCGGATGGTAGTGTGCGGCTTGACCTGCCGACGGGATGGAAGTCCGATCCTGCGCAGGTGGCCTTTCAACTGAACAATGGAGAGGACCGCGAGGTAAATTTCCAAATACATCCAGACAAGTTGGAGCCAAAGTCGTACGAGATCAAGGCAGTCGCGACGAGCGGCGGTCATGACTATAGCGACGGGTATCGGACGGTTGGCTATCCGGGCCTGCGGCCTTATAACTACTACCGGCCTGCGACCTATCGCGCGCGGGGCGTGGATGTTCGGGTCGCGCCGGGGCTGAATCTCGGCTACGTGATGGGACCGGGCGATGACGTCCCTCAGGCGCTGGAGGACCTTGGCGTTCCTCCGCATCTGCTGAGTGCCGCGGAGATCACGTCTGGGGACCTAAGCAAGTACAACGTGATTGTGCTGGGCATTCGTGCCTATGCCTCGCGGCCGGAGTTGGCAGCGAACAACCGCAGGCTGCTGGAGTATGTGCAGAATGGCGGCAATTTAGTCGTGCAGTACCAGAGCGGGGAGTATGACCATAACTTTGGGCCTTATCCGTATACCTTGGGACGATCGGCGGAGAAGGTGGTGGATGAGACCGATCCAGTTACCTTGCTCGACCCGAAGAATCCGTTGCTGACGTGGCCGAATCAGATCACGGCCGCGGATTTCGATGGCTGGGTTGAGGAGCGGGGTCACTCGTTTATGGAAAGCTGGGACCCCAAATATACGGCGTTGACCGAGACCCACGACCCTGGGCAGGACCCTCAAAAGGGTGGCTTACTGGTGGCGCATGACGGCAAAGGAACTTATATCTATGTTGCCTTCGCGCTCTATCGGCAGACGCCGGAAGCTGTGCCGGGGGCTTACCGGCTGTTGGCTAATCTGGTCAGCGCCGGGATGCATCCGTAGTTCCAAAGAGGTTTGCCGGCGCTTCGCTCCAACACTCCCTAGAACGGCATACGCAGAGTCAATACGGTCGAATGGTTGTATGTGTGAAAGTGAGTCAACGCGATCTGCTCCCCCGCGCCAAAGGTCAGTCCTAGTCTTCCTGGTTTTCCGTCGGCGGTGTGGGTCAGGGGAACCCTTCCGAAGACAATTCCCGGAGTTCCAAAGGTTGCGACGTGACCGTTATTGGGGCCGCCCTCGTAAAAGCTGGAGTTAAACTCCCACTCTGGCCAGACGTAACGGCCTAAGCCGGTTTTCGCGAGGCGGTATTGGACCGTATTGTTCCAGGTGATGGTATGGCCAAGACCCTTGGAGTTTGTAATCGGCAGCGAGCCGCCGATGGTCGACACGAGGTCTAATCGGCCAAAACCTTTGCCAGCCGCCAACGTTGGAGTCACGACCGCGCAGCAGCTTCCATTGCCGTTTTTGCCGGTGGGAACGCTGGCGCCTAGAAATGCGGTGATAATTGCATCGCCATGCTCCTCATTGCGGGCGAAGATGCGGCCTTTGGCAAGGAACGAGATATCCCCCCAGCCGTCGGGTTCTCCGTTAGAGCGGTTGAACCAGGGGGGCAAATTGATGATGATCTCGGTGTGCCGCTCGGGGATGAATTCCAGCCCTTTTGAATTATCGTAGTTCCAAATGACGAAGTCCTTCTTGTTGTACTGGTGCAGGAAGTCGGTACGAAGCTCTTGTTCGAGCCTCGGCGTGACGGTCACGAGGGGAGTGACCCAATGAGGCTGTTCGGCCTGGGTCGCGCTCACCCGTGCCTGGTAGCGCTCAAAGAAACCGCCATCGGCTGCCGGAGCCCCAGTTTGCTGGGCGCGAATGGCGGGAGTGGCGGCGAGAGCGAGGGCAATCGCGAAGAGAAGGGGCGCGATAAGGCGCTGGCGGAGCGAAGAGATAAGGCGCATAAAGTCTATTCTCAAACTTTCGATATTAGGCGGTTTTGATTATCGAATTAGGTCGATTTTCTCTAGATGCAAGGGTATTGATCACGGCGGCGAGCAAAAGGTTACAGCGTCGCCGGCGTTAGGAAGGAGTGCCATGCCCGATGTCGATGTTTTGCTCAGGCCCCGCGAGGCTGCGGCGGCGCTGGGGGTAAGTTATCCTGCGATCAAGCAATGGATTCTGGGCGGGAAATTGAAGACCATCAAAACCCCGGGCGGGCACCATCGCATCCCGCAAAGCGCGCTGTCCACGCTTATGAGGTCGAAGGCAACGCCTGGCCAGAAATCTTCTCGAGAGCGCTTCCGCAACGTCAGCGGGAGGAACCAGTTAGTGGGTCAGATCGTCGAGGTCAAGATTAGCGGCTTGTTAGCTAAGGTGGTGCTTGAGATCGGCGACCAGAAGATCACTTCCATCATTACTGCAGACGCCGCCCGCGAGATGCAGCTTCGCAAAGGTCAGACGGCGGGGGCTTTGATCAAGGCCACCGAGGTCATGATCGTACGAGTCCAGGGCATTCTCTGAAACCTTTGGCCGCCGCGGACTCCAGGTCTTTCGGAATACCCGTCGCCATTGAGGCTAACTTGCCCGGATTTTCCTCCTTCTGCCAGGTGCCGCCCTTCGTTTGTCCGGTTATTCACCCAAATTTAACTCAAATTTCACGGACGCCTGCGACGCTCTACAAGGTGCAAGCTGTGCTGCGTGCAGTATTTCTTGCCTCGGTTCCAGTTCGCCAAGCCCAAAAGAACGGGTGAGGAGCGCAGGCCGCCCTACATCGGCGAACTGAACATTTCTCCACATCACGTCATTCTGCGATTTGCTAATTGAAAGTTAAGAGAGGCCCAATGAAAACGAATCTCAAGGCGCTGGCAACACTGGCGCTGGCTATGGCGATCCCCTACGGGAACGCCCAAACGGCGGCTAAGCCCAAGAAGAAACCTTCTTCTGACGCGGCAGTCCAGGCACAGATCGATGCCCTGCGGACCGATATGCAGAGCCAGATCCAGAGCCTAAAGCAGCAGCTCTCCGAAAAGGACGCACAGCTGCAACAGGCGCAAGCGGCGGCGGCAGCGGCCCAGGCATCCGCGCAGCAGGCGCAACAAGCAGCCCAGGCAGCGCAGCAGGCGAATTCCACCAACACTGAGGCGGTCACGAGCCTACAGGGTGCGGTGACCGATCTGAAGACCAACAACGCTTCCCTGGCTCAGACCATTCAGGATACGCAGAAGCAGACCACCGCAACGATGCAGCATCCTGACGCGATCTATTTCAAGGGAGTAACGCTAAGCCCGACGGGAAGCTACCTGGCGGCTGAAACGGTATGGCGGAGCGCAGCGACCGGGGCCGGCCTTGCGACGCCGTTCAGCAGCTTGCCGCTCCAGGCAGCGGACGCGGCCCACTTGACCGAGTTCTTTGCCAGCGCCCGTCAGTCGCGAATTGCATTGCTCGCTGAGGGCAAGACCCGCGAATTTCACCCTGCGCGGCTACTACGAAGCTGACTTCCTCTCGGCAGGTTCGAGTTCCAATAGCAATCAGAGCAACAGCTACACGCTGCGGCAACGTCAACTGTGGGCACAGGCGTCGACCAAGAAATGGATGGTAACCGGCGGCCAGATGTGGTCCCTGGCGACCGAGTACAAGCCGGATTCGCAACTAGCGCCCGGCAAGGAACAAGCGCCGGCGACCATCGACCCGAACTACAATACGGGCTTCAACTGGGAGCGGCAGTACGCTTTCCGTGCGTCGATCAACATGCCCTACAAAACCACCTTTGCGCTTGCGGTCGAAAACCCTGAATTGCTGAACCTTGGTGGCACGGTTCCGACCTTTTTGCTCACAGGCGGTCCGGGCGGCAACAACCTCAACAGCGGCGCCAACTACACCTTCAACTATGCTCCCGACCTGATCCTGAAGGCGTCAGCAGATCCGAAGTTTGGCCACTTTGAAGCGTATGGCATCGGGCGCTTCTTCCACTGGCGCACTTACACTTCGCTGACCGCGCCGGTGAACGCTTACAACAACCAGACAGTCGGTGGCGGCATTGGCGGCAGCGCACGCGTTTCGACCTTCCAGAAGAAGCTAGATTTTGGATTGAAGGGCCAGTGGGGTGATGGAGTCAACCGTTACGGAGCCAGCACCCTGTCCGACGCCACCGCCAACTACGCTGGTACGGTCAAGCTGCTGCACGGGTATTCGGCGATGGGAACGATCGAGGGGCACGTTACTCCGCGCCTGGATCTTTACTTCTACTACGGAACCGACGGTACCTTCCGGAACTACAGCTACACTCCGGCCGGCGGCTATCTGGGCGAAAAAGCCGGTACGCCTTACGGCTATGGCAACTACTCCTTCAACAACACGGGTTGCTTCACCGAGCCTCTTCCGGGCGGCAGCAACGTTCCCACAAATCCATCCAATTGCGCAGCGAATACCCGCGACGTGCAAGAGATCACCTTCGGCTACTGGTATGACTTCTACAAGGGGCCGATGGGCCGTCTCCGTCAGGGCTTCCAGTACTCGTATGCAACCCGCAACGTGTTCTCAGGCCTTGGAGCTACGCCTCAAGCGACCAACAGCATGTTCTGGACTTCGTTCCGGTACTACCTGCCCTAGAGAGCACCTTACAATCCAACATGCAAAGAGGGCACCCGAAAGGGTGCCCTCTTTGCGTTTCAGAGAATGCGATGCCCGGTCAGCGACCGGACGATCCAAAACCCTTTTCGCCGCGTTCGCTGGAGGAGAGTTCCTCAACAACCACTACCTCGCCCCCGGTCAGGGCGGCGAAAGGGGACAACTGCACAATCTTGTCTCCTTTGCGGATCTGAACTGTGACGTCGCTCTGTTCGAGGACAACGTCAATCAGGTTTCCGGATTCATTTCTGATGGATTGAAGCCGGAACTCGGGCTGGTTGGTGTTGATGAGGCAGATCAGAAGTTCGCCGCGGTAACCTGCGTCGATTCTTCCTCCGGCGTAAGTCACGCCTTTGGCGGCCATTGAGGACCGATCCCCCAAGATGAAGCCAACGCCCGGGGGCCCTTCCACTGCAATTCCGGTGCGAACCTTCAAGGGCTGACCAGGATGCAGGGTTACGTCCTCAATGGCGTAGAGGTCATAACCCAGATCACTTCCGGGATGAGCGACTGTCGGTAACTTCGCGTCCGGATGGAGGAGTTTTACTTTCAGCATTCAGGCGACGTTAGGAGGGCCGAATTTTGTTCCCGTTTGGACAAAAACAGACTCTATCAGAATAACGCGCCCTCTTGAAATACCAACTGCCGAGTGTCGTACCTAGCTTGCCTTCTTGGCCAGCAACGCTTCCTTGCGCTGTTTGGCCCAACGGCGTTTTTGCGCCTGGGCAATGCGGTTCCGAGCGTCCTCGCTCAAGATGCGCTTCTTGGGGGCGGCGGAGGCCTTCGAGGGGCGACCGACAAGCACGCTATGGCCGTTCGACGAACTTAGTAGTTCCCGGACCCGCTCCAAGCGGCTGATTTCTTCCCCGATCATTTCCAAAATTCCATTTCGATCCATTTCCTTTTTCTCCCTTTAACTTAGGATTTCATTCTTTCCTGGACAGCTTTGACACATTTTTGCGAGCGTTTTAGCGGCGACCGAACTGCTGAATCGCACTTCGAGCCAGTTACGTCATCATCGCCATATTGCATGCTTCACTTTAGATATGGATGCAGGCAACGGTTAATAAGTATGCCTGACTAAGCCACTGTCTTGCATATCCGCGAGGATTACATGCTCGATATCCCGACTAAATTTCAACCCTGTAACCGGATGAAAGTCTCGGAGTCTAAGTGAAGATACGTGCAGCGGGAGGAGAGAGACTCCGGCGATTCTCCGTTGGCGTCTTGAGATGCTTGCAATCCCGCATGAAACCCTGTCAGGCAGGGCGGTACTCTATTCTTTGAAGAGGACAACAGGATTTCATCCATCATGCGCCCTGAAGATAGTCACGAGGCCGGATTGATCGAGCGCATCTGTCTCGGGGAGAGCGAGCTATTCCACGAACTGATCCGGCCTTATGAACGCAAGATTTACCTTACCGTGGTTGCAATTTTAGGCAGCGAGGCCGAGGCAGAGGACGCAGCCCAGGAGACCATGATCAAAGCGTTCCGCAACCTGAGATCGTTTCGCAGCGAGTCGAAATTCAGCACCTGGCTGGTGTCGATCGCGCTGAACGAAGCGAGAAGCCGGCTTCGTAAGTCGAAGCGGGCGCAGATGGAGTCACTGGATGCGGACAAGGAGAGTTACGAAGGCGATTTTACTCCGGCGATGTTGACCGACTGGCGAGAGATACCCTCGGAGGCGTTGGAGCGCTCGGAATTGCGCGCCGAGTTGCAAGCGGCTGTGGCTGAGCTGCCTCCTATCTACCGCGAAGTATTTACTCTGCGGGACCTGGAGGAGATGAATGTGGAAGAGACTGCGCGGGCGCTCGGGGTTACCGCCAATGTCGTCAAAGTGCGACTGCATCGGGCGCGGATGATGCTTCAGAAACGGCTGGTCCCGTTCCTGAAGAGTGCCTTTCCGCCGCGGCGCGGATTCTTTGGGAGGGCGCTATGGAGCTGAACTGCAAGCATGTCTGGGCGTATATCTCCGATTACATCGACAACTCTGTCGATCCAGAGGTGCGTAACCAGATCGAGCGCCATTTAGAGCATTGCGAGATATGCTCGGCCATTCTGGATAGTACCCGGAACATCCTGTATCTGACCGCGGACGACCGTACGTTCGCTCTGCCGGTGGGTTACAGTGAGCGTCTGCATTCAAGGCTCGAAAAAGAGCTGACGGCCCTGCAGCGGCCTGACGCGGGAAACGCGAATGTTAGAGCAGAATCAGAATAGGCGTACCCGCGGAAGATTCGCCAGGTGGCATCTTTCTTGAAAAAATGCAGTCTTGCCGCTCGTCGGCCGAGTCTGGCAGTTCTGATTCGGTCTAAGTTGTCTCTACGGGACGTGATGAAGGATGAGATGAAGCGATTCTTCTACGGCAAGTAAGACTAGAGTGATCACGGCCAGAATGGTTTGTAGTTTTTCAGAGCGAAGCTTTTCCGGGGAGACCGGTTGCAGGCGCCATTGCGCGGCGGGACGGTGGCGCAGGTTACGAATGCGCCAGATCGCGTAGAGATTAATCAGGGAGCCGGCGAGGGCCAGCACCACCATCGGAATGCGGATCCAATCGGCGTGAAGGCTCCATGGCACGTGAGCGCCTATGGCCGACGCGAGTGAGGACAGGCCGATCACCAGGCGCAGGCCGCTGATGGCAACGAAGGCCGAGCAGAGGTTTTGGAGCAGAGCGAAGGCGAAGCTCGGCCACAGAACAAGCCAGCCTCGGAAAGATCTTTCCGGGTTGGCGGAGCTTGAAGAGGCCGAACTGAGGCGGGGCGCTCCCTTTTCAGGTTGCGTTGTCTGGATCATTGGAGATTCGACACCATCAGCTCGGAGTGCGCGGGAAACAAAAAGGACGGCTGTCGCCGCCCTTCCTGTTTAGGAGTTTGCGCGAAGCCTAGAGAACTGTAACGTTCTCAGCCTGCCAACCCTTCGGTCCCTTCACTACGTTAAACTGCACGGCCTGGCCTTCCTGCAAGCTGCGGAAGCCATTGGCCTGAATCGCGGTGTGGTGAACGAATACATCTTCACCGTTGGCGCGGCTCAGGAATCCAAAGCCCTTCGCATCGTTAAACCATTTCACTGTTCCCTGTTCCATAACTTGATTCTTTTCCTTTTGTAGAGATAACGCTGAATTGAAATCGGGATATTCGCAGGTATTGCCACAGCAAAGTGCATAACGAGCGGTAGAGCCACAGTCCCTATTCGACGCTAATTAAGTATAACCGCAAGGACGAACGACTGCGCAACTATTATTTCGTCACCAATCCGGGGCGAAAAAGTTAGTTGCAAATTGGGAATCATTCAGCAGATATTCGCGGATTTTTCTCCCCATTTTAAGAGTGGGTTGGCAATCGGGCGGGAAGATATGGGCATGATTGGGTCGAAGATTCTCCCCAACCCCCTCGCCGTGGACTCGTGGTCCAGCCTTGCCAAGACCTCTATCCTCGAATATCCGACGCTCAACCGGCTTCCTTTCGAGACCCCAGTTGTCGATCCATGTCCCATCATGGAGCCGGCCCACCGCGGCTGGCAACCAATGGAGATGGGCCGGTATCGGGTGACGATCGCGGAGACACTGGCGGAGCGCGAGGCCGCCTGCCGGCTGCGCTTTAAGGTATTCAATATCGAGCTCGGCGAAGGTCTGGAGACCTCGTACACGACCGGCCTGGATACCGATCATTTCGACCTGTTTTGCGACCAGTTGATTGTCGAGGACCGTAACTCCCGTTCTATTGTGGGCACTTACCGGATGCAAACGGGAAACACGGCAGCGCAGAATCTTGGCTATTACAGCGAACAGGAGTTCGATTTCAGACCCTACGAGCCGCTCCGGGAGTCGGTTTTGGAGCTGGGACGGGCCTCGATCGACCGGGAGCATCGCTCCAGCGAGGTACTAACCTTGCTGTGGCGCGGGATTGCTCAGTACACGCGGGTTTACAAGCTGCGCTATCTGATCGGGTGTTCCTCGGTGAACTCTCAGGACGCCAGAGTCGGATGGGAAATGTATCGTCAGCTTTCGGACTATCTGGCGGAGGAGCGTTACCGTAGCGCTCCGACCGCTACCTATGTGTTGCCTTTCACAGAAGAACCCCCCGAGGTCATGGCAAAGGTACCGAAGCTGCTGCGGACGTATATTGGGATCGGGGCGAGGATATGCGGTGCTCCGGCACTGGACCGGGAGTTTGGCACTATCGACTTCCTGACCTTGCTGGACATGCGCGAACTCACGCCCGCCGCGAGGGTCCGGTTTTTGATCGAAGCACAATAGGCGGCGTGGGACGCAGCCGGTTGCGAGGGTGGTGGAAGGCCATTGTTCTGGTCTTCTCTCTTTGCCAGTGCGTAGTCAGCTTTGCATTTCTGCGTTTGCGCGGCGAACCGCCGCTCTGGGAGCGCGCTTCGTGGCTGCATCGCAGCTGCCGGTTGGTGCTTCGGCGGTTGGGCATTCGGCGGTGCGTAGCCGGCGAGCTACCCACGGAGGGCCTGATCGCTTCGAATCACCTGAGCTATCTGGACATCTTGTTGTATGGGGCGACCGTTCCCTGCATTTTCGTCTCGAAGGTGGAGGTTCGGTCGTGGCCGTTGCTGGGATTGCTTGCAGCTCTGGGCGGAACGGTATTCATCGACCGAAAGAGCACGGCGAGTACGGCTGAGGTGGCGCAGCGAATAGAGGAGTTGCTAGCGGACGGCGTGCTGGTGCTCGTTTTTCCCGAAGGCACGAGTTCCGATGGCAGCGGCGTACTTCGGTTTCATCCCTCGCTCTTTGAGCCGGCGGTGCAGGCGCGAGCGTTGGTGACCGCGGGGGCGATCGAGTATTCCGCCGACGGCGCAGCCGAGAGAGACCTCTGCTACTACGGGGACATCTCATTTGCACCGCACTTGTTAGAAACTCTTCAACTGCCGGCGATTGTTGCGACGTTGCGTTTCGGCTCTCCGCAGGTCTACGACGACCGCAAGCAAGCGGCGAGGCTTACGCGAGAGGGCGTGGCCGGGTTGCGCGCCAATACGAGTGGCGGAATGGACGGAGTTTCAACGGGTAGCCGGGCAACGGTCGACGGTTAGCTGTTCCGCGCCGGCGATATTCCAGCGGTCGCGGCGGGTACGTCGGTGGACTGGCGCACGATGAGCTTGGTGGGAATCGGGTATTCCCGCGTCGCGGAACTGGGTCCCGGCCGGCTGTGGTCGTGCAGGGCCTGAAAGGCGGCGCGAGCAAGGTCGGCACGGGACATCTGCACCGTCGTCAGAGATGGCGTCGTGAATTGGGCGAAGCGAATGTCGTCGAAGCCGATGACGGATAGGTCATTGGGGACCCGCAATCCGGTGGCGTAGGCAGAACGCAAAACACCGATGGCGGTCATATCGTTC
Organism: uncultured Acidobacteriaceae bacterium; assembly: GCA_963777685.1. Classification (GTDB taxonomy): domain Bacteria; phylum Acidobacteriota; class Terriglobia; order Terriglobales; family Acidobacteriaceae; genus Acidisarcina. Next base: position 91,029 of record CAVZRF010000004.1, on the reverse strand, counting down.
GAGCACATGATGGCGGTCGGTAGCTCCCCGCGGGCGCGCAGGCCTTCAAAGGCCCGCATTCCGCCCTCCAGCGTGTGGTCGGCCTCGATCACGCGAGCGTTTCCCGCAGAGAACTTCGCCGTTTTTGCAGCGAGGCGGAAGGCCTCAATACGTGCCCTGGCGGAGTGAAGGGTGCGGGGGCCGCTAATGAAAGTGATTTGGCGATGGCCGAGCGCGGCGAGGTGATCGACGGCCTGGCGCAGGCCAGCCCCGTAGTCTACCCGCAGGGTGCTGGCCAGAGGGCTGGGTAGCTCGAAGTCAACCAGGGCGAGAGGGATTTTTCGGGCGGCAAGCTGCTGGAGAAGCGGTTCTTCGATGCCGAAGGTCATGACCGCGACGCCCTCGACCTTGCGCTCGAGCATGCGGCGAATCACCAAATTCATGCGAAGAGGATCGTAGTTGGTCGAGCCGATCAGGATTTCGTAGCCGTGCTCGACGGCGATCTCTTCGAAGCCTTGAATCAGCTCGGGGAAGAACGGATTGGTGATCTCGGAGATGACCAGGCCGAGCAGCCTGCTGCGGCCAGAGACGAGTCCGCGGGCCTGGGTATTTGGGTAGTAGTCCAGGTCTTCGATGGCCTTCCAAACGCGCTTGGCGAGCTCCGGGCCGACCGTGGGGACGCGATTGATGGTGCGCGAGACGGTGGCGATCGAGACCTTGGCATGAAGCGCCACGTCGCGGATATCGAGCTTCCCGGAAAGGGACTTTTTTTTGCGTTGCGCCGCCACAGTTGCCTCGAAGTTTACTATGACCTATTCGAAGCGCTACGCGGGAAAATGATTTCCTGGCGGACTCTTTTTGAAAGACTTCCGCGTGGGAATTAGAGGACGTTGCGCCAGCCTGCGGCCATGCGCTCTTTGAGGATGCAGTGATCCATCACGACCTTGATCCCCGCAGCTTCAGCGCTTGCTGCGGCTGCTTCGTGACAGACGCCCTCTTGCAGCCACAGGCGTGGAATCTTCAGCCGGATGACATCCTTGACGATCTCCGGTATGTAGGCGGGAGCCCGGAAGACGTTTACCAGATCGATCTTTCCGCCGAGCGCCTGATATGCCGCGTCCAGTGTCGGATAGGCCTGCTCGCCGAGGACAGTCGTCGCGAGCGGATTTACCGGGATGATCCGGTATCCCTGTTGCTGCAGGAACCTGGAGACGCCCAGACTGGCGCGGCCGGGTTTGTCAGAGAGGCCGATGACCGCGATGGTTTTGGAGTTCTCGAGGATCTCGCGAATTGTTTCGGGCTCATTCATGGCTGGCTATTCTTCAATCCAAATCATCCGATGCGTCGACAGCGGCAGGCACATTGCCGTCGCGGCGCATGAGCAGATATCCGCGAATGAACGGCTCGAGATAGCCGTCGAGGACGCGATCGACGTCGCCGAATTCGACCTTGGTGCGGTGATCTTTGGCGATGCGGTAGGGCTGTAGGACATACGAACGTATCTGGGAGCCGAACTTAATGTCGAGCTTGGAGTCTTCGAGCTTGCGGCTGATCTCTTTTTTCTTGTCGAGCTCGAATTCATAGAGTTTGGAACGCATCATCTTCATGGCGCGCTCTTTGTTCTTATGCTGCGAGCGTTCGTTTTGGCATTGGGTGACGATGTTGGTTGGAATGTGGGTGATGCGGACAGCAGAGTCGGTGGTGTTCACGTGCTGGCCGCCTTTGCCGCCGGAGCGGTAGGTGTCGATGCGGAGGTCGTCGGGCTTGATGTCGATCTCAATCGAGTCGTCGATCTCAGGCGAGACGAAGACGGAGGCAAATGAGGTATGGCGGCGCTTGGCCTGGTCGAAGGGCGAGATGCGGACGAGGCGGTGAATGCCGGTTTCGCCGGAGAGCTGGCCGAAGGCAAACTCGCCGCTGATGGTAATGGTCGCGGACTTGAGGCCGGCTTCTTCGCCGTCCTGGTAGTCGTTGACTTCAACCTTAAAGCCCTGACGTTCGGCCCAGCGGATATACATGCGCAGCAGCATGTCGGCCCAGTCCTGAGACTCGGTGCCGCCGGCGCCGGGGTGAACGGTGAGGATGGCATTGAGGGGGTCGGTCTCGCTGGAGAGCATGGTGCGCGTCTCCATCGCTTCGACGAAGGCGCTGAGCGACTCGATGTCGCGGGTAAGATCGGCCTCAACGCTCTCGCCTTCGTTGGCGAGTTCGAAATAGGCCTCGATGTCACCGCTTCGACGGGCGAGTTCGCCGTCGTCGGCGAGCATTGCTTCGAGGCGCTTGCGCTCGCGCATGAGCGGCTGCGATTGCGCGGGATTGGACCAGAGATTTGGGTCGGAGAGCTTTACTTCGAGGGCCGCAAGGTCGCGGCGTAGCCGGGCGGGGTCAAAGATACTCCCGCAGGGTCTTTACCTTTTCGCGCACCTGGGAGTAGGCGAATTCGAGTTCATTCAACATGACAACTCGTACCTGACTTAGCTGGATTCTGTAGGTCGCTGCTTCATCGCAAGGCGTAATGACAACAAGGCGGCAACTATTGCGATTATGGCACAGAGAATGGCGAAGACGTCTCCGTAGCGCGAGTAGAAGGTGACGTCACTGCGATAGCCATAGCGGACGGCGAGTGACGTGAGTACGTGACGCGGAGCGCTTTGGGTCACTCGTCCGAGTGGGTCGACAGCTGCAGTGACGCCAGAGTTGGTGGCGCGGAGTATCCAGCGACGGTTCTCGATGGCACGCATGCGCGCCATGTTGAAGTGCTGCCAGGGTGCGCTGGTGTCGCCATACCATCCGTCGTCGGAGATGTTGACGAAGACCTGTGCGCCGTTCGCGGCGAAGTGGCGGATCTCGTCGGCGAAGACGGCCTCGTAGCAGATGAAAGCGCCGAAGGTATGGCCTTGTGCGGTGAAGACCTTGCGCAGGCCTCCGCGGGAAAAGCTGCTCACCCCTTGCGTAAGCGTGCCGGCAAAGCCGATCAGACCTTTGTAGGGGACGTATTCCCCAAAGGGCACGAGATGGATCTTGTCGTAGCGACCGAGGAATTGCCCGTCGGGAGCGACGAACTCGGCGGAGTTGAATATCTCCATGGTGCCGTCATGCTGCCAGGTACCAATGTTGCCGACGACGGCGGGAGAGCCGGTCTGATGGGTGAGGTCGGCCATCAATTTTCGGAAATGGGGGTCGGCCTCGCGGAAGGGTGAGGGCGATTCGGGCCAGGCAACGAGATCGGGCTTTGCGGGCGGGATTGGGCACTCCGGTTGCACAACGACGGGATTCGGCTCCGGCATTCCGGCAAAGTATGGGGTGCAGCTCTTGAGGCTAAGGGCAATGAATTCAGCTGTGTGGCTGTCCCACTCCGGCCCGAACCAGTCGTTGCTCTCGGTGACATCGAGGTTCTGCTGCAATAAAACCGCGGTAGCGTCGGTAGGCGTTGGCGGCAGGGTAACGAACGAGCCGAGTTGCAGGCCGACTGAAAACAGGAGGGCTCCGAAGGCCAGGCGAAGCCTGCGCGAAAACGGGCAGGTCAGCAAAGCTGCCGCAAACATGCAGTTGCCCGCCATTAGCACGAAGGAGATGCCGTAGACGCCTGTGACCGGGGCCAGGCGGGTGAGGAGGGAGTTATCTACCTGAGAGTAACCGAGCTGGTCCCATGGCACGCACGTAATGCGCGAGGCCGCGAACTCGAGCGCGACCCAGACAAATGGAGCGAGTAGCAAGGGTGCGGTGACGCTCTTGAAAGCTTTGTGCGCCAGGGCAATCAGGAGACCAAAAACGCCGAAGTAGAGTCCGAGGACCAGGCTATAGAGCAGCAGAATTCCGCACGAGGCGATCGAGCCTATGCCGCCATAGATGTGCATCGTGGCGTAGATCCAGTAGCAATTCAGCAGATACCAGGCCACTCCACAAAGATAGGCGCCCGAGGCGCTGCGACGGAGAAAGCCCTTCCGCGAAACATTGGACGGGGTCAGGATTCCGTAGAGGAGCGGAACAAGAGCGAACCATGCAACCGCGCCGCGCCAAGGCGGCAACGGGCCGGCGATCGGAAACGGCAGATCGAGCAAGACCGCGGCGAGCAATCCCCAAGTGAAGGGATGTGCGAGCAGGGAAGGAAGGAGTGCAGTGGCGGTGGACGATTTGAAGAAGAACTTGTGCATTCCGCGTGAGTCTAACACTCCCTTTCGAATGACAGTTGGCAGAGAGTTCTAGTTTCGTAGCCCGGGCAGATGTAGAATTGCAATGATGAATCATCCGATTCTAGATTTAGCGATGCACATTTTGAGCTACATGTTCCTGATCGGGATGTTCGGCTCAGCGATTGTGGTAGCGATTAGTTTCGTCGAGGATCTATACGAGCTCTTTGGTGAATGAAGGCGCCGATGGTCACCGCATCCAACACTCCTCATATTGATTGACCCTACACAGAATCGGACTTAGACTCAGCCGTGAACGTCACGCCGGTAATTGCCTTCACGATGATCGCGTAGACGAAGTGCCAGACGCCAAACCATGCCGGTAGACCGACCCACAGCCAATCCATCCAACCGAGTGCGCCTCGTAGTTGCCTCGTCGGTGATGCTCACCTTCATTTCTTTTTGGCGCGCAGCCGCGATCGTGCTCAACGATCTCGGGTCGTCGGCATTTTATGCCGGCGGTATCGCTGAGCAGGCGGTCGGCAAGGCAGCGCCGTGGTTCATCCTGGGCGTCATGTTGTTCTCGTTTGCGGTGCGAGCCGTGTATGTGGAGAGCTGCTCGATGTTCACCCGCGGCGGCGTGTATCGCGTGGTGAAAGAGGCGCTGGGCGGCACCTTTGCCAAATTAAGCGTCTCGGCGCTGATGTTCGACTACATTCTCACCGGGCCGATCTCCGGTGTTTCCGCGGGTCAGTACATCACCGGCCTGCTGGATGAATTGCTGAAAGTGGCAGCCACCCACCAGTGGCTGCCCGTCGCGATGATGGGCCCTGGGCACGTCGCACCGCAATTGCCGATGAATGGCACCTCGGCAGTGTTTGCCATCGTCGTGACCCTGTATTACTGGTGGCTGAACCTGAAGGGCATTGAGGAATCGAGCGACAAGGCCCTGGACGTGATGAAGGTGACCACGATCATGGTGGTCATCCTGCTTGGTTGGGGCTTCTACTCGGTCTTCGCGAAGGGCGCGCCGCTTCCGCCGGCTCCGATTCCATCCAATCTGCATTTTTCCACCGATGCCCTCGGTTTCCTCAAGAACGTCAAGTTCAGCGCGGGTTTTGGTCTTTTTGGAATTCTGATGGCGTTCGGCCACTCGGTACTGGCGATGAGCGGCGAGGAGTCGCTGGCGCAAGTCCACCGGGAAATCGAACATCCCAAGCTCAAGAACCTGAAGCGCGCTGCGATCGTGATCGCGATCTATAGCACCATCTTTACGGGCATAGCTTCCCTGCTAGCGGTGATGTTGATTCCCGACTTCCCCCGCACGCACATTTATCAGGACAACCTGATCGCCGGCCTGGCCATGTACATGGTTGGGCCAGAGGTATTGCGGATCATCTTCCGCGTTTTTGTGGTGATCGTCGGCTTTCTTATCCTTTCGGGCGCCATCAATACTTCGATCATCGGTTCGACTGGCGTCCTGATGCGAGTGGCCGAAGATGGCGTGCTGACGGACTGGTTCCGGCGGCCTCACCCGAAATACGGGACGAGTTACCGCATCGTGAACATGGTGGCCTGCTTTCAACTTTTCACGATTGTGGTGACGTGGGGAAACGTTATCACGCTTGGCGAGGCCTATGCCTTCGGCGTGATTTGGAGTTTCACCTTTAACAGCCTGGCCATGCTGGTATTGCGCTGGAAATACAAGGGAGAGCGCGGTTGGAAGGTTCCACCGAACATCCGTATTGGGAAGCGCGAAATACCAATCGGGCTTTTCTCGGTCTTTTTGGCGCTATTTTCGATCGCGATCGTTAACCTATTTACTAAGAGCATCGCCACCAAGAGCGGAATCGCCTTCGCGGCCGCTTTCTTCGTGATCTTCTCCATCTCGGAGAAGCGGAACAAGGCGAAACAGGCGAACACCGAGCGCCAGATGAAGGAACATTTTCAACTGGAACACGAAGATACGATCAGCCGCGAAGCCCTCCAGATCAATCCTGGAAGCGTGATGGTGACCATGCGCGATGCGGCTAACCCCTACGCCTTGAAATGGGCCCTAAGCCGCATCAACACCGACGAACAAGACATTGTCGTACTTACCGCGCGGATGATGGGCGCTGGCGGGCCGGAGTTCCTTGAGGCTTCCGATCAGTCGTTTAGCGAGCACGAACAGATGCTCTTCACGAAGGCGGTTTCGGTCGCGGAGAGTTTTGGAAAGCACATCTCACTGCTTGTCGTGCCCGCCGGGGATGTATTCGCCGCTCTGGTGCAGACCGCGAATTCTCTCGAGGCATCGGCGGTGGTTTCGGGGCTTTCGACCAAGTTAACCGCGCAAGAACAGGCCTTCCACATGGGTCATGCATGGGAAGCTCTCCCTGAGCCGAAAAGACAATTTACGTTTTATATAGTCAGGCCGAACGGCGAAGCGGAAGCTTTTCATATTGGACCGCACGCACCTACCCTACAAACAGACGATGTGCAGCTGGTGCATCGTCTATGGCTGAACTTCCGTCGCGAGGCAGGAATGGGCGGGTTGCATCACAGCGACATCGTGACTTATGCGCTGACCCGTCTGGCTTCGGAATATGCACGAGACAAGCTGGATACCCTGAAGAATCTGCGACGCTATGCGACCGACGGCAGCAAAGGGCCGGATTCAGGATTGCTCGGACAGAACGAGCCGACTGCCGGATATTCCATCCGGGCACCTAAGGCGACCAACTCCGCGGACGATCCACTCTAGACCTATACAAGGGCTGAGCTCAGCGACTTAGTGTTATCGCAGCGCCGTTCCCGCTCATCGCTTCCAGCCTCAGGGCATCAGCCGGTCCACATAGGATCTGCGCACCGGCTGGCGGGCGGTTACTGGCTGTTACCATTGGGAGATACTTCCCTACCTTACAATTATTGTCCCGGAACTACTCTTCGAACTTGGCGATGAGATGCCTTCGATTTCCCTAGACTGTTTCTGAATAGCGCTATCGGCGGACATTTAGATGAGCTAGTTGTCAACTAAGAGCAAGGTAAGTATTCTTGTTGGAAACACGAAGGCATCAAGAATCAATCTACTTTACCGAAGCTGTACGAAGTACGACGAAGGGACAGATCACGTGGATGTTAAAGATATTCTGGTAGAAATCGATGCAGAGATTTCACGGCTCCAGCAGGCTCGCGAACTATTGAGCGGCGGAGCAACTAAAAAGCGCGGCCCTGCGAAGGGCAAATTAGTCACCGCCCCCAAGAAGCGAAAGCTCACGCCCGAAGGCAGAAAAAGAATTGCCGAGGCGATGAAGCGGCGCTGGGCGGAGCGCAAGAAACAGGCCGGCGTAAAAGCCGCTAAGTAATCGCTGCCCTCTTTCCAAAGAAAAAACGCACAGACCGAACCTCGATTCGTGGAGGTTCGGTCTGCTTACGTCTTCAACTGACCATCTAGCTTCGCGACAGCCGATGGATCGGGCGATACTTAGGAATGTCTCGTCGTCCTGCTATCCCGGTTTCGGATGCAACGCTGGTTCAGATTGTCGACGCAGCACTGTTGGTGACGGCGGAAAAGAGCGGCGCATGGCTGGCTTGTAAACCTGGCTGCTCGCAGTGTTGCGTGGGCGCCTTCGCCATCAATCAGCTCGATACCCTTCGCTTGAACGAGGGCCTCGCAGTCCTGTCTCTTCAGGACAGCGAGCGTGCCGCGCGTGTGCGGGAGCGAGTGGCCGAGTCGGCAAAGAGGCTGCGAGGTACTTTTCCCGGGGACCCGATATCCGGCATTCTCGATGAGAATGCCGAAGACAGCGAAGAGTTCGACTCCTTTGCCAATGACGAAGTATGCCCCGTGCTTGATCCCGGGACCGGAACCTGCGATCTGTATTCTTTTCGCCCTATGACCTGCCGGGTGTTTGGACCTCCGGTGCGATCCGAGGAAGGCCTTGGCGTTTGCGAGCTTTGTTATCACGGCGCTACGACGGAAGAGATCGCCAACTGCGAGATGATTCCCGACCCAGACGATCTCGAGACCGTCCTGGTCGAGAATCTGGAAGAGCAGACGGGAGTTCGAGGCAAAACGATCGTCGCCTTTGCCCTGGCTCGCTGAGAGCTGCCGAAAGTTTGATCCTCCAACAAACTTTTGGCCGTTTCGGGAGTGACGTCATTTCAAAGTCCGCATCCGCCAGATTGGGCGCGTCTCTTGCGTCTCTTCATCCGTCTCACCAGGGCATTGGGGCGCAAGAAACGTGTTGAGAAGGCACGGCCGCTTCTGGCTGCTGGCCCTTTCTTCAGAGGACAGGTCGCGACGAGATAGTCCCCACCCGCTCGTGACATAACTCAAGTCATCCGGCTCCGCGAAAGTGCTGAAGCAGCTTCTTTTCGAAATCCCCTCCGGTCTCCTCCGCCGCGTAGCTTCTTTGCTGCTGGCTGCGGTGACGTTGCTTGGCGCCGTAACTGGCGTGCGAACCTCTGCACAGACGACCAAGAGTCCTGATTCGAGTTGCGCGTCATGCCATCGAGAGATTTACGACAAATATCAAAGCACGCCGATGGCCCGAGCGAGCGGAGCAGCTGCAGACGGCATGGTTTCCGTCCCCGCGGATTTCGTGCACAAGCCCTCCGGAGTCCATTACCGGATCACTGAAAGTGGCGGACACGTGTATCTCGATTACGACCGCCCCGAGAACGCGAAGAGTGGCGGCCTGCATGGCCAGGAAGAGCTGCATTACTTTGTGGGGTCTGGCACCCGCGGCCGCACCTTTCTTTTCCAACGCGAAGGCTACTGGTTTGAGACGCCGATCAACTGGTATGCGAAGAAGGGTATCTGGGACATGGCGCCTAACTACCAGCGCGCTCAGGAGATGCCGCTCACCCTTCCGGCCGACAGCGGTTGCCTGAGCTGCCATGCGAGCAACGTGCAACCCGCGCTTGCCCGATGCGCGAAACCACTATCGGGGAGCGCCATTCGAGACTGGCGGGATTACATGCGAACGATGCCATGGCGACGCCTCGGAGCACCTCGCACAGGGTGGCAAAGGGCCAATTCTGAATCCCAATAAGCTGGCGGCAAACCTGCGAGACTCGGTGTGCCTGCAATGCCATCTTGAGGCCGAGGTTTCGGTGAATCGGCAGGGACATTCGCTTAACGACTTTAAGCCGGGACAAGAGATCTCCGACTATCTGGTCTACTTCGTGCACCGCGATGCATTGGGAGCGAGCGGGCGGGCCACCAGCCAATGGGAGGCTCTGCTGCAAAGCGCCTGTAAGCGCGGCAGCGGCGACAAGCTGACGTGCACAACCTGCCACGACCCGCATGGTTCGCCCTCGACGCAGGAGTCGGTCGCGTTCTATCGGAATAAATGTCTGGCCTGCCATACGGATGCCCGGTTTGCGACCAGGCACCACTCTGAACAGCCCGATTGCGCAAAGTGCCATATGCCGAAGGGGGCGACCCAAGACATCGCGCATGAACAGGTGACCGACCACCGCATCCAGATTCAACAGGCAGCGATGCTGGCGGACCTTGGCGGATCGAATGGCGGGCGAGGCCATCCCGAAGAATTGGTTGCGGTGCGGGGCGTAGCGGGGGACCGCGAGCTGGGAATTGCCTTCTCGCAGTTGGCGCTGCACGGCGATCGGCAAGCGGGGCCGCGGGCGTTGCGGCTACTCCGCGACGCGGAGCGCGGCATGAGCACAGACCCACGGTCCTTACCCGACGCAGACCTGCATACGCAACTCGGCTTTCTTGAGCAGAGCAGCGGTGACCCAGCCGATGCAGCACGAGAATATCGACTTGCCATCGCTGCGAATCCGTTCGATGAAGTCGCAACCGGCAACATTGCGTTAATCCACGCCAAGGCCGGTGACCTGAGTTCGGCGGCGCGGCTTTGGGCTTCGGTCTTTGAGCATGATCCAACGCAAAGTGCAGCAGCCGTCGACCTGGCCTCGGTGTATTGCGAACTCGGCGACAAGGCTGGCGCCAGGCGGGTACTTGACCGGCTGCTGCTGTTTTCCCCAGACAGCCAGCAAGCCCGGCATTTCGCCGCAGCGATCGAAGACGGCCACCAAGTCTGCCGACTCCCCGACGGCGAGAGAAGCCAACCCCGCTGATTGATTCAAGCATATGGGCTAGACAACCTGGCGAAGACGACCCTAAGTTGTCTATGTTATGCTGCCGCTCTGTGCCGGATGAGATAGTGGCTTCGAGATAGCGAAAGCGGCCGCGGACGAGATTTCATGGAAAATCCGAAGTATCGAGTGATCTTCGAAGCGTTGCACGAAGAGATACTCAGCCGTAGGCACAAACCTGGCGGCCGGTTGCCCAGCGAAGCCGAGTTGGTGCGCCGCTTCGGCGCCTCGCGCATGACGGTGCTGAAGGCGATTAAAGAACTGCAGGCTCTGGGCCTGGTCAATCGCCGCGTGGGCTCCGGGACATATGTCGCAACCCATGCAACAACCGGAAACCATGTCTTCGGATTGCTGATTCCGGCGCTCGGCCAAACCGAGATATTCGAAGCCATTTGCCAGGGCATGATGCTTTCGCCGAAGGCCAAGCAGCACTCCCTGCTGTGGGGCCATTCGGTTTCGAGCGATACGCGGAGTGAGGAAGTGGCGGAGAAACTCTGCCAGCAATACATCTCTCAAAAAGTCTCCGGCGTATTCTTCGCGCCGATCGAGTTTAGCGCGACTCGTCACGAGACCAACCGCAAGATCGGAGCGGCCCTGGAACGAGCACGGATTCCGATGGTGCTTCTCGACAGATGTCTGGCGCCATTTCCCAAACGGTCGAAGTATGACCTAGTGGGGATCGATAATCATCGCGCGGGCTATATGGCGACCGAACACCTGCTGAAGGCAGGCGCAAGGCGCATCTGCTTCTTTTCACGGCCGAACTCGGCCCCGACAGTCGAGGTGCGAATGTCGGGCTACCGGCAGGCGCTGGCCGTGCACGAATTCGAGGGCCGCGCTTGCGTCCGGCAAGGAGATGCCGAGGACCTTGGATTCGTGCGAGCGATTCTCAAGAAAGACCGTCCCGATGCGTTCTTGTGCGGCAACGATCTAACTGCCGGCCAACTGATGCATACTTTGCTCGACCTGGGAAAACGTATTCCGGACGACGTGCGGATGGTTGGCTTCGACGACGTGAAATACGCTCGCCTTCTCCCCGTTCCACTCACAACGATCCATCAACCCTGCCATAATTTGGGGAAGATTGCGCTCTCGGTGATGTTGGAGCGGATCGCGCACCCAGATCTGCCGAGCCGCGACGTGCTGTTGAGCTGCGAACTAGTGGTCCGAAAATCGTGCGGCGGCGCTTAACGGCCTGTGCGGCTCATGACGGCTTCCGGCTAAATCGATGTAGCCATCTTTTCGGGCCCACCGAGACCTGTTTTGCCTTGACATCTGTATATGCCAACTCTTAGACATGTGGGTGGTCAACTTTGGCGCTCCAGTGCGGGGGCGGCTCATTTTTTCGGTGAGTCTTTAGCTCCGTACAAAAGATCGGCAAGGCACGAAAACGAAAGTTGTCTACAAATTCGATTTACCTAATTTGCGGATCAGGTCAGTTTGACAGACGTACATTTGTCTTCTTATAGTTCGATCGGATTCAGTACAGGAAAGTCCTCGTCACCAGAGTTGTTTTGTTGTTTCGCCATCGCGGCAGACGCGCCTTGGCCATGCGGCATTGATCCGGGTTTGGTGTGAGGAAAGTTTTCGAGCTTTCGTATAGTTGCGTAATTGAGAACGGGCCGGAAAACACGGCAACGAAAGTTAAAAGTAAAGTTTTACAACCTTCGGGAGACTAGTGAAATGCTAAAGAAAATGGCAGCGGTCCTGGCTATTTGCCTGGGCGTGTTTTGTGTGTTGTGCCTTCCAGTCGTATCCCACGCTCAATCTGTTCACGGATCGATTGTCGGTAATGTCACCGACAACACCGGCGCGGCCATTCCGAATGCAACGGTCACGGTCACCGATGAGCAAAAGGGCACGGTGGTGACCGTCCAATCGAATGCCGAGGGCGAATATGAGGTCCACGAGCTCACCCCGGACACCTATGACATCAAAGTAGCCTACCAGGGGTTTGCGACCTATCAGGCTAAGGGCGTCATCGTCTACGCAGACACATCCCCGAAGGTGGACGTGAAGCTGACCGTCGGCGGCGCGGCCACGACGGTCGAAGTGAACGCGGACACGATCCCAGTGCTCAAGACCGACCGCGCTGACGTCTCTACAGTATTGACGAGCCAGGATGTCGCGAACCTGCCGACCCCCGGCCGCAACTTCACCAACCTGCAACTGCTGCTTCCCGGCGCACAGACGCTCGGCTGGTCGCACGCGGCCGATGAAAACCCCCAGGGCAGCGCCCAGATCCAGGTCGATGGACAAGCGTTCGGCGGCGTTGCCTTCGAGTTGGACGGCACTGATAACCAGGACGCCATTCTTGGCATCATCGTCATCAACCCGCCGCTCGACGCGGTCTCCGAGACCAAGATCACGACGCAGAACTTCGACGCGGAGTTCGGCAAGGCGGTCTCTTCGGTGATGACCGCGCAGACCAAGTCCGGCTCCAACGCCTTCCATGGCAGCGTCTTCGACTATCGCACCAGCAATGCAAACCTGGCCAAGAACCCTTATACGCAGTTTCCGGCGTTTGGAACCACCCCAAGATCGGCGGTTCCCGCCGGCCTGAGGAGCCAGTTCGGTGGATCCATTGGCGGTCCCGATCATTAAGGACAAGCTCTTCTTCTTCGCCGACTACCAGGGATTACGGCAGGTTGCCGGCGTGAGCGCCACCGCCACGATTCCCACCGCCTTGCTGGCAAATACCTGCCTCGGGGCGCCACCACCACGGGCGTTGCACGGATGCGACTTCAGCCAGTATACGAACGCCAACGGCACCGGTAGTGGCACCATCTACCAACAGACGGCGACCGAGCCAGACGGGCAAGCCGGTCTACTCCCAATACCCGGGCAACGTCATTCCCGCCGCGCAGATTTCCCCCGAGTGGCTCAATTTCATCAAATTGATGCAGCCGTATTCCGACGCTTCCATCGGGCCGGTTGCCGGAACCACCACCGGAACCCTCAACAACTACGTCGGCAATGGCAGTGGTCCCTTCAACAACAACCAATGGGATGAGCGGGTCGACTATACCTTCTCCGACAAGATCCACCTTTTCGAACGCTTCAGCCGCTTCACCAGCAGCCTAGACGGCCCCCAGATGTTCGGTGCGCTTGGCGGTCCTGGCCTTGGCTTCAACAATTATGGCGGCATCTCTAAGGGTGCCAACGACAGTCTGGCCGCCGGGGTCGATATCTCGCTTTCTGCGACCCTTCTTACCGACTTCCGCATCGGCTATTACCGCTATAACATCGCCGACTCGAAGAACGACCAGGACGTGGCCGGCGCAGCCAACCTCGGATTTGTCGGCTTGAATATCAATGATCCAGTCACCGGCGGCTTGCCGGACTTTAACTTCACTCTGCTCGGGAATGGCGGCAACCAAAGCATCGGCGACGGCCTCAACGTCAGCCGCTGCAATTGCCCACTGAAAGAGCGGGAGGACCAGTTCCAGCTCGTCAACAATTGGACCAAGATCATCAAGACCCACTCGATCAAGATCGGCGCCGACCTCCGCTATGCCCGCAACCTTCGGGTACCGAGCGATACCAACCGCACCGGCCAGCTCAACTTCAATGGCGGCCCGACCTCAAACCCGAATGCGGGCACCGCAGGCGGCGTTGGCTTTGCCGACTTCGCACTTGGCCGGGTGAACCAGATGCAGCGCTATGTCAGCACTTCGACGAATGCGAAAGAGTTCCAGAAGCGCGACTTCTTCTACGTGCAGGACACCTGGCGCGCGACCCCGAACCTGACCCTGAACCTTGGACTGAGGTATGAGTTCTACTTCCCCGAGTCGGTCAACGGCAAAGGAAACGGCGCGCTGATGGATCTGAATACCGGCTATATTGCGGTCGCAGGCTATGGCAACGTCCCTTCCAACATGGGGTGGAACAAGTCGCAATTCCCCTTGAATCCACGCGTCGGCATCGCCTATCAGTTCGATCCGAAGACTGTAATCCGCGGCGGATACGGCCGCAGCTTTGATATCGGCGTCTTCGGATCGATGTACGGGCATGTCGTCACTCAGAACATCCCGGTACTGGCCAACCAGTCTGTCAACGCACCGAGCGGCAACGCACGCAACTACGCGTTCTGCCTGGGCCCGAACGAACCGAATTGCACGCAGTCCGCAGGACAACCCGCCCGACAACATCGGCGGACCGATTGCGAATGTGATGCCGGCGGTACCGGCCGACGGCTTCCTGCCCAACCCCGGCTACAACGTCAACACCAAGGCACGTCCCCATACGCTGCGTATGCCGACGGTCGACGCATGGAACCTGAGCATCCAGCGGGCCATCACTCCAACCCTGTCTGTCACCGTCGCCTACGTAGGCAACAAGTCAACCCATACGCTGAGCTCGGGCGATGGAAACACCACCAATCCGGCGGAAACTGGACTGCTGTTGCCGGCACAGTACAGCGTCACCGGTCAGCCACTGCATTGGGACCCGAACCCAGCAGCCGGCGGACCGATGGCAGGCATCGGTCCTGACGGCGGCACAAACGTTGCCAACTACCTGTCGCGCTATTACGGCGGCACGATTCCCGCTTGCCAAGATCCTCTTTACGCTCAGTCGGCCGCTGCCGCAGGGGTAACGCTGCCTGCAAATGGGGGTTGCGGCTGGACCTCCGGCATCAGCTATTACGGAAACAACCAAAACGCCCACTTCAATGCGCTTCAGATTAGCGTGGCGAAGCAGTACACGAAGGGGCTTACTCTCAACGTGAACTACGCGTGGCAGGCCGGTTACGACGAGGGTGGCAGCTATTCCACCTGGGCCGAACAGCCGACCTACGGGCGGAACAACGACATCCGCGAGCAGCAGGTCACGGCCTATGGTGTCTACGAGCTTCCCTTTGGCAAGAAGGGGATGTTTGTCACCAACATTCCGACGTGGGCTGATGAAATCATTGGAGGTTGGCAAATAAGCCCGACGCTGAGCCTGGGGAGTGGGGAACCTTTCTCTCTCACCTATAGCGAATGCAACGCTTCGATCGGTGGGACGTCAGCGCCATGCTTCCCGAATGGCCGCGCCGGATTCCTGACCCATCACCTTACCTCCCTGAATCCCCTTAACCACAACCGGACCTACTACAATCCGGTTGTTCCCGCCGGACACAATCTCTGCGATGGAGGCAGCTACAGCGGCTTCACGTGCGCAGGTCTTGACCAGATCGGAAATTCGGGACGGAACAGCAACTTCGGGCCCGGCTTCTTCAACATGGACTGGGCGATCCAGAAGAACTTCCCCATCAAGGAAAGCGTCTTCCTGCAATTCCGCATGGACGCGTTCAATGCGTTCAATATCGTCAGCGCCAACAACCCCGGCGGAAACATTGAAAGCGCCGGCATCATCAACGGCTACGCGCCAGGCGCCAGCCCACGTAACCTGCAGTTCTCGTTCCGCATTCAGTTCTAACGAGGGCGAACGAGTCGTTTCAAACTGGGGGAGCCATCGTGCTCCCCCTCTTCTTTTTGCGCTAAGCTTGATTTGCTTCTTCATGTGCCGTCAGATCCCACTCTTATCTTTCGCGTTCCTCTTGATGTTTGCCGCGGTAAGCGGGGCGCAGACGTCAGTGCCAGCCACACCCGCACCGGCAGCCGCTGCCGAAGATCCAAGCTTCGGCGATAGCAGCGGCCCGCAAGGCATTTGCAGCAGGCCGCTCCGATGAGGCGCTCAAGCAAGTTGATCCGCTGGCGGCGTTGACGCCCGAGCCCGCCGGTGTCGAGCGTCTGCGTGGTTTCATCTACTATCAGCAGCGGAATATGACGGCAGCCGAAGCTGCGTTTGCCAAGGCAATGACGCAGGATCCGTCCGACATCGAATCGATACAGATGCGGGGGGTCACTTTGTACAGTCTGGGACGGCCGGCGGAGGCGATTCCTCTTCTGGAGAAAGCACATACCGCAGTGCCCTCGGCCAACGTCGATCCAAATTATGTGCTCGGCGTTTGCTATATCGCGGTCCGCCGTTATGACGACGCCCGCCACGCTTTCGCTGCGCAATACGGATTCGCTCCAGATTCCGCCCCGGCGTATCTTCTCGCGGCGCGCTTGTTGTTGCGGCAGGAGAATCCGGCCGCGGCGGAAGGGTTTGCGCGCAAGGCGCTCGAGCTGAGAGCGAACTTACCGCTGGCGCACCTACTGCTCGGCGAAGTCGCTCTGGCACGGGCTCAATTTCCTGAAGCGATCGCCGAGCTCAACAAGGAGCGCGAGTTGAATCCATTGGAAGGCAGCGTCTATGACCGGCTGGGCGACGCCTATGTTCGCTCCGGCGATGACGAGAATGCGCAGCGGGAGCTGAGCCGCGCGATCCTGCTGGAACCGAACGCCACCGGGCCTTACATTCTGCTGGGGAAAGTGATGTTGAACCAGCAAAATTATCTGCTGGCCGGGCTTTACCTGGAGCGGGCCGCCAGCATGGACCCGAACAACTACATCACGCACAGCCTGCTGGGGCAGGCGTATCGCCGGGTGGGCCGGACCGCCGATGCCGACCAGCAGTTCAAGACGGCGGAGCAACTGCAAAGCGGGAAGAAGGCTGGAGTGAAGGTCGAGAGCATTCATTAGCTGGACCATGGCCGGCGCGGGGCGAGCTCACGGCACAGAACGTATACTTAGGTAGCAAGATCGCGACTCCTCTTGATGTCTTCTTCGCACTGGAACCGCCGCCGCTTTCTTACCTCTTTAAGCCGTTCAGCAGTTGTGCTTCCCTTTACTGACGTTCTGGCGCTAGCCACGCCTCCGTGGCTGCGTACGCCTCCAGTCCAACAACAGCAGACCATGGGAAGCGAGCCTGCGTATCAGGCGAAGCCGGCGCCTCCTCCGCCGGGCGCGGTTTCGCCGATTGCCGGCACTCCGTTGGGAGTGAGCTTTGTCGATGTTGCGACCCAGTCGGGCCTGAACGTTAAGACGATCTACGGCGGCGAGGGGCACAACAAATATCTGCTCGAAACCACCGGCTGCGGCGTTGCCTTCTATGACTACGATCAGGATGGTTGGCTGGATATCTTCCTTGTGAACGGTTGGCGTTTGGAGGGATTTGCTTCCGGGCGGGAACCGACCTGCCACCTGTTCAAGAACAACCGCGATGGCACCTTTACTGACGTTACGGCCAAAGCCGGATTGATGCGCAGCGGTTGGGGTCAGGGCTGCTGTGTCGGCGACTATGACAACGACGGCCATGACGACTTGTTCGTCAGCTATTACGGCCAGAATGCACTCTTCCACAACAACGGAAATGGCACTTTTACCGATGTCACGGCGAAGGCGGGATTGACGCAGTCGCGAGTGCGGTGGAATTCCGGTTGCGCCTTTCTTGACTACGACCGCGATGGGAATCTTGACCTCTTCGTCGGGAACTACATCGATCTCGATCTGAAGACGGCGCCGGTGCCGGAGTCGGGTCCATGTTTATACAAGGGAATCATGGTGGCCTGCGGGCCACCGGGATTGCCGCCAGGCAGGAACCTGCTCTATCACAACAACGGCGACGGGACGTTTCGCGATGTTTCAGAGAAAGCCGGGATGTGGACCACAGCGGGCAACTACGCGTTGAGCGTGGCGGTCGCTGACCTGGACAACGACGGCTGGCCGGACATTTATGTCGCTAACGATTCCACCGCGGCGACGCTTTACCAAAACCAGAAAGATGGAACGTTCAAAGACGTGGCAATCGAAGCCGGGGCTGCGTTTTCGCCCGACGGCAAGCCGCAGGCGGGTATGGGAGTTGCGATCGGCGACTACGACCGCGACGGCAAGCTGGATATCGTGAAGACGAACTTTGCCGGCGACACCGATTCGCTCTACAAGAACCTGGGCGACGGCACGTTTGAGGACCATACCTATATCTCGGGCCTGGGTGTGAACACTCGATTGCTCGGGTGGGGCGTCGGTTTCTTCGATATGGATAACGATGGCTGGCTCGACATTCTGGTCGCGAATGGCCACGTCTATCCGGAGGTATCGAGCTCGAAGACTGAGGCCCCTTACGCAGAACATAAGTACTTATATCGGAACCTGCACAACGACCGCTTTGAGGATGTGACCGACAAAGCCGGGCCGGGAATTACTGCTGCGGCTGCAGCGCGTGGGTGCGCCTTTGGCGATTACGACAATGACGGAGATCTCGATATCGCGGTGAACTGCGTGAATTCCCTGCCCCAACTTTTGCGCTGCGATTCGGAGTGGAAGCGGAACTGGATCAAGATCAAGGCGATCGGGGTGAAGTCCAACCGGAGTGGAATTGGGACGCGAGTGAAGGTCATCGCGAAGACGGACCCGAAGGCCGTCAAACCGCTCCTGCAGATCGATGAGGTACGCAGCGGCGGAAGCTACTATTCGCAGAACGACCTGCGGCTACACTTTGGGCTGGATCAGGCGACGTCCGTCGATCTGGTCGAAATACGCTGGCCTTCGGGGCAAGTCGACAGCTTCAAGGACCTTGCCGTCAACAAGCTCTATACCGTGCTGGAAGGCGGTAAGCTCTTGAGCGCAGAGGCTTTGACCGGCTTCCCACACGGTCGAAAACGCTAACGGGCGCCGCGGGCAAGACGGGGTGATCCGAGAGCACGGTGTGGCGGCGCTGGGGACATATTCGGCACGAAACCTGTAAACTTAAGAAACGTGCTGTCATCCGGAACCGGCGTTCCGCGAACGCAGTGGAGCAAGGCTGTTTCGCTGGCTAAACACTACGAGTGGAAGCCCTCTGCAAACGGCAACTTTCGACTCCAAAGAGCCGTCTTTAAGAGATGGTCACCCCGATCATGAGGCAGGTACATTTTGTTATTCCCATCGCGGCTAGTGCTTTCAGGCGGAAGAGCCGCGCGTACCATCCAAGAATCTCGGGCTGATTCCCTCCCAGAAACTAATCTCTGTCTAGCTCATAGATATTTTTCGACCAGCTTGTCTGCTATTCGGCTTGCGACGCTGGCGATATTCGCGATCCCATGTGCGCTCGCCTACGGTCAATCTACTCCTAGCGGTAGAGAGCTTCCTGAAGCCCCGGTTCCCGTTGTCAGGCAAGACTCTTCGGTTGCGGACGAGGGCCCGACGCGCGACGTGGCATCGGTTGCAGGGGATGAGGAGCTTCCGCAAGCGCCTTCGCAGCAGAGTCCACCACCGCCGGCTGCATCGCCGACACCGACGACGACCCAGACGCCGGCAGCCCAGTCTTCAACTACCCAGGATGGTCAAGCACCGGCCAGCGGTCTGGCCACGGATGTGAGCGGACAGTCACAGCAGGGTAAAGACCAGCTCCAAAAGCAAGAGAAGCAGCGGGTTCTCGGTATCGTTCCCGCCTTCAATTCGGTCTACGAGGGTAAAGTCCCGCCGCTGACTCCTGGGCAGAAAATGAAGCTGATGTTTAAGAGCACGACCGATCTCTACGTCTTTGGTTTCGCCGCTGTCACGGCGGGCATCGGTCAGGCTCAGAATAGCCACGCGGGATATGGACAAGGTGTTGAAGGTTACGCGAAGCGGTTTGGGGCCAACTATGCCGATACCGCCGATGGCAACTTCTGGGGTAATGCGATTCTGCCGATCGTTTTGCATGAAGACCCGCGCTACTTCCGCCTGGGACACGGATCGATCACCCATCGCTTCCTGTATGGCGTGTCGACGACCGTCTGGTGCAAGCGGGACAACGGCACAAGCGGGCCAAATTATGCCAACGTGGCGGGCAACTTTATTGCGGGAGGGATATCGAACCTCTATTATCCGGCTGCCGACCGAGGCTTCGGACAAACCGTTCAGAGCGCCTTGACGGTGACGGCCGAGGGCATCATCGGCGCTGAGTTGATCGAGTTCTGGCCGGACATCGCCCATCACTATTCGGCGAAAAAGCAAGCCAAGCAAGATGCCGCCGACGCTGCGGCTAAAGCTGCGCAGGCAGCCAATCCAAACCCGAAAGCGATCGCCCCGCAATGACTCCACTACTGACCGAAGAGCAGGCGCGAGTGCTCGGAGCACTGATCGAAAAAGAGATCACGACGCCCGACTACTACCCGCTGTCGATGAACGCGCTGCTGAATGCATGCAATCAGAAATCGAATCGCGAGCCGGTGACGGAACTCGACGAAGACACCGTGCGTCAAGCGCTGCATGGGCTCGACGACAAGGGCCTGGCAGGCGCTGTGCGCGGCTCCGAGGCACGAGTGACAAAGTATGAGCATCGCTTTTCGGAGGCTTATAACTTCGGCCGGCGTGAAGTTGCTGTGCTTTGCGTGCTGTTATTGCGTGGGCCACAGACTCCGGGCGAGTTGCGCGGGCGCACCGAACGACTCTACAGCTTCGATGAACTCTCGGATGTTCAATCGACTCTGCAGAAGCTGATCGATCGTGATCCACCGTTGGTCAAAGTGCTGCCTCGGCAGCCGGGAACGAAAGAATCGCGGTACATGCATTTGTTTTGCGGGGACAGATTCTTCCCAGAGGCGATTCCCGAGTCCGGGCTGCCGGCCAACGCGCTCCCCAGGGAGAGCGAAGCCCGGCTTTCTCTGCTCGAAGAACAGATCGCTGCGTTGAAGCGCGAAGTCGCGGAGCTTCGTGAGATTGTCGAAGGCCGTACGCGCGAGTGAAGACCGAGGAATAATATCCGCACGACCCCCGAATCTCATTCCTGCGCCTTGGACGTTCCTTTGCGCGCTGGCTGATCGTCCCCCTAAAAAAGAGTGCGGAAGCTACCCATTCAGGTATATAGTTCGGTGCTGTCAAATCGTAATGCCCGAATTCCGGGCAGAAAGGCACGGTATGGACAGCAATTCCTCTCGATTTATCCGTCGGATCGCAAACGAAAAACGAACCAGCGCTTCTATAGCGTTAGGCCTGGCGCTTCTCATGACGCCTCACGAAGGCGTCTGCCAGTCGGCCGGGAAGGTCACTTTTACCAACTCCTGCAGCTACGGCCTGACGTTACTTTCCAATGGCCAGAAGATTGGCACGCTCCCGGCCAGCGGCCAAATGACTAAAGGCATTGCGTCATTTACCTCCGGAGGGGCGAACGTAATCATTGCTTATCCCAATGTTCCCTCCGGACAATGCCCGAAATGCGATCAATGGACAGACCTAGGCGGGGCACCGGGAACGGTGCAGCGCGAAGCATGGATGTGGGAGGGCAAAAACGCGACCTATGCCGCCTATTGCAATCCCAACCTAAGCGGCCGTGGCATCTGCGCGACACAAAACAATTGCTGCGGGACGAGCATGGTCCAGGACGGGACATTTGGCACCCATTGGGAGTTCACGCCAAACGGGGGCGGTTCGAACGATTTCGTGAACTTGAGCACTAATGCCGGATCGGGTCCGAAGTCTCCGCCCAACCTGTGCCCAACTGGCGGGCCAAACGACTGCGTTGGTAAGGCAGCCAACATCTATTACAACGTTCCAATCGCGTGGAGCACGAACCAGAGCAACTGTATCTTCGGGAAAGATGCGCCGCCAAAGATCATCAACGGCTTGAATTGCACAGCGGTGGACTGCCCCAGTGCCTATCAGCACCCTACCGACGCCAAGCAAGCGGCCTGCCCAACCAGCCCGAACCGTGGATACCAGGTAACTTATTGTCCGAGCGGCTCAAGCATGCCTCCGCCCTAGAATGCGGGGGGAAGTCAAGTACGATCGGCAACGT
Organism: uncultured Acidobacteriaceae bacterium; assembly: GCA_963777685.1. Classification (GTDB taxonomy): domain Bacteria; phylum Acidobacteriota; class Terriglobia; order Terriglobales; family Acidobacteriaceae; genus Acidisarcina. The sequence continues at coordinate 69,187 of CAVZRF010000004.1, read as the reverse complement.
GGCTTCCATCTGCGCTGAAAGCGATATGATGGGACATCCCATGAGCAATTTGTCAGCAGTCTGGTACAGAGTTTTGCCTGTTTGCCAAAGGCCGGCTGGGCTATGATCGCGGCGCCCAACGAGTCGACCGCGAGGGCTGCGGATCTTCCCGAAGATCTAACCGCATTGCTCCATCGGCATTTCGGGTTTGCTACCTTTCGGGCAAATCAGGAAGAGGTCTGCCGAGCGGCCATTGATGGCCGCGATGTGCTACTGGTGATGCCGACGGGCGCGGGCAAGTCGCTCTGCTACCAACTGCCGGCGATTGCGCGCGGCGGCACGACACTGGTGGTGAGTCCGCTGATCGCGTTGATGGAAGACCAGGTGGCGAAGCTGGCCGGGCAAGGCTTGCGGGTGGCGCGGATCCACTCGGGCCGTGATCGTGCCGAGTCGCGACAGGCTTGTGTGGACTATCTGAACGGCACGCTACAGTTCTTGTTTATTGCGCCGGAGCGACTGCGCGTTCCGGGTTTTGCGGAGATGCTGGCGAAGCGCAAACCTTCTCTCATTGCGATTGATGAGGCGCACTGCATCTCCGCGTGGGGACATGATTTTCGCCGGGACTACCGCACGCTCGGGCAGCATTTGCCAGCGTTGCGACCGGCTCCGGTGATCGCGTTGACGGCGACCGCGACCCCTCTGGTCCAGGACGATATTGTTCGCCAGCTCGGGATGAGCTCGGCGGCGCGGTTTATTCATGGCTTTCGGCGCGAGAATCTGGCGATTGAGGTTGTGGAGACTGCCGAAGCCGCAGCGCGCCGAGCTAACGCGAGAATTGCTTGCCGATGAGGGGCGACGGCCCGCGATCGTCTATGCGCCCTCGCGCAAGGAGGCGGAATCGCTAGCGGCGGAGCTTTCGCCGCTGTTTCCAACGGCTGCCTATCATGCCGGGTTGGACGGGCAGCATCGTGATCGAGTACAGCAGGCATTCTCAAGCGGCGAATTGCAGGTGGTGGTGGCGACGATCGCTTTTGGCATGGGCATCGATAAGGCCGATGTGCGAACGGTGATCCATACGGCGATGCCGGCGACGCTTGAGTCGTTTTACCAGGAGATTGGGCGGGCAGGCCGCGATGGCAAGCCGAGCCGGACGGTGCTGATGTATTCGTGGGCCGACCGACGGCTGCTGGAGTTTTTCCTGGAGCGCGATTACCCGAGCGCGGAGACGTTGCGCGATATTGTGCGAAGGGTTCCTGCACAGGGCTTGCATAAGGACGAGCTTCGCGAGTCGCTGCGGATGGACGCCGAGACCTTTGAGCGGGCGCTGGAGAAGCTGGCGGTGCATGGCGGGGTGAATGTGGACTACAACGATCACGTGAGTGCGGGTGATCGCCTTTGGGTTGATGCCTATGCCGCGCAGATCTCGCGAAGGCAGGCGCAGATCGAGCAGGTGATGCAATACGCGGGTGCGAGCCAATGCCGGATGGCGGCGTTGGTGCGCCATTTCGGCGACCGCGAAGATGGACGGAGGCCTTGCGGGAAGTGCGATTTCTGCTCGCCGGAGCGATGCATTGCGCAACGGTTTCGCGCTCCGAGCGATATTGAACAACAAGCTATGGGAGCGGCGCTTAAGGGCTTGCGGAACGGGCAATCGATCTCGACGGGACAGTTGCATAAGCAGCTGTTTCCGCGTGAGCAGATGGGGCGGAATGATTTCGAGTCGCTACTGGCGGTGTTGGCGGCGGCGGGACTTGTTTCGATTGAGGAAGCGGTTTTTGAAAAGGACGGCCGCAGCATTAACTATCGCAAGGTCAGCCTGACGTCCGATGCGGAAGACCTCGACGAGCGGGTGCTTGGCGGGCTGATGGTGAAAGATGGCTTCGGGACCTCGGTCGTGAAATCAGCGCCGAAGAAGCGGTCGGGCGGCGTGAAATCCGCGTCGGGCACGGAGGACGCGGCCGAGGACATGGCTGAACTTACCGGCCGAGCTGGGGAGCTTTGGGAAAAGCTTCGCGCATGGCGGCTGGAAGAGGCGAAGAAATTGGGCGTGAAGGCTTTTCATATTCTTGGCAACAAGACGCTGCGAGCGGTGGCCATTGAGGAGCCTCGCACGCTCGATGAATTGCTAGCGGTTTCGGGGATTGGGCCTTCGAAGGCGGAGAAGTTTGGCGAGGCGATTTGCAGGGTTTGTTCGGAGTAGGCGCTTCTCGAACGGCGAATCGGCGTCTTCGGATCTTACTGAGGAATGATGATGCCGCCGACTCTGGTTCGGGCGGGCAGACGGATGCCGCGATGATCGAATTCGGGAGGAAGTGCCGATTCGGGTGAGGTCTGCGGACGGACTTCGTCTTTCGCCTGGCAGAGGGCACAGAGCTCAACTTGAGCTGCATCGATCGGTTGGCCGCAATGGGAACAGGTCGCCATACTGAATCAGAGTATCAGTGAGCATTGCGAGCATGGTTCAGAGGTCGCGGTGGATCGCTCAGCAGTCGCGGTTAGTGAAGGGCAATCCGGTCGCTGAGGAGGCGAAGAGCGCCTCACAGCAATTTGGATCGAGCTTTGTCGGGATATAGCGTTGCATTCGGGTGAGAGCTTCTTTTTTGCTCAGGCCTTTGCGGTAGGCGCGGTCCTCGAGCAACGCTGCGTAGACGTCGGCGACGGCAACGATTCGCGATTCGATCGAAAGCTGGTCGGCCTTGAGGCCGGTCGGGTAGCCCGATCCATCGAGTTTCTCGTGGTGCTCGGCGACGATCCGGGCGAGTTCTTTGAAAGGCTTGATGCGGCCAAGAATTTCTCCGCCTAGGCCGGGATGTTCGCGAACGACCTGCCATTCGATGACGTCGAGCTTGCCGGGTTTATCGAGAATTGTGTTCGGGACGCGGAGCTTGCCAATGTCGTGAAGCAGGGCGGCTCGTTGAATGAGCAGAGCGCGGTCGCCGACGATACCCATCTGGCGGGCGATGTGTGTGGCGGCGTCCCTGACGCCAAGGGAATGGCCGTAGGTGAAGGGCGATTTGGCATCGACGACGTCGGCAAGGGCCTCAGAGATATTGTCGATTTGTTCGTCGTTGGCGCGGAGCACTGCTCCCGGTTCGAGATCGAGGACAGCCTTGCGCTCCATGCCGGAGCCGTAGTGTTGCCAAAGGCTGCCGTTCGATGCGAGAGATCGCGCGATGCTCACGAGTTGGGGATCGAACCAGCTTCCACTGCGATGACGGACGAGGTTGATCGCGGCGGCCGTGCCGTTATCCGAGGCGAAGAGATCGAGGCATTGGGCGATGTTGACGATTCTGGCGAGCAGCGGCACGGCTTCGCCACGGAGGCGGTTGGGGTAGCCGCGGCCATTCCAGTGTTCATCGAGGTTGACGATGGCATCGACGGTGGCGGCGCTCAGGCCGATCTTGCGAGCGATGCTGGCGGCGCATTCGCAGCGCAGACGGACGAGTTCCTTGCGAAAACTGCGACGGCGCAGCGCGAGATGCAGGACGCGCTTCGATTTATCTAGAAACGGCTCGCCGGGGCCGGCGTGCTCCCAAAGCAATTGGAGACCGGATATCGATGGATAACGCCAATCCTCGAGCTTGACCTTGCGCTTGATGGCGCGATCGTCGCCGCCTACCATTTCGCAAAGCAGGTTCGCGTTGCAACTGCAGCCGAGATCTTTCAGCAGGAGCGCGTAGTAGAGGCTGGAGAGCTGATCGTCGGGAAGGCCGAGTTTCGCGGCGATTCTCATGCCGAGCAGGCAGGTACGGACGGCGTGGCCGGGCCGGGCGTCTTCGGTAAGGTCAAGTGCAAAAGATAGCGCGGAGACCACCTCGGAGAGAGAGGTGGTGGCGGAGTTGATTTCACCACTGGTTGGCGATGCCCGCGACGACGCCGGCACCGAGCTGAGGAGCCCCGTTGAGATGGAGAGGGTCGAGAATGGGGTGGCGGTCTCTGGCATAGGCCGTTTGCCAGAGATATCGGCAGACGACCGAATTACGTGAGGCGATGACGAACGGGGAGCAATTCATCGTGAATTCCTCTCGCTCCAGATAGACTTAGAGAGATGACTTCTTTTGCGGCACCCACTCGCTTGATCGCCATCGATATCGACGGCACTTTGCTTCCCACTGCTGGACTTCGCATCAGCGAACGAAACCGGGAGGCGCTACTGCGGGCTGAGGCCGAGGGCGTGCACGTTGTTGTGGCCACGGGGCGGCGGCAGGCCTATGCAATCCCGGTACTAGAGCTTGCGGGGCTTTCCCCAGAGACGGTGATGATCTCGTCGAACGGCACGGTGACGCGCACATTTAGTGGGCGGAGGATCGACCGCTGGCTGCTGCCGGTCGAGACCGCGCGAGCGCTATGCGGAGAATTGCGTCAATTTGGTGGGACGACGGTTTTCACCTTTGACCGTGAAGGGCCGGGGGAACTGGTCGTCGATTCGCTTGAGGCATTGGAACGCAATGTTGACCAGTGGGTGGAGCAGAACCGGCCGTATATTCGGGAGATCCACCCCCTGGAATTGGCCTTTGATACCGAGGACGCTCCGGTGCAAGGCATGGTCTGCGGGACGGTGGAGCAGATGCGGAATGCCGAGAAGCGGTTGAACACCAGCGATTTTGCCGGGCTGATCGAGACGCATCGCACGGAGTATCCGGGTCGCGATCTTTCGATTCTGGATATATTGCCGCCGGGCTGTTCCAAGGGCGCGGCGATCGGTCGGCTGGCGAAGACTCTGGGCATTCGGCGGGAAGAGGTCATGGCCATCGGCGACAACTACAACGATGTGGAGATGCTTAATTACGCCGGGCAACCGGTGCTGATGGGCAACGCTCCGGCAGAGTTGGTGGAGCGGGCCAAGGAGTCGGGATGGTCTATCACCGGGACGAATGATGAAGATGGGGTCGCTCACAGCATCCTCGGGGCCCTGCACCGCAACCGTTTGTGGGAAGGGCTGCATGCCCGGGAACTGGTTGGCGGCGGCGTGGTAGAGTGTCCGTGATGAAGGGCTTGTCTCGAATCCTGGCGGATCGACGGATGCTGGCGTCCGTGCTGGTTCTCTGCGGTTGCGCCGCGGTAGCGATGCGCGGTTTTGCCGCAGATGCTGCGTCGGGCCGAGTCGCCGAATACATCACTTTGACCAATGGCTTTGAGCTGGTCTGCGACCACCGAGAGCAGAACGGCGACCGGATCAAGCTCTATACCGACGCGGAAGGCTCCAACTTTGTTGAAGTGGGCACTGCCGAAGTAGCTTCGATAGAAAAGATTGTCCTTCCAGCAATTGCGAACCCGTCCTCTGCGGGCCCTAAGCTGACAACTACGGCAGTTCATGCGGACTTAAGCAGGGCGGAGCTTCATGAACTGCTCTCGAGCGCCGGCGCGCAGCACAATCTGGATGTGAATCTGCTGGCGAGCGTCGTCCGGGCAGAGAGTGGTGGCCATACAAAGGCAGTGAGCAAGAAGGGCGCGCAGGGGCTGATGCAGCTGATGCCGAAGACCGCTGCGCAGCTGGGCGTGAGCGACAGCCTTAAGCCCGACGAGAACGTCGCGGGCGGCGCGAGTTATCTTGATTCCCTGCTCTCCCGCTATCACGACAACCTGGCGCTAGCGTTGGCGGCTTACAACGCGGGGCCCGCGGCGGTCGATCGCTGGCATGGCATTCCGCCGTATCGCGAGACGCGTCTTTATGTGGCGCGGATCATTCGCGACTTTAATGCTTCGGTGAAGAATGCCAGCCGGAATTCCACGCTTGACGCGGCACGGCTGGCTCACCCGAATCCTCAGCAGCGAACCACTGTTGCCGACGCGGGGCACGAACAAGCCAGCCTGACCGGAGCCACTGCTCCTTGAGCGAGACGGTCGAAAAGAGTACAGGCGCTAAGAGCAAGCAATGGCTACTGTGGCTGCTGGCTACCATCGCCTTGGTAGCTCTCGTCCTGTTCATCCACGCGCGGGTGCAGTTCAGCTGGACGGTGTTCAGCCAGCAATTGAAGCAAGCCGACTGGCGGAAGTTTGTCATCGCGATCTCAATGATTTACGGCGCTTACGTCTTGCGGTCGTTCCGGTGGGCGATCTTTCTGCGTCCGGTAAAGCGGGTATCTCCGTTCGCGCTCATCGGCTCGCAGGTGATCGGCTTTACGGGAGTTGCTCTGTTCGGACGACTTGCCGATCTGGTGCGACCCTATCTGATCGCCCGACGAGTGAAGCTGACGGTCGGTTCGCAGATTGCCGTGTATACGGTGGAGCGGATGTTTGACTTGGGCGCGATGGCGCTGATTTTCTCGCTGGCACTCCTCTTTGCCCCGGACCGCAACACGCTGCCGCATCACGATCTGATGGTCAAGGTCGCCAGAGGGCAGCTTCCTCGTGACCATCGCGCTGGCTGTTTTTGCTGTCGCTGTGCGGCTCTCGGGCGGAGTTCTTGCCGCCTTTTCGGAGAAGACACTCGGTGCCGTATCACCGGCGCTGGGCAGATCGGTCGGGGAGAAAATCCGCGCCTTTCGCGAGGGGTTGAACACCCTGGCTTCATTTCCTGACTTCTTGATGGCCTTTGGAATTTCGTTTGCGATGTGGGCGATGATCGTTTATGCCTACCTGCAAACGATGTGGGCCTTTGGAGATTCGCCGGAGCTGGCGAACATTACATTGGCGCGCTGCATGGTTCTGATGGCGGCAAGTATGGGGGGATCGATCTTCCAGCTTCCTGTCATCGGATGGTTCACCACAATTCTTGCGACATCGGCGACGATGCATGGCTGGCTAGGGGTCGCGGCGGAGCCCGCACTCGGGGCGGGAGCCATGCTACTGGTGGTTACCTTCCTCTCCATCATTCCTGTCGGGCTGATCTGGTCGCGGTTTGAGCATGTTTCGCTGAAGTCGGTCACGGTGGAGAGCGAGCATGCGGAGGAAGCGATCTTATCGGGACACAGGCCGATCGCCGAAGAGAGCGCCGTTCCACCGTCTGTTTAGATAAACTTCGCGAAGAAGTCCTCTACTCTGCATCTACCTATCTGTCTGTTTACGCAAGCTGATCTGCTTAGGGAGAATTCATGGGCAAAGTGAAACGGTTGCGGGAGCGTTCGATCTTAAAGGGAGCGCTGGCTGGGCTGGCGGGCGGGATCGCTGGCTCAGGCGCCAAGATCCTGGCGGAGAGAATGTATCCTCCGACCTCGGGAGAATTAGCAGGTTCCCCACTGGAGCCGGGGACCAGCCTGGAAACTGCGGCGAAGCCCTGGGTCTTGGGAGCGGTGGTTGGTGCGGCCTATGGCGCGGCGATCGAAATTGAACCGAAGGCCGGAGTGTGGCGAGGCGCCGGCTTTGGCCTGGCGGTCCGGAAGCTTGCGCACCAGGCCATCCCGGCACAGCCGGGAGCCGGAGGCCTTACTCTGCGGCAGACAACGCAACAGCGGCAGAGCGAATGGGTCGCTTACGCCGCATTCGGAATCGTCACCGAGGCAGTGCGGCGGCTGGTGCGGAAGGGGCTGTAATCAGGCAGCTTTCGCCGCTGGCTGGCATCGCTGAGAAACTATGGCCGTTTGGTCGTCGCGATCAATTGCTCAAACTCGGCTGACTGCCGGATGCTGGCGAATTCCTGGTCCTGCATCAGCTTTTTGTTGTCGTTGAATCCTGCGTCGAGGGCTTTGCGCAGATACTCGATCGCCTGGTCTTTCATGCCCGCCCGGGCATAGAGTTCAGCCAGACAATAATCCACGCGGGCACGTTCCTCGGTTGACGATGTCTCGGAGATGGTCTGGAGCGGGTCTCCGTTAAAGACCGCCGGATCGAGGGCAAATGCTTCGCGATAGGCTTCAAAGCCCTGCTTGAATCTTCCTTCCGCAAAATACGCGGTACCCAGGTTGTTATAAGCAGTGGCGGAGTTGGGGATCAGTTTTATTGCCCGGCGATAGGTCTTTTCGGCCCGCTTGTAGTCTTTCTCGGCGTAGTAGACGGCGGCCAGGTTATTGAGGGCCTCTCCGTATCTCGGATTTATGCTCAAAGCTCGGATATAGTCGGCCTTGGCTTGATCGAGCGCGAACATGTGATGGTAGGCGATGCCGAGCTTGTTCCACACGACGGCTGAGTCGCGCGGAGCCTTGCGGTAAGCGTCGATCGCCTCGAGATACTGGTGATGAACCATCAACAAGTCGCCCCACTGCTCCGGCGTCAGATTTATTTCGAGATTTGACCTGGGAGAAGGCTTGTCCTGGGCCGTGGCCTCGACGCCGAACGCGCGGCGTTGCGAAAGCAGAAACGCGGTGAAGGCCAACACGATAAACGCGATTCTAAGGCTTTGACGATAGCTCATAATCAGCGCCTCCGGGTGCGCTATGTGAGACACATTCTCTGCTTCAGAAGTGGTCACTAGCCATAGCCACTTGCGGCGGTCATCTCCTAGCCACTATGATCCGGTGAATGAGCGACGTTTCCGCCGGGCTTCCTCCTGTGATCGCGATCGACCGGCAATCGGAACGGCCTTTGCCCCGACAAGTCTACGACGGTTTTCGGGCCGCGATTTTGCGCGGCGAACTGCGCGCTGGGCAGCGCGTGCCATCTAGCCGCGAGCTGGCCACGGAACTGCGAATCTCCCGCTTTCCGGTGCTGGATGCGTATGCGCAACTACTGGCGGAGGGATATTTCGAGAGCCGGGTTGGATCTGGAACCTTCGTCTCCAGATTCTTGCCGCAACGGAGCGCTGAGCCGAACCACACCGACGACCGGCCACCCGGCACGCGGCGGGTCGGTCACCGGTCATCGCTGTATCCCCGCTTTAAGGAGACCCCGTGGAGGCATGGATGGGGAGCGTTTGGAGTACACCAGCCCGCGCTTGATCACTTTCCTTTTGAGGTTTGGTCGAGGCTGATCACGCACCATAGCCGGGAGCCGCGGCTGCGTGCGATTCATAATGTTGATCCGCTGGGGTTGGAGCCTTTCCGTAATGCGATCTGCGACTACCTGCGCACGGCCCGCGCGGTGCACTGCGAGCCCAATCAGATCATGGTGGTTTCGGGATCGCAGCAGGCTTTGGAGATCACCGCCCGAGTGCTGCTGGATCCGGGCGATCCGGTATGGATCGAAGAGCCTGGTTATCTGCTGACGCGGGCAGTTCTGCTGGGGGCGGCTGCCGCCTGATACCGGTTCCGGTCGATGAGGATGGCATGGATGTTGCAACAGGCATTCGCCAAGGACGCAATGCGCGGGCGGCGTTTGTGACGCCGTCGCATCACTATCCGCTCGGATCGACGATGAGCGCTTCGCGACGGCTGCAACTGCTGGACTGGGCGCGGCGCGCGGGCGCCTGGATCGTGGAGGACGACTATGACAGCGAGTACCGCTATGAGAGCCTGCCGATTCCGTCGCTGCAGGGGCTGGATACAGACCTGCGGGTAATCTACATCGGGACCTTCAGCAAGGTCCTGTTTGCTTCGATACGGCTGGGCTATATCGTGATCCCTCCGGATCTTGTCGAGCGATTTATTGCAGTCCGGTTTGCGATGGATATTTTTCCCTCTTACCTCTACCAGGAGGTGCTTACCGATTTCATGCGGGACGGGCACTTCGGGAGGCACATTCGCCGGACACGCACGCTGTATAACGAGCGGCGTAAGGTACTGCTTGGAAGCCTTCGGGAGGTCTTTGGGAAAACTTTAGGCGTGCATGGCACCGAGGCCGGCATGCACATGACGGTCACCTTGCCGGAAGGGTTCCGCGACCGCGAGATTGCTACCAGGGCCGCGCAGGAGAAGCTTTGGCTTTGGCCGCTGTCTCCGAGCTACATCGGCGAGACGCCGAAACAGGGATTCGTTCTGGGCTTTGGCAGTACGCCGACGAATCAGATTCGCGAGGCCGTGTGCCACTTGCGGAAGGTGCTCTCCGCTTCGTAAGCGAGCGGCTAGACATCGAGCCGATTCTCCGCGGCGAGGCGCACCACTGAGACCTGAGTCTTTGATGGTGCGCTTTTGACTGCGGGAGTGCACGAAGGAGAGGCCGCGAGCTCAACCGCGCCTAGATAGCTTTAGAGCGATGAGAGGTGAACTGAACCGTCGCTGGTGTGGATGGTGAAGAGTGCGCCGCCGGCATTGAGTTTGCCCTTGATCGAGTTCCCTGAGCCGCCGTGAAATCCATCCAGAGTGAGCGGGAGGCTGGAGTCGATCTTGCCGTCGGAGGAAGAAATGTCGAGATTGGCGGAGAGATCCTTGGGCAGACGGACGGTGATGCTTCCGTCGGAGCTGCGGAGGGTCGAGTCGCCCTTGAGTGTAGTGCCGCTGGCGAGCTCCAAGGTGAGCGATCCGTCGCTGGTGTGGATGTTCAGGCTGTCGAGCTTGCCCGAGACGTTGAGGTTGCCGTCGGAGGTATGGGCGTCGAGAGTTCCAGCGATGTTGCGCAGATCGACGCTGCCATCGCTCGATTGAACGGTCAGCGTGCCTGTCACGTCAGCGATCGTCTGGTGGCCGTCGCGGAATGGAGGCTGATCGCGCCCTTGAGCCCGGAGGCGTTGAGGTTGCCGTCCGCGGTTTCGGCGTGGAGGGTGAGGTTGGCGGGGGTCTCAACCTGCACCGCGACCGAGCTGTTGTTGTGCCAGTTCACGCTGACGTGGAAGCCGACGTGCACCTTCTCTTTGAGGGAGAAGTGAATGGTGTTGCCGCTTTGGTCCTCTTCGAGGCGATAGTCGCTAAGCTTGCGATTCGTCGCGTCGACGTGGATCTTGACGGTCTGGCATTCTCCGCAGGAGGTGATGGTGAGGTTGCTGTCGCCGGTGGCGAGGGAGAGCGTAGGCTGGGCGGAGATGGTGTAGGTCTTGTCCCAATGGTTGTCGGATTGGGCTGAGGCGGTAAGGGCGACTAGAGCTACTGCTGCCAGGGATGCAGTCTGGGCGAGGAATCTCATTGGGCTCTCCTGATGGGGATGGTACGCGCGCTGCTGATTGATGGTTCCCTCAACCGGGAAATTCGCGCGCGCTGCGGCTGTTAAAATTGGATATACGAGATGAAGTGTCCTTATTGCGGCTTTGCGCAAGATCGTGTGGTGGACTCGCGGGAGAGCAAGGAGGCGGATTCGATTCGCCGGCGGCGCGAGTGCGAGGGGTGCAACAAGCGATTTACCACCTACGAGCGCATCGACGAAATCCCTTACATGGTGGTGAAGAAGGACGGCCGCCGGGAGCGGTTTGAGCGACAGAAGGTGCTCTCCGGGCTGTTGCAGGCCTGCCAGAAGCGTCCGGTGTCGGCGGGCAAGCTGGAGGCGATCGTCGACGAGACGGAGACGCGGCTGATGGATGCTCCGGAGCGGGAGCGGACCACGAGCGAAATTGGCGAGCTGATCATGTCTGCGCTTGAAGGGGCTGGATACGGTGGCTTATATCCGCTTTGCGAGCGTCTATCGGGATTTCAAGGATGTGCGGGAGTTCAAGGAAGAGCTGGAGCAGTTGTTGAGTCATAAGAGCCAGGGACTAGGAAGAGTTGTCAGTTCTCAGCTTCAGTCCTCAGTAAAAGCCGTCCGAAGCTAGCAACTGAATACTGCTCTGGCAGCGGACACTGAGAACTAACAACTGACAACTGCTTTTGGAAAGAGAGTTTGGATGAGCGAGTTACGAACATATGCGGTGACGCTGATTCCTGGCGACGGGATTGGGCCGGAGGTTACGGATGCGGTGGTCCGCATTCTGGAGGCGGCGGGAAAGGCGACTGGGGTGAAGTTTGCCTGGGAGCGATTTGCGGCGGGGGCCGAGGCCTTTGCCAAGCAGGGCGAATATATTCCGAAGGAGCTTTCCGAGTCGATCGAGCGGACGAAGGTGGGGTTGAAGGGGCCGGTGACGACGCCGATCGGCGGCGGGTTTGCTTCGATCAATGTCACGCTGCGCAAGCAATTCGAGCTGTATGCGAACTTCCGGCCGATCAAGAATCTTCCGGGTCTGGAGACGAAGTATCCGGGCGTCGATCTGATTATCGTTCGTGAAAACACCGAGGGCTTGTATGTCGGCCTTGAGCATGAGGTCGTGCCGGGAGTGGTCGAGTCGCTGAAGATCATTACGGCCAAGGCTTCGACGCGGATTGCGAAGTGGGCCTTCGAATATGCGCGGAAGCATAAGCGGCGCAAGATTCATGCGATCCACAAAGCGAACATCATGAAGCTTTCGGATGGGCTGTTTTTGAAATGCTCGCGCGAGGTGAGCAAGGAGTATCCCGAGATCACCTATGGCGAGCACATTGTCGACAACACCTGCATGCAGCTGGTGATGAATCCTTACCAGTACGACACGCTGGTGATGGAGAACCTCTACGGCGATATCGTAAGCGATCTTTGTTCGGGGCTGATCGGCGGGCTGGGGCTGGTTCCGGGCGCGAATATCGGCGACCACGCGGCGATCTTTGAGGCGGTGCATGGGTCGGCTCCGGATATTGCGGGGAAGGACATTGCGAACCCAACAGCGCTGCTGCAATCGGCGGTGTTGATGCTGCGGCATATCGATGAGGATGCGACAGCCGACCTTGTGCAGAAGGCGATCGAGAAGGTTTATGTCGAGGCAAAGACTTTGACCCGCGATGTGCATGGGACGAGCGGGACGAAGGCCTTTGCGGATGCGGTTTTAGCGGCTATGGAGTAGATGCCGGCCGATAGGATTCTTGTGATCACTTTGCTAGGCTGAAGTTATGCAGATTACGGTGACCATTCCGGATGAGTTGGTGGCACAAGCACAGGCCCAGGGGCTGACTCTGGAAGGCTACGTCGAGAAGTTGGTTGCCGAACAGAGTGCGTCCCCTCGCGGATATGGCGCCGGCGGGCGGCTCACTCGCGAGGAGTTTGAGGCGTCTCTTGATAGGCTAGCTGAGTTCTCCGGCAAGATTCCCCTCCTTCCGGATGAAGCCTTTTCACGGGAGAGCATGTATGAGGACCATGACTGATGGCCGGGCCGCTCTGCCTGGTCGACAGTAATGTCCTGCTTCGACTAGCAAAGCGCGATGATCCAAGTTTACGGGTTGATGCGCGAGGCCGCTCGGTCTCAGAAACAGAGCCTTCACACCCGTCTATATGTTGCAGAACATGGCCGAGTTCTGGAACACCTCTACACGGCCCGTTGAACGAAACGGGTTCGGCCTTTCTGTGGACACGACGGAGAGGATTGTCCTCCAACATCGGGTATCCGGCGTACAGGTTCATGACGCTAGGCTGGCGGCGGCAATGTATGCGCACGGAATCAGCCACATCCTTACCTTCAACGGAAGCGATTTCATGCGGTATCCCGGCATCACCACTATCCACCCGGACGGCGTGGGAAAATAGCATCATGGGACTTCGGCATAGCGATTTTTCGCGCATGGTCGGTCTGGCGGCAGCTTCATTCGCTTTACTGACAGGCGGATGTAATAAAACGACTACTCCGAACGAGAGCACGGTCGGCTCTCCGTCGGTGCCCTCTTATAGCCAGATCGACTACAACACCTCGGGCACGATCAGCGGCACGATCAAGTTTGCGAAGAAAGCTCCGCCGCGAATCGAGATCGACATGGCGCAGGATCCGGCTTGTTCGCTTAGCTCCGATGCGAACTATTAGCGAGCAGTACGTGGTGAAGGATGGGAAGCTGCAGAATGTCTTCGTCTATGTGAAGGACGGCTTGGGGAACAAGCTCTATCCCGCTCCTTCAACGCCTGTTGTCCTCGATCAGAAGGGCTGCCGCTATGTTCCGCATGTGATCGGGGTGCAGGTGGGGCAGCCGGTGGAGTTCACCAACAGCGATCCGACGATGCACAACATTCATACGACTGCTGAGACTCCGGTAAACCCGGAGGTTGATATTTCGCAGCCTCCGAAGGGCGGGACGACGCAGCGGGTCTTTGCCAAGCCGGAGCTGATGATACCGCTGCGGTGCAATAACCATCCTTGGATGAATGCCTTTATCAACGTGTCGCCGAATCCGTTCTATGCGGTTTCGGATGGAGACGGGCACTTTGAGATTCGCGGGTCTGCCTGCCGGGGACTTATACGGTGGTTGCCGATCACGAAGTGCTGGGACAGCAGACGGCGCAGGTGACCGTTGCGTCGAAACAGACGGCGACGGCTGATTTCACTTACGGTATCGGGAAATGAACCGCAGGCGATAGCCGGATGCAGTAATTCCGCGGCTGAATCCCTTCGCGAAGACGTTACACTAAATGACACAGCCAGCGACTTCGGCATCGAGCCGTTATGGCAAGTCTTTTCTGGGCGGCATTTAGCGAGAATGCAGCAACTGCGCAAAGTAGGAATATTGGGCGCGACCGGCATGGTCGGCCAACGGTTTATTCAACTCCTCGAGAACCATCCCTGGTTTGAGGTCGCTTGGCTGGCGGCGAGCGACCGTTCGAGCGGCAAGCTTTATGGTGATGCGGCGAAATGGAAGCTGGATACGCCGCTTCCGGAGCGTATCGCCCGGATGGTGGTTTCCCCTGCCGTCCCTGAAAGTGCTCCCAAAATCATCTTTGCCGCGCTGGATGCGGACATTGCGCGCGAGATGGAGCCGGCTTTTGCGGCTGCGGGCTGCGCGGTAGTTTCGAATTCGAGCGCCTTCCGGATGCATGCCGATGTACCGCTGGTGATTCCCGAAGTGAACGCCGATCATCTTCCGCTGGTCGAAGAGCAGAGCTGGCGGAAAGAATCGGGCGGCTACATCGTGACGAATCCCAACTGCTCCGCCATCGGGCTGGTGCTGGCGCTCAAGCCGATTGAAGAGCGGTTTGGCATTGAGGCTATCTTTGTTTCGACGATGCAGGCGGTAAGCGGCGCGGGTTATCCGGGTGTAGCCTCGCTGGACATTCTCGGCAACGTTGTTCCATACATCAAGAACGAAGAAGAGAAGCTGCAGGAAGAGACGCTGAAGCTGCTGGGCAGCTGGAATGGTCACGCGGTTGATCCTCTCAATGCGAAGTTGAGCGCTCATTGCAACCGGGTGCCGGTAGAAGACGGCCACATGGAGTGCGTGAGCGTGAAGCTGCGTACGAAGGCTTCACGAGAAGAGCTGATCGAGGCGTGGCGGGAGTTTACTCCCCTTCGTGGACAAGGACTGCCGAGCGCGCCGGAGCAGCCGGTGGAGTTTGTGACTGCGGACGATCGTCCGCAACCGCGGCTTGATCGAATGCGCGGAAATGGAATGGCCTCGACAGTTGGACGGCTGCGGCCATGCAGCTTGTTCGATTGGAAGTTTACCGTGCTCTCGCACAATACGATTCGAGGGGCAGCAGGTGCGGCAATCCTGAATGCAGAGATCCTTGAGAGGCTTGGCAAGCTGGAGCCTTCGAGCCACTTGGAAGCGGCGGCCCTCGCATGAAGTTTGTCGTGATGAAGTTCGGCGGGACCTCGGTGGAGGACGCGGTGGCCATCGACCGCACCGCGCGGATTGTCGCCGGGCGGCGGGAGCAAGGTGTGTTGCCCATCGTGGTCGTCAGCGCGATGGCGAAGGTCACCGACCAGCTGATTGCCGCATCGAATGCCGCTGGGCGCGGCGACCGAGCCGGGGCACTGGCGATAAGCGCGCGGCTTCGACACCGGCACCAGGACACTGCCAGGAAGCTGCTCACGCAGTCTCCTGCCTATGCAGAGACGCCAGACTTCTGTGAGATTTCGGAGTGGATCGACAAGCATTTCGAATCGCTCGACGAGATCTTTCGCGGACTTGCCGCGGTAGGCGAACTGACCGCGCGCACGAGCGATATGGTCGTCAGCTTCGGCGAGCAGCTTTCGAGCCGAATGGTGACTGCGGGCTTTGCGGCGCGAGGTCTAGACGCGGTCCATGTCGACTCGCGGAAGTGCATCATCACCGACGCGCAACATGGGCGCGCGATTCCCAACGATGTCTTGATCGAGAAGCGGCTGACGGAGACGGTACTGCCGCTGTTACGCGACGGAAAGCTGCCGGTGATGGGTGGCTTTATCGGCTCGACTGAGGATGGCGTGACCACCACGCTCGGCCGGGGCGGGTCCGATTTCACGGCGGCGCTGGTGGGGGGCGGGTTAAACGCTTCGGTCATCGAGATCTGGACGGACGTCAACGGCATCATGACGACCGACCCGCGGATTTGTCCCGACGCTTTGCGGGTGAAGACGATCAGCTTCGAAGAGGCGGCCGAGCTGGCCTATTTTGGGGCCAAGGTGCTGCATCCGGCGACGATTCTGCCGGCGGTACAAAAGAACATCCCCGTCGCGGTGCTGAATTCGCGTAACCCCGAAAATGAAGGCACCCGGATTACTGCGCTGGCCGCGCACTGCCGGAGCCCATTCAAATCGATCGCGGTGAAGAGACGTTTAACGATTATTGATGTCGTAGCGAGCCGGATGCTGATGTCGCATGGATATCTGAAGTCGATCTTCGACGTTTTCGATAAACACAAATGCGCCGTCGATATGGTTTCGACCTCGGAGGTGAGCGTTTCCCTTACCGTGGATTCGAACGAGAAGCTCCCGGAGATTTCGGCCGATTTGGGCAAAGTTGCGGACGTGAAATACGAAGGGCGCAAAGCGCTTGTGTGTATGGTCGGCGAAGACATTCGGGGGCAAAACGGGATTGCCGCACAGGTTTTTCAGGCGATTCGTCATGTCAACGTGAGAATGATCTCGCAGGGGGCATCCGAGATCAACATGAGCTTTATGATTGAGGAAGACGACGTAGAAGAGGCCGTCCGTTCGCTTCATGCGACATTCTTTCGTGACCCTGATCCGGAGGTCTTCGATGTGGAAGCGCGGGCCGCAGTGGTTGCGGAGACGGTAACGAAGTAGTCGAAAGCCTTCACCAGGAAAGCGTGGACAATAACGATGCTGTTCTTAGTTTTGGGACGCGGGAAGACGGGCAGTCTTGTGGCGGATGTCGCCAAAGAGCGCGGCCACGGAGTGCGGGTAATCGGCGAAGAGGCGAACCGTGAGGGTTCCGCGATAACGGCGACTTTTCTGGGGCAGTTCGACGCGGTGATCGACTTCACCACTCCTGACGCTGTGGTGCCTAATATGCGCGCCTGCCTCGCCTCCGGAGCCCACATGGTGGTCGGTACGACCGGGTGGCATGCACATCTGAAAGACATCAAGGCGCTCGCCGACAAGCGCAACGCCGGGCTGGTCTACGGCAGCAATTTTTCGATCGGCGTGCAGGCACTTTATAAGATCGCCCACGAGATGGCGCAGGCCGCGCCGGGTTTCAAGTTCAGCATCTCGGAGACGCATCATTCCGAGAAAAAAGATTCGCCTTCCGGCACCGCGCTTGCGCTGAAGCATTCGCTGGAGACGGCGAACCCGCACCTGAATGTGCCGATCGAGTCGAAGCGTGAGGGCGATACTCCGGGCATTCACGTCATCGATGCAAGGACGGATAGCGACCTCATTGAACTGCGGCATGAATCGTTTTCGCGGCGCGGTTTTGCCGAGGGCGCGGTGCGGGCAGCGGAGTGGATTGCTACCCGGCAGGGTGTATTTGAGTTTCGGGATGTCTACGAGCAGTTCGACTAGCATGCTCAAGTCGAATCGCCGTTTGTCTGAGAATCGCGCACAGCCGGATTCGCGTTAAACTCTCCTAGCTATGAAATTGACAGGTTGTGGTACGGCTTTGGTCACTCCGTTTGCGACCAGCGCAGGCGCGGAGCCGCCGATCGACGAAGCTGCCTTGCGTTCGTTGGTCGAATGGCAGATCGCGAGCGGCATCGATTTCCTGGTGGCCTGCGGCACTACCGCTGAAACTCCGACGCTCAATGATGAGGAATGGCTGCGGGTCATCCACATTGTTGCGGAGACGGCTGGCGGCCGGGTTCCCGTCTGGGCCGGGTGCACTCACAACGCAACGCGTGAGGCCGTCGATAAGGCGCGTACGGCAGCGAAAGTTCCGGGCGTGACGGCGATTCTTAGCGCTAATCCCTATTACAACCGTCCTACGCAAGAGGGGCAATTCCAGCATTTCAAGGCGGTTGCCGAGTCGGTTGAGCTGCCGGTGGTGCTCTACAACATTCCCGGCCGGACGGGTGCGAACCTCGAACCGGCGACCGTGGCGCGACTGGTCGAGACTGCTCCGAATATCGAAGCCGTCAAAGAGTCGAGTGGGCAACTCGGGCAGATTACCGAGCTGATTCATCTGCTGCCGGAGGGCTTCAGGGTCTTCTCTGGCGACGATCCGATTGCGCTTCCAGTGATTTCGGTTGGTGGCGCGGGATTGATCTCGGTGGCTTCCAATCAGATTCCGTCCGAGATGTCGCAGATGGTGCATGCGGCGTCCAACAACGACTGGCGATTGGCGCGGAGTCTCAACCGCAAATATTTTCGGCTGATGCAGGCTAACTTCTGGGAGACAAGCCCCGGGCCGGTGAAGGCGGTGCTTGCGATGATGGGCAAGATTGCGGAAGAGTATCGGCTGCCGATGGTGCCGGTTGCTCCGAGCACGCGCGAGAGATTGCAGAAGCTGGCGACGGAGCTGGGATTACTGGCAGATCCGCAGCGCGATATCAGCCATTTGCGGATCGATTAAGGTCCCGCGCGGACTGCGGACTGGCTTCTCCTTTTTAACAAATGCAGGATCCGTGGAGTGCAGACCGGCGACGTCTTCCGCCATTTCTAGGGCTCAGGTGTTAAACGCAGCCTAAAGAATTCAACAGGGACTGACGGATGCTGCCCGAGGATGGGATTGGTGTTGTAGCGATCGACCGACTCGAAGCCGAGCTCCTGGTAAATGCGATTTGCTGACCTCATCGCATCCGGCACTGTGTCGAGATACATGGCGGTGTAGCCCAATTTGCGGGCCTGTTGAATCAGCTCTTCGGCAAGTATGCGACCGATGGATTGGCCGCGAAATTCGGAGCGCACCCAGAGCCGCTTCATCTCGCATGCGGCCTCTCCCGGCTCGATGGCGCGGTCGGGCTTAAGCGGCTTGAGGGCGATGCATCCAGCGGGTATTTCGTTTACAGTCGCCAATAGGATCGCACCCTGCGGCTCGGAGTAGACGCCAGGCAGGCTAGCCAGTTCCCTTTCGTAGTCTTCGAGGCAGATGTGTTCCTCTCCGAGCGATTGGTTGAGATAGGCGGCGTATTCGCGCAGCAGGATCCGGACAGTTTCGATCTGTTCTGGGAGGGTAGCGCGAACCAGGGCCAAGGGCATTTCCCCGATTTTACCGCTTGCCCGACTTAGCGCTGCGCAGAGGTCATGAGGAGACGGTTTGGGGAGTCTGAGCTAAGACGGTCGAGATAATCATTTCGGGCGTCATCGGGCGGCCCAGATAGTATCCCTGAGCGTCGTCACAGCCCGCTCCCTTGAGGAACTCCAGCTGCGCTTCGGTTTCGACGCCTTCGGCCAGGACCGAGACCTTCAATTGATGGGCAAGCGCGATGATGGCGCTGGTCACGGTTGCGCTGTTCGGGTTCTGAGGAGAATCCGCAATAAAGCACCGATCGATTTTTAAGCGGTTGACGGAGAAGCGAAGCAGGTAGGCCATGCTGGAAAAACCTGTGCCAAAATCATCGATGGCGACGCGGACGCCGAGCTCGCGCAAACCTTCGAAGAAGTCCCTCGAGCTCGAGGACTCCGTCATCAGGATACTTTCCGTGATCTCCATCTCGAGGCATGCGGGATCGAGGTCGTACGCCGCGAGGGTGTCTTCAATGTCCTTCAACAGGCCGGGCTGGTCGAGCTGGCGCGAAGAGAGATTGACGGCCATCACCAGATGGGGCCCGAACTGGCTTTGCAGGCGGCGCAGTTCTGCGCACGCAGTGCGGATAACCCAGACACCGATGGGAAGAATCAGCCCGGAACTCTCGGCGACAGGAACGAACAACGAGGGCGTTACCGGACCGAACTGCCGACTGTTCCAGCGCAACAAAGCTTCGACCCCAACCATCCCTCCGTCAGCCAGCGAGAACTGGGGCTGGTAGTCGAGATACAACTCACCACCATCCAGAGCGCCCGTGAGAGCGGCCTCCATCTCGCGCTGGCGAATGACGGCGTCGGCGATCGTCTGGTCAAAAATCTGGTAGGAGTGACGCCGGGTCGCTTTGGCATAGTACATCGCGATGTCAGCATTCCGGAGCAGGACGTTGGCGTCTGTGCCTCCTTCGGGATAAATGCAAATACCAATGCTGGCAGTTACGTCGATTTCGCTTTGCTCTTTGAGAGCGAAAGGCGCCTGGAACGCAGCCAATAGCTTTCTCGCCACCTGTTCAGCGGCGGACGCCGATTCGAGGTCCGAGACCAGCACCACGAACTCATCGCCCCCCATTCTCGCTACAGTATCCATGGTGCGAACAGTCCCGCGCAGCCGTTCCGCAACCTGGATGAGCAGACGGTCGCCAACATGATGACCGAGGGAGTCGTTGACGCGCTTAAAGTTGTTCAGATCGATCATCAGCAGCGCCGACTTGCTCGTGAAACGCTGGGAGCGGGAGAGCATCATCTCCAGCCGGTCCATCAGAAGCTGGCGAGTGGGGAGACCTGTGAGCACATCGTGGTGAGCGAGGTGCGAGATGTACTCTTCGTGGCGCTTGCGTTCGGAAATGTCGTAGGCG
This sequence comes from uncultured Acidobacteriaceae bacterium, assembly GCA_963777685.1. GTDB lineage: Bacteria > Acidobacteriota > Terriglobia > Terriglobales > Acidobacteriaceae > Acidisarcina. The sequence continues at coordinate 48,727 of CAVZRF010000004.1, read as the reverse complement.
GTAATCATGAACCCGGTGGGCAACCCGTCCTCGCCAGTGAGTGGGGTCACGTTCACCTGAACCACGACGGTCGAGCCGCCTTTGCGGAAGAAGGTCCACTCCGCCTCGCGCAGGCCATTGGTCTCCCGGTCGGCGGTAAAGATCGCTTGATCGAGAGGGACGAAGGCGCCTGATTCCGCCGCGAGGCGTTTGGCGCGGGCCGCGACCTGAGAGTGATCGTAGAAAATGAGCGGGGTTCCGCGGCCGACCAGTTCGTCGGGGTGATACCAGAGCATCTTTTGAGCAGCCGGATTCATGGCGCTAATCGTGAAATCGGGAGCGGTCACAATAATGGCGGCCGGGGAATTTTCGATCAGCGACTCGCGGAAGGCGCGGGCGCGGCGGGCGTCATGCTCGGCGCGCTTGCGCTCCGTGATGTCGCGGACGACCCCGACGAAGAGGCGCTTTTCCCGGACAGAGACCTCGGTGATGGTCAGCTCCATGGGAAAGGTGCGGCCGGACTTGGCGAGCCCGTCCAGTTCGCGACCTACGCCGATGATTCTGGTCTTTCCTGTGGAGCGGTAACGCGCCAGGTGGCCGTCGTGGCTTCCCCGGTCTGGCTCGGGCATCAACATCTTCACGTTTTGCCCGATCACTTCTGAAGCTTCGTATTCGAACATCCGCACCGCGGCGGGATTGATAGAGACGATAGCGCCGGCGGCGTCGATCGAAATAATGCCGTCGACGACGTTGTCGAGGATGGCCTGGGTGCGACTTTCGACGTCCCGGAGGCTTCCCTGCATCCGCACTCGTTCGGTCACGTCGGCGGCAAACTTGACGACTCGCACCGGCTTGCCGTCCGTATCGAGGATTGGGTTATAGCTGGCCTCGATCCAGACCTCGCGGCCGAGTTTGCCGATCCGCTGGAACTCTCCGCGCTGGAATTCTCCGCGCCTCAAAGCGTTCCAGAACTCCTGGTAACTGTGGCTCTCGCGGTATTCATTGCTGAGGAAGATGCTGTGATTTTTCCCGATCACTTCGTCTGCCATGTAGTCGAAGGCGCGAAGATAATTCTCATTTGCATAGAGGATCGTGCCGTCCAAACCGAACTCGATGATCATCTGCGAGCGGCCTATGGCCTCGATCTGACTCTTCGCCTTGGCGGCCTCTTCTTCCCGGCACTTCCGCTCGGAGATGTCGTAGGCAGTGATCATGAAGCCGTCGGGCTCGCCAGTATCCCGTTTGAGCGAGGTAACCGACACCTCGACAATGACTTTGGAACCGCCTTTGCGGAAGAAGGTGCATTCCCCGCTGCGACGGCCCGCAGCATCCAGTCCCGCGCCAAAGACCTCGTTATCGAGCTGGGCGACGCCGAAAGAGGCGGAGGATGGTTTGGCCGCGTCAGCAGCTTGAACGTTGTTATAGAAGATGAGCGGCGTGGCTCGACCGATCAGTTCGTCGGCCTGATACCAGAGCATCTTCTGGGCGGCGGGATTCATGGCGGTAATTGTGAAGTCGACGCCGGTGACGATGATGGCGGCCGGCGAGTTTTCAATCAAAGATTCCGCAAAGACACGGTTGCTCTCTTGCGCGATCTGCCGACTCACTTTGTCTCTGGTCAGCTTGAGGGCGATCTGGCTCTTGACCCGCGCCCTGACCGCCGCGGGGTTAATGGGTTTGAGGATAAAGTCGACAGCCCCCGCCTCAAACGCATAACTTTCGTCGGCGGCCTCGACTGAGCCGGTGATGAAAAGGACAGGGAGGTCCCAGTTCGGATGTTCGGACTTCAAACGCCTGCAAACTTCGTACCCATCCAGGCCCGGCATCACGACGTCCAACAAGACCACTTCGGGCGGCGTGGTGGCGGCAATCTTCAGCGCCATGAGACCATCATTTGCCGAGACGACCTCGTAGCTCTCCCCAAGTGCCTCGGTGAGCAAGGCGATGTTCATGGGCTCGTCGTCGACGATCAGAACCCGGGGGAGCGCGCCCACAGGTCCCAATTCCACGACCCGGGAGGCCGGGGAGACAGTTAACGGGGCTCGCTGGGGAGTCTGCCAGTTCGAGGCCTGTTCCTCAACGAATCTCGCCGCCGGAACATCGAATGTCTCCAGGGAATTCGCGGCAGCGATTGCAGGCTCGAGCTCCGCCTCCAGGGCGAGAATCAGCGCGTTCAGACTTTCTGTTTTCCCGGTGCGAAAGGTGTGCTCTACCTCACCGGCGGCGCGGGCCAGACTATTGGCTTCCAGAGTTGCGGCGACACCTTTTAGGGAATGGGCCAGCCGTTCGGCTTCTTCGGCCCTTCCTGCACCGATATGCGCGCGAAGAACCGACCCTGCGCCGGTATACCTGTCCCGGAAGCCGAGGATCATTTTGCGCAGCAGCTTCGACTTCCCATTGCACCGCTCCAGAGCAACCGGGATGTCGAAGGGAGGGAGTTGGCTGGGAAGACCGTCGATCGTCGCAGAGGGCATTGAAGCCTGGGATGGGGCAGCGGGCATCCAGCGCAGCAGGGCCTCGGTCAGCCGGTCGGGGTCAATTGGCTTTGTGATGTGATCGACCATGCCTGCTTCGAGGCTTCTTTGGCGGTCCCCGCTCATCGCATGGGCGGTCATCGCAAGGATAGGAAGGTTGCGGAAGCGATCATCGGCGCAAATAAGCCGGGTTGCGGTCAGCCCATCCAATACGGGCATCTGGACGTCCATCAATACAAGATCGAATCCTTTTGTCGGCAGAATATCTATCGCCTGCTGACCATTGACCGCAACGGTGACAGCGATGCCGAGGTCAGCCAGCAATTCTGTGGCGAGGTCTCGATTGATGTCATTGTCCTCGACGAGCAGGACGCGCCGGCCTGACAGGCCGGTTAGGGTGTGGCCGGGGACGTTGGGCAACTCCGGAAGCGGGCATTGCGCGCTCGAGGCAAATATCCCGGTGATGGAGTCGATCAGGAAGGACTCGTTGACGGGCTTTATGAGATAGCCGTCGGGGACGAAACCGACAGCGGCCCTCATCACTTCTTCCCGCTCAAACGCGGTGACCATGAGGATGGCGGGGACGCGGGAGAGCGTTGTGTCCGCTTTGATACGGCGAGAAGTTTCTATTCCGTCCATGCCAGGCATTCGCCAATCCATCAGCACCAGATCGAACGGCTCTCCAGAGCGGGAGGCGGAGGTGAGCGCGGAAATCGCCTCGTCGCCCGAGGAGACAGGCTGGGCAGAGAGGCCATGGGCCCCGAGCATGGCTACTAGTACCTCTCGCGCACTCTCATTGTCGTCAACAACCAAGATGTTTTTCTTTAAGAGCGCGCTCAGGAGCGCGCGAGGGTGAATCTGCGGGCCGTCGCTACTCGCGCCGAAGTTCGCCGTAAAGGAAAATGTGCTTCCCTCACCTGGAGCGCTCTCTGCCGAGATGACGCCGCCCATCAGCTCGCAGAGTTGCTTGCTGATGGCCAAGCCCAGGCCGGTCCCGGCATACTTCCGGGTAATCGACGAATCCGCCTGGGTGAAGGATTGAAACAGATTGGCAACCTGCTCGGGGGTCATCCCGATTCCGGTATCGCGGACCGAAAAGGCGAGCTGTGTCGTGTTCACAGTGAGATCGAACGCGGCTACCTTCACAAGTATCTCGCCATGATCCGTGAACTTGATGGCGTTGTTGACGAGGTTGATGAGAATCTGCCCGAGCCGAAGAGGATCGCCAACGAGGTATTGCGGGACTTCCTGAGCAACCGGAATAACGATCTCGACGCCCTTCTGCGCGGCCTTTTCACCGACGATGTCGATCAGGTTATTGAACACTTCTTCGAGGGAAAAGGGTATGCTTTCCAGCTCCAGCTTGCCGGCCTCAATTTTTGAGAAGTCGAGGATGTCATTGATGATGGAGAGCAACGAGCGAGCGGCAATGTCAATTTTGCGGAGATAGCCGCGCTGTTGGGGGACAGGATTGGCACGCAATGCCAAGTGAGTCATCCCGAGGATGGCATTCATGGGCGTACGGATCTCGTGGCTCATGTTGGCGAGGAATTCGGACTTAGTCCGGTTGGCGTCCTCGGCGGCATCTCTTGCCGACCGTGATTCCGCCTCGACGCGCTTGCGGGAGGTGATGTCACAGGCGCTCACTGCGACCCCGTCGTCGAGCTTCACGACCTGAAGTTTCACCCATTCGGCGCTGACGCCCTCGTCGAAGGCATTTACCGCAAACTCGATAGTGTGGGGCTCGCCGGTCTCGGCGACCCTTTTGTATGCCTCAAAGAGACCGCGCGTGCGATGCTGGGGCATTAGCTCACATACGAGATGGTCGACGATCTGCCCGCGATCTCTGCCAATCAACTGTGCAGCGTTGTCGTTCACAAAGAGGAAGCGAAAGTCGACGATCTCATTGCTGGAATCGCGAACGCTTTCGAAAAGGAACAGACTATCGAGGCTCGATTCCGCGACGATGAGAAAGCGGCGTTGATTTTCAGCAGCTTCGGCTGCGCGGTTCAGTGTCCGTTTGACATGCGGCAAAAGGAAAGGAAGCAGGGCGGCGCTGACCAGCGACGCCAGGGCAGTCATCAGCTCGATGTTGCCAGCGAGCCAATGTAAGGGCCTCCAAACCAGCACGATGTCCATGATGCGAGTGAGCGCGGCGGCAACGAGCAATACGCCGAAAGCGATGAAGACTTGCGGGAAGGGAATTTGCCGGCGATTGGCGAGCATCAGGTAGATCAGAGTGGCGGCGATCGCTGCGTAGGCGAGAGCAATCGTTGCCGAGGAGAGAACATGCAGCCAGAGAAGGCGCGGGTCGCATGACAGGCAATCGACGCGAGAGAGGACGTGAGTGAAGAGGAGCGGATACAGTACGAACGTCACGGGCAGCGAAAGCACCGCGGCCGTGGCTGCCAAACGCCTTCCCAGGATTGCATTGACGCGCATAGCTCCGCGAACGGCGGCGACCTCTTGCTGTCACATCGGCAAAGCATTCGGAGTCAATAGCGGAGTTGGGCATTCATGGTCGCTTTGCGGGTGGGGTTGGAGGCGATCACTCGAACGTGAGCAGCGCCCGAGGAAAACGTCCAAACGGGACAAACCAGCCATACTCAATGGCGGCAGACTGGGGACAAAAAAATACGAATAGTGAGCAAAAGTGAACAGTGCGGAGAATGAAGCGGTGGGAGACTATTGCCAAACTCCGAGTAGTCGAGGAATGGACCCACCTTCCGATGGGTCCCTACAAGAGGTATCGAACGGCGGGAATTCGCGAAGAGCCTGGTTTGTGGGGGCACAATCAGGATTGGACCAACCGCGACTTCTTGGTGGGATGAATGGGGAGGCGATACCTCTTGGTTTTCTGCGATCCAGAATATTGCAATGCCGCCTGTGCATTTGCTGGACGAATGTGATTTTTTTTGGGCGCGATTCCCATTTTGGAACTGCGAGAGCCTGGCCATCCGGTGTCCTTCTAAAGGCTTCTTTTCTCCTGTAGTGACGGGAGGGAGGCGGACGAGTTGTGAGGCCCCCGGTAAGGCGGCATCACCGCCGATGTTACCCTCTTGAGGAGGTGGAAGCGGGCGAAGGAAAATGGCGGAGAGTTCACTAAAAAGCAGCATCGAGGAGTCGTTCGCGGCAGGCGCGGGGGCGGTGGGTGATCCGATAGCAATGGACGCCTTCATGGCGTTGCGCGAGGCGTTGGAAAAAGGGTTGGTACGTGCGGCCGAGCCAGATGGCGAGGCTCCGCTGGGTTGGCGAGTGAATGGCTGGGTGAAGCAGGGGATTCTGCTTGGCTTTCGCCTGGGAGTGCTGGTCGGTTCGGGGTGCGAAGGCCTGGCATTCGTCGATAAACATACCTTCCCGGCTCGGCGCTTTGGCGCGGAAGACGGCGTCCGCGTTGTTGTAGGAGGATCGGCGATCCGCTCGGGCGCTTACGTCGCCCGCGGCGTGGTCTGCGCGCCGCCCATGTACATCAACACAGGCGCCTATGTGGACGAGGGCACGATGGTGGATTCGCATGCCCTCGTGGGCTCGTGCGCGCAGATTGGCAAGCGAGTGCACTTGAGCGCGGCGGCGCAGATTGGCGGAGTTCTGGAGCCCGTAAATGCGGCTCCAGTAGTGATTGAGGACGATGTATTGATCGGCGGCAATTGCGGCGTTTACGAAGGGACGCTGGTTCGGCGGCGAGCGGTGCTCGGTGCGGGGACGATCCTGACGCGCGGCACCCCGGTGTATGACCTGGTAAAAGGCGAGGTTCTGCGCGCGGACGGCGACCGGCCGTTGGTGATTCCCGAGGGCGCGGTGGTAGTGCCGGGCTCGCGGGCGGTGACTCATGGCCAAGGTTTGGATTGGGGTGTGAGCCTCTACACTCCAGTGATTGTGAAGTATCGGGATGAGAAGACGGAGCTAAGCCTGGCGTTGGAAGACTTGTTGCGTTGACGAGAGACCAAGGCTCAAGTAAAACGATTTCGTGATGCAGAAGCCCATTTTCGCCGCTCTCTACCCTGTTACTCGCATCTCTTTCCGCGGCCGCACAGCAGGCTCCGGCGCATTGGGTCGGCTCCTGGGCTTCTTCGCCGATGAGCCAGAGGGTCAATCCCGGGCCAACCGTCGCCTGCCAACTCGACGTATCGGAATGTGGTGCGGATCAGCGCTGGCGGCCCTTCGATTCGAGTCATCCTGACGAACGAGTTCGGCTCGCGCTCGCTGCTAGTCGGCGCTGCCCACGTTGCTCCGAGCGCGGGGAATGGAGGGATTCAGGCTGACGCCGACCATGCGCTCACCTTTTCGGGTAAATCGTCGGTCACCATTCCTGCTGGGGCGCTGGCAGTCAGCGATCCTATCGCGTTCCAAGTTGCACCACTCTCCAGCCTTGCGGTGAGTATCTACCTACCTGATCAGCGCATTAACGAAACCACTTGCCACGAAGACGGGCACGCCACGACCTTCATCGCCGGTGGGGATGCGACCACATCGACAACTCTCGCCGCCCCTCGCACGATCACTTCATGGTGCTTCGTAAAAGGCATTGACGTCAGCGCCACCGACGCTCATGCGGCGGCGATTGTGACGCTAGGCGACTCGATTACCGACGGGGCCCTCTCCACGCCGGATACAAACCGCCGCTGGCCGGACGTGCTCGCCAGCCGGCTACAGGCAGACCCGAAGACGGCCGATCTCTCCGTCCTGAATGAGGGAATCAGCGGCAACCGGTTGCTTCGCGAAGGAGCAGGCCAGGCGGCGCTCGCCCGCTTCGACCGCGATGTGCTGGCGCAGAGCGGCGTCCGCTATCTGATCATTCTTGAAGGCATCAACGACGTTGGCTCCATCGCGCATCCTCGCGATGCGGAAGACACCATGACGGCTCCGCAACTGACTTCCGCACTGACTTTTGCTCTGACCCAGCTTGTTACCCGCGCTCATACGCACGGCATCAAGGTCTTTGGCGGGACGCTGACTCCTTATGTTGGGGCCGGATATGCCTCCCCCGCTGGCGAAGAAGCGCGGGAGGCGGTGAATGACTGGATTCGCACCAGCGGCGTCTTTGATGGCGTGATCGACTTCGATAAGGTCGCTCGCGATCCCGCGAACCCGAAGGTCTTCTCGCCCAGTGTTGACTCGGGCGATCATTTACATCCCGGAGATGCAGGTTATCAGACCATGGGGTCGTCGATCGATCTTTCGCTCTTCCGGTGAGGCGTTGCTCAGTTCAAAGGCCGGTCAATTTGATCGCCAGCGTAGGTTTTTATTGGCACTGAATCTCCGCTTTAGCACGATTGCCGTGCTTAAGACGGCGGCGGCGGGATGGCCCGCTGTGCTAGCATCGAAGATTCGATGACAGAAAATAAACTTAAAATAATTCCGCTCGGCGGCCTGGGCGAATTCGGCATGAACTGCCTTGCAATTCGCTGGCAGGACGACATTATTGTGATCGACGCAGGGCTGATGTTTCCTGAGTCGGAGCTGCTGGGCGTGGACATTGTTGTCCCGGACATCACCTACCTGGTCGAAAACCGGCAGATGGTCCGCGGGATCATTCTCACCCATGGCCACGAAGACCATATCGGCGGCCTGCCCTGGATTCTCTCTGAACTGAATGTGCCGGTCTATGGCACCGAGTTCACCCTGGCCTATGTCGAGGGCAAGCTGGACGAGCATAAGCTGCTCGACTCAACCGAGCTAATTGACATCGTTCCCAAGACAAAATTTACGATCGGGCCGTTCACGATCGAGCCTATTCGGGTGACGCACAGCCTCGTGGATTGCGTGGCATTGGCGATCGAGACGCCAGTCGGCGTGATCGTGCATACCGGAGATTTCAAGATCGATCTTTCGCCGCCAGACGGCAAAGCATTCGACCTGCATACCTTTGCCGAATACGGCAAACGCGGTGTGCTCGCCCTGCTGCAGGACTCGACCAACGTCGACCGGCCCGGCTATACGCCTAGCGAATGGGCAGTGAAGCCGCGTCTGGACGAGGTATTTTCGCGGACGAAGAAGAAGCTCTTCTTCAGCTGTTTTTCCTCGTCGATTTATCGCATTCGCATTGCGCTCGACCTTGCGCAAACCCACCGCCGCAAGGTCGCCATTATCGGGCGATCGATTGTGGATTCGTCCGAGATTGCCCAAGAATTTGGTTACCTCGATGTTCCGCCCGGACTCATCATCAATCCCGGACAGATCGACGACTACGCCCCCGAAAACGTGCTGATCCTGATCAGCGGAACGCAGGGCGAGCCGATGAGTGCGCTCTCAGCGTGCCGCTGTCGACAACCACAAGCACGCGCACATCGTCGCCGGGAGATACCGTGGTGTTGAGCTCGCGCGTCATTCCCGGAAATGAGAAAAGCATTTATCGGGTCATCGACCACCTTTACCGACGCGATGCGAACGTGATCTTTGACGATGGCGCTTCCGGTCTGATCCATGTGAGCGGCCACGCCAGTCAGGAAGAGCAGCGCCTGATGATCAACCTGCTGCGTCCGAAGTTCTTCATTCCCGTGCATGGCGATTACCGGCATTTGAAGAAGCACGCGCAGGTGGCAACCGAAACCGGAGTGATCGGGCAGGCGATTCTGATCGAAGACGGCGATGTTCTGGAACTGACCGCGAAAGACGCCCGCAAGAATGGGAAGGTCACGGCCGGCCGAGTCTGCATCGATTCGGGATCGAATGTCGATGTGGTCGAGGACATTGTCATCCGCGACCGGCGCCATCTCAGCGAAGACGGGTTCGTTCTGCCGATCATCACGATCAATAAGCTGAGCGGCAAAGTCGAGAGCCAGCCCGAGGTCGTGACGCGCGGATTCGCCGCGGCGGACGAGGGCTTGATCGAGCAGGCGCGGCAGATGGTCTCGAAGACGCTCGACGGGTCGAGCGCTGAAGAGAAAGCCGACTACGGCGTGATCAAGGAAAAAGTGCGTGTCGACCTGAAGAGATTCATCCAGAAAAATACAAGCCGGCGGCCTTTGATCATGCCGGTGATTTTGGAAATCTGATGACGGAAGCAATGTTTGGTTATCGCAGAACTCTCTCAAACCATGGGCGCTTGCTGGTCATCGCAGCAATATCGGGCGCCATGCTGCCTGTGACCGGGGCACATGCCCAATCCGTCCCGAGTTGCCTGCCGACCACGACTCTCGATCAGCTGCCCAAGGCCATCGACGACGCGGTTAGCGGTCCTGGAAACAAAGACCGAACCTGCCTGCGGGCAGTGCTGATGCCTGAAGTGCGACTGATTCCGGTCAGCGTGGGCGCAGATGGTCAGGTAAAAACGACCGTCCTTACGGTGGACGATTATGTCGACAGGGCCGCCAAGAGGGGCGACAAGGCGTTCTACGAGCACCAGATCAAGTACGCCACAGAGACTTACGGGAACATTGCCCATCTCTGGAGCACCTACACGGTGACCGAGACTCCTGACGGAAAGCCGATCGTAAGGGGAATCAACAGCATTGAGGCGGTCAACGACGGCACCCGTTGGAGGGTGCTTGAGATCAGCTGGCAGGCGGAGACGTCTGCGACTCCCATACCTGCGCAATTCTTGCCTTAGTTTGGACGACGGGCTGCGTTACAGCAGAAGTCGCGCCTGCTGACCTTGCGCAAGAGCGAGCTTGACCGCTCGTTTATCAAAAGAGACAAGCTCCTCTCCACCCAGCCATAAGCCTTCATAGACGACTACGCCATCGGCGAAGTCACCGCCAGCTTCCATGAACGCGAGTCCCAGTTCTACCGCCTCTCGGTTAATGGACACGTTTGCACTCCCAATGAGCTCGCGGATCGACTTGGAGATTTCTGCGGATGGTCTCCTGTAGGCTCGCGACAGGACCCATACGAACTCACATAGGACAGACAACGGAACTGCGACCACATCGGCGCGGGCCATCTCCGCTTCCGCCAGCTCGTATTGAGACTTGTTATCGCGGACGGCCACCCTTACCAGGAGGTTCGTGTCCGCAGTGATTTTCAAAGCTCACCTGCCCAGCCCTTGGCAGCCGCTTCGTTTATCTCATCAATGGTGAGGCTGATGCCGTCGTCCTTCTGAAGAGAACCGAAAAACGCGGATATGTGTCCCGTTTGGCGCGCTGCTCGCACTTTCAGCTGACCGTTAGGAAGCTTATCGACAACAATCTTTTCGCCAGGTTGAACGCCCAAATGCCTCAAGACATCCTTGCGGAGCGTAACTTGCCCCTTTGCGGTCACGGTGAGAGTCGCCTGTTGGTCTGCCGCAGTATTCATCGCTGTGCCTCCGCGCTTTTATTGTAAGGCATTTCATCCTTACGATTCGGGAAAGCCAGTTACACCGTCAGCGCCACCCTTTATGCTACGGTCGAGACGGATAAACTTTCAGTACCGTCTTGAGAGCGTCATGCGAAACAAAAACCTTCATTTGCTCTTTGCTCTGATAACGCTAACCGTCGGCTCCCAAGACTCTTTTGGTGACAAAAAGCCCCCACCAATTCCTGCCGGCACTCTGGGGACGGCCATCCGGGAGACAATCCTTTATGTCTCTGCTGACGACACTTCGCAGCGCCTGGCAAACATCATTCCGGGGCGAGAGATGGTGATTGTGGAGAAGAACGGCGATTGGCTGCGGGTGTTTGCCAATACCGACAGCGAAGAATCGCACGCGCAGGACGCTCCGATCTTTGGCGCGGAATCGGCACCGCCGCCGATCTCCGGCTGGACGAAAGCAAAAGGCGTGATTTCGGCGGACACGCCGAATGGCGATGAAGTGCTCTTTGGCGTCGCGGCGAATATGGAGGAGATAGCAAGCGAACCGCATCCGCCCAAGACGGCCGCCCAGCAAGCCCGCTTACTCTATCGGCGACTGGCCGAGATGTTTCCGCAGTCGAATTATGCCGGCAACGCGGCTTGGCGCTCGGCAGATATCGGCTGGCAGATCCATAAAGCAGACGTGTTTTCCCTGCCGTCAGCCCACGAAAAAGAGAATTATCTTCGCGAGCAGATCGACGACACGGAGATGAAGAAGATCCAGAAGAAATATCCGGGCACGCGGTGGGCGGACCTGGCAGCTTACGACATGCTGGACAACAAGATCTGCGGCGACTGGCAGGGTTCGGAGAAATGCCCAGAAAAAGAGTCGGAGTTATATGTGAAGTACGTCGAAGAACATCCCGAAAGCCCCAAAGCCGCAGAAGCGCTCTATAAAGCCGCTTGGCGTCAGGCGTCTGCGGCCGATATGTATTTGGCCGATAACGAAGATAAGAAATCCGAGCAGGCCCGCGCTCGGGCGAAGGACCTGGCGGCGCGTCTGCAGGCCAAGTACCCGCAGACGGACTACGCACCACGAGCGGCGGGTCTGGTATACAAGTTGGAGGCGGGTATTCCTGTCTACGGCGTCGACCGCGAGTAACTGACCGCAAGTTGACGCACGAATCGCTCCGGAGGATTCTTGAACGATTATCCGATTTCTGTCCTGCTTGGCATTGTCGAAGGTCTCACGGAATTTCTACCGGTAAGTTCGACCGCGCATCTCCGGATTGCCGAGGCGCTGCTGCACCTTAACCTTAGCGATCCTTATTGGAAGATGTACACGGTCGTCATCCAACTGGGCGCAATTCTGGCGCTTCTGTCCTTGTTTACCGGGCGCATCATCGAGTTCTTCAGGACATTCCCGACGGGCGAGAGCGGCGATCGTACCGTCTGGAATCATCCGATTACGCTCACGGCTGTTGCATTTCTCGTGACCGCGATTCCCTCCCTGCTGCTGGCGAAAACGATCGGCAAGCATCTCGAAAGCATCACGGTGATGGCCTGGGCTTTGCTCGTCGGCGGCGTGGCGATGTGGGCAATTGATTGGTGGAGCGACCGGCGCGAGTCCCCCACGAAGGACGTAGAGCAAATGTCGTTGTGGCAAGCAGTCTGGATTGGCGCCTTCCAAATACTCTCGGCCGTTTTCCCGGGAACCTCGCGGTCGATGTCAACGATCAGCAGCGGCCAACTTGCCGGGCTGACCCGCGGCGCGTCGCTGGAGTTCAGCTTTCTCTTGTCGATTCCGGTAATGGTCGCCGCGACCGGGTATGACCTGCTCAAAGCCGTCCATCCTAAGCAGATTGTTGGCGAGTCCGCGGTTGCGCCGCTGGTGGTCACGACGCACGGGTGGATCATCCTGGCGATCGGCCTGGTGGTTTCCTTCCTGGTAGCGCTGGGAGTGGTGGAGTGGTTCCTCATCTGGGTGAGAAAGCATGGGTTTGTGCCGTTCGCGATCTACCGGATCGTTCTGGGGATTATCCTTCTGATCTTTGGCGCCCGGATATTTGCGAGCTAAGTCGAGCGGGGGCGTAAAGCGCGAAGTTCTTAATCCGGTTCCTCGCGGTGAACAGCTGTCGGTTTTGCTGCGTCGCGCTCGTCGATTCTTCTGAAATAATTGGAATTGCTCTGGGGGTTCGGGATGCGCGGGCCGAGTCGGCTTTCTTGTCGGCGTTGCGGTGAGCGTGTCGTCGCGTCTCCCTCATGAAGACACTCAAATTTGTCGTCGCCCCCACCCGCAACCGGCGCCTGAACGAGCTGCTTGGGCTGCTGATGCTGGTCGCCGCCATCCTCCTGCTTCTCTCGATCGTTTCTTATCAGCCCACCGATCCTTCTTTAAATACTGCCGCGGCGCCCACTGGTCCCCGCGTCGTGCACAACTGGGCGGGGGTGGTTGGCGCCACGATCAGCGACCTGCTGCTACAGGTCGAGGGCGTGACCGCGCTTTGGTTTCCGGTGCTACTGGCGATACTGGGCTTTTCCTGGATGCGCTCGCGTCCGGCGGGTTCCCCAGGAGCCAAGCTGGTGGGTGCCGCGCTGATCCTGCTCTTCGGGCCGGCAATTTTCGCACTCGTTCCGGGACATATGCACTGGATGCATGGACTTCCGGTCGAAGGGCTGACCGGTCGGCTGGTTGCCGACCTGCTGGTCGAATACCTGAATTTCCCGGGCGCCTGCATCGTTGCGGGGACGATGGTCGCGGCGGCACTCTATCTTTCAACGACATTCAGCTTCAACACCGCGAAAGAGTGGCTCGCGGTGCGCTTTGCGTTCGTCCAAGCGTGGAATGACCGTTGGACGAACTGGAAGGCTGCCCGTGCGCGGAAACGGGAGCTGCGTCAGGCCGCGAAGGAAGATGCAGCGCGAGCAAAAGAGCTGGCGAAATCGGAAAAAGCAGCGGCCAAGGCCGGCAAAGTTGCGGCGCGCAGCACGAAGCTCGCGAAAGACACGATATCTCCGGCTGTGCCGTCGCGAGAGGTGAGCGGGCCGATTGAAGAGGTGTCCAGCGAGATGCCGGGAATCCGGCATGGTGGCTTTGCGGAGCTCTATGCCGAGCCAGCTGCGGTTACCCAAAGCTTGTGGGACGAGATGCCACGCGCCCAAGTGCTTGATTTCGAGCCGGAACCTGAGCCGGATTTGACAGATGAGTTCGAGGCTGAGCTGGAGCCGCTTCCGAAGCCGCAGCTTCTAGCGCCGCGGCGCATGCAGCCCGCTCCGCCTACGCCACCGGCTAAGGTTGAGCCGAAGTTCGACGGGCGCAGCATCGCCGTTGGCGAGCGGGCCGACGCCGATGTGCGGACAGTCACGGTGACTCCAAAATCGGTGAGCGGATACAAGCTGCCGCCGAGCAATCTGCTGCACCGCAGCGAAGAGTCGCAGGTGGTCCGGGAAGACGAGCTGCGCGCCGAGGCGCAGGTGCTGGTGGAGAAGTGCGCCGAGTTCGACGTGCGGGGGCAGGTGGTGCAGATCAATCCTGGCCCGGTGGTGACCACGTTTGAGTTTCGTCCCGAGGCCGGCGTGAAATATAGCCGCGTAACGGGGCTGGCTGAAGACCTATGCCTCGCGATGCGCGCCGAGAGCATTCTGATCGAGCGGATGGCGGGCAAGAGCACTGTCGGTATTCAGGTCCCCAACAGCCAGCGGGAGACGATCTGGCTGCGCGATGTGATCGAGTCCGATGTCTTTCTACATACGAAGTCGAAGCTCGCGCTCGCGATGGGCAAAGACATCAACGGGCGCATCGTCGTCGCCGACCTGGCCACGATGCCACATGTGCTGATCGCCGGATCGACGGGCAGCGGCAAATCGGTGGCGATCAACGCGATGATCATGTCAGTGCTCTACAAGGCCACACCTGAGCAAGTGCGAATGATCCTGGTCGATCCGAAGCGCGTGGAGTTGGGAATGTATGAGGGGATTCCGCATCTCTTCACCCCGATCATTACTGAGCCGAAGCTGGCAGCGAACGCGCTGAAGAACGCGGTCCGCGAGATGGAGCGGAGGCTGAAGCTGCTGGCTTCGCGGAGCGTTCGTAATATCGACCAATACAACAAGCTCTATGAGAACGGAACTCCAAGTTTGTTTGACGACGGCGATGATGAAGGGCCTTTGCCTTACATCCTGATCATCATTGATGAGCTCGCCGATCTAATGATGCTCGACAAGGCCAACGTCGAAGAGGCGATCACTCGCTTGGCGCAGATGGCCCGAGCCGTGGGCATTCACCTGGTTCTGGCGACACAGCGGCCTTCTGTCGACGTGATCACCGGCCTCATTAAGGCCAATGTGCCGACGCGCATGTCGTTCCGGTTGGCAACGAAGGTGGATTCGCGAACGATTCTCGATTCAAATGGCGCGGAAGTGCTCTTAGGGCGTGGCGATATGCTCTTCCTGCCGCCGGGAACTTCGCGTGTGCAGCGTGTGCATGCTCCGTTCGTGACCGAGAAAGAGACTGCCGCCGTGGTCGACTTCTGGAAGAAACAAGGGCAGGCTGAATATGTCGAGAGCTTCCTGGAGGCTCCGAAAGACGATAAGGGCCGCGACCTCGACGACACAGCCGAGGGCGCCGAAGGAAACGACGAGTTGTATGAAGACGGCGTTCGGCTGGTGCTGGAGTTTGGCAAGGCTTCCACTTCCCTGCTACAGCGGCGGCTACGGATTGGGTATGGGCGCGCTGCACACCTGATCGACATGATGGAGCGGGATGGAATCGTTGGCCCTGCGGATGGATCGAGGCCGAGAGAAATACTCAAGCCACCGGACTGGTTGAGTCAGGTGGAAGCGGCGATGCGGTAATGGCAGACTGCTCATTGTTGACGGCCGTCAGTGAGCCGCGGTAGACGCGCGAAATCGCGCGCAAAATCGCCTTCGACGGTAACACTTCATTGGGCTGATAGAAGATTGCCTCACCAACTCGTTTAGCCTCAGGCCGATGGTACCAGCGATTGAAGAGACTTAAATGATCGGCGATGGTTTGAGTGTCGGCGCGGGTCTTCGATTGGGTTTGGTTGAGTTGGGCCAGGGCTTCGGTTAGGCGTTGTTCGAGAACATCTCGTGGCGCATCCTTTGATGTTTGCTTCGGCTTGGTGACTGTGGCTGCGGCGATGGATGCTGGCGACGTTGACTCTTCCTGCAATGGCACGGCTTCGAGCGCGTAGGGGTGGGTGTAGAGGGACGACGAGCCGGATTGTTCGTTGTGCAGTCTCATGCCGAGGGTGTCGTAGAGGGTTGGGCCGGTGAGGAGTCCGGCGGTCAGCTGGAAGAGTGCGACGTTGCCTGGCTCCGATGAGGGTTGGATGATGATGGCCCTCAGCTGGGCTAGCGGGTGGACGGCTTCGGAGGCGAGTGTGGCTACTGCTTCGACCTTCTGAATCTTGCTGTGGATCGTTGCGGCCTTTTCGAAATCCAATTCTTCTGATGCGGTGGCGCGTTCTTTCGCTAGCTCTTCGAGCAGGCTTTGTCCTCTGGTTGCGAGGAAGGCTTCGACTTTGGCGGCTTCTTCTGTGTAGCGCTCGTCGGTGCAGCCTTTGAAGCACGGCGCGAGGCACATTTTCATCTCGGAGTAGACGCAGCCGGGGAAGGCTGGGTCGGGGTCGAGGTCGGGATAGCAGCGGCGGAGCAGGAAGAGGTTGAGAGCTTCGTCACAGAAGCGTTCGGCGGCGGCGCGCGAGGGGAATGGGCCGTAGAGACTGTCGGCCGCGGATTTTGTAATCGTGTTGGTTACATATACGCGCGGGTAGCGATTTTTCACCGTCATGCGCAGGAAATAGGGCGCATAGAGGTGGAGGCGTTTGCGGGCGCGTTCGCCGAATGCTTGATGCGTCGCGTTGTAAAGCGCGAGTGTGGACTCGAAGTCGGAGCCGGTGGCTGTGTACTCGATGCGGGCGACGCGTTCTGTGAGCCGGAGGCGCTTGGTCTGAGTTGGTTTGGCGTCGAGGAAGCGTTTGAGGCGGCGACGGAGATTGGTGGTTCGGGCTAAGTAGGGTTCGGCTTTGGGATCGGCTCCGAAGAGAGCGAAGATGCCGGGCTTTTCGGGGAGCGCAGCCAGCGTGGGCGCTGGGTTGGTGGGGTCGAAGGGTAGAGTTTGAGCGAGCATTCTCGGCTATGGAAAGTTTACCGATTTTCTCCCGGCAGACATCGCTGACACTGCAGATCCTTCGCTTCGCTCAGGATGACAAATTTGGGTTAGGCACCCGCGATGGTCATTCCTTCGATTCTTAAGGTTGGTGCGGTTACTGCTCCGCGAAATTCTAGGTCGTTGCCGATGGCGACGATGTTTTTGAACATCTCCTTGAGGTTGCCGGCGATGGTGATCTCTTGTACGGCGTAGGTGAGTTCGCCGTTTTCGATCCAGAGTCCGGATGCGCCGCGTGAGTAATCTCCCGTGACCATGTTGACGCCGAAGCCCATGAGCTCGGTGACGTAGAGGCCGGACTTGATGTCTCCGATGATCTCGGCTGGGGATAAGCTCGCCTTTCTCGATGTAGACGTTGCCGCCGCCGATGCCGGGGTTGCCGGCGAGTCCGCGGGAGGCGTTGCCGGTTGACTGCATGTTGAGCTTGCGGGCGGTGTAGGTGTTGAGCAGGTAGTTCTTGAGGACACCGTTCTCGATGATGGCTTTGCGGCGGGTGGGCAGGCCTTCGCCATCGAAGGGCGAGGTGCCGAAACCTCCGACGATGGTGCCGTCGTCGATTACCGTAATGTTCGTGGCGGCGACCTGCTCGCCGAGCTGGTTGGCGAAGAAGGAGGCGTGGCGATAGATGGCGTCGCCGTTGGCGGCCTCGAAGATGTTGCCGATCAGGCCACGGGCCATCTCGGGCGCGAAGACGATGGGGACGCGCTGCGTCGGGACGC
This sequence comes from uncultured Acidobacteriaceae bacterium, assembly GCA_963777685.1. Classification (GTDB taxonomy): domain Bacteria; phylum Acidobacteriota; class Terriglobia; order Terriglobales; family Acidobacteriaceae; genus Acidisarcina. The sequence continues at coordinate 31,151 of CAVZRF010000004.1, read as the reverse complement.
GGCGGGCATCGAGACGGCGCACGGTGCGGCGGGCGGCTTCGATTCCAACGGATTCGGGCGAGTCTAGCTTCGCGAGCGTGCGAGCGGAGGTGTACCAATAGTCACGCTGCATCTGGCCGTCGGCCGAATGCGCGATGGGGACGGCGGAGATGGAGGCGTAGGAGCGGCGGGTAGTCGCCGACGAATCCGCGCGAGTTGGCGAGGATTTTGCGGCCGGTGGCGGCGTCGAAGCTGCCTCCGTCGCTGTTCTGGATGCGGGTGTCGGCGGCGAGCGCGGCGGCCTCGGCGCGGCGAGCGTAGTCGATGCGCTGGTCGCCGGGGAGCGAGTAGACGTCTTCGTAATAGAGGTCGAGGTTCTGGGTGAGCTGGCCGAAGGCGGTGGTCTCGGGCAGTCCGGCGAAGGGGTCTTCAGAGGTGACGCGAGCGAGGGCGATGGCCCCGGAGACGAGATGCTCGATGCCTTCGCTGCTTAGATCGCTGGACGAGGTGCTGGCGACCCTTTGACCGAGGAAAACGTGGAGGCCGACCCCGCGTGAGCCGGACTCTTTGAGAGTGTCGACCTGGCCGAGGCGAACGAGGGTGGAGAATTCGTCGCCCTCACGAATGACGACTTCCGCGTCGGTGGCTCCGGCGCGCATGGCCTTGGCAACGATGTCGGTGGCGAGTTGCTGGAGGTCCTGGGAGTGAACTGTTGCGGCTTCGGCAAAACTGGTGCTCATCCAGCAACGCTAGGGATTTCGAGCGTGAATTGCAAGCGTTGCCGGAGCGTTTGGGGTGGCGGCGATCTAAGAAAGGCCGCTTCCGAAAGGCACGGGATCTTCAGCGCGTGAGGGTGCCTCCCCCCCCGATTTTTGGCTTAGTTCTTTTGTTTCAGCGGCTTGCGGAGAGATCCGGGCCAAGATATTGATTCTATTGGAGGCGGATTGACAGGCGCTTATGCCGGTGGGGTCTCGTAGTGCTGTTACGGGGTTGCTCCCGGTATCTGGCTTTTGCACTCCATATTCTTAGTTTACCAATTTGGACCCCTTCCCTGCGCCAACCTTGGCCGAGTTTTTCACCAATAGAATCAGCGAGTTGGAAAGTTTTTTCAAGGCGAGGTCTTGACAAAAATTGGGACTCTGCGGGAAGGAGTGTCCCGATGCCTGAAGTACGGCCCATGAAAGAGCCACGTTTTCTATAACTCCGCCTTTTGGATAAAGGTATAGTCGCCGCGATGGCGATGGATCAACTCAAAGCCATTGGACCGGAGTGTCTCGATCATTCCAGTTGTTTTCTTCTTCGGAATTTCCGGATAACAGTCGTGGAACTCGACGCATATCTGCTTGATCGGTATCTGAGCGTTGAGACAACTCTCCAGTACTTCGTATTCGAAACCCTCGATATCGATCTTTAGCAGGTCAATCGAAGTGTGCCCGTTCTTCTTCAGCTCAGCGGGCAGCGTGGTACAGGGGATGCTGCCTGACCCGCCGACTTTGAACCACGCTTTGTCGCCTTCGCCGCCTCCGACCGAAATACTGGCTTGAGTCGAGGCCGCTAAACCGACGGGCTGAAAGAGGAGGTGATCGCTGTTCGCCTCCGCGATCGTGCGCAGGGCGAGCGGGGACGGGTCAAAGATATGTATCTTGACGCCATACCTTCGGATCAATTCCTCTTCGAACCAGATACCTTCGCCCACTCCGCCGCTGTAGATAACGGCATCCGGCCGCATATTCCGAGTGACGATCGTCCACTGTCCGCCGATCGTCTCCTTGTCGGGCACATCTTTGCAGTAGAGCGAGTCATAGGCGCGCCTCAAAGGATGGCGCACGCCGCGGGGAAGAAGGCTGGAAACAATTCTCATCGGTCACCCAAGCAAATGATACAGAGAGTGCGCAGCCCTTCGGAAACGGGACGCTACTTCGTTCGGTGATCAGACTCTCTCGCCTGAAGCTCGGGCAAACGAGTTCGGAGCCGAATTCTTAGCTTTTCGGCTTTAACTATCCAGCGTGCGTGCGATCATCGCTCCCTGGGCGGCTTTTGACCTTGTAGCAGCGCCCTTTCTTTTTCCGACGCCGATTTAGGAAACGATCAGGACTTCGAGGAAGCGGGGACCGTGGACTCCCTTGATGCGGGTCATCTCGATATCGGCGGTAGCTGAGGGGCCGGAGATGAAGGTGGTGGGTAGCTTCGCGGTTGCCGCCAAGCGGTCGAAGGCTTCGGAGACTGTTTCGACGATTTGATCGGCGAAGACTACGCAGAGGTGATAGTCGGGGACCAGGGAGAGCTTTCTTGGGCCTTGCGCGGGGGCATTTTGCAGGACGATCGTTCCGGTGAGGGCGATGGCTACGGTGCAGCCGGAGATCAGGCCGTCGAATTGGTCCAGTTCGATATTGGAGAGCGAGTCGGCTTCAGTTGCGGATAGTGCGGGAGTCATCCAGGCAGCAGGAATACCGGCTGGAACGGCGATGCGCTTGGCGCCGCGGCGCGAGATTGCGGCGGCGATCTCCGTGGGCAGCGTTGACTGAGTCACGCGATGGACATGGGCGTCGTACTCGACGAGCCGCTCTTCAAACATATTGAGGCGGTCTTCGAGATTTAGAGAGCCGGCGCGATCGTAGGCGCGGGTTATGGAGGCGTACTTCTCCGCGACGAGATCCGGATTGGATTTCGCGTGGGGGCCGCGAATCCGGGAGAGGATCGTCTGGCGGGAGGCGGTGGTGTCGATCATGCTTCGCCGCCTTTACCGTACCGCTCGGATTTTTCCCGCTCGCCCCACCACTCGCGGAAGGATTGTTTGGGCAAAGGCATGAGGTCGCGGCTTTGGGTCCAACCGCTCAACATCAGGGGCAGATGCTCGATGAAGCCGCTTTTGGCGACGAAGGGAAGCTGGCCGAGACGGCCGAGGCGCTGGGCTAGTTCCAAGCGATCTCCGCTGACAAAGGCGGCGGCGGCGGCCTGCATGCCGATGTTCCAGGCGCTGAACTTTCCGGCTAAGGTCTCCTGATCGCGCTCGACGACCCGGCTGCGGAGGTGAATGAGGACCTCGGGAATATTGATCTTGACGGGGCAGACCTCATAGCAGGCGCCGCACAACGACGACGCGTAGGGCAGCGAATCGCCGTCGTCGAGTTGGCCATCTTTCGACTGATGCAGCTGCGGGGTGAGGATCGCGCCGATGGGCCCGGAGTAGACCGAGGCGTAGGCGTGGCCGCCGGTCTGGCGGTAGACGGGGCAAGTATTGAGGCAGGCCGCGCAGCGAATGCACTTCAGGGTCTGCCTCGCTTCGGCGTCGTGCAGGATGGCGCTGCGTCCGTTGTCGAGCAGGATGACGTGAAACTCCTGCGGGCCGTCGCCGGGGTGAACGCCGGTCCAGATCGAGTTGTAGGGGTTCATGCGCTCGGCGGTGGCGGAGCGAGGCAGCGTTTGAAAGAAGACTTCGAGGTCCTGATAGCGAGGGATGACCTTCTCGATTCCCGCGAAGGCGATCAGGACGTCGGGCAGGGTGAGGCACATTCGCCCGTTGCCCTCGGACTCGACGATGCAGACGCTGCCGGTATCGGCGACGAGAAAGTTGGCTCCGCTCACGCCGATTTTGACGCGGAGGAATTTTTCGCGGAGATAGCGGCGGGCGGCGGCGGTGAGGTCCTCGGGGGTGTCGCCGAGCTCGGTCAGCTTCATTTCGCGGATGAAGATCTCGCGCACCTGGTGACGGTTCTTGTGCAGGGCGGGCGCGATGATGTGCGATGGCTTGTCGCGACCGAGCTGAATGATGAGTTCGGCGAGATCGGTCTCGACGGCGTGGATGCCGGCGGCTTCCAAGGCCTCGTTGAGACGGATCTCTTCGGTGGTCATCGACTTGATCTTGATGAGTTCGGTTGCCTTGTGCCGCTTCACGATCTCGACGGCGATGCGGTTGGCGTCGTCCGCGTCGACGGCCCAATGGACGTGGCCGCCGGCGGCGGTGCAGGCTGCTTCGAACTGGAGCAAGTATTCGTCGAGATGATCGAGGGCGTGTTGGCGGATGGCGCTGCCGGCGTCGCGAAGCTGTTGCCAATCGGGCATTTCGGCGACGACTTTGGCGCGCTTTGCGCCGACGACGCTGGTCGCATGGCGGACGTTCTTGCGCATCTGCGAGTCCTGCATGGCCTCGCGGGCGGCGGCGGGGAAATCTCCCTGCGGCCACTGGACTGGGGAGCTTGCGATCGTTACGAGAGCTTCTGATGCCGGGCGTCACAGCGCGACTCCGTCGTTGGCCGAGGTGCTGGCGAGGATCTCGGCGATGTGGGCTGTCTTGATGCCGGAGCGCTGCGCGATGGAGCCCACCGTAGATGTGCATGAGGCAGGAGTTGTCGACGGCGGTGCAGACCTCGGCGGTGGTGTTGAGCACCTGGCGGGTTTTGTCGGCGAGCATGGCGGAGGAGACATCCGCGTTCTTGATGGCGAAGGTGCCGCCGAAGCCGCAGCATTGGTCGATTTCGGGTAGATCGATGAGTTCGAGGCCCCGGACATCGCGCAGCAGGCGAGTGGGAATATCGCCGAGATGCAGGCTGCGTATGGAGTGGCAGCTGGCGTGATAGGTGACGCGATGCGGGATACGAAGCGCCGACGTCGGTGATGCCAAGCTTGTTGACGAGGAACTCGGAGAATTCGTAGACGCGGGGCAGCAGCGCCTCGACGTCGGCGATAAAAGCATGGTCGCCCGAGGCTACTGCGGCCTTCTGGTAATGATCGCGAATCATTGCCACGCATGAAGACGATGGGATGCAGACGACCTCCGCATTGCGAAAGGTTTCGACGAAGTGGCGGATGATGGGGACGGCCTCGCGGTGGTAGCCGGTGTTCCAGTGCATCTGCCCGCAGCAGGTTTGATCGGGCGGGAAATCGATGGTGTGGCCGAGGCGCTCGAGGACGCGGACGACGGCTTTGCCGGTCTCAGGAAAGAGGGTGTCGTTGTAGCAGGTGATGAACAACGACACGCGCACGATCGTGGCCCTCCGGAGAATTCCTTGAGTGTACTTGGCGGGGAGGCGGGCTTCAATCGCCAAATGAGAATTGATTTCCCATTTGGAACTAAGTTGCGATCTGTATTTCTGTATTTGATTGACAACTCTCTACTAAATGCATTTACTTGGAGCGATGGGCTCAATTGCTCTTAAAGATTCTGTATTTTTGTTGCGAGGCGCGCCGGCTGGATTTGCTGCTGGAAGCCGAGGCACATGTAGACTCGATTTATCCGGGATAACGTTTACTGGCCCCGTTTTCGAGGTTATTCGTGCAACTGCGTGAACTGAGAGAGCAAGTGCTCGACGCCAACCTGGAGCTCGTTCGCAAAGGGTTGGTGTTGTACACCTTTGGCAACGCGAGCGGTATCGATCGCGAGCGCAATCTGGTGGTGATCAAGCCGAGCGGCGTCGACTATGAGCGCCTTACGCGCGGAAGACCTGGTGATCGTCGACCTGAATGGCAAGATTGTGGAGGGCTCGCTGAATCCGTCGTCTGACGTGAAGACGCATCTGCTGCTCTATCGTGAATTTCCCGACGATTGGCGGCGTTGTGCACACGCATTCGGAGTTTGCGACGGGCTGGGCGCAGGCTGGCAGGGCGATTCCCTGCTACGGCACCACCCACGCCGACTACTTTCATGGCGAGGTTCCGGTCACGCGGCCGCTGACGGATGAAGAGATCGAAGAGGATTACGAATTCAATACCGGCGTGGTGATCGCGGCGCGCTTCAAGGCAGCTTGATCCTCTGGCGGTACCGGGTGTGCTGGTCGCGAATCATGCTCCGTTCGCGTGGGGAAAGACGGCAGCGGGCGCGGCCTATAACGCGGTGGTGCTGGAGTATGTGGCGAAGCTCGCATTTCGGACTGTCCTGATTAAAGGGGAAGCTGCTACAGTTTCGTCCAGACTGCTGCGCAAGCATTACGAGCGTAAACATGGCCCGAAGGCGACGTATGGTCAAAAGCAGGATGAGTAACCTTGTCGCAGGGATTGCTGTCGGAGATATGGCGCAACGCCAGGAGCCAATGACGATGAAGAACACTGGAGTGGATAGGAACGGGCGGTGTAGCGAATGAGCTTGGGATTGTTCGGACCTTCATCCGGGAGCGCCCTGACGTCCTCTCTCGCGTTGTTTCTGCAAGGCCAGCACCAACTGGCCAAACTGTCGGTTCTCGACGTTGTTGTCATCGCGGTCTACTTCGCGATGGTCATCTGGATTGGCTTTTATCTGAAGCAAAAGGCCAATACCAGCGAAGAGTTCTTCATGGCCGGTCGCGAGATGACGGCCTGGATCGCGGGGCTCAGCTTCGTCTCGGCCAATCTCGGCTCGCTGGAGCTGATGGGCTGGGCGGGCTCGGCCTATCAATATGGAATTCTGGCGGCGCATTGGTACTGGATCGGCGCGATTCCGGCGATGCTCTTTCTCGGCCTGGTGATGATGCCGTTCTATTACGTCTCGAAGACGCACTCGGTGCCGGGTTATCTGAAGCTGAGATTCGGAGAGCCGAGCCGCATCCTGGCGGCGGTTTCGTTTGGATTCATGACCATTCTCATGAGCGGCGTGAACATGTTCGCCATGGCCGTGGTGATGAAGGTTGTGCTGGGCTGGGACATTACTTTCAGCATTCTCATGTCGTCGCTGGCGGTTGCGGTTTATGTGACGCTGGGCGGTTTGCGCTCGGCCATCTTTAATGAAGTGCTGCAGTTCGTGCTTATCTGGGGCGGCGCGTTGCTGGTGCCGATCCTGGGCTTGATCGAGGCGGGCGGCTGGACGAAACTGCAGGCCAATATCCTCGCTAACTATCACGGGCCTGATTACACGCACATGTGGCGCGGGCTGGCACATTTCTCCGGCAACCCGATGGGCGTGCATTGGACGGGCATTGTTTTCGGGCTGGGCTTTGTCATCTCTTTCGGCTACTGGACTACGGACTTTCTAGTCGTTCAACGCGTGCTCGCGGCTGACAGCCTGCGGTCGGCGCAGATGGCGCCGATCATTGCTGCGGCGTTCAAGATGGCCGTGCCGTTCATCGTCATCCTGCCTGGATTGTTGGGGCTGGTGATCCTGCATAACCCTGATGGCACGCTAATGCATCTGGTTGGCGAGAATGCGGTGAACGCTGTCAATCCGCATAGCTATAACGAAGTGCTGCCGCTGATGCTGGTGCGGTATTGCGGGCCTGGGCTGCTGGGCCTCGGCATCACCGCGCTGATCGCCGGCTTTATGTCGGGCATGGCTGGGAATGTGAGCGCCTTCTCCGCCGTGTGGACTTACGATATCTATCAACCGCTGATCAATAAGAAGGCGACGGACAAGCATTATGTTGCCGTGGGACGCTGGGCGACGATCCTTGGTGTGGTCGTGAGCATCGGCACCGCGTACCTGGTGATGCATGCAGCAAGGCATCATGGATTACGTGCAGGCTCTGTTCAGCTTCTTTATTGCGCCGCTGCTGGGGACGATCTTATTGGGCATGTTCTGGAAGCGTGCGACTGGGGCGGGTGGTTTCTGGGGGTTGCTTGCCGGGACAGTGACATCGATCTCACTCTATATCTGGGTGAAGCTCGATTCCGCAGCGCTCTCGGTCGTGGCGTTTTCTCCGGATGCGAAGGACATGGCCGAGAATCTTTATCGCGCTCTCTGGTCCTTTGTCGTTTGCGTATTGGTAACGGTCATTGTCAGTTATCTTGGCAAGGCGCGCCCGCTGGCTGAATTGAACGGGCTGGTGTACGGTGCGACGGTCATACCGAATGAAGGGCCGGTCCCGTTGTATCAAGAACCACTGGTTCTGGGCCTCGATCGTGATTGTGGTCTTCTTCGTCTTAAACTTGATTTTCTTCTAGCGGTGCGACCTTTAGAGGTGCTCTATGCATGGTTCAGGAATTTCGATCTGGTTTTTCATCGGGGTGCTGCTGACGATCTATGGCTTCCTGATATGCGGTTATGGCATCTACGAGGTCGCTACAGGCACCCACGCCAACGTTGAGCTTTGGCAGTTGCACGCGCCGGTATGGTGGGGCGCGGTGATGTTTGCGCTCGGCGCTTTTTATTGTTTGAAGTTCAAGCCCAGCAGAGGATAGCTGGCACACCTTAGAGGAGACAGAATGGCAGCCCCGAAATCAGTGACCTTTGGAGTGATCGTCGGCAATCGCGGTTTCTTTCCCTCTCACCTGGCCAAGACCGGGCGGGAAGAGATGATCGCGGCGATCGAGAAAGCTGGCCATAAAGCGATCGTGCTCGGCGCGGAAGAGAGCACGCACGGCGCGGTTGAAACCTACGACGAAGCGATGCGTTGCGCGGCGCTCTTCAAGCGCCATCGCGAAGAGATCGACGCCATCATCGTGACCTTGCCGAACTTTGGCGAGGAGCGTGGGATCGTTGACGCGATCCGGCTTGCGGGTTTGAATGTTCCCGTGCTGGTGCAGGCGACGCCCGACCGCACGGCGAATATGACCATCGCCTTTCGCCGTGACAGCTTCTGCGGCAAGATGTCGCTGTCGAACAACCTGATGCAGTACAAGATTCCCTACTCGCTGACGACGCTGCATACGGTCGATCCGGCATCGGAGAAGTTTCAGGTCGACCTGGCATGGTTCGCGGCAGTTGCGCGCATCGTGAAGGGACTGAAGAACCTGCGCATCGGCGCGATCGGCGCGCGGCCGGCGGCTTTCAACACCGTTCGCTACAGCGAACGTATTCTACGAGTCGCACGGCATCACGGTCGATCCGATCGATCTGTCTGAGATCCTCGGACGCATTAACCGGATGGGCGACAACGACGACGCGGCACAGGCGAAGCTTGCGGCGATCAAGAAATATGTCTCCACGAACAGCGTTCCCGATGCAGCGCTGTTGAAGATGGCGAAGCTGGGTGCGGTGATCGATACGTGGATGAAGCAGAACCACATCACCATCAGCGCTATCCAGTGCTGGACATCGCTCGAAGAATACTTCGGCGTGGTGCCGTGCACGATCATGAGCATGATGAGCGAGGACCTCATTCCGAGCGCCTGCGAGGTCGACGTTCCCGGAACGCTGAGCATGCATATGCTGGCGCTGGCCTCGGGCACGCCGAGCGCGCTGCTCGACTGGAACAACAACTACGGCGAAGACCCCGATAAGGCTGTCTGCTTCCACTGCAGCAATCTGCCGAAGCACTTCTTCAAAGAAGTCACGATGGATTATCAGGCGATCATCGCCGGCACGGTGGGTATCGAGAACACCTTTGGCACTTGCGTGGGACGAGTCAAGTCTGGGGCGATGACTTATGCTCGCTACTCGACCGACGACCGCCGCGGCGTCGTTCGCGGATATACCGGCGAGGGCCATTTCACCGACGATCCGCTCGAGACCTTTGGCGGCGCCGGGGTGGTTGAGATTCCCAAGCTACAGTCGCTGCTTAAGTACATCTGCCGCGAAGCCTTTGAACATCATGTCGCGGCGAACTTCTCCCACGTCGGTCCCGCAATCCAAGAGGCTGCGGTGCGCTACCTCGGCTTCGAAAGCCACTACCACCCGAAGTTAGAGGACTGAACGCATGTCGAAAATGGTAGAGCAGGGCATCGTTTCGGCTGAGGCACTGTTGGCCGAGGCCGAAGAGAAACGGACGCGACTGGACCGGCTCTTTGGTGAGAAGGATATCTCTGCGGTACTGCTTCGGCGAAGCGAGAACATCGCGTGGGCGACGTGCGGACAGGTCGAAGCCCGCGTCCTAATTCCATCTGAGACGTGGGTGACGTCGATCCTGCTGACTCGCGATGGGCGCAAGTATTACTTCGCCCCAAAGAACGAGGCGCCACGGCTCGGCGCTGAGGAGTTCGCGGGCCTCGGCTATGAGCCTGTGCTCTACCCTTGGTACGAGAACGATTGCGTGGCCGCGGCGCAGAAGATCGTTGGCGGGGTCGAGATCGGCTGCGACATTGCCGAGCCGGGGTTTGTTACGGTGCATCTTGGCGGGTTGCGCGCCAGTCTGACCGCCGCGGAGATCGATCGATACCGCTGGTTGGGGAAAAAGACCGCCTCAATTACGTCGGATGTGCTGCAGGAGCTTGAGCCGGGAGTTACCGAGTACGAGATGGAAGCCCTTGTCGCCGATGGCCTGCTTTGCGAAGGCATCATGCCGTCGGTGCTGTTGATGGCGGTTGACGATCGCATCCTGACCTATAAACATGCCGTGGCTCGCGGCCAGGCACTGAAGCGCTATGGGATGCTGAACCTCTGTTCGCGCAAATGGGGACTGGCGATTTCGATCACGCGGTTCGTTCACTTCGGGGAATTGCCTGCTGCGGTTTCAGCCGGATTCGCCTCGTCGGCACGGGTGAACGCAGCGTTGCTGGATTCCTCGCGTGTGGGCAAAACCTCGGCGGAGCTATTCAAGGTCGCGCAGAGTGCTTATGCCGCGGAGGGTTTTCCGGGTGAAGAGGAGTTTCACCATCAAGGCGGCCCTACTGGGTATGGAGAACGCGAGTGGCTCGCAACGCCGACCGGCAAAGAGGTCGTCGTCAACAACCAGGCCTTCGCGTGGAACCCGAGTATTCGCGGCGGCAAGGTCGAAGATACTGTGGTGTTGCATGACGGCAAGATTGAATCCTTGACGGACACCCCAGATCTCCCACTGGTGGAGACCGAGTTAAACGGGACTGTCTACCGCTCGGCCGCGGTTTTGATACGGGAGTAGTCTTTTGTGGCTTGGCGCATCCGCGTTGCCAACCTTCCTTCCGAGGCCGCGGCTCTGAAATAATAAAGTTGATGGAATTCATCGATCTTAAAGTCCCAATACCGAGACATCAAATCCTCGGTCGACCAGCCGCATTCAGGCAGTGCTCGATCACGGGCAATACATCATGGGGCCCGAGATCGCTCTGCTTGAGGAGGCGCTCGCCGCGCGTACCGGTGCGAAGCATTGCATCGCGTGTTCGAGCGGGACTGACGCTCTTTTGCTGTCGATGCTTGCGCTCGGGATCGGCGCGGGCGATGAGGTAGTGACGACGCCTTTCAGCTTCTTTGCCACGGCGGAGATCATCGCCCTGCTTGGAGCGAGGCCTGTTTTCGTCGATATCGATCCGGTCACCTATAACCTTGATCCGTCGCTGCTCCGCGCTGCGATCACTCCGCGGACAAAGGCCATCCTGCCGGTTGCGCTGTATGGCCAGTGCGCTGATATGGATGCGATCGGCGAAATCGCAGGCGATATTCCAGTGATCGAAGATGCGGCTCAGAGTTTCGGCGCGACCTACAGAGGGCGGAATGCATTGGCCCGCCAGTCGTGCAACCTCTCTGCGATCGGTTGCACGAGTTTCTTCCCGTCGAAGCCGCTCGGCTGTTATGGAGACGGCGGCGCGGTCTTTACCAGTGACGATGAGCTTGCAGCAAAGATGCAAATGCTGCGTAATCATGGTCAGGACCGGCGCTATCACCATCCCTTAATCGGCGTGAACGCGCGGATGGCGACGATCCAGGCGGCGGTGTTGCTGGCTAAATTGGAAGTCTTCGACGAAGAGGTAGGACGCCGCGCACAAGTTGGCGCGCGATACACCGAGCTATTGCGGGGGGCGGTCAAGACACCGCACATTCGTGATGGAAACACGAGCGTCTATGCGCAGTATACGATCGAAGTGGATGGCCGCGACGAGTTTCAGGAGCGGATGAAGCTGCTTGGCGTTCCCACGGCGGTGCATTATCCGGAAGGGCTTCATCTTCAGCCGGCCTTCGATTACCTCGGCCACCGTGAGGGAGACTTTCCACTTGCGGAGGCGGCTGCGAGGCGGGTTGTTAGCCTGCCGATGCATCCCTACCTCACTGAAGACGATCTCGTGTGCATCGCCAAGGCCGTGAAGGAATGCGTCGAGGTGAGCAAGGGAAATATCGACCTTCGCGGCGCGGCTCTGGTCTAGCCGACAATTTCGCATCAAGTCGATTTATAGTTCCCAGTATGCAGGCTGTTTACAAACGAGCGAGCGTCATCGCCGGTTTCCTGATTTTGATTTTGGTTTTGGTCGTCAATTCCTGGTACGTCAAGCGCCAGCTTGATTTCCAGATCGCCGAGCATGATCTCTTGTTCCACACCGAGCAGGTTCTGTTGGAGTTAAGCGAAACCGGCTTATTGATCGATGACGCCGAGACCGGACAACGTGGATTTCTCTATACCGGAAGATCCGATTATCTTGAGCCTTACAACCTTGCCGCCCAGCAGATCGATCGGCATCTGCAAACCCTACGCCGATTGACCTCGGACAATCCCGAACAGCAAAAGAACCTTGCCCAGCTTACGCGGCTGGCTCATGCCAAGCTGGACGAGCTTCGTGAAACGATCACACTTCACAATGAGGGCAAGGCCGGCGAAGCCGAGAACCTTGTCTTGTCCGACACAGGCAAGACCATGATGGATCAGATCCGCCAAGTGATCGGCGCTATGGAGCAGGAAGAGAACGCATTGGAAAGCCGGAGGGCAAAAGCTTATTCCAATGGTGTGCGCTTCACCCGAATAAGCCTCTTCCTCGCCACCGCTCTCGCGGTGATAGGCTCAGCGGTGCTGGCTTATTACATCCTGCATGAAATGGAACTGCGCGAGCGCCACTCCGCCCAGATGCGCGCCAGCGAGGAGTTATACAGGGTCACCCTGACCAGCATTGGCGATGCCGTGATCGCCACCGATCGAAGAGGAGCTGTTACCTTTCTCAACCCCGTGGCAGAGCAACTTACCGGATGCGCGGGATCCGCGGGGAGAGGAAAACCGATCACTGAGGTCTTCCCTATTTTCAATGAGTACACTCACGAAGTCGTCGAAAACCCGGTCGAAAAAGTCATGTCCCAAGGCATTGTGGTCGGGCTCGCCAATCACACTGTCTTGAAGCATGCGAACGGAACACTCACTCCGATCGAGGACAGCGCAGCGCCCATTCGCGATGACCGGGGCAACCTGATCGGGGTCGTTCTGGTATTCCGCGACGCCACCTCGGGTCGAGAGGCTGAGGAACTTGTTCGAAAGGCGGAAAAGCTTGCGGCCGCTTCGCGGTTAGCCGCCACTGTCGCCCATGAGATTAATAATCCTCTTGAGGCGGTGGGCAATCTGGTCTACCTGGCGCGATCGGAACGTGGCACGCCGGTTCCAGCGATCGAATATCTGACTCTCGCCGAAGAACAACTGGAGCGGGTCTCGCACATCGCCAAGCAGACGCTCGCGTTTTACCGCGAATCGAGAAAGTGGGAGCCAGTCGACATGGTTCAACTGGTCGATTCCGCGTTGAAGCTCTATTCCAACAAACTAGAGACCAAGCAGATCACGGTTGAAAGGAAGTATGCGGATTGTCCCCCGCTTCTGGGATCGGCTGGCGAGCTGAAACAAGTCGTCGCCAATCTGATTTCCAATGCCGCCGATGCCGTTGGCGCTTGCGGAAGGGTGAGGCTCGGGGTATCGCTGGGTTCGTTTTTGGCTGCGGACGCGATCGTCCTGCAGATCGAAGATGACGGGCCGGGAATCCGGGCCGAAAATCTGTCGAGGATTTTCGAGCCCTTTTTCACGACCAAGGAAGATGTCGGAACCGGACTTGGTTTGTGGGTAGCAAAAGAGATCATCGAGCGGCACGGCGGCATGATCGAAGCGAGCTCAGGGACGTCAGCTCATTTGCCGGGCGCGGTCTTTACGGTCACACTTCCAACGGCGGCGAGCGCGAGCCACACCGTTTGATCGGCAGATGTCTGACTGCGGATCAGCAGCGAACGATGTTGTCGGCAGCGATACCCTTGGTGGCGTTGCGGGTATCGATGACAAGCTGGGAGTCGCGGACGATCCCTGGATAGTCATAGCTGGTGTGGTCGGTGACTATCATTACGGCATCGTATTCGCGCAGGTCATCGAGGGTGGCGCACTCCATGTTCAGGTCGTAGTGACGTCCGCGGCCGACGCTGGGAAAGAACGGATCATGATAGGCAACGACTGCACCGCGTTCGCGTAGCAGCTCGATGATGGTGAGCGAGGGCGACTCGCGAAGGTCGTCAATGTCGCGTTTGTAGGCGAGCCCAAGCACGAGGACTTTCGATCCGTTGAGTGGCTTGCGCCGGTCGTTGAGGGCGGCGATCGTCTGGTCGATGACGTAATACGGCATGGCGATGTTGACTTCGCCGGCGAGCTCGATGAAGCGAGTGCGGAAATCGAACTGCTTCGCTTTCCACGATAGATAAAAGGGATCGATCGGAATGCAGTGACCGCCGAGGCCGGGGCCGGGATAAAATGCCTGAAATCCGAAGGGCTTCGTCTTGGCAGCGTCGATCACTTCGAAGAGGTCGATGTTCATGCGTTGGCAGAGCTGTTTGAGCTCGTTTACCAATGCTATGTTGACGCAGCGATAGATGTTTTCAAGCAGCTTGGTCATTTCCGCTGCCGCAGGCGACGACACTGGAACAGTGCGCCGGAAGATCGACCCGTAAACAGCACAGGCGAGGTCGAGCGCGACGGGCCCCACTCCGCCAACCACTTTGGGGATATCGTGGCGGGCGACCGTATCGTTACCCGGATCTTCGCGTTCGGGAGAAAAGGCGACATAGAAGCCGCGCTCCCCTGGCGCCCGCGCGACACGAAGTGAATTCGCATTGCCCGACTCAAGCAGCGGCACGAGAATTTCTTCCGTAGTACCCGGATACGTCGTGCTCTCGAGGACAATGAGTTGGCCCTCGCGCAGATAGGGAGCGATCGACTTCGCGGTCTGTGTTACGTAGCTCAGATCGGGCTCATGATAGTCATTGAGCGGAGTCGGCACGCAAATGAGCACCACATCCATCGATGCAATTTGAGAATAGTCAGCAGTGGCACGGAAGCCCGACTGGCGCGCGTGGTCAATTTCCTGTGGGGATATGCGCACGATATACGATCTGCCATCATTCAGGGTTTCCACCTTGGAGGGATCGATATCGAAGCCGGTGACCGGAAACCGCTCTTCGTTGAAGAGCAGAGCCAGCGGCAGACCCACATAGCCGAGGCCGATGATGCCAATGCGGGCGGTTCGGTCGTCCAGCTTCTGTTTAGTTTCCGCGATTGGGCTTGGAGCGTCGACAAGAACTGACATAGTTATCTATTCAGTTTACGCTGACCGATATTTTCAAGGGCAGTTTCCGCTGCAACCGGAACAGCCGGCGTTTGAGCGGCATCGAGGGCTTATGAGATACTTCATGAGGCTGGACGCAAGGAATCTCGCGTCCTCACACCAGGGTTTTGAGTGCTCTAGCTATCGTCAACATGCGAGCGTTGGCGACTCTGGTTTCATCATGCCGGGATGGCGGAACTGGCAGACGCAGCGGACTCAAAATCCGCCGGGCTTCGGCCCGTGGGGGTTCGACCCCCCCTCCCGGCACCACAGATGATTCGGGTCCTTGATTTGCATCGAAGCATCTCGAGGTCAAAATGAACAGCTCTTCGAGAAACGTCCGCCGAATATTTCTGCTATTGGCTCTACTGTCAGCGACCTCGCTCTCCGCGCGAGCGCAGCAGATCGCTTTCACCTGGGACGATCTGCCCGCACATAGCGCGTTGCCACCAGGAGAGACGCGGGTTGCGATCGGGCAAAAGATCGTCTCCGCGATGAAAGAAGCCCACATGCCGCCAGCTTATGGATTTGTTAATGGCGTCCGCACCGAAGAAGAGCCGTTGTCCACGCCGATGTTGAAGCAGTGGCGCGACGCGGGCCTGCCGCTTGGCAATCATGCGTGGTCACACATGAATTTGAATCAAGCCTCCCTCGCGGACTGGGAGGGCGATGTGCTCAGGAACGAGCCGATTCTCCGGTCCTACATGGGCAACGCCGACTGGCATTGGTTGCGTTTTCCTTACCTTGCCGAGGGAGATACGGCGGAGAAGCGAGATGCGGCGCGCAAGTTCCTTGCCGAACATGGCTATAAGATCGCTGCGGTCACCATGAGCTTCGCTGACTATCTGTACAACGAGCCATATGCGCGCTGCGTCGCGAAGCACGATCCGGCCGGCATCGCCCAACTGGAGAAGAGTTATCTTGACGCAGCGGATGCGTACCTGACCTACTCGCGAGCAATGTCTCAAGCGCTGTATGGCCGCGACATTCCCTACGTCCTGCTGATGCACGTAGGGGCACTGGATGCGCGGCTTTTGCCCAGGTTGCTGCAACTCTACCGCGAGAGAGGGGTAACCTTCGTAAGCCTTGAAGATGCGGAGAAGGATTCGTTTTACAAAAACGATCTCGATCTGTCTCTGCCGGCGACTCCAGATACGCTGGAACAAGCCATGCATACGCGCGGCTTGCCACTTCCACCTCGCCCGATTCTCGATTTGGATCCGAATACCGTCTGTCGCTGACTCGCAGTCGGATTGGCGTGCAAGCATCGCAGTTGCCAGCATGCCGATCGCTACCCCGGGGACTAAGTCGCGCCTAGGAAATGGCTGACAATTTCATATGGCCACGAATCGCTGGCTAATCATTTAGATTTGATCGAGGTTCCGCACGGAGTTCGCGACCAGCTTGAGATGGATGACGAAGTGAGGAGATGACTATGCGCACCTTAGATACACGTTGGCTTGTCACTTGCGTTGCAGTATTGGCGGGCCTTGCACAAGCTGCGTCTGCTGCTGACATTCTGATTGTTGACGCGAAGTCCCAGCCAGAGAGTTTGACTGTCGCACCGGGTGGGATATTGATCGTCGGCAGCGCGAGCACTCCCTTCATTTATAAGGTGAAGCCGGGGTCGACCGTTGTTGAGAAGTTCGTCGATGCCAGCGCTGAAGGCCCCGGTACGTTTTTCTTTGGCATGCTTGCCGATGCGAGCACTAACACGTTATGGGCTTGCCAGCTGACGCCGGTACCAGGGACGACCCCGGTGAAACGTCATACCGTACTGAGGGGGTTTGACCTTTCGAGCGGCGCACCGAAGCTTGATTGGGACGCTGCCGGGAGACAACAGTACCTGCAACGATTTCTCAATCGGGCCGGACAAGGCGCTGTACATCAGCGACACCGCAAATAGCAGAATTTACAAGCTGCCGGCGGGTGCGAAGGCTGCCGAGCTTTTCCTGGAAGACCGGGCTCTATACGGCATCGATGGGATCACATTTTTGGACGGCACGCTGTATGTGAACAATGTGTTCTCGAACAATCTTTACCGCATTCCGGTGGACGCTGCAGGCAAGGCCGGAGCACCTGTCGATATCTGGATGGATCAGCCCTTGAAAGGGCCGGATGGTATGCGCGCCATCAATGGCAAGCTGCTGGTGGCTGAGAATGGCAGCGGCAAGATTGACGTCATCACTGTCAATGGCGATAAGGCCAGCGTCACGGTGATCAAAGATGGATTGAAAACTCCAACCGCAGTGGAGCCCGCTGGCGATGTGATCTGGATTGCTGAACGCGGCGCCGGTAAAGCGGTGTCTATTCCTATGCCGAAATGAGAGCGAGATCGTGACCTGCCGTTATTTGATCGTTGTCAGGCCGGCGTATTCGAGCTTGGGGTACCATGTTGCGCCGCGACCGCCGGGGGTGTGATCGAGGATTGTCCATAGCGGGTCGAGGTCCGGGGCTCCTCGTGGATCCTGGCCGGGGTCGGCCATCTCGCCACTCATCTCGCCACTCCAGAAGTGGCGGATTGTGCCGCCGCTGCGAGTAAAGACGTTGAGTGCGGGAACGTCGCCATCTTCGGCGCTGACATAGGCGCGGGTGTAATCGCCTTGGGTGTCGGCGTAGATCTGTAGATTCTGCCATCCCCGTTCTTTCTTGAAGTCGAGGAGACGCTCTATGGGAGAACGTGCGGTGACGGCGAGAGCGACACGTTCGCGCAGGTTTCTAGCGGTCCCTTCCCATGAGGTGAGCATGGCGGTGCACATGGGACATGCTTTCTCGCGTTGCGGGCCGAACATCATGCTGTAGATCACGAGAGTGTCCTTGTCGCCGAAGAGCTGGGAGAGACGAACCGTACCGTTCGGGCCATCGAAGGCATAGTCTTCCGGCACTTCGCCGCCGGCAGGAAGGGTGCGTCGCAGGGCAGCGACACGCTCAATGTGGCGCCGAAGTTCGATCTCCTCGGCGAGGAGGGCGTTGCGGGCCTGGCGGTATTCAGGGCTCTCGTTGGGGAAGTGCGCTTTGTTCTTGGCGGCGAGGTCTTCGGCAGGGGCGAGGATTGAATTGTCGGCCATTCGGCTCTCCTTCATGAGACGCACGGTGCGAGCGTCTCATTCTAAATAAGACAGAGATCGGGCGGATTAGCATCACTGATACAACGAAAAGCTTTGATCCCTAAGCATATTCGTCTGCGCGTAACACGGCTTCGCGTACCGGCTTTTCATGAAGAAGCAATTCTGTCGCCTGGATCTGCGGGTTGGAGTGGAACCACGTCTGGACGATGTTTTCGTGCAGCAGGTTTAGGATCGCCAGCATCGACATCCCCTGGTGATGGGCCATCCACTCGCGCACAATCGTGGCCTGTCCTCGGGTTTGCGAAAAATCGGCAGACTCATAAAATCCGTAAGCGCCGATCCATCCCGCCTTGGCCATGCGTTGGAGGTTCTTGATTGCCTCGGGCGCATCTGTTCCGAGCGCCAGGAAGCTGGAATACGGAGACACTACGGGGCCAGCTGTGGCGTCCCACTTCAAGGCCATCTCGGGAATTCCAAATGCCTGATAGTGATAATGGCCGGCGGGATCCTGTTCGGCATAACCAGACTCGGAGATGCCCCAGGAAATGCGCTGCTTGCGGCCAAAATCGCGCTGAATTCTGACCGTGGCGTCGAGGGTACGTGAGATGAGCGTATCTGGATAACTGCGCATCCAGAGCGACGGCATCAGATACTCGAACATCGTGCCGGTCCAGGAAAGCAGCACGGGGCGGTCGAAGGCGATAGTGTGTGTACGGGATAGCTTGAACCAGCATTGCTGCGAGATATCTCCCTTGGCAATCGCCAGGAAGGTCGCGATGCGGGCCTCGGAGGCGAGCATATCGTAGGTCGCCTTGTGGAGCTTCTTGGCTGTCGACGTCGTACCCGATCGAAAGCAGCGCACGGCCCTTTTCGAGGAGAAAGCGGAAATCCATCGCCTGCGCTATCTGGAAGGAATCGTCCGCGATCTTCTCGAGAGAGGCGTTCAGTGCTTTCAAGCGCACGATCACTCCTGGCAGCAGAGCGCGGAGCTTTTCGCTGAGCATGGAATTATCCTGGTCGGTGGACGTAGCCCACGTCCTGTCGAGACGCGACTCAAGGTCGGTAGCAAATTTGGGTGCGCTTGCAAGCGCAATCGGATTGTCGATCGTTGAGCCAATCTGAGCAATCGCACGCAGAGGGGCAAACTCCGGCAGCATCCAAGGCCGATAGTCGCGTACGAGTTGGTTGATGGCTTTGATCCGCTCGTGTGTTTCGCTAAGCCACCAGGCGGCTTCTCCGGTCAGCTCCGTATGCGCCGCAAAGCCATCCAACATCTCTATACCGAGGCACCAGGCGACCCACTCTTCGCGGCTGGCTCCCGATATTGGCAGCGGTTGGGTCGCAATCTCTGGTGGAATTCCTTTTTGTAACAGCATTAGTTGCCAATGCGTGCGCAGGCCCTCAAAGAGTTCCGTCCGCAACAATGGCAGCTTGAGTAGGGCGAGCGCTCCGGCTCGCAGCGTGTAGAGCGAGGCGGCAAGGTTGCCATTATCGACGCTGGAGATGGTGATCGGACGCAGCGGGGCGAGCGTCTCCGTGTCATACCAGTTGTATGGATGTCCGTTGAGCTTCTCAAGCTTTTGAATGCTTGCGATGGTACGCGAGGTCAGAGTGGCGAATTCAGGAGTGGTGATGAACCCAAAATCGGCAGCCGCCTGGCGGGCGTTCAATAACATGCCGATGTTGGTCGTGGAGACACGCGGGGCCTCGAAGAGCCCTTCTTCCTCGACGTTGTCGGGGATGAGATAGTTGTGTCTCTTGGTGCTGAACTCCGCGTAGAAGCGCCAGATGCGCAGCGCCTGATGGTGAAGAAATGTCTCGTCTCCGGGTTTGATCCGCGCGTGTTGCTCGCGTGGAGGCGCATTCAGCCAAGCGGTAATTGAACCGGATACTCCCCACAGGATAAGTATTGGCGCGGCAATGTGCAGAGCGCCCCAATTAAAGAACCAGATAATCGCTGCCAGTCCGATTGCGATCAGCGGCATGGCGGCGAGGTAGGTGTCGACCGGTGTGCGTTTTTTCGACTTGATACTGACTTCGGCTTCAGCAGCCGTCTCCCATTCCAGCAGCCGTTGGCCGGTGATGAATCGGCGCACCAGCGAACGCACGATGGCGTCGAGGGAAAGCAGGGTCTGATGGGGGAGAAAGGCAAGGGTGAGCAAAGTGACGACGATCGACTGCCAGAAGCCCAGTAACGCTTCGCCGAACGCCCCCTCTTGATCCGATACGGCGGCGTGGCCGAGGGCGAAGACAAGTTGCACAATATTCGGCAGAAATAAAATCAGGAGCGTGGCGAGCGTCCAATAGCGCGGGCCGCCGGGCAGGCCAAGCCATGCTCCCATGAACAGGAAAAAAGTGAAGGGTTCGACCAAGGAACGGCGGAGGTTATCGAGAATTCGCCAGCGCGAGATGTTTGTAATCGGATTTGGCGTCATGCGCCCGGACTCATCCGGGACCTTCGAAAACATCCACTGCGCGATCTGCCAGTCACCTCGCACCCAGCGATGCTTGCGCCGGGTGTGGGCGCTGTAATGAGAGGGATAGTCGTCGATGAGTTCGATATCGGTCGCCAGGCCTACGCGAACATACGACCCCTCAATCAAGTCGTGGCTGAGCAGCGAGTTTCGGGGGAAACGCCGGTCGAGCACAGTGTGAAAGGTCTCGACCTCATAAATGCCTTTGCCGGTGAAGATACCTTCTCCATATAAATCCTGATAGGCATCGGAGACCGCGCGGGCGTAGATGTCGAAGCCCGTTTGTCCGGAGTAGATCGAGGCGAGCCGTGAACGCGAGGCGGAGCTGACACTGACTCCTACGCGAGGCTGCAATAGCCCAAAGCCATCGGTGACGATGCGCCGCTCGGGATCGATGATTGCACGATTGAGCGGGTGGGCCATCGTGCTTACTAGCGTGGCTGCCGTTCCTCGGGGTAGTTGAGTGTCGGAATCTAAGGTGATGATGTACTTCACCTGGCGCAGCGCTTCTAGATTGCCGACTTTCACCGGAAAGGCATCGAAGTCGCCGTGCAGATATTTATTCAGATCGAGGAGTTTGCCTCGCTTGCGTTCCCAGCCCATCCATACGCCTTGCCGAGCGTTGAAGATGCGATGGCGGTGGAGTAGATAGAACGGACCATGGCTTTTGCCTTTATAGCGAAGGTTCAACTCGCCGATAAGTTCTACGGCGAGATCGACCAGCGTATCCGAGTCATTTTCACGGGGACGCGTGACCGAGTCCGGCAGGTCGGTTAGCAGGCCGAAACTCAAATTGGGATCGGGATTCGCGAGAAAGTGGACTTCGAGAGTCTCGACCATTTCGCGAATCTGTTTCTCGTTCATCAGCAACGTTGGCACGACAACTAACGTAGCGAACTCACTTGGAATGCCGCTGCCGAAGTCCATCTTCGGCAGCGGCTCTGCCTTGAAAAGTGCGGTCACGATATTGTTGAAGAGATCGACAATTCCCTGCGCCGCCGGCAGCAGCAACAGAAAGAAAGCAACTGTCAGACCTCCGATGACGGGATACTTGACGACCAGCGGCACAATGACCGCAGCCATCAAAAGGATCGTCGCGATCTCTATTCCAATAATGTAGAAGTCATCGGCGTTGCTCCGGAGGAGCGCGCGCAGCCAGTCGATGAAGGCAGGCCGGTAGCCGATTCGCGCGGCGAGCCGAGGAAAGCCTTTGTCGACGAGATAATAGCCAACGTGACTTCGGCGCTGATGGATGCGAGGGTTGGTGCTCTGCACTTTGTGTGCTTCGCGGGCCAACTCAATGGTCGCGGCGGCCACTTGGGTTTCGCTGAAATCGGAGTGGCGCGCATATTTGGCGACTCGCTGGCGGTACGATTCCCTGGTCTCAAAGTCCATCTTCGCGTAAGCATTCCCAGGGTCCTGGCGCAGGAGCGTATCGAAGACGATCAGGGGTTCCAGCAACGAGGGCCAGTCGGCAAAGCCAGCCTCGCGAAACGTCTTGATACGCAGAGAAAGCGCGTCCCTCTTTTGCGAATCGGCCTCGGAAGGGTCATCGAGTATGGCCTGCGCACGGGCAAGGATCTCCTCAAGCAAATGAAACTTCAGCAGTGTCGGCAAAGCCCATAGTTCCTCAAGATCGAGCGGATCGTCGATCTGCAATTGATCGAGGTAGGCTGTGAAGGCATCGGGATGCCAGACGTACTGAGTGGACCCGAAGAACGAGGCGGCGACAGCGCTGGCCCGGGGTATTTCACTGTGCGGGCCACTCTGATTTGATGACGCTTCTGCGCTGCGCGCGACGATTCGCGGCAATCGCGGGATGGTGCGCTTCAGGAGTGATGCCGCCTCCCGCAAGGCCGCGCGCATCAGTCTTGGGTTTTCGCGCAAGGTAAGAATTGGGTCGGGGCCGGAAATCTTTGAATAGTCTGGCGGAGGCAGACGATCCAACTCCGCGTAAAGCTTGTCGAGCGACGATTTTGCGGCTTCAATGCGCGCCGAAAATGGGTCTTCCCCACGGATCTGTCGAGTCACATCCCAGGAACGCGACGCGGCGCGTGCCTCTTCGCGGAGATGGTTTACCGAAATCGGCGGGCTATCCGGGTTTTCTTCGTTGGCCGTCTCGATATATTCGATCATTCTCGGTACTTCCTGACTTATCGCCATCCCGGACACTTTCTGAAGTTGATTCCCTCTGGGTTTCAGTTTCGGTTGGGCGGCACTTCCTGCTAGATCAAAGCTTGCGTCTAATCCATTTCGATGCGTATTGCTCCCTCACCGGTAGCTGGCTGCCTGCATCTCGAACATCTCGGCGTAACGCCCACCGAGCGCGATCAACTGTTTATGATTCCCCTGTTCGACGAGTTGGCCGCCTGCGAGGACGACAATCCGGTCGGCCATGCGTACGGTGGAGAAACGGTGAGAGATCAGTAGCGCCATTTTGTCGGTGGTCAGTTCGGCGAAACGCTCAAAGACTTCGAGTTCGCTCTTGGCGTCGAGGGCGGCCGTCGGCTCATCCAAAATAAGCAGCTGCGCATCGCGCAAGTAGGCGCGGGCCAAAGCCACTCGTTGCCATTCGCCACCCGATAGCTCGACTCCGGTCTCGAAGCGGCGGCCGAGCATCTGGTCGTATCCGTTCTCCAGCTTTGCGACAACGCTTGCCGCAAGGCTCTTTTCTGCGGCCTGGCGAATCTCTTCCTCACTATGGTCTCGCTCGACGCGGCCCACGGCTATGTTTTCGCGAGCCGTCATCTCATAGCGCATGAAGTCCTGGAAGATCACTCCGATCTCGTGGTGCAGGTCTTCGAGTTTGTAATCGCGGAGATCGACTCCGTCGAGTAGGATCTGGCCTTCGGTTGGATCATAGAGGCGGGTAATTAGCTTGACGACGGTGGTCTTGCCCTGGCCGTTCTCGCCGATGAGGGCGACCCGTTCGCCGGGAGAAAGCGTGAAGTTGAAGTTCGTCAACACTCGCCGGGTGGTGCCCGGATACGCGAACGAGACGTTGCGGAACTCAAAGCCGCGGCGAATGGGTCGAGGCATGAGCTTGCCGTCGGGATTCGACAGCACGGTTGGCTGCATATCGAAGAAGGCAATGAGGTCGGTGAGAAAGAGTGCCTGGTCGGCTATACCCGACGCGGACGAGAATACCTGCTGCAGGTTTGACTGAGCCTGAATAATTGAAGTCGTCAGGAAGAGCAGCATGGTCATGTCGATCTGCGCCCTCTACCGCTCGCCAGATCACGAAGACATAGGAGCCGTAGTAGCCCAGCGTCCCGACCATCGTCAATATTCCCCCCCAGAACAGTTTGCGACGGGAGAGATCGACGTTCTCTTCGTAAATCTGTTTGGACAACCTTGTGAACCGGCCGGTGAAGTAATCGGCGAGGTTGTAGAGCTTCAGTTCCTTGGCACCCTCTCGGCTCCCGGCAGCCTGGCGGAGATAGTCCATCTGGCGCTTGGCTGGGGTTTGGCGGAAATTCTTTGCATAGCCGAGAAAGGCGTAATGGGTCTCTCCGATGAAGGACGGCAACACTCCAAGGGTAAGCAAGAGAACCAGCCACGGCGAGTGATACATCAGGATGCCGGTGAAGATGGCGGTGGTGACGACTTGCTGCAGTAGCCGGCCCATTTGCTGGATCATCGCCAGCCGGTCGGTCGCCTGGACGCGGGCGCGTTCGAGCCGATCGTAGAAGACCGGATCTTCGTAAGTCGTCAGGTCAAGATCGGCGGCCTTGCGCATGACGCGGACGCTCACAAAAAATGTGTAGCGGTCGGAGAGAAGGCTGTCCGAATAGTCGATGCCTCGGTTGATCGCGTTGGCGAAGACAGCGAGGGCAACCTCGGCGCCCACCATCCACCAGAATCGAGGCGGCAGCGCCTGATGGTCGATCGCCAGCTTCACATGACCGAGAATCCACGACGAGATATAGCCCAGAAGCGCCGGAAGACCGGCGGTGACCAGCCGGAGAATGATGCCCCAGGTGACGACCGAAGGGCCCGATTCCCACAGAATCGTGAGGACCGGTGGCACGTTCTTCAGCGCGCGAAGGCGATCGCCCCACGCACTGCCGGGGACTTCCGCCGGCTGCTGGTGTTTGGGCTTTGACGATGTGTCGTTTTGATCGCCCGTCAAGGTTGCGTTCATCCTTGGCAAAATTCTTTAGATTAAATTCTCAGGTCGAAGTCTTTGAGTGGACTTCTCGTTCGATGCGGCAGTGAGGACTAGTGTTGGACGAGAATCCTTGAATATTTCCCGATTCTTACAGCTGGCCTTTTGTTTCCTCACTTTTGAAACCCGCGATTTGCATACCTTTCTGCGCTTCGGGATTCTTCATAAAGGTGTCCCAGACGAAGCCGGTACGGGCATTTTCAGCCATCAACATGATGATGCCAGCGTCGATTCCTACGATGTCGGTGTCATACCAGTCCTTCCGCGGATTGAAGGCGTCGACAAAGCCATATTGGCTCCAAGCCTTGGGGTAACCGCTCCTGATCCTCATCAGGACGCGCATCGTCTCCTGAGGCAGGAATGGCAGGGAGCCTCCGGCGGCGGCGGGGACGATGGTTCCGTCGATCGGGCCGGTTGCGGGAGGGCCGCCCCAGATAACGTAGCCTTTGTCGGAGTCGGATGCGGTAATCCCCCAGAGATCGTCGCTGTAATCGGGGTATAGCTTAGACAGCGAAAGACAGAACTTTTTGTGGGCCTCGGTCGCGATAGCGGTGTTCTGGAAATAGTTCGCGTACTTGTCCCGCTTGTGGCGAAAGTCAAACCACGCCTGGGAATACTGATGCACGAAGAGCGGGGCGAACGAGCCAATGTAGTGCAGTCCCTCGTATTCGAAGTTGATCCGCTTCCATGCCGTCCAGGCCTCGGGCCGCAAAGGATGTAACGAAGCGCCCATTCCGAGCAGGTAGATCATCATCAGCTCGCTGTAGTCGTCCCACCGGTAGGGGAGGAAGCCGGACTCCGGCGTCCATCCCTGCGAAATCAGTGAAGTATCTTCCGATAGCCAGCTCCAGTCCACACGATCAAAGATGGCATGGGCGAGCTCGCTGATGTCTTTATCCTGAAAGTGCTGTTTACAGGTCAAGATGCCGCAGAGCAGCATCGTCGTGTCAATCGAAGAGACCTCGGAATCCCAGATTCTTTCGCCGGTGTTGATGTTGGCAAAGTGATAGAAGAATCCGCGATGCGTTGGCAGCTTCCGCCATAAATAAATAAGGGTCGAGAGCACGCGCAGCCGCGCATCAGCGCGGGAGACAAAGCCGCGCTTTTCCGCGATGCAGATCGCCGTCAGGCCAAAGCCGGTGGAGGCGATGCTCCCTACGATTCCGGTATCCTTGATTCGTGCGTTGCACCGGTCTTTGATCAGTCCCGTCTCGGGATTAGCCTGCTCCCAGAAGTAGAGAAAGATGCTGCGCTCTAGTTCGTCGAGGAATTGCTCTTCCTCTGGAGAGAACGGGGTCGTTGCCTCGGGAGCGCCTTTTGGATGCCCTTTCTCGGGTTGGTGCTGTGGCGAGACCTGTGCCCATATGGGCAAATCACGCGCCAAGGCGAGGGGCAAACCGATCGAGGCTCCCGCCATCTGGCGCAGGAGCTGCCGCCGCGAGGTCCGGTTCTCGCCCGGTGTGACGATTTTGCGATCTTGTGTGT
This sequence comes from uncultured Acidobacteriaceae bacterium, assembly GCA_963777685.1. Lineage (GTDB taxonomy): Bacteria > Acidobacteriota > Terriglobia > Terriglobales > Acidobacteriaceae > Acidisarcina. Next base: position 4,896 of record CAVZRF010000004.1, on the reverse strand, counting down.
TGTCCCATGGATCGGGTCCCATACTCATCCAAGCCATCCGCAACCACGCAGAAAGTGATTCACAGCAAACATCTGTTCAATAATAGACGGGAATAGACGGGCGGATGCCGATCGTTGAAGATCGGTGGACAACACTTGTTGGTGTTGCTCGTCTAAGCTTATCGATGTTGCAACGATGAAAAAGACAATTGCCTGGATAGTTGTCGGCCTCGCGGCCATAGTTCTGGTGGCACTACTGCTGCGTGCGCGGCGCTTGCTGCCATTGATCACGATCGAGGGCGCAGTCGTCGAAAGCAATGACGACACCAGGAAAGAGCGGCCCATCGCCGACGTTGAGATTTCCGCATCCGCCGGCGGGCAGAGCGTCACGACACGGTCTGAAGCAGACGGCCATTTCAAGCTGGCCTTGCGAGAGATTGCGGCGTTGTCGGGAAAGCCCGTCGTGCTGACTCTCCGACATCCAAATTACGAGCCTCTTAATCTGGATGTGCGGGCCGGAGGACTGCATTTTCGGAATGAGATAACTCTCGCCAAGATGGTTCCGCTTGCTTCGGAACCCGTCGCCAAATCCAGTCGTCCCCCTTCTGTTGTCTCCAATACCCGGGTGAGATATTCGATCAATACCGGCGCGCAAACCAATATAGGAAGCGCCGTCAAGACCTTTCAAGTGGTCAACAAAGGCAATGTTCCGTGCGATGGCCAGTCGCCTTGTTCCCCTGACGGAAAGTGGAAAGCGGCTTCAGGATCAGCGTCGCTCTATGCCGGGGCAGACAACGTATTCAACAATGTAAGAGCGTCATGCATCGCGGGACCTTGCCCATTTACGCGCATCTCTTCCGGTGAAGATCTGCAAGGCGTTCGCAACATTCATGTTTCCGCCCTGGATTGGTCGGATACAGCCACTTTCCTGGTAGAGGCAGAGGTCTTCCACGCGGAAATACGATCGAACGTCCGCGAGCTTTATCCGGTGATCTTTGGCCGAGGATTTAACTTTACGCTCCCTCCAACAGCGGAGGGCGTCACGCTCGAGACCGAGATCGACGGCTCTCCAATGGTCTTTCCCCTGGGCCCAAGCCTCGACATGAGTTGGGCTACATGTACGGTGCGGACAGCTACCGAGAAGGAAAAGATTGCGGTCTTCCGATGCGAACTTAAGCCGGACTATCGATTCTGAGGGGCACGCCTGAATCTATGCCGACTCTGTTGGTTGCGCCAGCATCTTGCCATTTTTCACCTTGAAATTGCGGCCTCGCCACTGGATCGTTGTCCCGGCATAGCACCAGGCCCAGAGGGCGAGGGCGAGCAGGTCGCGGAAGGGCAGCAGCCATAGATTCCGAAGCAATTGGCGATCACCGAGCAATTCTGCACCGATGAGCAAGGCGACCGAGACTCTCGCGGCGACGGCGATGCTCAGGAGGGCCAGGCTCTCCAGGCTAAGGCCGGATGCGATCAAATTCAAAAGCGCCCATGCCAAGCCGTAGGTAAAGACCGTACCAAAATAGCCCGCAGGCCGAGCGTCGCGGACGGTGCGGGCCCAGCGGAGTTGGTGAGCGAAAAATTCAGCGAAGGTGTAGGGGGGGACCGAAGTCTCGACGACCTCTCGGCTCAGTACAATCTCGAATCCTCGTTCCGCAATCCGAGCGCCCAGGTGGTAGTCGTCGGCGACGTAATCAGCCAGTGGGCGTAGTCCTCCTATGGCGTCGAGAGCCTCGCGGGTGATGGCCAGTGTCGATCCCAGTCCAAAATGAATTCCTCCTTCCAGCAGGCGCGCCGTGAGGACGTTTGGGGCAAAGTCGGTGGCGATACCCAGCGCCTCCATTCGCGAAGGCATCGTGCGATAGGCTCTACCGCGGTAGAGCGCGGTGACCATTCCGACGCGTTTTTCGGGTTTGGCTGCTACGAACCCTGCCATGATCCGGCGCAAGTAACCAGACGACACGAATATGTCACTATCGCTGATCACAATGTGATCGAATCTTGCATGAGGCAGAGCCTGCACCAGGCTGCTCACTTTGCCATTCGTCCCGAGGGTTTCGGGGCATAACACCATGCGAATATTGCGCTCGGGGAATTCGCGCTGGAGCCGCTGGATCGCCTCGACTGCCGGATCGTCAGCATTGTGAGCGGCGAAGATGATCTCGTACTCGCCGGGATAATCCTGCCGGCAGTGGCTGGCGAAGCTCTCGTACATCTCCGGATCGAGTCCCTTGACGGGCTTCAGAATGCTAACCGGCGGATGAAAATCCGGTACTGCCCGGCGGGTGGCTCGGACAAATGCGCGCCCGCTCCATAGAACCAGAAGAGCGTAGCCGCAGCCGGAGAATGCGAGAAGCGTAGTAATCCCGGAAACGATCGCAGGCAGAGTGGGCATGGGCTGGAATGATTCTAGGTCAGCCCACTCCATGGGCGCCGAGCCTTGTTATTCGTAGCGCAGGGCCTCGATCGGGTTCAGATTAGCGGCCTTCCACGCCGGATAGATGCCGAAGACCAGGCCGATCGCGCTCGAGACCACGAACGCCACCAGCACCCACATCATCGACAGAGCGGCGTGCAGGAAACCGACCGCGAAATGCAGGATCAGCGTGAACTAGCGCCCGGCGATTATCCCGATGACTCCGCCGACCGCGCACAAGCGTCATCGCCTCCAGCGTGAATTGCAGCAGGATATTGGCTTTGGTCGCGCCGATCGCCTTGCGCACCCCGATCTCGCGCGTCCGCTCGGTCACCGAGACCAGCATGATGTTCATCACGCCGACGCCGCCCGACCATCAGGCCGACGGTCGAGACCGCGACCATGAAGAGGAAAAGGCCGCCGGTAAGCGAGTTCCACAGCCGGCTGAGCGAGTCGGGGCCGAAGATGGCGAAGTTGTCGTCCTGCTCGACGCGCACCTTGCGGCGGCGGCGCAGCAGCTCGCGAATTTCCTCGGTGACCAGCGGCTTGTTCTTCGCGTCGTCGTACTTGACCGCGAGCCAGATAGTCCTTGATCTCGGGATGAATCTTGCGAAACGTCTCGACGGGGAAGATAGGCCGAATTGTCTTCGGTATTCCGGCCGCCGCCGAAGGGCTGCGGGAAGTTGTCGAAGACGCCGATGACGGTGAAGACGTCGCCCTCGCACTCCACCTCCTTGCCCGAGCGGGTGCCTCGTTCGGAAAGAGGTCCTCGGCCGCATCGTGGCCCAGCACAACCACGTTGGCGCGGCGCTTCTCCTCGTCCTCCGTCCACATGCGGCCTTCGATCATCGTCGACATTCGCATGTCTTTCGCAGAGGTCGGTGCTGTCCCGCCGAGGATCGTGTTCTTGATCTTGTGCTTGCCGTGCTTTGAGCGAGACCGCTGCCGATTCCAAACTGAAAATCCTGATACCGCAGCGCCGGGTCGACGGCCACGACGTGAGGCAGGTCACGGATCGCCATCGCATCTTCGTAGGTCAGCTGCTTGCGGTTCAGCTCCTCGGTCGTCGGGCGGCCGCCGAAGGGCTCGAAGCGGAAGATCCAGAGCGTGTTGGTCCCCAGCGAGCTAACGAAGCCGTCAATATTGCTGTTCAGCCCGTTGATGGCCGACGAAATCAGGATCACCGTCGAGATGCCGATCGAGATGCCAAGCACGGTCAGGCCGGAGCGCAGTTTGTTGGTGCGCAGCGTTTCGAAGGCCATCCGTACCGCTTCCTGGAGTCACGGACGCTGCATGCTATAGCTCCGATCTCAGCGCCTTGATGGGGTCAGCATCGCGGCCTTGCGCGCCGGGTAAACGCCAAAGAAAACACCCACGCTGGTCGCGACCAACAGGCCCACAAGCACCGACCAGAGCTGCACCTCCGAAGGAAAACTGATCAGCAGAGTGATGGCCTTGGCCACGCCGATGCCGCCGATCACCCCGATCATGCCGCCGAAGAGCGACATGGTCGCCGACTCGATCAGAAACTGCAGCATGATGTCGTTGCGCCGCGCGCCCAGCGCCTTGCGAATCCCGATCTCGCGCGTCCGCTCCGTCACCGAGACCAGCATGATGTTCATGATGACGATGCCGCCGACCACCAGCGAAATCGCGGCAATCGCCACCACCACCGCGCCAAAGCTATTCGAGTATCTGGCCCAGAATGTTTTGGAAGGTCGCGCTGGTATCGATCGAGAAGCTATCGGGCGACCCCGGCCGCGAGGTGACGGCGCCCGCGCATGATGGTGCGCAGCTCGTCGGACACGCGCTCCATCGCCTCGCCTCCGCCGCCCGCATTCACGTAGATCACCAGGCTGACGTTCGCGCCGTAGGCTTGAATAAACGCAGTCAGCGGGATCGCGACCCAATTGTCCTGGCTCGCTCCGAGGGTCTTGCCCTGCCGCTCGCCGACGCCGATGACCGTGTAGGGCTCGCCGTCGACGCGAATCTCCTTGCCCAGCGGATCGCCCTGGCCCAGCAGGTTGTCGACGATGTCGTAGCCAACGATCGCCACATGCGTGCTGTGTTCGTCTTCAGCCTCAGTAAAGGAACGCCCCTGCACGATATTCAGGTTCGACATCGGCGGCATCGTCCAGGTCCAGCCGCGAACATCGGTGTCGGTACTGGATTTGGTCCCGTAGACGATCTTCCCGGCGGCGCTGTTGCGCAGCGCCCCCACCGACACGCAGACTTGCAGTCTTCCTTGATCGCCTCGTAGTCGTCCATCTTGATGTCTTTGCGCTTCTGGAAGGCCAGATACTCTTCGACCGTCAGGAAGGTCTGCGGCGTCTTGCTGATCGTGACGATGTCCGCCCCGTAGCTGTTGAGCTTGGTCGTGACATACTGCTTGGCGCCGTTCACCAGCGTCACCACCGTGATCACCGACGCCACGCCGATCACCACGCCGAGCAGGGTCAGGATCGAGCGCAGCTTGTTCGCCCACAGTGACTGCAGCGCGATCT
>CAVZRF010000003.1:0-10869 GCA_963777685.1 uncultured Acidobacteriaceae bacterium | reverse complement strand
ATGGATAATTCCCTATTATCCGTAGTGCCGACGGTCCAGGGCCGGGCTGTCCTGCATCACGGGTATTCTTTACTCAAGTTAAGAGAGTACCCACTTCATGGCTGATTGATGCTCCACTTGGGCGGATGCTGTTCATCTTCCCACACAAGGAGTGTCCATGACTACTGGCGACGCGGTTGCACTGTTTCTATCAGGTTATTTCGGCATCAATCAACGAAGCGCGAAGACCAAGAGCGCATACACCATTGATTTAACGCAATTTAGAGACTTCATCGGCACGGAATCTCTGCTCGAATCCGTAGCGCCGCAAAATCTTGAAGCCTGGGCCGCGCAGCTCCAGGCCAAACCCTACGGGATCGCCTCGATTCGCCGCAAGATCGCCTCCGCGCGGGTCTTCTTCGGCTACTGGGTCCGCCGGGGTACGCTTTCCACGTCCCCGTTGTGGAAACTACGCTTCACGCTCGGCCGTACGCGGGTCCTTCCGCGCTCGCTCTCGGCTGCCGATAGCGAACTTCTCATTCGTGAAGCATGGAGACGTTACAAGATCACCTGCACACCGCAGGCAAAACAGTCGATGGCGCACGTCTTGGCATCACGTGATTTGGCGGTCGTCGAGTCGCTGTTTGCTACCGGTATGCGTGTAGGCGAACTCTCGAAGCTGAATCTTCCCGACTGGCTCCCCGTCGACTCATCGTTCCATGTCCACGGAAAGGGTGGCCGGGAACGGCTATCGTTTCTGCCTGACGACCGCTCGGTAAGCGCCTTAGTGGCCTATCTGGCATTAAGGCACAAGCTGGGGGGGAACAGCGAAGCGCTCTTTTTGAATTCCTGTGGGCAGCGACTCTCCGAACAAGGCATCGCACTGAGTCTGGCTCGGATCGCCGAAGACGCCAAGATCGCAAAGCGGGTAACCCCGCACATGATTCGACATACCGTGGCAACGCTTCTCCTGCGCTATGGGGCCGACTTGCGGATCGTGCAGGAAGTTCTGGGTCACGCTTCTATCGCGACGACACAGCGTTACGTGCACGTCGCTAAGGACCATCTTCTTACCACTCTGCGTTCTCGCCATCCGAACTTTCATCTTCGTATCAACGTTGAATGTCTGGCCTAGCTTCATCCATGAAGACTTTGCATCTGCATCCCAGCTTGCGCAGAAGATCGCGTTCGCTGGGATCTCTTGCGAAGGCGTCTATGAGTCCAATAAGAACGGCACCACTTCAGGACGGGCGCAACCGCTACGATAGAGGAGCATCAAGAGGGCTATGTCATTGAACGAGACTTCCGCACCCCGTCAGCATGCATCCACTGGGCCCAGCGCTCCCGCAACTACCCGAGCCAAGTCATGCAGAACGTATCCGCACTCTTCTCTCACTGACTCGGTCGGTACGCTGTCCACGATGTCCCGCAAGCATCCAGGATTTCCCTTCGGCTCGCTGATGCCCTTCGCGCTTGATCTTGCTGGGCGTCCCGTCTTCCTCATCAGCAATATGGCCATGCACACCCAGAACCTGAAGGCCGATCCGCGATGCAGTCTCTTCGTCGGACAGGCAGGTACCGACGGCGACCCGCTCGGGGCCGCGCGGGCCACCCTGATCGGCCAGGCCGAACCTGTGCCAGAGCAAGATCCGCTTCTGTTCGAGAACAGTACCTCGCTCGCCATGAAAACAGCCGCTACTGGGTCGACTTCACCGACTTCAGCTTTTTCCGGCTCCAGCCCATCGACCTCTACTATGTGGGTGGCTTTGGCGTGATGGGATGGGTCGAGGCCGGAGACTACGAACATGCTGCCCCTGACCCGCTGGCCGAATCCGCGCCGGGCATCCTCGCTCACATGAACGCCGATCATGTCGACTCGATGATCTTGCTGGCGCGGTCGTATGCGCAGATTGAGGCGACCGAGGCAACGATGACTTCCGTCGACCGCCTGGGCTTCACTCTTCAGACTTGAAGACGAGTGAGGGAATCAAAGGTGCTCGTATCAACTTCCTGCAGGCAGTAACCAGCTCGCAACAGACGCGGGGCGCGCTGGTGGAAATGGTACGACGGGCCAAGGCGGGCGACTGACTCAGCCCGTCTGTGCAAGTTCAGCCAATCAAAAAAACGATTGGATCAGTCAGAGCCGTACTGCCGGTGAAAAGTCGGTGCATCGCCGGAGCCGATGCGCTGGCCTGCCAGAATGAGGTCGCTGCCTTGATCGATCCGCAGCACCGCGGCGTGGCGATCTTGCAGGTTGAACGAGATCGAATGATGCGGCGCGGAACGCATGGCAAAGTTGCCGTCGCTTTGTTTCAACAGCCGCTCCGGCGCTTGCCCCAGGGCTTCGATCATCAGCCGTCCGTCCTCATCGAACACCCGATAGGTGCGCCGGTACTGCAAAAACGAATCATGCAGGGTTGCAGGAACATTCTCATACTTCAGCACGAACGTCCCCGTAAGCTGGCTCCGCTCTTCAGATGAAGTGGGGTTGTCGGCGAGTGGGGCCGGAGGGCGTGGCGCGGGACGCGCGGGCGGGTCGGGAAGCTTGAGGACCTTGCGCGCCAGCGCGCTGGCGATCGCTGCGGCGTTCTGACCTTCCGTATTGGTCAGCACGACGATCGTGAGGTCGTCCGCCGGGAACTCGAACAGAGCGCCGCTATAGCCAAGCAACGAGCCATTCTGCCCGATGCTGCGGTGGCTATCCTCATGGTCAGCGTGAGCGCCATGCCGTAATGTCGCTCGGGATCCTGCGCGCTCATCTGCGCCGCGGCCCCTCGGCGCTGTGCTCATGAGCCGGAAGTGTCGGGACGTACCATGATGCTTGCCCGCCGATCGGCGCGCCAAACTGGAAGAGATCGCTGACGGTGCTGCAGTAAGCGCAAGTCGGAGTTGTATGCCATGTCGTTTTCGTTCGCCGGAACATAGCTGTCCGCGAACCGCCGGTAGGCATGGGAAAGGCCGTGCACCAGGGTAAAGTCGTCGCAATAAGTTGTGGACTTGACGCCCGCGGGTTGCAAGATATTTTGCCGCATATAGTCCGGGAAACTTTGCCCGGTGACCCGCTCGACGATGGTGACCAGCAGCTGAAAGCCTGAAATGGACCAGTCCCATTTTTCTCCCGGGTTGTTCACCCAGTTCTTCCCGGCGTACAGGGCCATCACCTCATCGAGTGCCTTAGGCTGACGGCTGGTGGCTTCGATGGGATCGCCGAGATAGTGATAATCGACGATGCCGGAGGTGTGATTGAGCAGTTGACGTATGGTGACGTGATGGCCCTGCAGCGGGAATTCCGGGATGAATTTGGCGATGTCATCATCCAGTGACAATTTGCCGCGTTCGACCTGTTGCATCATGGCGATTCCGGTGAAGGGCAGCATCGGACCCACGACGTGATAAACGGTTTCATCCTTGGCCGGCGCTTCAAGGCCGAGGTCCGCGAAGCCGTATCCTTTGTGCAGCAGCAGCTTGCCGCGCAGCGCCACCAGCACCGAAGCGCCGACCACCTGTTGCTCGGTGACGACGCGCTGTGCGACCGCATCGAGATCGACCTTGGTGGATTGGGCGAGGGAGACGCCGGTCAGACAAAGAATGGCAAGTGGAAACGAGGCAGACAAAATGCGCATGCGCGGATTATATGGAGCCAGAGGCTCTGTGGGCGGCTATTACGTTTCCGAACCTGTCGCAACCATGCGGAACAACTTCGCTTACCCAAGAACGGAAAAGGCGTCCGGGCGATCCCGTATGATCGAGCGGTGCGGCTCCTCTTGACGATTCTTTTTGCTCTTTCTGCTGCCACGCTTTGCGCGCAGCAGGCTCCGGTTCTGATCGAACATGGAGTCTATGACGTTCACCTCATCCTCCACACCATCGGGTCTGAGGAGTACCGCATCACCCGCCAAGGCGATCAGCGTCAGCTCACCGCCGTTAGCATCAGCAACGACCGTGGCATGACCCGCACTGTCACCACGACCCTCGGCTTTACCGCCGATGGAAGGCCCATCCGGCTCCATCAGGAGTCCACGCCACCCGCCACACCAGGTTCCGACATCGCCATCACCGGCCCGACAGTCACCGCCAGCGAGGCGACTCTTAGTCGCACATTTGCTAAACCCACGGTCGCCTTCCCCGGCTTCGCCTCCATGCCCGCCTCCATGCAGATGATGATGATGCGCTACTGGCGAGACCCACGGCCGCCCGGCGCGCCTGCCGATTCCTGCGCGCCAGCCCGCAGGCGCTACCGCTCGAGATCCGAGCTCGTCGGCCACGAAGCCTTACCTCTCGCACGGCCAGATCGTCCGCCTCACCCGCTACACCGTCGCGAACCTCATCTTCGGCCGCGAAATCCTCTGGATGAACGACTCCAACCGCGTCGCCGCCATCATGACCTTCGCCGGCGGCCTGCCCCAGGAGTTCATCCTCGACGCATACGAATCCGCCTTCGACAACCTCTTCCAATCGCGGCGTCCGCCAGGAGATGCTCGACCTCGCCGACCTCACCCGCCAGGTCCGCCCCGAAGCCACCGGCACCTTCGCCATCGTCGGCGCCCGCCTCATCGACGGCACCGGCGCACCCGCCATCGAGAACTCCACCGTCCTCATCCGCGACGGCCGCATCGTCTGCCGCCGGCCCGCAGCCGCCGCCGCTCTTCCCGCCCGGAACCCGCATCATCCACGCCGAAGGCAAAACCCTCCTCCCCGGCCTCTGGGAGATGCACTCCCACTACTCCGGCGTCGAGTTCGGCCCCGCGCTGCTCGCCGCCGGCATCACCACTGCCCGCGACTGCGGCGGCGAGTTCGAGTTCCTCACCGCCGTCCGCCACGCCATCGACGCACGGAGCACGCCTCGGCCCGCGCCTCCTGCTCGCCGGCCTCATCGACTCCGGCGGCCCGCTCGGCCTTCGGCGCCGTCGACGCCGAAACCCCGGCCGAAGCCGTCCACGCCGTCGACCTCTACGCCGACGCCGCCTTCCAGCAGATCAAGGTCTACACCCAGCTCCAGCCCGACGTCCTCCGCGCCATCGCCGCCGAAGCCCACCGCCGCGGCCTCACCGTCACCGGCCACGTCCCCGCCGCCGTCAACGCCTTCGACGGCATCGCCGACGGCATGGACCAGATCAACCACCTGCAGTTCGTCACCCGCGCCATGCAGCCCGACGGCAGCAAGGCCCGTTCACCCTCGCTCGACCTCGACTCCGAGCGCGCCCAACAACTCATCGCTCTGCTCGCCGACAAGCAGATCGTCGTCGACCCCACCGCTCGGCTGGGGCGAGATGGCCAGCCACCCCAAATCCATCGCCACCGCAGCCTTCGAGCCCGGCGTCAACGCCGCGCCCTTCCCGCTCGCCTGGCGCTTCGACGCCATCGGCGCACCCGCGTCGACCCGCCGGACGAAGCCAAGTTCCACGCCCGCATGGCAGACCAACCTGCAAGGTCATCACCGCCCTCTATCGACGCCGGCGTCCCCATCGTCGCCGGCAGCGACACCAACCTCATCGGCTACGGCCTCGACCGCGAACTCGAGCTCTACGTCCAGGCCGGCATGACGCCCATGCAGCCATCCAGATCCGCCACCATCGTCTCCGCCCGCGCCATGCAGCCGCGAAGCCGACTCCGGCACCATCGAGGCCGGCAAGCGCGCCGACCTCGTCCTCGTCGACGGCAACCCGCTCGACAACATCAGCGACCTCCGCCGAGTAGTCAGGTCATCACCGACGGCCGCCTCTACGACAGCAAGCACTTGCCCGCAGCGTCGGCTTCAACCGCTAAGGGATCTGTGTACGCGCCGATCTGATCGAGGTCGCCGATCGCTGCGGCGTGCGTAAACCACAACACACCTTAGCAGGCGTTTGAGCGGCACTGAACAAGTGGTCGAACTTCGCGACAGACGCCGGAATACCCTCGTCTTTGAGGAACAGAGTGGTGAAAGATTATCTTCTGATCTAAGGCCGAATACACGCGACTCGTATGCTCCAATCGAGTGATGACGCAATACTTATAGGAAGCTCAACTTCAGGATTGTTCGCCATGCAACTCTTCTGTAACGGTAGCGCATTACGAGAATTCAAAGACTCTCCAGCGCCTAGGCATCCGATCCCAGTAATTGTTCTATTCTCGATAAGGTTTTAGTGTCTATTTGCCTGAGTCAAAGCTGCTTCATGCCATCGCCATCAGTTGTTCCGGTTCGACTTCCACTTTCGTGTGAAGGCGAACATTCAGCGCATCAAGAACTTTGATCGCCCGTTCTAAGGTGATTCCAAAGTATTCATTGCGTTCGTCGCGAGAGATCTGGGACTCATGCACTTCAAGTCTTCGAGCCAATTCGCGCTGGGATATTCCCTGCGCAATGCGCACTGCGATCAGCACGATGCCCTAGACCACGAAGATTCTCCAGTTCGTCGAACTCTCCCCGCTTCAGCCGTTCATAGCTTTCGACCTCCTCTTTTAGCTGGAGATGAAAGGATTCGATCGGATCGATGACGCGCTTGATCTCTTCGTCAGACATATTCGTAGCTCTTGAGCCGGGCGCGATGTTCATCAAGCCGATTGCGTTCCTCAAGCAGACGAGCAGAGGCGATCTGGTATTCGGCTTCATTGCGAATCATGACGAACCTCCATATTTGATTTTGATGATTCCTCTGGGGGTCCCATCGCGTCGAGATTGACGGAAGGCTGACGGAAATTCGAGTTCGTGCCCGTACTTGTCTCTGATGCCGCTACCCAGTCCGAGGCCTGGCACATGCGGGTAGAGTTCCACGCGATATCGATGCCACATTGGGAGTTGTTTCTTTGGGTAGCCGCGATAAGGCTTTCGCGATAGAGGGATCCCATGTCCAGACCTTGTATGGATCGAGCAGGTTCAGCTGTTGCGCCAAGCTCGCCGGACGCCAGTTCCCTGAGACCGCAAACGAAATATCCATCGATGTCGTTGGGATGGTCTTTGTCTTCTACAAACGACCCGTCCGCGTAGATTTCGCGAATGCCAACCGGCCAAAGTTGCTCTTGTGAGCACTTCGAAGTTGTCGACCAGTCGCTCTCGCCAGCCGGCATCCCACGACGGGTAACCAGTGGCATCCCATCAGGTCCCACCGTCAAGATCGACTGCGAAGCTCTTCGAAGGAGACTTCGTAGTCGCCTGGCGGCAAAAGCCCGTCGGCTGGAAAGAAGGAATCATTGGATTCTTGCCCTTCTGGTCACGTTCCACACATTAGTCATACTTGACATGATTGTCAAGAAAGGCGTACCGTCTAAACATGACACCCCTACATCTGGTAGGCAGTGCCGATCAACCTACTATAACCACTCGTTAGGAGTGAAAATCCTCTCGGTGTCGGTTTTTTGACGGATGTGAGAGGTCTGCATGTTGAGGTCCGGAACCGCGAAGATCGATTTGGCGAAGATTCCCCTGTTTGATGGGGTCGACGACGCTGTGACCGCAGGCAAGGTCGAAGATTGGCTTTTCTTCTGCCACGACGGACAAAAAGTCTGCGTCCAGGGCGAGCCGGCGGACAACATGATTGTCATCCTTCGCGGGGAGATTCAGATCCTGTCTGAGGACATGTCGATGGTGACGCGACGTGCTCCGGACGTGTGGGAGAGCAGGGTTTCCTGTCGCGCGATGCTTGCCGCACGGCCGATGCAATTGCCCGGGGCACCGTAGAAGTCCTCCGCATCCCGCATGCGGAGGTGACAAGACTGCAGGCCGGCAGCCATCAATTTACGCGCAACCTATTGACAATCGTGTCGGCAAAGCTGGCTGAAGCGACCAATGAGCGGGCCTTCCGGTACCGGAACGAGAATCGGTTGATCGCCGCCTTTAATGCGCATCTCGCTCCAGACATCACTGCCAGGCTCCTGAGTTCAGGCGAGGAATACGGCAGGCCCAGGCTTATTCAGGGCGTCGTCCTTTTCGCCGACGTTCGTGGATTTACGGCGACCAGTCTTACGCTGCCACCCGAAGAACTCGCGAGCCAGCTCGGGGAGTATCTCGACGAGATGGTCAAGCTGTTGCTCAATCATCACGCATATGTCGACAAATTCATCGGCGACGCTGTCATGGGTGTCTGGGGCTTTCCGTTTGAAGCTGACAACCAGGCTTCCGAGGCTTTCGCATGCGCAAAGCAGATGGTCAAGCGAGCGGCGCAGAAATCCATCGGCGGCAAACCGGTGAAGATCGGCGTTGGGCTTAGTGCCGGCACGATCTTTTGCGGAAATATCGGCAGCGATTTGAAGAGGCAATTCACAGTTCTTGGCCCTACGGTCAATCTAGCTGCACGATGCGAAAGCGCATGCAAAGAGCTCAATGCGTCGATCGTCCTGTCGGAAGATGTCTACGACTTCTTGTCTGTGGACGAGAAGTCGCAGTTGCTTGCCGATTCCGGCGTGCCGCTCAAGGGAATTGGCGAAGTTCGTCTTTACAGCATGAAGAACACGGACAAAGGGCTGCAATAGGAAGGAGAACACGATGAGCTGGAATTACAACACGAGTCTGAACCGGGTTGAGAAGCATTTGGACGACATGGGTGAAATTGAAGTCGAAAAGCTGGTGCGCGATGCAGATCTGGACAGTTTGCTCTCCGAGACCTGCTGCCGCGATATTTACGGAGCGCACATCTATGCAGACGTTCCAAACTTTGCCGACTTAGCGACCTTGGCGGCTGAGGGCGAGGATTATCGGCGAGTCATCCAGGCGTTACACCTCTACGAGCGAGAAGTCGCCCGGATTGTCGAGGGAGAAGATCTCTTCGACGGTGTCCGTATCCATTTTCAGGGCGCGAAGCTGCACGCCCTCTTCTTCCGGCCTATCGACAACGGCACGGAGATCGCTGTTCGCGCCGTGCTGCTGCAAATGGTGTTGCGGCATTTTGTCTGCTGCGTCTTCAACCCGGAATTTCCGAAGCTACCAAACCTCACCGTCTCCGCGGGAGCGGACCTCGGATACGCTATCGGAACCAAGAACGGTCATCGCGGCGATCGCGAATTGCTTTTTCTGGGGCGCCGGCAAACTACGCCGCAAAGATCCTCACAGGAACAGATACTCTGCGCGTCACTGCCGCAATCTATGGGGCTCTTCCAGAGACACTACAGACCTACTTCAAGGAGGTAGAGGATAGCCGCTTCAACGTCACGGTCTATGAAATCAAGATGACGACAACTGAGGAGTTGGACATGCTCCTCGAAGAGTATGGTATCGGCTGGGATCGAGCGGCAAGCCTTCAGCGGCTAAAGGACGACAAGCTTCTTTACCCGCTCAATCGTATCGAGTACAGCGACGCAGAGGTCCTGATCGATATGGACTCTCTGGGGATCACCAACAACAAGCGGGTAGTGGCTGCCTCTGTATTCGGGGACGTATCCGGTTTTACGTCGTATATCGACAAGGCAGTTGGCGAGGACAACGGGAAAACCGCGTTGCGGGTGTTGCACGCGATCCGAAAGGAATGTCCGCAATCGTGAGATATGATTTCTCCGGCGTCCGGGTCCAGTTTCAAGGGGACCGCGTCCAGGCTTTGTTTCACTTGCCACAAGGCGATGAGAAGCGGGTGGCGATCCGAGCTGTCGACACTGCAATCGCTCTGCAATCGGCAATGGAACTCGTCATCAAAAAGCTGCTCCCGGAGGCCAAAGATCTGGGCATGGCTGTGGGCATTTCGCTCGGGACTACGCTCGTGTCCAAGCTGGGCACCCGCGGCGATCGCGACCGTATCTGCATCGGCGACCCGGTAGAGGATGCAGCAACCTTTCAGGAGGGTAGCAGCGGCGGCGAAATCGCCATCCCGTTGCAGATCCGCGAGCACCTGGACGAAGAACTACAGGAAATTTTCGTCTGGAACCGGGAACGCAGACTCTACGTCGCGACGAACCTGACGCAGGATAAGGCTGAACGGGCGCGGAAGGCTGCGCTCTTCAAGGACACCGTCTATGTCGCTTCCGGCCTCGGGAGTGCTCGGGTAAGCAGCCAGCCCACGGTAGGGAGCCGTTCCTTTGTACCATCGTCGTCATTCGCGGAGTAAGCCAAAGACTTGGTTCCGAACGCACTGGAGGAACAATCCTGTGCCAGGAGCAAGCGTTGGTCAACGAGCACTATCCCGGTCTCGCCTTTCATCTCGACAGCGAGGGCCGGCAAATGTGCCTTGAGGGAGACTTCATTCTGGAGGCCGATTGTGGAGTGCCCACGCCCATCCGCATTCGCATTGAATTCCGGTCAAATTACCCTGTTACTGAACCTGTTGCATACGATGCTGCCGGTTATTTTCCGACATCGCTCGATCGCCACATCCTCAAGGACGGTCAATTCTGCCTTTGGTTGCCGCCCTGTTCTCCCTGGAATAAGGATGATCCGCACCGGCTCTTGCGATTCCTCGACGAGGTTACGGTTTTCCTGGAACGACAGCTCGTTTACGATGCCACCGGCGGAACGATGTGGCCGGGCCCTCAGTACAAACACGGAACAGACGGCTATGAAGAGTTCATGCTATCGCTCTTGGGGGATAACCAAGCGCACCTCCGGTCCTTGTTTCCATCATCCTGGGCCGCATGCACCCCGCACGCAACGAGCCCTGTCCGTGTGAAAACCAGCAGAAGTACAAGCGCTGTCATGCCGGCCCCGTCGAAACGATCATCCATCGCATCGGACGCAATAGGCTCGAATTTCTCTACAAGGAATCAGCGTCAAAGGACACCGCCGCAGCGAAGCTATAAGATGGCCGCCTCTTGACCGATGGGAGACGTATGCTGGACCCGCAAATCGTTTACAAGCAGCATGCGTTTTCCTGTGTGGCCCTCGTGGTTGACATCAACGGCTCGGAAAAACTGATCGACGCTGGCGAGGATGGTTGCACGGGACAGTTCTTTCGCGATCTTCTGTCCGGCGGTATCCACGCCGTCGAGGAA
>CAVZRF010000002.1:0-16793 GCA_963777685.1 uncultured Acidobacteriaceae bacterium | reverse complement strand
AGTACGGGCGGCGGGCGAAGGTTGCCGTTATGCGGACCAGCCTCCGTTACAGCCCCGCGAGGTGCTTGAGCTCGATCCTCAAGCGTATCCGGGCGGTATTGCGCTGTGGGGCGCCGTGCCGCCGGTCTACGACACGACGCGACAGCCCTTGGATCGGGGCATTCATGTGCATGCGCGCCGAGTGCCGCGCAGTAAGCAGAAGGACGTTGACTGGACCTACCGAGCGGTGACGCTGGTGAGTGGTCCGAAGGGCATGTTCCCCACGCCGCTTGTGATCTCTGAGCTCGATGCCATCTATTACATGGCGAGCAGCGTTTTTGGCTACGAGACCAAATACATTGAGTGCACTCGCTGCGGCCATCCGCATTTGGATAAGGATTGGTTCAGCGTGCACGAGCACCGGCGCCACCTGTGCGCCGGCTGCGGTCGCACGTTTCCGGACACCGACTCGGCCGTGGGCAATCCGATCGCCGCCGTGCGCGCGGCTTTCGGGAACCGGACGCGCCTCAAGCCCGCAAATCGGCGGCTCACACTCAAGCAAGCAGACTATGCGGGAGGTATTCAGATCTGGGGCTCGAATCCCGCGATCGTATGGACGGGATCCCAATACGAAGAAGAAGGCATTCACGTGCATGCTTTCCGTCGTGAAGGGGATGAGTATCCCGAACACGATGACACTTACTCAGAAGTCACAATCGATGATGTCCCGCTCGACGCGGTCGAGGTGCGAACCCTGATGGCCCAAAGTGCGCTGCCGCACATCTCAGGTCGCGTCCGTGCCATTGCCTGCCCGAGGTGCCAGCAGTCTCAGTTTGCGAGCGGCGAGGCACGATTTTCACCCTCGGTTGAACATGTCTGTACCCGGTGTCAGTACATCTTTTCCGCCACGGGCCGCCTGCGCAAGGTGATTGCCAATCCTTGCGTTGAGACGCTGACGGCGCTCGCCCGGCACGCCGTGCGCGCCCCGCAAGTCCATTCGCTCGGCCTATTGCCAGAAACCCTCTAAGTCAGGTGCGGCCGCCATGAGCGCCGCTGCGAGTGCGGGTTCTGAGAGATTCAACGCTAGGGCGGCCTCACGTTTCGAGACATGTCCGCTCTCAATGTGACGTTTGAGGCTCACGAGAAATGTCATTGGCGCCATCGGGGCCTCTACAGGCGGGCGCTCTGGAAGACCCAGCGCCTCCGCGCGCTGTTCTGCATCCCCAAATTGCTGGGTGAGGAAAGTCACCATGGCCGACGCGCCGTCCAGGGGAAGGAGCTTCACGCGCTCGCATCGGCGGGCGAGGTCGTTGAAGGACACGCCAAAGATCCGGGCAAGGTAGAGCATTTCGACATCACCGAGTGCGCGGTTTTTCACCTTGAGTAGCTCTCGGACCCGGCGCAAGGCGACCGCTAGGCCGCGCGAGGGCATCAAGAGAGCAAGCGCAAAGTTCGCGGCAAAGTATTCGCGCGGGCCACCGCGAGGCGTGGCGTCCCGCGGGCGCGGGATCATGTGAGCTTCATCCACGCTCGTTGCTCGTGACGCGATTGCCAGGAGATGTCCGAGCGCACGGGCGATCACGGTGAGCCTTTGATACCCGAGGTCATTTGCCACCACGATCAGCGGGGCGCCGCCACTGAGAGCGCACATGGCTTCCAGATGCGGCAGCTCCAAGGAGAATACCGGAGTATTTAGGTGCTGGGGTAGGTACGACGCCAAGCCGAAGAGCGGATTGATTTCATCAAGCCCCAAGCGTGATCGAATGTTGCTGGCTACTTCGGTCGCAGACTGCGTGGTCAGGGGAATGCGAGCGGCCTTGGCCGGCCAGAGTGCTGTCTTTGAGGCAGCAAGAATGCCGACCAGCGAGGCAAGCTGTGCCAGCGACTCGAAAACAGGATCAAGGGCTTCCAGCTGCCCCACCTTGGCGCGCGCGGCAGCGGCTCTTAAGGCCTGTTGAATACTCGGCAGATCTGCACTCACGCGGTCGATCTTAACCGCGGCTCATCGCATGCCCTTGATTGAATAGAGCCAGTCGCGAAGCTGCAGGACTTGTTCTTCGGTCAACTTGCTCCCGCGGCCGATGACGTTGATGGGCGACTGGCCATGCTTTCTCATGAGCTCGCGCAAGACACCGAGCGTTTCCGCGCGTCCGCGCGCGATTTCCCCGGGCGTCGTGAGGGCGATCGGGTTTTTGC
This sequence comes from uncultured Acidobacteriaceae bacterium, assembly GCA_963777685.1. GTDB lineage: Bacteria > Acidobacteriota > Terriglobia > Terriglobales > Acidobacteriaceae > Acidisarcina. Next base: position 14,618 of record CAVZRF010000002.1, on the reverse strand, counting down.
CGATCACATAGTTGTCGATCCTGCGCTCAAATCCTTCGTGCTGGTCCAAACGATGCTGTTGACCTCGGGCGTTAACGATGATGTTGCCGGCGAGCTGACCCTCATTGAGGTAGAGACGCCGCTCCGGGAATCGGCGAAAGGCGGCCATCGCATTGATCTTCTCCTCCACCTCGAATCCGCCGATCACATATTGTTGGACGCCGGGCACTTTGCCGGAGACGACGAAGATGTAGTCGCCCGCGACGACGCGTTTGCGGATGTCGGGCCGGCAAATCCCAAGGCTCGGAACGTCTCCGAGATAAGGATCTTTCACCAACCTACCCATCTGGGGGTCAAAGCCGCTGCTAGTGATGAAAATCTCGCCGATCATGGAGGTTGTCTCGCGAAGTTCTCAGAAATGACTTTAGCGTGTGCCTTCTTAAGAGCATTTGATGTGACGGAATCAGCAGCTCTTGGCGTCGCCGTTACTCGGGCACCCGATACCCCAGCTGCTGCTTCAACTTGTTACCCTGGTGCCGCTGCAACAGCTCTTCGTGCTGCAATCGCCCCACCACGAGCCCGGGACCAATGCCGAGCTTCTCCGAGAATGTGTGAATGGCCTCGTTACCAAAGTCGGCCTTCTTGATAAAGACCGCTAGTGCCTCCGGTGGAATGAGCGTGTCAGCGGCGAATCGATTGGCTTCATCTTCATCCTTTTGCATTTGTGGATCGACGATCCGATCCGAAAGATCTTCTGCCGCATTGTCCAGAATAAAATCTCGCCGCTTTCGATGGAGCAAAATGTGGGCGATCTCATGAAATAAGGTGAACCACATCTGATCATCAGTCTTATAGCGAAGGGTCAAAGCGATGAGCGCCTTGCGCTCGCCAAGCCACCGCGCGCAACCACTGATTCCTGTTCCCGGTAACTCGGGCACCCACACCACGATGAGGCCCGCTTTCGCGCAGATCTCCTGGATGGGATCCTTGATCTGATCGGCTTTTCTACGACTCTGGTGGCGAAGAGGATCGAGAGAGGATCGGAGCGCCTGCTCGTCAAAGTCTGCCACTGGAAGTCGCGCAGCGACCTGCGCCGCGACGAGTTCCGTCGCGCGGACCCATGCCGAAATCGCCTCAGGGCTTGTCTCCCATTTACGCGTCTGCCGGTAGGCCACATGGGCGGCCTGCCATACCGAACTCCAACTCTTAGGGGAGGAGACACCGAGAAACTCAAGCAGAGATTCCACCGGTGACTCCTTGGTGTTGTCCGCTTCCAGCCAGCGCAAGCGTTTCATGTGGGCCACGGGAAATTTCGCCGCCCAGGACTTCCACTCGGCGGAGCGCGCTAATGCCTGGCGGCGCGCAAGCGCCTCGTCAAACTGCCGCTGCAAATTCAGCCAGAAATGCGCCGGACGCCTAAACACCTTTTCGAACGCGAGCGCCGTGGGCGGCGAGATCGGTGCCTTGCCGTTGCAAATCTCGCTGATGGTTTTGGGCGTGAGATCCGACCGACGTGCCAAGTCGCGCTGTGTCCAGCCGTTGAACTCCAGATAGTCAACCACCGTATCGCCCGGATGCCCGACCTCACTCGGTTCGTACGTCATTGAGAAATCGCTATCCATGAGTGTCCTTGATGCCCAACATCTCGATCGATTTGATAGATGCCCAGCGCTGTTTCTCGTCCACCTCAGGACCTACGCTGAGCGCTTCAGTCGGTCGGAACAGCAGCCGGTAGGGTTGCTTGACGTCCATCGAAAAAATTCCAGCCATATCACCTTTCAGTTCGTGACAACGTTCAGGCCCCGACAGCGGCGGCCACAGATCCACGAGCGATACCGCGGCCACCAGCGCGTCCATCCTCAGCCGGATCTTTTTCGCCATGTCCTTGCCATACAGCTTCTGACACGTCGCCGGCTCTTCAAGGCTGGCCTTTAACTTTTTGTCCTTGACCAGTACTTCCATGGTTCGCAGCAGGTAACGTGTGATAGTATGTACAGCATAACGCATAAGGTAACATCACTGGCCGGGGATAGCCAAGTGGGATTTGGGGACTGGGACAATTGCGATGACTAGGTCATATAAATCAATGATATACATCCGCTGCGGCAAATCATGAGCGCCCGTTCGACTATCTTCATCAGTCATGCTCGACCAGCGGACGATCAGTTCACGCGCTGGCTGTGCGGGCGGCTCACGGCGCGTGGCTACCGGGTGTGGGCGGATCTCGAGCAGCTGCTGGGCGGCGACCGGTTCTGGAGCGACATCCAGCGCGTCATCCGCAACGAGAGCGCGAAGTTCATCACCATCATGACGCGTGTCTCGATCACGCGCGAAGGGGTATTGAACGAGCTCGCCGAAGCGGTGGACGTCAGCAAGACACTCGGTGATCAGAAGTTCATCATTCCGCTACGTGGAGACGATCTGCCCTGGAGCGAGTTCCCGATTCAGCTGAAGCAGCTCAATGGGCTGGACTTCTCCGACGGCTGGATGCGTAACTTCAACACTCTCCTCAAGACCCTGGAAGCCGCGGGCGTTCCAGCGGAGGCTGGGGATCCTGAAGTCGCGCGCAACGCGGAGCTCCTCGTGCGCGCCCGACAATCAATTCAGCGCACCGGGGATCTTGCGCTCCTCAATCGACTCAACGTGGTCGAACTACCCAAACGCATCCACTACTTCAGCACGTCGATGTCGGCAGCCGATCTTGCGGTCGTAGCGCCGGGGCTTGGGGTTCCGTGCGCGGCGCACGATCGCCTGCTCGTGTCGTTCGCGGACCTTGCTGCGCTCCGGGCGGCGATTCCTCTGGAAGTCGAACTGGAGGTCGAATCGCGACATGCGCTCAGCCTCGGCCTCTTTCTTAGAGGAACCGCTAAAAAGGGACCCGTTGTTACGCGCCAGCAGGCGCACAACTATTTGTCGGCGATACTGCGGGGTGCCTTTGAGCGACATCTGCGCCGAGCCGGCCTGATTCAGTTCGATCGCCGTTGGTTCGTTCCGCGCAACTGGCGGCCGGACAATGAGGGCTATTACGTGCGCTCGGATGGCAAACGGACCTATCGGGTGTTGGTGGGGAAATCCAAGGAGTACACTTGGCATTTCTCCGTCTCATTCAAGTTTTTTTCCTCCGCCCCTCGCCGGCTGCAGATTGTCGGACACGTCCTCTTCTCGAGCGATGGACAGACGCCCTTGAGCGACCAGAAGCAGCTTCGACGCCAACGGTGCAAACTTTGGTGGAATGATAAGTGGCGAGATTTGCTCCTCGCCTTCTGTAGTGAGCTCTTTGGCGAAGGTGCGCAGCTCGCCACCGTTTCTCTGGGAGGCAGCGCGCAACTCACGCTCCAAGCCACACCTCTGCGCCTGCCCATGCCCGTGAGCTACATCGCCGAGGATATCTATTTGCCCGACTCGGAGGAGGATGCGCCCGAATGGGACGAGGACGAGGCAGGGACCGGTGAGGAGGACAGCACACCATGAAGCCGCTTGAGCGACTCATTTATCTAGACGAGCCGCAACTGCTGGTCGGCTACGGACAGCGCTGTGAATTCGTCAAGGACGGCCTGTTCGCTTTCGGACCCTTAGAACCGTTGCCCGGAAAGAGTGCGCTTCGCTTCGGTGTGGTGGGCACCGTTGCCGCACACAAGCGCTTCGATCGCTGGGCGGACGGCGTCCGTCGTGGTATCGAATGTGAGGAACCCAGGGCTCATCGCATGTCTTGGCCCGGATTTGCGGCGGTGTTCGAATCGGATTGGCCGGAGGAACCGCTGGCTCGAATCTTCGTCGATGGCGATCGGGTTCTCGAAGCGATCCGCCGAGGCAATCGGCGCGAAGCCGTGTATGAAGCAGTCAGCCTTTTCGAAGACGCAATCGTCCGATACTTAGAACGCGACGAGCTGCGGCCGGATTTCTGGTTCGTCGTTATCGATGAAGAGGTGTGGAAGTTGGGAAGGCCCGAACAGGTTGTCCCCTCGGCCGTGCGGACTGAGTCGAAGTTACCGATGAGCACCAAAGCCGCCCAGGCTGCTGTGGAGGGTGGCCATCGCTTGCTGTTCCCCGAATGGCAGGAAGAAGCCGAGCGGACGTTGGCCGTGGAGGGCTTTGAAGTCAACTTCCATAATCAATTGAAGGCCCGGCTCATCGCCCACCACACGGTGATCCAGATCCTGCGCGAGACGACTATTGCGCCGGGGGACTACGTGGATAGCAAAGGTCGCCCCAAGCGTCGGGTTGATGATCCGGCGACCATCGCCTGGAACGTCTGTACAACGGCGTTCTTCAAGGCCCAAGGGAAGCCCTGGCAGCTTGACGGTGTGAGACAGGGCGTGTGTTACGTCGGACTCGTGTTCAAACAGCTGCCCCAGCCAGGGCTCGAGGCCAACGCCTGCTGCGGCGCCCAGATGTTCCTGAATTCCGGCGATGGCGTCGTGTTCAAGGGTGTGGAGGGCAACTGGTATGAGTCCGAATCAAAGGAATATCACCTCTCCGAGCAGAAGGCTCGCGAGCTGATGAGGCTCGTACTGGAGAATTACTTGAGCGCGCACGACGAACCTCCCACGGAGCTCTTTATTCACGGCCAGACTCGATTCAGCGATGCGGAGTGGGCAGGCTTTCGCCAAGCGATACCTTCCGCCACCGCCCTGTCTGGTATCCGCATCCGGCGGTCTTTTGACTCCAGGCTCTATCGGGCGGAGGGCGCTACGCCTGTGCTGCGTGGGATTGCACTGGTCATGAGTGCGACGAAGGGGCTGCTGTGGTCGCGCGGATACGTACCGCGGCTTCAAACCTATCCCGGCTGGGAGGTGCCGGCCCCGATCGAAGTCGAAGTCTGCCGTGGAAAGGCCGACATTGAACGCGTGCTCGCCGATGTGCTCGGGCTGACCAAGCTCAATTACAACGCGTGCATCTATGGTGACGGCATGCCGGTCACGCTGCGCTTTGCACATGCGGTAGGGGAAGTGTTGACCTCCATCCCACGAATCCAAGACAAGCGCCGAGCTGAGGACTACCGGCCCCTCCCATTCCGCTACTACATCTAAGCGTCACATGGCGAGCACTCAAAACATCACCTTCACGCAATCGCAACTCACCGCCATCGCCGACGCGCTCGGTCACACCGAAGAAGGCCTCGTCGGCAGCGATATCGAACATCTCCTTGCGAGCTGCAAAATCACCGATACCGATCCCACTCTGACCAAGCGCCATCGAGTCTTCAACGCGTTAGTGAACGATCAGAACACCCGAGGTAACCGCACGGGAACGCTAGCGTTCATCCGTAAGGCGATGAAGCCCGAGCGGTTCGCTCGCGCGCCCATGCGCTTCGAGCCGTTGCGCACCCGGTTGAATCAGGCGCTGCTGTTCGCGGGCCTCGTCGTTCTTGAGTCAGGGGAATTGGAAAAGACGGATGCCGCGCGCACCTTGAGCGATGCCAGACGGCGCGCCGAAATGTTGCGAACGGATCTGGGCAGCCGCGGAGTGCATGCGGACGTGCTCAACTTCTGCCGCGAAGAGCTACTCGCAGATGACTATTTCCACGCAGTCCTCGAGGCGGTCAAGAGCGTCGCCGATAAACTGCGCAATCGCACAGGCCTGAGCGACGATGGCGCGACGCTGATTGACCGAGCACTCGCGGGCGCACCTCCCTTGCTGGCGATCAATGCGCTCAAGACGGAGAGCGAGTTGAGCGAACAGCGCGGTTTCGCCAATTTGGTACGCGGTACATTCGGTATGTTTCGCAATACGACTGCGCATGCCCCTCGCATTCACTGGCCCATGACCAAGACGGATGCGGAGGATCTCCTGTCGCTCGTGTCGCTCATTCATCGCCGAATCGACGCCGGTCACATGCCATCGCGCGCTAGATAGCTCGAGGAGCGCATGAGCGAGCCTTTGCTGTCCACCCGTTATGTGTTCCTCGATACCGGAGCCTACGAGCGGCAGAGATTCCGGTTCGACCATGCTGCGCTCAAGAAACTGAGAGAACTCGGGCGGGTTGGCTTCCTGCACATCCTGGCGACCGAGACCGTTGATGGCGAGGTACGTCGCCATATCGCCGACGATCTCGAACACGCCATGAAGGCCTATGGCCGATTCCAGAGTCACGCCGGCATTCTGGAAAGCCAAGACGGAGGGGAGCTCAAGGCGCTGTTTCGGCCGCTCGACACCGCCAGACTGCGCGAGTGCGCCTGGGCCGTATGGGATTCGTTTCTTTGCGATGCCCAAGTCAAAATTGTGAGTGCGGGCGCGGTCCAGCCGTCCGAGCTCCTCGAGCTTTACTTTTCGGAGAAGGCACCGTTCAGTGCGAAGAAGAAATCGGAATTTCCGGACGCGATCTCGCTCTTGTCGTTGGCTGACTGGTGCAATAGCAACGCGGCTCAGCTCTACGTCATCGGTGACGATCCGGATCTTGAGGCATGGTGCAGTCAGCGCTCAGAAATGCGCCATATCAAAACCCTTAGTGATTTCCTGGATCTCTACAATCGGGCCGAAGAGAAGCTCAGCGCGTTGGCACGCGCGATCTTTGAGCGTGAGGAAGAGTGGATCATATCCGTAGTCAATGACTCGTTCCTCGAATGTTCGTTTACGTATACCGAGAATTGGGATGCGGACGTCGAGAATGTACAAATTACGTCGATTCAGGTCGACGATGTGGACGTGGTTGAAGTGGATGAGAGCCGATTTGTGTTGGCGCTCGATGTCGAGATCGGTTTTCGGGCGAATGTGTCGGGGGCCGACTACGAGCGGGGCTGGTGGGACAATGAGGAAAAGCGCTACATGGTGTTGCCGACTTTCGACACCAAAGTCACTGCCACAGAGAGGTTCGACGTGTCGTTCGAGGTCAAATTCGACCTGGCAACGGAGGAGGCCACGGAAATCAAGGATGTCTTATTCAACGACGGCAACGAGATCAAGGTACGCGATGAGCACGGGTGGCCCTACAAGTGAACTCCTAGGGAGTTTGACCGCGAAGACGGATCCCTCGCGTCCCGGAAGCGGCCGACTGTGGGGCGCTTTAGCCGCCAGCCAAGCGCTTGATCAACGTGCGGGAGAAACGATCCTTCTTGGCCGCGCGAGGCGTTGGCAAACCCAAGTCCTTGCCCAGCGTTACTCCAGCGCGCCGAAGACGCGCGGTCGCCACCTGTCCGGCGAGCTTAACGCCATGATTTCCCAGTAATTTTCTAGTATCGGTGGTCATGATCGGGTCTCCACAAGATCAATATATAGGCTATTGAGCGCGATTCCAACCGCCGACTACAGCTCACTTCGGAAGGACTTAAAGCCTGCAAATACGGGATAGCGGCTTTGGGTTTCATCATGTCGCCCGTCGGCCGAGTACTCCTTGCGACGGCGGCACTCCAAGCTCAACACGCAGGCATTTTCCTTATCGTCCAGGCAGATTTCTACCTCGCCATTGACCGCATCCCGCCACAGAGCGATGACTCGGCTGGGATCGGCCCGGCGCCCCGTGGCGCGCAAGAAGGGACGAGAACGCTTGGCCATTCCGAGACTCGTAAGGGTGAGCACCGAAGACCCCGGATCCTCCGCCAACACGGAGGCATACCGGGCCGCCCATCGATCTTTCAACTGCGGACCATCCATTAGAAGCGCAATCAGAAGATTGGGGCCGACGGCGCGAATCAAGTCGGCGGCGGGATCCTGGCGTGCCAGGTCCTCGCAGATCAACACACTCCACGTTAATCGGTTGAGCGACAAGAAGTAGAGGAGCCGCTCCGGCAGCTCAATATTTTCCCACCAATTGTGATTTATCGGGAGTTGCCCACCAAGCTGGTAGCAAACCAACTGATCGCGATTGAGGCACCAGCGATGGTGCTTTGCCTGCACCAGCCGCATGTCGTTGACTAAACGTCGCTTGGCACCTCCAGTACTACCACCACCCTCGCGCATGGCACCCGCAGGTTGCATGATGCTGAGATTTGAATCGCGGCCGCGTCGCCGGATGATGCGCACACCGCAAATCAGAATGAGGCGTTGTTCAACGGCAATACGTTCGGCAATGTCGTACTGAGCTTGCGTGAGTGCAGCCTCAGGAAACACCACCGCATCGATCTGACTCGTATGTTCGCGGGCCGTGGCGAGGACTCGGCGCAGGGCGCGACCAAACTTTTGCGGAGGAAGAGTCTCGGCCGGCCGAAAACTGAAGTACCCGGGCATGTCATCGTCGGCGTCGGTGCGCGGCACTCGATCGGGCACGGGGATGAAATCGGCCGTCTCAACTTCGTTAGGCCAGGGCAGCACGAGCAGGTTCACCATATTGGTGGGATCGCCAGACTCTTGCCAAGGTCGGTACGGCCCGTGCCATCGCGCCTCGATGTCATTCGGAAGGTAGAGCGAGAGATGGTGCGTCAACGAACGAAAAGTGGCACCCACCTGGGGCGTATGCTGTTTGCCAAGGATACAAACGGCCTCGGGAGTAACTTCCCACCCAAACGTACGCAAGTCCTGCCCAAACTTGATTCGATCGGCTAGCGAAAGAAAGGGGCTAGGTACCGGCCCCTCCTCGGTCGCATTGTCCCAATCCACCCCAATTCCGGCGCTCGCTTCGTCGGCGATGAGCGTCATACGAATTAGATGTTCGGTGAGGGTTCGCGAGCGCTGAATCTCGTTAACGGGCAGGGACCGCGCCCGCAGCAGTTCGGCCCACGATGCTTTCAACTCGTTCGGTCTGGCGCGGGCGAGACTGTCAGAAGTCGGGTACTTCTGGGCGTCGATCTTCCTCCTCCAGGCAGCGCCAATAGTTTCGATTCCCTTCAGATAGTTTGTGTGTGATCTATTCTCGAAAATTCTTAAGTACGCGCCACTGCGCTTGAGCAGCGCACCGGCGATGCCATACACATCCGGCGGCCAGATCGGGCACTGCCGCGGGTTCTTGCGGCCTACACTGTTCAGCCAGGTCTCGATTGTAAGCACCACGTCCCCAGGTAACATCGTCCGCAGTGATTGTACCGGCAAACACTTCTAACTCCGCGCCGGAGTTGATTCCATGCAGTAGGTCACTCCAGGTCGGCCGAAGCGGCTCCCTCCGCGACCATGTGATGCCTCAGCCCTGGCGAACTGAAACGCCGGCGCGATATCGGCTGGCATGAACGACCTTGTGTGGTTCCGGTCGTTTAGGGTCGAGCTGTCACGCCTGGCGCTATGGTGCGCCGAGTCGGCAAGCGAAATCCATCCGGAGTTTCGCGGGAAATGAAGCGAATCGAATCACGCCTGCAATTCGTCCGGTGTTGACCCACTCCCGCCTGTGGTGACTGGCAGCTATCGGGTAACTCAATCAAGCCGTTTACCCCAGAACTTCTGGTGTTAGTACGCCCCATGCGTGTTTCGCACGACTTCACGGCGCTGAAGTATCGGTCATGCCAATATTCCTCAAGAGCGCGACAAACCGCGGCTCGGATATCAGAGGTTTGAAGAAAGGATCGACACCCAAATAAAGAACGCCGCTTCTGTGGGACTCATAGTCCCGCTCTAACCAGTCCAGGGCCGCGGACTTATTCCCTGCGAACGCATAGACCTCGGCGATATTCCATTGCCCTTCCGTGGCGTCATTCGCCAGTAGTTCATTGAGCATCGACTCTGCCTCAGCTCGCCTACCCATTGCGAAATAGACCAGTGCGATTGATTCTCTGCGGAACAATGAGTTTGCCTCAGCCTGCGCTGCTTTCAGCGCCTCCGGAAGACGGTGCTCCGCCAGCAGAACACAGGCAATGTTGTAATTGGCTGTCTCGAATCCCGGGCTAAGCTCCAGGGCTCGGTGAAGATCGGCTAGCGATGCTGTGAGATTGCCCGCAATCCAATAGGCCCACCCACGGATTTGAATGGTGTTGGCATTCAACGGGTCGAGTTCGATATCGCGCGAGATCTCTCGAATATATTGTTCGAAGCAGGGTCCAGAACTGCACCCCGCCACAAGCACCAATTCTGTGGGCTTCGTCGAATTCGGGTCTGAGCGCCGCGCCGCTTCAATATCGGCTATCGCGCCCTTCGGGTCATGATCGTACACTATCCTGATAGTGGCCCGCAGATAGTACGCAGACGCATTACCGGGATCGAGTTCGAGTGCTCTTTGAACGGCGATGCGCGCCGATTTCATATCGGCATCTACATCTTGTCCGCTGTCGGTGTACGCCGAGAGTTCAAAGAGAACATTTGCAAGCGCAGCCCATGCCGAGGAATAGCTAGGGTCGAGCTCAACCGCCCGACGTAGCACCTGAGTAGCCTTGCGCTCATCAGTAGCAGAGGCCTGATTCGCCAGAGAGCGCCCCTGCAGGAACAGCGTGTAGGCCTCTATGTTCTTCGTGCGGTTCTCTGGGCTGCTCACCAGCAGCGTCGTTCGCAGGGCCTTAACCACAGCGGCCGCGATGTCGTCCTGTACCTGGAAGACGTCCTTGAGGTCGCGGTCATAGCTCTCAGACCACAAGTGCTGCCCGGTATCGGCACGAATAAGCTGCGTTGTCACGCGAAGGCGGTTGCCGGACTTGCGGACGCTGCCCTCGAGGAGATTGGCAACATTTAGAGTCTTGGCGATCTCCGTCAACGAGGCCTGCTTACCCTTAAAGTAGAAGGATGAGGTGCGAGCGATGACACGAAGGCCCGGCGTCCTGGACAAGAGATCCAGTAGTTCCTCAGCCAGACCGTCCGAGAAATACTCTTGATCGTGCTTTTCGCTCATATCGAGGAAGGGCAGGACGGCGATGGACTTCTCGGAAATCGCTGGAGGTGCAGGAGCGTTGGCCGACACTGCCGCAGCAACGGGCGTTTGCTCGACAACCTGTCTTGAGAGCCAAAACTTGTCCACGACGAGATAGGCTACGATCATGGCAACTGCCGCCGCGACCAATATCCGCGTGTAGCGTGATTTGCGTGGGGCCGCCGGCGCGGTTCCCATTGGTACTGCACTACGTACACTAGTGGTCAGCGCGGCCGGCGCAGAACCGCGAACTGCATCGACAAGTTTGGCGTAAGCGGCCTGCCTATTTTCGGCTTGCGCCTCAACCCACTGCGATTCGCTCAAAAAATACTCGAGCGCCGGGGTCAACGGTGCCGCATCGATTCGCAATGCAATGATGGGACGTCTCTTGGACGAGGCACGCTCGATTTCCTTCCCAACATGGGAAGACTCAATGGAACTTTCCGACAACACCAATACAAGGGCCCTGGCACCGCTGATGGCCCGGACGATAGCATCGGCGTACAGGGCTCCGGGTCTGACATCGCGCGGCGCGATCCAGCATGTCAGTCCGTTCCTCTCAAGTACCTCGACCAGAGCAGTCGCAACGCCGACGTCGTGTGAGGCGTAGCTGATGAACACGGACGCAGGGCTCGGAGTCGCCTGCGCGCCGTCGGTGAGTTCGTGAGGATTTTCTGGTTCGGCGTGGTCGGCCATGCGGAGGCTCTTCGCTGGATTGACGTAGCCTACCGTAAGAGGCGAATGGCTGCTTTATTGCTGTGATTTCGACTACTCGACCCCTCTCGCAAAGCCGCTCGGGTTGTCTAGTCCAATTGGATGTTCGAGTTCTGCCGGAAAAAGTTGGTCGGGTCGATTGCCCGCTTAAGGTTCTTCAGCCGCGGGTAGTTCGCCCCGTAGGCTTCCTGGACGCGAGCTTCACCTTCGGCAGCCCCATCATCGAGCGCGTTGACATATACGGCCCTATCGGCGTGCGGTCGGAGTGCTTCCCAACACTCCTGCGTCCATTGAATCATGGCCTCGTCAAGCGCGGCATCCTCTTCGGCCGGGCTGATCCAGACCACGTAGTGGTCGTAGCGGTGTGGGAAAGCTGTTGCATCTGGTGGCACGCGCGCACCTGCACCGTGCAGCCGCTGAAAGCCGATCATCGAGGGATAGGGCAGCATAGTCGCGGTGAAACGCAGAACCGCGTCGATCGCCCCATCGTTCATCCGGCGCAGGTTGTGCGCCTTATTCCAATAGCGCTTGCCCGGAGGTATGTCCTTGTCAAACAAGGACTGCATCTCGAGGTACGGCCGCTCGGCAAGCATGTCCACCATGGGTTTGCCGAAGTCGCGCAGCGCTTTGATGGCTTGCTCGCCCTCAGCGGCGGACCCGAGGTAGCAGACCACTATTCCGAAAGCGAGCGTCCCATCGGGCATCTTGGTCGAGGCCCCCAGAGTGGTGAGTCGATCCGGCGCGGCCCGCGTGAATTCATCAAAGAAGCGCATGACTTCAGCGCTGAGGGGATAAAAGAGCGGGCCGCCGTAGACTGTAGTGAGCGCGTGCAGGCGGTAGTCGATCTGCGTCGCGATGCCGAAGTTCTGCCCAGCGCCGCGCATACCCCAGTACAGTTCCTGATTCTGATCCGGGCTGCACTCGACCACCTCACCCTCTGCGGTGACCACCTCGAGCCACGTGACGTTGTCGCAGGCGAGGCCAAATTCCCCAACGGTCCATCCGTAACCGCCGCCAAGGGTGAGACCAGCGATTCCGGTGGTCGTCGCCACGCCGAGCGGCGTCATCAGGCCATGCTTCTGGGTCTCTCGATCGAATTCACCGAGCTTGAGGCCGGTTTGCGCCCGGGCGGTCTGCCGCTTGGCATCGACAGTGATTCCCTTCATTTCCGAAAGGTCGATCATGAGCCCGTTTTCGAGGACAGCCTTCCCGGCGATATTGTGCCCACCGCCGCGAATCGAAGCCGGGACGTCGAACTGACGGGCAAGCCGCACCGCGGAGGCGACATCACTGGTGCCCAGGCAACACGCAATAAGTGCCGGCTTGTGATCGATCATGCCGTTGTAGACCTTGCGAACGCGATCAAAGTCGGAATCCGCTCGCGTCAGAATGCGGCCCGGTAGATGCTTCTCAAATTCGGCGACAACCTTGGTACTGATCATGGCTACTCCCTATGCCCAGCTCGATTGTTCTTATCACTTGAGAATGCACCAGACGTTAACGGCAGGCAATCGCCGTGTTGTTTACAAGGCGTAGGCAACGAGTGGCAGCATTGGGGCGACAAATCCCAAGCATCAGTCGACCGCTTCTGGCCGATCCAAGCCGGTGGTTGGCGGAGCTACGGGTTGCTGCTGCGCGGCGGTACGACTTGCAGCCTTAAACGCCGCGTTGGATGAACAGGCGATGCATATCCGGTCGCTGTGGTCATCGCAGGCCGCTGGCACGCATACGCATAGTGCGGTTACGCTGCATTTTGAGCGGAATGCAGGATAGCCTGGCGGCTGCTCCTTGGTACAACGTCGCTCAAGATGAGCGACGGCACACAACTCAAGACTTGGGTCACTCGCGACACGAAAGAGCGTTTTGCTGCGGTCGCGAGTCACCAGGGATTGTCAGAATCGGCGCTGCTCAGGCGTTTGGTAGATCTCATGCTGCGCTCGACGGAACCGGCCTCATACGATGCCAGCACCAGTGCGGCGCCCGAGGCCATCCGCTCAACCCGCCTGACTGTGCGGCTGCGCGCTGATGACGAGAGTCTGCTTCGGGCGCGCGCTGCGGCGCGCAATATGGCACCGGCGACCTACCTCTCCGTCCTGACGCGTGCCCACCTGCGATCGTTGGCGCCGTTGCCAAAGGAGGAGCTGCGAGCGCTCAAGCGGTCGATTTCCGAGCTCGGGAGCATGGGCCGGAATCTCAACCAGATTGCGCGGGCGGCCAACCAGGGTGACCGCGTGGCAGGTCCCGGACGCCACGACCTGGTGGCCATGCTCCGCATCTGCGAGGCCCTACGCGACCACGTGAAAGGCCTGATAACCGCTAACCTGAGTTCATGGGAGCGCGGCCATGCCGACTAGGAAGCCGTTGTTCGACCTCTTCAGCCGCGCGCGGCCGGGTCCGGGCAGGTGGGATCGCCTGGCTCCCGCCGAGGTCGAGCAGATCGCCAGAACCGTACGGCGCACCCCCGAAGTGATGGTCAAGGTACTGCCCAGAGGCGCCCAGACCTCCGAAGCGGTTCGCAAGCACCTCGATTACATCGGCCGCAAAGGAGAATTGGAACTTGAGACTGACGAGAGCGATCGACTGCAGGGGCGGGATGCAGGCGAGCAACTCGTGGAGGACTGGGACCTCGACCTGGAAAGCGATCGACGGGGCGTGGGACTAGCCTCGACGAGGCAGGGGTCGGCCAAGCTCGTGCACAAGATCATGCTGTCGATGCCACCCGGGACGCCGGCCAAGAGGGTCCTGGAGGCGGCGCACAATTTCGCCCGCGAGGAGTTTGCGCTGAAGCACCGCTACGCGCTGGTGCTGCACACGGACGAGCCGCATCCGCACGTACACCTGGTCGTGAAGGCTGTCAGCGAACAGGGGGTGCGACTCAACATTAAGAAGGCGACGCTCCGGCACTGGCGATCGGAGTTCGCCCGAAACCTGAGGCTGCTCGGCATTGAAGCCAACGCCACCGAACGCGCAGTGCGTGGTGAAACCAGGAAGGCTAAGAAGGACGGCATCTATCGCGCAACCGAGCGCGGCGACTCCACATACCAGCGGGCACAGGCCGAGGCTGTCGCAGCCGACCTGCTAACGGGCAGCACCCGCGTCGAACCCGGTAAGCGCAAACTTGTGGAAACGCGTCGCCAAGTCGAGAACGGTTGGCGCGCTGTTGCCAACCGACTTTCCATGGACGGGCACCACGATCTTGCGAACGATGTTCGACGATTTGTCGAGCGGA
>CAVZRF010000001.1:0-63006 GCA_963777685.1 uncultured Acidobacteriaceae bacterium | reverse complement strand
AGTGGCGAAATTGGCAGACGCACCAGACTTAGGATCTGGCGGGGCAACCCGTGGGGGTTCAAGTCCCCCCTTTCGCACCAACTCTTGAAGCTGTATTTCTGCGGCGAATGCACTACCCTGAATGCATGAGTTCAAGTCACTCGCAATCCAACTCCCCCAAAATTACCCTCACCAACGCGCCCGATTATCGCGACACCTACGCCAACAGCGTGCAGATACGCGTCAGCATGTGGGACTTTCACCTCACCTTCGGAACGCTGCGCCACGAATCCCCCGAAGAGGTCAGCATCGAAAACTCCCAGGGCATCTACCTGAGCCCGCAACAGGCCAAGGCCTTCTGGAACGTCCTCGGCCAGAACCTTGCGCAATATCAGCAGACCTTCGGCAACATCGCGCTCGAACCCCAACAGGCGCCGCAGATTCCCACCGGGCCTGTCAACTAGCGTTCTCGCAAATCTCGCCCCATCGGGGCGGAGAGGACACGACTGTCGATCCGGATGAAATCCCCTTCCACCACGCGGTCTCGGGCCTTTGGACTTCCCGGCGTCCCCCGCGATCGTCCGGTGCCCCTGTGGATGCTGTTTTCCCTGCTCTTCGTCGGCGTCTACTTCAGTCATGCGACGCTGCTCCGCCTGCCCTACTATTGGGATGAGGCTGGCTATTACATCCCCGCCGCGTGGGATTTTTTTCGCACCGGCTCGCTCATCCCCAGCACGACGCTCTCCAATGCCCACCCGCCGCTCCCCTCCATTTACCTCGCGCTGTGGTGGAAACTCGGCGGTATGGTCCCCCTCGGTCACGCGGACAGCAGTCTGCCTGGTCGCCGCGACCGCGTTGCTTGGCGTCTACCGCATCTCGCTTGTCCTCACCGGGCGACTTGACGTTGCCGCGGTCACGACCATTCTTACCGCGATTTATCCGGTCTGGTTCGCACAGAGCACTCTCGCTCATGCCGATATCTTCGCTGCCGCCGCGACGCTGTGGGCGCTCTCGTATGTCTTTGCCGGAAGCCGGCGGGATTACGCGATCGCAGCTGCATTGTTTTCGGTCGCGGCGCTCTGCAAAGAAACTGCCATCGCAGTTCCCTTCTCGCTGGCTGCTTATGAGCTCGGGGTTTTGTTCTTCAACCGTCGAAAACGAATCGCTGGTGCCGATCCATCGACATCTCTCCGGCGCATCGCCTTGCTGCTGGCTCCTGCTTTGCCCCTTATCGCCTGGTACGCCTACCACTGGCATAAGACCGGATTCATATTCGGAAATCCCGGAATACCTCCGCTACAACGCCGAAGCAACGCTGACGCCCGTTGCGCATTCTCGTGGCCTTCGGACATCGGGTGCTCCACATCACCACCTACATGAACCTCTTCGTGCCGGTGATCTGCATGTTCGCTGTCGATGATCCTGCCGCCTCAGCCCGAAAATGCGCACGAACTTCGGCCACGCGTGTCCTTCTCGGCACAAGGGCGAATCGTCGTCGTCATCCTCGCGAATCTCCTGCTCTTTTCCGTGCTGGGCGGGGCTTTGCTCACGCGATATCTACTCCCGCTCTACCCGCTGATGCTCGTGCTCTGCGTGAATACCTGGCGGCGCAGACGTCCGCTCCTGGCCCGCTCTTGGCGCTGCTCACCGCGGTCGCATTCATCGCCGGACTTCGCGTCAACCCGCCCTACCGCTTTGCCCCCGAAGACAATCTGGCCTACGCCGACCTTATCCGCCTCCATCAACAAGCGATCGGCAGGATCGTCCGCCAATATCCCCACGCCACTGTCCTCACCGCTTGGCCAGCCACCGACGAGCTATCGAAGCCCGAGCTGGGCTACGTGCGCACTCCAATACCGGTGGTGAAAATTGAGAACTTTTCCCTGCCCGAAATCCAGAAAGCCGCGCAGACCCCCGAGCCATACTCCGTCGCTTTCCCCTTTTCGACAAAATATGACCCACCGAATCTTCCCTTCAGCCTCGGGCCGAAAAGCGAGAACCTCGACTCTCGCTTCTTCGACTTCCACCACGATCTGACGCCGGAGAAGATCGCCCACCTGCTAAACGGCCAGTTGATCTGGGAAGGCGACCGCAACGGACAATGGGCCGCGGTGCTGCATTTCGATAGGCCGCAATTAGCCGGCATACCGTCCGCTCGCGCGAGAACAGTCGCTTCGGAATAGGAAAGACTGTCCACGAGCTCGCGCCTCAGCAAGAATCGCCACAACTATAATCAAAGCTGCGTGAAACCTTCTTTCGTCTTTCGACCACTCGTGGCCTTTCTTGCCATCGGGATCGCCATGCATTCGCCCGGCCCAGCAGCCTGACGCCACAGCTTCCCAGGTGGAGTTGCACGGGCATCTGACCCTCGTTCTCCCCTTTGAAAACAAGTCCGGAGCAGTCGAACATCGACTGGATGGGCGAATCGATGCCCGAGATCATCAATCTGCGTCTCGAATCGGCCGGATTTCTCCCCATCGGCCGTGACGACCGCCTCTACGCGCTGGATCATCTCGGGCTGCCGCCCGACTTCCGCCCGTCACGGGCCAGCACCATCCGCCTCGCGCAAAATCTTGACGCGGACTCGGTGATCCTCGGCACCTACATGAGCGATGGCAAGCGTCTGACGATCAGCGCACGCATCCTCGACGTCGGTGCGCTGCGACTGAGCGCGCCGGTCGAGACGCAGGTTGACATGTCGCGGCTTCTTGATGGCATCAACATCGTGGCGTGGCAGCTTGTCCGCGAGATCGACCCAGCCTACCCCGTCGCCCAGCAAACCTTTGTTGCCGCGGACGCCAATCTGCCCCTCAGCGCCTTTGAAAACTACATTCGAGGGCTGGTCGAGAGCACCCCCGTCGAACGAGCCAAACACCTTCAGGAAGCGGTGCGGCTCGACCCAACGTATTATCCCGCCTGGCTCGCCCTGGGGCGGCTCTACTTCCATCAACAGGATTACGAGCTTGCCGCCTCGGCCTTCGGCAAGATTCCCAACACCGACTCCGGCGCACTCGACGCCGCCTTCGACCGCGGACTGGCCTCGTTTTACACCGGCAACTACGTGCAGGCCGAGGAGTCTTTCGCATTCGTGGCCACGCAACTGCCTCTCTCTGAGGTGATCAACAACCAGGGAGTTGCCTCCAGCCGCCGCAATCGTGATGCCGTCGCCCTGTTTCAACAAGCCGTGAATACCGATCCGAAAGATCCCGACTACCACTTCAACCTTGCCTTGGCCCTTCGCCACCGCAACGATATTCCCGGCGCCATCAAAGAAGCTGGCGAATGTCTGAAGCTGCGGCCGCAAGACACCGAGGCCCAGGCATTCCTGGCTTCTCTCCAAAATGCCGCGACGAACTCCGCAGTCAAAACAAACGCTTCAGGCACATCCACTACAAATCCCGAAGGGCCGCTCGAGCGTATTAAGCGTTCTTACAACGAAACCGCCTTCCTTCAGGCTGCCTATGAGATCGAGCAGATGCAGGCCATGAAGCTCGCACGCTCAGCCTCCGGCGGCACGTGCCGCTGCGTTGACCACGGCAGGTAATCGCTACCTCAACAGTGGCTTGCTCCTCGAGGCGGAGCGCCAGTTCCAAAGCGCGATTGCCGCCGACCCCACCGATGCCGCGGCCCATGCCGGTCTCGCCCAGGTCCGCGAACGAAGCGGCGATGCAAAGGACGCTCGATTGGAAGCGCAGCAGTCCCTTCAACTCAAGCCGAATGCCGACGCCCATGTCGTGCTCGCCCGCCTCGACATACAGAGTGACCAGCTTTCGTCGGCAGCCGGCGAAGTGAGCCAGGCACTGCAACTCGATCCGAAGAGCGCGACGGCTCTCGGCTTGCGCCAGGCGCTACAATCAAAGGGTCAGCAGGTGCAGTGAAAAACCGCAGCCGAAGCCGCGCCGTTGTTCCCTTCTTCCTTCTCTCGCTGCTCTTCGTTTTTCCGCACCTTGGCCATGCCGCCGCTCCTCAGGTCGTCGTCCTCCATCTGAACGACACCATTCAGCCAATCAGCGAGGAATATCTCGCCCGCGGCCTGAAGCACGCCACGATATCCACGCCGAAGCCATCTTCGTCGAACTGAACACCCCCGGCGGTCTGCTCGAGACGACCCGCGAGATGGTTCGCCAGATCCTGGAGTCCCCGGTTCCGGTGATCGTCTACGTGGCGCCGTCAGGAAGCCGCGCCGGCTCGGCTGGCTTCTTCCTTCTCGAGGCCGCCGATATCGCCGCCATGGCGCCCGGCACCAACGCCGGAGCCTCTCACCCCGTCATCGAAGGTGGTGCGCAGCCCGACCCCGTCATGAAGCAGAAGATGGAGAACGATACCACCGCCTTTCTGCGCTCCTATGTCGCCCTGCGGAAGCGCAACACCTCGGCAGCCGAAGACGCCGTGCTCAACTCCAAGTCCTACACCGAGCAGGAAGCCCTCAAGCTCAACCTCATCACCCTGGTCGCCGCGAATGACCGCGAACTCCTCGACGCCATCGATGGCAAGACCATCACCCGCTTCAATGGCAGCTCAGCGACACTGCATACCAAGGCGCGGAACTCGATCGTCGTCGATCCCGTGCTTCGCGAACAGCTCCTCGACAAGCTGACCAATCCCAACCTGGCTGTGCTCTTTCTCATCGTCGGCGGCTCTGCTGATCTATCTCGAATTCAACGTCCCCGGCACCATCGTCCCCGGCGCGCTGGGAACGCTCTTCGTCCTGATCTCGCTCTTCTCGCTGAACCTGCTGCCGGTTCGCTACACCGCAGTCATGCTGATCGTCGGAGCCTTCGCGCTCCTGGTTCTCGAAGCGAAGTTCGCCAGCCACGGAGTTCTTGCCGGCGCAGGCACGGTTTGCCTCGTCTTTGGATTGCTCACGCTTGTCGACGGACCCATTCCGGAGCTGCGCGTTCATCCCGCGACCGCCATCGCCGCCGGCGTAGCCTTCGGCCTGATTACGCTGCTTCTCGTGCGCCTGGCCATCCGCGCCCGACGCAACAAGTCTCTCGTCGGCGTCGACGCGCTCCTCGGCCTCACCGCAGTCGCCCAGCAACCGCTCTCACCCACTGGGCAGGTCCTCGTCCACGGCGAACTCTGGCAGGCAGAGTCTCCTGCGCCAGTTGCGCCCGGCGAAGACGGTTCGGGTGCGAGGCTGTCCGCAACCTGACCCTGTTGGTAGACCGGATTCCCACTCGTCGTTCCGGAGCCAACTAACCGCTAGCCACGCCAATCAACCGCTATAAAATTAGGCCTTAGAAAGGCTCGAGTATGGGAAGCATCCCGGTACTGATCTTCTTCGCGATCTTGATCTTTTATCTCTTTAGCTCGATCATCATTCTTCGCGAATATGAGCGCGGCGTCGTCTTCCGCCTCGGCAAGGTCCTTCCCCAGCCCAAAGGCCCCGGAGTCATTCTCGTCTTTCGTCCCTTCGACCAGATCGTCCGCGTCTCTCTGCGGCAGGAAGTTCTCGAAGTTCCTCCGCAGGACGTCATCACCCGCGACAACGTCACGCTGAAAGTGAATGCGGTCATCACCCTGCGGGTGCTCGATCCCATCCCGCGCCGTCATCGAGGTCGCAAACTACGTCTACCAGACCTCGCAGTTCGCCCAGACCACCCTGCGCTCCGTCTTAGGCGAAGTCGAGCTCGACGGACTGCTCTCGCACCGCGACGCTCTCAATCAGCGCATCCAGACCATCATCGACCAGCGCACCGAGCCCTGGGGGGTCAAGGTCGTCAGCGTCGAGGTCAAGCAGGTCGATCTGCCCGAGTCGATGCTGCGCGCCATGGCCAAGCAAGCCGAGGCGGAACGCGACAAGCGTTCCAAGATCATTCATGCCGAGGGCGAGTTCAACGCCGCGCAAAAGCTGGTCGACGCGGCGCAACTGATGGCCACCCAGCCCATGACGCTGCAACTTCGCTATCTGCAGACGCTCTCGGAGATCGGCGTCGAGAAGAACACCACGATCGTCTTCCCGCTCCCCCTGGAGTTGCTCACTCTCTTCAATAAAACCGTCAATTTCCCGCCCACGGGCATACCTCCGACCGTCATTCCCAAGGAAAATGAATGAGACATGCAGCCGTCTACGAGGAAGCTGATCTAGTCGACAATGGCGCGGAGCTGAGCCTGGGAATGGGCACGCTCCTCGGCATCTTCTTCGGTCTGGCGCTTGTCTGCGGCGTCTTCTTCGGTTTCGGCTACATGATGGGCCATCGCACTCCAGGCCCTTACGTCTCGTCCGAACCTCTCTACGTCGCGCCAAAACCTGCGGAGACTCCAGCAGCGCCCGAAGCCATCCGCCCTCGTACCTGAACAACCCTCGGACGCTACGCGCGTAGTCTTGCCCACCGCAAGCAACGCCGTAACAGCCCCACCGCCTCCGTTACAAACAACAAACTCCCGGAAAATCGCTCCGCCACCGGCGGCGGCCACTGCTGCCGTCGAGACACCCAAGCCGATTGCCCTTCAGCGGGCAGCGACAACGCCGGTGCCTGCGCCAACTCCGGTCATGGCTCAACCTGCAAGCACGCCGAGCGGAACCATCATGGTGCAGATCGCCGCAGTCAAGAATCGGCCTGATGCAGAAGCCCTCGCAAACGCGCTACGCAAGAATGGCTTCACGCCCACCATCCGCACGGAGTCCCAAGACAAGCTGCTGCACGTCCAGGTAGGCCCCTTCAGCAATCGCGACGAAGCCAAGGCGATGCGCCAAAAGCTTTCCAGCGCGGGCTACGACGCGTTCATCAAATAGACGTTGGTAAGGTGTCGCGAAGATTTCCATCCGCGGGATGAATCCCTACGCGGGTCGCGCAATCTCGCCATCAGCCGTTCGCATCCACTCCGGAAGGCCAGATTCGATCTCTACCCTCGTCGCCGCAAGCAGCTCTTCCCGGCTCGCATAGTCGCGAGGCCAGAGCGGTCCATGAAACCGCACATGGGCAACTCCAGGCACAATCGTCAGCCCGCCCTTCTTCATCATGGTTTCCGTCCCCCAGATCGACACGGGAATCACCGGAGCGCCAGACTCCATCGCTAGATGAAATGGACCTTTCTTGAACGGCTGCAGCCGCCCGGTACGCGACCGCGTACCTTCGACAAACGTCATCACATGCAAGCCCGACTGCAAAACCCGCACACCGACGCGCACACTCTCTTTGGCGCTGTCGAGCCGCCCATCACGATCAACGGGAATGAAATCGCCAAGCCTCATGCCATAGCCAAGCACCGGGATCTTCATCAGCGAACGTTTGAGATAGACCGACGTCCGCCCCGGAATCAACGGCAAAAGAATGGGCGGATCAAGGTTCGAAACGTGGTTCGCCATGAAGATGCACGCCGTGCCCGATGGAACAACCTCTCCGCCGCTGAAATCGATCTGAATCCCGGCCAGGCGCAGTCCAGTGCGCAAAATCCACATCGCCCATCGGTACAACAACCGGATGTCGCCGCTGATCAGCGTCCAGGGGATTCCAATCAGCGCAGCAGGAATCGCCAACACGATATATGTAAACAAGAGAGTCAGCGCAGAGATCACCGAAGGACTCCCGCGCTTCGCGCCGCCAGCCGCTCCGGCAGCTTTTCATAAATTCCGTCGAATCCCCCATTCGAGAGAACAGCAACAACGTCGCCCTCCCGAAGTTTCGGCGTGATGGCTTCGACGATCGCATCGGCGTTCTCGTGAAGCTCGGCGGAATGCCCGCCGCCTTCAGACTCTTCACGATGGCCTCAGGATGAAGTCGCTCGGCTTCCGGAATGCTCTCCTGTTTGAAGACTCCAGAGAGGACGATCTCGTCGGCCAGACCCAGCGCCTCAATGAGTTCGCGCTCAAAGATGTTCCGGCGCAGTGTGTTCGATCGCGGCTCCAGCACCGCCCACAAACGCGCGCCGGAGTAGCGACGCCCGCAAGGCGCGCAGTGTCTCGCGAATCGCCGTCGGATGGTGAGCGAAATCGTCGATGATCGTGACTCCATCGATCACCGCCTTCACCTCAAGCCTGCGCTTCACGCTGGCAAAGGTGCTCAGAGCTTCTTGAATCGCATCCAGGGCCACACCCTGGCCGGCAGCCAGCGCCGCCGCTGCCGTTGCGTTCAGCGCATTGTGTTCGCCAGCCATGGGCAGCGTGAACTCGCCCCACGCTCGACCCACCGCGAAGGACCTCGCCACTTGCTAATGCCCTTGTTGCTGAGTCAGGTCACTCGGGCGCCAGTACGAATCGGCATGGAAGCCATAGCGCTCCACGGCGCAAAATGCTTTTGCTCACGCACTCGGTTACATTTTCGCGCGCCATCGAAGGCAACGACTCTTCCCCGCCCCGGCACCAGATTCACCAGCCGCTTGAAAGCGGTCTTCACCGCGTCCAGATCACGATAGATATCGGCGTGATCGAACTCAACATGGGTCAGTATCAGAGCGTCGGGGAAGTAATGCATGAACTTCGGCCCTTTATCGAAGAACGCCGTGTCGTACTCGTCGCCCTCGATGATGAAGGGCCGGCCCGGCGCGCAACTGAAAGCTCGATCCGAAATTTTCGGCGATGCCGCCGATCAGGAACGAAGGCGCGAGTTGCGGCGTCCCGGCGAGCTGCCACCTCGTAGATCCACGCCAGCATGCTGGTCGTTGTGGTCTTGCCGTGCGTCCCCGCAACGACCAGCGATTCGTGCCCGGCAACGAATTCGTCGTGAATGATTCGCGCCAACGAAGTAAACGGGATCCGCTCGATCCAGGATGTACTCAACTTCCGGATTGCCGCGCGACAGCGCATTGCCCACGATAACCAGATCGGGCGCGGGCTCGAGGTTCTTCGCCGAAAAAGGCTCGGCGATAGGCGATACCGAGTTCGCGCAAAAAGTCGGACATCGGTGGATAGGCGGCCATATCGGAGCCGGTGACTCGATGCCCTTTGAGTTGCAGCATTCCCGCCAGCGAAGCCATGGCCGTGCCGCAAATGCCGATCAGATGAATGTGCCTCTTATTTACCGATGCCTGCATTCCGCTCAATTCCCTACCGCCGATTCTAAGAATTCCAAACTGGCGCTTGATCCGCCAGCAGCTTCTTCCAGATCGAGGCGCGCTTCGATCCCAAACGGAAGCGTCACGTTCGATCGCGAAACGTGGCCCGAGCGCAGCCCAATCCAATCGGCCCTTCAAACCGCTCCAGCACTCGCAAAATCACCGCATCGAGTAGGCCTGGAATCCCATTCGGAAAGCACAGTCCTGCATCTCGCCAAAAACAATTCCTTCACTCTATCCAGTTTGCCCGCCAGAATCATCTGCCTGAGCATGCGATCGATCTGGTAAGGCTTCACGTTCACGTCCTCAAGAAAGAGCAGCTTCCCTTCCGTCTCCGCCGCAAATGGCGTGCCCAGCGTAGAGACGATCATGCTCAGGCATCCGCCATAGAGTGTCCCCGTAGCCGTTGCCGGGGCGAAGCGTGCGCAAGCCCTCCGCCGCGCCGAGAGACGCCATCCCTCCGCAAATCGCTGCGCCGAAACTCGGATAATGAACTCCATCCCCGCGACAGAAATCCGCTGCGGCCATCGGCCCGTGAAACGAAACCAGTCCAACTCGATCGAGCAGCCATGTCTGGACGACGCTCAAGTCGCTGTAGGCAAAAAACGGCTTTGGATTCCGCCGAATCAGCTCAAGATCAAGACCTTCCAGCAGATAATTCGATCCGTAACCGCCACGGCTACAAAAGATCGCCGCAATCTCCGGATCGGCGAAGGCCGCGTGAAGATCCCACAATCGTTCCTCTGCTGTCCCGGAAAAATAGTGCGAAGCGTGTCCGCGCAGATGCCGGCCCTCGATCACGTTATAGCCGCAGACCGACGCAAGGCGGAGATCCCGCGCATCCAGCTTCTCGTACCGCGCCGAACTCGCGGGAGCGACCACCGCGACCTTGGCCCCCGCAGCGACGCCCCGCGGCTTCAAAATCGGCATCGTCATGAATAGGTCTCTCCGAAGGCGATGAGTTCGGCAGGCCCGGTAAGCGTCATCTCCGTTGGGCCGGATTGCGAGGAGCGCGGCCACTCGACCAGTTGGGTTCCACCTCGGGCCCTCACCCGCAACTCTTCCTTCATGCCGTGCAGGGCAATGGCCGCAGCAGCCGATGCGCACGTTCCCGTCCCGGAAGATGTGGTCGGCCCTACGCCCCGCTCAAAGACCCTTATGTCGATCTCGCCGGGGCTGACAACGCGTGCAAATTCCACATTTGTCTGGTGAGGAAAATCAGCGTGAAAGCATATCTCGCGTCCGACCGACTCCCAATCCCTCCCGGAGATCGCAAAATTCCTGTCCTCGACAAACGATCACGAAATGCGGGTTGCCCATCGAAACAACCGCGCCTTCGATCGTAAGGCCTCCGGACACAGTCAACCCGACGCGAAGAGACGTTCGGCACTCCCATCGCAGCCGCAATCTCAAACGAATGCCCACAGACCTCGACAATGCGGCACTCTCGTATACCGGCGTCCGTCTCGATCTTTAGAACGTCTCCTGGACGGGCGTCCTTTTTGAGCGCCATCCAGGCCGCGACGCAGCGTGTGCCGTTGCCCGAAATCTCGGCGATCGATCCGTCAGTATTGAATAGCCGAATGCTCGCTGTGTGTTCGCCGGTCCACTTCAAATACTCAATCCCGTCCGCGCCCAGGCCCGTATGCCGCGCACACAATCGAACCGCGAGCTCTCGCTGATCCGCTTCGACTCATGGACTTCGCTTCGACGATCAAAAAGTCGTTGCCGCAGGCATGGGCCTTCACAAAAGAAATCAATCGTCCTCCGAACTATGGAAACTTAGCACTTCATCGAATAGCGCCACCATCCCTCAACGCCTTCTTGAGCCGTGAATGTCCCTTTGTAGTCGCTTGCGCAGTAAAAGTCACACGCTGCACACCACCAATCGTGCTCCGCTCGATCTCGCCGAGATGTCTTTTCTCGTTGTCCATCGCGCTCAGAATCGTACGCTCCATCTGCGTCATGTCCTCGCCGCGAACCTCGTAGATGCGTAGGTACAGCTTGAGGTTGAAGCGCTTTTCGATCACACCCACGCCTTCAAGCACGATCAATACCGTTCCGGTCGCTAACGTAGCCGGAGCATACAGCCCCGCACCACATGCCATCCCGATCGAGGCCACGGCAAAGACCGTGGCCGCGCTGGTCAGTCCGCTCACGCGGTATCGATTTTGCAGGATCAGCCCTGCGCCCAGAAAGCCGATTCCCTGCACGATATTGGAGGCAATCTGGCCTTTGTTCGTGCTGCCCTCGCCGGCAATGATCGGAGAAAGAAAGGTAAAGAGCGCCGCTGCAAAACAGATAAGCAGATTGGTCCGCACGCCAGAGGGCTTCTGATGCAGCTCGCGGTCGAGCCCGATCAGCCCTCCAAAGAGAGCGGCAACCAGCAGCCTCGTCGCGACTCCGCTGGCCATCGTCATCTGCTCTAGGTTGCTGAAGCTGAGCATATGCCCAGGCTGTTGCATAGCCATCACGACGACGCCTCCTCCGCTTCGCGACATCGTACCATTCGCTACCTGGCTCCGCTGGCGCGCCAGCTTTGTGAGCTGTAAATCCGCGCACACTGTTGATCGGTCGAGCAGATCAGGGCCTGCAGGTCGAGCCCCTGAGGGTGCTCTGCCACTGCCTTGGCGACCGCATCGCCGTCGATCGCGACCACCAGCGGCGCCGATCCCGCTGGATTCTTCAAAGCCGGCTGCCAGCTATAGTAATCGCCTTCGTTGATCGTTCGCTTCAGCGAAATCCCGGCGCGTTGCAATGCTCCGATGTGCTCCGACGTATACATCAGGATCGGCCCTGACGTGCTGGCCGACAGCGGAGCCAGCTTCCGCGCGAGCGCCTGTTCAAATGGAATTCGCGACCGCGAATTGGCAATTGCCTCTTGCAGCACCAGCGGCGTCGCCCGCGCCACGGCCCAGCTATTGATCACGATGAGCAGCACCGCTGTAGCCGGCACCAAGGGTGCAACTCTCGGGATCAACGTGCGGGCCAGCACGAGCATGAGATCGGTAAGAAACGCCAGCGAGATCGCAAATATCGGCAACATCTCCATGCCATAGCGAGTGTTGTACCAGGAGTGCGGCCACCACAGCGGAATGAAGATCGGCACCGACCCATAGGCAACCGAATAGGCATAGAAGGGCAGCGGCACCCAAAGCAACAACAAGCGCCGCGAGACTCGCGCTCCACCATCGCGCGATCGCTGTCAACGTACCAAAGATTGCAAGCACCAGCAGAGTATTTGCGAAACGTAACGGCACCGCGCCAAGCTCGGCGGCCTTGAGAAAATAAAGCGCCGCCACCCTCATGCTGTGCCACCCCGGATGATGCCAGGCGCCGGGCGGCGTCGTCCGCTCCTCGATCGCCTTTGCGGAATACGGCCCGCGCAGAAAGTCGAGCGGATCGCCAAACTGCTTAGCGTTATAGGCCATCCACAGCAGCGGCGCGACCGCCAGCATCACCGTGAAGAGCACGAACGCGCCGCCGGCTCGTCCCCGCCATCGATTGCCGCGCCACATTGCCCCCGCGGCCACCAGCCACGCGAACGAGGCAAAGATCCATCCGTCGTAGCGGGTGTAAGACGGCAGCGACCAAAACCAGGCCCGCGCCGATGAGCAACCGCGCCGCGCGTTTCTCATCTGCGATCTCCGTCTCTGCTCGAGCCGCTCTCGAGAGCACGGCAAAACTCCGCGAGCAGCAGCGCCGCCCAGATCATCTCCGCAAGAAAGAGCGGCTCGGTCATGGCCGTGGTCTGCATATAAAGCAGCCCGGGTTGAGTCCATAAAACAGCACCGCCACCGCCGCCGGCGCAGCGCTCAGCCACAGTCGCGCCAGCCTGTAAATCCCGATGCAGCCTAATATGTAACAGCCGATGGAAGGAATCGCGCCCGCCAGCCCACTCTGCCACCACGCCATGCGCTGCACAAAAGGAATCATGAGCAGATGCGGCAGCGGCAACCACACAGACCCGAGCTGGCGAAAGCCAGGATTGAGAGAGTCGAAGACCCGGCGCGCGATATGCAAATGCGCGACCGCGTCGCCATAGAGCAGCAGCAGATCATGACGAGAGCAGTAAGCGAAAGCTAGCACTCCGAGCAACGCCGCGACCAGCCCGACAAACCGGGTCTCGCGCGCCACTTCATCGCGCTCGATACGATCTGGCATGGGACGCTGCCGCCGTCGTGCGAGATCAGTCAAGGTGCGACATCTCGCGAAAGCGCGAGAACCGCTGGTCGATCTCTTCGCGGCTGAGTTGCTTGCAGGCGCTCGGTGCCAAACTTCTCCACCGCGAACGAACCCATCACCCCGCCATAGAACATCGCCCGCTTGAACGCCGCCGAGCGTCACCTCCGGCTGCGATGCCAGGTAGCCGAAAAATCCGCCCGCAAACGAATCCCCCGCGCCGGTCGGATCGACCACCGCATCCAGCGGCAACGCCGGCGCGCGAAACGGAATCGCAGATCAATCCGGGCTTCCGCTCCATCTGCTCTGCGAACGACCGCTCGCTGAAAAACGCTGTGGCGCCATATTCGCCATGCTTGATGATCAGCGTCTTCGGTCCGCTCGCCAGTATCTTCTCCGCCGCGCGCAACAGGTTGTCGTCGCCCGCCAGCATCTTCGCTTCGCCATCGTTGATCAGCAATGCGTCGAGCCCGACCAGCACCTTGTCGCAGGTTTTCGCGATGATCGTGGATCCAGTAATTCATGGTGTCGCCGCATACCATCTTCACCTTCGGCATCTGCCTGCCGCACATTGGCCTGCAGCACCGGATCGATGTTCGCCAGGAAGAGAAAATCGCTGTCCTCATAAGCTGCCGGAATCTTCGGCGCAAATGTCTCAAAGACATTCAGCTCGGTCTTCAGCGTCTGCGCTTCGTTCAGATTCTTCAGATAGGAACCCGTCCAGTGAAAGCTTTTGCCCGCGACGTGCTCCAGGCCCGCGTGTATCGATGCTGCGGCGGGTCAGCACCGCTTCGTTCTCCGCGGTGAAATCCTCGCCAACCACGCCGATCACGCGCACGTCCGTGAAATAGCTCGCGGACAGCGAAAAGAAAGTCGCCGCTCCGCCGAGCACATGCTCCACGCGTCCGTGAGGCGTCTCAATGCTGTCAAATGCCACACTGCCTACTACCAGAATCGACATGCACTTACAGCCTCAGCTCTTTCACGCGGAAAATATTTCCCTAACAGCAATCGAGCTTCTCGTGCGCTGCCGGCGAGATCGCAGCCGGGCTGGTCAGAATCGCGTACTTCAGCGCGCTCGCGCAAGCGCAAGTGCGCTCCTGCGGAATCGCCGCGACCGCCGCCGCAACCACCTTGCCGGCATTCGCCGCGTTCTGGTTGCAGCACCGCGACAATCTGCTCGACCGTCACCGCGTCATGGTCCTTCGTGCCAGCAGTCGTAGTCGGTCACCATCGCCATCGTCGCGTAGCAGATCTCCGCTTCGCGGGCCAGCTTGGCTTCCTGCAGATTGGTCATGCCGATTATATCGGCGCCCCAGCTGCGGTAGAGATTCGACTCGGCGCGGGTCGAGAACTGCGGCCCTTCCATGCAGACATAGGTTCCGCCGCTCTTGCCCACCACGCCGACCTGCTCGCACGCCTTCACGATCGCCTTGGCCACGCACTCGCGCAGACCGGGTCGCCAAAGGCGATTGCCCGACGATGCCGTCGCCGAAGAAAGTCGACTCGCGATGAAAGGTCCGGTCGATGAACTGGTCGGGCACGACGAAATCCGTTGGCTTGTGCTCTTCCTTCAGCGAGCCCACCGCGGAGACAGACAAAATCCGCTCCACGCCCAGCTTCTTCATCGCGAAGATGTTGGCGCGGAAGTTCAGCTCCGAGGGCAGCAGCAGGTGACCGCGGCCATGGCGGGAAAGAAAGGCCACCTTGCGCCCTGCCAGATTGCCCAGAACAAAGGCGTCGGAAGGATCGCCGAATGGGGTTGTGACGCGCTGTTCGCTGATGTTGGTTAGGCCGGGCATGGAATAAAGCCCGCTGCCGCCGATGATGCCAATCTCCGCTGCTTGCAAACCACACTCCGCCGCGCTTCCGAGCAGGAAGGCGGATCTTCACAGATGATTTATGTATCCGCACAGAGTATAAATGGCGAGCGAAATCAATGCGGCAAGGCCAGCCCTCATCAGGCCGCATCTGCGCCATGAGATTCACCATCCCCGCCGGAAGTTCCGGCATCGGCCAGGGCTGCAGCTCGCGCAGTCTGCAGAATTCCCGTTCGACTGTGCGCCCACCATGCATCAACTCCAGCTTGCGGGCCATCGTCAGGTCGAAGCTCTCGCTGGTAAACACCTGGTTCCCATTCGACCGCGATCAGCACCGGGCCTTCGTTGGTCTTGTAGATCTGCTCGCCCTGTCGACTCGGCAGCCGCGTCCGCGCTTCACTCCGGAATACTTCTTGCCCAGCTCCTCGGCATAGATCGCGGCAAAGGTCTTCGCCGCCTCCGCGCTCTTCCACGCCGAAGATAGATCAGCGCGACCGAGCCGGTCTGCGCCTTCTGCTCCGGCGTCTTGGCAGCTTTGCTCTGCGCCGCGTAATAAATGCCGCCATCCCACTCCGGCGTCAGCGCGTCCGCCGCCTCCTGCGCCGGCAAACAGCTCGGTCAGGATGCGCACATCGAGCGCGCCCATCACCCCGATGTCGTACGGATCGTATTGCGCGTCGAGCAGCCCATGAATGTCCGGCATCCGCAGCAGCGGCACCTTCGCCTTGCGCTCATAGCTCTTCGGATTCATGATCTCGTAGCTGGTCGACGGCGGCCGGTCGAGCACCCCGGCAAACGCGCCTTCGATGCCCTTGTCCTTCATCAGCGCCTGCTCAAAACTCAAGCCCTCGCGATAAGGAAACAGCAGCGACTCCTGCAGCAGCAGCGGAGCCCGCGCCATCACCGGCGAATCCGAATTGTCGCTCAGGTTGTCCTGCAGCGTCGCCCCGATGTCCGGCGAAGTCAGCAGCGTCTTGCCCGAGGGCCTCAGCGAGTAATCCACAAACACCGCCATCGCCTGGCCTTCCAGCACCGCCTCGCGCGCGGTGTCGACCTCGTCCACGGCAATGTGTTTGTTGTCGTCGGCTCGTTTTTCGAGATGTCCGACAGCGACTTGTCTTCCCACTTGTCCAGGTTGACATGCTGGTCCTGCAGCGCATGCGTCAGCTCATGCGCCAGCACCGGCTTCTGCGAATCGGGCGCGATCCAGTCCAGCAGGTTCACCGTCTTGGTCTTGCTGTCGTAGTAGCCGGCGATCTGCTCCGTCAGCAGGCTGATCAGGAACGGCTTCAGCTGAAAATCCCGATCCAGCAGGCCAAACTTCTTCAGCACGATCTCCGAGCGCTGCATCCGCTTGGCGTCCTCATCGTCGTTGAACTTATCGATGACATACTTCTCGACGCGACGCCCGGGTCTGAAGCTTCCGCTTCACCTCATGCTTCATCGGCAGCTTGGAATCATCCGAAGCAAAATGCAGAATGTCGTCGACCGACCGGAACAGCTCCTTCGCCTGCGCCGGGGTCAGGTGGGTCTCCGCAGGCTTTCGCTCCGCGCTGTTTCACTTGCGGACGTCTGCGGCGGTGGCGGGTCAGGCGCTGCCGGCGCCGCCGCACGTCTGGCCAGCCCGGAAGCCGACAACAGGCGCACCGAGGGAAATCAAGCCCAGCGACTTTCAAAACTCTCTGCTCTGAAAACATCCACATCCCTTCAACTTCCCTTCACTCGCCACCCGAGACCAGCAATCTGCTGCGCAGCTATAATCAACAGTAGAACTAGCCGCCATGAGCGAAGCAGCAACCCTTACCACCGAAGTCACCGCAACGCCCACCCCGCTCGCCATCCAGCTGCAGACCGAAGACTGCCAGCCTAGTCTCTCGCAGCTCACGCCGGAGCGCTCACGCCGCAGGTCTTTCACTTCAACTCAGCACGAACTTGCCGCCGCCCTCTCCGGCGCCGCCTGCTTCGACCTCGGCTATCGCACCCGCATCCGCATCACCGGCGAAGACCGCCTTCGCTGGCTCAACGGCATGGTCTCCAACGCCATCCAGACCCTCCCCGAAGGCCACGGCAACTACAACTTCATCCTCAACGCCCAGGGACGCATCCAGGGCGACTGCTACATCTATCGACGAGCCCGATGACCTGCTCTGCTCGACACCGACCGCTCCCAGGCCGCGCGCCTGTCGCCCATCTCGACCACTTCATCATTATGGATGACGTGGAGCTTCACCCGTTAGACGAGACCAACCACGGGAATCGGCCTCACCGGCCCAGAAGCCGCGCACTCCTGGACAGCTCTCGGCCTCATCCCATCCGCTCTGGCCCCATGCAGCTTCGTCGACGCCGACACTGGCAGGAGCGCCCGTCACCGCTGGTCCACGCCTACAGCGTCCTCGTCCCTCGCTTTGAACTCTGGTTCGCTCCCGAAGACCGCACCGCCGTCTGGAATGCCCTCACGACTGCCGGCGCCGCGCCCATCGGCATCCGACGCCGTCGAAGCCCTCCGCATCCTCGAAGGAACTCCCCGCTTCGGCATCGACATCACCGACCGCCATCTGCCCCAGGAAACAGCCCAGACCCGCGCCCTCAACTTCACCAAGGGCTGCTACCTCGGCCAGGAGATCGTCGAGCGCATCCGCTCCCGCGCGACCGTGCATCGCAACTTTGCGGCAGTTTCCAGGTAGATGGCGCGACACCCAGTCCGTTCCAGTCGAACTCCATACCGGCGAGAATCCATCGGCATCGATCGGCCAACTCACCAGCATCGCCGAGATCGACGTCGCCGGAGTTTCACGGAACGGTCGCTATCGGTTCCATTCGCACTGAGGCTATCGAACGCAAGGCGAGCACTCGTTTACGAAGGCGGCACCGTCACCGTTCTCGACCAGCTCGCCGGTACTAGCCGCTCCAATGAGTTCCAAGTAACGTTCCCGCATCTTACAAACCCATAACGCAAGTCGAGCACGACCTAAGAAATCTGGAAAACACCATGTCAGAGAAACAAAGCACGTTCACCGTGACCGACCGCCGCAAATTCACCCTCGATGGAGAGCTTCGCGATCCCGCGCAGCGCCGAAGAACTTCACGATTCCCTGCCGCTAGCGCTCTCGTCGAGGAAGCCTCCTCGCCGCGTCCTCCGGTGATGCCATCGATAACGTCATTGCCAGAACAGACAGCCGCGCTCACCGGAGACGGCACTCGCCGAAGACGACCTGTCCGATGAGGCGCTCGAAGAGCAGCTCGGCCCTGTCCCTACCAGCCAGGAATCGGCCGAACAACACGCGGCCTACCAGCAGTCCTCCGGTCCAGTTCGACGAGATGATCCGCCAGGCCAACCCCGGCGCGCCCGCTCAGTCCCAGGCGGATTTCGAGCAGGTCGTGCAGTCGTTCTATCTTTCCGCCGTCATCGCCATGGGCGCCGCCGCCGAGCCCGGCCAGAAGCCGCGCGTCGACATCATCGGCGCACGCCATTCGATCGACCTGCTCGCCGTCCTGTCCGAAAAAACCAAGGGAAACCTTACCGACCGCGAGCAAAAGCTGCTGCAGACCGCGCTGTTCAACCTGCGCATGATGTTCCTGGAGATCACCAACTCGATTGCCGCCCAGGCCACAAGCCACCGAAACCGGGCACTCTACATCAGCGCTGATCGAGGTCAACAAGCGGCGCTGACCGAAGGCGTACCGGCGGTATTCCGACTTCATGAGTTCCTTCACGCTTCTGGCCAGCTTTTCGATCTCTTCTGCTTTCTTCGACATGCGCGGCCGATGTCGGATTTTGTCCTCGGGGTCGACCGCCGCGCTGAGTTCGTTGGCCAACTGCACGATTCGGCCGGAATCGGCCACCAGCTCATTCTGCCGCTCGATATTGCGCTTCTTGGCCGCCTCTTCGCTGGGCATGGCGAAGCATCGGGTCCTGGGTGGTCGTTTCCGGTTCCTGGCCAAAGGGCGGACGCCCATTGCTTTGCCCAGTAAGCGGCGGATATGGGGAAGGTAGCGGGCTTTGGCCGAGAGCCTTCTCCACCCGAAGGGTCGAAGACACCACCAGTATTGCCGCAAGCAATCCGCCTCGGAAGTAGGCATTCACTCGCGACTTGCCGAAAAGCCTCACCATCGGTTGATTATAGGAAAGTAAGCCACGCAGCGCCCGCATTGGAAACATCTCGCTTATTTATGCTCATTGCTCTCGTTCGATCCCCTGAAACCTCGCAGCAATTCTTCAGCCAGATTGCACAGGATTGGCTCTCCTACCTGCAGAATTTTGCCAATCACGATCTTCCCGCACTTCTCGGAGTCGTCGTCTTCGCCTGGGCCCTGATCTGGATCGTCAACATGGTCACCCGGCGCATGACCACCTTCGCTGACGAGCGAACGAGCATCGGCGCCGGCCGCGCGTCCCAGATCAAGACCGTGGCCTCGGTTCTGCGCGCGACTGCGATTGGCATCATCGGATTCCTCGCCTCCCTGCAAATCCTAAGCGACGTCTTCAAATTCAATCTCGCCCCGCTGCTCACCAGTGCTGGCGTAGCAGGCGTGGCAATCGGCTTGGCCGCGCAGACGATCGTGAAAGACTGCCTCAACGGAATGCTCATCCTGATCGAGGACCAGTACAACGTAGGCGACGTGGTAAGGCTCGCAGGCCTCAGCGGAACCGTCGAATCCATGTCCCTGCGCACGACCATGCTTCGCGACGGAGACGGGACGCTATACACCATCCCGAACTCGCAGATCACCAGCGTC
The DNA here is from genome assembly GCA_963777685.1 of uncultured Acidobacteriaceae bacterium. GTDB lineage: Bacteria > Acidobacteriota > Terriglobia > Terriglobales > Acidobacteriaceae > Acidisarcina. The sequence continues at coordinate 43,291 of CAVZRF010000001.1, read as the reverse complement.
GCCAACCTCACCCGCGACTATTCGGTGGCGACAATCAATGTCTCGGTCGATCTTTCTGCTGATCCAGGCAAGGTCATGCCCGTTCTTCTGAATGCTGCAATGAGCGTCCGCAACGATCCCGCCTTCAGTCCCATCTTTCTCGCCGACCCCAAACTCCTCGGCGTCGATTCGATCAAGGGCTCTCAGGTCATCTACCTGGTGCAGATTAGGACATTGGCCAACCAGCAAGCGGGGGTTGTGCGCGAGGTGCAAAAGAGAGTTCTTCTTGCTCTCGAAGAAAACGGAATCCTCCCCGGCGATCCTTTTCGGGCAGTCACGACTGACGCTGCAAGCGCAGTAGCCTCTGGAGCGACACCGAGTGGCAACCCGTCAGGCAGTACCCGACCCGACCGCCGCAAAATCGCCCGAAACCAATCCATTCACCGGCGAGAGTGACTAGTTCCGCAGACCCTAAAGCGAAGCTCCATTGCTCGCAATGATCTCTTTGTAGCGATACGCCGAGTCCTTTACGATTCGCTGCTGCGTCTTCCGGTCAACATAGATCAGCCCAAAACGCTGCTCATAGCCCTCGCTGAACTCCCAGTTGTCGAGAAGCGACCAGTGAAGATAACCCGCCAACGGCACGCCGGCCTGATGCGCGCGTTTGTAGGCTCCAAGATAGCTGTTGAGAAATGCCGTCCGCTGCGGATCGTGGACCTTTCCATCCGCCGACGGTGCGTCGGCAACCGAAATGCCGTTCTCCGTGATCAGAATCGGCTTCTTGTAGCGCTCCGCCAGGAACTTTGGCGCCCAGTAAAGCAGTTCCGGAGTGATCGCCCAACCATAGTGAGACCGGGGCGCGGTCGGCGAGTCCGGAACCAGCTCGGGCTTGCCGTCAGCGCCGGCTTTCACCGTCGGAGCGAAGTAGAGATTGACCGCGCAATAATCCAAAGGCTGATGAATGATGCGCATGTCCGCAGGCGTCGCCAGCTTCTCAGCAGTCGGAAACAACTTGTAACCCTCTTCGGGATAATGGCCAAGATAGATCGGATCCAGCCACCAGGAGTTGTTCATCATCGTCATCGCTGGCTGCATCGGGATGATCGTCCGCTTCTCCACCGCGAAGGAAGCGGCTCGCGCCGCCTCGACATCTTGCGGCGAAGCGCTGGCCGGGATAGAAAACATTCCCGCGAAAGGCAGCCCTACCTTAACCGGCTTCTTCGCAGCGGCACGCACTGCCTCGACCGAGCGGCCGTGTCCGAGCAGGAGGTGGTGAACGCCTTTGGCCAGGTCTGCATTGTCCAGCTTCACCGCCGGCGGCATGATTCCGGCTTCGGCCCCAAATCCCCAAAGGATGTTCGGTTCATTGATCGTCAGCCAATTCGTGACGCGGTCCGAGAACCGGCTCGACACCAGGTGAGCATAGTCCGCAAGCCACTGCGGGCTGTCCGCGTTCAACCATCCGCCTTGCTGCTGCAGCGCTTCGGGGTAGTCGAAGTGATAGATCGTGACGAACGGAGTGATCTTCGCCGCCAGCAGATCGTCGATCAGCTTGTCGTAGTAGGCCAGCCCAGCCTCATTCGCCTTCCCTCTTCCTTCTGGCAGCACCCGGGGCCAACTGATCGAGAACCGGTACGAATTCATACCCAGATCGCGCATGTGGCCGATGTCTTCGGCGTAGCGGTGATATTCATCGTCAGCGATCCAGTTCGTACTGCCGTCCTTGATGTTGCCCGCCTTCGCCTCAAAGGCGCCCCAAATCGAGCGCCCGCCGCCATCCGCATACGGATAACCCTCGACCTGCATCGCCGAGGTGGAAGCACCCCAGTGAAAGCCCTTAGGGAAAGTAGAGCTACTCGGCGTGGCTGTCGAAGCGAAGGAAGCAGTTGACCATGGAAGAGTTGTCAGGGCGGCTGCTTGTGCGGAGCGGCGCAGGAAGGTACGGCGGTTCCATTCGGACATTATTGCTGTGGACCTCGATAGGCGATGAATACGATCAGTGCGCGAAGAAGGACTATAGCGTCTGACGGCCAGCTTTCGCAATTCCCAGACGAAGAGCGGCAGTCTCAAAACCAAACGCCCGGCTTCTGGGCCGGGCGTTTCGCTCGTTGCTGAGGCTATTGCGGAGTTGCGGTAGGTTGTGGCGGTATCGGAGGAGTCGCCGCCGGCGGTGCCTGCTCTTGTTGCTGCAGACGCTGTTGCTGCCCCGGCACCTGCACCTCGGGTCCGTTTTTGGCAGCCTCAAGGCCGGGGATGACCGGTATCGTCTTCACATTGCCGGTGACCGCATCAGCCAGGCTGATCCCGTAACGATCCAGCGTGTTCGCCAATATCTGCGAAAGTGCCGCGCGGTCCTTGGCGTAAGCGGCGCGCGCGGTGATCAAATTATTTTCTGCATTGGACAAATTCCTCTGCTGCAGGAGCACGGCGGCGGTAGTTGAAGCCCCAAGGCGGTATTTCTTCTGTTCCGAATCCAGGCTCTGCCGGTTGTAGTCCGCCGCGGATTGCGCGGACTGTACCTGGGCGCGATCGTTGGTCAATGCATACTGGCCATTGATCACCTGCATCCTCACCTTCAGATAAATCTGCTGCAACTGTAGTTGCGCCTGGCGGTATTCGAGAACCGAACGCACTTGCTCCGACTGCGCCTTACGATTGCGAATCGGGATGTTGACGTTAAGCCCAACGCCCTTATCCGGTCCCGAATTATTGAACAGGTTCTGGAAGGTGTTCCCGTAGTTGATCGTCGGTGTCGTCTCCGGGGTGCAAGGCACGCTCTGGAAATCGGCATTGAAGATCGTGCAGTTCGGGCCCGCTTTGCCGCCAAGGCCATACCCACCGTAGTAGCCGTACAAGTCCACCTGTGGCAGCAGCGCATTGCGTTCTGCTCGCAGGGTGATCTCGTCGTTCTTCAGCGTCAGCAGCGCAATCTGCACGTCAGGCCGATTCGCATTCGCTTGCTTTACCAGGTCGTCGACGGGAGTTCGCTCTTCCGGCGTTTCGAGAATCGAAATGCGATCGGTCGGAATGACCGGAGCGGAAGAAAGCGTGGGATCGGTCAGGTTTCGAGCGATTGCCTGCTTCATGACCAACTGCTGATATTCGAGAGCGCTCTGCGACGCCACAAGCGCCTGCTGATCGCTGGCCACATTGCTGTCCGACTGCACCACATCGAGAGGCGCCAGCGTGCCGATCTGCAACTGCTTCCGGTTATCCGAGGCAAGCTGTGTCGATTGATCTAAAGCGCGTTGCTTCGACTGGACATCCTCATAAGCGCTGACCAGTCCCCAATAGATGTTCTCCACCTGGTTGACGGTATAGAGAATCTGCTGACGGAAACCCGAATCGGTGATATGGCGGTCGTTCTTCGCCTGAACGATCAGGCGCTTATTGATGCCGGGGCCAAAGCCGTACGCCAGATGTTGAGTGACCGTCGCCATGAAGTTGGACTGCAGCGCCGGGCTGTAAGTCGTAAACGGCGCATCGGTCGCGGTCCGGCTGTTGTTGAAACCAACCTGAAGTTCGGTTCCGGTGATCCACCCTTGCGTATAGGCAAAGTCGTAAGTATTGGTGTGGGTGTTCACAACCGGTCCAGAAAAGGAACTGGCCGTCGGCTGGGTTTGCCGCTGCAACTGGATCTGCCCCGTCAATGTCGGGTCGAGCACCTCCGGTTGAGGTCCCAGGCCATTGGTCGTGAGCGTCAAGCCCGAGGCGCCTGCGCCTGCCCCGCCGGCGCCGGCAGACGTGCCTCCGGGGCCGCCGCCGCTTGCCTGCAAGAGCTGGTTGGTTCCACCGATGGTGTTTTCTACCAGGCCGCTCGGTGCGCCCAAGAGGTTATAGCCGGCTTTGGCGCGCAAAATGTCGGTGTCGGCAATGTCGATATTGAACCGCTGGATGGCGATGTCGTAGTTATTCTCAAGCGCCAGGACGACCGCATCGCTCAGGCTCAGGTAGATCTTGCCGCCCTTGGCCAGGTCCTCCAGACGCGTCGAGTTCAGGATCGACGCCGGTTCCACCGTTGTCGGCGTATACGGAGCGAATGGGTTCTTCCAGTAGCTTCTCGGCACCCGGAAGTCGCGCGACGTCGGGTGGAGTTCGATCATCGATCCGGGCGCATTCGTCGGCGTAGGCGCAGTAGCTGCCTGTTGTTGCGCGTAGGCGGATTGCGGCACAGTGCTCAACAACAGGCACGTGATTGCCGCACTAGCCTGTAATCGGCGAAAGCTCTGAGATCTCCCGGTTTGCTCCGGTTTTGCTAGCGTCGGCGAGGATGGCACACTCTGCCCCTTGCCTCTGGGTTCGAACAAAAGATGCATTCACCTTCTCCACTGTTTCAATATGCGTTCTAGTCAGACGCGCCAGAGCCTCGGTTCGACTCCGAAATAACCGTCCGCGCCTCGAATTAAAAGACTTCCACCCTGCCCGGCCCACACACTGGCGGAACCTGCCGGCTTGGCGCCGCCATCACAAGTCGATACGCGAATTGCCCTGTCTTCGTTCCCCCGCTTCGTCTTTAGACAGGATTCACCCCAATCCTCAGGGTTCGCAATCCCAACTACCGGTCGGAGACTCTCTCTATCTTACCGCCCCGGGAAGCGATTCAGCCCCGCCCACCAGCTGCGTCCCGTGGACCTGCGTCCCCTGATAGTTACGGTGGACTCGCTCGAAGGTTTCAATCGTCAACCTCGCCGTCTGATATATATCGGCAGGAGAAGTCAGCAGGAACGCACCAGGGTAGAGACGGGAAGCCCTTAGCCATGAACGATTCTACAGATGTCGCCGGGAACGGGGCGGCCCGAAACTGGAAGGTAGTCCTCTGCTACGACGGCTCCGATTTCTGCGGCTGGCAGGTACAGCCCCATCAGCCGACGATCCAGGGGGAACTCTCCGACGCCATCCAACGAATTACCGGCGAACGAGTATTACCCCAGGGATCGGGACGTACCGACGCCGGAGTCCATGCCCTCGGCCAGGTGGCCTCGTTCCGTCTCAGCGCGCCAATCCCGCCGCCAAATCTGATGCGAGCCCTCAATCGCACCCTGCCCGAGTCAATCCGCGTTCTTAGCGCTCAGGTTGTAGCGCCCGAATTTCACGCGCGACACAGTGTCCTCGAAAAAACATACGAATACCGAATCTACCGCGGAGAGATCTGTCCGCCCACGCTCGCCCGCTACGTCTACGCCCTCAACTGGCCGCTAAACCTGGAAGCCATGCAGCAAGCCGCTCACCACGTCCTTGGCGAACACGATTTCACCTCCTTTGCCGCCAGCGACCCGGATTCGAGCGCCAGGGACTCCGGCCTCGAACAAAACTGCATTCGAAGCGTTCACGAATCCATCTGGACCAGCGAAATAGACCACTGGACCTATCGCGTCACCGGGAACGGCTTTCTTCACCACATGGTCCGCAATCTAGTTGGAACCTTCCTCGAGGTCGGTCGCGGCAGCCTCCCTGCTGATTCCATCTCCGAGATAATCGCGGCGCGCTCCAGAAGCGCCGCCGGGCCAACCGCTCCTGCCCGCGGACTTTTCCTGATCAGCGTGAAGTATCCGTCAAGTTTCTAGCTGCGGCCCGAATCTGAACCCGACTATGTGCGTTCTGCCGCGATGCTACCCTTAAGAATTCCCATGCCTGACCTGGAACGAGTTTCGGCCTTTTCGCGTGTCGTTCATCTCGCCAGCCAGCGGTCCGTCCACGAGGCCTTTCAATGGCTTCACCTCCAGGAACCTCGGATCATGGATTGGCAGGCTGAATTGGTGGAGATTGCCGCACCGCCCTTTCATGAGCAGGATCGGGCAGCGTGGCTTTGCGATCGCTTCCGCGACCTGGGCCTCGACAATGTAGAAATTGATGACAGCGGAAACGCGCTTGGGTATCTCGCGGGCGCTTCCGGCAACACGGCCCCATGCCTTCTGCTCTCCGCTCATATAGACACGATCTTCCCCACCGGGCCGGCCATTCATGCCGAGCGCGAAAACCGTCGCCTCAAGGCTCCCGGTGCATGCGACAACGGCGCTGGGCTCGCGGGTCTGCTTGCAATCGCAGCCGCCTTAACAGCCGCGCGAGAAAAAGGCTCCGCGTTGTCGTTCCGCCGCGGAATCCTCTTTGCAGGCAACGTTGGGGAGGAAGGCGAAGGCGACCTTCGCGGCATCCGTTATCTCTACCAACACTCCGCCTGGCGGAAGCGTATCTGCGCCAACATTGTTCTGGACGGCGCAGGACATGAAGTCGCGGTCACCGAGGCTCTCGGCAGCCGCCGGTTCCTCGTCACCATCTCGGCTCCGGGCGGACACTCCTGGACCGACGCCGGCCTTCCCAACCCCATCGTGCTCATGAGCACAGTCATTGGGCGGCTGGCCGCCCTCAAACTGAGCGAATCGCCGCGAACCACCTGGAATGTCGGCACCATCGAGGGCGGCACTTCAGTCAACGCGATCCCCGAAAGCGTTTCAGCCCGCTTCGACTTCCGCTCCACCGATCCCGAGCAGTTGGTACGGCTCGAGGTCGAGCTGCATCGCGCTGTCGAAGACGTGGTGCTCGCAACCAATCGAGACGCCGCCAAATCGGAAAACCGGACCGCATCCCGCGCGGCCAAACCCCGTCCGGCCCCTCTCGTGCACTTCGAGGTGCGCAAGATCGGAGACCGGCCCGCCGCGGCGCTTCCTCAAGACGCCGAGATTCTCGACCTCTTGCGCGCCGTCGATCGCCATCTCGGCATTCGCACCGAGATTCGTCTTGCCTCGACCGACGCCAACATCCCGCTCTCGCTCGGCATCGAGGCGCTCAGCATCGGCGCCGGGGGCGATGGCGGCGGCGTGCACACCTACGCCGAATGGTACGACTCGCACAACCGCGAACTCGGATTGCGAAGGGTCCTGTTGCTCCTCTTGGCGCTGGCCGATTCCGGCGAGACAACGTAATCCCAATGCAATCACACCCTGCAAGAAAACCTTGAACTCGCTACCGGAGGACTGATCGCAAACATGTCGGAAAAACTCCGGGCCCACCTGCTCCTCCTCGCCGTGGTCGCGATATGGGGCTCGACCTTTGTTCTCGTGAAAGACGCGCTGAACGATGTCTCGCCGCTTCTTTTCAACCTGATCCGCATGGCGCTGGCGACGCTGTGTCTCGCCGCCGTCTATCGCAAACACCTTCGCCGCCTGACCCGCGAGTCGCTCCTGGGCGGCGCAGTTGCCGGCTTCTTCTTGGCGGTGGGCTATCAGTTTCAGACCGCCGGCCTCGCCCTCACCACCCCATCCAAGTCGGCATTTCTCACCGGATTGACCGTCATCATCGTCCCTCTGCTCTCGGTCGTTCCGGCGCTTCGCGTTCCCGGATCATCTCGGCCAGGCTGGAATGCCTATCTCGGCGCGCTCGTCGCTCTGCTCGGAATCACCCTGATGACCGCACCCGGCCTGTTTTCCCGCGAACTACCCGCGAGCGGAACCGGAATCAACCTCGGAGACGTACTCACCCTCGGCTGCGCCCTCGCCTTCGCTTTCCACCTGATCTCGCTCGCCCACCTCGCAAAGCGTATCCCGTTCGAGCAACTCGCCTTGTTACAGGTCGGCTTTTGCACCGTAGTGATGGCGATAAGCTCGCCGTTGCTGGAAAAGCCCCACATCCACTTCACCGCGCGGCTTCTTGTCGCCTTGCTGATAGCGTCCGTGCTGGCAACGGCTGCAGCATTCACCGTTCAGAGCTGGGCGCAAAAGCACCTGGCCGCCAGCCATACGGCGCTGATCCTCTCCGCTGAGCCGCTCTTCGCCTGGGTGACCTCGCTGCTCTTTCTGCACGAGGGATTAAGCGGGCATCAAAGCCTGGGAGCGCTGTTGATCCTGGCGGGCATAGGCCTTACGGAATTCTTCAGCCCCGCGACGCCCATTGAGATAGCGTTTCCGCATTGATCGAACGGCGGCATGAGCAACCCCCCCGCGTATCAGGAAAAGGCGGAATCTGCGACAGAACCGTCCGCTCCAGCGTCTAAGGGTTTAGCGTTCGAGGGGTTAGCGTCCGGCACAATCGAATGTCGCACCAGCCGCACCGTTCCAAACGAAGTCGATATACTACGGTATTGGGTGGAATCACCCGATACGTCCACTGAAGGCATGAGGTACGACCTGAATGAAATCCTTATTTGAGCGGCTCCGCTTAGGCCGGCTCGCTACCACATTTACGATTCTTGCCACATTGTCCGCAGGCATTTTGATTGGCTCGGTGGCGGCCCACGGCGTCAAGGGTCAGGAAAACAAGGTCGACAGCTCGGATGCGAATCCACTCCGCATCCCCAATGCCAAGGCACTGTCGAATACCTTCTCTCAGATTGCGAAGCAAGTAGGGCCTGCGGTGGTGAACATCAACACCGAGACGCTGCCCAAAGTAAGCTCCTCGAAGCGCAGAAACCCACACGCGCGCACCCCAACTCCATCCCAACCCGATGACCAGCAGCCGGGCGATGACGATGATGACGATCAGGACGGCGGCCAGGGCGGTCAGGGCGGACAGACTCCTCCCCCAGGATTTCAGGACTTCTTCAACCGCTTCTTTGGCGGCCCCGACCAGGGCGGCGAGGATGGCGGCGGCGTCCGTGAGTCCCTCGGATCGGGCTTCATCGTCGATCCCAAGGGCTACATCATCACCAACAACCACGTCGTCGACAAGGCTGACAAGATCTTCGTCAAGCTATCGACCGATCCTGAGGGCGAACAGGGGCGTCCCGCCCGCGTAGTCGGCGTCGATAAAGACACCGATATCGCCGTCATCAAGATCGAAGCGAAGGAGCCTCTGCCCACCGTGAAGCTGGGCAACTCCGAGTCGGCCCAGGTTGGCGACTGGGTAATCGCCATCGGCAGCCCCTTTGATCTTTCCCAGACGGTCACTGCGGGCATCGTCTCCGCCAGGAACCGCACCATCGAAAAGGGCGTCAAAGGGCAGTTCCAGCACTTCATCCAGACCGACGCCGCCATCAATCCCGGAAACTCCGGCGGGCCGCTGCTCGATATGGACGGCGAGGTAATCGGCGTCAATACCGCGATTTACACCCAATCCGCTGGATATCAGGGCATCGGTTTTGCCATGCCCTCCAATACCGTCATCAACACCTACAACCAGCTCATCGGACCCGACCATAAGGTCACCCGCGGTTCGATCGGCATCACCTTCCAGCCCGACCTGCCCAGCGCAGTAGGCCGCGTTTACGGCTTCAAGTCCGGGGTCTTGGTAAGCCATGTGCAGCCTGGTGGCCCGGGCGAGAAAGCCGGCCTAAAGGCGGGCGATATCATCGTGACGATCGATGGCCGTCAGATCAAGGACGGCGACGATCTGGTCAACGACATCGCAGTTCGCAAGCCTGGCAGCACCGCCAAGCTCGGCTACCTCCGCAATGGGACAACCGAGACGGCGACCGTCACCATTGGCGACCGCAGCAAAGTCTTCGCGAACAATCTGGTTGCCGAAAGCGACGACAGCCAAGGTCCCGATCAACCCAGCGGGAGCGAGACCAAGCTCGGTCTGGCGGTCGACGAGATTCCGTCAGCAGTGGCCGGCAAGACCGGGATTCACGGTGTGATCGTCAAGGAGGTCAAGCCGGGGTCCTTTGCCGACGAGATCGGGGTCGCTCAGGGAGCAGTCATCGTCAGCGTCAACAAGCAGAAGGTGACCAATCTGACCGATTTCCGCGCCGCGATCGCCAATCTCAAGTCCGGCCAGGATGTCGTCTTCGAGATCATCGATCCGCGTAACCCTAAAGGTGGAAGCGTCTTCCGCGCGGGAACACTGCCGTAAAGTAACCGCGAAACGAGTACCAAGGTGGATGCCGGCGCAGAACGAAAGTTGCAGGCGCCGGCATCTTTTTGTTGCAAACCGGAAATCTGGCATTTACCCTTAATGAGTCGCTCGTTATTCTTCTTCCCTATGAGGTCGCTCCGCATGCTTTTTGTTCGAGCCTGCAAGTCTTTGATTCCGGTACTGGCGATCGTTTCCACCCTCGCGGTTCCAGCCGGCGCCACCCGAACTCATCGCGCCCCGACAGCGAGCCACTCCAAAGCGAAGAAAAAGCCTGCGTCCCATCAAATCCACGGGCAGCGTCAGATCGATCCGGATCGCGCCAAAGAGATCCAGACCGCCCTCATCCGCGAGCATTATCTGACCGGCGAACCGACCGGCCAGTGGGATTCCGCAAGCCAGGCCGCGATGAGCAAGTTCCAGTCCGACCAGGGCTGGCAAACCAAGCTCACCCCCGACTCCCGCGCCCTCATCAAGTTGGGCCTCGGACCGAGCCAGGACTCCTCTAAGTCTGTAAGCCCCGTGACCCAGGCTTCGTCGCCAGTAGCGAGCGCCAATACTCAACCGAATCTCGGTGTCGCAACCGATTCTCTCGGCAAGAACTCAGTTTCCCAGTAGCGACAAAACTCGGCGTTACCACCTACAGTTCCAGCTCCGCCCTCATCAAGTCATCCATCGTCTCCCGGCGGCGAATAAGCTTGGCCGCCTTCCCTTCGATCAAAACTTCCGCCGGACGCAGCCGCGAGTTGTAATTCGACGTAAGCGAACTCCCATAAGCCCCCGCATCTAAAATCGCCAGCAGGTCGCCAGTTTTCAGCGGAGGCAACGGACGGTCACGCGCAAAGAAGTCTCCCGACTCACATACCGGCCCCACGACATCGACCACCTGCTTACGGCCGCCCCGCGGCGTCACCGCAACGATCTCGTGATAAGCCTGATACAAAGCCGGCCGGATGAGGTCGTTCATTCCTGCATCCGTGATCACAAACGTTTTCTTGCCATTCTTCTTCACATAGAGCACGCGCGTCAGAAGCGCGCCCGCCTGCGCCACGAGAAAGCGCCCTGGCTCCAGCAGAAGCGTCACATCCTCGCCAAGTCTGGCCAGACCCGAGGTCAGTGCTGCAGCATAGGCCTGAACAGCCTTTTCCGGCGTCTGACTATCTTGTCCCTTGCCCCCCGCACTGGGAGCGGCATGGTAATCGATACCCAGTCCCCCTCCGGCGTCAACATAGCGGATATTCACTCCATCCCGGCGCAACTGCAACACCAGATCGACGACTCGCGAAATAGCCGCCCCAAAAGGTTCGGCGCTGCGAATCTGCGAGCCGATGTGAACGCTCACTCCGCAGGGATCTAAATGGCGCGACTTCGCCGCCGCACGATAGACCGCCCTTGCTCTTCGGATATCGATGCCAAACTTGTGTTCCCGCAGCCCGGTTGAGATGTAAGGATGGGTCTCGGCAAAGACATCCGGATTGACCCGTAGCGCGATTCGCGCACGAACGCGTTGCTTCGCCGCGCGTTCGGCCAGCAGTTCGACCTCCGCCTCGCTCTCCGCGTTAAAGATAAGAATGCCGGCGCGCAGGGCGAGGTCGATCTCCGCAGCCGTCTTGCCCACTCCCGAGAAAACGACTCGCTGTGCAGCTTCCTTCCCAATCGTCAGCACTCTCTCCAGTTCCCCCCCGGAGACGATGTCGAATCCCCCTCCCCGCCGGTCAATGAGCCGCAAGATGGCAAGCGCCGAGTTGGCCTTGACCGAATAACAGAGCAGCGGCCGAACCGGGTCAAAGGCACGGGAGAACATCTCCACACGCTGGGCAATCTGGTCGCCCGAATAAACATAAAGCGGCGTTCCATACCGGCGAGCCAGCTTTTCCAAAGAGACGGAACCGCAGCTCAGAGAAGAAGAGCCGGGAACGACACTGAACGGACGGTCAGAAATAGCGGATTCTCCTGGCCAGGAGCGATCGACCTGGACGATTGGGATATCAAGAGCGCTTTCAACAGGTTAGAGCATTTTCACTTCAGGTGCATACAGCCGAATCCGTGTCGTCGTGGCTTTTGCCTCAGCAAAGAGAAACTCTTCGCCAATCCTGCCGGTTCCGTCTAGAAGTGAAAATGCTCCAGCCCCTCCCGCCCAAATTTTCCGCTCTTTTTTTGAAATTCCTAATTTGGCCGATAGGACTCTTATGGCGCGCAGAACAGTCTTGACATGCGTGGCGGCTCTGCTCGTCACACATTCCGCCGTGCTCTTCTTATTTCCCGCGTCGGAAGCGGCCTCCATGCTGGTCGTGCTCGCATGCAGCATCTCCGCCGCGGCCGCATGTGCCTGGAGGAGCACGCGATGCTCCGGCCCGGTCCGGCGCAAGTGGGACTTCCTCGCCAGTGCGCTGTCCCTCTGGTCGATTGGCGAGTTCCTTGCTTTCTTACGCGTCCTGAACCCCGCACTCGGCCATATTCGCGCGCTTGGCCCGGAGTTCTACTTCCTCATCTACGGCATTCCGGTTCTGCTCGCCGTCTCCAGCTCGAATGAAGACCGCGACACCTCCCTCTTTGCCGTGATTGACAGCCTTCAGGCCCTCTTTGCCGTCGCGCTGGTCTACCTCGAGCTGTCAATGTCCGAATTGAGGACAACAAATTCCTCGCTCGGCGAGACCAATCTCCCCCTGTTTTACGGTATTGGCAGTTGGATGCTGGCCGCTGCCGTCCTGCTCCGAAGCGTCGCCCGGCCACACGGCGAAGAGAGGGCCCTGTACCGGATTCTCCTGGTTTATCTCAGCTTCTTCGCACTGCTCGCCACTCCGTGGCATGGCAGTTGTGTGCTCAACTCCCTGCCCCTGGGCATCTACCGCGATCTGCTCGCGGACCTCGCTTTTCTGTTGCTGACGACCGGCTGCCTGCTCTATGACCTGTCTTCAGAAGTCGATAGACCTCCGGTGGAAACCAACTCCTTTGCCCTGGTGTTGAACAACGGCAGCCCGATCCTCTTTACCCTCGCTGTCCTCGGCATGGGAACGATCGTTGCCCGCCGTCACTTGGCCGTCGGGATGTCCGCGATCGGGCTCTCCCTGATCACCTACTGCTTCCGCGCGGCCCTCTTGCAAAGTGCCTATATCCACGCGCAGCACGCACTCACTCGCAGCCAATTCGCTCTCCGGGAAGCCAACACCCAGTTGCGCCAGCTCTCGTTCCACGACGGGCTCACCGGGCTGCCAAACCGCCGCCAGTTCGATCTCACCCTGGAGACGGAATGGAGTCGCTCCATCCGCAACAGCCGCCCACTCGCGCTCTTGCTGCTCGATGTGGATTGCTTTAAGGCGCTCAACGACCTCTATGGGCATCCAGCCGGGGATGAATGCCTGCAACGCATCGCAGGGGCTCTACAGGGATCGCTGCGCCGTGCGGCAGAGACCGCAGCGCGCTACGGCGGCGAGGAGTTCGCCGCCATTTTGCCCGATGCCGACACAGAAAGCGCCTTCCTGGTCGCGGAGACCATGCGCCAAAACGTGCTGGCGCTTCAGGTATTGCACGCAGGTTCGCCGGTGGAGCGGTTTGTCACCATCAGCATCGGTGTGGCCGTAGCCTACCCCACCGCCGAAGGATCGCCGTCAACTCTTCTCGCCGCCGCCGATGCCGCCTTATACCGCGCAAAACAACGGGGGCGGAATCGCGTGGAAACCGGAGAAACAAGCCGAATCGTGGCTAGCTTCCAGGGGTGAATGACGGCCCGGGAGGCAGGATCAAAGGTTCTTCCGGCGTGACGACCCACAGAACGACATAGGCCACCGCCCCGATTCCGCCCCCAAAAACCGCCAGAATAACCGCAAGCACACGCACCCAGGCCACATCCCAGTTGTACTGGTTAGCCAGGCCCTGGCAGACGCCGCCAATCATTCGTCCGAATCGCGGCCGGACCATGGTGCGCTGTGCACCCGGCGTATACCCAGCCGCAGCAGGCGGAGCCACCGGAGTTCCACACACCGAACAAAACCGGGTCCCCTCCACAATCGCAGTTCCGCAACCCTTGCAATACATGGCCATGGTGAAACCCCTTTCGAAAAACCCCTGTGGATTGATATTTTCCCACAGCCTTACCCTCCACCGACAGGGCCTTTCGCGCCCCGAACGGCGGTAGTTGTATATAGATACTGTTTTGCGCCCTTCCCGGTTCCCTCGCGCGCAAGACCTGGCCGGCTTCCCTTCCTCAGTTGACGCCGCTACGGGGTATAAGCATTCCGCATATACTTGCGCGCCAGATCCGCCTGAGAAGTGTCCGGCCCGGCCGCGAGCACGGCGAGATATTCGCCCCGCGCCTTGTCGTGATCGTGCATCAGGTCGTAAACCTGCCCGGCGGCCAGCAACGACCTGCGTTTCAGCTCGGGGCTTGTTGTAGGCAGGTTGCTGGCTTTTTCATAAGCAACAACGGCATCGGAGTACATGTTCTGCCCACGAAGGCTCTCCCCGAGCCCAAAGTAGACCAGCTCCAGGTGCGGATCGAGATAGTATCTACCGCTCTGGCCCTCGCTAACTATCTTCCGGTAAGCCGCAATCGCAGCTTGACCCTGGCCATCGTCTTTCAGCAGGTTCGCCTCTTCCAGCGCGAAAAGGAAATTATGCGGATATTCCTTTACCTGGGTACGGACTATCTCGATAGCTTTCTTATACTGCGCTTCACGACGGAGAAAGAAAGCGAGGCAGGTGCGTGACTCGATAGAAGAGATCACTCCTCTCGCCGCCGAATCGTACATCAGCTCGAGTCCCCGTGACTTCGACCCGCCGATTCCCGCAAAACCGACAACGACCTTGAAGCCGAACGACAGGCTTCCCACCACGTACTGATAGACACCCACGACTAGCTTGGCATCGACATAGTCAGGGTCTTTGTCCAAGACATGTTGGTGGTCGCTGTGGGCCGCGAGCGCCAGGCGCAACGATGCGACATATTGACGGTCGACCATCGCCAGGGAAACCGCCTTCAGGCTGCGTGCCCAGCCGCGAACAAACAATGCGTTGAGGTCGTCCGGATGTGCCGTGTACTGCGCATCAGCCTGCGCGATGGCTAGGTCAGCCAGGCCATTGATCCGGTCGCGAACCTTGGGGTCTTCTTCAACCGTATGCTTCCCGGAGAGGAAACCGTCGCTGGCGTAAAAGGTCGTATCCAGAAGATCCAAACGGTAGAGTTCGTGAAAGAGAACGCAGTTCAATAAATATGCCGTCGCGATGGGGTCGTTGGGATGCGCCGCTCGCACCTGTTCGAAGCGCGACATCGCGCCGTCATAGTCAAGGTTGTAATAGTGATTGAAAGCCTCTTTGACTAACGGGTCGTAGTTCAGCGGATCGGTGTGGACTGGAGAACTTGCCCCTCTGGCGCCGATAGCTGCAAATAATAGAAGCGCGAGGAGCGCCACCGTAGCTCGCCGGCCTCCGCGAACGAGTTTTCCCAAATGCATCGCCTTCCGACCTAACTTGTGCAAGTTTAGACGGTCGGCGCGAATTGCGGGCTACATCCTTTGAGAAAAACCATCGGTCAGACTCAGCGAAGGAATGCTTCGGTAAGGCCTCCATCGACCGGAATCAGATGTCCAGTCGTGCAGCGAGCCGCCGGCCCGGCGAGGAACAGGATCGCTTCCGCGCAGTCCTTAGGATCGATCGGCTGATGCGTCAACGTCCGCTTCGCATAGAACCCGGCAAGCAGATTGCGCAGTTCATCATCGGTCGCCGACGCCTCAAACGGAATCGCATACTTACTCAGCGAGGCGATCACGCGGTCCCGCGGAAACATCGTCGACCCCTTCACCACCGTCGCCGGGCTGATGCCATTCACTCGCACCAGCGGAGCCAGCCCAACCGCAAGTTCGCGAACCAGATGACTCAGCGCTGCCTTGCTGACGTCGTAGGCCTCGCTGCCTCGCTTGGAAACGACCGCATTCGCCGAGCTAGTCAGCACGACGCTGGCAGGAAGACCCTGTTCCAGGAACGGCTTTGTAGCCTCATCTGCCAACAGATAATTCGCCGTGACGTTGACCTCAAGAGTAAGGCGCCCATTGCGCATCCGTGATCACGCCGTCCGGCGAAGCTGGAAAAATCGCCGCAGTGTTGATCAGGATGTCGATCCCCCCAAAAGTCCCAATCGCCTTGGCCAGCGCCTCGCGGATGGTCTCGCGATTGCGAATATCCACGCTCGACCGCAACGGCAAATTCCTTACCCGCGATAGCCTTCACTTCACTTGTGACCGCTTCTGCCCCAGCGAAATCGCGATCAGCAATAACAACGTGCGCACCGCGCTCAGCGGCCAGCAGCGCCACCTCGCGGCCAATGCCGCTTCCCCCTCCAACGACAACGGCGATCTGACGGCTCAGTTGCTTCTCTGGCGGCTGGCGGCGAATCTTCGCCTCTTCAAGCCGCCAGTATTCAATCCGAAACGCCTCGAGCGCCGGCAGCGCCACGTAGTTCGTATGCACTTTGAAAGTAGAGGTGTGCGCAGCCGGCCCAGCCTGCGGCAACTCGCGCGGCGCAGCTCCCTCGCCCATCGCACTCGCGCCTTCCATGACATGAATCGCGTTGGTATAAAACTCGCCCGTAATTCGCGACTCCGGCTTGCTCTTGCCGAAGCTGAACATGCCAATCCCCGGAACCAGCACAATGCTCGGATTATCATCCCGCATCGCCGGCGAATCCGCCTGCGCGTGCGCCTGGTAGTACTCCGCATATTCCTTGCGATAGGTCTTCAATCCATCGGCGATCGCCGCCTTCAGACTCGTCACATCACCCGATGGGTCCCACTTCACATAAAGCGGGCGAATCTTGGTACGGATAAAGTGGTCCGGGCAGCTCGTTCCAAGATAGGCCAGTGCGTCACCATCGCGGGAGTTCACAAACTTCAGCACTTCCGGCAAATCCGTGAAGCTCGCGATCACGCGCCGGTTATTGCTCACCTGCCCGCGCAGATAGGGCAACAACTCGAGCGAAAGCTTGGAGCGATCTTCGCGGGCTTTGAACTTCTGTCCACCGAATATCCCATCGCCCTTGCGCTCAACATGCTCGATTACAAACTGCCCAAGCTGATCGATGATCGTGATAGTGGTCAGGTACGACTCGCGATGCGTCTCGCCCCATGTGAAAAGCCCATGGCCGCCAAGCACGATTCCATCGCAATCGGGATTCGCCTCGATCGTCGTCTTCATCATCATGCCCAGCTCGAAGCCCGGCCGCTGCCAAGGAATCCAGACCAGCTGATGGCCGAAACGCTGATTGAACTCCGCCATCTTCTCGAGCCCGTTCGCCGAGGCAGCAAGCGCAATCGCCCAGTCGGGATGCAAGTGATCGACATGCTTAAAAGGCAGGAAGCCATGCAGCGGAGTATCGATCGACGCTGCAACCGGGTTGTTGCGGAACGTGCACAGCGGATACATGTCCGCCATCTCGTCTTCAAAATCGACGCCGCGATAGATGTGCTCTAAAGCGTGAAGTTTCTCTAGATAGAGTGACGCAAGGCCGCTGCGCTTCATGCTGCCGAGGTCGCCGCCACTTCCCTTCACCCAGAGGACCTCGACCTCCTGCCCCGTAAGCGGATCGATCTCGGTCGCCTTCGTGCTGGTGTTGCCGCCGGCAAAGTTGGTGATGCGCAAATCGGCGCCCAGCAGGTTCGAGCGGTAACGCAACAGTTCCGCTTCGTCCAGTCCGGACGCGACCGAATCGTCCCAGAGGTCCTTCAAATAGTTCAGGGTAGTTTGCGTTGCGACTGTGCTTGCCATCTTCAACTCCTGTTTTCCAGTTCGAGCGCCTCTCCGGCTCCCCTAAATCCCGAACTCTTTCCGCTCTATGAGTCTACATCGAACGCAATAGAGAAATCATTCCTATAGGAATACACCGAACTCAAACTCCGCCATGTAAGTAAAATTGGACGGTGGCTCGCCTCGACCCCGAAAGGCTGACAAACCGAGGCCGCTTTGAAAAGATAGCCACGACACATTCGTGGAATGCTAGTCTCCACCGATCGTCTTCATTATGAGAAAAAGTTCCGCAACTGTCCTCTCCGCTCCAGCTTCCTACAGCTCAAACTCCCCACTCGCCGAAAACAAGCACCTGCTCCGCTGGGTCGACAAGATGGCCGAGCTCACCCGGCCCGACAACATCCATTGGGTCGATGGTTCGCAGGAAGAGTACGACTCCCTCTGCGCCCAGTTGGTCGAGAACCGTACCTTCATCAAGCTCAACGAAAAACTCTGGCCGGGATGCTTCTACGCCCGCTCCGATGCCCGCGACGTCGCCCGCGTCGAGGAGCGCACCTTCATCTGCTCGCTCTCCAAAGACAACGCCGGCCCCACCAACAACTGGGAAGACCCCTTCAAGATGCGCAAGAAGCTCAAGGAGCT
Source organism: uncultured Acidobacteriaceae bacterium (assembly GCA_963777685.1). GTDB lineage: Bacteria > Acidobacteriota > Terriglobia > Terriglobales > Acidobacteriaceae > Acidisarcina. The sequence continues at coordinate 25,153 of CAVZRF010000001.1, read as the reverse complement.
CTTCCGCGGCGCCATGCGCGGACGCACCATGTACGTGCTCCCCTACAGCATGGGCCCCGTCGGCTCGCCGATGTCCCAGATCGGCGTCGAGCTGACCGACTCCCCCTATGTCGTCGTCAATATGCGCATCATGGCCCGCATCGGCCTTCCCGTCTTCCGCGAGATCGACCGCGACGTGAAGCGCGTCGTCCCCTGCATGCACTCCGTCGGCATGCCGCTCGCCGAAGGCCAGCAGGATGTTCCCTGGCCCTGCAATGACGAGAAATACATCGTCCACTTCCCCGAGACCCGCGAGATCTGGTCCTACGGCTCCGGCTACGGCGGCAACGCCCTGCTCGGCAAGAAGTGCTTCGCGCTCCGCATCGCCTCCAACATCGCCCGCGACGAGGGCTGGATGGCCGAGCACATGCTCATCGTCGGCGTCGAGAGTCCGCCCGACTCAAACGGAAAAACAGAGAAAACTTACGTCGCCGCCGCCTTCCCCTCCGCCTGCGGCAAGACCAACTTCGCCATGATGGTGCCGCCCCAAGGCTTCGACGGCTGGAAGGTCTGGACCGTCGGCGACGACATCGCCTGGATCCGCCCCGACGCCAACGGCCAGCTCCGCGCCATCAATCCCGAGGCAGGATTCTTCGGCGTCGCCCCCGGCACCTCCGCCAAAACCAATCCCAACGCGATGGCCACGCTCTCCCGCAACACCATCTTTACCAACGTCGCGCTCACCCCCGAAGGCGGCGTCTGGTGGGAAGGCATGACCGACGAGCCCCCCGCCGAATGCACGGACTGGCAAGGCAAGCGCTGGACTCCCGCCATCGCCAAAGAGACCGGCGCCAAGGCCGCCCATCCCAACGGACGCTTCACCGCGCCCGCCTCGCAATGCCCCTGCATCGATTCAGCCTGGGAAGCTCCCGAAGGCGTACCGATCAGCGCCCTCATCTTCGGAGGCCGCCGCTCCGCAACCATCCCGCTCGTCTACCAGGCCTTCAACTGGAGCGCCGGAGTCTACACCGGCGCAACCATGGGCTCAGAAACGACCGCAGCCGCCGCCGGAGCCGTCGGCCAGGTCCGCCGCGACCCCATGGCCATGCTCCCCTTCTGCGGCTACCACATGGGCGACTACTTCCGCCATTGGATCAAGATGCAGCGCACCCTCAACGTCACCCCGCGCATCTTCCACGTGAACTGGTTCCGCAAAGACGCCGACGGCAAATTCCTCTGGCCCGGCTTCGGCGAAAACATCCGCGTCCTCAAGTGGATCGTCGACCGCGTCCGCGGCCGCGCGCAGGGCAAAGAAACGCCCATCGGCTGGACGCCGCACTACAAAGACATCGAGTGGAAAGGCCTAACCTTCCCCGAAGCCGCCTTCGACCAGCTACAAGCCGTCGACCGCCCCGCCTGGCGAAAAGAAGTCATGGGCCACGAAGAACTCTTCATCGCATTACACGACCACCTGCCATCCGAGATGGTCTACGAACGGGAGCTGCTGATCTGCCGGTTGTAATGAACCGAGTCGATACGTCCGTTTACTCACTTGACTTATGTTGTCATATATGACAACATAAGAGCGTACATGTAGATACTGAGCTGAAGTCATTCAGGTCTCGCCTGTGACGAGAATAACGCGTACGATCTCGTGGATTAAGGCTGCCCGTAAGGACTTCGAGAAGTTCCCCGAGGAAGCACAGACTGTCTGCCTGGCGGCGCTCACAATCGCTGCCGAAGGCGCTATGGCGGACATTGCCAAGCCTCTTTCGGGCCTCGGCCCCGGAGTATTTGAACTTGCGTTGCCATATCGCGGAGACGCGTATCGTGTGGTCTACGCAGTTCGTATCGGAGACGACCTATGGGTTCTGCACGCATTTCAGAAGAAGTCGAAGCAAGGCATCAAAACACCCAAGCCAGAAATCAACTTGATCCACAGTCGACTGAGAAAGATAAGGGAGCTTATCGGATGAAAACCGAAGAGATCGAAGTCATCCGCGGCAGCGGCAATGTTTTTGCTGATTTTTCCCGCGAAGATGGCGACGTCCATCAGTTAAAGGCCATCTTGGCAGCAGAGATTATCAAAACGCTCGACCGCGAAAGTCTGACCGTGCGCGCCGCCCACACGCGCACTGGCATAGCCGCCGCCGATTTCTCCCGTATACGCAATGCTGATCTCGGGCGATTCACCGTGGATCGCCTGCTGTCCATCGTGAATCGGCTGGGGATGAGAATCGAAGTGCGAATCAAAGTGCGCCCCGCGCAATCCGCCGGACACGCCATCGCTTGACCGAATGAGTCGTTCTTTGCGAAGACGCTACCTACCGCTTCCGCAAAACCCAAGTAGTCATGCACCGGTAATCCTGCACAATCGTCGTCTTCAAAGGATCAACCAAAACCCCACCCATCTCCTCGGTAAGCTCCAGAAGCATCTCCTCATCCACCAGAAACCACGCCGAGCCATCGCCGATCAGATACCTGCCGTCCTCCACCTGCTCGAACTCCATGCCGATCCGCGAACCCAGCCGGCAGAAGAACAAACCGCCCGGCCGGAGCACCCGCCACAACTCCGAAAGCATCGCCTCGAAGTGCTCCTCGTCCCGCGCAAAGTGAAGCACCGAGCTGCAGATCACAACGTCAGCGAAGCCGTCCGGAAACGGAAGCTGCTCAATCACCCCAACCTGAAAGTTCTCATCAGGCAGCCCCGTTCCCAGAGACCTTGAAAGATTGCGAACATGCTCCACTCCCTCGCGGTCCGCGTCGAGCGCAAAGATCTCGCAGCCCTCCCGCAAAAGATGGACCAGGTTGCGCCCATAGCCGCACCCCGCATCCAGCACCCGCATGCCCCGCCCAATATTTCCTCGAAGGATCTGATCGAAGACGTAAATGTCGATCTGCCCAAACTGTTCCTGCAAAGTCAAAGCCATTCCTAACCATAGCGCCTTTGCCGTTGTGAGCTTCTCATCCGTGAACGAAGGCGGCCCGGTAGTCAACCGGGCCCATTCCTTCTTCCGGAAGCCGCTCGTGCTTTGAGGCCGCGACTGAGATCATCGCGGCTCTCTCCGCATCAGGCGATCTCGAGACTATTGTTGCTTGGCCCGCTCCGCCGCCCTCCGCATCACTTCTGGACGCTCAGCCCACTCTTCCGACTTTTCCATCGGCTGCTGAAAAAGCTCTGGATGCAGATAAAGGCCCTTGGTCTTTTCCGGTTTCTCTTCTTCCACCGGAATGCGATGGGCGTTGGCCCACGCGTCCTGACGAATCCCGGTGACCTGCCATGAAATTTCGACGTTTGGCTTGTCCGTCTTGATCATGAAACTGCGGTTTGCCATTTTCGAGGCAACTCTAGCCTGGGCGAACTGCTCGCCGACGACGGTTAACTGGTAGCGAAAGTCCCGGTTGAGCGCGTCAAAGTAGTCCGGCATGGTAACGATGGCCGTGCCGCAGCCGTCCGTCACCACGTTGCCGTTGTAGATGTTCATCATATCCGGCGATTCGACGAACGAATGCGAAAGGTACTTGTTCTCCGGATCAAGCGGATCGTCGATTTTGAACGATCCGCCAGCCTTAGACAAAGTTCCGCTGACATAGACGTCACCGGCGAAATATCCTGCTCTGTTGCTGCCTTGTGCATAAATGCCGTAGTACCCATCGGCTAGCACGCCGTATCCATCGCTGCCGGTTCCAGTACCCTGAAGGGCGTTGCCGAAGATATTTGAAGTAGTGGCAGAGATCCCGTCTTGGGATGTTGTGTTGATGGTGATCGTATTCGAGGTAGTAAGTGTGCCGGGCAAGGTCACGCTGGAAGAGAGCGCGATCGGCGAGGCGCTGGTTCCCGTTCCCGCGAAGTTGCTGTCGTGAGAAACAGTCGCGAGCCCGCCACCTGCCGGCCCCTGCGGTCCAGTCGGCCCCGCGGGCCCGGTAGGCCCAGCCGGGCTGCTGAGCGTAATTAGCAGCAAAGCATTATGGCTCGTGTTCGTGTTCTCCTTGCTGTCCATGAGCAAGTTGCCCCCGCTGGAGAATAGCTCCACCCCATAGTTGCTCGACGGCGTTCCGATCCAACTCTTGACGATTCCCGTCAGCGAAATCTGCACATACTTCTCCGCCCCGCTGATCGAAGCAGTCGCCTCGCCCGTCGTAGTAGTCGTCGGCTTGGTGGCATAGGTCACCGCAGTCTCTGACCAACTGCTCGTCACCCGATCGACCTTGATACTGCCGGAAGTCGTCACGGTATTCGGAAAAATGATCAGGTTGGCATGCTCCACCTGCGACACCGTCGTCCCCGTCGGAAGCATCGAAGAGATATCGAACATCAACAACGTCGAATAACCGCCGCCCACCTGCAGCGTAGTGGCCTTGGCATAGTTCGTCGTGGTCGCCGCGCTATTGATCTGGGTGTCCCCAACAAGCACCGTGTGTTGAGCGAACAGCGTGGAAGAAGTAAGCAACAGGAGGGCCGCAAGTGCAGCCGCGCAGCGAGCGAAGGTCTTCATGGAGAAACTCCTCTGATGAAACAAATTTGGGAAGAAATCATCGACCGGAGAAGCAGACGAAGGACGACTCTGAGTACAAAGCTATAGTGACTCTATGGCGTCCCACCGTATCACTGGTGCTGATAAACCGTCTATAACTCTCGCGTAGGGCCAATCCCCTCACGCACTATTCAGCATCTCCGCACCATTGTTCCTCACATTCCCCACCAGAGGATTGCAAGCAAAAGCCTCCATCGCTCCCGACTCGAATGGCCGCAGTAAATCAACAGGTGGCCGCTCCAAATCTCGCTCCAGCCACCGACTGTAGTCTCTCGGATGAAGAATCACCGGCATCCGCGTATGCACCGCAGACATCAATTCATTGGCTTCGGTCGTAACAATGCTGAACGATTGCAGCCACTGTCCATCGGGCTCCTTCCAGGCGTCCCACAAGCCTGCGAACGCCAACGGCGCGTCGTCCCTCATCCGAAACGCGAATGGCTGCTTCGTCTTCGCATCAAGCCGCTTCCACTCATAAAACCCATCTGCCGGCACAAGACAGCGTCGCTTCTGAAACGGCCCGCGCCAGGTCGGGCTTTTCTCAATGCCTTCGGCTCTCGCGTTGATCGTCGAAATGCCCTTCACATCGGAAAGCTGCTTGGTAAAAAAAGGCACCAGACCCCAGCGCATCAGCAGCAGTTCCCGCTCCCCCGTCTCCCGAGCGTTGCGTATCACCGGCTGGAAGGTCGTTGGAGCAACGTTATAGTCCGCCTCCGAAAGAATGAGGCTCGACGGCAGATCGCTGATGTGGAAAGCATCGCCAATGCGCTGCTTATCGGAGCGACGGTAGTAGCGGCCACACATGAAGAGAGAGTATCGCCTCCTAAGCTTCGCGTCCGGCTACAGGGTCACGGTCACTCGCATAAAAGTGGCGGGAACCAAAGTTCCTGCGTCCCCGCTCTTATTCTGGGCATGCGCCAAGTCGAGAAGCTTTTTGTGGAGCTCTTCTTCCCTGCCATTCTTGCGGGCCGCATCGTAAGCATTCATCGTCGGTCCGTAGAAATCGCGAAACAGCTCGATCAGCTCCGTCGGACCCTTGTCGGCAGAGGCAAAGTGAAACGTGTCCTTCACCATGGAGATGTTTTCGGCCGACACCCCAGCCTTGCCAAAACGCTCCACGATGTGGCTTTCCACTCCCCACGTCACGGGGCTGATGAAACCCTCCGGCGGAGGAGGCGTAAATTCGGAACTGATCTTCAGCAGTTGGGAGACAAACGTCGGATCGTTCGAAATCCAATTGCCCATGACGATGCGGCCGCCCGGCCTGGTGACCCGCACCATCTCCCGGGCAACATCGAAAGGCCGCGGCGCAAACATCGCCCCAAAGATGGAAACAGTCAGGTCGAAAGAACCGTCCGCAACTCCCTCCAGATTGGAGGCGTCCCCTTCCTGAAACCTGAGCCCGGTAAGTCCTTCGCTCGCGGCCCGCTTGTTGCCGGCCTCGACGAGATTGCGCGCGATGTCGATGCCGGTCACGTTCGCACCCAGTTTCGCCAGCGGCACCGCCGTCGTCCCATCCCCGCAGCCGAGGTCGAGCACGTCAAGCGGAGGACTGATGGTCAGCGACTCAACCAACGCTTCCCCAGACTGGCGCATGAACGCCGCAATCTCCGTGAAGTCACCCTTCTCCCACAATGCCTTGTTCGGATTCGCAACGCCTTGATCCATGACTGCTCCTTCCGTACCAACCGATTGAACTGAGTGTACCGGGATACGCGTCAAGCTGTGGACCTGAGACATCCGTGACAACCCCTTTGCGGCGGCGACGGTTTCGAGTTGAATGGGATATGAGAAGACAACTACCTGGTCGTAGAGGCCGTGGAAACGTCGGAATACCCAGGGGATTTCCAACGAGTCTAGAACTCGCGGATCGCCGTCACCGGATCCACCTGGCCGACGATGAGATTGTATTGCTGGTGATGGTCTATGCGAAGGCTGTACGAGCGAACGTAAATCCCAAAGAAATCAAGCGAGATCGACTATGAAGACACTGAAGAAGATGGACCTAAACAAGGTCGCCCGGGCTATTGAGGACGATGCGGGCCACGCGTTGCCGGGATTACGCGAGTCTCTCGCCCAGGCCAGGGCGGGCACGTTTGTTCGCGTCCATACGCCGGAACAGATTGTGGGCCGCCGTCGCGGCCGTCCCAGGGGAAGCAAGCAGGATGTCACGAAAGAAGCTGTCAAAATCCGGCTGGACGCCGATGTCATGGCGGCGCTGCGGGCCAGTGGAGATGGCTGGCAAACCCGCATCAATGATGCCCTCCGCGCATCGCTGGCTCTCAGCGGAAAGATCGCGTCCACATAAGCCGTATTCTCCGGACCAGGTCTGAATTTTTAACCAATGCGGTGCCTCATATCCCGCTTTCGGGATGTGGGGATGGGCGCTTCGGCCAATCCAATGTTCCGCTCCCGTCTTGCGGGAATTCACATTGGGATTACTTCTGAGAAGCCAAGACTTATCATTACTGTCCGGTATCGGCCTTTCGCTAGTGCGGACGCTATCATCGTTAGCGATTATGCAGCCAATGACCCACCGATTCAGCTTGGCGCTGATACGTGGAGCGCAGGGGATAGCTCGAAACTGCGTTGATCTATCGTCCCGACGCATCATTCGGCCTGCAGCATCCGTGGAAAGTGCTTCAGAAGACGGCGATCCTGCGCACTCGGGATACACGGCAGATGGCACGCCGATCTATGTCGGAGATTGTTGTGCTGTGGAAGTAGCCCGAAACGGCAGCTAGGTACAGGTGGTCTCCTCGGGCATTTGAGACGCCACCTGATAAAGCATGCTTGTGGATTCGGTATATGGACTCGGCCAAGCTTATTTGTTTGCTTCGTGATAAGAGCCTGTATTTCGGACGGCTCGATCATCTCGGTGACTCATGGGAAGGTGCGAAAGGTGCACAGAGAGCAATGAGGGAGTTTCAGGGATGAGCACTACTTGCATTTTTTCGAACAGGCCGATACGAAATCCTCCCGAGGGCTACGAGTGCCGAGAAGACAGACCAAGAGGTTAAGAGCCGAGGCGGCCCACCTCCTTGATCAGCTTGAACTAGGTGGGCATACCGAGTCGACGAAACCTACGTCAGCTGCTGGCACGAGAACGAGAGCGAGTCGGAAGCCCTCTGGAGACTAGTATTGTCCTCCGACTACGGTCGGCGTTGCTGTCCGAACAACATTTGGAGATTTGAGAGTTTCGGTTGATGACGACCTTTCTGTCTCACTTGGACGTGTAAAGTATGTCGATTTTCGAAGCCAGTTTGCTGGAATGCAATGATTCGGTTTGCCGCAAGAGGAAATCGTTGCAGCATGAGCAGAGAAGTTCGCGCCGTGATCCGTGATTACTCCAAGAAAGAAACACTGGGACTTACACGTCCAGTCAACCTTGATAGACTCATCAAAGAAATCGTCATCTCTCCTTTTGCCCCGGGAAGGATTGAGCCGCTTGCTGGGTGACCTATTGCTGCGTTATTCCGTCTCCGTTCCTACAAAAGTTCAGAACTTCTTGCCGAACCGTTTTTCTGAAAGTGGATCCTGATAATAAACGCCGTTCTCGTCGCCTAGGAATTGACCTTCCAGCAAGGTCGGGTTATCAGCAACCCTGAAGCTGGAATTTTCCCCAACAAACTTAATCGCTTCCCCAGCCTTAGCCGTGTGCGGCGGTGAGTTCCACTTCCGCCAGCGACTCTCCATAGGAAGCGCGCAGGACTCCGCGCTCGGTGATGATCGCGGTGACGTACTTTGCCGGGGTCACGTCGCTGTTTTTTAATGCCGACTCCGTGGGGGTGAGCTGCTTTCCGGTGGGTGACCTCGACGGCGGAGCGCTGCCCGATGGGGAGGTCGTCTCCGTGGGCGGTGGCGAAATTGATCGTCGTACAGGGGGCGGCAGGCGGCGACCCCTCGGCGACGTATTGCTTCGTGACTGCTCCCTCCATGCCGACCGGCTCAACCCTTGCCAATTGTCTCAACCAAGGGGTTCACCCCAGATTTTTGTCAAGACGCGTAGCCGAAAATACTTCGCAAACTCGCTCATTCCATTGACTAAAAACTTTGCCAAACTTGGCGTAGCGGCAGGTGCCAATTTGGTAAACTAAGAATAGGGCATAAGAAGAGCGGAATAGACCGGCGGCGAAAGCCGTCGTTTTCTTTGCTCGCAACCCACTCGTTTTGGAAACGTACATGCCTGCGGCGGCAAAAGTAAATGTAAGTTCTTTGCAATCAGACACCTGCAAATAAGTTCTTTAGAATTGAGATATAGGATGGGAGACCAGTAAACTTAACCCGAACAAAACAAAAGGTTTCGTTGCAGAGAGGGCTCCGGGGAGTGACCCCCCTCGAAATCTCCACCCCTCCCGGAAATCCCTCCCGGCAACCACGAAATCCGTGTAAAATAAGGGTTTGGAACCAGCCAGAATTTATTCGCTAGGAAGTTAGGAACCACCATGTCGATTTCTCCCGTAATGCAGCGACTCGCCGACAAGCTCAACCGCACCGACCACCCCGAGTTCGTGCCCGGCGACACCATTCGCGTCCAGGTCAAGATCAAAGAGGGCGACAAAGAGCGCCTCCAGGCCTTTGAGGGCATCGTCATCGCGCTCAAGCACGGAGCTCAGGGAAGCTTCACCGTCCGCAAGATCAGCTTTGGCCAGGGCGTCGAGCGTATCTTCCCCCTCAATGCCAAGGTCATCGACAAGATCGAAAAGATCCGCTCCGCCAAGGTTCGTCGCGCCAAGCTCTTCTACCTCCGCGGACTCCGTGGCAAGGCCGCCCGCCTCAAGGAAGTCGACCGCGACCGCACCTAAATCCCCTCTTTTCGAGACGAGGATACCCACAATTTCACGTCGGCCCCAGTGAGCTCATCACTGGGGCCTTTTCGTGTTGGCTTCGGCCCCGCTTTCCACACCGGAAAATTGGGTACACTGAAGTCGTTCATGCCTGCCGCGCAACCTCTCGAGAACCCAGACTGGCAGTTGGCGGAGACCGACGCCTGAAGTCTCGGCCAGCCACCCGCAAGCTGCGCATGCTCCGCACCCTCCGCTGCGGCAACAAGTACGAGCGCGCGGCGCGAACCCAGGGCGCGACCCTCATAGCCGGCGTCGACGAGGTCGGACGCGGCGCGCTTTTCGGCGCAGTCGTCGCCGCTGCGGTGATCTTGCCGCTCGACTGCCGAATTCGCGGCCTCCGCGACTCAAAACAGTTACTCCCCGCCGACCGCGAACGCCTCGCCGCCATCGTCCAGAAGAAAGCCCTCGCCATCGCCATCGAAGAGGTCTGCGTCGAGGTCATCGACCGCGTGAATATCTACCAGGCCACCCGCATCGCCATGACCGCCGCAGTCAGCCGTCTCTACCCCGCCGCCGATCACCTGCTCATCGACGCCATGCGCCTCGATCATCCCTGCGCCCAAACCAGCATCATCTACGGAGATTCGCTCAGCATCTCGATCGCCGCCGCCTCGGTCGTCGCCAAGGTCCACCGCGACCGCCGCATGTGCGAGCTCGACCGCGAATACCCCGGCTACGGTCTCGCCTCGCACAAAGGCTACGGCACGCCGCAACACCTCGCGGCACTCCAAGAGCTAGGCCCGTGCCCACTCCATCGCCAAAGCTTTCGCCCCGTGATGCAAGCTTCCCTGCCGTGGGAGGAGCTGCATCAAACCCTCTGAGCGGCAATGCCCCGCCGCTCTGTTAGTATGAAATGCAAATTAAATGAGGACGTCGATCGCCTCATGAATTCCTGTCTCGCAGAATCGGCAATGAGGAGAAGTTGCATTTGAGTAACCGTTTTCTGGAATCCTCCGGTACCAGGTTCGTTGCCTACTCCCTGGCTCTACTAGTTCCCACGGCGGCTATGCTCCTCGCCGGATCCATCGGCATCGCGGTCGCCCAAAAACCCCCGGCGGCGGTCACCGGCAAAGCCAAGCTAGGCGAAACGATCTTCAAGACTCAGTGCATCGGCTGCCACAACAAGGCCCCCGGAGACACAACGCCCTTCGGCCCTCCAAACCTTCACGGCATCATCGGGACCAGCACGACAACCACACCGCCCCAGATCACGGCCCAGGTAGCGGCAGCAACAATCAAGACTGGCAAAGGAATCATGCCGCCATTTGACGGCAAGCTCACCCCGCAAGACATCAGTAACGTAGTCGCTTATTTGAAGACCCAGTGACTGGCACGGCGCAGTGGTATCTTCAGTGGTTGTGCCCTGCTATACAACGCACGCGTGCCTGCACTACATTGAGCAGTGAGCAGTAGATTGATCTGCCGCGGTACGACCAGTGCGGCTCTTAATGGCGAGTATCTCTTGGTGATGGGACAGGTTTGAACTGTGAAGATTTTTAGGGTTTTCTTGCTCCTCGGCATTACGACGGGAGTCATCGCTTTTCAGACCAGGCTGCTCCCAATCTTTGCCGCGGTCTCCCCTTCCACAAACGGCGCACAAGCAGGCGATGCAGACTCGGTCAACTCGCCGGGCGGCAAAGTGTTCCTCAACAACTGCGCCATGTGCCACGGCGCAAAGATGGAAGGGCATCCTCCCACATTCCCGACACTTGCCGGCGCGGGCAAGAAGCTGAACAGCGATCAGATCACCCAGCTTGTTCGTCAGGGACGCAAGATGATGCCGGCCTTCAGCACCGACAAGATTTCTGATACCGACCTGACGAGTCTACTTGCTTATCTGACCACCAACCCAACCTTCATGGCATCTGGCGCTCCCGCTCAGACACCAGCGGCACCCGCAGTCCCCGTAGCTGCCGGGCCGCGCACGCCAGCACTCCCAGGCGCTTCGACCTACCTTCAGAATTGCGCCTTTTGCCACGGACGAGACGCCGGCGGCGGCGAGTCCGGTCCCGATCTCACGCGTTCAAAACTCGTTGCGGAAGACGTCAACGGCAGCAATATCGCCCCAGTCGTTCGAAACGGACGCGCTGAGGGCAAGATGCCCAAGTTCAGCTTCTCCGACACGGAAATGACCAACCTGGTGGCCTTCATCCACGCGGAAGCCAAGCTGGCCGCCGCCCATCCGGGAGGCCGACGCGGTGTCGATGTCGCCGACCTGCAAACAGGCAACGTCGATGCCGGGAAGGCTTACTTCAACGGAGCTGGAGGCTGCTCGAAGTGCCACTCCCCAACCGGTGACCTCGCCGGTATCGCTTCCCGCTATCAAGGTCTTCAGCTTGAAGAGCGCATGCTCTATCCGCGGGACGCGAAAGACACCGTCACCGTGACCCTGCCCGCCGGTGGCACGCTGAAAGGCGTTGTGGCTTACCAGGATGAATTCACCATCGGTCTGCGCGACTCGGACGGGATATACCACTCCTGGCCGGTCGGAGCCATCAAGTTCAAGATCGATTCGCCGGTCACCGCGCACGTCGATCAGTTTCCGAAGTACACCGACGACGACATCCACAACCTGATGGCCTACATCCAGACCCTCAAGTAGAGAGTTTCAATCTGGCGCAGTCCCCAGGGAAGGACCCAAAGAGTGATGAGGCAGTTTAAGCGCGCAGAATTCCTAGCGATGACCGCTTTGGTCGGCTTGCTCGCGGCGCCGTTCCGAACTCCGGCTCAGAATCTTACAACCGAGCAACTGGTCCATCCGCCGCCCGATAGCTGGCCCGGCTATCATGGCGACTATTCCGGACGCCGCCACAGCAGCCTGAAGCAAATCACTCCCGCCAACGTGGAGCAACTCGGGCTGGCCTGGGCCTTTCAGACCGGTCAACCGCAGCCGATCAAATCCACCCCGATTCTGGTGGATGGCATCTTGTACTTCACCGTCGCCAGACAATATCTGGGCCGTCGACGCGCGGTCGGGCCATCAGATATGGCACTACAGCGATGCGAAAAATAACGGCTTTCACATTGGCCATCGCGGCGTGGGAATGTACAAAGGCTGGCTCTTACTACCTGACGCCCGACGCGCACCTTGTGTCGCTGAATGCCAAAGACGGCACGGTCCGATGGAAAGTGCAGGTCGCCGATTCGACCAAGGGCTACTGGACGACCATGGCCCCGCTGATCGTGAAGGACAACGTCATCGTCGGCGTCTCCGGAGACTTCGACAATCTGCAGCGGTTTCTGCGGTCAATCGATCCCGAAACCGGCAAGACACAGTGGCAATGGGACAGCACGCCCCCGCCGGCACGCCCGAACAGCACAACCGGCGGCATGACCTGGATGACCGGCACCTACGATCCCGATCTGAATCTGATTTATTGGGGCACCGGCAATCCTACGCCAGTGCTGAACGGCAAGAGCCGCCCCGGCGACGATCTCTATACCTGCAGCATCGTGGCGCTTCATCCAGACAACGGCAAGCTGGCCTGGGCATTTCAGGCCTCGCCGCACGACACCCATGATTGGGACGCCGTCGAGACGCCGGTGCTGGTCGATGCGCGACTTTCACGGCAAGCCGCGCAAGATGCTGATGCAGACCTCGCGCAACGGCTATTTCTTTGTCCTTGATCGCACCAACGGCAGAGAGCCTGCTGACCGTCCCATTTGGGCCCGATCAACTGGTCGCTAGGAGTCGACAAGAAAGGCCAGCCGATTCCGAATCCTGACAAAGAGCCCGCCCCCGACGGACGCCTGATCGCGCCCGACGAAGGCGGCATGACCAACTACCGCTCGCCCAGCTTCGACACAACGACCGGACTGTTCATCGTCGACGCGCACCCCAGCTACAGCCTCTATTTTGCCAAGCCCGCCGACGGCGACTACGGCTGGGCCGGCGCCGATTACGGCCTCTGGGGCAAAGGCGTCATCGAGGCGATCGACTACCAGACCGGAAAAATTCGCTGGAGCCATGAGGTCGGCAAAGGCGGCTCGGGTGCCGGAGTGCTGACCACCGATTCCGGCCTGGTCTTCACCGGCGACAGCGTCGGCAACGTCATTGCCCTCGATTCACAGCACACGGAAAGACGCTATGGCACGCCGGAACCGGAGCAGCAGATGGTCAGTTCCCCCATCAGCTACGAACTCGACGGCCACCAGTACATCATGACCAGCAGCGGAGGCGTTCTCTTCGCCTGGAAGCTGCCTGACGTGACAGTTCCTGCGCATTAAGAACGAACTTCGGACCGGTCGCTCGGCTGCGTTCGGAGCGCGGATAACAATTCATAAGTCGCATATGTCTGCTCGCGTCGAGCGACAGCGCACACATCTATTTCGGGTCGACAGCAATCACTCCCCACGGTCCGGTTCCCGCCTTCACGCGGTGCGTAACTGTATTCGTCGCCAGATCAACGACCGAAACGTCGTTCGATGGGCCATTGGCCGAGTAAAGGGTCTTGGCATCCGGCGATAGCGCAATTCCCCACGGACGCGCCCCCACCTCGACAGACGACAGCGGTTTGTTGGTCGCCGTATCGATGGTGAAGACCTGCTGTCCGCGACCGGTGCTGACGTAGAGTCGAGTGGCATCGGGCGAAAGCAGAACCGCCATCGGCTTGATCGACGCCGGGCTTGCCGAGCGGAATGGTGCCGATCATCTTCTGCTTCTTGCATCCACGATCACCACGTCGCCATCATTCTCGGCATTCACGTAAGCTCGCGAGCCGTCAGGCAGAAAGGCGACCGAGCGGGGACGATGACCCACCTTGAAAGTCTTGATGATCTTGCCTGCCACAGGGTCGAGTACCGAGATCGTCGCCGGTCTCTTCCGAAGTGACGTAGACGAGCTTGCCATCGGGCGTGACTTTGACGCCTTCCGGCTGCTCGCCCATCTTGACGACTTCACCACCGTTCCAGAGGCGATATCGACGATGCTTACTTCGGCAGTGTCTTCGTTGGAAACATAGATCTGCGTTCCATCCTTGCTGATGTCGAAGTTCTCCGGATCGGCGCCGCGCATGGATGATGCGAACGCACTTTGTTCTGCTTCACGTCGAAGACGGCGATGCCATCGGCGCTCCTGTCCGGCGGCGGCAGCGTGCTCTCATCCACGCCCGGCCCGGCGATCGGCGAGCCGCTCACCGCGATATAGATGGTCTTGCCATCGGGACTCGCATGAATGCCGCGCGGGCGCTTGCCGAGCGGCACGGTGGCGATGACCTTATAGATCGCCGTATCGATGACCGACAGGTCCCCTGAAACCTCGTTAGCTGACATAGAGCCGAAGCGCGGTTGAGTTAGCAGCGCCGCTTGGTCCGCCGCTTCGCTCGACGGCTGAGGTGCGCGGTTTGGAACAGCCCGTGAAGACCGCGGCAATGAGGCAGATCGATAGAATGCTGAGTGCTTGGCGGCCGCTGGCTTAGTCACGGATCATTCTCCTTTGAAAGTGAAGCTTGCTTTAGTTTTCCCTGTGCGGGAGAACGGTGATCTTCTGTTCCTGAGTTCCCAGCGTCTCATGCCACGCTTCGATGACGTAATCGCCAGGCGGCAAGTTGCGAATCTCGAAGGACCCGTCGGCGCCGGTTACCGCGAAGTAAGGATTGTCGACGACGCCGATGAAGGCATGCATCCAGCGATGGATGTTGCACTTCACCCGATCATGATTTCCGGCTTGAGGAACTTGCTCGCCAGGGGCGGGTCTCCCTGCGCCCTGGCTGTGGTTCCATTCGCGATTGATCTCGGCCATGGGTGAATATTGTGAGTCACCGGGTCGGAGTTCGATCACGCTCAACACCTGGCCCATCTGAATGCCGAGCACGCGGGGATGGAACCAGCAGCCTTGCTGGTCGATGACAACCGGTGTAGTGGGAATCTCAAATGTCTTTCCCTCAAGCCCGCCTTTGACATACACAAATACGTTGGCTAGCGTGCCGTTTGGGTTCACGACCAGCGACTCGTCATAAGCTTTGCCGTGGTGCGCCTCCACGCAGGCCGGCTCCTCGCTCATATCGATCGGTTTGCGTGTGGGCCTCTTTCCGGTAAAGCTTATCTTGCCCTGGATGACTCCAGCGGTTGCGGAATCTACCTTGAAGTAGACCGGCGCCGGAGCAGCGGCGGTCTGCGGTTCGACCTTCGTCGCGCTCTTGCAGCCGGCAAGAGCAAAAGTGGCGATAAGACAGATTGCAGCGATGGCTCGTTTCATCTTCGCGACAGGGCTCATTTGCCGGCCTGCGGGGGCCCGGCGTTGACAGGCGGCTCACCTGAAAGTGACTTGAGAAACTCGATCAGGTCGGCGCGGTCGCGGGCCGAGAGATGGATTGGCTTCATTTCTTTATCGAGATATGGATTCGAATTCCCGCCGCCCTCATAAAACTGCACGACATCATTGAGTGTTTTCAATTTACCGTCGTGCATATAAGGAGCGCTCTCAGCTATGTTACGCAGGCTCGGCGTCTTGAACGCACCCCGGTCCCCGTCAGCCTTCGTTTCGCTATATCGGCCTGGATCGGTGAGGTTGCCTTCCTCGTCGACACCTTCCCCGGTGTTGTGAAACTTGCCATCGGTGAAGAGCGCGTAGTGACTGTTGATCGTGTGACAGACGGCGCAGTTGCCCTTGTCCTTATCCTGAAAAATTGCAAGCCCGCGGATGGCAGAGGGCGACAGTGCGCTCTTATCGCCTCCGAACTGATAGCGATCGAATGCCGAGTTGCCACTGATCAACATTCGTTCGAAGCTGGCGATCGCCTGCTGGATTTTGCCGATCGTGATCGGGCCAGGGCCGAATGCCGCATCGAACTGCCTCTGAACAGTTGGGTCTTTCTCGAGTTTCTTGACGGTGATGGCGTGCGGCTGGTTCATCTCATCCGGATCTTCCATCGGGGTTCCAACTTGAAGCTCAAGAGTGGGCGCACGGCCATCCCAGAACTGGACCGGATCGTAGGCGGCGTTCAGGAGCGAGATCGCGTTTCTTTTTCCAGTCTTTCCAGCGACCCCAGTGGAGTGTATCGCTCCATCGGTAAACCCAAGAATTGGGTTGTGACATGAGGAGCAGGAAACGGTATTGTCCGAGGATAGTCTCTTGTCATAAAACAGGCTGCGGCCCAGGGCGACTTTCTCGGCAGTGATCGGATTGCTCTTCGGAACGGGGAGCGGGGGCAGTCCCAGCGGCGTTTTGACGGTCACCACCGAACCGATCGACTCGTTCAATTCCCGCATAGTGCCTTCAGCCATCGAATGAACTCTGTGCCATACGTAGACTGACGTTAAGACGGCGCAACAGGCCGCCATCCATACGAAAACGGTGCGTGGTCTCATATTCGTCTACAAATCTTGTTCATCTCGCGACGATCCAAGGACTGCCATTTCGATCCGCCATTGTAGGATGCTTCCCGGGAATTCCGTTAGCCGCCGGTTTCAAAGGTTCGCCGCAAAGAAATCGGTAGCCGTCTGATATGAGACTACACAAGCATCCGGCCCGTCGATAGTGTGGCCCTGGCCAGGATAGAGCGAGATTTCCGCTTGCTTCTGTGCCTCGACGAGTTCGTGCTGCAACTCCATGGCCTGCTCGGGGTGAACTTGCAAGTCCGCCGTCCCTTGCGCAACCAGCAGCGGAGATTTCAGCCGCCCCGCGCCGTCCAGGGGCGAGGAAGACAGGTAGCCATCCTGATTGCTAACCGAGCTGCCGAGATATCGTTCCGTAAACACCGTGTCGTAATGGAACCAGTCGACAATCGGTGCGACGGCAAACCCTGCTTTGAAGCCCAATCGCGGATGGAGCATTGCGTTCACCGTAAGCGTTCCGCCGAAGCCGCGGCCCCAAATGCCGATGCGTGTCGAATCGATGTACGGAAGAGAGCGCAGGAAATCGAGGCCGTCGTGCTGATCGATCATTTCAATGGCCGCGAACCGGTAGTGAAGATATTCCTCAAAAAGGTGGCCCCGTCCGGCAGCGCCGCGATTGTCGACGGCAAAGACAACATATCCCCGCTGCGCCAGCAACTGTTGCCACATAGAGACGTCGCCGTCCCACGCATCACGAACCGCCTGCTGACCCGGACCACCTCTGACGTAGATCAGCGCTGGATATTTCTTGCCCGAGGGGAAGCCGGCGGGCTGTATCAGCATTGCGTTGAGCTTTATGGCATCGTGCGTCGTCACCGTCAGGAAATTAACTGTACGCAATGCGGGCCCGGTTCCCGGTCCAGATGGTTGTTCATCCAATGCGAACACCTTCGCGGTTGAACGTCCGTTCTTCTGCTCATCCAGCTTGTAAACGGTGCGGCTCCAGGGCTTCGTGGCAGTCGAGAAGTTGTCGACGAACTCAGAAACATCCGGAGCAAATGTAGTTTCGTGGGTTCCGCTAAAGGCTGTCAGCCGCTTCGTCTCATGCTCATCGAATCCCTTCACGTAAAGATGTCGCTCTAGCGAACTCATCTCGGTCGAGGTGAAGTAGAGCTTTCGTGCCTTCTCATCCACCGCATTAAGAGACGTGACTTCCCATTGACCATCCGTCAGCTGCCGGACCAGCTTTCCATCAAGACCATACAGATAGAGATGGCGATACCCCGAACGTTCGCTCGACCATATGAATTGAGGATCGCCCTTCAGGAAGTAGAGAATGTCACTTAGATTGATCCAGTACTGGTCCGTTTCAGACAGAAGCACTTGCGACGAACCCGTAGAGGCATTCACCAGAAGTAGGTCCAAATGAGACTGCGGGCGGTTTAATCGTTGCAGGGCCAGCCGCTTGCCATCTGGGAGCCACTGCACCCGCGGAAGATAAACATCCGTTTCCTTGCCCGTATCGACCGCGACCGGTGAAGACTTGCCGTTTATGGCGACGACGAAGGCATGTACTTCGGGGATTTTGGTTCCAGCGGTCGGGTAGTCGATCGTGGGCGCCGGCGGATCCTCGGCTAGTTGAAAGGGCGGAGTGTAGCTGGCTACTCCCTTCAGATTAAATTCGAGATATGCGATGCGGGAGGAATCCGGAGACCATGAGTAGCCATGCTTGGTTCGAAGTTCCGCCGCATACAACCAATCCAGTTCCCCCTTGCGCACGATCTCGGTGCCACCCCTAGTGATCGCCCACTCGGATCCGCCTTCGACCTCCACCGCCCACAAATTGTGGGCTCGTACGAAAGCCACGGAGTGCCCGTCCGGAGAAAGCTGTACATCGGAGATAGGCTCCTTGCCGGTGACCAGGCTCTTCGTCTGATGTGTTTTTTCGTCCAGCCAAAATATGCTCAGATTGTTGTAGAGAAGTAGTCCCTTCGCATCAGAACTCCACTGGAAGCCGACAGCTTCCTTAGGAGGAGGCACCTGCTGGCCTTGATGTCCTGTGGGTTTCGCTGGAAATAATTCGTTGATCGACTTACTGGTGAGAAGCGTTCGCCGCTCTCCGCCCTGGGCACCAACTGCGTCCAGTTCCATTCGCAGTCCGTAGTTCTCCGCTACTGGCTGAAAATAGGCGATGCTCTGCCCATCCGGGCTCCACTGAAAGAGCTTGCCTTCCTCTGCGCGGGGCAGAGCCGCCGCACACACGTTCTGAATCGAGATAACATTTGGATCTGCCGGCGCCGGCCGCTGACTTGCGGCTGGCGGTTGAGCCCATGCAGGCAAGCATCCCAAAAGAGCAAGAACGAAAAAAGAAACTCGAACGATCTTGAACCGCAAATAATCCTCGCGATCGGAACTTGTCCAGAAAAATAACGCCTGCTTTTATCCTAGAACATCGGCTGCAATTCTTATCGGATTGCGCGAGCGCTAATCGTTAAGAGCCATTCCAAGCGGAACCGTCCCGTTTTGAGATCGACTCGCTCCGCAGGAAGCTAATATTCAGGCGCGTCTTTTACTTTTTCTGCCAAAGAGTCACTTTCAACCCTCCATAAATGTTGAAGGGGTTCCCGGCGCCTGAAAGGACGAGGAGCGAATCGGCATGCCGTCGTCATCGTCACCGTAGGGTGTCCCGAAAGGCCGCGCCACGAAAATGGTTGTTGTTATCGAACGGCGTGGTTCCCAGTTGCGCAGCCGGTCGAGTAATGCTTGTCGAGAAGATTGTTCATCTGCACGAAGAGCTGAATGTGCTTCGTCGACCTGGTACCGCGCGCCAAGGTTGGCCGACACCGTATCCGGCAGATTTTCCCGATCCCAGATAATACACTCCATCCGGCTGGTCCAGATTGTTTTCGTTGCCACGCGCGCAACGACGAACCGGCCGCGAGAATGTTCAGCTTCCACCGTCAACTTGGGCGACGGGTCGGTACTGGCCGTAGAACTTGAATAGATTTCGTGGCACCTGCGGTATGAAATCGCCGGGAACGATGTGAATGTCGTCATCGATGCCGGGCTGACCCGCCAGCGCGCTGTCGTTCGAGCTGTTGCTGCCGCCGTCGATCGTCTGCGGACTCTGATAGGTCGCATTGAGAAAAGTGTAGTTACTGCCCACAGCTCCATTGCCGCCAGTCCTTGCGAAGCTCCAGCTCAACACCATCACGGCGGGTCTTGCCGAAATTCAGGAAATAACCGAAGCCGGTCTGTTCCGAGGCGACAAAGAGCAAGTCCTGGTAGTTCTGCCCGAAGAAGTAGTCTGCACTCCAGTGAAACGAAAGCCGCTCTCGTTGCTGCGGATGCCCACCTCGAATGTGCGCGAGACCACCTGCTTCAGCGGAGGATCGCTGACCAGCGCATTCGGCAGGTTGCAGGGCTCGTCGGGATCGGCGCAGCCAAGCTCGATCGACGTGGGGGCGCGGCTGGCCTCGCTGTAATTGAAATAGGTATTGAAGAAGCGCGAAGGCTTGTAAGTCAATCCCGCTGCCGGATTGAACCGCTGGAAGACGTTATTGCTGTTCAGATTTCCGCGTGCCGCCGAGGATGGGAAGATAGTCCACGATTGTCGAGCGATGTGTGGTTGTAGCGGCCCGAGAGTGTGACGGCCCAAGGGCCATAGGTGAGGGTATCGGTCGCGTAGACGCTGGGCGTATTGACGGTTCCATGCAGTTGCACCTGGGTATCTACGGGATCCCCGTCGGATGAACGTCGTGCCGTTCAGGATAATCGGCACCAGCGTAAAGGAGACGTTGTCGGCGTTAAGGTAGCCCAGCTGGGTCAGCTGATGGTAAGTCGAGGTGCCGCGGTCCCAACTGGCGCCGACCGAAAGCCGGTTGTGTTTTGTCTTCCATGTGACGAGGCCGGAAAGACCATAGCTGTTCTGCTTATCTGTGGTTCGGGTGATGACGCCGTTGCAGTTCTCAGACGGATCGCCGCCGGTGTCGTTTTGCAGCACCTGCGCGAGGCAACGCCAGTAAGGAAATGGCTCCGTGGTGGCATTGCCGGTGGTCGGAAAACCGGTGTATCCCGCGGCCTTGAGCGCAGCGATATCGTCGTCGGTCAGATGTATATAGGTCCTCGCCGAACGAATCGTCGTTGAGGTCGCCATTGGAGCTGTCGGTGCGGACGTATCGATAGTACGCATTGGCCGAGAGCGTCAGGTTGTCAGTCACCGCGTGGTTGATGTTCAACGTCAACGAAGGAGAATGGTCCCAGGTTACGTCGGGAATCGTGTTGACGCTTCTGTAGTTCATCGCCAGAAAGCGGTAGTCTGATGTGCCGTTGCCTGTCATCCAGTTGTCTGCGTAGGCGCCGCTGAGAAAGACGCTCGTCTTGGCATCGGTCCATCCCAGCTTGGCGAAGGCCTGCCGGACTTCGGAGGGCGAGATACTGCCGCCATCCGTCTTCGCGATAGAGATTTCCTGCCACATAGTAGTTGAAGCCTTTGGGCAATACGCCGCCCAACTCTCCTTCACCTGCGCGGCGGCCGAACTTGCCGCCGGTGAGCTGCAGCGAACCGCCAGGCGCAGGTGAGACCGCTCTTGGTTTGCACGGAGACCGCGCCGCCCAGAGTGTTCAAGCCATAGACCGGATCAGAGCCGGGAATCAACGCCATGTCCTGAATGGCCACTTTGGGAATCAGGTCCCACGCAACGATATCGCCGAAGGGTTGGTTCTGGCGCACGCCGTCCAGATAAACGGACAGCCCTTCTGGCGTCCCCAGCAGGGGAGAGGCCGTATATCCGCGGTAGTTGATGTCCGGCTGAAAGGGATTTCCGGTGTTCTCGTTGATGTACACGCTGGTCAGCCGCTTGTTCATCAGGTCGGCAAGGTCGAGGGCATTCGTGTCCTCGAAATCTTTCGCGGTCAATCCCTGAACGGGAACAGGAATCTCATCGGGAGACTGGGTGTTCTGCCCAATGGGAGTGGTCGCATAAACGGTTACGCTATTCCCCGCCGATTGAACACCAAGCGCAACCGCCTCCGATACAGGTGTCGTTGATTTCACGTCGACGATGAGGACGCGAGAGGCAAATCCCGTCCTGGAGATTTCCAGCCGGTAGCGGCCGAACGCTAATCCGCTCAGAGTGTACGCGCCTTGAGCATCCGTCTGGAAAGTGTGGTTGGTGCCGGGCCCCGTCACCCAACCCTTAGCACTCAAAACAGCGCCCGACGGATCTTTCACCTGAATCCGAATCTCGCCGGTAGTTCCCTGTCCTATCGCGGAGCACACGCAAAGCAGCAAACACGCTGCTAGTCTCAAAATGAGTCGCATACTTGAATATTCTTTTTCGGTCGGTTTTGTTCATTCTTTTTTGGCATCAATCTGGGTTGTAGTATCAAGACAGAGTCAGTAGCAACTGAGTAACCATCGAACAGAATGGAAGACACCCAAAAGCCGCCGCCCTTGCCTTCCGAAGACTCGAATATGCTGCAACTGCTGACTTCGGCGGGGAAGACTCACTGCCACGCCCATTCAGAACTGGAATCAGTCGTCATTCGTCTCTTCGATCAATCACAGGCACGCGTTCTGAGTTATGTGCTTTCTTGTGGACTGTCGTTGCACGATGCCGAAGATGTCGTCCAGGAAACCTTCTCTGGCCCTCTTCAGGCACCTGCAACTCGGCCGTCCGCGCACCAATCTCAATGGTTGGCTGTTTCGAGTGGCCCACAATCTGGCTTTGAAACGGCGGACCACTATTCAGGTAACCGAGCGCAGCCTCATCGACGAAAGCATCCTCGCCCAACAGCCGTGCCCAAACGCCAGCGCTGAGGATGAAATGCTGTTCGGCCAGACCCAGCAGCGCCTGCGCGCGATTGTCGAGGCTCTTCCCGAACAGGACCAGCGCTGCCTCTATCTCCGCGCCGAAGGATTAAAGTACCGCCAGATCGCCGAGGTGCTGGGCATTTCGCTCGGAGGCGTCTCGCTGTCGCTCTCCCGATCTTTCGCGCGTATACTGCGGGCAACTGGGAGTAAGTGAATTATGCAGGGTAACCAGGCACATCTATCGGACGAAGAGCTCCTTCTCTTCTCTGACCAGGAGCTCTCGACCCGCCATGCCACTCTAGCGCGGGAACATGTTGCACAATGCGAGTCATGTCGTAAGCGCCTGATCGCAATCGAGAGCGCTTCGTCTGACTTTGCCGAGCTTCGTGAACAGGAAATCCGCCTGCAAAACTCTCCTTCGTCCTTCTCGCGAGATTTGCTGAAGGCGCGTTTGTCAGAAGCCTCCGTGCAGGCTCGCAGGTCGCGCCCTGTTACGTCCTGGGGAGCCATGACCCGACAGTTGGCCGGTGCCTGTCTGGCACTCCTGCTCGTGGTCGGTGGCACCTGGGCCATTCGTCATATCGGCGGCAATCAATCCAATTCGGATGCGAGGATGGCCGAAGCCACCGCACTCCCTCGTAGAACCCTGACTCCTGGTTCCGTCCGCGCCGTTCAGACCGCCGACTTGTGCAGCAATCAGGACCTCGACAACGATCCGCCGGTAAATCCATCTCTGGAGCAGGCTGTCTTCAAGGAATACAGCGTCCCAGCCTCCTCGACAAAGAACTATGCGCTTGACTATTTGATTACGCCCGCGCTGGGCGGATCGGACAGTATTCAAAATCTCTGGCCCGAGCCGTACTCGTCCACCTGGAATTCCCGTGTCAAAGACCAACTGGAAGATCATCTTCACCAGCTGGTCTGCCAGGGAAAAGTTCAACTGGCAACCGCACAAAGCGATATCGCAACCGACTGGATTGCAGCGTACAAGAGATACTTCAACACCGATAAACCGGAACCAGGCCTCGCGACCGCTGCCAGCGTTGGTTCGACGCACGAGTTAGAACCTCGCCATCGCAATCGGCGCGAGGCTCGGACTTCAGCCGTCTACCTGGCTGTGCTGGCGTCATCATTCCAACCTCACTCCACTGTGGCTATGTTTGGTCGAACGGAATGGCGAAGATAACTACGACGGGGCTGTGTTCGAAGAGAACTTTGATTCATACACGGATGCTCAATTCTCGTAGGCGGACGTCGATCACGACGAAACCCTCGACGCGAAAGAGTCGGAGCAGTTGAGAAAGAATCTCTCGATTTGCAACGAAGCCTTAGACTCTCGAGTATGAGAGAGTTTCGACGCTGCCTTCTCTGCGCCTTTCTGTTCTTGTGCATTTCGCCTTTCGTCGTCGCCCAGGCTTCCACCCAGCGGACCGAGAACATCGTTTATGTCATGACCGATGGGCTTCGATGGCAAGAGGTCTTCAACGGTGCAGACCCCGCGCTGATGAATCTGGAGCACGGCAAGGTAAAGGATGTCGACGGGCTCAAGAAAGCCTATTGGCGTGATACTGTGAGCGAGCGCCGTACTGCTCTGATGCCCTTCTTGTGGACCGTAGTCGCGCAGCAGGGGCAGATCTACGGCAACCTGTCAAAAGGCTCAGACGCACACGTCACCAATACCCTGAATTTTTCCTACCCCGGCTACAGCGAAACATTCTGCGGCTTCGCAGACCCTCGCGTGAATAGCAATGACAAAGTATGGAACCCCAATCAGACGGTCCTGGAGTGGCTGAATCAGAAGGACGCTTTCCACAACCGCATCGCGGCCTTTGCCGCCTGGGACGTGATGCCTACATTCTCAATGCGCAGCGCTCTCATCTGCTCGTCAATGCCGGCTACGATCCGCTCACATCGATTCCGATGACACCCCGTCTCGATTTGCTCAACCACGAAAAAGCCGAAACTCCCCGCTTTTGGGAGGACGAGCCTTTCGATCCCATCCCCTTCTATACCGCCCTTGAGTATCTGAAATCGCAAAAACCGCGCATCCTGTATCTCTCTCTTGGAGACACCGATGATTGGGCCCATGACGGCAATTACGCCGAGTATCTCAACGCTGCCCATCGGGCCGATGAGTATCTTCGCGTGCTTTGGGAGACGGCGCAGTCGATGCCCGAATATCGCGGCCGCACCACGCTGATCTTCTCTCCCGACCATGGGCGGGGCGAGGGCCTGGATAGCTGGAAAGACCACGGGCCATCAGCGGCGAACCCGGAAAAGAAGTGGCCTGGCCTCCCCGAGTCGAAGCAAATATGGATGGTCTTCCTCGGCCCGGACACTCCGGCGTTGGGCGAGCGAACCAACATCGCTCCCGTGCTGCAAACCCAACTGGCGGCGACCATGGCCGCGCTCTTGGGTGAGGACTATCTCCGGGCGGTTCCAAAGGCCGGAAAGCCGATCGTCGACGTCATTGGGCACTAGGAGCCTACGGTCGACTCCTTAAGGCTGCACTCGCCGATTCCGAGGCAGCCATGCAGACAACTTTGCACTGACGGGGCCTACCCGGGCAACAATCGGACCAACACACTCGGATCCCGCACTGCGATAAACTGAACACGTAACTCATCCCGATAAGGAATGGCCCTGTAGCTCAGGTGGATAGAGCGACGGTTTCCTAAACCGCAGGTCGGAAGTTCGAATCT